>NZ_LFCT01000017.1 GCF_008692605.1 Sphingobium estronivorans
CCGGCTTGCGCTGGGCAGGCCGCGCCTATAGCAGCGGCTTTCCAGACATGGCAAGCGCCAATTGCCGGAAATTTTCAGGCGATGAACTGTTCCGCCGCGATCCGGTCATCCAGCGTATGTTCGGGGTCGAACAGCAGCGTCAGCGGCGTCGCACGGTCGATCTTCACCTCGACCTGCGCGATGTCGCGCACTTCGCGCTGGTCTGCCACGGCGCTGACCGGGCGCTTCACCGGATCGAGCACGGTGAACTGAATGGCCGTATTTTCCGGCAGGATCGCCCCCCGCCAGCGCCGGGGACGAAAGGGGCTGATCGGCGTCAGCGCCACCAGTGCCGACCCCAAAGGCAGGATCGGTCCGTGCGCCGACAGATTATAGGCGGTCGATCCCGCCGGCGTCGCCACCAACACCCCGTCGCACACCAGTTCCGGCAAGACGGCGCGGTCGTTGACCTTCACCTCCAGCTTGGCCGTCTGGCGCGTTTCGCGCAGCAGAGATACTTCGTTGATCGCGGGAATGGAGAAGCGTTCGCCATCCACCGTATCGACATTCATGCGCAGTGGATTGACCTTGAACGCCTTGGCAGCCTCGATCCGCTGTTCCAGCCGCTCCAACCGCCATTCATTCATCAGGAAGCCCACGGTTCCCAGGTTCATCCCGAACACCGGCAGGATGCGCCGCCCTTCCAGCATGGAGTGCAGCGTCTGGAGCATGAAGCCGTCGCCGCCCAGCGCGATGATCATGTCCGCCTGTTCGACCGGCACGAAATCATAGGCTGCGCGCAGCCTTTCCTCTGCCGCCTTTGCGGCCGGAGTGGGGGAGGCGACCAGAGCGCGCCGAACTTCGTCCGTCATCCTCCGGTCACGCTCATATGCCGCTGCACCGCGGCCGAGACGCCCGGCCCGATGCGGAAATCATGGCGCGCGGGCTTCAACCGCAGGGCGCGGTCGATCAACGGTTCCACGGCGGCCAACCCGCCCTCGCGCAAGGCGGTCTTGAGGTCGACATGATCCTCATGGCCCAGACACATGAAGATCTTGCCCTCGCAGGTCATGCGCATCCGATTGCAGTCGGAACAGAAATTGTGGGTCAGCGGCGTTATCAGTCCCAGGCGCACTTTCAGCCCCTGGACGGCATGATAGCGTGCAGGTCCCCCTGTGCGGTGCGCGACAGGGGACAGTGCATGGTGCCGGCGGATCGATTCGGCCACCTGCGTCAGCGGCAGATAATGATCCGTCCGATCCTCCCCGGTTTCGCCCAGCGGCATCGTCTCGATCAGCGTCAGGTCGAAACCCTGACGATCGCACCAATGCAGCATCGGCAGGATTTCATCCTCGTTGACGCCACGGAGCGCGACCATGTTGATCTTGACCGAGAGGCCCGCCGCCCGCGCCGCGTCCAGGCCGTCGATCACAGCCCGTACATCGCCACCCCGCGTCACATCGGCGAAACGATCAGGATCGCGGCTGTCCAGGCTGACATTGATCCGCCGGACGCCCGCATCGGTCAGCGCCTGCGCATGCTGCGCCAGCCGCGTGCCGTTGGTGGTCAGCGTCACCTCGTCCAGTCCGCCGCCCAGATGGCGCCCGATCCGGTGCACCAGATCGACAATATCCCGCCGCACCAGCGGTTCGCCGCCGGTCAGCCTGATCCGCCGGACGCCCCGCGATATGAAAAGATCGGCCAGCAGCGCGATCTCCTCCAGCGTCAGTACCTGATTCTTCGGCAGGAACTGCATCCGCTCCGCCATGCAGTAGCGACAGCGCAGGTCGCAGCGATCCGTCACCGAAATCCGCAAATAGCTGATCCGGCGGCCGAATGCATCGGTCAACGCCGTGCGCGCAGGATCGACCATATCCATATTTCCTAGCTAGGCCATGGACCTGCGCCATGCAAGGGCACCGGGGCCCTGTTGCAGTCCGGTTGCAGCCCGGTTGCAGCAACGTGAACAGGTCGGTAACCGATATAAGGTAGGAAGGGGCAATGGACCGTCCCCCAAGGAGCATCATGTGAGCGGTGAAACCGCACTGGACGGACAGCGCAGCCTTTTCATCCTGTCTTCGGGCGACCGCGACGGTCTGTCCCATGCCGCGCGGCAGGCGGGCTGGCGCGTGATGGCGGCCCGGCGGCCTGCCGATGCCGCGCAGCGTTTCCTGCACAGCGATGCCCAGATCGCCCTGATCGACATCCGCGGCGCCCGCAACGGCGGTGCAAGGCTGATCGCAGCCATGACCCCCGTGGTCGATGCCGGCGGCGGGGCGTTGATCGCGCTGGTCGACAGGCGCGAAATGGCCGATGTGCCGTTGTGGCTGGAGGCGGGCGCCACCCATTATCTTGCCGCGCCTTTTTCCCCGGATGAACTGCGCGCCACCCTCGCGTCCGCACAGCGGCTGGTCGACCGGCTCGTCGGCGGCGTGACGCACAGCCGCCGCGCTCAGCGGATTCGTCGCGGCGATGCGCTGTTCTGGGAGAGGGAAGGGAACGCCATCCGCCTCAGCGACAGCCTGGCTCGCCATCTGGGCCTCGACAGTCAGCGCATCGGACCGGCGCGCTTCATCCGTCGCCTGCCGCGTTCCGAACGCCGCTCGGTCATCGCGGCGCTGCGCGGCATGATGCGCAGCGGGCGCCCGGAAGCCTTCGCCCATGCCGCGTCCGGTCGTCCCGGCGACAGGCTGGTCCACCATCTGCGCCTGATCGACGGCGTGGTCGCGGCGGATGTGGAGTGGCTGTCCGATGCCCACGGTCATGACGCGACCGGCCGGGACGACCTGACCGGCCTGCGCTCGCGCCAGGCTGCGCTCGACTGGCTGGACCAGCGCAAGGGACTGGCAACCACGGTGCTGCTGCTTTCGATCAGCCAGTTCGACCGGATGAACGCGGCCTATGGCCAGGTTGTGGGCGACGCGCTGCTGGGCCGCATCGCCCGCCGGATCGAGCGGATGACCGTCGACGTGGCGACCGGCGCCATCGCCGCGCGGATCGCGGGCACGGAATTTCTCATCGGCCTGACCGGTGAAGCCGCCGCCGCCGACCGCGCCACCTTCCTCGCGCGCCAGTTGATCGGCGCCATCGGCCGTCCGTTCAGCGCGGGCGACCATCTGATTCGCCTCACCGCGCGCTGCGGCATTGCCCAGTCGCGCCCCGACGACGACGCCACCCATCTTATCCGTCGTGCTGGAACCGCTCTGGCCGATGCGCGGCAGGGCGGCGGGGAGGGCATCCGCATCTTCTCCGCTGAAAAGCGCAGCCGTCAGGTCGATGCGGACCAGCTTGAAACCGATCTGCGTCTGGCGCTTCACCGGGGTGAGATCGGCATCGTGTTCCAGCCGCAATATCCGGTCGACAGCGAGCATATGACGGGGGTGGAGGCGCTCGCCCGCTGGAACCACCCGCAATATGGGGCGCTGGGCGCGGGCATGCTGTTCGCGACGGCGGAGCGTTCCGACTATATGCTGCCGCTTTCGGCGCATATCCAGGCCGAAGCGTTGCGTCAGGCCGCCGCCTGGCCGCGTGCGCTGTCGCATCTGCGCCTGTCGATCAACGTCACGGCGGACGATATCGCCCAGCCCGGCTTCATGCCGCAATTTCTGAATCTGGTCGATACCAGCGGCTTTCCTCGCTCGCGCCTGACGGTGGAGATCACCGAAAGCGGCCTGATCGAGGATGTGGACAATGCGACCGCGCTGCTCACCGCCTTGCGCGCGGAGGGGCTGGCCGTCGCGGTGGACGATTTCGGCACCGGCTATTCCAGCCTTGCCTATCTGAAAAGCCTGCCGCTCGATTATCTGAAGATCGACAGCGGTCTGGCGCAGGACATTGCGGGCACCGCCCGCGACCGCATCATCGTGCGCGGGGTCATCCACATGGCGAAATCGCTCGGCCTCAGCGTCATCGCGGAGGGGGTGGAGACCGAACAGCAGCTCGATCTGCTGGCCCGGGAAGGCTGCGATTATTATCAGGGGTTCCTGCGCTCGGCGGGCGTGTCGTCCGCCGATCTCGTGGCGCTGGCGCTAAAGGCTTAGGCCGATCCGCCCGATCAGGCTGGCCCCGGCATGACGGCTCGTCGGACCGTCGATGCTGCTGTTGGCATAGCGCAATCCGGCGAACCAGCGCCCTTTCAGATAATCGACGCTGACGCCATGGTCCCAATAGCTGCCATCCGGCCGCAATCGCGCGGCCCGGGCCGGATCGCGAACGTCCCCCGAAGACCGGCCGACCCGCGCCGAAACGGTGAAAGGCGTTCCCGGTACTCCTGCCGCCACCGACGCCGACAGATAGAGATTATCCCCGCCAATGGACGATTGTCGGGGTGCATAGCTGCCATTGAGATCAACGCTGGCCGGGCCAATCAGAAATCCCGCACCGACGCCCATTTCACCATAGCCCTGCCCGGACGCGCCCGGAAACAGATGGTAGCGTCCCTCAGCGGACAGCCGCCATCCACCGATCTGCCGCGCAAAGGTCGCGCCCAGATCGACTGCGGCATCCGCGCCGCCATGCCGGTCGCTTCCCCATAGCGAAACCGCTGTACCATCCAGGCTCAGGCCCTGCGCCACCGGCACTGAAAGGGTTCCGCGCAGCACCGGATCGCCATCGCTCCAACTCAGGCCCCGGCGTCGCTCGTCGCTCGCGACCTCGACCGTCGCAGAAACCCCGTCAGCATATTGGGCCAGGGCGGGACCGGCGCTGGCGCAACCCATCAGGGCGCATGCCAGCGCCAGCTTTTTCTCAGTTCGAGGCAAGATTACGGACCGCATCGAGTTCAGCCAGAAGCGGCGCCCGGTCCGTCTCCGCAACCGAGATCAGATGGTCGCGGATCGCGCGCTCATGCTGCGTCAGATTGCGTTCGCCCGACTGACGCCCCGGCGTGCAGGCGCCATGCTCGCTGCCGGAAAACTGCCTGTCGCTCGAAACAGTGCGGCTCAGCGCAGGCGCATGGCTGAGCGCGCGGTCGACCATGACGGTCGCGGTCCACTGGCACCGTTGCATGTCCATCCGGTTGGGGGTCTTGGCGCCCACGGTCTTGGTGCGGATTTCCGTCCGTGCGCTGTAGATGGCCTGCACGGGCGTGCCACGATGATCGATCTGGACGCTGTGCGTCGCGGTTGCGGTCGCCAGCGCGATAAGGGTCAAACTCATGCAAAAATTCTCCTGCTCGACGCCGGACTTTGCTGCCCGGTCATCGCGGCAGGATGTAGGTTGCGACTGTTGCTGACATTTTTCTGCGGCATGACAAAGAGTGCTGGCGACGGAACTAGCCCGCCGCCTTCGCCAGTCCCTTCGACAATTGCAGCGCGCCGTTCAGCCGCGCTGCCGGATCGGCCCAGGCCCGGTTCACCACGACCTTGCTGTCGGGCCGCAGTCGCGCGACGCCATTCAACCGCTGAATATAGGCCACCAGCGCTTCGGGCCGGGGGAAGCGATCCTCGAAGAAGCTGACCAGCGCGCCCTTGGCGCCCACGTCGATCTTGGAGATATTGGCGGTGAGGCAATTCTGCTTGATCTCGATGATCTTGAACAGATTTTGCGTCGGCGCGGGCAGCTTGCCGAAGCGGTCGATCAGTTCGGCGGCAAAGGCCTCCAGCCCCTGCCGGTCCTCGACCTCGTTCAAGCGCCGGTACAACCCCATGCGCAGGTCGAGATCGGGCACATAGTCCTCCGGGATCAGGATCGGCGCGTCCACGCTGATCTGCGGCGAGAAGCTGTCGCGCTTCTCGATCCCCGCGCCACCTGCCTTGGCCTCCAGGATCGCATCCTCCAGCATCGACTGGTAGAGTTCGAAGCCGACCTCCTTGATATGGCCCGACTGCTCGTCCCCGACCAGATTGCCCGCGCCGCGAATGTCGAGGTCGTGGCTGGCCAACTGGAACCCGGCGCCCAGCGTATCCAGATCGGACAACACTTTCAGCCGCTTCTCGGCGGTCTCGGTGATGATCCTGTTCGCGGGCGTCGTGAAATAGGCATAGGCCCGCGCCTTCGATCGCCCGACGCGCCCGCGAAGCTGGTACAACTGCGCCAGCCCAAAGCGATCCGCCCGATGGATGATCAGCGTATTGGCCGAAGGAATGTCGAGGCCACTCTCAACAATCGTGGTCGACAGCAGCACATCGTAACGCTTGTCGTAGAAGGCCGACATGCGCTCCTCGACCTCGGTCGCGCTCATCTGGCCGTGAGCAACGATGGGCTTCACCTCCGGCACTTCGGTGCGCAGGAACTCCTCCACCTCGGTCAGATCGGCGATGCGCGGCACCACGAAGAAGCTCTGCCCGCCCCGATAATGCTCGCGGAGCAGCGCCTCGCGGATCACTACGCCATCCCAGGGCATGATGTAGGTCCGCACCGCCAGACGATCGACCGGCGGAGTCTGAATGACGGACAGTTCGCGAAGCCCCGACATCGCCATTTGCAACGTCCGGGGAATGGGCGTCGCCGTCAGCGTCAGCACATGCACATCGGTCTTGAGGCTCTTCAGCCGCTCCTTGTGCGTCACGCCGAACCGCTGTTCCTCGTCAACAATGACGAGGCCCAACCGCTTGAACTCCAGCCCCTTGGCCAGCAGCGCATGGGTGCCGACCACAATATCGATGGTCCCATCGGCCAGCCCGGCCTTGACGGCCTTGGCCTCCTTATCCGGCACTAGCCGCGACAGGCGCCCGATATTCACCGGAAAGCCCCGGAAGCGCTCCTCGAAATTCATATGATGCTGCCGGGCGAGCAGGGTGGTCGGGCAGATCACCACCACCTGCATCCCCGCCATCGCCGCCACGAAAGCAGCGCGCAGGGCGACCTCCGTCTTGCCGAAGCCCACATCGCCGCACACCAGCCGGTCCATCGGCCGCCCGGCGCCCAGATCCTCGACCACGTCCATGATGGCGCGGTCCTGATCCTCGGTTTCCTGATAGGGGAAGCGGTCCACGAACGCCGGATAGCCCGCGCTGTCCGGCTCGGCCACCGTAGCCGCCCGAAGCGCCCGCTCCGCCGCCGTCTTGAGCAATTCCCCCGCAATCTCGCGGATGCGCTCCTTCATTCGCGCCTTGCGCCGCTGCCACGCCTCGCCGCTCAGCTTGTCGAGGCTCACGCCTTCGCTGTCGGACCCATAGCGGGAGAGAACCTCCAGATTCTCCACCGGCACATACAGCTTGTCGCCGCCCGCATATTCTAGCGCCACGCAGTCATGCGCCGCCTTGGCGACCGGAATCTGCGTCAGCCCCTCATAGCGGCCAATGCCATGGTCCATATGCACGACCAGATCGCCCGGTGAGAGCGTCGCCAGCTCTTGCAGGAACGCGTCGGCATTTTTCTTCCGCTTCGCACGCCGCACCAGCCGGTCGCCCAGCATATCCTGCTCGGTCAGCACCGCCACATCGGGCGCGGTAAAGCCATGGTCGAGCGGCAACACGGTCAGCACCGTGCTGCCGCCGGCCGCTATCCCCAAAGCCTCCTGCCAGCTATCCGCCGCCGCAATCCGCTTCAGCCCATGATCGGCCAGCAGCCCCGAAAGCCGCTCCCGCGCGCCCCCGGAATAGCTGGCGATGACCACCTTCTTCTTCGCCCGCTGGAGCGACGCGATATGCTTGCCCACCGCCTCATAGACATTGGCGTTCTGCGCCCGCTCCGGCGCGAAATCACGCGGCCCATCGACGGCGAAATCCAGAACGGAGGCGCTCTCCGGCTCATGAAAAGGCGTCGTCTCATGCATCGGCCATTCGCGGACAGTCGCTGTCCACTCATCGGCGTCCAGATAGAGCGCCTTCGGTTCCAGCGGCCGATATGCCCCCGGATCGGAGGACTTCGCCTGCACGCGGTTGGCATGATAGTCCCGGATCGCTTCGAACCGCGCCTCGGCCGCGCCCGCCACGCCATGGTCCAGCACGACCAGCGTATCGTCGCCCAGATGCTCGGTCATCGGCACCAGCCGTTCCTCGAACAGCGGCAGCCAATGCTCCATGCCGGCCAAGCGCCGGCCGTCGCTCACCGCCTGATAGAGCGGGTCGCCCGTCGCCGTCGCCCCGAACGTCTCGCGATAGCGCCCGCGAAAGCGCTTGATCGTTTCCTCGTCCAGCAAAGCCTCGGATGCGGGCAGCAGCGTGAAGCCCTCGACACTGCCGCTGGTCCGCTGGTCGGCGGGGTCGAAACGCCGCACCGTCTCAATCTCATCCCCGAAGAAATCCAGCCGCAGCGGCTGTTCCTCGCCGCCGGGGAACAGGTCGACAATGCCGCCACGAATGGCGAACTCGCCCCGGTCATGCACGGTGTCGGTGCGCACATAGCCATTGGCTTGCAACATATCGGCGAGCCGCGAAATCGCGATCCGCTCCTTGGGCGCGAGCTTCGCGACCAGTTGCCTGACGCGGAACGGGGTGAGGGTCCGCTGCGTCAACGCATTGAGCGTGGTCAGGACGAGCTGCGGACCCTTGGGCTTGCCCTGAAGCGCATAAAGCCCTGCCAAGCGCGCCGAAGCCGTGCGCAGCGAAGGACTGGCGCGGTCATAGGGCAGGCAGTCCCAGGCGGGAATTTCGACAATCTCGATCTCCGGCGCGAAATAATGCGCCGTATCCGCGACCGCCCGCATGAGTTGCTCGTCGGGCGCGACGAACAGGGCGCGAGAAGGCGCCGCCCGGGCAATATCCGCCAGCAACCAGGGCTGAAACCCGGCCGGAACCCCGGAGAGGGTCATGGGTGCGGAGGCTTTGAGGATTTTCAGAAGATCGGTCATCATTCACTCTTCAATCCTCCCATCGTGAGATAGGGAGGGGGACCAGCCGCAGGCGGGTGCAGGGAAATGCGCAAGGGTGGGAAGGGCGCTTATTTCTTCCCGATCTCCACAAAATCCATCTGCACAAACTTGTCCCACATCGGTCCGCGCCACTCATCCGGCAGCGGCAGCGTCCCCAGGGCCCAGGCCATGATGTCGGCATCCTGTTCTTCGATAAACCGTTCGAACCAATCGAGTTCCTCTTCGCCCCACCCGGCATGGTAACGGTCGAAATACCCGCCCACGGCGAGGTCCGCTTCCTTGATGCCACGATGCCAGGCCCGGAATTGCAGGCGGCGGATGCGGGGATCTTCGTTCACAATTTGTTCCTTAACCGGACATGCCAAAACCGCCGATCGCCAAAATCCTATCGGATGTTTGAACCACCATCCCGGCTGGGCTACAGCCATGGGCCATAACCATGCGACCCGATATCCTCAACCCACTCTTCACCGAAATCGAAGCGCTGAAAGGCGTTGGGCCGGCGCTCGCCAAACCGCTGGAGCGGCTCGGCCTGGCCCGCGCCGTGGACGTCGCCTTCCACCTGCCGGTCAGCTTCATCGACCGCCGCATGGTGGACGAATTGATTCTTTCCGACTCAGGTCGCGTCATCGGCATCGAACTCACCCCCACCGATTATCGCGCCTCCGGCAGCGCCCGCGCGCCTTTTCGCGTCATTGCGCAGGACAAGCACGGCAACAGCGTCGCGCTGGTCTATTTCGGCCGCAACAGCGCCTGGCCCCGCAAGCTGTTGCCGTTGAACGAACCCAAATTCATCTCCGGGAAGCTGGAGGCCTATGGCGACAATCTCCAGATCGTCCATCCCGACTATGTCCTCCCGCCGGAGGAAGCCGCCACCATTCCCGCGCGCGAGCCGGTCTATGGCTTGTCCGAAGGCCTCACCAACAACCGCCTGCGCGATCTGGTCACGCAATCGCTGAGCCGCGCCCCGGACCTTCCCGAATGGATCGAACCCAGCCTGCTCGGCCAAAAGGGCTGGCCCACGTGGCGCGAAGCCCTGACCCGCATCCACGCCGACCCCAGCGACGCCAAGGCCCGCGAACGCCTCGCCTATGACGAAATTTTCGCCGGCCAACTCGCGCTGATGCTCGTCCGCCAGTCCTCCCGCAAGCGCAAGGGCGTTCCCATCGCCGGAGACGGCCGCCTGCGCGCCATGCTCCAACTGCCCTTCGCCCCGACCGGCGCCCAGCGCCGCGCCTTCATGGAGATCGAAGGCGACATGGCCCAACCCGTCCCGATGCTCCGCCTGCTGCAAGGCGATGTCGGCTCGGGCAAGACGCTGGTCGCCCTGATGGCGCTTCTCAACACGGTGGAGGCGGGTGCTCAAGGCGCACTCCTCGCCCCCACGGAAATCCTCGCCCGCCAGCATTATGAAACGCTGCGCAAGATGGCGTCGGGCCTGCCCGTCACCATCGCCATCCTCACCGGTCGGGAAAAGGGCAAGGCCCGCGAATCCACCCTGATGGGCCTCGCGGACGGCAGCATCGACATTCTTGTCGGCACCCACGCCATTTTTCAGGACGCCGTCCGCTACAGGAATCTCGCCCTTGCGGTGATTGACGAACAGCATCGCTTCGGCGTCGCCCAGCGCATGATGCTCGCCGCCAAGGCCGAGCGGACGCCGCATCTGCTGGTGATGACCGCGACCCCCATCCCGCGCACACTGACATTGACCTATTATGGCGAGATGGACGTCTCCCGCCTCGATGAGATGCCGCCGGGACGCCAGCCGATCCAGACCGTCGTGATGTCCGCCAACCGCCTTGACGAAGTGGTCGAAGCCCTCGCCCGCCATATCGAGGGCGGCGGTCAGGCCTATTGGGTCTGTCCGCTGGTCGAGGAAAGCGAAACCAGCGATCAGGCCGCCGCCGAAGCCCGCGCCGAAATGCTGAAGATGCGCTTCGGCGATCTTGTGGGCCTTGTCCACGGCCGCATGAAAGGCCCGGAAAAGGACGCCGCGATGGCGTCCTTTGCGTCGGCCCGCACGAAAATCCTTGTCGCCACGACCGTCATCGAGGTCGGCGTCGACGTGCCCAACAGCAACCTCATCATCATAGAAGGGGCCGAACGCTTCGGCCTTGCCCAGCTCCATCAGCTTCGGGGCCGCGTAGGCCGAGGCCAGAACCATTCGGTCTGCATCCTCCTGCGCGGCGCCGCACTAAGCGAAACCAGCCGCGCGCGTCTCGCGCTGATGCGCGAAACCAATGACGGCTTCCGCATCGCCGAAGAAGATCTGCGATTACGGGGGGCGGGAGAAATTCTCGGCACCCGCCAGTCCGGCGAAGCGCAGTTGAAACTCGCCACCCCCGAACATCTTTCGACCCTGCTCGATTCCGCTCGGGATGACGCCCATCTCCTGATCGACCGCGACGGCGGCCTTACCGAAGCGAGGGGGGAGGCGGCCAGAACCTGCCTCTATCTCTTCGAACGCGACGCAGCGGTCGGATTGCTTCGGAGCGGTTAGGGCAAATGCTCCTGCCTTTGCGGAAGAACGTTTCACCCAGTCAAAGCTCACAATTGCTGCAACCGCGAAACCATCCAGAAGCCGAGCCGTTGCGTGCTCATGCAATCGGACATCAGCCTTAACCACATAACGCCGACGGCTGCGATCTCCATCGCCTTGTCGGTCGCCATCGCCTTCCTGCTGCACGGGCTCGCTTATTGGATCGCTGCCCGTATCGTCCGTAAAATGGGGATAGAACCGGTCATTCTTCCCGCCCTCTATCATCCGACCCGCTGGCTGATCGTGCTGATGACACTGGCCGCCGGAATCCAGCCGCTGACCTTCACCCCGAAGGTGGAGGCGATCTGGACCATCGCCGCCCAGATGCTGTTCATTTTGCTGGTGGGATGGTTGATTTTCGCGGCCATGCGCGCGGGTCGCATCCTTATCGAACGCCGAAGCGACATCACGGTGGAGGACAATCTGAAGGCGCGCCGTCAGCATACGCGCGTCCGCATCCTTTACCGCGTGACGCAGTTCGTCATCGGCTTCATCATCCTCTCGCTGATGCTGATCGCCATTCCGGGCGTCCGCGCCATCGGCGTTACCCTGATGGCGTCAGCGGGCCTTGCGGGTCTCGCCATAGGCGCAGCGGCCCAACCAGCGCTCAAGAACCTGATCGCGGGTATCCAGATGGCCTTTTCCGAACCGATCCGGCTGGACGATGTGCTGATCGTGGAGGGCGAATGGGGCAGGGTGGAGGATATCAAGCTTACCTATGTCGTGGTGCGCCTCTGGGACGATCGCCGCCTGATCGTCCCGGTATCCTATTTCCTTGAAAAGCCATTCCAGAACTGGACGACGACAACGTCCGACCTGTTGGGAACCATATTCCTCTATGTCGATCCCGCCACCGACATAGAACCAATCCGCGCAAGGTTCATCGAAACAGTCAAATCCAACCATCGCTGGGACGGTCGGGTCGCGATCCTGCAGGTCACGGACCACCGCGCCGATGCGCTGGAATTGCGCGGCCTCCTCAGCGCCCGCAATGCCGGCACGGCCTTCGACCTACGCTGCGAAGTCCGCGAAGCGATGATGCAATTTCTGCGCACGGAAATGCCCGAAGCGCTGGTCCGGTCGCGTCAGCGCCTGGAAGTGGGGGAGGGCTTTACCAGGCCGTTTGCCGGGGTGGGATGAGCGAGAGCATTGCGTCATACATGGACTGCTCGATCCGCTCCAGAAACTCGACGCCCAGCCGCCCATCCTCGGCCCAGCGCACTTCCCCGGCATGATCCTTCGCGACCGGCAGCCAGATCGTGATCCGCTGGCCGATGTCCAATTGCGCATCGGTCCGGGACATCAATCCCAAAGGGGAGATATTGATGATCCGCGCCCCATGGGTGCGGCCATCGGCGGTGATATGGCTGACCATATCGACCAGATCACGCGGAACCCGCCGCTGATCGATCGAAGGGTCCCGCGACTTGTTAAGATGGGTAAGGCTTGCGAACACCGAAGGCATGGGGAAAGATTAGCGTAAGGAAGATGGCCCCTTCCTTACCCGATCCGGTTAATGCGTCGTTAGCGCTCATTTCAATTCAAGCGGTTACCAGCCCGTGCTTCTTCGCGCCGAAGCTGACCTTGTCCCCTGCCTTCAGAACCAGGGCCGGATCGCTGACAACCTCGCCATTCACGCGAATGGCGCCTTCGGAGAGTTTGCGCCGCACTTCCTTGTTGGAGGTTGCAAAGCCCAGCGCCGTGGTGCCCTGAACGACATTCAGCCCCTCCGACCCCAGGCTGACCGTCGGCAGATTGGCATCCGAAGCGCCTTCCTCGAAGGTCCGCCGCGCCGTCTCCGCCGCGGCCTCCGCCGCCGCGATCCCCCGGCACAGCGCGGTCGCCTCATTGGCGAGGATCTTCTTCGCCTCGTTGATCTCCGCACCCTCCAGCGCCGCCAGCCGCTCCACTTCATCCATGGGCAGGTCGGTGAACAGTCGCAGCCGGTTCGCCACATCGGCGTCAGCGGTGTTCCGCCAGAACTGCCAATAATCGTAGCTGGAAAGCTGATCCTCGTTCAGCCACACCGCGCCGCCGACGGTCTTGCCCATCTTCGTGCCGTCGGCGTTGGTCAGCAGCGGCGTGGTGAGACCGAACACCTGCGTGCCATCCACACGCCGGGCCAGTTCGACGCCATTGACGATATTGCCCCACTGATCCGACCCGCCCATCTGCAACCGGCAGGCCGAACGCCGCGACAGCTCCAGAAAATCATAGGCCTGGAGGATCATGTAATTGAACTCCAGGAAACTCAGCGACTGCTCGCGATCCAGCCGCAGCTTCACCGAATCGAAGCTGAGCATCCGGTTGACCGAGAAATGCTGCCCGATGTCCCGCAGGAACGGGATATATTCGAGGCGGTCCAGCCACTCCGCATTGTCGAGCATGATTGCATCGCTCGGCCCGTCGCCAAAGGTCAGGAACCGTTCGAACACGCGCTTGATGCTGGCCACATTCTCCGCGATCAGGTCGGTCGTCAGCAGCTTGCGCGCCTCGTCCTTGAAGCTGGGATCGCCGATCTTGCCGGTGCCGCCGCCCATCAGGACGATCGGCTTGTGCCCGGCCTTCTGCAACTGGCGCAGCATCATGATCGACACCAGATGCCCGACATGCAGCGACGGCGCAGTCGGATCGAAGCCGATATAGCCCGGCACGATCTGCCTGGCGGCAAGGGCGTCCAGCCCCTCCGCGTCGGTCAATTGATGAATGTAACCGCGCGCTTCGAGCAGGCGGAGCAGATCGGACTGGTAGTTGCTCATGGCGCGCGCCTGTAGCATTGAGGGAGCGACTGTAAAAGAGGTGGGACAATTTCATGCTGGCAATAGGCCTGATGTCGGGCACTTCGCGCGACGGGATCGACGCCGCGTTGATCGACACCGATGGAGAAGGCGTCAGCAAAGGCATTGCCTTCCACGCGATGCCCTACACTCCGGGGTTCCGCCTGCGTCTCGCCGAAGCCTGCCAGCGGGCCATGGCGATGGAAAAGCCCGGTTTCGAACCCTTGATCTACGCGGTTGAGGAAGAACTGACCGAACTTCATGTGGAGGCCGTCACCGACCTCCTCGCCCGCAGCGGCACCACCGCGCAGGACGTCGCCGTGATCGGCTTCCACGGCCACACGGTTGCGCATCGTCCGGAAAGGCGCTGGACCTGGCAGATTGGGGACGGCGCCGCGCTGGCGGGCGCTTTCGGCATTCCGGTCGTCGGCGACCTGCGCAGCGCCGACGTCACGGCGGGAGGGCAGGGCGCGCCGCTGCTCCCGGTCTATCACCGCGCCCTCGCGCATGATCTGCCCAAACCCGTCGCCATTCTGAACCTTGGCGGTGTGGCCAACATCACGGCCATCGGTTCGGCCGGAGAGATAATCGCTTTCGACACCGGCATGGCCAGCGCGCTGATCGACAACTGGATGCAGACGCACAGCGACCGCGATTTCGATGAAAACGGCGCCACCGCTGCAACAGGCCGGATCGATGAAGCCCGTCTCGTGGAGATGCTCTCCGATCCCTGGTTCGCCATGGCCCCGCCCAAGAGCATCGACCGCGAGGCCTTCACCATCGAAGCCACCCGCGGCCTTTCCCTGGAGGATGGCGCCGCGACGCTCACGGCCTTTTCCGCCGCAGCCGTCGCCAAGGGGATGGAGCATCTTCCCGAGCGGCCGAAGCATATCTACGTGGCCGGCGGTGGCCGCCACAATGCCACGCTGATGGAGATGCTGGCCCGTTACTCCGGCGCGCAGATCCGGGCCGTGGATGAACTGGGCTGGGACGGCGACGCGCTGGAGGCGCAGGGCTTCGCCTATATGGCCGTCCGCCACCTGAAGAATCTGCCGATCAGCTTTCCCGGCACCACGGGTGCGCCGCAGCCCATGGGTGGCGGAATTCTGTTCGATCCCGCCTAAAGCGCGCTGCGTTAAATCGGACGCAGGGCGCGCGCTCCAGACTTTGTTGTCGCATGGTTCAATGCGAAAAACCGGCGCGAAATGCGTCCGCGAAGCGCGCATTTCAACCGCCACGCGCATTAAAAATCGGTCATCTTCGATCGTGCAAGGCGGAACCGCGATCCGGCCAAGCGGGAATTTGATCGTCCATTTGGCACATATCGCCTGATAATCCGGCGGCCATTCTTCGGCTGCCGCTCGCGCAATCCATGTAATGCCATAGAAATCAGCCCTAAATTCTCTTGGTCGGCTTCGATGAACGGATGTTCATGTTGAATAATCCAGAGGCTAATTCTTTCGGTCGATTCCGTGGCGTAAGGATATCAGCGACATTGCGAGGGGGGTTCTCGCAAGATCATGAGACCGGATCGGCCGATCCGGCCCAGTCTTGGGAAACTGCCCGCGTGTCACATTATAGGAGAGTCGCAGTGACCAGATTTACCCTTTCCCTCATCGGCCTTGCCGTTCTGGCCGGCGCTACCGGCGCGCAGGCTCAGGACAGCAATGTGAAGGGGACGCTGCAGGATGTGAATGTGAAGGGTGCCCTTCAGGACGCCAATGTGAAGGGAACGCTCCAGGACAGCAATGTGAAGGGCGTTTTGCAGGACGCCAACGTCAAGGGCACGCTGCAGGATAGCCGGAACGCGTCGACCGCAGCGCAGGACGCCCGGACCGCCGCCACCGAGGCCCGTTCCAGCAGCAGCGAGGCGCGCAGCGCGTCAACAGAAGCGCGCAGCAGCGCCCAGGACGCACGCGCCAATGCCAACGCCGCCCGCGAAACGGCCAGTTCCGCCAAGGAAGTCGCCCGTTCCAGCCGCGGCAGCTGACAGCATTCGGCAAATGGAAGAGCAGGGGCGGGCCGGAAAGGCTCGCCCCGCTTGACGTCGAAAAAGGGGAGAACAGCATGAAGGGGACCATCGCGCTGGCCGGGATCGCCCTTGCCATGGGCGCATCGCCCGCATTGGCGCAGCAAAGCACGCAGGCCGAAGAATCATCCACAGGCCTGTCCACAGCTTCATCCACAAACTTATCCACAGCCGGCAGCAGCCTGAGCGCGATAGCCGGCATCGATTACAGCAGCGGCGATTACGGTACCGGCGTCGACACCAATATCCTCGTCGTGCCGATGGGCCTGCGCTACCGCACGGGCAATCTGCGTTTCACCGCGACGCTTCCGTGGCTGCGCATCAACGGTTCTTCGGCCATTGTCGGCGGCGGTGCTGGCGGGGTTATCATCGATCCGGACGCGCCGCGCACGACGCGAAGCGGCCTGGGCGACCTGACGCTGGGCGTCGGCTATCAGATTCCGGAAGAGCAGATGGGCTTCGGCCTCGACCTCTCGGCCCGCGTCAAATTGCCCACCGCGTCACGGTCCAGGGCGCTGGGGACCGGCAAGGTCGACGTGACCGTCGCGGCGGAAGTGTCGAAAAGCTTCGGCATAGTCACGCCCTTCGCCAATGTCGGCTACCGGATGCCGGGCGACCCATCGGGCTTTACCCTGCACAATGCCTGGCAGGCGTCGGGCGGTGCCAGCGTGGTGCTGGGCAAGTCGGTGCTTATCGCTTCCTATGACTATCGCGAATCCTCCAGCGATTTCGCCCGCGACAGCCGGGAAATCTTCGGCGCCTTCTCGACGCCGCTGACCGACCGGCTGATCTTCACCCTGTACGGCACCGGCGGCCTCAGCAAGGGGGCGGCGGATTACGGCATCGGCTCGCTGATGAGCGTCAAATTCTGACCCGGATTTCTCACCGCTTGCGCGTCAGCTCCCGCATCGCCTCATCGATCCCCTCGATGGTCAGCGGATACATGCGCTCATTCATGATCTCGCGGATGATCCGGGTCGACTGGCTATAGCCCCAATGGGCCTGCTGCGCCGGGTTCAGCCACACTGCGGCGGGATAGGTGTGCGTGACCCGGCTCAGCCAGGCCGCGCCCGCTTCCTCATTCATATGTTCGACCGATCCGCCCGGATGGCTGATCTCATAGGGGCTCATCGCTGCGTCCCCGACGAAGATCACCTTATAGTCATGCCCATATTTGTGGAGGATGTCCCAGGTCGGAATCCGTTCAGAAAAGCGCCGCTTATTGTCCTTCCAAACGCCTTCATAGAGGCAGTTGTGGAAGTAGAAGAATTCCATATTCTTGAATTCGCCCGTCGCGGCGGAAAACAGTTCCTCGCACAGCGTGATGAACGGGTCCATTGACCCGCCCACATCCAGGAACAGCAGCAATTTCACCGCATTGTGCCGCTCCGGCCGCATGCGGATGTCCAGCCATCCCTGCCGCGCCGTTCCATGGATCGTCGCGTCCAGATCCAGTTCATCGGCCGCGCCCTCCCGCGCGAAGCGCCGCAGCCGCCGCAACGCCACCTTGATATTGCGCGTGCCCAGTTCCTTCGTGTTGTCCAGATTGGCGAATTCGCGCTTGTCCCACACCTTGATCGCGCGCTTGTGCCGGCTTTCGCCGCCGATGCGAACACCTTCGGGATTGTAGCCGCCATTGCCGAAGGGGGATGTGCCGCCGGTGCCGATCCATTTGTTGCCGCCCTGGTGGCGGCCCTTCTGCTCCTCCAGCCGCTTCTTCAGCGTCTCCATAATCTCGTCCCAGCTGCCCAGAGACTTGATCTTCTCCATCTCCTCGGCACTCAGGAATTTTTCCGCCACCAGCCGCAGCCATTCCTCGGGGATTTCCGCCTCGACCCCTTCGGCGCCCAACACCCCCTTGAACACTCGCGCGAACACCTGGTCGAAGCGGTCGATCAGCCCTTCGTCCTTCACATAGGTGGCGCGGGCGAGATAATAGAAATCCACCGGCCGCTGTTCGATCACGTCGCGGTCCAGCGCCTCCAGCAGCAGCAGATGTTCCTTGATGCTGGCGGGAATGCCCGCAGCACGCAGCGCGTCGAGAAAATTGAGCATCATGATGCCGCCCTTCTCCGCCAGCTTCGAAAGCGATGCAAGGCGGTTCGATGCCGCATCGTTGGCGGAATGATAAATGTTGCAATGCATCGTTAATAGGGCAGTATCCCAACGGGCGAACTTGGCGGGGCGATATTGGAAAACGGGGATTTATTGACCGATCTGGGAGACCGATCCGGCGATATTGCGCTGCAATGCAGCGAGACTGCGGGTTTCCTTGGCGAACTGACCCGCCGGATTCAGGCCGATTCCATGCGCCTGGGCGAATTGCAGTCGAATATGGAGGCGCTGGCGGTCAGTCAGAATGAAAGCGTTCTCGCCGCTCAGGAACTCAGCCTCACCGCCCGCCGCGCGGGCAAGATCATCGCCGAAGGGCATGATGCGATCACCCTTTCGCTGGGGCAGGTCACTGAACTGATCGATAATGTCACCGGGTTGGAAGGCCATTTGCGGCAGTTTCTCAATGTCATCGAAACGGTGGGCGGCATTTCGGAAGAATTGGGCGCTATAGCGCGCCAGACGCGCCTGCTTGGCGTCAATGCGGCGATCGAAGCGGCGCGGGGCGGCGCAGCGACGCAGGGCTTCGCGGTCGTTGCCGATGAAATCCGCCGCCTTGCCGGGCAGGCCGGTGAATCCACGGCATCTGTTGGCGACAAGCTGGGCCAACTCGACCGCGACGCCCGCCAGCTCATAGGCGGCGTCGAAGCCAATATCGCGCGGGGCCGCGATGTCGGCGCCCATATCGATACACTGCGCGTCAGCATGGCTCCTCGTGACCCAGTTCGGGGACCGGTCCGACACGATCGTCACGTGCACGGACGAAGCCGACGGCGATATCGCCGCGTTGCGGCAGGGATTGTCGCGCTTTGGCCAATCGTCGAGAGAAAGCGCCGCCCGCGTCGAAAATGCCCGGAACCAGCTTGACCGGCTGGAGGGCCTGGCGAACGAGATGCTCAATACCGCTGCGCATGGCGGTCATGTCACTCGCAACAGCCATTATATCGCCATGGCTGAGGACGGCGCCGAGGAAATCACGGCGCTGATTGAAACCGCGCTGGAAGAGCAGCGGCTCGACATGGCCCATTTGTTCGACGCCGCCTATCGCCCGCTTCGGGGGACGGAGCCGGTGCAATATGAAAATGACTTTACCGCCTTTGCCGACCGTCATGTGCAGCCTTTGCTCGACCGGCACACGGCGCAGGATAACGCGGTCGTCGGCTGCTGCCTGGTCGACATGAACGGCTATCTGCCCACCCATATCAGCGCGCGCAGCCAGCCGCAGCGCCCCGGCCAGCCGCGCTGGAACATGGAAAATGCCCGCAACCGCCAGATTTTCATGGACGGCCAGACTCGCCAGGCACTGGATGGAAAAGGGGATTTCTTCCTCTTCACCTATCGGCAGGATCTGGGGGAGGGCCGGTATCGGGCATTGCGCAGCGTATTCGTACCCCTCATCATTCGCGGGCGGCGCTGGGGACTGTATGAGGTCGGTTATCTGATCTGAGGATCAGCGGGCCTTTCCATCCCCGTTGCGCAGCGTCACCTCCCCATTGGCGGCGAAGGCGACAACCGCCCCTGCCCGCGCGGTCTGGGGGTCCTTGCCATCCAATATCTCCGCGATCTGGCGTGCGCTCGGCACCTTGTCATAGATGCCGAAAATGTCGGTCTGGCCGACCGAATGGATGGAAAGCTGATAGCCTGCACCCGTTTTTGCCGGATCGAAGGCGAGCACCGTGCCGGCATCGTCCACCGGAACGATGGTCGCGCCGTCCTTCACCCCGGCCTGTTGCAGCATCTCATAATGGCCGCTCGCCGTATCCACGCGGCCCCGAATGCAGAGCGGCGCGCTGCCCTCACGCGGCATTGCGATGTCGACGGGCGTCGCGGCCGCCGGGCCTGTCATCCGCGCATCGATACCGTCAGCCGCCGGGCAGGAGGCAAAGTCCGCAGGGCGGGTCGCATGGATGCTCGACGCATCATCGAAGCGCAGGTCCGACAGCATGCCGTCCAGCCCCGCCAGCACTTCCGCGCGCCGTTCCGTCGGACCCGTCACGCGCAGTTTCACCATCCACCGGCCCGCATGGACGAAGGCCGCCGCCGTCGTCAGCGCGCCGTCGGCCGCATCGTCATACACCGCCCGAAGCGCGCTATTGGCATGGCCCGCCGTCGCCACGCTGGCATAGGCGGTCCGATGCGTCTTGGTCCCGAAGCGCGCCATGATCGCCTTGTCGGTCATATAGGCTGCCAGCGATGCATCGGCATAGCTTGGCATATAGATGTACAGCGTTGCCTGGATCGCGCCGTCATCCGACAGATATTGCGCATAATTGTCGATGCCGCTGCCGCCATGGGACACTTCGCCGCTTTTGGACAGCGACAGTCCCGCCACCGTCTGCGGCAGGGCAATGCCTGCGGCATCGGCGCGCAGGGCAGTGGCGGTCGGCGTCCAGGCTTCCCGTTCCTCCGCCGCATGCGTCAGCGCAGGCGTCGTGAGAGCCAGCGCGGCAGACCAGAGAGACGCCCGCAGGAGAGAGGGGGCACGCTTCGGCATTGGCATCCTTCCCAAATTCAAACCGTCTTTGCGCGGTTTTGAATGTCAGAAAGGAAAGTTGAGCCGAAATGCGGGCCCCAGGCAAGCGGGCTTTTACGCGACCGGTGGAATTTGCGCCGGATAATGGGGCAGGTTCGGGTCCAGATGCGCCCAATCGGGCGCCGCATCGGTCCAGATGACGGCTTGCGGCCCCAGCAGGTCGGGATCGTCCAGCGCCCCGGCCCGAATGAAGGTCGTCAGGTGCGGCCGCGATTCGGCCAGGCTGAACAGCGGTGTCCCGCATTGCGGGCAGAAACCGCGCCGCATGGCGTTGCCGCTGTCGGCGACGTTCTCATGCCAGCGGACTTCCCCCGTCGTCGTCACCTTGTCGGATGGGAAGCAGACATTCACGGTGCCCGATCCGCCGCCCAGATATTGGCAGAGCCGGCACCAGCACATGCGGGCGGCCATCGGTTCGGCGTCGATGCCGATCCGCACCTGGCCGCACAGACATCCTGCCCCATGGGCCATGGGTCAGCGTCCCTGCCTGCGCGCAATGAAGGCGAGCCGTTCGAACATCATGATATCCTGCTCATTCTTGAGCAGCGCGCCGTGCAGCGGCGGGATCGCCTTGGTCGGATCGCGATCCTGCAACACGTCCAGCGGCATATCCTCGGCCAGGATCAGCTTCAGCCAATCGAGCAGTTCGCTGGTCGAAGGTTTCTTCTTCAGGCCCGGCACGTCCCGAATCTCATAGAAAATCTCCAGCGCCCGGTTGACCAATATCTTCTGAATGCCCGGGAAATGCACATCGATAATGGCCTGCATCGTCTCCCGGTCGGGAAATTTGATATAGTGGAAGAAGCAGCGGCGCAGGAAAGCGTCGGGCAGGTCCTTCTCATTATTGGAGGTGATGACGACCACCGGCCGTTCCTTCGCCGCGACCGTCTCGCCCGTTTCATAGACGTGGAAGGCCATGCGGTCGAGTTCCTGCAACAGGTCGTTGGGAAATTCGATATCGGCCTTGTCGATCTCGTCGATCAGCAGGACGGGCAGGGTGGGGGAGGCGAAGGCCTCCCACAGCTTGCCCTTGCGGATATAATTGCCGATCTCGTGAACGCGCGGATCGCCCAACTGGCCGTCGCGGAGCCGGGCCACGGCATCATATTCATACAGGCCCTGATGCGCCTTGGTCGTGGACTTGACGTTCCATTCGATCAGCGGGGCATCCAGCGCCTTGGCGATTTCCTGCGCCAATACGGTCTTGCCGGTGCCCGGCTCACCCTTCACCAGCAGGGGACGGCGGAGCAGCACCGCGGCGTTGACGGCCACCTTCAGATCGTCGGTGGCGACATAATCCTGTGTACCTTCAAACCGCATATGCTTCATCACTCATCCTGTCTGCACTGGAGCCGACTATGGCAAAGCAGGGGAGGGGAGCAAGCCTTTATGCGGGGGAATTACTTCCGGCCGGTGCGGATTCGGGCACGGGCCTGGAGGACGTCCCAAAGCCCGCGATGCTGGTGGAGCAACTGGCGGCCGCCGAACAAGATGGCGCGATCGATCGCATCGTCTCCGCCAATGGCCTGCGCCACTTCCAGCGTGGCGGCGCGATCCGGCAGGTCGCAGCCATGGGGTTCCAGCCCGACGCGGATCGCGGCAATATCCAGCACCTGACGCACCGCCCGCCAGTCCAGTACCAGCGCCATCGCCGCCCCCATGGCGCAACCGCGCCGGTCCGATTGGGCAAGCATGTCGAGCGCATGGCGCTGTTGGCTGACGACGGTTTCGCAATCGCTCTGACCGGCCGTGCTGGGGGCCGGGCCGACCGCGACGGTCACTTGCGTCAGATAGGCCCGCTCGCGTGCGAAGGCGTCCGCCGCCTGGATCAGCCATTCGCGCGCCGCATTATCTGCCGAGCGGGTGGCGGCATGGTCGATGACGCCCGGATGCCGGCCATGGAGCAGGCAGAGATAATAGGCCGCATCGGCCAGATCGGGCAGGGTCAGCGTTGCATTGGGTCCGAAACTGGCGCGCGCGCCGCCGGCATGGCCATGGCCTGCCGTGCCGTCCGCGCTCACGACGGCGTCCAGAATCTGCGATACGTCGCCAAATTGATAGCGCTGTGCTGCTTCGCTCATCTTCATCCCCTGCGCCCCGGTGCTGGCGGAGCCTCAACGGAAGCGACCCTAGGGAGTCGAGGTAAAAGAGGAGTTTACGCCCGTAAAAAAGGCGGCCCGAAAGCCGCCTTTTTGGATCATTTTGCCGCGCTTGGGCCTCTATTGGTCGAGGAAGCTGCGCATCTTGCGGCTGC
This sequence comes from Sphingobium estronivorans, assembly GCF_008692605.1. Lineage (GTDB taxonomy): Bacteria > Pseudomonadota > Alphaproteobacteria > Sphingomonadales > Sphingomonadaceae > Sphingobium > Sphingobium estronivorans. The sequence goes on from NZ_LFCT01000017.1 coordinate 22,982, forward strand.
GGCTGGGGTGCTTCAGCTTGCGCAGCGCCTTCGCCTCGATCTGGCGAATGCGTTCGCGGGTCACGCTGAACTGCTGGCCCACTTCCTCCAGCGTATGGTCGGTATTCATGCCGATGCCGAAGCGCATGCGCAGCACGCGCTCCTCGCGCGGCGTCAGCGAAGCCAGAACGCGGGTCACGGTTTCCTTGAGGTTCGCCTGGATCGCAGCGTCCACCGGGATGATCGCATTCTTGTCTTCGATGAAATCGCCCAGATGCGAATCCTCCTCGTCGCCGATCGGCGTTTCGAGGGAGATCGGCTCCTTGGCGATCTTCATCACCTTGCGCACCTTCTCCAGCGGCATGGACAGGCGCTCGGCCATCTCCTCCGGCGTCGGTTCCCGGCCCTGCTCATGCAGGAACTGGCGGCTGGTGCGGACCAGCTTGTTGATGGTCTCGATCATATGGACCGGGATGCGGATGGTCCGCGCCTGATCCGCGATCGAACGGGTGATCGCCTGCCTGATCCACCAGGTGGCATAAGTGCTGAACTTGTAGCCCCGGCGATATTCGAACTTATCGACCGCCTTCATCAGGCCGATATTGCCTTCCTGAATAAGATCAAGGAATTGCAGGCCACGGTTCGTATATTTTTTAGCGATGGAAATCACGAGGCGCAGATTCGCTTCGACCATTTCCTTCTTGGCGATGCGCGCCTCACGCTCGCCCTTCTGCACCATGTTCACGATGCGGCGGAATTCACTCAAGGACATGCCGGTCGCCTGCGCGATCTCGCTGACTTCCGTGCGGATACGCTCCACCGCGCGTCCTTCGGCAGCGGCAAAGGCGGCCCATTTCTTGTCCAGCCCCGACACCTTGTCGATCCAGCCATCGTCCAGTTCGTGATTCACATAGCGGTCGAGGAAATCCTTCCGGCTGACCTTATGCCGCTCGGCCAGACGCAGCATCTGCCCGCCCAGCGCGGTCAGGCGCCGGTTATAGGCATAAAGCTGATCGACCAGATATTCGATCTTCTGCTGATGGAACTGGACGCTTTCGACCTCGGCGGTCAACTGCTCGCGCAGTTCCTGATAGTCGTCCTCGTCCTTCTGGCTCAGCGTCTCGCCGATCGCCATGGCGATCATGCGCGCTGCCTGGGCGTTGGAGAAGGCACGGAAAATTTCGGTGATGGTCGCGAATTTCTCCAGAGCCATCGGCTTCAGAGTCTCTTCCATCTGCGCGAGGGAGAGGGTGTTGTCCTCCTCTTCCTCTTCTTCCGCCCGGCGAGCGCGGCGTTCGGTCAGGCCGTCCTCATCCTCATCGGAATCGGCGGATTCCTCCTCCGGCTCTTCCTCTTCCTTGAAGCTGGGGCCGGCGGTCTTTTCGCTGATTTCGCCATCGTCATCTTCGGCGCCCTCTTCCAGATTTTCCGGAGCCGGGTCCTTGGACAGCATCGCGTCGAGGTCGAGGATCTCACGCAGCTGCATCTCGCCATTGTTCAGCGCGGTCGACCATTCGATGATCGCATTGAACGTCGTCGGGCTTTCGCACAGCCCCAGGATCATGGTGTCGCGACCGGCCTCGATCCGCTTGGCGATGGCGATTTCGCCCTCGCGGCTGAGCAGTTCCACCGCGCCCATTTCGCGCAGATACATGCGCACCGGGTCGTCGGTGCGATCGACGGTCTCTTTCTTCTTTTCGGCGACGGGACGCGGCGAACCGTCATCCTCGGCGCTATCGTCCGAATTGTCGTCGTCGCTGTCGTCGCGCTGATCCTCGCCGTCCTCGCCGGCTTCCTCATTCTCGACGATGTTCACGCCCATCTCGTTGAGCGCGGACATGATGTCCTCGATCTGCTCGGAGGACATCTGGTCCTGCGGCAGCGCGTCGTTCAACTCGTCATAGGTGATGTAGCCGCGCTTCTTGGCGCGTGCGATCAGCTTCTTGACCGAAGCTTCGTTCAGATCCAGCAGTGGTGCATCGCCAGTATCCGCATCCTCGCCCGCACCCTTGCTGTTCGCCTTGCTCGCCATTTATTCGCCTTAACTCCGTCGCCCTTTGACAGGGCGATCAATCAGACCCACCGATCCCGATGGATCGAATCACACAATATCTTCGGTCTGCGCCAGTTCCGCCAGGCGGCGATCATGATCCAGCTTCAACTGCCGGACCCTTTGCTGCTCGGCAAAGCTGTCCTCGTTGAGATCATCACTCGCCCGCCGGGTGGCTTCCGCCAACGCCGCCTCCAACTCCGGTCCTTGCGCCATCACCCGAATGGCCTCGTCCAGATCGCGCTGCACGCGATCCGAGTCGGCCTTACTTCCATGGGGGGTGAATGTGAACGTGTCGGCCCGGAGCATCCCCTTTGCCATATTATACACTTCACCTTGCCCCAATATGGTAAGGAGGCCATCACTTTCAACTGTTTCTTTGCCGAACGATGCCGCGATCATCACGTTCAGCAATTCCGCCAGAGCGGCATCGCCGATACGAAGCCCGGACAGCATTTCCCGGTGCAGCGCAATCTGTTCGGGATAGCGCAGCAGACTGGCCAGAACGGCCCGCAGGAGGCGTTGTTCCATGCCGCTTGCGCCGATGGCCCGCGCCTCGTTCCCGGCGGGCGGAATCGGCGGCTTCCAATTGCCCTTCCTGTCCCGCTGCCAGCCCGGGCGGGCGCCGCCGCCCCGCTGTTGCCGGGCCTGTCCGCCGAAAGCGGGGCGGGCGAAAAACAGCGCGTCATAACGCTCGCGGAAAGCATGGACATAATGCGCCCGCACATCGGGATGGCCGATGGCGTCGGTGATCGCCGAAAGCCTTTGTTTGAGCGCGGCTTTCTGCTCTGGCGTGTCGAGCGGGGCGGCCGCCTGCTCATATTTCCAGAGCCGGTCGACCAGAGGCTCGGCTGCGCCCAGCACGGCCTCCATCGCCGCAGGCCCCTCGGCGCGGATCAGGTCGTCCGGGTCCTGCCCGCCCGGCAGCGTCGCGAAGGCAAGGCTCATTCCCGGCCGCAGCAGGGGGAGGGCGCGGGTCGCGGCCCGGATCGCCGCCTTCTGCCCGGCCGAGTCGCCGTCGAAGCACAGGATCGGCACATCGGCCATTTTCCACAGCCGCTCGATCTGATGCTCGGTCAGCGCCGTTCCCAGCGGTGCTACCGCTTCGGCAAACCCCGCCTGCGCGAGCGCGATCACGTCCATATAGCCTTCGACGACGATGATCCGCCCGGCCTGGCGGCTGGCAGGCGAGGCCCGGTCGATATTGTAAAGCGTCCGCCCCTTGTCGAAGAGCGGCGTATCGGGCGAATTCAGATATTTGGGTTCGCCCGCGCCCAGAATGCGCCCGCCGAACGCGATGACGCGCCCGCGAATATCCCGGATCGGCAGCATCAAACGGCCCCGGAAGCGGTCATAGCTGTCGCGCTTCTTGCTTTTATCGCCGTCCGGCTCGGCGCCATCGGGATCGATCAGCAGGCCGACCTCGATCAGCAGGGATTCGCCCAAGTCCTTGAGCGCCGTCTTGAGCCGCCCGCGTCCATCGGGGGAAAAGCCGAAGCCGAAGCTTTTCACGGTCGCCGCGCTCATACCCCGTTTCTGGAGATAGGCACGCGCCTCAGCGCCCTCGATCCCGCCAAGCTGCTCTTCGAAAAAGCCCTGCGCCGCCGTCATGACATCGTGCAGGCCCCTGGCCTGTTCCTGCCGCTTCGCTGCGCGGGGATCGGGGGCGGGAACCTCCATCCCCGCCGTCTGGGCCAGTTCCTTCACGGCCTCCATGAAGGGCAGGCCGCGCTGATCGGTCATCCAGCGGATCGCGTCGCCATGCGCTCCGCAGCCGAAACAATGGTAAAAGCCCTTTTCATCATTGATGGTGAAGCTGGGCGTCTTCTCATTATGGAAGGGGCAGCAGGCCTTATATTCGCGGCCGGCCTTCTGAACCTTCACCGTCCGCCCGATCAGCGTCGACAGCGACGTTCGCGCCCGTAGCTCATCGAGAAAGGCTGGGGATAGGCTCATACGCTCCTGATCTCAGGCAAGCGCCGCCTTCACCAGCCCACTGGCCTTGCTCATGTCGATCACGGAGCCGTGGCGCTCCTTCAACACCGCCATGACCTTGCCCATATCCTTGACGCTTGCCGCGCCGACCTCCGCCTTGATGCCTTCGATCGCGGCCTTCGTCTCATCCTCGCTCAACTGCTGCGGCAGGAAGCCGTCGATCACGTCCAGTTCGGCCTGCTCCTTCGCGGCGAGTTCATCGCGTCCGCCATTTTTGAACATCTCGATGGATTCGCGGCGCTGCTTCACCATCTTCTGAAGCACTTCGACCACGATCACATCATCGTCCGGCACAGTGGAGGCCGTGCGCAGTTCGATATCCCGATCCTTCAGCTTCGCCAGGATCAGCCGTACGGCGGCCAGACGATCCTTCTCCCCGGCTTTCATGGCTTCGACCTGGGCATTCTTGATCTGGTCGCGAATCATGCGAATGAATCCTGTTTCTCGGGAAAGGATCAGATATAACGCCAAAAGAGATTTTTAACAGGAGTTGACCGCGCGGCCTCACAAGCATAGGTGACCGGCCGTTTAACCCGCTCCAGACGGGTTCCCGCAAAAGCATAAAGGACGACACGACCATGGCTGACGCCAAGACCCTCATTGTGCCCAAAGGAGCGACAGGGGTCGTGGTTTTTGCCGATGGCTCCGCGGTATTCGGTCGCGGCTTCGGCGCTGTCGGCGATGCGGTGGGTGAGCTGTGCTTCAACACGGCGATGACCGGCTATCAGGAAGTGATGACCGACCCCAGCTATGCGGGCCAGATCGTCACCTTCACCTTCCCCCATATCGGCAATGTCGGCACCAACCTCGATGATGTGGAGGCCGACTTGCCCCACGCTCTGGGCTGCGTGGTGCGGCAGGACGTCACCGAGCCGAGCAATTTCCGTAATGTCGAACCCTTCGACCAGTGGATGAAGGAAAAGGGCCGCATCGGCCTGGCCGGTGTCGACACCCGCGCCCTGACCCGGATGATCCGCCTGAAGGGCGCGCCCAATGTCGTGATCGCCCATGATCCCGAAGGCCGGTTCGACCTCGAAGCGCTCGCCGCCAAGGCCGCCAGCTGGCCGGGCCTCGAAGGCATGGACCTCGCCATCGAAGTGTCGGGCGCGGAACGCCTCTGGAATGACGGCGTGTGGAAGCTCGGCCATGGCTACGGCCTCGACGAAGCCGGCGAAGAACGCCCCCATGTCGTTGCCATCGACTATGGTGCAAAGAACAATATCTTCCGTAATCTGGTGAAGGCGGGCGCCCGCGTCACCGTGTTGCCTGCCACCGCGACCTTCGAGCAGGTGATGGAGCAGCAGCCCGACGGCGTGTTCCTCTCCAACGGCCCCGGCGATCCGGCCGCGACCGGCGAATATGCCGTGCCCGTGATCCAGAAGGTCCTCGAAGCCGACAAGCCGATCTTCGGCATCTGCCTTGGCCACCAGATGCTGGCGATTGCCGCCGGCGCGAAGACCATCAAGATGCATCAGGGCCATCGCGGCGCCAACCACCCGGTCAAGCGCCTGTCCGACGGTCTGGTCGAGATCACCTCGATGAACCACGGCTTCGCGGTCGACGCCGATACGCTGCCCGCCAATGTGAAGTCGACCCATGTGTCGCTCTTCGACGGCAGCAACTGCGGCATCGAACTGACCGATAAAAAGGCCTTCTCGGTCCAGTATCACCCCGAAGCCTCGCCCGGCCCGCAGGACAGCTTCTACTTGTTCCAGCGCTTCGTCGAGGGGCTTAAGTGAGCCTCAACCTGCCCCCGGTTGACGAAGCCCGCCTCGCCGCAGAGTGGGAGGCGGACAAGTCCGTCCTCGCCAATCTCGCTGCCAATGGCGATGTGGCCCGCATCGCGCGGCCGGTCGACGTCAGCTTCAAGGGCAGCGAGAAGGATTTCGAGCGTGTCCTCACCATCGCCAGCCAGTTCGGTTTCGTCGAACTGGACCGCGAAGAGGATGAGGACGGCGACCTGTTCCTCTTCCTCGAATGCGTGCAGCCGGTCGACGAACAGTCGATCCGCGCTCTGACGAAGAAGTGCCTCCAGATCGAAATCCTCTGCGGCGTCGAATATGACGGCTGGGGTTGCGAGGCCCAATCCGGACAAGTGCATTGACCGTCATTTTCCAAATTGTGCGCGCCAGCGCCTTCCACCGTTAAACCAGAGGCCGAATAATGCCCAAGCGCACCGACATCTCCTCCATCCTCATCATCGGCGCTGGCCCGATCATCATCGGCCAGGCTTGCGAGTTCGACTATTCGGGCACGCAGGCGGTGAAGGCGCTCAAGGAAGAGGGCTATCGCATCATCCTGGTGAATTCCAACCCGGCCACCATCATGACCGATCCGGAATTTGCCGACGCGACCTATGTCGAGCCGATCACGCCCGAAATCGTGGCGAAGATCATCGAGAAGGAACGCCCCGACGCGGTGCTGCCGACCATGGGCGGTCAGACGGCGCTCAACACGGCGCTGGCGCTCTTCAATGACGGCACGCTCGACAAGTTCGGCGTCAAGATGATCGGCGCCGACGCCGCCGCCATCGACAAGGCCGAGGATCGCTTGAAGTTCCGCGACGCGATGGACAAGATCGGTCTGGAATCCGCCCGCTCGCGCATCGCCCACACGATGGAAGAGGCGATGGAGGCGCTGGAGTTCACCGGCCTGCCGTCCATCATCCGCCCCAGCTTCACGCTCGGCGGCACCGGCGGCGGCGTTGCTTACAACAAGGAGGAGTTCAAGCGGATCGTCGGCGAAGGCCTCGACGCTTCGCCGACCACCGAAGTGCTGATCGAGGAATCGCTGCTCGGCTGGAAAGAATATGAGATGGAGGTCGTGCGCGACCGCAACGACAACGCCATCATCATCTGCTCGATCGAAAATGTTGACCCGATGGGCGTCCATACCGGCGACTCCATCACCGTCGCGCCCGCGCTGACCCTGACCGACAAGGAATATCAGATCATGCGCAACGCGAGCATCGCGGTGCTGCGTGAAATCGGCGTGGAAACAGGCGGTTCGAACGTGCAGTTCGCAGTCAATCCGAAGGATGGCCGCCTGATCGTCATCGAGATGAACCCGCGCGTCTCCCGTTCCTCGGCGCTGGCGTCGAAGGCGACCGGCTTCCCCATCGCCAAGGTCGCGGCGAAGCTGGCCGTCGGCTACACGCTGGACGAGATCGAGAATGACATTACCGGCGCGACCCCGGCGTCGTTCGAACCGACCATCGACTATGTCGTGACCAAGATCCCGCGCTTCGCCTTCGAGAAATTCAAGGGGAGCGAGCCGCTGCTTGGCACCGCGATGAAGTCGGTGGGCGAGGTGATGGCCATCGGCCGCAATATCCATGAATCGATGCAGAAGGCGCTGCGCGGTCTGGAAACCGGCCTGTGCGGCTTCAACGAGGTCGATCATCTGGAAGGTGCGCCCAAGGACGACATCGTCGCTGCGCTCGCCCAGCCGACTCCGGATCGCCTGCTGGTCGCGGCGCAGGCTCTGCGCGAAGGGCTGAGCGTCGCGGAAATCCACAGCATCGCCAAATTCGATCCCTGGTTCCTGGAGCGAATCAAGGAAATCATCGACGCCGAAGACGAAATCCTGAGCAACGGCCTGCCGCAGGATGCGGACGGCATGCGCCGCCTCAAGGCCATGGGTTTCGCGGACAAGCGCCTTGCCTATCTGGCCCTCAAGTCCGCCAATCTGCGCGGCATGGAACGCGGCATCGCCCGCAGTTCGGGCCTGATCCACGATGCGGTCAAGGCCATGACCGGCGGCGTGACCGAGGACGAGGTGCGCAGCCTGCGGCACAAGCTGGGTGTGCGGCCGGTGTTCAAGCGCATCGACACCTGCGCTGCCGAGTTCGAGGCGAAGACGCCCTATATGTACTCGACCTATGAAGCGCCGATCTTCGGTGAGGCGGAGAATGAGGCGCAGCCCAGCGACCGGAAGAAGGTCGTGATCCTGGGTGGCGGTCCCAACCGCATCGGGCAGGGGATCGAGTTCGACTATTGCTGCGTCCACGCCTGCTTCGCATTGAGCGAGGCCGGTTATGAAACGATCATGGTCAACTGCAACCCGGAAACCGTGTCGACCGACTATGACACGTCCGACCGCCTCTATTTCGAGCCGCTGACCGCCGAGGACGTGCTCGAAATCCTGAGCGTCGAAATGTCGAACGGCACGCTGGCGGGCGTGATCGTCCAGTTTGGCGGCCAGACGCCGTTGAAGCTCGCACAGGCGCTGGAGGATGCGGGCATCCCGATCCTCGGTACCTCGCCCGACGCCATCGATCTGGCCGAGGACCGCGAGCGCTTCGCCGCGCTGATCGACAAGCTGAAGCTCAAGCAGCCCGCCAACGGCATCGCCCGCAGCCGCGAGGAAGCCATCGCCGTCGCCAACCGCATCGGCTATCCGGTACTGATGCGTCCGTCCTACGTCCTTGGCGGGCGCGCCATGGAGATTGTCGACGGTCAGGCGCAGTTGGAGGAATATATCGCCACCGCCGTTCAGGTGTCGGGCGACTCCCCGGTGCTGATCGACCAATATCTGCGCGATGCGACTGAGGTGGACGTGGACGCGCTCTGCGACGGCGACGATGTGGTCGTGGCGGGCGTGCTCCAGCATATCGAGGAAGCGGGCGTCCATTCGGGCGACAGCGCCTGTTCGTTGCCGCCGTACAGCCTGTCGGACGAGGTGATCGCAGAGATTGAGCGTCAAACCGATGTTCTCGCCCGCGCTTTGTCGGTGCGTGGCCTGATGAACATCCAGTACGCGGTCAAGGATGGTGTGGTTTACCTGATCGAGGTCAACCCCAGAGCCAGTCGCACCGTGCCCTTCGTCGCCAAGGCCATCGGCACGCCCATCGCCAAGATCGCATCGCGCGTGATGGCGGGCGAGAAGCTGAAGGACCTGCCGAAGATCGACCGCAACGCGATTTCGCATATCGCGGTCAAGGAAGCGGTCTTCCCCTTCGCGCGCTTCCCCGGCGTCGATCCGGTCCTTTCGCCCGAAATGAAGAGCACTGGCGAAGTCATGGGCATCGACAGCGATTTCGCGACCGCCTTCGCCAAGTCGCAGCTCGGCGCAGGCACGGTCTTGCCGAAATCGGGCACGACGTTCGTGTCGGTCAAGGACAGCGACAAGCCGGTGATCCTGCCCGCCGTGCAGAAGCTGGCCCGTCTCGGCTTCACCATCATCGCCACGGGCGGCACTGCGCGCTATCTGGAAGAGCAGGGCATTGCCGTTCAGCCGGTGAACAAGGTGGCGGAGGGACGTCCCCATATCGTGGACAAGATCACCGACGGCGACGTCGATCTGATCTTCAATACGACCGAGGGGTGGCAATCGCTCAAGGACAGCAAGGCGATCCGCACCAGCGCGCTCCGCGCCAAGGTCGCGAGCTTCACCACGGCGGCGGCCAGCCTTGCCGCGGCGGACGCGATCGAGGCTCTTCAGGGCCATGCCCTTGAAGTGCGGTCACTCCAGTCCTATTATCCCGTGTCGCAAGCCTGATCCCCTGCACAAGGAAGCATGCTGCGGGTGGCCCCATGGTCGGGGCCGCCAAAGGGAAGTTTTGACGAAGGATTTGCAATAATGGCGACCGTCGAAAAGATGCCGATGCTGCAGATGGGCTATGACAAGCTCAATGCGCAGCTCCGCGAATTGAAGGCCGAGCGGCCCTTGATCGTGGACGCCATCGAGGAAGCCCGCGCGCACGGCGATCTGTCGGAAAACGCGGAATATCACGCGGCCAAGGAACGTCAGGGCCAGGTCGAGGCCACCATCTCCGATCTGGAAGACAAGCTGTCGCGCGCCCAGATCATCGACCCGACCACGCTGTCGGGCGACAAGGTGGTGTTCGGCGCGACCGTCACCTTGCTCGATGAGGACGAAAAGCCGATCAGATATCAGATCGTAGGTCAGGCCGAGGCGGACGCCAAGGCGGGCATGATCAGCTATAACAGCCCGCTCGGCCGCGCGCTGATCGGCCGTCAGATCGGGGAAGAGGTCGAAGTGTCGGTGCCTTCGGGCGACAAATTCTACCTGATCGACAAGATCGATTTCATCTGATCGTCCCATGAAACTGCCTGCCGGGCGCATGACAAACGGGATCGCGGCGATCACTTTCGTCGCGTTCCTGCTGCTCACTCTGACAGGCCAGATCGACAATGCGGCGATCATGGCCGGCTTCATCCCGGCGCGGGTGGAGGACGGCACGCTGCTTGCGGGAATGGCCGCGGTCCCGGTTTGGCTGACGCCGATCACTTGCACGCTGGTTCATGCCAACTGGCTGCACATCGCCTTCAACCTGTTCATGTTCGTTTTTTGCGGACGGCAGGTGGAGCATGTGCTGGACAAGGGCGCGACGCTGGTCCTGTACGTGGCTGGCGCTTATGGCGCCACGGCCCTGCAATGGGCAATCGACCCCCATTCGCCCAATCCGATGGTCGGGGCGAGCGGGGCGATTTCCGCGATCATCGCGACGTATGCGCTGCTTTACAGTCAGCAGAATGTCCGGCGGATCGGGCCGCTTTCGGCCAGTCTGGTGCGTGCGCTATGGCTGGCGGCGAGCTGGATCGCGATCCAGCTCATGATCGGCGTCGCGACGGCGGGTGGTTTCGGCGATCTCGGCCAGATCGCCATCGCCGCGCATATCGGCGGTTTTTTGATGGGGCTGGCGCTGACGCGCCCGCTGCTTCGCTGGCGCTTCCGCAAGCGGTCCCAGCCCCTATCTTGAAATTTTGGCCTGAAACTTAAATTTTTGGTCTGAAATTTACTGGGCCGGCGGCAGTTCGGGTTCGAGTAGCCGGTGCAGATGCACGATCACATACCGCATCTCCGCGTCGTCGACCGTGCGCTGCGCCGCGCCACGCCACGCATTTTCGGCGGAAGCATAGTCGGGGAAAACGCCGACCAGTTCGATCGAGTTCAGGTCCTCGAATTCCAGCGTCTGGGGGTTTTTGACGCGACCACCCATCACAAGGTGCAGCTTGCTCATGGTATCTTATGTTCTCCTGTTCGGTGAACGGGAACATTAGCAGGCTGCCCACGCCCATCCAAGGGCGCAGGCAGCCATATTGGCATGCTTTTGATGACGAGGCGATTACGCTTTGGGCAACCGCGCCTTCAGGGCTTCACCGAGCGCGTCGATTTTACCTGCCACAAGAGTGACGGCGTCCTCCGCCAGACGGGATGCCTTTCCGCCGAGATCCGCCGATACCGCCGCATTCTTTGCGGAGGAAGCGGCGTCCTTCGCGCCTTCGCTGGCATTGTGCAGCATCTCGCCCGCACCGGCTTTCAGATTTTCCGCGCCGGTTTTCAGATTTTCCGCGCCTTCTGCCGCCGCTGTGCGGGCGGCGAGAGCGGCTTCCATCATCTTGGCGCTGGCGGTTGTGGCAAAGCTCGGCAGGGCCCTCATCGCCTTGCGGCTCTTGGGAAACATCCACGCGATGACGGCGCCTGCGGCCACGGCGCCCGCGATGGCGGCGACCGGATGCTCCTGAACGATCTCATTGGCGCGCGCAGCGACGCGCTGGGTCCGGTCGCGCGCATCGGTATAGGCTGCGCTGGCCTTGTCCAGGGCCTTGTCCCGTGCGTCGCCAGCCCGATCACGGCTGGCCTGGATCAATTCGCCGGCGCTTTCCCGGGCGCGGTCCGTGGTGTCGCGGAACATGCCGGTCGCATTTTCCGCCATGTCAGTCGCCGCGTCGCGAGCGCGGGTGATTTGCGAGCGGATATCAGCCATGTTCAATCTCCGAAATCTCTTCTGTGCGGTTGCTTATTCGAACGTATAGTCGCCGGAAAAGTGCCCCAATAGGGCGACGCATCGCATAAATGGCCAAAGCGCTCACTGCTGCTGCCGTTGCGGCGGGCCGTTGCCGGACTTTCGCCGCCGCATAAGCTGCGCCGTCCAGAACGGTTTCACTGATCTTGTCCTTCGCGTCCTGCTTCAGCCGCGCCGGAGTGACCCGCGCCTTGCTTGTCTGAACGGCGGACAGGAACGCGGCCTTGCGGTCCTCCGCCCGCAGTTTCGCGGTGTGATAGGCGTCTTCCCGGTTCATGATGTGACCGCCTTCTTCATCCGGTCAATTCGTCCTCTCGCGAGCAGCAGCAATATCAGGGCCAAAATCACCCCGCCGCCGAAGACGATGCAGGTCGCCCAGCCTGTGCCGACGAGCGGCGACAGCACCAGTATGACGCCCACCAGACAGGCGACCAGACTGGCAAAGACCAGAACGATTCCGACCGCGCCCAGGATCAAAGCGTCGCGGATTCCCGCCCCGACCAGTCCGGCGCGCAGCTTCTGCCGCTCAACCTCCGCTTCGGCATAAGCGCGCCCGTCTGTATAAAGGCGTGTCAGGACATCCCGGACGGACTCATCCTGCCCTTCGAACTGCATCGGCTCTTGCGTCAAGATTTCCTCCCGCCCGCTGCCGGGGCTTCGCCTTCAACCGTTGAGGAGGATGTGGTCATGCGTCTTCGTCTGACCCCTTGGCCAGGCGCATCAGCACGAAGCCAACCACCGCGGCCGCGCCGATTGCCACGGCTGGACTTTTGCGCACGAAATCGCGAGCCTCGTTCATCAGCTGGTCGACATCCTTGCTGTCCAGCGTCTTGGCGGCGCCAGCTACCGATTCGGCTGCCTGCCGGGCATAATCGCCATATTGCGGGCCGAGTTTGGCATCGACCGTGCCCGCCGTGTCGGAAATCAGCTTGGACAGGCTCTGCATCGCCGAACCGGTCTTGTCCTTGGCGACGCCGGCGGCGGACTTGGCAGTCTTGCCGGCCTGTTCCTTGAGAGGATCGACATGCGCCTTCCAATCGACGGCGTTCAGCTTGTCCACAGCGGACTTCGCCGCTTTTTCGGCCTGCGCCTTCAACGGTGCGATCTGTGCGGTCCAGCCGTGCGCTGCGGCGCCGTTTCCGGGCTTGCTTGCCTTATGCGTAGCGGCGGTCTTGACCGGTTCGGCCTCGACCAGCGAGGGGGATGCGGTCTGTGCCTGGTCCGCGGGCGAATTTGGAGCGCTGGCTTTTCTGGCGCGCTTGACGGGCGGGGTTTCCGGGGTGTCGGCCATTGTCCTTGGTCTCCCTTTTGAAAGATATGGCAGAATGCGCGAAACGGTCGGGCGGTTCTGTCCCTAATGCTTCGCGACGGCTCACAGTTCCGTTGCCGTTACTATTTTGAGCATCGGCATTTTTCGAGTCCTTGCAAGCCCCCGCATTGCCATTCGGGAAGGTGCTGGCTAAGCGGGGCGCGAAAAGCGACCCAGAGCCAGTTCCAAGGAGCGATCCATGACCGCCATTCTCGATATTCACGCCCGCCAGATCCTGGATAGCCGCGGCAATCCGACCGTCGAAGTCGACGTGATGCTGGAAGATGGCAGCTTTGGCCGCGCCGCCGTTCCGTCGGGCGCTTCCACTGGCGCCTATGAAGCGGTCGAGAAGCGCGACGGCGATAAGAGCAAATATCTGGGCAAGGGCGTGCTGGCGGCGGTTGCGGCCGTCAACGACCAGATTGCCGAGCAGATCATCGGCCTCGATGCCGAGGATCAGGCCGAAGTCGACGCAGCCATGATCGCGCTGGACGGCACGGAGAACAAATCGAACCTGGGCGCCAACGCCATATTGGGCGTCAGCCTGGCCGTCGCGAAGGCCGCCGCCGATGCGCGCGGCCTGCCGCTTTATCGCTATGTCGGCGGTGTCAACGCCCATGTCCTGCCGGTGCCGATGATGAACATCATCAACGGTGGCGAACATGCCGACAATCCGATCGACTTCCAGGAATTCATGATCATGCCGGTCGGCGCCGAGAGCATTGCCGACGCCGTGCGGATCGGTTCGGAAATCTTCCATACGCTGAAGAAGGGCCTGCACGACAAGGGGCTGGCGACCTCGGTCGGGGATGAAGGCGGTTTCGCGCCCAACATCGCCTCCACCCGCGATGCGCTCGACTTCATCATGCTGTCGGTCGAGAAGGCCGGTTACAAGCCGGGCGACGATGTCGTGCTGGCGCTGGATTGCGCCGCGACCGAATTCTTCAAGAACGGCAAGTACGAGATTTCGGGCGAAGGCCTGTCGCTCAGCCCGGTTGAAATGGCCGATTATCTGGCGGCTCTGTGCGCTGACTATCCGATCAAGTCGATCGAAGACGGCATGAGCGAAGATGACTTCGAAGGCTGGAAGGCGCTGACCGACAAGATCGGCGGCAAGGTGCAGCTGGTCGGCGACGATCTGTTCGTCACCAATCCCAAGCGTCTGGAAATGGGCATCGGCAAGGGGCTGGCCAATTCGCTACTGGTCAAGGTGAACCAGATCGGTTCGCTGACGGAGACTCTGGCGGCTGTCGATATGGCGCATCGGGCCCGTTACACCGCCGTCATGTCGCACCGTTCGGGCGAAACCGAGGACGCGACCATCGCCGACCTCGCCGTCGCAACCAATTGCGGTCAGATCAAGACCGGCTCTCTGGCCCGTTCGGACCGGTTGGCTAAGTATAACCAGCTCATCCGCATCGAAGAAGAACTGGGCGACGTTGCCGTCTACGCGGGCCGTTCGATCTTCCGTTAAGTCAAAATTTCGACGACCGGCCGCGCGGGAAATAGATTTCCCTTGCGGCCGGCGCGTCCTTGTGATTCAACTGGTCCATGGCGCATATCGCGAAACTCCGCATGTTACTGTTTTCGGCTTTCGGGCCGGCGATTGCGGTGCTTCTTCTTCTTTTTTTCGCTGGCTATGTGGTGCTGGGTTCCAACGGCGTTCTGGCCTGGGGCGACTATAAGCGGCAGTTGCACAATGCGCAGGGCGAGTTGAAGCAGGTTCAGGCGCACCAGCAGGAACTCAGGAACCGGGTGGATTTGCTTAATCCCCGGCGCGTCGATCCCGACCTTTCCGATGAACTGATCCGGCGCGAGTTGGGCGTCATCCATCATGACGAGGTTGTCGTTCCCCTGAACTGACCGTTCAGGGTCGCTGATTGATCGCTTTTGCGGCGTTTTGATGGCCCATGCCGCGTTGCATTCCGGGGCCTTCTGCCGCTATACGGGCGTTCCTTCCATCCTCACCCACGCAAAAGGATAAGAGCCTTGGCGAAATCAACGACGCCGCGTCCTTCACGCGCAAAGGCGGTAAGCCCCGCCAGCGCGGACCATAACCGGCCTCGCCCCGATACTCCGACGGATTATAAGGCCACCAAGGAAGAGCTGCTGGAATTCTACCGGCAGATGGTGTTGATCCGCCGCTTTGAGGAAAAGGCGGGCCAGCTTTACGGCCTGGGTCTGATCGGCGGCTTCTGCCACCTCTATATCGGCCAGGAAGCGGTTGCGGTCGGCATCCAGTCGGCTTTGAAGCCCGGCAAGGACAGCGTCATCACCGGTTATCGCGACCATGGCCATATGCTGGCCTATGGCATCGATCCCAATGTCATCATGGCTGAACTGACCGGTCGCGAAGCGGGCATTTCGCGCGGCAAGGGCGGTTCGATGCACATGTTCAGCGTCGAACATAAATTCTATGGCGGCCACGGCATCGTCGGGGCGCAGGTGTCGCTCGGCGCGGGCCTGGGCTTTGCGCACAAATATAATGGAGACGGCGGCGTTTGCGTCGCCTATTTCGGGGACGGCGCGGCCAATCAGGGCCAGGTCTACGAAAGCTTCAACATGGCGGAGCTATGGAAGCTGCCGATCATCTTCGTGATCGAGAACAACCAGTATGCCATGGGCACCAGCGTCAACCGCTCCTCGGCGGAGGACCAACTGTATCGCCGCGGCGAAAGCTTCCGCATTCCCGGCATCCAGGTGAACGGCATGGACGTGCTCGCCGTGCGCGGCGCGACCGAGGAAGCGCTCAAGTGGGTGCAGGACGGCAATGGCCCGATCCTGCTGGAAATGAAAACCTATCGCTATCGTGGTCACTCCATGTCCGACCCAGCCAAGTACCGGTCGCGCGAGGAAGTGCAGTCGATGCGCGACAAGTCGGACCCCATCGAAGGCGTCAAGAAATATTTGACCGAAGCCGGCGTGGGCGAAGACGAACTCAAGAAGATCGATCAGGACATCCGCAAGATCGTCAGCGATTCCGCGGACTTCGCTGAAACCTCTCCCGAACCGGAACTGCACGAGCTTTATACCGACGTGCTGGTGGAGCAATATTAATGGGTATCGAAATCAAGATGCCGGCGCTTTCGCCGACCATGGAGGAAGGCACGCTGGCTAAGTGGCTGGTGAAGGAAGGTGACGAGGTCCGCTCGGGCGACATTCTGGCCGAGATCGAAACGGACAAGGCGACGATGGAATTCGAAGCCGTCGATGAAGGCAAGATCGGTCAGATCATGGTTGCCGAAGGCACCGAAGGCGTGAAGGTCGGCACCGTCATCGCGACGATGGCTGGGGATGGGGCGGGCGAGGGTGGCGAAGCCGCTCCGGCTCCCAAGGCAGAGGCGAAGGCTGAAGCGGCGCCGGAACCCAAGAAAGCCGAAAGCGGCACGGCCAAGCTTGCCACCGAAGCCAAGCCGACGGTCAAGGACCCGGCGCTCCCCGAAGGCACGGAATATCTTAAAACTACCGTTCGCGAAGCACTGCGCGACGCCATGGCCGAGGAAATGCGCCGTGACGAACGCGTCTTCGTGATGGGTGAGGAAGTTGCCGAATATCAGGGCGCCTACAAGGTCACCCAGGGTCTGCTGGAGGAATTTGGCGACAAGCGCGTTATCGACACGCCGATCACCG
This sequence comes from Sphingobium estronivorans, assembly GCF_008692605.1. GTDB lineage: Bacteria > Pseudomonadota > Alphaproteobacteria > Sphingomonadales > Sphingomonadaceae > Sphingobium > Sphingobium estronivorans. Next base: position 39,716 of record NZ_LFCT01000017.1, read on the forward strand.
AATATGGTTTTGCCGGCATCGGTGCGGGCGCGGCCATGGGCGGCCTGAAGCCGGTGGTCGAGTTCATGACCTTCAACTTCGCGATGCAGGCCATCGACCACATCATCAACTCCGCGGCCAAGACCAACTACATGTCCGGCGGCCAGATGCGCTGCCCGATCGTGTTCCGTGGTCCCAATGGCGCGGCCAGCCGCGTCGGCGCGCAGCACAGCCAGAATTACGGCCCCTGGTACGCCGCGGTGCCGGGCCTGATCGTGATCGCGCCCTATGACGCGGCCGATGCCAAGGGTCTGCTCAAGGCCGCGATCCGTTCGGAAGATCCGGTCGTGTTTCTCGAAAACGAACTGGTCTACGGCCGCAGCTTCGACGTGCCCAAGGTCGACGATTATGTCCTGCCCATCGGCAAGGCGCGCATCGTTCGCGAGGGCAAGGATGTGACGCTGGTAAGCTATTCCATCGGTGTCGGCATCGCGTTGGAAGCGGCGGAAACCCTGGCGGGCGAGGGCATCGACGCGGAGGTCATCGACCTGCGCACGCTGCGTCCGCTGGACACGGCGACGGTGCTGGAAAGCCTCAAGAAGACCAACCGCCTTGTCGTGGTCGAAGAAGGCTGGCCGGTCTGCTCGATCTCGTCGGAAATCGCGGCGGTGGTGATGGAGCAGGGCTTCGACGACCTCGACGCTCCGGTGTTGCGCGTCACCAATGAGGATGTGCCATTGCCCTATGCGGCGAACCTGGAAAAGGCGGCACTGATCGACGCCTCACGCGTCGTTACGGCTGCGAAGAAGGTTTGTTATAGATAAGACAGGGTCGGGGCGGCGCTTCCGGCGCCGCCCCGCTCACACCGTCGTGCAGAGATTGGCGATGCCGCTGGCGTTTTTCAGCGACTGGTCGGTTCGCTCTCTGACGTTGAACGCGCTGGTATAGTGGATCGTCTTGGGCCCGAAGATCGAGTTCGAAACCAGCGGCTGATAAGTGTAGGCCACCTCCACGAACATCACCGCCGTGCCGCTGCCCGCCGTGATCTTGTTGTCGGTCGGGCCTATGCCGTTGACCAGCGTGGCGTCATTCTGCCCGTTGCCGGTTGCGCCATAGGTGGATGTGAAGCTGCCCGAACCCCAATTGCATTGCCAGCGGATGAACTGGCCCGTGTTGGGCGCGGCCTTTCCATTGGGTTCCAGTTCGGTCAGGTAGATTTTGGCGTTCGCCTTGAAATTCTTGACGCTGGCGGCGGATATTTCGGCCCCCGCGAACAGTTCCTTGACGTCTGCCTGATCGATCGAGGTGCGAACGCGCGAAGCATTGTCCGCCACCAGCATCGCCACCTGGCTGATCCGCATATGCGTCATGGCCAGGTTCGCCGTTTCCAGACCGCCCAGGCTCAGAGCCATCAGAATGGGCAGGGAATAGGCGAATTCGATGACGGCAAGGCCGCTCTCGTCCTTGCCGATGGCGCTCGCCGCACGGCGGAACCGGGGGAAAAGCCGCTTCATCATGTACACCGCACAGTCGTGGATTGCGCCGTCTGGTTCGCCCAGGGCTGGTTGCGGATGACGGCCGTTGCCGTAGCCGACTGGTTGGCGCTCCAACCCAGCAGGCTCGCCATCGGGAAGAGGCGCGGCATGGTGATCGTCACCTGATAATAGACGGTGTCGTCCGCCCCGCCGAGACCGGCCGAACCCATGTCGGTGTCATAGGCGCCGTTATTATTGGCGTCCTCATAACAATCGCCCGGATTATAGACGCCCAGCGGCACGGTATCGGTGGTGATCTTCTCCGGCTTGCCAATCTTCGAAAAATTATAATAGCTTTTCTTGACCACCGATGTCGTGCCGTTCTTCGTGTTGATGGCCTGCATCTGCTGGTCGATATAGCTGTCCACGGCGGTCGAATTGAGCGCGCCGACGGAGGCCGAGCGGGCGGCACGATCCAGCACGCCCTGCGTCACCGCCCGCAGATAGGATTGATAACCCAGATCGCCGATCCCCATCAGCATCAGGCAAAGCGGCGTGGCGATCAGTCCGAATTCCATCAGCGTCGCGCCGCGCTCGTCGCGTTTCAGCGTCATCCCGGTCATCAGTTCGACAATCTCAGGCCGCCGATATTCTTGGCGATATTTCTGAACGTGGTTTGCAGGTCCGCCGGCGTGTAAGCCATGCTCCAATGGTTCGCGCTGGTGGCGCAATTCTGCAGCTGGCTGCTCATGATATTGGAATCATTGAAACCGATGACCCAGATGGTGATATTCTTGCCCTTGATGGCGTTGCATATCATTTCCAGGCGGCGGTTATGGATCGCGGTGAGATCGCTGTTGCTGGCGCCGGAAGGGCCATCCCGTTGATCCAGCGCCTGATAGCCCCAGGCACCATAGACATTACTATATGCGCTCATTTCACCGTCGGTCATGAAAACGATGTGGCGCGAGATATTGAAACCGTTGGGCGCCGATGCATTTTCGGACCCGAAGATGCCGTCAGGTGAGAGGAGGCGCGCACCCCAAACCATGCCGATCGTGTGATAAGTCCCACCCACGGCGGTCAGACTGTCGACATAGGCGTCGTAGCTGCTTGGCTGGCCCGCCGGCACCGCACTTCGGCTGGCGTAGGAGGCCAGTTTGCGAGCGGCCGTGGGGCAGGCGACGAAGCCGTTGCTGATGTTGCTGGCGCTGTTGAGCCAACTGCCGCTGGTCGAGCTGCTCGTGCTGTTGCGCGAGAATGCGATGTCGGGCCAATAGGGACGCCATTTGGTGTCCTTGCTGCTGGGGATGGTGTCGATCTGAAGATCGTAGGCGGTATTCGGAATAGAGTTTGCCGGCGTGTCCTTGGTGATGCCGCTGTCTGTCGAGCGTTCCTCTATGCAACCGGACCAAGTCGAAGTCGGGGAAAGGCCGAGGCTGTTATCATTGGCGCTGTAGGCGGGATTGGCCGTCGCGTTGCCGCTGGCAAAGCCGGTTACATCGACGTCGTCGTATTTCGCGTAAGTCCATACCCATTTTGGTGTCTGCACGGACTTGTCGGTCTTTGTCTCGACATAGCTGTTATAGGTTATGAACGTGTAGTCCTGGTATCGCTTGTTGCCGCTCTTGTAACAATTGCCGCTGGTCGAATAGTTCGTCCCATTGGTGGTGCGGGTGGTTACCGTGGTCGTGGTGATCACGCCATTCGCATCCGTGGCGGTCGAGGTCGACGTCGAGCTGTTTTGCGTCACCGTGTCACTCGGAATCGCGTTGCAACTGTTGCTGCTGGAGCCGGTGGTGGTGCCGCTGCCGTTGCTGGTCGAACCGGATTGCTTGGTCCAACTGCCGGATGTGGAACTCGTGTCATAGCCGCTATACGCCCCGCGACGGGTCTGGTAGCTCCAGGTTTCGCCGGTCGTCCCGCCCAGTATATAGTTGCTGGGAAGCAGCTTTCCGACATTGACCGTGCTGCTATAGGGCAGGAAGCCATAACGGATGCGTCCGGTAGTGTCCGATCCCGGTCCCAGCGTATCGTAGAAATCCTTGAGCGCCTGCTGCAATGCCGCGAGCCGGGTGATCATTTTGCCGCTGCCATCCGATAGCTTGTTCTGGACCATCGACCCCGTCGTATCCAGCACCAGCATCACGTCGGTATTGCCGATGTCGAAGCGGGATTCGCAATTCACCGCCAGTTGCATCGTTTGCTTGCCGAAGATGCGCATGACCGTGGTCGGGATGGTGGTGGCTGCGGCCACCTGGACCGTCGTGGCTTCGCCCGGCTTGCTCTGGATGGTCGGGACGAAGCTGGCGGCGCCGAATGTCCCCTGCGGGAAATTGAAGTCGAAGAAGCGCTTGGCTTCCGCCTTGTTCGCGTCGGTCATGGTCGATGCGGTCATGGCGCGGCGGCCGGCCAGCGCCGCGGCATCGCAGGCCTGCTGCATGCGTGCACGGACCATATAGGCGCGGCTCATGTCGACGCCGCCGCCGATCAGCCCCGCCAGGGGGACGACCGCCGCCGCCACGATGGCGAGCGTGTTGCCGGCCTGATTGTGATAAAGCCGCATCAGGATGAACAGCGCGCGTTTGATCCGATCGCCCATAGTCCGCATTGCCTTTGCTTGCCCTGCACCCCCATTTCAGGCAGGGCGACTGACTGCCCCATTGGCGGCAGTCAGGCGGAGCAATAGGTGGGCACGGGTTAAAAAGCGGATAATTTCGCGATTATTCTATATTTGAGGATATATGCTGAAGGTTGAAACGGCAGGAGAACTGCCTCCTCTCGCTTCATTGCTCAGCGCTTATGCGGGGCAGGATTCTCCCCGGCACCGGCTGATATGGGCGCTCGATACGCGGTTCGCGCGGCTGGTGGCGACGACCAGCGAGCCCATGATCGGGCAGATGCGGCTGACCTGGTGGAATGATGCGCTGATCGACGACAGTCATGTCAAGGGGCGGGGAGAACCGCTGATCGATGCGATGCGCGCGCTGGATGTCGCGCCACCGCCGGGGCTGACCCCATGGCTGGATGGATGGGAAGCCTTGATCGGGGAGATTGACCTTCGCGTCTATGCGGAGGGGCGCGGCGGCGGCCTGTTCCGGGCGCTGGCGGGACGGGATGACATTCCCGAATGGCTGGAACGGGCTGGGACGGCCTGGGCGCTATGGGACTTGTCGGGGCATGTCGGTGACGATGGGGTCGCGGATCGGGCCATGGCTCTGGGTCGCCGGAATTTGCTGTTGGAGAAGCAGGATTGGCGGCCCGAATGGCGGCCCATGCGGATCGCCTATCAACTGGCGCATCAGGATCTGGAAAAGGGCAGGCGCGCACCTGCGGGATTGACCCCGACCCTATATCTGCGGTTGATGCGCGTCGCACTGATCGGACGGTAAGGGGGTAGAAGGTGGGGCGAGTTCTGGCCAGCGTGATGGCAACGCTGTTGCTGGCGGCGGGCGGGCTGTTCTGGTGGCAGGGGCGCGCCAGCAACGAACCCGTCCCGCAGCCGCTGATCGGATCGCCGCCGCCCCCGGCGCTCGAAAATCTGCCAGAAGGCGACCCGGACGCGGTGGGCGAAGCACCGCCCATGCCCGGCGAAGCAAGCCCTCAAAATCGCGAGCAGAAGCGCTTTGCCCGCTACGATCGCAATCGCGACGGTGTCATCACCCGGGTCGAGATGATGGGCAGTCGGGTGAAGGCGTTCAAGGCGCTGGACAAAAACAACGACAACCTCCTCTCCTTCGAGGAGTGGGCGGTGACGACCTCCGACCGTTTCTCCACGGCGGACGTTAATGGCGACGGCAAGCTGACCCCAGCCGAATTCGCCAGCACCGCGCCCAAGCGGAAGGCGGCGCCCAAATGCAAATGCTGATCGCCTAATAGCATCGCGCTCGGTCTTCGACCGATCACAAGTGGGTTTCGCTCAGGCGCCGCGCGGGCTTTACCAAGGTCCGATGAGTCAAACTCATCGCGCCTCGGTATAAGCGGGCTGAAGCTCGCCCAGCCATTGCCCCAGCGCCGCGCGGGCACGAGAGGTCATCGCTTCCTTGCGCTGCTTCTTCTTGACGTCCTCCAGCGGCGGGAAAAGGCCGAAATTGACATTCATCGGCTGATAATCCGCCGTTTCGACATTGCCGATCACATGGCCGAGCAGCGCCCCCAGCGCCGTTTCCGGCGGCAGCGGTGTCAGCGGACGGCCCAATATCTCGGCCGCCGCGAAGCGCCCGGCCAGCAGGCCGATGGCGGAACTCTCGACATAGCCTTCGCAGCCCGTAACCTGTCCGGCAAAACGGATATGCGGCGCGCTCTTGAGGCGCAGCGTCGCGTCAAGCAGCTTGGGACTCTGGATGAACGTGTTCCGATGGAGCCCGCCCAGTCGCGCGAACTCCGCCTTTTCCAAGCCGGGGATGGTGCGGAACAATTCCGTCTGCGCGCCATGCTTCAGCTTGGTCTGGAAACCGACCATGTTCCACAGCGTACCCGACGCATTATCCTGCCGCAGTTGCACCACGGCATAGGGCCAGCGCCCGGTGCGCGGATCGTCCAGCCCCATCGGCTTCATCGGCCCATGGCGCAGCGTTTCGGGACCGCGCGACGCCATCACCTCGATCGGCATGCAGCCTTCGAAATAGGGCGTGTTCGTTTCCCATTCCTTGAACTCGGTCTTTTCGCCGTCGAGCAGGCTCTGAATGAAGGCCTGATACTGCTCCTTGTTCATGGGGCAGTTGATATAATCCTTGCCCTCGCCGCCGCCGGGGCCGATCTTGTCCCAGCGATTGGCCATCCAGCATTTGTCCATGTCGATGCTGTCGAAATGCACGACCGGCGCGATGGCGTCGAAAAAGGCGAGATGGTCGATCCCCGCCGCCTGCCCGATGCTGGCCGCCAGCGATGGCGCGGTGAGGGGGCCGGTCGCGACGATGGTCATGCCTTCGCTCGGCAGCGCATCGATGCGTTCGCGCACGATTTCGACATTGGGATGTTCGGTCAGCGCGCGGGTCACGCCATCGGAAAAGATATCACGATCCACCGCCAGCGCCGATCCGGCGGGCACCTTTGCCGGTTCCGCCTGCGCCATGATGAGCGAACCCAGCCGCCGCATTTCCTGATGCAGCAGGCCCACGGCATTCTTGTCCGCGTCGTCGGAGCGGAAGCTGTTGGAGCAGACCAGTTCCGCCAGCCCCTCGGTCTGGTGAGCGGGCGTCATGTCGCCGCTACCGCGCATTTCCGACAGGCGGACCTTGATCCCGGCCTGCGCCAACTGCCATGCCGCTTCGGACCCGGCGAGGCCGCCGCCAATGATGTGAACCTGATGCATGGGGCGACCCATGGTCCCCTCCACGCCGCAGGTCAACCGTTGTTCAGATGGGACGCTGTTCAGGCCGCCACCAGGTCGCCCTCGCCGTAAAAGGCGGCTTCGTCCAATATCCCCTCGCGCTTGGCGACGACGGTGGCGACCAGCACCTGGCCCGCGACATTGACGGCGGTGCGCCCCATGTCGAGGATCGGGTCGATGGCGAGCAGCAGCCCCGCGCCCTCCAGCGGCAGGCCAAGGGTAGAGAGGGTCAGCGTCAGCATCACGATGGCGCCGGTTAGCCCCGCCGTGGCGGCCGATCCGACCACCGACACGAAGACGATCAGCCCATAATCCGCCGCATGCAATGTGATGCCGTAGAAATTGGCGATGAAGATCGCCGCGAGCGCGGGATAAATGGACGCGCATCCGTCCATCTTGGTGGTCGAGGCGAGGGGGATGGCGAAGGCGGAATAGCTTTTGTCGACGCCCAGCCGCTCCGTCACGGTTTCGGTGACAGGCATGGTGCCGACCGAGGATCGCGACACGAAGCCAATCTGGATCGCCGGCCAGGCCTTGGCGAAAAAGGGCAGGGGTTTGAGGCCATTGGCGATCAGCAGCAGCGGATAGACCACCAGCAGTACCAGCGCGAGGCCGAGATAAACCGCGCCCGCAAAGGTGCCGAGTTGGGCAAGCGCGCTCCAGCCATAGGAGGCGATCGCGCTGCCGATCAGCGCCGCCGACCCGATGGGCGTCAGCCGGATGATCCAGCCCAGGATCGCGCGCACCACCGCAAGCAGCGAGCGCACGAAGGCCAGGAACGGCTCGGCCTTGTCCCCGACCTTCAGCGTCGCGAGGCCGACGGCGATGGAGATGACCAGAAGCTGGAGGATGTTGAAAGACAGCGTCGTGGCGGCGCCGTTTTCCGCGACCTCGGTGCTGGCCGACAGGGCGAAGCTGTTGCCGGGCACCAGGCCTTTCAGGAAATCGAGCCAGCCACCATAGGAATCCGGTTTGCCGACCGCCAGTGCATGCCCATGCAGACCGGCGCCCGGCTGGACGATGAAGCCGATGGTGAGGCCGATGACCACGGCGATCAGTGCGGTGAAGGCGAACCAGAGGAGCGTCTGTCCGGCCAGCCGCGCCGCATTGTCGAGCGCGCGCAGATTGGCGATGGAGGCAATGATGGCCGCGAACACCAGCGGCGGAACGACCGCCTTCAGCAGCGAGACGAAGATCGATCCCGTCGTCTTGAGCCCGGTTGCAAGTCCGTTAAGTTCGCCGTTAGCGCCCGTGCCCATGGATCGCGCAAGCAGACCCAGCGCCAAGCCGACGGCCATGCCGGCCAGAACCTGAAATCCGAAACTGCGATAATTAACGACCATGGGCGTATTTCCTCGGGACGACCGGCGCGCGATATGGGGAGCGTTCCTACCGAATGCGCGCAAGCAATTCTTTATGGGAGTGAACGCGGATAAGGGCGTCCTCTTTCCGCAGCCCGGTATCCAAATGGATTGGCCGCCGCGATCCGCTATGCCACACAGGGCGGTGAAATCCAGCGGGGAGTTGCGCGTTGATGAGAGGTTGGGTGGTTCTGGCGGCGCTGATGTTGCCCCAGGCTGCGCAGGCGGCGGGCGACCCTGCGTTGGCGAAAACGGTGCTGATGAAGTCCATCTCGTTTCGGACGGTGGAGGGGGCGGGGCAGGTTCCCGCGCTTGCCGCTTATTATGCCTCGATCCTGCGGGAGAGCGGTTTTGCGGCGGGCGACATAGAGATCACGCCGATGGGGGAAACCGCCACGCTGGCCGCGACAATCCGGGGCAGCGACCCGACGCTCAAGCCGCTGCTGATGATCGGCCATATGGATGTGGTGGCGGCGAATGCTGCGGACTGGAAGCGCGACCCCTTCAAGCCGGTCGAGGACAATGGCTATATTTTCGGGCGGGGTGCGGAGGACAATAAATATGATGTCGCCATGATGGTGGCGACCATGGCGGGTTTGAAGCGCGCTGGCTGGCAGCCGCGCCGGAGTGCCATCCTGCTGCTGTCGGGCGATGAGGAAACCCATATGGCGACGACCCGGGCGCTGGCGGAGAAATATAAGGATGCCGAATTGTTGCTGAATGGCGATGGCGGCGGGGGCCTGTTGGATGAGGGCGGCCAGCCGGTGCTGTTCCAGTTGCAGGCAGGCGAAAAAACCTATGCCGATTTCGAGATCGGCTTTACCGATCCCGGCGGTCACAGCAGCGCGCCGACGCCGGGCAATCCCATCTATCGCATGGCGCGGGTGATCGACCGGATCGCGGCCTATCGCTTCGTGCCGATGCGCAATGAACTGACCAAGGCGTCCCTGCTTCTGTCCGCCGACCGGATCGGTGGGGAGGTCGGGGTGGCGATGCGCAGCTATGCGAAAAACGGGGACAGGAAATCGGCTGATATACTGTCCGAATTTCCGGAATTTATCGGGCAGGTGCGGACCACCTGCGTCGCCACCATGGCGCAGGCGGGCCATGCGCTGAACGCGTTGCCGCAAAGCGCGAAGCTCAGCGTCAATTGCCGGATTTTCCCCGGTGTGTCGGTCGGAACGGTCAAGGCCGAACTGATGCGCGTCATCGCCGATCCGAGTGCGTCGATGACGCTGCTCGACAACCCATTGAGCAGCGATGCCTCCCCGCTGCGGTCGGATGTCATGCAAGCGGTGACGGCAGCGGTCGCGGCGCGGGCTCCCGCCATTCCGGTCATCCCCACCATGTCGGCGGGCGCGACGGACAGCCTTTATTTTCGGGCCTTGGGCATCCCCAGCTATGGGGTCTCAAGCCTGTTCCAGCGCGGCGAGGACGGCTTTGCCCATGGGCTGGACGAGCGGGTGCCGGTGGCCGGCATTCCCGCGGCGCTCGATCAGTGGGAGAGAGTGGCGAAGGCGTTGGCGCAATAACCTCCCGCCCACCAGGGGCGAGCGGGAGGGGAAAGGGTCAGCGCTGCGCCGCCACGCTGTTCGCCGCCGACAACACGGCCTGGACCGAGGCGGTTGCGATATCGGTGTCGGTGCCGATGCCGAAGATGGTACGTCCATCGGGCGTGCGGCATTCGACATAGGCAGCGGCGGCAACATCCGTGCCCGCGCCGATGGCATGTTCGCTATAGTCCGCGACCTCCAGATCGACGCCCAGTTCATCGCGCAGAGCAGCCAGCACCGAGGAGATCAGGCCGTTGCCGCGCCCGGAAATGGAGCGCTCGCCACCCTTGTGCGTGATCTTGCCCGTGAAGATGCGGTCGCCCGCCGCGCCGCTCTCATGATAGTCGATCAGGCTGTAGGACTGTTCGCCTGCCAAGCGGTAATGATCCTCGAACGCGTTCCAGATGTCGGCGGCGTTCAGTTCACGGCTGCTCTCGTCGGCCAGCGCCTGCACCACCTTGGAAAAGTCGGCCTGCATCCGCTTGGGCAGCTTCAGCCCCTTGTCCTGTTGCAGCACCCATGCCACGCCGCCCTTGCCGGACTGCGAGTTCACGCGGATCACGGCCTCATAATCGCGGCCCAGATCCTTGGGATCGATGGGCAGATAGGGCACATCCCAGATCTGGTCGTTGCGCGCTTCCTGTGCAGCGAACCCCTTCTTGATCGCGTCCTGATGCGAGCCGGAGAAGGCGGTGAACACCAGTTCGCCCGCATAGGGATGGCGCGGATGGACTGGCAGCTGGTTGCAATATTCGACGGTCTGGATGACTTCGTCGATGTCGGAGAAGTCCAGTCCCGGATTGATGCCCTGCGTGTACATGTTCAGGGCCACGGTCACCAGATCGCAATTGCCGGTGCGCTCGCCATTGCCGAACAGGCAGCCCTCGACACGGTCCGCGCCCGCCATCAGGCCCAGTTCGGCAGCAGCAACGCCGGTGCCCCGGTCATTATGGGTGTGCAGCGAGATCACCACGCTGTCGCGCCTGGAAATATTGCGGCAGATCCATTCGATCTGGTCGGCATAGATATTGGGGGTCGCCGCCTCGACCGTGGCGGGCAGGTTCAGGATCAGCGGACGTTCGGGCGTCGGTTGCAGGATTTCCATCACTGCTTCGCAGCATTCCAGGCTGAAATCCAGCTCGGCGGTCGAGAAGGTTTCCGGCGAATATTCGAAATGCCAGTCGGTGTTGGGCTGCTTCGCCGCATTGTCGCGCAGCAGCTTGGCCGCGGTGATCGCGATTTCCTTGATCTGCGGCCGGTCCATCTGGAACACGATGTTGCGCCAGGCGGGCGACACGGCGTTGTAGACATGGACGATGGCCTTCTTCGCGCCGCGCAGGGATTCGAAGGTGGTGGCGATCAAATCTTCGCGCGCCTGGGTCAGCACCTGGGGGAACACATCGTCGGGGATCGCGCCATCGCGCACCAGTCCGGAGATGAAGTCGAACTCGGTCGCGCCCGCGCTGGGGAAGCCGACCTCGATTTCCTTGACGCCGACCTTCACCAGCAGATCGAAGAAGCGGCGCTTCTTTTCCGCGTTCATCGGGTCGATCAGCGACTGGTTGCCGTCGCGCATATCGGTCGACAGCCAGCGCGGCGGCGCGGTGATGACGTTCGAGGGCCATTGGCGATTGGGCAGATCGACCTGCGGGAAGGCGCGATATTTCAGCGAGGGATCGTTCAGCATCATGGCGAATATAACTTCTCTGCATTCGAGCGGCCGCAGCCTGCCCGGTGGTACGACTATCTGCTTGATTATGCCCTTAGGCGTATGGCCGCATCATTCAAGCGAAGAGCAGCACAAAAACCACGCCTAAGGGCGTGTAAGTCGTAGCAGGGAAAGAAGCGCGCACTGCATGATGGATTGCCCTTAACCTTTTTTGGGGCTGCTCGTCCAGTCCTTCTTGCAGCCGAAGGCCGGAAAGGCGTCGGTGGGCGGGTCTAACGCGCGCGCCCACCGATGCGGGGTTTCGCTTATTTCTGGAAGGCTGCGACGATCTTCAGTTCCACATTGTCGCCGATCATCGGCACGCCATAGCCCATGTTGAAATCGCTGCGCTTGACGGCGGTGGTGGCGACGAAGCCGATATTTTCCTTGCCGCCCATCATGGCCGGCGCCTTGCCCGCGCCGTAGAATTCAGCGTCCAGCGTCACCGGCTTGGTCACGCCCTTGATGGTCAGGTTGCCGGTGATTTCCGCTTCCGAACCCTGCACCTTCACGCCGGTCGACACGAAGGTCGCCTTGGGGAATTTGGCGGAATCGAAAAAATCCGGCTTCATCAGATGCTCGTCGAGCTTGGCGACGCCGGTCCGCAGGTTGGCGACCGGAACGTCGACCGAAACCTTGGCGGCGGAGGGATTTTTGGGATCGAGCGTCAGCGTGCCGGACGATTCGGCGATGACGCCCATATTGTTGGAAAAGCCCATATGGTCATAGGCGAACAGGATCTGGGTGTGGCCGGGATCGATCGTGTAGGTGCCGGCGGTGACGCGAGCGGGGTCCTTCGCGCCGGGCGCGGGCGGCATTTGCTGGGCGACGACGACGCTGCCGCCGGCAATGGCGATAAGGGCGGCGGCGGGGATCAGGAACTTGCGCATAAGCGATGCTCTCCAAAAGCGATCAAGGGACGCTGCCAGAATAGCAACGTCCCTTGATTGTTCCAGAGGCGTAACCGGAAACGAAGGGTTACCGGTTACGCATTTGGCGAGGCTTAGTTCTTGTCCTTGTCGACCAGCTTGTTCGCGCCGATCCAGGGCATCATGGCGCGCAGCTGTTCGCCGGTCTGCTCGATCTGGTGGCGCTTGGCGGCAATGCGGCTGGCCTTGAGTTCCGGCTGGCCGGCGCGGTTGTCGAGCACGAAGTCCTTGACGAAGCGGCCCGACTGGATGTCGGCGAGGACGCGCTTCATTTCCTTCTTCGTTTCTTCGGTGATGATGCGCGGACCGGTCTTGATGTCGCCATATTCGGCGGTGTTCGAGATCGAGTAGCGCATGTTGGCGATACCGCCTTCATACATCAGGTCGACGATCAGCTTCAGCTCGTGGAGGCATTCGAAATAGGCCATTTCCGGGGCGTAGCCAGCCTCGACCAGTGTTTCGAAGCCAGCCTGCACCAGCGCGGTGGCGCCGCCGCACAGCACGGCCTGCTCACCGAACAGGTCGGTTTCGCACTCTTCGCGGAAATTGGTTTCGATGATGCCGCTGCGACCGCCGCCGACGCCGCTGGCGTAGGACAGGGCGATGTCATGGGCGTTGCCGGTCGCATCCTGGTGGATGGCGATCAGGCAGGGCACGCCGCCGCCCTTCACATATTCGCCGCGGACGGTGTGGCCGGGACCCTTGGGCGCGATCATGATGACGTCGACATCCTTGCGCGGCTCGATCAGGCCGAAATGGACGTTGAGGCCGTGCGCGAAAGCCAGCGCGGCGCCGGGCTTCAGATTCGCATGAATGTCATTGGCGTAGATTTCGGCCTGATGCTCATCGGGCGCGAGAATCATGAACACGTCAGCCCAGGCCGCCGCGTCGGCGTTCGACAGCACCTTGAAGCCAGCGCCTTCCGCCTTCTTGGCGCTGGCGGAACCGGCGCGCAGGGCGATGGCGACTTCGGCGACGCCGGAGTCGCGCAGGTTCTGCGCATGAGCGTGGCCCTGCGAGCCATAGCCGAGGATGGCGACCTTCTTGCCCTTGATCAGGCCGATGTCCGCGTCGCGGTCGTAATAAACCTTCATTTGACGTTCCTTCTTTCAGTCCAGTTGGCACCTTGCGGAGCCTTGATTAGCGAGGGATGTCCTTGTGCGGGAGGCTTGTGGCCCTCGCCCTCCCGCCGATTTGCGGTATCGAAAAGAGGCAAGTGACTCTTTTCGACATCCCTCGCCCACAAGGGGGAGGGGTTATTTCTTCAGTTCGGCTCCTTGCCGCGGATCAGGCCGACGACGCCGGTGCGGCCGACTTCGACCAGGCCGATCTGGCGCATCAGGCCGATGAAATTGTCGATCTTATCCGTGGTGCCGGTGATCTCGAAGATGAAGCTTTCGATCGTGGTGTCGACCACCTTGGCGCGGAACACGTCGGCCAGGCGCAGCGCTTCGATCCGGTCCTCGCCCACGCCCGCAACCTTGACCAGCGCCAGTTCGCGCTCGACGAAGGGGCCATTGTCGGTAAGGTCGGTGACCTTGTGCACCGGCACCAGCCGGTCGAGCTGCGCGATGATCTGGTCGATCACCTTGGGCGGACCGCTGGTGACGATGGTGATGCGGCTGATCGCATGATCGGGGGTAATGTCCGCCACGGTCAGGCTGTCGATATTATAGCCGCGCGCGGTGAACAGGCCCGCGATGCGCGCCAATATGCCCGCTTCGTTCGAAACCGTCAGCGACAGGACGTGTCGCTCGCTATATTCTTCCTGAATGTGCATCAGATCGTTCCGTTATCCGGTTCTTCGCGCTCATGGCGCTCTGAAATCATGCCCGTGAAGGCGTAGTGCCAGCCGCCGTCGTCCCTGTGTGCGAGCCGTACCGGGAAGCCTGCTATGGCGTCGAACATCCGCGCCAGATGCTCGCCCACATAGCGGGGGCTGACCAGCAGGCGGCCGATATGGCGCTCGTGATAATCGAAGCCGGCATCCAGATGGACTTCCCAATCCTCATTCTCCGGATCTTCATGGTCCACCGTCCAACCCGTCAGGTCGGACGTGCCTGCGATCCGTTCGAAATCGAAGGGTTCGTTCACATGGATGCGGAGCTTCAGATGAGCGGTCACACCGAAATCCTCACACCAAAGCCTTCGCCTCGTCCGACATGATCCCTTCGACCTGGCTGGGGTCGAGCAGCATGTCGGTATGCGCTGCGCCCGACGGGATCATCGGGAAGCAGTTGGACAGCTTCGCCACGCGGCAGTCCACGAGCACCGGTCCGGGCGTGTCGATCATCTGGGCAATGCCCGCCTCCAGTTCCTGCGGCCCTTCGATGCGGATGCCGGTCCAGCCATAAGCCTCCGCCAGCTTCACGAAATCGGGCAGGCTGTCCGAATAGCTGTTGGAATAACGGCTTTCATAGGTCAGTTCCTGCCACTGGCGGACCATGCCCATATATTCATTGTTCAGGATGAAGATCTTGACCGGCAGGCGATATTGGCTGGCGGTGCCCATTTCCTGAATGTTCATCTGGATCGAGGCATCGCCCGCGACGCAGACGACCAGGCTGTCGGGATTGCCAACCTGCGCGCCGATGGCGGCGGGGAAGCCATAGCCCATGGTGCCGAGGCCGCCCGAGGTCAGCCATTTATTGGGTTCGTCGAAGCCGAAATGTTGCGCCGCCCACATCTGATGCTGGCCGACTTCGGTGGTGATGATGACGTCCTTGGCCGAACGCGACGCCCTGTAAAGCTGCGCGATGGCCTCCTGCGGCATGATCTCCTCTCCGCTTTCGGGATAGGCGAGGCTGTTGCGCGCGCGCCAGCCGTCGATCCGCGCCCACCATTCGGTAAGGTCCGCCGCCTTGTGACCGCGATCCTTCCACAGCGCGATCATGTCGCTGAGCGCGCTGGCAACGTCCGCGACAATGGGCAGGTCGACCTCGACGGTCTTGTTGATCGAGCTGCGGTCTATGTCGATGTGGATTTTCTGCGCAAAGGGCGCAAAGGCGTCCAACCGCCCGGTCACGCGGTCGTCGAAGCGGGCGCCGACGCAGACGATCAGGTCCGCCTTGTTCATCGCCCAATTGGCTTCATAGGTGCCGTGCATGCCCAGCATGCCGATCCACTGGTCCGACGAAGCCGGGAAAGCGCCGAGGCCCATCAGTGTCGAGGTGACGGGCGCGCCGGTCAGCGCGGCGATCTCCCGCAGGAGTTCGGATGCCTCGGGCCCCGAGTTGATGACGCCGCCGCCGGTGTAGAAGATCGGGCGTTCGGCCGCGGCCAGCATCTCGACCGCGCTGGCGATGGCGCCGGCATCCGCCTTGATCTGTGGGCGGTAGCTGGCATGTTCGAACGTCTCGGGCTTTTCATAAGGCGCGGTCGCAATCTGGACATTTTTGGGAATGTCGACGACGACCGGACCTGGGCGGCCCGTGGTGGCGATATGAAAGGCTTCATGGACGACGCCGGCCAGTTTGGCGGGCGACTTCACCAGATAATTATGCTTCGAACAGTGGCGCGTGATGCCGATCGTGTCCGCTTCCTGGAAAGCGTCCGTGCCGATCAGTTGCGTCGGAACCTGCCCGGTGATGACGACCATCGGGATGGAATCCATCAGCGCATCGGTGATGCCGGTGACGGCATTGGTCGCGCCGGGGCCGGAGGTGACGAGGACGACGCCGGGCTTGCCGGTCGAACGGGCATAGCCTTCCGCCATGTGGGTCGCGCCCTGTTCATGACGGACGAGGACGTGGCGGATCTTCGGATGATTGAAGAGTGCGTCATAAATGGGCAGCACCGCGCCGCCCGGATAACCGAACACGACTTCGACCCCCAGGTCGATCAGGCACTCAACCAATATGTCCGCGCCGCTCTTTTCGGCCACGATAAAATCCTTCCGCTGGATGCAAGGCAAGGCCATTTGCGCCAGAGATGGCGCGTTGGCAAGGCGGCTGCGTCTATTGGACATAAAATGGCAAGTCAAGAACTATTGTTGTAATTTAATTACCAATTTATTGATAATTTCATCATCAATCTGTCGCGTTTCGCGATGCCAATCCGCCGGGGGCTGGCGCGAGAACCAGGTATATTGGCGCTTGGCATATTGGCGGGTGGCGATGCGGCCGCGTTCGACCATGGTGTCGCGGTCAATCTCTCCAGCCAGCCAGGCGGCCATTTCCGGCACGCCGATGGCGCGCATGACGGGCAGGTCGGGCGAGAGGGTCCGGGCCAGCAGGGTCTCGACTTCCGCCACGGCGCCGTTCTCGATCATCTGTTCGAAACGAAGGTCGCAGCGCGCGATCAGCCAGTCGCGCGGAGGAAGGAGGATGAGCGGAGAGAGGGAGATGCGGTGGCCCAAGCCGCCGCTCTTCTGTTTTTGCCATTCGCGCAGGGGCTTGCCGGTCGAACGGACAACCTCCAGCGCGCGGGCTACGCGCGTGGTGTCGGCAGGAGCGAGGCGTGCGGCGGCCTCGGGGTCTTCATGCGAGAGGGCGGCATGGGCGTCCGCCACCGGCATGGCGCGGATGGCGGCGCGAACGGCGGGATCAATGTCCGGTACCGGCGCGATGCCGTCGAGCAAGGTGCGCAGATAAAGCCCCGTGCCGCCGACTAATATGGGAAGGCGGCCCTCCTCATGCGCCCGGTCCACCTCCGCGCGGGCTTCGTCGGCCCAGCGGGCGGCGGTGCAGGCTTCCGCGCCGTCTATATGGCCGAAAAGACGGTGTGGAACGCCAATCATCTCCTCTTCGCTCGGGCGGGCGGAGAGAATCTGGAGGTCGGCATAGACCTGACTTGCGTCGGCGTTGATGACGATGCCGTTCATCGCACGGGCGAGGGCAATGGCAAGCGCGCTCTTGCCGCTGGCGGTAGGCCCGGCAATAAGCGCGACGCGCGGGCGGGATTCGCCCTTATCTGTTTCAGGAGTGTCCATGTTCGTCGCGACCTTAGTGGCAAGTGCTGCCTTGAGTCAGGAGGATATTGCGGAGGCCGCCGGACGGCTGGCGACCGCAGGCTGCGCGCCGGTGGATAGCGCGTGGCTGGACGAGGGCAAGGCGGCTGACATTTTCTTCGGGGCCGACCCCACGGCGGCGCGGGCGGCACTGACCGGGATCGGTGACAGGGTCGATGTGATCGTGCAACGCGCTGAAGGGCGCGAGAAGAAGCTGCTGATCGCCGACATGGACTCCACCATGATTACCGTCGAATGCATCGACGAACTGGCGGATTATGCCGGAATCAAGCCGCAGATCGCAGAGATCACTGAACGGGCGATGCGCGGCGAGCTGGATTTCGCGGGAGCGCTGCATGAGCGTGTGGCGCTGCTCAAGGGGCTGGCGGATGCCGCCATCGACCAGTGCCGGGAAGAACGGGTCGTCATCATGGGCGGCGCCAGGGCGCTCGTGCGTACGATGAAGGCGCGGGGCGCGAAGACGTTGCTGGTGTCGGGCGGTTTCACGCGCTTCACCGGGCCGGTGGCGGAGGAGATCGGGTTCGATGCCGCGGTTGCCAACGTGCTGGAGATTGCGGACGGCGCCTTGCTGGGTACGGTGACGGTGCCGATCGTGGATGCCGCGCGCAAGCGGGCGGAACTGGAAGCGGCTATCGAGGATGGCATCGACCGGGCGCTGACTCTGGCCGTAGGTGACGGCGCGAACGATATTCCGATGATCCAGGGCGCGGGGCTGGGCGTTGCCTATCACGCCAAACCCAAGACGCGGGAGGCGGCCGCTGCGGAGATCGTGCATGGCGATCTTTCCGTATTGCTTTATGCGCAGGGGATTCCCTCCGCAGAATGGGTTGAAGCCTGAGGTTAACCCAAATTAGGAGCGGCTAGGCGCTAGTTGAGCACGTTTCGTCGTCATTGCGCGTGCGTCATGGAATCCAATCCGCCCTTCGGTCGTTACGATTCCGCTGCAATCGGCAGCGTCCAATCTAGCCGGCGCGCGGTCCTCGAAGCGCCAAGGGAGAGGGTATGAAGATCAGGTTATTGGCACTTCTCGGCGGCACGGCGCTCGCTCTGAGCGCTTGCGCGTCGACGAGGGATGAACCTGTCGCGCCAGCGCCGCCGGTCGGCCCGGGCGCGATTGCCGGCACGGTCGCCGCCGACCGCAATGGCGATGGCATTGTCGATGGCTATTATTCGCCCGACGGCATGTATCATGAAATCCAGGGGCCGCCCTGTCCGCCCCCGCCGCCGCCTCCGCCGGCCTCGCGTCGTGGAGAACGCGGCTGACACAGTCTACCCTTCGGGCGCGGCATCATCGCCGCGCCCCCATTTTTTGTACGATCCTGCTTCCGGCGCTGTTGCTGACGACATGGCCCGGACCCGTATTCGCACAATCCGCCGCCGCTTCAGACGCCGCGCGCACCAGCGTGGCAGGGGAAATCCGGTCATCAGTGAGCGGCAAACTCAGGGATTTCTACGGCCCGCGCGGTTATTGGCCGCTCTGGATCGAGAAGGGCAAGGTCGGGCCGCAAGGCGATGCATTGATCGGCCTGATCGAAAGCGCGGATGCCGATGGATTGAGGCCCAGGGATTATGATCCCCGCCAGTTGAGAAGCTTGATGGAGGAGGCCGACGCAAGCGGCGATCCCAAGCTGTTGGCGCGGGCCGACCTTGCCTTTTCCAGGGCCTTTGCGGCGTTGGTCAGCGACATGCGCAAGCCTTCGCGAAGGGTGAAGGTGCGTTATCTCGATCCGGAGGTGGAGCCTAAGAACGAGGAACCGCGAGATATTTTGCGGGCGGCCGCCGTGGCGCCATCCTTTGTCGACTATGTGCGCACTATCGGCTGGATGAGTCCCTTCTATGTGAATCTGCGCAATGTGCGAGCCGGTTTTGCGGAGCGCTGGAGCGGGCTGCCGCAAGACGCCGTGCCGACCGGTGTGAAGATGCGTCCCGGCATGAAGTCCGGCGCGGCGTCCCTGCGCCGACGGCTGGGGCTGGAAAGCGGCGCGGCCTATGACAAGGCGCTGGTCGCGAAGGTGAAGGCCTTTCAGGGCGACCATGGGTTGAAGGAGGATGGGGTCGCGGGCGCGGCGACGGTTGAGGCGCTCAACCGGGGCGACGATTATTATGATCGGGCGATCGCGCTCAATCTGGAACGCGCGCGTCTGTTGCCGGGGCCTTATGTGCGTCATGTGGTGGTCGATGCGGCCTCCGCGCGGCTCTGGTATTTCAGCAAGGGGGAGCAGGACGGGACGATGAAGGTCGTCGTCGGCGCCAGGGAAAGCCAGACACCGATGATGGCGGGCATGATCCGCTATGCGACACTGAACCCCTATTGGAACGTGCCCTCTGACCTCGTCGAACGGAAGCTGGCGCCCAGGATGCTGGCGGGGGGCAGCTTCACGAAGAAACATTATGAGGCGCTGTCCGACTGGAGCGCCAGTGCGCAGCGGCTCGATCCGACGAGCATCGACTGGCGCGCGGTGGCCGATGGGCGCACCGAACTGCGCGTGCGGCAACTGCCCGGCGGCAACAATGCCATGGGGAAGGTCAAGTTCATGTTCCCCAATGATCTGGGCATCTACCTGCACGATACGCCTTCGCGCGATCTGCTGGCGAAACCGGCGCGGCAGTTCAGCAATGGCTGCGTGCGGCTGGAGGATGCGGAGCGGCTGGGCCGCTGGTTCTTCGGGAAACCGCTCAAGGCCGACAGCGACGAGCCGGAGCAGCATGAACCGCTGCCCCAGCCGGTGCCGGTGTATCTGACCTATCTGACGGCGGTGCCTTCCGGGGATGGGGTACAATTCCTGCCCGACGTCTACGGGCGGGATGCCATGTGAGCTTCCATCAAATCGTGAAGAGCATCCACAGCGCCATCGACACCATCATCAGATTTTCGGTGAGCGACACAAAGCCCAGCGGCACATTGCTGCCGCCGCCGACGCAGGCGCATTTGAGTTCGCGCTTCTCGATATAGACCGCCTTGAAGACCGACACCGCGCCGATTCCGCCGATGAACAGCGCGACCGGGATCGACAGCCAGTGGAGCATGCCGGTCAACATCAGTAGGCCCGCGCCCAGTTCCAGGAAGGGATAGGCACGCCCATAGGGTATATAGCGACGGGCGAGCAGGTCATAGTTCAGGAACATGGTCGCAAAGCGTTCCACATCCTGCAATTTCAGCATGGCGAGCAGCATCATGGTGATGGCGATGAAGCGTTCCACCGTGGCGACGCCGATCAGCGGCGCGGCGATCAGCCAGCTTGTCGCCAGCGCCAGCAGCGCGCCGACCGCAAACACGGCGAGAACGGGCCTGTAGCTGGTCGCGGCGGGATCGGCGACCTTCAGACCGAGGAAACGGCGTAGATCGTCATGGCCGCCGATCCGCTGGCCGTCGATGAAGATCTGGGGCGTCGTCTTGACGTCATGCGCCGCCTTGAAGGCATCGGTTTCGGCGCGGCTGGTCAGCCAGCGATCCTCAACCTCATAACCCTTGTGCTTGAGCAGCCAACGCGCCTTCAGGCCATAGGGGCAGACATGGCCCGGCATCACCATGCGGTAGAGCGTGGCGCGTTTGGCCGGGGTCGTGGCGGCGGCGGAGGTCGTCATGGCATCGTTTCCCTTGGAATAAAATCCGATGCTGCCCATATGGGTTCCGTACTATGGTACGGAGTCAAGCATGGCAATGACGATTTCTGGTCTGGCGCGCGCAGGCGGCGTGGGGATCGAGACGGTGCGCTTCTATCAGCGGCGGGGTTTGCTCGACAGGCCGGATCGGCCGGAGAGTGGCGGGATTTCCGGCGGGGTGCGGCGCTATGCGGATGAGGATGTGCGGCGGTTGAGGTTCATCCGTTCGGCGCAGGCGGCGGGCTTCACGCTGGAGCAGATCGGGGAATTGCTGCGATTGGACGCCGGGCAGGATCGGACACGGGCGCGGGAACTGGCGGCGGAGCGATTGGCGGCGCTGGATCTCAAAATCGCGGAATTGCAGACGGCGCGGGATAGCCTGCGGCGATTGGCGAGCGCCTGCCATGCCTCGGAAGAGGGGCCTTGCCCGATTATCGCAGCGTTTGAGGAGTAGCCTTCACCCCGTTCCTCAGAAGCCCGCCATCAGTCCGTCGATGGCGCCTTGCAGGATGTAACTGGCTGCGAGCTTGTCCACCAATTCGTCCCGCCGCGCCCGGCTCGCGTCAGCCTCCAGCAACGTCCGCGTCACCGCCTGCGTCGACCAGCGTTCGTCCCAGAGCAGGATCGGCAAACCCAGATCGGCTATATTGCGGCCAAAGGCACGGCTGGCCTGGCTGCGCGGGCTTTCGCTGCCGTCGAGGTTGAGCGGCAGGCCGATCACGACGCCCTTCACTTGCTGCTGTTCCATGAAGGCGGCCAGCGCGATCTTGTCCTTGCTGAACTTGCCCCGGCTGACGGTGTGCGCCGGGCTGGCGATGGACCAGCCCGCATCGCAGAGCGCAAGGCCGATGGTCTTGGTGCCGACGTCCAGCCCGATCAGGCGGCCGCCATGGGGCAGGGCTTCGCGGAAGATCGCGCGTTCGGCGGTGAGGATGGTCATGCTTACTTCTTCAAAAAGGCGGCGAGCCGCTGCTTTGCGTCCTCGCGGACATCGGCCCAGAACAGCGCATAGTCATAGACGTGATAATTATTGCCCGGCAAGGTGAACGGCCCCATGTCGACTGGTTCCCCGATCATCAGAACGCCGCTGGCATCGCACCGCGCGGGAACGATGCCGGGAAGCAGGCGCGCCGGCTTTTCCGCATCGCGGGCGTCCAGCGTGCCGCGATTGGCGCTGGCCGGCGCGGCTCCATTGACGACGCCGGTGATCGGATTGGTGCAGAGCATGTGCGTGCCCTTATGCGGCTTGCCGGTGAAACTGGGCTTGCGTTCGAAGCTTTCGATCACGGGAGAGGGATCGGCTGGCTCCGCATAGCTTTGCCAGCTCATGATGCAATGCGACTGATCGCGCCGTGCGCAGGCGGGAAGGCCGAGGGCTGGGAGGTCCGCTTCGACCGAGACTGGCCAGCCCACGGCGTAGACGGCGGCGATCCGGTCAGCGACGGGCTTGCCCGCGACCTGGTCTTTCAGCAGTTGGAGCAGGTGGCGCGACCCCTGGCTATGGGCGGCGAGGATCAGCGGGCCTTCGGGATTGGCCTTGAGGAAGGCGGCGAAGGCTTGGCTCACGTCGCGATAGGCGAGGGCAAGGGCCTGATCGCCCGCGGGCTTGTCGGTCAGGAAGGCGCCGTAATTGGCCTGGCGATAGCGGGGCGCCCAGATCGCACCGATCCCGTTGAAGGCGCTCGCCTGATTTTTCACGAAGCGGCGGGCGGTGGTCAGTGGTTCCCGATCGTCCAGCCGCATGTTCCAATGCGCATCGCCCAGCGTGGTGATGTAGGATGTCGGGTGGATGAAGAAGACCGCCGCTTTTTCCGCGGACGGGGCATCCTTCATTCCTTCCGGGGTCCAGAGCGCGGGATTGTCCTTCACCATGTCGGGACGGGCGATCCACATCTTCGGATCGTCATAGGCATTGGCGGGGAGTGGCGCGATCTGCGCAAGGGCTTCCCGCGGCACCATCACCATGCGGATCAGTTCCATGCCCCAGACCCGATAAACCAGCGATGCCCCGATCACGAGCACGATCAGCCCGGCAACGACGTAGAGGAACTTGCGGGCCAACAGGCGCTCTCCATGGTGGTTGGTATGTTTCTCTGTCTGGCGGAAGCGTGCCATGCGCGCAAGGACTTGAAGCAAGGGTGCGCCAATGGTAGCGGCGGCCCATGTCGATAGACCTTCAGACCGTGAAAAAGATCGCCAGCCTCTCGCGCATTTCGGTGACCGACGCCGAAGCCGAAGCGATGGTACCGGAACTCAACAACATCCTGGGCTGGGTGGAGCAATTGGGCGAGGTGGACGTGACCGGCATTGAGCCGATGACCGCCGTCATCCCCAATCATCAGCGCCTGCGCGAGGACGCCGTTACCGACGGCGATGTGCGCGACAAGGTGCTGGCCAATGCGCCGCAGGCTGAGCATGGCTTCTTCGCCGTGCCGAAGGTGATCGAATAATGAGCAATAATCTTACTGATCTGACGGTCGCGGAAATCCGCGACGGCTTCCGTGGCGGCGATTTTTCGGCGCGGGAAGTGGCTGAGGCGTTCAATGCCAATGTGGCGGGCGCCAAGGCGCTGAACGCCTTCATCGTCGAGACGCCGGAAAAGGCACTGGAAGCCGCCGATGCCGCCGACAAGGCGAAGGCGGCCGGCGAGGCGCTGGGCGCGCTCGCTGGCGTGCCGATCGGCATGAAGGACCTGTTCTGCACCGAGGGCGTGCAGACGACCGCCGCCAGCCACATGCTGGAAGGCTTCACGCCGACTTATGAGTCCACCGTTTCGGGCAAGCTCTGGGCAGCGGGCGCGGGCATGTTGGGCAAGCTCAACCTCGACCAGTTCGCCATGGGGTCGTCCAACGAGACGAGCTATTATGGCAATGTGATCTCGCCGTGGCGGCGTGGCGGCGGTGACAATGCCGCGCTGGCGCCGGGTGGTTCCTCGGGTGGTTCTTCGTCGGCCATCGCGGCGCGGCTCTGCCCGGCGGCGACCGGGACCGATACGGGCGGCTCGATCCGCCAGCCCGCCGCCTTCACCGGCATTTCGGGCATCAAGCCGACCTATGGCCGTTGCTCGCGCTGGGGCATCGTGGCTTTCGCCTCGTCGCTCGATCAGGCCGGGCCCATGGCGCGGACGGTGCGCGACAATGCGATCCTGCTGGAAACCATGTCGGGCTTCGATCCCAGGGATTCGACGTCGCTCGATCTGGCCGTGCCGCAGTGGGAAGCTAACCTCACGAGCGATCTCAAGGGCAAGAAGGTCGGCATTCCCAAGGAATATCGCCCCGATGGCCTGAACGCCGAAATCGCGGCGCTGTGGGATCGCGGCATCGAATGGCTGAAGGATGCGGGTGCCGAGGTTGTGGAAGTGTCGCTGCCGCACACGAAGTACGCGCTGCCGACCTATTATATCATCGCGCCGGCCGAGGCTTCCTCGAACCTCGCCCGCTATGACGGCGTGCGTTATGGCCAGCGCGACCTGCCCGATGGGGCGGGCTTGCAGGACATGTATGCCGCGACCCGCGCCTTGGGGTTCGGACCGGAGGTCAAGCGCCGCATCATGATCGGCACCTATGTGCTGTCGGCGGGCTTCTACGACGCCTACTACACGCAGGCGCAGAAGGTCCGGGCGCTGATCGCGCGCGATTTCGAACAGGCTTTTGAAAAGTGCGACCTGCTGCTGACGCCGACCGCGCCGAGCGCCTCCTTCGCGCTGGGCGAGAAGCAGGCCGATCCGCTCGCCATGTATCTGAACGACGTCTTCACCGTTCCGGCTTCGCTGGCCGGGCTGCCTGCCATGGCGGTGCCGGGCGGGCTGGACTCGCAAGGGCTGCCGCTGGGTCTCCAGATCATCGGCAAGGCGCTGGACGAGCAGACCGTGCTGAACGCGGGCCTCGCGATTGAAGAACGCGCGGGCTTTAACGCTCGACCGGACAAGTGGTGGTAATATGACTGAATCAACCTATCGCATTCAGGGTGCAACCGGCGAGTGGGAGGTCGTGATCGGCCTGGAAGTCCATGCGCAGGTGACGAGCCAGGCGAAGCTCTTTTCCGGCGCGGCCACGGCTTTCGGCGCGGAGCCGAACACGCAGGTGTCGCTGGTCGACGCGGCCATGCCTGGCATGCTGCCCGTGCCGAACCGCGAATGCATCCGTCAGGCCGTACGCACCGGCATGGCGATCGATGCGCAGATCAACAAATGGTCGCGCTTCGACCGCAAGAATTATTTCTACGCCGATCTGCCGCAGGGTTATCAGATCAGCCAGCTCTACCACCCGATCGTGGGCGAGGGGCAGATCGAGATCACGCTGGACGAAAAGAACCCGGACAGCAGCACCAAGACGATCGGCATCGAGCGTATCCATGTCGAGCAGGATGCGGGCAAGCTGATGCACGACCAGCATCCGACGCGCTCCTATGTCGACCTCAACCGTTCCGGCGTGGCGCTGATGGAGATCGTGTCGAAGCCCGACATGCGCTCGCCCGCCGAGGCTGGGGCCTATCTGTCGAAGCTGCGGACGATCCTGCGCTATGTCGGCTCGTGCGACGGCAATATGGATCAGGGTTCGATGCGCGCCGACGTCAACGTGTCGGTCCGCCGGCCCGGTGAGGAGTTCGGCACGCGCACGGAAACGAAGAATGTGAACTCGGTCCGTTTCGTCATGGCGGTGGTCGAGCATGAGGCCAGCCGTCAGGTCGACGTGCTGGAGGCCGGCGGCAAGGTGGTGCAGGAAACCCGCCTCTACGACCCCGACAGGAACGAAACGCGCTCCATGCGGTCGAAGGAAGACGCGCATGACTATCGCTATTTCCCGGACCCGGACCTGTTGCCGCTGGAACTGGACGACGCATTTCTGGAGGAATGCCGCCAGTCGCTCCCGGAACTACCCGACGCCAAGCGCCAGCGTTATGAGCAGGCGCTGGGCCTGAGCGCCTATAACGCCGCGACGCTGACCGCTGATGCTGACACGGCTCGCTGGTTCGAGGCGCTGTTGGCCGAAGGCGCACGCATCCAGAAGAAGAGCGAGGGCGAAGTCGCCAAGGCTTCGGCCAACTGGCTGCTGTCGGAGCTTTACGGCGCGCTCAATCGCCTTGGCAAGTCGCTGGAAGACAGCCCGGTCGGCCCTGAAGAGGGCGCGGAACTGCTGGCCCTCGTCGCGGACGGCACGATCAGCGGCACCATCGCGAAGCAGGTGTTCGAGATCATGCTCGAAACCGGAGACCGCGCACCCAAGATCGTCGAGGAAAAGGGCCTGAAGCAGACCAGCGACACCGGCGCCATCGAGGCGGCGGTGGCCAAGGTCCTGGCGGATAATGGCGACAAGGTCGAGCAGTATAAGGCGGGCAAGGACGCGCTGTTCGGTTTCTTCGTCGGCCAGACGATGAAGGCGATGCAAGGCAAAGCCAATCCGCAGGTCGTCAATGAACTGATCAAGAAGGCGCTGGCCTGATTGGTCCATTTTGGCGCGATGTCTGCCCGGCAGGCATCGCGTCCTCTGTACGGCGCTCTTTTTCCTCGTTAAATCCCTGAATGCAGCCAAAATGAGTCGGGGGGACTCGGCTGCGTACAGGGGGGAATCATGCGTTTCGCGTTCGGCTTTGCCGTCTTGTGCCTGTTGATGGGCACTTTGTCGCCCATGGCGATGGCGCAGGAAAAATCCGCAGTCCGGCAAGGCTTCGTTCTCGACAGCAATTCCACCAGGATATTGCTGTTCCGGCCCAAGGTGACGGTCGGCAGCCAGTCGACCGCCGGCATGTTCGAACCCAATGCTGACTGGACGCAGCAGGCCCGCGACAATCTGGACATGGCGCTCGCCGAAGCGCAGCAGAATCTGGGCAATGAGATTGTCGGTTCGGGCGATCTTTTCGGACAACAGGCCGACACCCTCGCCGAATATCAGTCATTGTTCGGCATCGTCGCCCAGTCGGTGATCGAATTTCAGTTCTTCCCCGGCAACCGCCTGCCGACCAAAAAGCGCAAGGGGGCAGCATTCGACTGGACGCTCGGCCCGGATGTGTCTGCGCTCGCCGCCCGGTCCGGCGCGCGCTACGGCCTTTTCATCTTCACCGAGGATCAGTTCGGTTCGACAGGGCGCAAGATGCTTCAGGTCTTCGCGGCCATGGGCGGCGTCAGCGTCCAGTCGGGCCAGCATAAAGGCTTTGCCGGGCTGGTCGACCTGCACAACGGCGATCTGTTGTGGCTGAATGCCGATTTGCAGATGGGCGGTGACGTGCGGACCATGGACGGTGCCCGCCGCCGTGTCGCCCAGTTGCTGGAGGATTTCCCCGGCAGCACCGCCAATTTTGCTGCCCCAGCCCAGTGAAGCGCCTGCTGCTGCGGGTCGTCCCGCTTCTGGCGCTGGCATTGCCGGTTCAGGCGGCGGTGGCCGCTCCCGCCGGGCTGCCGCCTTATGCGTCAGCCTATCAGCCGCAGGGGACCGATGAACGCGGCCTCTGGATGCTGGCCGATGAGGATGAGCGGACCTTGAGGGACTCGAAATTCCTCCTCAACGATCCCGTGTTGCAGGCCTATGTCGGCGGGGTCCTGTGCCGGGCAGTGGGTGACGACCGGTGCCGGGGCGTACGCATCTATCTGGTGGGGGTCGCATCCTTCAACGCCAATATGGCGCCCAACGGTACGATGCAGGTGTGGAGCGGCCTGTTGCTGCGGGTGCGGAGCGAGGCGGAACTGGCGGCCGTGCTGGGCCATGAGTTTGCGCATTTCGAACTGCGCCACAGCCTTGCGGGTTTTCGCCAGCGGCGGACGGCGACCGATATAGCCGTCTGGGCGGCCTTTCTGGGGCAATATGCCCCGGCGATCCAGCAGGGCGCGATCGGATCGATCTTTCAATTCAGCCGCGAGCAGGAAAAGCAGGCCGATCTGCTGTCGTTGAAATATGCGATGCAGTCGCCCTATTCGGCGCAGGCCGCCTCTCATATCTGGCGGCGGCTGATGGAGGAGGCGGATGCCACCGCCCTGGGCCGCAAGCAGCGCAGCCAGCGCTATGACCGGGTGGCCTTCTTCTCGACCCACCCGACCAATTTGGAGCGGGCGTCCTATCTTTCCACCCTGTCCGCCGATGTCGCGGTAAAGCCGGAGGAAGAGGAACGCTATGCGTCGGCGCTGGGCCGGTGGCTGCCAGAATTTCTGTCCGATCAGCTCAAGCTCAACGATTTCGGCGGGACCGAATATCTGCTCTCTTCCCTGGCGGGGGAGCATTGGACCGCGCCGCTGCTCTTTGCCCGTGCGGAACTTTATCGCCAGCGCGGCAATCCCCGCGATCTGGTGGCTGCTGCCGATTTCTACAGATCGGCCATCGGCGCCGATCCCGATCTGGCGGAAGCATGGCGCGGCCTCGGCCTGTGCCTGATGCGCAACCGTGAGCAGGGGGCAGGCGCGGAGGCGCTGCAAAACTACATCCGGCTGCGTCCGCAGGCAGCCGATATTTCCATGCTGCATGCAATGATCGGCGAATAGGATATTCCCATGGCGAAACGAATTTTTTCCATAGCAGGTGCGATGAGCGCACTATTGTCGGCGCAGCCGCTGATGGCGGGCAATGCCCTGATGTCGGCGGGAACGCCGGTCGCTGTCGCCCGGTCGACGTTGACGGTCACGCCGGAGCAGGAATGGAACCGATTGTCGGCACGCCCCGGCCGCAATTCCGAAACCTGGACGCTGGATGGCGACGATCTCAACGGCGTCAATTTCTACAGCATTGAAAGCGGGCGCGCGCTGTTCCGCGAGGTTAGCAAGAAGACCAAGCCGCTGCCGCATTTTTCCTCGACCATGTTGCTGACCGACATTCCCGCGCTGCTGGAGAACAGCTATCGCATTGCGCTCGGCACCACGCTTTTCACCATGGGCGAGATCGAGCCGATGCCGTTTCTCGGCACCAAGGGCGTGCGCTTTTCCTACAGTTTCCGCAAGCAGATGGAGGATGTGTCGCGCAACGGCGAGGCCGTGGGCGCAATCGTGGACGGCAGGCTCTATCTGATGAGCTTCGACGCGCCCGCCATTCTCTATTTCGACCGGGATATCGCCGCTTTCCGGCAAATGGCGACCACCGCCCGTCTGGAAAGCGCCGTCGCGGTTGCGCGCCGCTGATCGTCAAGGTCGCGATGAAAAGGGGCGCTGCCCGGGGAGGCGGCGCCCCTTCCTTATGCCATGAACCCGTGGGGATGGGTTATGTCATGGCAGACTGGCGGGCCAAGGGAGGGTCTGTGGGGTAAGGCCCGCCAATTCTTTCCTGACAGGACGTCACAGGATGAAGTTAACCGTCGCCCGCAAAGAGAGGGCGACGTGATTTTGTTGCTGCTCGGCGCCGAATTCGCCGCCCACGCGGAAGCTTTCCGTGCCGCCGATCAGGCGCGCGCGTCCGGTCCAGCCACTGGTGCGCTTGTCCGCGATCAGGGTGAAGTCCTCCCCGCCGGTGAAATGCGCTATCGTATCGCCTAGTGAGCCGCCGATGATCTGGCGTCGGCCACCTTCCAGTTCGACCCGCATCCAGCCGTCCTCGCGCTGGAGGCTGCCGAAATCATAGCCGACCGTCACATTGCCGCTGGCGGTCAGTTCATCGCTGGTGCGGCCGTCCACGATCAGGTTGAACGCATCGCCGCCGCCGGTTTCGCTATAGCCGTTTTCCTTCAGCCGATAATAATCGATGCTCGCCGCCGGGCGCAGGGTGAAGCGGTTGAAGCGCAACTCATAGGATCCTCCCGCAATCGCCGAATAGAGCTTGCCGGTCCAGTCGCCCTTGGCCGTGCGGACGACATCGCCGCTCGCGAAATGGCGGCTGCCGCTGAAGTCGATCTGCGCCGCCGACAGGCGGGCATAGGTCTGAAACGGACCCCAATCGCCGCGCCAGTGCGCCGCCAGTTCGAACTGGTCGGAATCCACGGCATTGTCGGTGTCGCCGCTGGAATCGCTGCCGTGAATATAGGCGAACGATCCGCCAAAGGCGCCCAAGCCGGTCAGATATTCGACGCCAAAGCTCGCGCCCCAGCCGTTGATGTCGTAGGAGGCGGTGTCCCCCACGCTCTTGGAACTGCCAAAGGCGACCTGCTGCAACCAGAAGCCCAGATTGCCGTCGGGCGTGCGATAGATGCCGCCGGGGTCTGACAGGATGCGGGCGGTGGCGCGCGATCCCGCCGTCACCGCTTCGAAGGCGCCGCCTGCATGGTCGGGCAGCATCTGTTGCAGATCGGCCTTCAGCGTGTCGCCATCGGTGATGGCGAGATAGGCTTTTGCCATCGCGCTGTCCTTGTCGAGCGCGTTGAAGATCGCATCATAGGCGCGCGCCCGCGATCCGGTGAGGCCCAGTTCGGAAACCGTCTTGGCCTTGATGGACAAGGTGACTTCGCCGGTCGAAGCGTCGCTCGCCACCGATCCGGTGAACATATAGGGGATCAGCGTGGTGCTGGAAAGGACGGGCGCGCCGCTCAACGATCCGGCGCGGACGATGACATAATCGCCTTCGGACCCGGCGACATTGGTCAGCGATGCCTTGACCTGCGATCCGCTGGCGAAGGTCGCGGCGCCGGCGACGTCATAGAGCGTGTTGGTGCCGTTCGCCGCGTCGACGGTGACGCCGATCACGGACGAACCGCCCATGGTCAGCGAGGCCAGTGCGACCGTGCCGGTGTTGGTCGCGTTGAGCGTGCCGCCGTTCACGACCACCGCGGTGTTTGCCGTATTGCTGATCGCGCCGATCAGCGCGGCGGTATCGGACAGAGTGAGCGTGCTCGTGCCGCCGCCGAAATCGACCCCGCCCGCAATTTGCGAGGCGCCCGCCAGGCTGAGGCTGGAGCCGTTGCCGCCAAGGATGACGTCGCCGGTCAGGGCGGAGGAACCCGAGAGCGTCAGGCTGTTGCTGCCCGTACCCAGATTGACATTGCCGGTGATGGTGCCCGCGGAGACGGTGACGATATTATTGCCCGATCCCAGGCGGATGTCGCCGGCGATCCTGGGCGCGGAGGCG
Source organism: Sphingobium estronivorans (assembly GCF_008692605.1). Lineage (GTDB taxonomy): Bacteria > Pseudomonadota > Alphaproteobacteria > Sphingomonadales > Sphingomonadaceae > Sphingobium > Sphingobium estronivorans. The sequence continues at coordinate 70,596 of NZ_LFCT01000017.1, forward strand.
GTGGAGGAAGCCAGGGCCTGCGTCAGCGTCACGCCGCTGCTGTTGGCGCTCATGTCGATGGCGATGTTGGCGCCGTCCTTGCCGCCGGCCGCCGCAATGGTGCCCGTGTTGCTGAGGCTCGACACGGTGCCGGAGGAATCGAGAATGGCGATCGCGGTCCCGTTCATGGTGCTCGCTGCGGTGGCGGATATCGTGCCGCTGTTGACGATGCTGCTGCTCGTCGCGCCCGCGTCGATCACCAGCGCGCGGGCGGATGTCCCCGCCACGCTGGATCCCGTAGCGCCGACGCTGCCGCTGATCTGGATGCTGTCGGCCGTGACGCCGCTGCCCAGATGCAGGGCGGTGGCATTGCTATCATAGGATACCGCGCCGACCGTTCCCGTGACCGACACGCCCTTGGTCAGCGATACATTGCCTCCCAGTCCGCCGATGGCCAGCCCGTTGGCATCCACGCCATTATAAATGCCATAGCCGGCGAGGGTTCCCTTGACGATCAGGCCGTATCCGCTGGTTTCCGACGTGACGGCGCCGACGCTGATATTGTTGGTCGCCGATCCGATCTGCACAGCGGCCGCCGATCCGTAGCTGAGGATCGTGGAGGTGACGGCGGCGGTCGTGGTCGTGTTGCCGCTGCTGTCGGTGCTGGTCGTCGCCGGCACATAGTCGAAGACGATGCCCCCCGCGACATTGCCGGCAATGATCACGGCCGATCCGCCCTGCTGCAGATTGGCCGCGCTCAGCGTGCTGGTGTCGGTCGGCCGCGTGGTGGTGCGGTAACCGGTGCTGGTGGTCGAGCCCAGAAACTGGACCGTGCCCCCGACATCGCCCAGCAGCGCGGTGCCGATGCTGCCCGCGCCGGTTACGGATGTGGTGCCGGTCAGCTTCACATCGCCGGTGACGCCATGAGCCAATATGCCATAGCCATTGTCCCCGAGCAGGCTGATGGTGCCGCTGGACGAAAGATTGCCGGTCAGCGGCGCGTCGATGCGGATGCCCGCCGACTGGTTGCCTTTGATCGTGACGGTGCCGCTGTTGACGAGGTCGCCTGTATGGGCGGCGCCGGATGCGATCCATATGCCGTTGCGGTTCGCCCCTTGAGCGAAGGCGCCGTCGAGGATGCCGTCGCTATTGGTGTCGGTCGCGGTGTAGCTTTCATCGACGGTGATGGTGCCGCTGTTGGTGATGGCGCCGGTCGTCCCGGCTTGGGCAAGGATGCCGGTTGCGCCATTGGAGTCCGTGATCGTCAACGCGCCGGCATTGCTGACGACATTGTTGCTGTCCTGGGTGATTGCGGCGCCGCTGGTAAGCGTGATCGATCCGGCGGAGCTGACCGTGACGTCATCGGCGCCGCCGCTGGCGGCGGTGGAGGTCCTGACGGCCGTGGTGGTGGAAGAACCGATGGTGGTTTCCGCCGCCGCATTGCCCATGATCAGGGCGACCAGAACGGGGGCGATGGCCGTGCAGGCCAATAGATTGCGCATGATGTCTCCTCTGCGTGCCGCGCCTTTTTTGATGAGCGCGCATGAGCGGGAGACGGCGCTGAACTGTGCGTTCCGTCAGATAAAAATAATGCGATGCAGGTTCAGAAGGCGAAATCCATCCCCAGCCGCACGGTGCGGGGGCGCAGCGGCGTCACATAATCGCCGCGCAGGTCGAAGGGCGTGCCCAGCGAGAAGCGGTTGCCGGTGCTGCCGAGCAGATTGGAGAGGGAAAGTGACCATTGCACCGCCCCTCGCGTCAGACCGGCGCTGAGCGCGGTGTCGACATAATTGCCCTGTTCCCGGCCCAATATCGGCCCGACGCCCAGGCGCGACTTGCCGACATAGCGGGCCGAACCGTTGATGTGGAATTGCATGGCGTCGCCCAACGGAGCGCGATAGTCGAAGCTGGCGCGTCCACCCCAATTGGCGACATTGGGCAGGGCCAGCGTCTGGCCTTCGTAGGAAAGCATCTGCACGAACCGGGCAGGGCGGCTGAGGCGGCTGTCATTATAGATGAAGCTGCCGTCGAACGTCAGCCGGGGCGCGGGATGGACGACGATGCGGCCCTCCACCGTGTAGATGCGTCCGTCCCCGATATTGGCCGTGGTGGGGATGCCGATGCGGTCGGTGACGTCGGCCTGGATGTTCTTCCACCGGGTATAGGCGACATTGCCCGTCAGCGCGACCGGATCGACGCCGGGCACGCCCTTGCGGAAGCCGATTTCCGCCGTCGATGTGCGGTCGTTGCGGAAGCGCTGAATATGCTGGTCGTCCACGGCAAGCCCGCCCGGACGGAAGCCCTGCTGGAAGCGCGCATAGAGCGTCATGCCCGGCAAGGCGTCGGTCAGCAGCGAGAAGGAGGGAAGGAAGATCGTTTCGTTCCTGTTCGCCTGCGCCTCGGCCCGGGCGATGGCGGCGGTGGACAGGAAGGCGATGGGATCGAGCGCTTCGCCGGTGAGGCGGCTGTTGGTCAGCCGTCCGCCCACCGTGGCGATCAGGCCGCTGACGGGTTCAAAGGATGCCTCGCCAAACAGCGTCGCTTCCCGAATGCGGTTGCGGACGCCGGTCGAGGTCGCGGGCATCCCCCGGCCATAGACGGGAACGCCGGGAATGATCTGTTGCTGAATGGGCGGCGTGCCGTAGGAGGTCAGCGACCGTTCGATATTCGACGTGCTTTCCAGATAGGATGCGCCCAATATCCAGCCCAGGCCATTGTCCAGATCGCGCACGATGCGGTTTTCGGTGGAGAAGATGTCGACCTTGTTCCGCTGCCGGAACAAGGCTGGCGGGCCGCCGGGCTGGGTCGCGTCATAGCTTTCCCACAAGATGTTGCGCACATAGCCGGTCGAGGACACGAAGCGCAGATCGTCCCATTGCCGTTCCACCCTGAGATTGGCGAGCGCATAGTCGGAGGAATAGGGCTGCGCGACGGCGGAGGCGCGTTCCAGATCGCCGATCTTCTTCGCTGCATATTGGGCGTCGTCGGCCTTGATCCGCTGATAGACGCCGGTGAGGTCGATCGTCCAATCCTCGTCCGGCGCGAACCGCAGCGCCGCGCGGCCGCCGACGGTGCGGGTGCGGTTGACGTCATCCTTGTGGCGCATGACATCGTCGATATAGCCGCCATCCTGCACGCCATAGCCGACGACGCGCAGCGCGATCTTCTCCGCAACGATCGGCAGGTTGATCGTCGCGGCAAGGTCGCCGCCCGGATCGCCATGCTGCGTGGCGCTCACCCCGGCGGAAATCTGGCCGCCCGCCTGACCCAGATTGGGCGCGTTGGGGATCATGCGCACGATGCCGCCCAGCGAACCCGCGCCGTAGAGCGTGCCCTGCGGTCCTTCCAGCACCTCCACGCCCTGCATGTCGTAGAGCTTCAGGTCGGGATCGGGCGCGGCATAGTTCAGGCGCATATCGCCCAGATATTGGCCGGTCGTCGCCTGGGTCGGCCCGGCGACGCCGCTATCCGCAATGGCGCGGATGAACAGCTTGTTGCGTCCCGCGCCCGCATGGGTGGAACTGAGGCTTGCCACGCGGAAGATCAGGCTGGCGGTGCCGCCCGCCGCTTCGCTTGCGCTGAACGCATTATTGCCCACCACATCGACCATCCCGGCATAGCGGGGGAGGGGCGTGTCGCGCTTCGAGGCGGTGACGATGATCTCCGCCGGTTCCTGTTCGGCTGCCGGCGCAGGAGTGGCAACGGCCCTGCGGGACTGCGCCCGCACCACCCGTTCGCGCACGATCCGGTAGGTGTTGTCGTCGATCCTGCGGATGCTGGCGCCGCTGCCCCTGAGCAGCCGCTTGAGCGCGGCTTCCACCGACATGCGGCCCTGAATGGCGGGGGTCGCGATCCCGGCGAGCGACTGGTCCGACATGCCGATGCTGGCACCGGTCTGACGCCCAAGCGCTATCGCTGCCTCGCCCAGCCGTCCGGGGGCGATGCTGATCTCCTGTCTTTCCGCCGCTTGCACGGGCGAAGCGGCCGTTATGGCGAGGGCGGTGACGAAAAGGACGTCAGCGTGACGGGCCATCCCCCTCCTTCAACAACCATCCATCCTTTTGCCTGACGGCGCTAAGCCCCATCAGCGGCGCGGCCTGGCCAAAGAAACGCGCCGGATCGCGGTCCAGACGGATCGTGCCGGTAAAGTGCATGGCGCCCGCGCCGGGGGTGGCGGTCAGTTGCACCCCCAGAGAACGGGCGATGTCGGCGCTGATCTGCGTCACCGGGGCATTGGCATAGGTCAGCCGCCCCTGACGCCAGCTCGCGACCGCATCGGGGGCGATATCCATGACGCGCAGCCCGCTTTCATCCTCGCTGAGCGCACGGCCAGCGGGCAGGGCGATGGCCTCCGCACCGGGATTATAGATCACCTTGCCTTCCGATACGCCGATGCGCGTGGCATTGCCGCTATGGACGATGTTGAAAACGGTGCCTGCGTCCTCGAACACGGCGTCGCCCACGGTCACGCGAAAGGGATGGGCGGCGTCATGCCGGACCGTGAAGGCCGCCTCGCCGCTGTCGAGTGCTGCGAAGCGTGCATCATGGCGGTCGAGGCGCATGGTGGTGCCGCCGTTCATCTCGACCCGGGTGCCATCGTCCAGTGCGACGGTGCGGGTCTCGCCGGGCCGGGTGGCGACGGTGTAGATGTCGGGCCGCTTCATCATGCCGACCGAAACCACCCCGACCAGAGCCGCCGCGACCGCGCCGCTCGCGATCCAGCGCATCGGCCGCCAGCCGCGTGGTCCTGTGTCATTGGCGGGCACAGCGATGGCGACAGGTTTGGCCGGCACGATCCTGGCGAGGTCGGCATCCGCCGCCATCAGCGCGTCATAGGCCGCCGCGTGGCCGAAATCCGCCTCCAGCCATTGCGTGAACGCTTCCCAATCGGCAAATTCAGGATCGCGCGTACGGATGACCCATCCGAGCGCCTCCTCATTCATCATGGCTCCAGCCCTGTTCATTGCATGCCCCTTATAGGGCGAGACGCCGTCGCCGTCCTCATTCCGTATCCATTTTCTGCTTGAGGGCGATCATGGCGCGATACGCCTTTTGCAGGTCCTTCTCCACGGTGGTGAGACTCACCCCCAGTTCCTCCGCGATCAGCCTTTGGCCGACGCCTTCGATACGGAAGCGGCGGAACACCAGCTCGATGCGCGGTCCCAGCGATTGCAACACGGCACGGGCCTCCTCCAGCCTTTCGGTCAGGATCAGCCGTTCGTCTATCGCGATGTCCTCCGACGGATCGGCCATGACACCGCCCGCGCCCTCGGCCCAGTCCTGTTCCCGCCGCTCCCGCCGGGTGGCGGAGCGGTAGCGGTCCAGCATCAGATTGTTGGCCATGCGGTAAAGATAGGGCAGCGGATCGGCGACCGGTCCCAGGTCCTTCTCCTCCAGCTTCATCCACATATCCTGCAACAGATCCTCGGACTCATCGCCCGCGCCACGGGCGCGCAGAAAGCGCAGCAGGGCGGGTCGGTTGTGCAGGAAAATCGCGGAAAGGCCGGTAGCCATGAAGAACGTGCGTCCAATGGGATCAACATTTGCCATAAAGGGCCGGGATGGGCGTTGCAACGGGCAAGCGTCGAGGGAGACATGGCATTTACCTGCGGCGCCGACTGTTCTAGCTGATCCTGGGTGTACCGGCAGGAGGCATGATGCAGGCGACAGGGCAGGTGGACGTAGCGGCAGCGCGGGCAGCGGGCATGGACGCCGCGAAGTTACAGGCGCTGGCGGACCATGTTCACGAAACTTATGTCGCGCCGGGCAAACTGCCCCATATGCAGTTGTTGGTGTCGCGCGAAGAGCGGCCGATCCTGTCGGTCTGCAGCGGCATCGCGCGGGCGACTGGCGCCCCGCTGGGGGAGGATGCGCTATACCGGATCGCGTCGATGACCAAGCCGGTCACCTCGGTCGCCTTCATGATGCTGGTCGAACAAGGACTGGTCGCGCTGGACGATCCGGTGGCGACGGTGCTGCCTGAATTTGGCGATCTGGCGGTCGGCGCGGACGGTCGCGGGCGGATGCGAAGGCCGATGCTGATGATCGACCTGCTGCGGCATACCTCCGGCCTGACTTATGGTCTCCAGCGACAGACCCCGATTGACGCGCGTTATCGGGAATTGGGCCTCGACGAATTTCAGCAGAAGCGCAGTTCGAATGCGTTCATTGCGGCGCTTGCCGAACTGCCGCTCGAATTTTCCCCCGGCGAGCGATGGAATTATTCGGTGTCGACCGATGTGCTGGGCGTGGTCGTGGAACGGTTAAGCGGTATCGATCTGGAGCGTTTTTTCCGGGAGCGTATTTTCGATCCGCTGGGCATGACCGACACCTTCTTCGAACTGCCGGAGGACCGTGTCGAACGCATGACCGACGCCTGGCAGTTGGGGCCGGACGGTGCCCTGTCCCTCTACGAACGGGGATCGCGCAGCGGCTGGCGCAGGCCGTTGCAATTGCGGTCCGGTGGCGGGGGATTGGTGTCTTGTGTGGCGGATTATCATCGCTTTGCCAGGATGCTGCTGCGGGGCGGGGAATTGGACGGCGCGCGGCTTCTGAAACCCGAAACCGTGGCGGCCATGCATGCCAATCACCTGCCGGGGGGCAAGGATCTGGCCAGCCTGTCCTCCTCCATGTTCAGCGAGGCGGATTATGCCGGCATCGGCTTCGGCCTCGGCTTCGCGACCGATCTCCAGACGCGGGAATATTATTGGGGCGGCGTGTTCTCCACCTTCTTCTTCATCGATCCGGTGGAGCGGTTGATCGGCATTTTCATGACCCAGCATTTCCCCTCCAGCACTTATCCAGTGCGGGGCGAATTGCGGCGCGGCATTCGCGACGCAATCGTCGATCATCGCGGACATGCCATCTAAATTTGCTGTTGGCGAGGGGTGGGCCGTGCAATCATCCGCCCGGACTCACGGCAAGGGGCACGCGCGTGAACCTCTTGTTTCAGTCCTGATATTATCGAGCGCCGTCGCCGAATCCTGGAGGAAACGCGCAAGCTCATCGCTGAACAGGGCATCGCTGCGCTCAGCATGAACGAGATCGGTCAGCGTGCGGGCGTAGCCATGATACAGCATAATCTGGAGCGCATGATCCCCGCACGGAGGCACTGCCCACCATCCAGCAACCTGGTTGTGGCGGGCATGATTCGCGCCTACCCGTGAATTTATTTTTGCACATGCGTGAAGTTGGAGGCAAAGGTCGGAAACGCGGAATGAATATCATGGAGTGGTCCGAATGAGAGGAAATGTGGGTAAGGTTGGACCTGCGATTGCGTTGCAAAATGCGCCGCTGTCCGACATGCTGACCGCAGCCTCTGCGCTGCGTGACGAAGGCCATGGCCGGGTTCAGAGCTGGTCGCGCAAGGTGTTCATTCCGCTGACCCAGCTTTGCCGCAATCTTTGCTATTACTGCACCTTCTCCCAGCCGCCCCGGCCCGGCGAGAACGCCTATATGACCCGCGACGAAGTGCTGGCAGTTGCCCGCGCGGGCAAGGCGGCGGGCTGCACCGAGGCGCTGTTCACACTGGGGGACAAGCCGGAATTGCGCTTCGCCGCCGCGCGTGATGAGCTGGCAAGGCTCGGCCATGCCACGACCATCTCCTATCTGATCGAAATGGCCGCAGCGGTCCGCGACGAAACCGGCTTGCTGCCGCACATCAACGCAGGCGTCATGACCCGCGAGGAAATGGCTGCGCTGCGCGGCGTGTCGGTGAGCCAGGGCCTGATGCTGGAGTCTGTGTCCGACCGGCTCTGCCAGAAGGGCGAGGCGCATTACCGCTCGCCGGACAAGGAACCGGCGGCCCGCCTGGAAACCATCCGCCTCGCGGGCGAACTGCAAATCCCGTTCACGACCGGCATATTGATCGGCATCGGCGAAACCCGTGGCGAGCGGATCGAAGCGCTCGAAGCGATTCGCGACCTGCACGAAACCCATGGTCATATCCAGGAAGTGATCGTGCAGAATTTCCGCGCGAAAGAACGGACGGTGATGGCCCATGCGCCCGAACCGGATATGGATGAGTTGCTCTGGACCATCGCCGCCGCGCGCCTGATCCTGGGGCCGCAGATGAATATTCAGGCGCCGCCCAATCTCTCGGCCGCCGATTTTCCGCGCCTGCTGTCGGCGGGGATCAACGATTGGGGCGGCGTTTCGCCAGTCACGCCGGATCATGTGAATCCCGAGGCCCCCTGGCCCGAAGTCGAACGCCTGCGCATGGCCACCGAAGGGGAGGGACGGATGCTGGTCGCGCGCCTGCCGGTCTATCCCGCCTATGCGCAGGATAATGCCCGATGGCAGGACCGTGCCATGGTCCGCCATATCCTCGCCCATGCCGATGCGGAGGGCTTTGCCCGCGAAGACAGGTGGTCACCCGGCATCGCGCTCGAACCCCGCATCACGCGCCCTTCCATTCTGCCGGTCGACCCGAAGATCGCCGCCATTGTTGATCGCGCCATGGTGGGCGCGCTGCTGGATGAGGAGGAGATCGCCACCCTCTTTTCCGCTCGCGAATTCGACCTTGAGCATGTCTGCGACAGCGCCGACGCCGTGCGCGAACAGGTGATAGGCGACACCATCACCTATGTCGTCAACCGCAACATCAATTATACCAATATCTGCGCCTATAAATGCAGCTTCTGCGCCTTTTCCAAGGGGGACAAGGCGGAGGAACTGCGCGGCAAACCCTATGATCTCGACCTGGAAGAAGTCGTCCGCCGCACCCGCGAGGCGTGGGAGCGCGGCGGCACCGAAGTTTGCCTGCAAGGCGGTATCCACCCGCATTATACCGGCGACACGTATATCAACCTCGCCAAGGCCGTTCGCGCCGCCGTGCCGGACATGCACATCCATGCCTTTTCGCCGCTGGAAGTGTCGCAGGGCGCCGCGACGCTGGGTCTGAGCGTCGGACACTTCCTCCTGCGTCTGAAAGAAGCGGGCCTCGACACGCTTCCCGGCACGGCGGCGGAGATATTGGACGATGAGGTCCGCGCCATCATCTGCCCGGACAAGCTCAACACGGAACAGTGGCTGGATGTCATCGAAACCGCGCATAAGGTCGGCTTCACCACCACCGCCACCATCATGTTCGGCCATGTCGACACGCCGCGCCATTGGGCGCGCCACCTGATCCGCATCCGCGACCTCCAGCGCCGGACCGGCGGCTTCACCGAATTCGTGCCGCTGCCCTTCGTCCATATGGAAGCGCCGATGGGCGTGCGGGGCGAGGCGCGTCATGGCCCCACCTTCCGCGAAGTGCGGCTGATGCACGCGGTCGCGCGACTGGCGCTGCATCCGCATATCCGCTCGATCCAGACCAGCTGGGTAAAGCTGGGCGAGGAGGGGGTGAAGGCCTGCCTCACCTCCGGCGCCAACGATCTGGGCGGAACGCTCATGAATGAGAGCATTTCCCGCGCTGCGGGCACGCAGCATGGTCAGGAAATGCCCCCCGCTGCGATGGAAGCGCTGATCCGCTCGCTCGGCCGCACCCCGCGCCAGCGCAGCACTGCCTATGGCGCGGTGTCGGAGGACATGCACGATCGCGGCATGGCTGCGGCGGACCTCACCCCCATGATCCTCACGCCCCCGCGCAAACGTGCGCGGGGTGACCGGAATGAACAGGAGAATTTGATTTATGCAGAATGAAACTCTGGCGAGCATCGCCGTCCTTGGCGGCACCGGCAAGGAAGGCGGCGGCCTCGCGCTCCGCTGGGCGCATAAGGGGCACAGGGTCATCATCGGCAGCCGTACCGCCGAACGCGCGCAGGAAGCCGCCGCCCAGATGAATGCGGTGCTGGGGGAAGGCACCGTCACCGGCGCCGCCAATCCGGACGCCGCCGCGCAGGCCGACATTGTCGTTCTGGCCGTGCCCTATGCGGCGCAGCAATCGACGGTGAAGGATGTGGAGCCGGCGCTGGCTGGCAAGATCCTGATCGACGTGACGGTGCCTCTGGTCCCGCCGAAAGTTAGCCGCGTGCAACTTCCCGAAGGCGGTTCCGCCGTGGAGGCGGTGCAGAAGATGCTGGGCGACGGGGTTCGCGTCGTCTCCGCCTTCCAGAATATCAGCGCGCATCACCTGACCAAGCTGGATGAGGAAATCGAATGCGACGTTCTGGTCTGCGCCGATGACAGCAAAGCCGCCGACACGGTGGTCGCGCTGGCGCAGGAAATCGGTCTGCGCGCATGGAATGCCGGACCGCTGTGCAATTCGGTGGTGGCCGAAGGACTGACTTCCGTCCTCATCGCGCTCAACCGCAAATATAAGGTTCCCGGCTCCGGCATCCGCATCACCGGCGTCTGACAGGAATATCAGGACCGAAGCCCTATTGCCGCCGGTGTCGTGCACGACACCGGCGGCAATAGGGCGGCTGATTGCTGATCGTGAACCATGCTGAAAGGCCGATGATCGATCCGGCGTCATGCCGAATTTTGATGCGATCATGAAAAATGCAGTGGGCGTTCGGCCTGCTCTTGTCCGCGCGTCCATGGTGAACCCGGTGGAATGGGCGCTGCTCTATCGCGAAGCGCCACGATGCGCCAAAGTCGGGTTGAAGTGCTGCGGGAACCGATTGCTGAGTTAACCCGTTAATCTTGCAGAAATAAATGATGAATTGGAGAGGGCGATGGACAATGTGCTAAAGCCTCATGCCATGTTTGGCATTCTTTTCGGCATGCTGTTATCGATCGAAATCTGGTGCTTTGCCGCGATTATCGCAAAGGCGCTGGACTGACCGCGGCAGAACTTCATGTTTGTCCGGGGCAACCTTCCCGACATGTGATGCGTTATTTGATGGCGTGAGCGCGGCTTACCAGCTTTCTATGAAGCTGCAGAGCCTACAATCATGCGACGTTGCTGCGCATATAAAAGACTGAAATATAAGGGAAAAATGGTGAGCCCTGCTGGATTCGAACCAGCGACCTACTGATTAAAAGTCAGTTGCTCTACCGACTGAGCTAAGGGCCCTCATGTTTTGAGGTTTGCACGCACTAGAGGCGGCGATGCGGATGGTCAACCTCCAGAAATCGCTTTTCGTAATTGGGCGAGCAAATGGCGTACCGAAAGCCCCGAAACCGGATCGCGCCAGCGTGGAACGATGGCGCAAAGGGGCTTCAGTACGAAGTCCCTCTGTCGAAAAGTGGGGTGGGGGATGTGCAGCGACCGGCTGTTCCATCGTCCGCCCGACCAGAAGATGATATCGATGTCGATGCTGCGCGCGCCCCAGCGCCTGAAGCGCCGCCGCCCCAGCGATCGTTCGATTTCCTGGAGGCGTGCCAGCATCCTGTCGGGCGGCAGGACGCTTTCGATGATCAGCGCGCTATTGGCGAAGACCCGGCGCGAAGGTCCGACAGGCGGCGTCGTCAATATCGGCGCCACGGCTCGGACGGTGCCGATTGCGCCGATCTTCGCCACTGCCGCATCCACGATCCGCGCCGGCGTGAGTGTCGCGGATAAGGACCGGTTCGATCCCAGCGCCAGCGCATAAAGGTGAGGAATGCTTGTCTTGGCCATGATGCTGCGCCTATCGGGTCTACATGACGCTGCAAAGCCCCATCCCGCACACCGAACCGCCCCATGATTGCGGGCTTTGCCCCCGCCTTGTCGCATTTCGCAAGGAATGCCGGGCGGAGCATCCCGATTGGTGGAACGCGCCGGTGCCGTCCTTCGGCGATCCGGCGGGCAGAATTGCGATTATCGGCCTTGCCCCAGGCAAGAACGGCGCCAACCGCACGGGCCGTCCGTTCACCGGCGATTTTGCCGGCGACCTGCTATTTGCCACGCTCGGCAAATTCGGCCTGACGGAGGGCAGCTATGACGCCCGGTCCGATGATGGACTGGCATTGCGCAACATCATCATCGTCAACGCGGTCAAATGCTTGCCGCCGCAGAACAAGCCGCTGCCGGAGGAAATCCGCAACTGCCGCGCTTTCCTGAAGCCAGCAGTCGCGGCGCTGCCCCACGCCCGCGTCTTCATCGCCCTGGGCCAGATCGCCCACCAGTCAGCGGTCAAGGCGCTGGGCGGCAAGCTGCCCAAGGCCCGCTTTGCCCATCTGGCGGAGCATCGCATGCCCGACGGCCGGATCGTGATCGACAGCTACCATTGCTCGCGATACAATCAGAATACTGGCCGTCTGACGGCGGAGATGTTCGAAGCGGTGTTCGCGCGGGCGCTGGAAATCAGCGGATGAGATAGTCGAAATAGGCGCCGTCCGGCGGCCCGTCGAGCGCCGCCATCATCGGTGCGAACAATCCTTTGTCCAGCATCGCTCCGGCTGCCTTGTGGGCATCGATATCGGCCCATTGTTCGATGAAGACGAAGCGCCGTTCATTGCCCAGGTCGCGCAGCATTTCCACGCCTTCGCAGCCGGACAGGGACCGAACCGCATCCGCCACCGCGCGCAGGGCGGTTTCCAGTTCGGCGTCCATGCCTTCCTTCGCGTGTATGATATAGTGGCGGGCAACGGTCATCGTCTCTCTCCTGCTTATTAAATATCCTGTGCGATCCGTGCATAAAGCTCCGGCCGCCGGTCGCGGAAGAAACCCATGCCGGCGCGATGCATCTTTGCCTGCTCCAGGTCCAACGTCGCCACCAGAGCGCCATTGTCCCTGGCGTCGGCCTCCGCAGCGAAATCGCCCCACTGGTCGGTGATGAAGCTGTGGCCGTAGAATTTCTGCCCGTCCTCCTCACCGATCCTGTTGGCGGCGATCACCGGCATACAGTTGCTGACGGCATGGCCGATCATCGCCCGGCGCCACATGCGGCTGGTGTCGAGGTCGGCATCATAGGGTTCGGAGCCGATGGCCGTCGGGTAGAAGAGCATCTCCGCCCCCATCAGCGCCATGACCCGCGCGGTTTCGGGATACCATTGATCCCAGCAGATGCCGACGCCGATGGTGCCGAACTTCGTCTTCCACACCTTGAAGCCCGTATTGCCCGGGCGGAAATAATATTTCTCCTCATAACCCGGCCCGTCGGGAATATGGCTCTTGCGATAAACGCCCATAATCTCGCCCCCGTCATCGATCATGGCGAGCGAGTTGTAATAATGATGCCCGTCGCGCTCGAAGAAGCTGGTGGGGATATAGACGCCTTCGGCTTTGGCCACCTTGCACATTTCCTGCACGGCGGGATGCTCGTCCAGGGGTAGCGCGTTGGCGAACAGCGCCTCATCCTCGACCTTGCAGAAATAGGGGCCTTCGAACAGTTCGGGCGGCAGCACGATCTTTGCGCCGCGCGCGGCCGCCTTCACCACATGGCCCGCGACCATGTCGATATTGTCCGCCCGGTCGTCGGAAAAGGCGAGTTGGAGCGCGGCGACGGTAACTTTGGTCATAAACAATACCCTAGAGACGAATGCCCAATCGGGCGGCAACGGCAACGGTCAGGAGATAGAGCAGGATCGTCAGCACGCAACCCGCGATCAGCGCAGGCGCAAAGGCAACGCCCCGCCGCAGCAGCATCGGGATGAGCAGGAACATTGGCAGGGATGGGATGAGATAATAGAATGTCGCCTCCGCATGACGCGCCATATTTTCGGCATCCGGCCTGTCGTTCCACAGCCAGATCATCCCCATCACCGAAATGAGTGGCAGTGACGCGATCAGCGCGCCCAATGCCGGATAGCGCCGCGACACCACGGACACGATGGCGATGATGACGCCGGAGATCAGCGCCCGCAACGCGAGCATCGCGCTCATTCGCCCGCCGGCATCTGCTGACTGCAACAGTGGAAGCTGCCGCCGCCCGACAGGATGGCGTCGCTGCGCAGGCCGATGATCTTCCGACCGGGGAAAAAGGGTTTGAGCGCCTCCAGAGCCGCCTGATCGTTTGGCTGGCCATAGATGGGCACGATGACGGCGGCGTTGCCGATATAGAAATTCATATAGCTGGCCGGAATGACTTCCCCGTCCACGACGACGCGGCCGGGGGAAGGGATGGATGCCACCTCCACCCCGAATGCCTTGGCCCGCGCCCGTGCATCGGCATAGATGGCGGCATTGGGGTCATCCTGCGTGCTGGTCTCGGGCAGCGCCAGTACGCCCGGCGCCACGAAGCGGGCCAGATTGTCGACATGCCCGTCGGTATGATCGTTCAGCAGTCCATCGCCCAGCCAGAGCATGTCGGACAGGCCCAGCGATCCCGCCAGCAATGTCTCGATCTTCCCCCGGTCCAGGTCCGGATTGCGATTGGGATGGAGCAGGCATTGCTCGGTCGTCACGAACAGTCCTGTACCGTCAGTGTCGACCGCGCCTCCTTCGAACACCCAATTCTGGGTGGAGGTCGGCAGGCCGGTCATCGCCGCCAGCCGCGCGCCGATATCCTCATCGCCCGGCATCCGATATTTGCCGCCCCAGCCATTGAAGCCGAAATCCACCAGTGCCCGCTCAGTCCCACGCATCACCGCAATCGGCGCCGTGTCGCGCAGCCAGATGTCGCCCAGCTTCTGCACCACGATCTGAACGCCGGGCGTCACCAGCCCGCGCGCGACCTCCGCATCGCCATCATGCGCGACGACCAGCCGCACATCCTCACCCTTGCCATGAAGCGCATTGGCAAAGCTCGCAATCTGTTGCCGCGCCTCCTCGAAAGCGCCGGGCCATTCATCGGGATAGGTGGGAAAACCAATCCAGGTCCATTCGTGCGGCGCCCATTCGGCAGGCATACGGAAAGTCATGGGCTTGGGCTCCTGTTCGGGGGGACTTATCGCGTCCTCTACAGGATCGCGCAGCCCATGACAGCGGCAAATCCGCCCCATCTCGAACCCGCTTTTGGGGCCGGCAGGAATTTTTTCTGGAAATGGAGCTTCGCCGCGCCTCTATAATGTCATCCATGTCACCCGATCTTCCCGCCATTCTGGCCGACATCGTCGCCGCTGCGGCCGCCCGCGAAGAGCGCGGCACGGTTGCGAGTTACATACCGGAACTCGCCAAGGTCGACCCGGGCCAATTCGGCATTGCCATCGCCACGGCGGACGGCCGATTGATCGAGGGCGGCGATTGCGATGTGGGCTTTTCCATCCAATCCATCTCGAAAGTTTTCGCCTTGACCCTGGCCCTCGGCAAGGTCGGCGATCAGCTTTGGGAAAGGGTGGGGCGGGAACCGTCCGGCAACGCGTTCAACTCCATCGTGCAGTTGGAGCAGGAACAGGGCATTCCGCGAAACCCCTTCATCAATGCGGGCGCCATCGTCGTTGCGGACGTCAATCTGGGCGGCCACCAACCCCGTGTCGCCATTGGGGAAATGCTCCGTTTCGTGCGTTATCTGGCCAGCGACGACAGCATCGCCATCAACGAAGCCGTGGCCGCGTCGGAAACCGCCACGGGGTTCCGCAACATGGCGCTCGCTAATTATATGCGCGCCTTCGATAATGTCCGCCATCCGGTGGATCTGGTGCTGGGCACCTATTTTCACCAATGCGCGATGGAAATGAACTGTCGCCAGCTTGCTCTTGCCGGCCGTTACCTGATGCTCGACGGGCGGCATCCAGAGGGCGGCCGGGTCGTCTCGTCCAGCCGCGCCAAGCGCATCAACGCCCTGATGCTCACCTGCGGTCATTATGATGCGTCGGGCGATTTCGCCTTTCGCGTCGGCATCCCCGGCAAGTCGGGCGTGGGCGGCGGCATATTGGCGATCGTTCCCGGTCGCGCTTCCATCGCCGTCTGGTCGCCCGGCCTCAACGAAAATGGCAACAGTCAGTTAGGCACCCAGGCCCTGGAGGAACTGGCCCGCCGCACCGGCTGGTCGGTGTTCAGCCCGCCGCAGGATGAGCGTTAAGGCACTTCGTCGGCCCGCAACCGCCGGAGCTTTGGCGCCTTTTCGAGTTGCGCGGCATCCTTGATCCCCATGCGCAGGTCCTCCCGCGTCTGATGGATGGAGGCAATCACCGGTCCCATCGCCACGCCCAGGTCGACCAGCGCCGTTTCGGCAAGCTGAAGCGAACTTTCCAGCGTTTCGGGCACTGCATCGCTGGCGCCGGCGCGGTAAAGCTGCGCGGCATGATCGGTGTCGCGGGCGCGGGCGATGATCGGCAGGTCCGGCACCCAGCCGCGCACACGCTTCGTCACCCGGACGGACAGCACCGGATCGTCCATCGTCAGGATCAGCGCTCTCGCATGGCCCAATCGCAGCTTGTCGAGCATCTCCGTCCGCGACACGTCGCCGAACAGGATCGGATAGCCGTCGCGACGTGCCTCCGCGACGACATCGGCGTCCGATTCGACGACGATGAAGCGCTGCTTGTGAAGGGTCAGGAGGTCGCAGACCATGCGCCCGACCCGGCCAAAGCCGATCACCACGGCAGCAGCCTCGACATGATCCTCGCTGACCTCAACCGCCTCCTCGCCCAGCGCCATTTCCAGCCGCCGGGCGATGTCATGGCCCAGCCGCGCCAGAAGCGGCGTGATAGTAAGGCCGATGGCGGTCACGATCTGCCAGAAGGCGGCGGTCGAAGGCAGGATCAACTGCGCGGCGGCGGCGGCGGACAGGACGATCAGGGTGGTTTCGGAAGGGCTGGCCATCAGCAAGCCGACCTCCAGCGCGACGGCCTTGCGCGCGCCCGAAACATAGAGAAGCGCGGCGGTCACGATGGTCTTCGTCAGGACGACGCCCACCACCGCCAGCACCAGCGTCGGCCAGTTGGCCAGGATCACACGAACGTCCAGCCCCATGCCGACCGTGATCAGGAACACGCCGAGCGCCAGCCCCTTGAAGGGGGCGGTCATCACCTCGACCTCGCCATGATAATCCGTTTCGGCGATCAGCAGGCCTGCCAGCAGGGCGCCGACAATGGGCGAGAGCCCGGCGATCGACGTCGCCATGCTGGAAACGATGACGACCAGCAGGCTTGCCGCCAGAAATACTTCCGGGCTTTTGGTGCGCGCGGCCTGGCGGAAAATATGCGGCAGGCAGACGCGTCCCAGCACCAGCATGATGGCGATGGTGATGCCGCTCCTGACCAGCGTATCGGCCAGTTGGTCCCACGGACCGTCCGGGCTGGCGGCGACCGAAGGGGCAAGCGCGCCCAGCATGAAGATGATCGGGACGAGTGCCAGATCCTCGAAAAGCAGCATGGAAAAGGCCGCGCGGCCGACGGCGCTTTGCGTGCCGACCATGGGAAGCACAACCGCCGTGGACGACAGCGCCAGGGCAAGCCCCAGGCCAAAAGCACCCGCAGACGATTGTCCCAGCAAGTAAAGACCAAGCGCAATGAGCGTCCCGCCGCCGATTAATTCTGCGGCGCCGACTCCGAATACTTGTGTTCGCATGGTCCACAGGCGCCGGAAGCTCAATTCCAGCCCAATGGAAAACAGCAGCAATATGACGCCAAGTTCCGCAAAAGGCTCGATGGCTTCTCTATTGGAAATGGTGACATGGTAGAGCCAGGGATATTGGCCGACCAAAGCGCCCAATCCCGACGGTCCGACCGCCAGTCCGACCAGAATGAAGCCGATCACCGGGCTGATGCGGAACCGCGCAAAACCCGGGATGACCAGCCCCGCCGCGCCCAGAATAACAAGGGAATCGCTGAAGCTCTGGGGATTGATCGCGCCGGCCATGGTCAATCATTGCGACAAATGCCGCAAACATCCAGCTTTAAGGTTGAGAAAATAGCCTGCGCCGATGCTTTGTCGACTGCGCAAATGGTGCGGACGGCGGGACTTGAACCCGCATTCCCGGGGGGAGGCGGATTTTAAGTCCGCTGCGTATACCGATTTCGCCACGTCCGCTTGGGCAAACATCCCCTGAAGGCTAAAGACACACAGGTCAAGATGTGCCTGAACGAGCAGTTCAAGTGGCGAGGATCGATCTGCCACGGCCGTCTGGAGCCGGCGGCTGAAATAATGTCGAAACGAGGCATGCGCCTCGTTTCGATTGCGCATCAGGCATGGGCCTGTTCCGGCCTGAAACCTCGCGGAAATCTTAGAGCGGCTTGTCGTTCAACCGTTCCCGTATTTCCTTTCCGGGCTTGAAATAGGGAACGCGCTTGGCGTCCACGGACACTTGTTCGCCGGTGCGCGGATTGCGACCGGTGCGTGCGTCGCGGGCGCGGGTTGTGAACGCGCCAAAGCCTCTCAGCTCCACGCGTCCGCCGCTGGAAAGGCGGTCGACAATCTCCTTGAAAAAGAGATCGACGATCCTTTCGACTTCCTGGAGGTTGAGGTTTGGATTTTCCTCAGCCAGTTTCTGTATCAGTTCCGAGCGTATCATCGGTCCTCCAGACTCCCCCTTCTGGTTCCCGTTTAATTTATACTGAATCTCCAACCTTCTGACAATTGGCCAATATCGGTATGTTTTTCTCATTATGAGAATAGAAAAAGCCCGCCGGAGTTAAGTTCCGGCGGGCTCTATTACTTTGGTTAGATATCGAAGGAGACTTTAGCCTTCGTTCTTGGCCTTCAGCGCTTCGCCAAGGATGTCGCCCAGCGACGCGCCGCTGTCGGACGAGCCATACTGCGCCACAGCCTGCTTCTCTTCGGCGATCTGCATCGCCTTGACCGAGAAGGTCGGCTTCTTGGCGCGGTCGAAACCGGTGACCATGGCGTCGAACTTCTGGCCGACCTGGAAGCGTTCCGGACGCTGTTCGTCGCGGTCGCGGCCAAGGTCGCTGCGTTTGATGAAGCCGGCAGCGCCGTCTTCGCCAGCCTGGACTTCCAGACCGCCGTCGCGGACTTCCAGAACCGTCACGGTGACGATCGAGTTCTTGTTGAGGCCGGCAGCCGCAGCAGCAGTGCCACCAGCGGCAGGACCGCCACGCTCAAGCTGCTTCATGCCGAGGCTGATGCGCTCCTTCTCGACGTCGATGTCGAGAACGACGGCCTGAACCGTCTCGCCCTTGCGGTGCAGAGCCAGAGCGTCTTCGCCCGAAATGCCCCAGGCGATGTCCGACATGTGGACCATGCCGTCGACGTCGCCGTCCAGGCCGATGAACAGGCCGAATTCGGTCGCGTTCTTGACTTCGCCCTCGACGGTCGAACCGATCGGGTGACGTTCGGCAAAGCTGTCCCAGGGGTTGTTCTGAGCCTGCTTGAGGCCGAGCGAGATGCGGCGCTTTTCGGGATCGACTTCCAGAACCAGAACTTCGACTTCCTGGCTGGTCGAAACGATCTTGCCGGGGTGGACGTTCTTCTTGGTCCAGGACATTTCCGAAACGTGGACCAGACCTTCGATGCCCGGCTCCAGTTCGACGAACGCACCATATTCGGTGATGTTCGTGACGCGGCCCGACAGCTTCGCACCGACCGGGTACTTGGCGGCGGCGCCTTCCCACGGATCGCTTTCCAGCTGCTTCATGCCGAGGCTGATGCGCTGGGTGTCGCGGTTGATGCGGATGATCTGGACACGGACGGTGTCGCCGATGTTGATCATCTCGTTCGGGTGGTTGATGCGCTTGTACGACAGGTCGGTGACGTGCAGCAGACCGTCGATGCCGCCCAGATCAACGAACGCACCGTAATCGGTGATGTTCTTGACGACGCCCTCGATGATCTGACCTTCGGCCAGCGTCTGGATGAGGCCGCTGCGCTGTTCGGCGCGGGTTTCTTCCAGAATGGCGCGGCGCGACACGACGATGTTGCCGCGGCGGCGATCCATCTTGAGGATCTGGAAGGGCTGAGGAATGTCCATCAGCGGGGTGACGTCGCGAACCGGGCGAATGTCGACCTGGCTGCCGGGCAGGAACGCCACGGCGCCGTCGAGGTCGACGGTGAAGCCGCCCTTGACGCGGCCGAAGATGACGCCTTCGACGCGGGCGCTTTCGGTGAACTCCGCTTCGAGCTTGTCCCAGGCGGCTTCGCGGCGCGCGCGGTCGCGCGACAGCATGGCTTCGCCATGGGCGTTTTCGACGCGGTCGACATAGACTTCGACTTCGTCGCCGACCTTCAAGTCAGCCTTCTGGCCGGGTGCGGCGAATTCGCGCAGCGGCACGCGGCCTTCCGACTTCAGGCCGACGTCGATCAGCGCCATGTCGTTTTCGATGCCGGTCACGGTGCCCTTGACGACGCGGCCTTCGAAGCCGCCGTCCTCACCGCCGAGAGAATCATTGAGAAGCGCGGCGAAATCGTCGCGCGAGGGGAATGCCGTAGAGGCCATGCAGTTTTCCTTCACTCGTCATTACTGGCCTACCGGTTGTGTCCGGTGGTCTTTCAGGCCAAACCGCCCGCGCGCCCGAATAGCGCGCGAACATCCGTTCGGCCCTGACGAGTCGACGCCCCGTGGATAAGCGAAAAGGGCGCCTGGGAATCCCCGGCACCCGGCATCGCGTCAGGCCTGTTGCCGACGTTCCAACTGGGCGTCCACCAGTGCAATGGCCTGCTGGACGGCGGCGTCTATAGTCAAATTGCTGGTATCGAGCAAGTCCGCTCCATCGGCCATGCGCAGCGGGGCATGGTCGCGGCTCATGTCGCGGGTGTCGCGGGCCTGAATGTCCGCGATCAGGCTGTCCATGTCGGGATGGCCGCCATGGGACAGGGCGTCGTCATAGCGGCGCTGGGCGCGGACGTGGACGCTGGCGGTGACGAAGATCTTGGCATTGGCGTCAGGGGCAATGACGGTCGCGATGTCCCGGCCGTCGAGGATCGCGCCGCCGGGCTGGGTGGCGAAGTCGCGCTGGCGCTGCACCAGTGCCTGGCGGACGCTCTGGTGAATGGACACGCGCGAGGCGAGGGAGCCTACCGCTTCGCTGCGCAGGGCGGGGTCTGTCAGGACGGCATCCTCGAAATCGCAGGCGGCAAGGGCGTCCGCTTCATGATCGGGATCGCCGCCGGCCTTGAGGACCGCCAGTCCGACCGCCCGGTAGAGCAAGCCGGTGTCGAGGACGGGCAGGCCGTAATGGTGGCCGAGCGCCTTGGCGATCGTGCCTTTGCCCGATGCGGCGGGGCCGTCGACGGCGATGATCATGATGCTTTGCCTTTCCACAAGGCCTTGGCAAGGCCGATGAGGGCGATGACAGCCCAGATGATTTCCATCGCCATCGATGCGATGTTGAAGTGAACCGTCAGTGATGAAATGAGCAGCAGGGCGCCGACGAGGTTCAGCAAGTTGAAGAGCGTGAAATTCAGCGCCTTCGCCACATTGCTATAGGCATAGGCTGCAACCATCAGGCCGCTGCCGATCAGGCCTATGATGTTGGCGAGGTCGAAGATCATACCATGGCGCCGAGTGTTTGCAGCAGGTGGGTGAAGCCGGGGAAGCTGGTGGCGACGGGGCGCATATCGTCGATGGCGACGCCGTTTTTCGACACAAGGCCCGCCACCGCGAAGCTCATCGCGATCCGGTGGTCGAGCTTGGTGAAAATGGGGCCGCCGCCGGGCAGAAGCGCGCCGCCGCTGCCCTGAATGACGATGCCGTCTTCCAGTTCCTCCACCTGAACGCCGATGGCACGCAGGCCGGTCGCCATGGTGGCGATGCGGTCCGATTCCTTGACGCGCAGTTCTTCCAGCCCGCGGAAGATGCTGCGCCCTTCCGCAAAGGCGGCGGCGATGAAGGCGACGGGATATTCGTCGATCATCGACGGGGCGCGGGCCGGGTCGGGTTCGATGCCTTTCAGAGACGACGCGGTGATGAGGAGGTCACCTACCGGCTCTCCCCCGACTTCGCGCGGATTTTCGATGACGATATCGCCGCCCATTTCACGCAGCAGGTCGATCAGGCCGGCGCGGGTCGCGTTGAGGCCGACATTGGCGATGGTGACCGTCGATCCGGGGACCAGCAATGCGGCCACCATCGGGAAGGCGGCGGAGGAGGGATCGCCGGGCACGATAATCGACTGCGGGCGGAGTTCGGCTTCGCCCTTCAGCGTGATGATCCGGGTGCCGTCGGCTTCGATCTCCACATTCAGGTCTGCGCCGAAGCCCTTGAGCATGCGTTCGCTATGGTCGCGGGTCGGGATGGGCTCGACGATGCGGGTGGTGCCGGGGGCGTTGAGGCCCGCGAGAAGGATCGCGGATTTGACCTGCGCCGAGGCGACGGGGAGGCGATAGTCGAGCGGTACCGCCGGACAGGCGCCGCGCATGGTGAGCGGCAGGCGGTCGCCGGGACTGGTCGTGAAGCTGGCGCCCATGCGGGACAAGGGGTCGGTGACGCGGGCCATGGGGCGCTTGCTCAAGCTTGCGTCGCCCACGAAGGTCGCCGTGATCGCGTGGCTGGCGATCAGGCCCATCAGCAGACGGGTGGACGTGCCGCTATTGCCCATGTCGAGCGCGCTTTCCGGCTGGAGCAGGCCGCCGACTCCAACGCCATGGATATGCCAGATGCCATCGGCGTCGCGCTGAATGTCGGCGCCCATGGCGCGCATGGCAGCGGCGGTTGCCAGCACGTCCTCCCCCTCCAGCAGCCCTTCGACCCGGCTTTCGCCCACGGCCAGAGCGGAAAGCATCAGCGAGCGGTGCGAAATGCTCTTGTCGCCGGGCACGGTGATCGAGCCGGAAAGCGCCGGAGCGGCGGTGAAGGTCATGGGGGTAGGCTGGTCTGAAGAAGCGGTCACGGTCAATCCGTCTGCAAAACTTGAAAAAATGCGCCCGGCTTTTGACAGCGCGGTTTGGCTATGGCAAGGCGCCGTCTCTTCGCGGGCGACCCAGTCGTGCCGCGTAATATCTATTTTGAGCACTCGCGAGAAGGACAAGGCCGGACATGGTCAAGGCTGAATGGGGCACGAAGCGTACCTGCCCGAAATGCGCCACGCGCTTCTACGACCTGGGCAAGGATGACCCGGTCACCTGCATTAACTGCGCAACCGCCTGGGAACCCGAACCGGTGTTGAAGTCGAAACAGCCGCTGCCTTATGAGGAAGCGCCCAAGAAGGTCATCGAAACCGCTGACGGTGAACGCGAGACGGCGGACGACGATCTGGACCTGGATCTGGACGTGGATGATGACGGCGATTCGCCGGATAATGACGTCGATCTGGGCGGCGACGACGATCTGGGTGTCGACGCTGGCGGCGATGATGACGGCGACGACAATTAATTGAATTTTGTGCTTGCCAAGGAGGAAGCCGCCACCTAATGGCAGCGACCTCCGAGGCGCCGAACCCAACGGCGCCACACTGGAAACGGGGCCTTAGCTCAGCTGGGAGAGCGCCTGCATGGCATGCAGGAGGTCAGCGGTTCGATCCCGCTAGGCTCCACCAAATTTTCGGTTTAACCGAAAAACGGACATGCGGCCGACGGCATTTGCCGGTCATGGCCTGATCCATTGGGATGCGGTATAATGCCGCGAAACGATGGGGCCTTAGCTCAGCTGGGAGAGCGCCTGCATGGCATGCAGGAGGTCAGCGGTTCGATCCCGCTAGGCTCCACCAATTTTCGATTTCACCGAAAAACAAAAGCAGCAGCCGTCCGGGGAGATGGCTTCCGGCAAAACTCCCGAGCGCAGGCGAGGGCTGCGGTTATTCCTACATCCTTGAACAGCGCGCCCTGATCCGGTTCGGATCGGGGCTTTTTGCTTTGGTCCTTTGCGTGCCTGTAGGATTTGGACGATGACAGTGACATGATGAGGCCGCAGAAAAATGCGGCTGCGCGCCCAATTCCTTCCGCGATTTCCACGGTTCAATACGCTGATTCGGCGGTTAGCGGGACAAGCGACGCCGCATGAACTGCGATGCAGGATCGTAAAGGTCTGGCTGGCTTTCGACTGCTGTAAAGCCTTGCGATGACCAGAAGCGATCGGCGCCGTTCACCGCCGTCAATGTGACCGTGTCGAATCCGGCTTTTGCGGCCTCGCTCAATGCCAGCATGGTACCCTTGACGCCTACGCCGCTGCCTCGGGCAACGGGCAGCAGGGCGATGTCATGCAGATAATAAGTGTCTGCATCATCGGGTAGGGCGCCCAGGGGCTTGTTCAGTGGCGGTGGCGTCCGGCTGTGCCAGGGATGCGCTATGAGATAGCCGACCGGCACTGCGTCGCGTTCCAAGATCAGGCAGCCCGAAGGATACAGCGCCAGCCTTTCCGCATAGATGGCTTCGTCTTCCGTATACGGGCCATGGACGGCGTCGGAGATGGCTTTGACCGCTGGCAGGTCAGGCCCGCGCATTGGCCTCCAATGACCGGTCATGCAGGCTGCACGAAGCTGTCCATCACTCGCTTCCGTCCCGCCGTTTCAAAGTCGATCTCCAACTTGTTGCCTTCAATTTCCGCGACGGTGCCGTAGCCGAATTTTTGGTGGAAGACGCGCAGGCCCACGCTCATGTCGTCGCGGCCTTTATTGCCCAGCGATACTGCTGAGGTACGGGCTTCGACGATGCGGATGGGTTCCTTCGCGAATGGACCGCTTTGCTGGGCGCGTTGCCAGCCCGGGCC
The DNA here is from genome assembly GCF_008692605.1 of Sphingobium estronivorans. GTDB lineage: Bacteria > Pseudomonadota > Alphaproteobacteria > Sphingomonadales > Sphingomonadaceae > Sphingobium > Sphingobium estronivorans. Next base: position 94,868 of record NZ_LFCT01000017.1, read on the forward strand.
TCTTCCCGTTCCGCGCTGGACATTGGCAAAGGGGTCGGCCCGTTCCGACCAGTTGGCGCGCCAGAGCGAGGCGCCGCCGGACATGCTGCTTTCCTCCTCCACATGCTCGGGCGGGAGTTCGCCTACGAAGCGCGAGGGGATGGAACTGGTCCATTGGCCGTAGATGCGGCGGTTGGCGGCGTGGAGGACGATGCAGCGCCGCCGCGCGCGGGTGAGCGCGACATAGGCGAGGCGGCGCTCTTCCTCCAGGGAGTTCAGCCCGCCTTCGTCGAGTGCGCGCTGGGAGGGGAAGATGCCTTCTTCCCAGCCCGCGAGGAAGACCGTGTCGAACTCCAGCCCCTTGGCGGCGTGAATGGTCATGATCGTGATCTTGCGCTCGTCCGCCTGCGCTTCATTGTCCATGACCAGCGACACATGTTCGAGGAACGCGCCCAGCGTCTCATATTCCTCCATGGCGCGGGTGAGTTCGTTGAGGTTTTCGAGGCGGCCCGCGCTTTCGGCCGTGCGTTCGGCCTGAAGCATCGCGGTGTAGCCGCTTTCGTCCAATATCTGCCGGGCAAGTTCCGCATGAGGCAGTTGCGTCGCCCGGTCGCGCCAGCGGGCAAGGTCGCCGATAAACGCGCCCAACGACCGCCGCGCTTGCGGTGTCATCTCGTCGGTATCGAGTATGCGCGCGGCGGCGAGCGCCAGCGGGATGCCCTCGGCGCGGGCGAGGCGGTGGAGTTTCTCTACCGCCTTGTCGCCAAGGCCACGTTTGGGGACGTTGACGATTCGTTCAAAGGCAAGATCGTCGGCCGGCTGGTTGACCAGGCGCAGATAGGCCAGCGCGTCGCGGATTTCGGCGCGCTCGTAAAAGCGGAAGCCGCCGACGATGCGATAGGGCAGGCCGATCTGGATGAAGCGGTCTTCGAATTCGCGGGTCTGATGCTGGGCGCGGACGAGGATGGCGACTTCGTCCAGCGATTGGCCGCTGCGTTCGATCGATTCGATTTCATCGCCTACCCGGCGCGCTTCCTCCGGGCCGTCCCAGACGCCGATGATGCGGACCTTCTCGCCCACGTCGATCTCGGTCCAGAGCGTTTTGCCGAGGCGGTTGCCATTTTCCGCGATCACGCCGGAGGCTGCGCCGAGGATATGCGGAGTCGAGCGGTAATTCTGTTCGAGGCGGACGATCTTCGCGCCCGGAAAATCCTTTTCAAACCGCAGGATATTGGCCACTTCTGCGCCACGCCATGAATAGATGGACTGGTCGTCGTCGCCCACGCAGCAGATGTTCTTGCGTTGCTGGGCGAGCAGGCGCAGCCAGAGATATTGGCTGCTGTTCGTGTCCTGATATTCGTCGACCATGATGTAACGGAACCGCTGTTGATAGCTTTCCAGCACATCGCGGTGGCGTTTGAGGATCGTCAGAACATGCAGCAGCAAGTCACCGAAATCACACGCATTTACGTCACGCAGACGGGCCTGATAGGCGGCATAAAGCTTCTGCCCACGGCCATTGGCATAGCCCTCGCTTTCGCCGGCGCCGATTTCCTCTGGCGTCCAGCCCCGGTTTTTCCACTGGTCGATAAGCCCCGCAAGCTGGCGGGCGGGCCACCGCTTTTCATCAATCCCCTCCGCCTGGATGAGTTGCTTGATCAGGCGAAGTTGGTCGTCGGTGTCGAGGATGGTGAAATTGGATTGCAGCCCGACCAGTTCGGCATGGCGGCGTAGCATCTTGGCGGCGATCGCATGAAAGGTGCCGAGCCAGGGCATGCCCTCGACCGCCGGGCCGATCATGCGGCCGACGCGCTCGCGCATTTCGCGCGCCGCCTTGTTGGTGAAGGTGACGGCAAGGATTTCCGAAGGATAGGCGCGGCGAGTGGCGATCAGATGGGCGAGGCGGGCGGTAAGCGCCGCCGTCTTGCCGGTCCCCGCGCCCGCGAGGACCAGCACCGGGCCTTCGGTGGTGAGTACGGCTTCCCGCTGGGGTTCGTTGAGGCCCTGAAGATAGGCGGGGTCGTCGGGCGAGGGAGCGGGCAGGGTCATAGGCCATCAACTAAGGTGCGGAACGAAGGGCGGCAAGGGCGAGCGGCCTTGCGCCGGTCCGCCGTTTATGAGAACAAAAGCAGAATCATGCAAGGAGAAAGGCCATGGTTACGGGGCGGTGCCACTGCGGAGCGATCCAGTATGAAGCGCGGGGCGAACCGTCCCATAGCGCGCTTTGTCATTGTTCCGATTGTCGGAAAAGTGCGGGAGCGCCCATGGTCGGTTGGACATTGTTCCCCGAAAACATGGTCACGGTCCACGGTGATCCGGTGAGTTACCAGTCGTCTGAACATGCGACGCGGCAATTTTGTGGGACATGCGGCACAGGGCTGTTCTATCGCAATGCGGTGGCTTTTCCGGGCAGGGTGGATATCCAGTCGGCGACGCTCGATGACCAGTCGGCCTTTCCGCCCTCCATCCACGTGCAATTTGCGGAAGCCGCGCCCTGGATGGGATCGGCCCATGAATTGCCGAAATTCGATCGCTATCCAGAGGTTTGAAGCAACAAGGTTCATCTGGCGGCGCGTCCGCCACGGTTCGTCGCCGTGGCTGGAACGCTGGCGTCACAATTCCGGTTTTTCCCTCAGCCCAAGCGGCGGAACGGGGTGAAGAACAAGGAAAGGATGATCCCGATGAAATCGATCCTATTGGCGGGCGCGGCAATACTGACCTTTGGTGCCGGCGTCGCGGTCGCGCAGGACATGCCTGCGTCCACGCAGCCGCCGGCGACCGAAATGCCGCCTCCGCCCGATCAGGCCGCGCCGCCTGCGCCTCCTTCAGCGCCGGCCACGCCGGCTCCCGGCATGGATCCCAATGCGGGGCAGCCGACCGGTGCCGTACCGCCGGATACAGGCATGGCGCCCGCGCCTGCGGGCGTGCCCAAGGACCCGACCGCGCCTGTAGGCACTTCGGCCAATCCTGCAACAGTCGGTGGCAATATGACGCCGCCTCCGACCGAGGCGAAAGACTATCCGATGTGCAGCAAGACGATACAGGATAGCTGCATCAATCCGAGCGAGGCTCCGCGGGCGATGAAGAAGGCGACGCGCAGGCATCGGTAGCTAAGGTGTTCGGGTTGGGCAGGGCAGCGATGATCGCCGCCAGCCCGGCCCGGTCGCGCGCCGCATCGGCCAGGCTGTGCTGGTCGAGGACGGCCAGGAAGGCGGCGGTGGCCGCCTTCAAAATGCCGGACAGGCCGCAGGCGGGACGGATCGCGCAGGAACCGCAATCGGCCATGTTCATATCGGGTTCGGCGTGACGGACCACTTCCCCGATGCTGATGGTTTCGGCGGGGCGGGCGAGGGTGAACCCGCCGCCGCGCCCGCGCTGGGTATCGAGGAAGCCGCCTTGGCCCAGATGATGAACGACCTTCATCAGATGATTGCGCGACAGGCCGTAGGCGTCCGCGACCTCCGGGATCGTGGCGCGGCCGGAAGGCTTCACCGCCAGATGGATCAGGACGCGCAGGGCATAGTCGGTATGGCGGGTTAATTGCATGACGTCACCGTTAGAAGCGGAAACATCGCTTTTCAAACATTCATTCTGTTTACATCTTAAAAGATGCAACGTAAATGCACCTTATCGAGTCTCACGGAAAGGTGCATGAATGACCCAGTTGACCGCCGAAACCATCGCCATCGTCAAGGCTACCGCGCCCCTGCTGCGCCAGCATGGGGTGGAGATCACGACGGCCATGTACGCCAGGCTGTTTCAGGACGAGTCGATCAAGGGCATGTTCGATGAGGCTGCGCAGGAAAGCGGCGAACAGCCCAAGCGCCTGGCCGCCGCCATTCTGGGTTATGCGGAGAATATCGATAAGTTGCAGACGCTGAACGGCGCGGTCGCGCGGATGGTGCAGCGGCATATCGAAACGGGCGTGAAGGCCGAACATTATCCCAGGTGGCCGAAGCGCTGCTGCCGGCGATCCGCGACGTGCTGGGCGAAGACGGGGCGACCGATGCCGTGCTCAATGCCTGGGGGCAGGCTTATTGGTTCCTCGCCAACATATTGATCGGCAAGGAAGCCCAGGCTTATGAGGATGCGGAAGCGGCTTAAGCCGTCGCCCTCAAGAGGGTCAGACGGGCTTTGCCGACGTCGCGGGTTGCCTCGACGGTGAAGCCCTTGACCTCCACATCCTCGCGCCGGTCGGTTTCTATGCTGATCCAGGTGGCGGGTCCAGTCCAACCCAGACGGCCCAGCTTGTCCAGCGCCACCGATCCCGCTCCCGTATTATAGGGCGGGTCCATGAAGATCAGGTCTAGCGGTTGCGTCGTCGGGCCGAGGGACAGGACGCTGCTCTGGCGGATGTCGGGGCGCAGGCCGAATTTGTCGCCATTGGCCCGGATCACGTCGAGCGCGGCGCGGTCCTGCTCCACGAAGATACAGCTCGCCGCGCCGCGCGACAGGGCCTCGAAGCCCAGCGCGCCGGAGCCTGCGAAGAAGTCGCCCACGGCCAACCCCTCAAAGGAGCCGATACGGCTCAGCAACATCGAGAAAAGCGTTTCGCGGGTGCGGTCCGCCGTCGGGCGCGTGGCGTCGCCTTTGGGCGCGGCCAGCGGGCGGCCGCGCCATTGCCCTGCAATGATCCTCATTTCGGCGCCTTCAGGTTTTTGCGGAACAGGACAAGGTCATGCTGGCGCACTTCCTCGACCGCGCCGGAAGCCAGTTCACCAAGATGGAACGGGCCATAGCTGGTGCGGATCAGGCGGTTCACCTGAAGCCCCAGATGTTCGAGCACGCGGCGGACTTCGCGGTTCTTGCCTTCAGTCAGGGTCATTTCGATCCACTGGTTGCGGCCGGTGCGGCGTTCCAGATTGGCCTCGATCTGACCGTAGCGAATGCCGTCTATCTCTATGCCTTCGAACAGGTCCTCAAGCTGGTTCTGGCTGATTTCACCGAAGGCGCGCGCCCGGTAGGTGCGCGGAACGCCGGTGGAGGGCAGTTCCATCTGGCGCTTGAATTCGCCGTCGGTGGTCAGCAGCAACAGGCCCTCGGTCGTCATGTCGAGCCGGCCGATCGGCATGACACGCGGCAAATCCGCCGGCAGCTTGTCATAAATGGTCGGGCGCCCGCGCGGGTCGCGCTCGGTGGTGAGGAAGCCCGATGGCTTGTGGAACAGGAACAGGCGCGTAGGCGCAGGAGCCGCGACCGGATTGCCATCGACCGCGATGCCCTGCAGCGATGTGAGCAGCGTCGCCGGCGTGGTGATCGCTTCGCCGTTCAGCGTGATCCGGCCGTCCTCCACCATCCGCTCGATCTCCCGGCGCGAGGCGACGCCGGCGCGGGCGAGCAGTTTTGCGATACGCTGCGGCTCGTTCTTGCCGCTGGCGGCCGCCGCCGCGCGGGCCGGATGCGGGTTTGCGGGGGTCTTCGGCGCCGTCTTCGCCTTTTTGAAGGGCGGGCGGGACGGGCGCGAGGCTGCGGGCCCGGGGGTCCCAGTCCGTTTGGGACCGCCGGGGCCTGACCGGCGCGGCGGTCCAGATTTTTTCGGCGGTTCCACGGAAGAGTTCCTTTTCAAAACGGGGTGGCATTCCCATATCGGGAGGGCCGGAAAATTGACCAATGGTGCTGTGCCTGCGCCTGTGCGCAGGAGCGATAGGAAACGCTCTTGGGCGTTGCACGTTGGTTGGCTGAATGGCGCAATTGGGGCGGATCGGCAAATGTTTTTCGGGCTGGTAAAAGGGGAAGCCGGGGCGCGAGGGCGCCGCAAGGCCATTCGGAGCATCCTGGTAGTCGAGGATGAGCCGCTGGTTGCTTTCGACAATGAACATGCGCTGGAAACGGCCGGCTATCGCGTGGCTGCGACGGTCGATGAATATGCCCATGCCGTTAGCGTGATCGAGGAGGAAAATGTCGATCTGGTCATTGCGGATGTGACATTGCACGGCAAAAGGACCGGAATCGACCTCGCCCGCTTTGCCAGCGGCAAGGGGGTGTCGGTGCTGTTCGTGACGGGCGCCTGTCCCGTCGATGCGCAGGAAGTGGCTTTGGGCTGTCTTGCAAAGCCTTATGCGCCCCGGGACTTGCTGGGCGCGATTGACGTGATCGACGCGCTGCTGCGTGGAAAGACATTGCCGCGTTTCCCGGAGGGGTTGCATCTGTTCGAGGAAATTGGCTGAATTTTTAGAGTGCGCTGCGTTAAAGCGGAGGCCAAGACGCACGCTCTCAATCTTGTTGTTGCATCCTTTTGAGCAGAAAACCGTTTGCCACTTTTCTGTCCGATGCTCCAGACGCGCTGCGCCGCTTGCCTCAGGCGCATTTGCCCATATGGTGGCCCCGATCAAACCATGTGGGGGCGCACGCACTTATGACCGACATCGCCAAGGGTACCGGAAATTGGCTGGATGCGGTCAAACCCTATGTCGAAAAAGCGCCTCTGGCAGCGCTTTTCCTGGGGATATCCTCCGGTTTTCCCTTTGCGATGATCGGGGCCAATCTGGCATCGCGGCTGGCGCAGGACGGGATCGACAAGAAAAGCGTCACCGCCTTCAGCCTGGTTCTACTGGCCTATAATTTCAAATGGCTGTGGGCCTGGGTGATTGAGGGGGTGAAGCTGCCCCTGCTGCACCGCATGGGGCAGCGCGTGTCCTGGATGCTGGTGGCAGGATTGCTGGTGATGGCGGCCGTGATCAATCTGGCGATGGTCGATCCGGCGGCCGACATCATGGGCACGGTGCGGGCCGCGATCCTGCTGGGCATCGCGGGCGCCACCTTTGACATCATCATCGACGGTTATCGCATCGAGATATTGAAGCCCGAGCAATTGGGCATCGGCGCGGGCATGTCGCAATATGGTTGGCGGATCGGCGCGGCGGCGGCCGGTGCCGTGGGGCTGGTGGTCGCGCAGCATTGGAACTGGACGGTGGCCTATCTTGCCTGTTCGCTCTTCGCGCTGCCCGCGATATTGGCGGCACTGGTGGTCGGGGAACCGCAACGGCATCGCGAGATTGCGACGCGCCAAAGCGTCGGCAATCTGGCGCAGGCGATTGTCGGGCCGTTCATCGACTTCTTCCAGCGCAGGGGCGCGCTGCTCGTCCTATTATTCATCATCGTTCACAAGATCGGCGACACGCTGGCCAATCTGACGTTCCGTCTGCTCTTCAACGATCTGGGCTATAGCAATGACGAGATCGCGCTTTACGATGTCGGCGTGGGTTTCTGGGCGCTGCTCGCGGGCATTTTCGTGGGCGGTGTGCTCTATGCCCGGCTGGGGCTGAAGCGGTCGGTCATGGTCAGCCTGATCCTGATGGCCATTTCCAATTTCAGCTTCGCGGCGCTTGCGGCGGCGGGGAAAAGCAATTTCGGCATGGCCGGTGCCATTGGCTTCGAGAATTTCGCCAGCGGGATCGGTGGGGTCGCGGTGGTCGCCTATTTCTCGGCGCTGTGCGATCTGCGCTTTACCGCGGCCCAATATGCGATGATCTCGGCGGCGGCGAGCATATTGGGGCGGTTCCTGACCGGGACCACCGCCGGAGCGTTGATCGAGCGTTTTGGGTATGTGGACTTTTATCTGCTCACGACCGTCCTGGCGCTGCCGGGCATCCTGTTGTTCTGGCTGCTGATGCGCGCCGGGCTGGTTGAAACCAGCGTCGGCAGCGCGGCGGGGGATGCAACTCAGCCCGCCGCATAAAGATCGAGCGGACGGCCCAGATCATTGTGGGCTTGGGCCACCGCTTGCAGGCAGGTGAGCGCTCCCAAGGCATGGTCGTTGCCGAGCAGCGTCGCAACCTTGTCATAGGCGGCACGCGGGTCGCGCAGGGCATTTCCGACCGCCTGCATCATCAACGCTTCGTCCGTCGTCATGCGGGAGCAGCAGCAGGGGGCGACCAGAATCTTGCGGCTCGACATGCGGGCCAGTTCCAACATCATGGCGCGCATCAGGACCAGCGGGCGGCGATAGCTTCTTCCGAAAGCGCCCAGCATCGCGTTGGCGGCATGGGCGTCATTGACCCCGGCGGTCGCCATCCGGCGCATCACATAGAGAAACAGCCGGTTGCCATAGCTTCCGGGAATTGGGCTGGGCTGATCGAGGGAGGGGGACTCTCCATGCGCCATGCGTTGGTACCTTCTGCCTTGTCGTTGGAAGGCAAGAGTACGCTATTGCGAGTCAATCGCAAGTAAATTCAATCTGGATATTGGTCGTTCAGACGCAAAATCTCGCCTGCCAGATAAAGCGATCCCGCAATCAACAGCTTGGGCGCGGGCTGATTCTCTCCCGCAACAGCGGCGATGGCGTCGGCGGCGTGGTCATGCGGAGTGCAGGATATGCCCCAAAGGTCGGCGATAGCGGCGAATCGTTCCGGCGGGTGATGGTCATGACCGGGAACAGGCAGGGCGTGGATATGGGCGACGCGGCCTGCAAAGGGGATGAGATAAGCGTCCAGATCCTTGTTCGAAAGCATGCCGATGATAAGCTGGAGCTTCTGCCCTTCCAGCCGGTCGGGGGTGAAGAAGGCGGCGATCGCTTCGCCCGCGCCCGCATTATGGCCGCCGTCCAACCACGCCTCGGCGCGTTCCGGCAGCGTTTCCAGTAACGGGCCGTGCTCGAGCCTTTGTAGGCGAGCCGGCCAGTGCGCCCAAAGCGGAGCGGCCTTCAACGCTGCTTCGCTGATCGGAATGACGCTCTGATGACGCAACATGGCGAAGGCCAGCGCTGCGTTCTGAGCCTGATGCGCGCCGGGGAGGCGCGGCAGCGGCGTATCGAGATGACCGTGATCGTCGCGATAATGGAGGCGGTCACGATAGATGGCGGCGTCCCAGCTTTCGCCCATGGCGAACCATTGGGTGCGGTTGCGGGCGGCGGCATCCAGCATCACGGGGAACAGGGAATCGGAATAGCGCTGCGTGACCAGCGGTGCGCCGGGCTTGGCAATGCCGGCCTTTTCGGCGGCAATGTCCTTCAGCGTGTGCCCAAGGAAGCTTTGATGGTCGAGGCCGAGTTGGGCGATGCCGCAGATCACCGGCTTCTCGATGACATTGGTGGCGTCGAGGCGACCGCCCAGACCCACTTCGACGATGCAGGCGTCAGCAGGACGTTCAGCAAAGGCCAGGAAGGCGGCCGCGGTGGTGACTTCGAAGAAGCTGGCGCCGATGCCTTCCGCCACGTCGAGGACGCGTGAGAGATAGTGGGCGAGCGCTTCGTCCGAGATCAGCGTGCCGTTGATGCGAATGCGCTCGTTGAAGCGGACCAGATGCGGGGAGGTGAAAACATGAACGCTCTTGCCGTCGGCCTCCATCGCGGCGCGCAGAAAGGCGCAGGTCGATCCTTTGCCGTTGGTGCCCGCGACGTGGAAGGCCGGGGGCAGCGAACGGTGAGGATTGCCGATACGCTCCAGCAGGCGGGTGATGCGGTCCAGGCCCAATATGTCCGCGCCGGGAGACAGTGTCGCGAGGCGGTCAAGCTGGGCCTGGACGCCCGGATCGTCGGAGACGGCATGGTCGGGCATTGGCGCTTTTTCCCCAAGCATCCCGCGCAAAGTGGGAACCGGTTTTGCGCGATGATGATGCGTTACAATGTGTTTACGCGGCGGCGCGGGGGGTGAGGTAGCCGATCACCCGGGCGAGCGTATCGCGCAATTCGCTGCGGTGAACCACCATGTCGAGCATGCCGTGTTCCAGCAGATATTCCGCACGCTGGAAGCCATCGGGCAGCTTTTCGCGGATCGTGCTTTCGATGACGCGCTGGCCCGCGAAGCCGATCAGGGCATTGGGTTCGGCGATCTGAATGTCGCCCAACATCGCGTAGCTGGCGGTCACGCCGCCGGTGGTCGGATCGGTCAGCACCACGATATAGGGCAGGCCCGCAGCATGGAGCTTCTGGATCGCGACGGTGGAGCGCGGCATCTGCATGAGGGAGAGGATACCCTCCTGCATGCGCGCGCCACCCGCCGCGGTGAAGATCACATAGGGGCATTTATGGGCGATGGCTTCGTTGACGCCCTGGATGAACGCCGCACCGACGCCCATGCCCATGGAGCCGCCCATGAAGGCGAAATTCTGCACGCCCATGACCAGCGGCACGCCATCGATCGCGCCGCGCGCGTTGATGAGCGCATCCTGATCGCCGGTCGAGGCGCGGGCGGCCTTCATGCGGTCGGGATAACGCTTGGAATCGCGGAATTTGAGCGGGTCTTCCTGCACATGCGGGGTCGGCAGGAGGATGAAGCCGGCGTCGAGGATATGCTCGAAACGCTCCGACGGACCGATGCGGCCATGATGGTCGCAGCGCGGACAGACGGACAGGTTGTCTTCCCATTCCTTGATGAAGATCATCTCGGCGCAGGACGGGCATTTGTGCCACAGCGTTTCCGCCGTGGTTTCCTTCTTGGCCATGAAGGGAAGGGCGTTGCGGACGCGGTTTATCCAGCTCACAGGGCGGTCTCCCGGAAATGAGGGCTGTTGGCGTTGAGCGCGCCGCGCAGGGCGGCGACGAAATCCTTGACGAAGGGCGCGGCGGCATCGCCGTGCGAGCCGATAATGTCCACGATGGCGGAACCTACGACCACGCCATCGGCGACCCGGCCGATGGCGGCGGCCTGCTCGGCGGAGCGGACGCCGAAACCCACCGCGACGGGCAGGTCGGTGGCGGCCTTGAGGTGCGCGACGGCCTGCTCCACGGCGGCCTGCGCGGCCTGCTGCTTGCCGGTGATGCCCGCGACGGCGACATGGTAGAGGAAGCCGCTGGCGCCGTTCAGCACGGCGGGCAGGCGCGCCGCATCGGTGGTCGGTGTCGCCAGGCGGATCAGATGGACGTTCGCAGCACGCAGGGCCGGACCGATTTCGGCATCTTCCTCCGGCGGCACATCGACACAGATGACGCCATCGACGCCTGTGGCCTTGCACTGGTCGGCGAACCATTCGGGCCCGCGCACCAGCATCGGATTGGCATAGCCCATCAGAACCAGCGGAACCGCAGGGTGTCTGGCGCGGAAGGCGGTGACGATGGCGAAGATGTCCTTCGTCTTCGTGCCGGAACCCAGGCTGCGCAGATTGGCGAGTTCGATTGCCGGACCATCGGCCATGGGATCGGTGAAGGGCATACCGAGTTCGATGATGTCGGCGCCCCCCTCCACCAGTGCGTCAAGGATCGCGGGCATGTCGGCCACGGTCGGATCACCCGCCGTCACGAAGGTGATAAGGGCGGCACGGCCTGCTGTCTTGCAGGCGGCGAAACGGGCGGAGAGGCGGTCGGTCATCGCGGAGGTCATATTTCAACACCAAGGGCGCTGGCGACGGTGAAGATGTCCTTGTCGCCACGGCCGGAAAGATTGACGACGAGGATCTGGTCCGCGTCGAGCGTCGGGGCGATCTTTTCGGCGCTGGCGACGGCATGGGCGGATTCGAGCGCGGGGATGATGCCTTCCAGCGCCGAGAGCTTCTGGAAGCTGGCCAGCGCCTCTTCGTCGGTGATGGGCATATATTCGACCCGGCCGATTTCGTGCAGCCAGCTATGTTCGGGGCCGATGCCGGGATAGTCGAGACCCGCCGAAATGCTGTGCGCCTCGGTGATCTGACCGTCTTCGTCCTGGAGCAGATAGGTGCGGTTGCCGTGGAGGATGCCTGACTTGCCGCCGGCAAGGGATGCGGCATGCTTGCCGTGCAGACCTTCGCCTGCGGCTTCGACACCGATCATCCTGACCTCGGCATCGTCGAGGAAGGGGTGGAACAGGCCGATGGCGTTGGAACCGCCGCCGACCGGCGCAATCAGCATGTCGGGCAGCCGGCCTTCCAGAGCCATGATCTGCTCGCGGGTTTCCTTGCCGATGATCGACTGGAAGTCGCGGACCAGTTCGGGATAGGGGTGCGGGCCTGCCGCCGTGCCGATGATGTAGAAGGTGTCGTGGACGTTCGAAACCCAGTGGCGCAGGGCATCGTTCATCGCGTCCTTGAGCGTCTGGGAACCCGAGATCACGGGAATGACCTCCGCGCCCAGCAGCTTCATGCGGAAGACGTTGGGCTTCTGCCGCTCGACGTCTTTCGCGCCCATGAAGATCTTGCATTCCATGCCGAACAGGGCGGCGACGGTCGCGGTGGCGACGCCATGCTGGCCCGCGCCGGTTTCGGCGATGACCTTCTTCTTGCCCATGCGGCGGGCGAGGAGGGCCTGACCGATGCAATTGTTGATCTTGTGCGCGCCGGTGTGGTTCAGTTCCTCGCGCTTGAGGTAGATTTTCGCGCCCTTGCCCTCAGGCGCGTCGGCGCGGAGGGCTTCGGTCAGGCGCTCAGCATAATAAAGCGGATTGGGGCGGCCCACATAGGAACGCAGCAGTTCGCTGAACTCGGCGTCGAAGGCCGGGTCCTGCCTGGCTTCCTTATAGACCTTTTCCAACTCGAGGATGAGCGGCATCAGCGTTTCGGCGACATAGCGGCCGCCAAAGGAGCCGAAATGGCCGGAAGCATCCGGCTGCGAGCGCAGGCTGTTGGACAAAATGGGGGTATCGGTCATCGCTTCACTTTCGTCAGGCATGGATGGGGATCACTTCGCTCGGGGGAAGCGATCAACGCCATCGGGTACCGATGCGCTTTGCGGTGAAGAACTGCCTCATGAGGACGCCGCATTGCAGAAGGCCATGATCTTGTCCACACTCTTGATGCCCGGCGCGCTTTCGACGCCGGACGAAACATCGACCAGCGGGGCGCCGGTGATGCGGATGGCTTGCGCGACATTGTCGATGCCAAGACCGCCCGACAGGCCCCATGGAGCGGATATGGGAACGCCGCGCAGCAGCGTCCAGTCGAAGCGAAGTCCCATGCCGCCCGGCAGCGCCGCGCCTTCCGGGGTCTTCGCGTCGAACAGCAGCCGGTCGGCGGCGCCGGTGTAGGTCCTGGCGGCGTCTATGTCCGCGCGGGTCTTGACCGAAATCGCCTTCCAGACGGGAAGACCGAACCGCGCCCGGATGGCGGCGGACCGCTCCGGGCTTTCCTGGCCATGGAGTTGCAGCGCGGTGAGGGCGTCGGTGGCGACGAGTTCGGAGAGAATTTCGTCGGTCGGGTCCACCAGCACGGCGATGCGCGCGATATGGGAGGGCACGGGCGCGGCGAGGGCGCGCAACTGCTCCGCTTCCACATGGCGCTGGCTTTTGGGGAAGTGGACGAAGCCCAGATGGGTCGCGCCGGCCTTGATGGCGGCGCCTACCGTGTCGGGCGTCGAAAGACCGCAGATCTTGATGGCGAGTCGGGACATGCAGGCGCTTTAGGCGGTTGGCTGCGTCAGGTCCATGTCGTGCAGGGCGAGCCATTGGTCGGCATGGTCGATACAGGCTTTGCCGAGGAAGGCATCCACCTGATCCATGATCTGGTCGTCGGTCAGGATCGCCGGATCGAGCGGGGCGTGCCAGCGAACACGGAAATTCGGCCCCTGTGTGCGGACCAGATAGAAGGGAAGGAATTTCGCGCCGACCTTGCGCGCAAGCCGGAGCGCGACGGAAAGGTTGCCTGAGGGTGGCAGGTCGCGACCGAAGCGCGGGAACCAGACCTGCCTATCGCGGCGCTCATCGAGCAAGATGTAGAGGGTCGCCCGGTCTTTGGTGGTGAGATGCTTGAGGATGCCGCGGGCGGCGCCGTCGCCGGTGATGGCCTCCCCCATATAGCTGGAGCGGGCGCGTTTCAGCATGGCGGCCTGTTCCGCGTTTTCGGGCGGGTCATAGACGCCCAGGCCGGGCCGGTCGGTCGACGCCTTGATATGCGCGGCGAGCAGGTCCCAATTGCCGAGATGGACGGCCAGCGCGATCAGCGGGCCGGGGGCGTCCAATATCGCCTGATAGCCGTCGCGGTCTTCCACCGTGATATGGTTCTTCTCGATCAGCCGGTCGATGTTGGTGAGTTCCGCCATGGTGCGACCCAGGTTGAACCAGCGGCGGGTGAGCATCGCCTCACAAGTGGCTTCGTCCAGATCGGGGCGGAGGATGTTCAGGTTTGCGCGGGCGCGCCGATCGCGCAGCTTCATGTTTTTGCGGGCGATGTTCGCGGACAGCCAGCCACCCAGCCAGGACGCGACGGAGGCGGGCAGCAGGCGGAGCAGCGTGAAGAGAAAGGGGTTGGAGAGCATCTTCCCAAGCGTCATACAGCAGCGGTCGGGGTGGTAAAGGGTTTGGGTCTTCGCGATGAATTTCGCCTTTTGGCTGTGGATGCTGTTGCAAGGGCTGAGCGTGGCCGGGGTGCTGAATTATTGGCGGCATGTTCCCGCAAATCGGCAGGAAGAGGCGCCGGAGGGTGTCGTGTTGCTGCTGTCGGTCCGGGATGACTGGGATGGCGGCGCGGAACTGATCGCGCGGTTGAGGGCGCAGACGGCGCGGTTCCGGTTGGTGATCGCGACTTCCGGGGATTGCGCGGCGGCGGAGGCTTTGGCAGCCCGTGAGCGAGAATGGGTGCAGCTTGTCCGCGCGGGCGTCGCGGTGGATGAGGGGCAGAAGGTGCACAAGCTGCGAGCGGCCTTGCGGGCGTTGCGGCCGGAGGATCGCTATCTGGTTTTCGTGGATGCGGATATCCAGCCTCCGGCGCGGCTGGTGGGGCGATTGCTCTTTCCTCTGGTGCGCGGAAAGGCGGACATCACGACCGGCTACCGACTGTTGCTGCCGGAGGCGCGGGTCGTGGCCGCGCTGGTGGGGGCGGTGGAAATGCAGTTGGCGACCCTGCCGCGTGCCGCGAGCGCGACTATGCCGTGGGGGGGCGCCATGGCGCTGACGCGGGAGGTGGCGGAACGGCTTGACCTGGATGCGGCGCTGGCGGGGCGCCTGTCCGATGACATGACGATTGGCCTTGCCGGATGGCGCGCGAAGCTGCGGCTGCGGCCGGTGCGGGACCTGCTGGTGGGATCGCCGCTGGAGGCGCGGGGCGCGCTTGATTTCGGGGTGCGGCAATATCGGCATATCGTGACGAACAGTCCGGGCATGTGGCAAATCGCCTGCGCGGTGGTTGCGGCGCAGGCGCTGGGCTGGGTCTGGGCATTGGTCTGGGGCGGTTTGGGCGCCGTGGCCGTGGGCTATGGCGCGGCGGTCGGACGGATGCTGCTGCGGCGGCGGATCGTTGCCGCCGTGCTGGAGGTGGAGCAGGTCCGGGCGGCGCGGCGATCGCTCTGGTGGGATGTGCTGGCGCCCTTTGCCGTGTGCTGGGCGCATTTTGGGATGCAATTGGCGGCCGCTTGTTCAAGCCGGATCAGATGGGGCGGCTTTGATTATCGGGTGAAAAGGGGGAAAGTCGTGCGGATGGAGCGCGCAAGGTAGCTTTATATCCCGCCTTTCATCCGCCCCGAACATTGCCAAATCTCATTTCCTGCACCAACCTGTGTGCTGCCGGGACATGGCGACGTTGCAGAGTTTTCGGGGAGGAACAGGATGAAGCGGCTGCTGTTGCTGATGGCGCTCTGGCCGATGGCGGTGCAAGCCGCACCCACCCCCTGCGCTGACGCGCCACGATTGGCGGAACCCTGGACCAGTTGGACGCAAAACGGCGCGGCGGTGGCCGGTGGCACAGCCTCCACCGCGCCGCGCCTGATCCTGGGCAAGCCGGTCACGGCCAACCTGCGTCCCGGCGCTCAGGTCCAGTTCGCCGTTCCGCCAGGCAAAATGGTGCCGAAAAGCTATGCCGGCCTCTTCACCCTGGCCGTGAAGGATGCCGCGCGGATTGGCATCGCCCTATCGGAAAGCGCATGGGTCGATGTAGCGACGGGATCGACGGCGCTCCCTTCCGTCGATCATGGTCATGGTCCGGATTGTTCGGGCATCGGCAAGATCGTCTGGTTCGACCTTCCATCGGGGCTTCATACCGTCCAGGTTGCGGGTGCACCCCGATCGACCATCCGCATCATGGTGGCAGACGCCCGCGCCAACCAGCCACGCGTCCGGTAATTCACATAGGCCGCGTTCGGAACATGGCGATGGGGATCATCGTCAGTACCGGCTCGTCGCGCTGGTTGAACAGCGTGATCCGCGACTTGACGATGCCCATTTCGGGGCGGCTTCTCGACGCTTTTTTCTCGATCACCTCGGATGTGCCGCGCAGCGTGTCGCCCGGCCGCACGGGTTGCAGCCAGCGCAGTTCGTCCACGCCCATCGCGCCCAGGCTTGCCGCCTGAACGCCGGGGTCCTTCTGCCAGGCGGCGACCATGATCTTCATAGAAAGCGCCGTGGTGTGCCAACCGCTGGCGGCCAGGCTGCCGAAATGGGTCTGCGCCGCCGCATCGTCCGACAGGTGAAAGGGCTGCGGGTCGAACTCGGCGGCGAAGGCCAGGATTTGCTCCCGGTCGACACTGACTGGACCGAATTCGTTCCGGTCGCCAATCTGGACATCTTCAAAATACACGATCTCGCTCACACCCGTTTCCTTCTGCAACGGGCCGAAACTTAGGAATGCTTTACGTTTCCGTCAAGTTGCCGTCGGCGACACCGTCAATTCTTTATGAGGCCCGCGAGCACCGCCGCGTCACCGTCGCTCGCCACGGCAGCAATCCCCAGCAGGCGCGCCAGCAGAGGATAAACATCGACATTGGTAAAGTCCGCCGGCGCGCGAAAGCGGGTGTCGAAGGCTGGACCATAAGCGATGAACAGCGCCTGCATCTCCGGTGCCCTGTCGTCCCAGCCATGATCGCCGCCGGCAAAGGGCTTGGCGGGTGCAGTCGGCTGGATAATCCAGCCGGTTTGCGCCAGGCAGAAATAGGGCGGAATGCGCCGATGCGTGCCATAGTGGAAACGGTTGGGCATCTCGCCCTTCCGCCAGCATTGCATGTGCGGTTGCGGTTTCAGGAGCCTCGCTTCCAAAGCCGTCTCACGTCCCGGCTGCGCGGCGAGGCTGGCATAAGGGCCGCTCTCGACGATGCGATAATCGGCGGGGTTCGCAACCCTGTCCATCGCCACCACCCGTTCGCTGCTCTTCTGCGCCATCCCATGGTCGGAGACGATGACCAGATTGGCCGGTTGGTCCAACTCCTTCAGACCGGCCATCAATCGGCCGATTTGCCCGTCCACCTCTGCCACGGCCTGCGTCGCTTCCGACGAGTCCGGTCCATTTTCATGGCCTGCCGTATCGACGGCATCGAAATAGAGCGTCAGGAAGCGCGGTCGGATGTTCGTCGGGCGGCGCAGCAGGTCCAGCACGCCGTTCACGCGCTGCTCCCCGGAAATTGCCTCGTTGAACTGCGCCCAGTCGCTGGGGCGTGTGCCGCCGGTGATCCGATGGGGCCAGTCCGCAGTCTTCGTCCCGCCCCAGGCGACGTTGGAGCCGGGCCAGAACAGGGTCGCCGCGCGCACGCCGGTCTTTTCCGCCGTGACCCAGATCGGTTCGGCCTCGTTCCACCAATAGGGATCGTCGGTCGCCATAGTGAATTTCTCGCCGGGCCGCGAGGAATCCTCCATATTGTTGGCAACGATGCCGCTGCGGTCGGGCCGGTCGCCGGTGACGATGGCCCAGTGATTGGGAAAGGTCTTGGTGGGGAAGGAAGCGCGCATGGAGGCTTCGACGCCGCCCGCTGCCAGCCCATTCAGGTTCGGCGACACGCCGCGCTTGAGATAATCGGGCCGGAATCCGTCGATGGATAGGAGGATCGTGACCGGCTGCCGCTGTTCGACGGGCGCGGCCATGGTGGATGCGGGGCGCTGCCCGGCCGGCGCACAGGCGGACAGCGCGAGGAAAGCCAGGCAGGCAAGGGACAGAGGGCGCAAAACCATGAGCTTCCGCTTAACAGCTGGATTGCGACGATACAGTGACGAAGGCGTTATTCGCCCACAAAATCCGCCAGCGCCATCCACGCCGTACGCTTTGCGTCCCGCGACATGCTGGCAAAGGCGCCGGAGGAGGAGGGGAGGTCGATCAGCGTCAATCCGGCCCGCTCGCCAAGCTGCCGCCGCCCATGCAGCGCCGCCGTCCTGCCGTTGAAGGCAATCGCCTCCAGCATCGGCAGCCGCGTCACGAAAGCGCCCAGATCGCGCAACTCCGCGCCTCGGATGGCGCTGTCCAGGCTGCCCGGACGATCCGCGCTTTCGATCACGTCCCACAGGCCGACCTGCCGCGCCTTCAGCCGCTTCAACCGCATGGCATAGGGCTGGCTGCGCAGATCCTCGCCCAGCACGTCGCCGATCAGCGCCCAGAAGGCATTGCCGCGATGGGCATAATATTCGCCCTGCTTGATCGACGCGTCGCCGGGCAAGCTGCCGAGGATCAGCAGCCGTGTCCCCTCATCGACACTGGGCGGAAAGGCCGCCTTGCGCCGGGCGGGTATCTGTCCCGGGCGCAACATGGATCGATCAGACGTTGAAGCGGAACAGCATGATATCGCCGTCCTGCGTCACATATTCCTTGCCTTCTGACCGCCACTTGCCCGCTTCCTTGGCTCCGGCCTCGCCGTTGAACTGGACGTAATCGGCATAGGCCATGGTTTCGGCGCGGATGAAGCCCTTTTCGAAATCAGTGTGGATCGCGCCCGCGGCCTGCGGCGCCTTCGACCCCTTGGACACGGTCCAGGCGCGCGCTTCCTTCGGCCCCACGGTGAAGAAGGTGATGAGGCCCAGCAATTCGTAACCCGCCCGGATGATCCGCGCGAGGCCGGCTTCTTCCAGCCCCAGTGCCTCCAGATACTCCGCGCGCTCCTCGACCGGCATGGTGATGAGTTCAGCCTCGATGGCGGCCGAGACGATGACGGCCTTGGCGCCCTCGGCCGCGGCCTTCTCGAACACGCGCGCCGAATGGGCGTTGCCCTCCGCCGCGCTGTCTTCCTCGACATTGCAGACGTACAGCACGGGCTTGGCGGTCAGCAGTTGCGCCTGACGGAAGATGCGCTCTTCTTCGTCATCACCCGGCTGCGTCAGCCGCGCGGGCTTACCGTCGCGCAGCAGGTCCAGCGCCTTGCTCAGCACCGACGCCGCAGCCTTTGCTTCCTTGTCGCCCTGCGCTGCCTTTTTGGCGAAGTTCGGGACGCGCTTTTCGAGGGATTCCAGATCCGCGAGCATCAACTCGGTCTCGACCGTCTCCGCATCTGCGATGGGATCGACCTTGCCCTCGACATGAGTGATGTCGTCATCCTCGAAACAGCGCAGCACATGGACGATGGCATCCACTTCGCGGATGTTCGCCAGGAACTGGTTGCCCAGACCCTCGCCTTTGGAGGCGCCACGCACCAGCCCGGCAATGTCGACGAAGGCCAGTTGCGTTTCGATGATCTTGGCCGATCCGCCGATCTTCGCGATGGTCTGAAGCCGCTCGTCCGGCACGGCGACCTGCCCGACATTGGGTTCGATGGTGCAGAAGGGATAGTTCGCCGCCTGCGCTGCCTGCGTCTCGGTCAGCGCATTGAACAGGGTGGACTTGCCCACATTGGGAAGCCCGACGATACCGCAACGAAAACCCATGGAACTGCCTTCACGTCAGAATGATTGGCCGCGCCGATAGCGCCTTCTGGTCGCAAAGGCCAGCCTCAGTGCCGGAAGAAGACGGAGACTGACGCCACATGGTTGACCCGGATATTGCCGTCCCGTTGGTTTATATATTGGTTGAGATAGCCGATTTCCGCT
The DNA here is from genome assembly GCF_008692605.1 of Sphingobium estronivorans. GTDB lineage: Bacteria > Pseudomonadota > Alphaproteobacteria > Sphingomonadales > Sphingomonadaceae > Sphingobium > Sphingobium estronivorans. The sequence goes on from NZ_LFCT01000017.1 coordinate 114,394, forward strand.
GTTGAGGCTCCGCCCAGACCCAATTCCGCACCGATAAAGCTGCGCAATTGATCGAAGCCGCCCTTCGCACCCCAATCGGTGCTGTTGAGTGCGACGAACCCCTCACCATAGATCAGAGCATTCACTGCATCGCTTCCGGGTTTCAGCGGCTTTTCGTAGCGCAGCATCTCGCGCAGCCGCCAGCCCATATCCTCGCCATCGGATCGCCAGCGCTGCTCCAGCCGGGTTCGGGACGACAGTTCGCCGCCCCAGGGCTTGCCCATGGTCCAGTTCAGTTGCTGGAAGCTGCGCTCCTCATTCACATCCCGGCCGCCATCGACCGGCAGCACGATATGCGCATAGCCCTGATAGGCCGTGAGGCTGGGCGACAGCTTCCACCCGATCGCCCCGCGCAGCATGAACTGGTCCAGCCGCGAAACGCCATCCCCGACACGCGGTTGCACCTCCGCGAAATAGACGAGCTTTCCTGAAACCGAACCCATGGCGGTCAGGTTGATCCAAAGCTGTTCGTCCTGGCTCGTCCGTGCGGTGGCGGTCCCTGCGACGCTCAGGCTGGCGCAAAGGGCGAGGGCATGGAAAAGGCGGCGCATCGGGGTTCCTTGCAAGGCATTATGATGCTCGCCCCTTAACGCGCCGCCTTTTTCCGGTCTGTTGCCGGACGGTAAGAATCGATGGCGCCAGCGTTCAGGTGATGACGCTGGGCCGGTCCATGCCGGTGAAGCCGGATATGTCCGCCAATTCCTGCGCGGCCTTCACCAGCGGGGCGAGGGCATCGCCCGTCTTCAGCCCAAGCTCGCCGTCCGTGCCGACATAACGTTCGATATACACGCGCAGGGTTGCGCCCTCCGTGCCCGTGCCGGACAGGCGGAACACGACGCGCGAACCGTCCTCGAACAGGATGCGGATGCCCTGATTGCGGCTGACGGATTGATCCGTAGGGTCGGTGTAGGCGAAATCGTCCGCGCTCTTGACCGTGCCGCCGCTGTTCGCGGTTCCCGCCAAGGTTTCGAGCTTGCCGCGCAACGCCGCCATCAGCGCATCGGCCTTGTCCTTGGCGATGCCCTCATAATCATGCCGGGCATAATAGTTGCGGCCATAGGTCGACCAATGTTCGACCATGATCTCCGCCACGCTCTGCCGCCGTGCCGCCAGGATGTTGAGCCACAGTAGCACCGCCCAGATGCCGTCCTTCTCGCGGACATGGTCGGACCCGGTGCCCGCGCTTTCCTCGCCGCAGATGGTCGCCATGCCGGCGTCCAGCAGATTGCCGAAGAATTTCCATCCGGTCGGTGTCTCGTAAAGCGGGATGCCCAGCTTCTCTGCCACCCGGTCCGCCGCGCCGCTGGTCGGCATCGACCGTGCGATGCCCTTCAATCCAGCGGTATAGCCCGGCGCCAGATGCGCATTGGCCGCAAGCACCGCCAGCGAATCCGAAGGCGTCACATAGCAATGCCGCCCGATGATGAGATTTCGATCGCCATCGCCATCCGAAGCCGCGCCGAAGTCCGGTGCATCGGACGCCATCATGCGGTCGTACAATTCCCTGGCATGAACCAGATTGGGATCGGGGTGATGATGGCCGAAGTCGGGCAGGGGCGTTCCGTTGCGCACGGTTCCCATGGGCGCGCCCAGCCGCCTCTCGAAAATCTCGACGGCATAGGGTCCGGTTACGGCGCTCATGGAATCGAAGGAGAGAGTGTAACCTCCCGCGATCATCGCCCGAATGGCGGCGAAGTCGAACAGGCTCTCCATCAGATCGGCATAGCCCGCCACCGGATCGACCACCTCGACGGTCATATCGCCCAGGCGGCTGGAGCCGGGCGTATCGATGTCGACATCGCCGGCTTCAAGGATGCGATAGCTGTCGATTGTCAGCGTCCGCGCATGGATGGCATCGGTCACTTTTTCGGGCGCGGGGCCCCCATTCGAGACATTATATTTGATCCCGAAATCCTCGTCCGGTCCGCCCGGATTATGGCTGGCCGACAGCACCAGCCCGCCAAAGGCCCCCGAAGCGCGGATCAGATGCGACGCCGCCGGGGTGGACAGAATGCCGCCCTTGCCCACCAGCACCCGACCGAAGCCGTTGGCCGCCGCTATTTTCAGCACGATCTGGATGACCTCGCGGTTCAGATAGCGTCCGTCACCGCCGACCACCAGCGTCTGGCCTGCAAAGCCTTCCAGGCTGTCGAACACCGACTGGACGAAATTTTCCGCATAATGGGGCTGCTGAAAAATGCGCACCTTCTTGCGCAGGCCGGACGTGCCGGGCTTCTGGTCATCGAAAGGCTTCGTCGCGACGGTCTGTATCACCCGGATCCCCTTGGAAAATCGAAAGTCTGGCCTACCCTATGGCCCAGCAATGCGACAATCCGCAATGAGGGCCAGCCGTTCCGTCGCGAGGGCGGGGCGGACGGCCTCAGTCCGCCAGCCGCAAGGCTACCTCATTCATGAAACGGGCATCGTCTCCCTTGGCCAGCCATTCGGCTTCGGCCCCGACGGCGCCCAGCATGTCGGACAGCGCATCCATTTCGCTCTTGTGATAATTGCCCAGCACATAGCCATGCACCCGTTCCTTGTGCCCGGGATGCCCGATGCCGATCCGCACGCGCCGGAAGTCTGCGCCGATATGCGCGTCGGTGGAGCGCAACCCGTTATGGCCCGCATTGCCGCCGCCGCGCTTCACCTTGACCTTCATCGGCGCCAGATCGAGCTCGTCGTGGAAGACGGTCACATCCTCCGGCGTCAGCTTGTAGAAGCGCATCGCCTCTCCGACCGAGCGGCCGCTTTCATTCATGAAGGTGGCGGGTTTCATCAATATGATCTTCTCGGGGCCGATCCTGCCTTCCTGCACCCAGCCCTGAAACTGCTTCTTCGGCGCCGAAAAGCGATGGATGTCCGCGATCACATCCACGGCCATGAAGCCGACATTGTGCCGGTTCATCGCATATTGGGTGCCCGGATTGCCAAGGCCCACCCAGATCTGCATCGCGCGTTTACTCCAAAGAAAAATCCCGCTCGCCGGGTAGGCAAGCGGGATCGAAATTTCCAGTCCCGAAGGACTTTCCCGTCGAAAGGCTTATTCGCCTTCGGCCGGGGTTTCGTTGTCGCCTTCAGCGCTCTTCAGCGCCGAGGGGGCAACGATGGTCGCGACGGTGAAGTCGGTTTCGACATGCGCGGCCTTGGCGCCCTTGGGCAGCTTCACGGCGGCGATGTGGATCGATTCGCCAACGTCCAGGCCGGTCAGGTCGACGATGACATCGTCGGGGATCGCGGCCGCATCGACGATCAGTTCGATCTCATGCGCGACGATGTTCAGCACGCCGCCCTTCTTCAGGCCCGGCGAGGCGTCTTCATTCTCGAAGCGCACCGGCACGTTGACGTGGACGGTGGCATGTTCCGAAACGCGCAGGAAGTCAGCGTGCAGCGGACGGTCGGTCACGGGATGGAAAGCGACATCCTTGGGCAGGGTGCGCACGGCCTTGCCGTTCACCTCGACCATGACGACCGAATTGAAGAAGTGGCCGGTGCCGAGCAGCTTGTTGAGGAGCTTTTCCTCGACGTGGATCGACTGCGGTTCTTCGTTGTTACCATAGATGACGGCGGGTACGCGGCCCTCACGGCGGAGAGCGCGGGAGGCTCCCTTGCCTGCCCGATCGCGTGCCTCTGCCGACAGCGTAAGCTGCTCGCTCATTGCGTGTCTCCAAAAGCTCATTGATGTAAGCGCCCGCCACGCCTCCAGGGATGACCATGTCGGGACGCGCGCCCCAATAGCAGAAAGGCGCGGGAAAGCAAGAGAACAGAAAGCCGGGATTTGGCGCTACTGCACCCGCGTCACTTTGTAGCCCTGCGCTTGCAGCAGTTCGATCAGATTGCCCTTGCCCGCCAGGTGCCCCGCGCCCACGGCGATGAAGGGACGCCCCTTGAGCGCCTCCACCGACGTCACCCAATCCCGGTTGCGGGCGATCAGCACGGCCTGTTCGACCACCGGATCGGGTTCCTCGCTCAACTGGTCCTCCCGCGAGAGGGTGGCGATGTCGCCCTTGATCCAGGCCCTGAGGATGCGGTCGTACAGCATCCGCATGTCCTGCGCCTCATGCACCGTATCGACCAGCAACCGCTGCTGCGCGGCTTCGGGCAATGTGTCGAACGCGCGGAACTGCCGCTCCACCGTTTCCAGTCCGCCGATCGGCTTGCCGGCATTTCGGAACGCCGCGATCAGCGCCGGTTCGACGCCATTATCCTGACTGACCTTCAGTGACTGCTGCGCCGCTGCCGAGAGGAGCATCGCCGCCGCCCAGCTTTCATAGCCAGAGAGGGTTCGCGCATCGGCTCCGCCCTCGCTGATGATCCGGTCGAGCGTCGCCCTGTCCTCACCCGGAACGCGCGCGTCGAGCGGCGGGAGGGCGGGGCTGCGTCCCATTTTCTCGAAAATCGCCAGTGTCCTCGCCTGGTCCTGAATTTCCGCCGATTCCAGCACCAGCCGATCCGCACGCGTCATGGCGTCCCGGATCGGCGCCGTCTGCCACCGCACGTCGCGGGGCAACACATGGATGGTGCCGAACAGCCAACCGTCGATGCCCTTGCCTTCCACCCGCCAGAGCGCGGGTCCACCGCCCGGAGGCGGGGCAGGCGGCTTCCCCCCGCAGGCTGTAACCAGAAACAGGGCCGCCAGTCCCAGCCCAAGGGCAAGTCGGCGCGCCAGCAAACGCATCATCCTATTGCTTCACTCTATTGCTTCACTCTATTGCTTTACACGGAGCGACGAAACGCCCAGCGCCTTCAACTGATCCTGCACGCTGTCCTTGCCCGCCAGATGCCCGGCGCCCACCGCGATGAACACCGTGCCGGGCTGGTCGAGCCGCTGCTTGATCCACTTCGCCCAATTGGCATTGCGCTGGATCAGCAGCACCTGCGCCAGTTCCGGCGTCGCCTCCAGCGACTCGTTCATCTCGGCTGCCAGTTCGTCCGGCTTGCCGTTGCGCCAATGGGCGATCAGGCTGGCGAACTCCTTTTCCATGTCGGGCAGGCCCTCGATGGTCGTGGTCAGGAATTTCACCTGCTGGGCCATGGGCAAGCCCGCGAAATAGCCAAGCTGCTGTTCCACCGTCTCCAGCGCGCCGACCCTCTTGCCCGAAGCCTTGGCCGCCGCCGTCAACACCTTCTCCGCGCCCAGATCGGCCTTATAGCCCAGTTTCTCCAAAGGCTGAACGGACAGCGCCATGCCCGCCATCCAGGGATTGAACATCTCGAAGGCCTGCCACGGCAGGCCATATGCGGTCATCGCCGTCTGGTATTTCGTCCGTTCCTCCGCACTCAGCCGGTCGGACAGCTTCACGCCGTCGCGCGCCAGCGCGGTTCCCGCCATCGCCGACGCCAGCGCATGAGGGTCCTCCGGCTCCACGATTTCCAGCACCAGTTCATCCGACCGATCGAAGGCCGTTTTGACCCCGCCCCTGAACCAGTCGATCCCCGGTTTCAGCACATGAACCGTGCCGAACAGATAGATGGTGGTGTCGGCATCTTTCACCGTCCACAGCGCGGGCGTCACATAGGTGGACCGCGCCGAAATATTGCGTGCGGAAGCGGGTTGCGTCAGCGCACATCCGCCCAGCAGCATCAGGGCGGGCGCCAGCCAGCGGAAATTGGGCCATTTCATGCGGTTTGCAGGTCCATCTGATCGATCTCTCCCCATCCATGCGTCCCGCGATGCAACAGGGCAAGCGGATTTACCTTGTCCCGCACCCTCTTTCCCTTGACCCTGCGGCCTCGCTGCGCCAAGGCGCGCCGCAATAAACCTGTCACACCGAAGGACCGTCCGTGGCGACAAGCAAAGTGCTTTCCTTTCAGGATCTGATCCTGACCCTGCACGCTTATTGGGGCAAGCAGGGCTGCGTGATTCTGCAACCCTATGATATGGAAGTGGGCGCAGGCACCTTCCACCCGGCGACGACGCTGCGCAGCCTTGGCCCCAACGCCTGGAACGCCGCCTATGTGCAGCCCAGCCGCCGCCCGACCGATGGCCGCTATGGCGAAAACCCCAATCGCCTCCAGCATTATTACCAATATCAGGTCATCATGAAGCCGTCGCCGGCGAACCTCCAGGAACTGTATCTGGGGTCGCTGGTCGAAATCGGTATCGATCCGCTGGTCCACGACATCCGCTTCGTCGAGGATGACTGGGAAAGCCCGACGCTGGGCGCGTGGGGCCTTGGCTGGGAAGTCTGGTGCGACGGAATGGAAGTCACCCAGTTCACCTATTTCCAGCAGATGGGCGGCTTCGACTGCAAGCCGGTCGCGGGCGAACTGACCTACGGCCTCGAACGCCTCGCCATGTATATCCAGGGCGTCGACAGCGTTTACGACCTGAAGTTCAACGACGCGGGCGTCACCTATGGGGACGTGTTCCTCGCCAATGAGCAGCAGATGTCGAAATGGAATTTCGAGATCGCAGACACCGAAAAGCTGTTCCGCTGGTTCAGGGATGCCGAGGCCGAGTGCAAGGCCTCGCTGGAGGCAGGCGTTCCGCTCGCCGCCTATGACCAGGCAATCAAGGCGAGCCATGTGTTCAACCTGCTGCAAGCGCGCGGCGTCATCTCGGTGCAGGAACGCGCCAGCTATATCGGCCGCGTGCGCGACCTCGCCAAGGGCGCCTGTGAAAAGTGGATGGAAGTGAACGGGTGGGCCGCGTGATGACCGATTTCCTGCTCGAACTGCGCTGCGAGGAAATCCCCGCGCGCATGCAATTGAAGGCTTCGGAAGACCTTGCCCGCCTCTTTACGGAGGAACTGGCGAAGGCTGGCCTGAAGCCGGAGGGTGTGGAGGGCTTCGTCACGCCCCGCCGCCTTGCGCTGATCGCGCGCAACCTGCCGCTTGAAACCGCCGCCGTCAGCGAGGAGTTCAAAGGCCCGCGCACCTCCGCGCCCGCGCAGGCGCTTGAGGGCTTCCTGCGCAAGACTGGCCTGACCCAGGACCAGCTTGAAGACCGCGACGGCGTCTGGTTCGCCGTGGTCAACAAGCCCGGCCGCGCCACGGCGGAGGTGCTGGCGCAGGCCATCCCCACCCTGATCCGCGCCTTTCCCTGGCCCAAGTCGATGCGCTGGGGCACCGCCTCGCAGACGACCGAAAGCCTTCGCTGGGTCCGTCCGCTGCAAGGGATCGTCGCGATCCTGGGCGAAGACCTGGTCGACATCGAGGTCGAAGGCGTCCGGTCGGGTTATGCGACGCTGGGCCATCGCTTCCACCATCCCGGTGAGATCACCATCGGCAGCGCCCACGACTATGTCGAAAAGCTGCGCGCCTGCCATGTGATCGTCAGCCATCAGGAACGCCAGTCGATCACCGAGGCGAAGGCTGCCGAAGCCGCCGCCGTCCATGGCTATGCGGTGATCGAGGACAAGGGCCTCGTAGCGGAAAATGCGGGCCTGACCGAATGGCCGGTGCCGCTGCTGGGCGATTTCGATCCGGCTTTTCTTGAGGTTCCGCCTGAAGTCATTCAGCTAACCCTACGCATCAACCAGAAATATTTCGTTCTGCGCGACGGTGCTGGCAAGCTTGCCCCCGCTTTCATCTGCACCGCCAATATCGAGGCGAAGGATGGTGGCGAAGCGATCATCGCGGGTAACCGCAAGGTTCTCGCCGCCCGTCTGTCGGACGCCCGCTTCTTCTGGGAGCAGGACCGCAAGACCAGCCTTGAGGACCATGCGAAGAAGCTGGAGCGCATCACTTTCCACGAAAAGCTCGGGACCGTAGCTGACAAGGTGGAGCGTGTCGCGAAGCTGGCCCGCTGGCTGGTCGAGCAGGGCATCGTCAAGAGCGCGGACGCCGACCAGGCCGAGCAGGCGGCGCGCCTCGCCAAGGCGGACCTCGTCACTGAAATGGTGGGTGAGTTCCCGGAACTTCAGGGTGTTATGGGCGGCTATTATGCTCGCGCCGAAGGCTTGCCCGAAGCCGTGGCCGATGCCATTCGCGATCATTACAAGCCGGTTGGGCAGGGGGATGATGTTCCGACAGCCGCCACGACCATCGCGGTTTCGCTGGCCGACAAGCTCGATACGCTGCGTTCATTCTTCGGCATCGACGAAAAACCCACAGGCTCGCGCGATCCTTTTGCGCTTCGGAGGGCCGCGCTGGGCGTCATTCAGATCGTCACGGCGAATGATTTGCGTTTTGCCGTGGCAGAAGGCGATCTGCTCGACTTCTTCGCAGACCGCCTCAAGGTCCAGCAGAAGGAAGCAGGGGTCCGCCACGACCTGATCGACGCGGTGTTCGCTCTTGGTGGCGAGGACGATCTCGTCCGTCTGCTCGCCCGCGTGAAGGCGCTCCAGTCCTTCATCGCCACCGATGACGGCGCCAATCTGCTTGCCGGGTATAAGCGCGCCGCCAATATCCTGAAGAAGGAAGGCGTCGAAACCGTTGAGAAGGTCGAATTGACCTACGCCCCCGAACAGGCTGAGGCCGACCTTATCGCCGCGCTCGATGCTGCGGAGCCTCGCGCCGCCGCAGCCGTTGCGGCCGAGGATTTCGAGGGAGCGATGGCCGCACTTGCAACATTGCGGGGGCCGATCGATGGCTTTTTCGAGACTGTGACGGTGAATGACGCCGATCCGGCCAAGCGCTCCGCTCGCCTCGCGCTGCTTGGGCGGGTACGGGCAGCGGTTCAAGCGGTCGCGGATTTCTCGAAAATTTCGGGTTAATACCAGAACATATCCGCACGAGCGGGAAAATCAGTGAAATGAGAGAGCAATCATCGTAAAAGCAGGTGCGTTTATCGCTCCCCTGTTTTAAAATTTTGTTGCAACGCACAAATGCACCGTAATCAGTGCAGGAGAGCCGCGAATATGTTGACAATGAAAGAGGCCAGCATGAGCACGACCGCGACCCGTTATGTGTATCGTTTCGGCGGTAGCGTCGATGATGGCGGCAAAGGGGACAAGAATCTTCTCGGCGGCAAGGGCGCGAATCTGGACGGCATGGCCGCCATTGGCCTGCCGGTACCTCCGGGCTTCACCATCACGACCGAGATGTGCACCCGCTATTATCAGGATGGCGGCGTTTATCCCGAGAGCCTGAAGGCGCAAGTGGCGAACGGCATCGCCCATATCGAAGGCGTCACCGGCAAGACGTTCGGGGACAAGGCCGATCCTCTGCTGGTTTCGGTCCGATCGGGCGCGCGCATTTCGATGCCCGGCATGATGGACACGGTGCTGAACCTTGGCCTTAACGACGAAACCGTGTTGGGCCTTGCCTCCGCTTCGGGCGACGAACGTTTCGCCTGGGACAGCTATCGCCGTTTCATCCAGATGTATTCCGACGTGGTGCTGGAACTCGACCACGGCGCGTTTGAGGAAGCCCTTGAAGTCGCGAAGGAAGATCAGGGCTACACGCTCGACACCGAGATGACCGCCGATGACTGGAAGGCGCTCGTTACGGAATATAAGGCACTTGTTTCAAAGCTTTGGAACAAGCCTTTCCCGCAGGATGTCAACGATCAGCTCTGGGGCGCGATCAGCGCTGTCTTCGGGTCTTGGCAGGCCGACCGCGCCAAGGTCTATCGCCGCCTGAACTCGATCCCGCATGACTGGGGCACCGCCGTCAACGTGCAGGCAATGGTGTTCGGCAATATGGGCGATACCTCAGCGACGGGTGTTGCCTTCACCCGCGATCCGGCGACTGGCGAGAATGCCTATTATGGCGAATATCTGATCAACGCCCAGGGCGAGGATGTGGTGGCGGGTATCCGTACCCCGCAATATTTGACCAAACAGGCGCGCGAGCGGGCAGGGGCCAAGCCGCTGTCGATGGAAGAGGCGATGCCCGAAACCTATGCCGAACTGGCGCGGGTTTTCGAGATCCTAGAAAAACATTATCGCGACATGCAGGACATCGAGTTCACGGTGCAGCAGGGCAAGCTCTGGATGCTCCAGACCCGTTCGGGCAAGCGCACCGCCAAGGCCGCGCTCAAGATCGCGGTCGAGATGGCCAGCGAAGGCCTGATCAGCGAGGAAGAAGCCGTTGCCCGCGTCGATCCCGCCGCGCTGGATCAGCTTCTCCATCCGACGCTCGACCCCAAGGCGCCGCGCGACGTGCTGACCAAGGGTCTGCCCGCCTCGCCGGGTGCGGCTTCGGGCGCGATCGTGTTCGACGCCGACACCGCCGAACGGCGCAATGAGTTGGGTGACTCGGTCATTCTGGTTCGCGTCGAAACCTCACCCGAGGACATTCACGGCATGCATGCGGCCAAGGGCATCCTGACCGCGCGCGGCGGCATGACCAGTCACGCCGCCGTGGTGGCGCGCGGCATGGGCCGCCCCTGCGTCTCCGGCGCGGGCAGCCTGTCCATCGACAATAATGCCAAGACCCTGCGCATCGAAGGCCGCATCCTCAAGGAAGGCGACATCCTCACCATCGACGGTTCGACCGGCGAAGTGATGGCGGGCGAAGTCCCGACCGTGCAGCCTGAACTGGCGGGTGACTTCGGCGTGCTGATGGCATGGGCCGACAAGGTCCGCCGCCTGAAGGTCCGCGCCAACGCCGAAACCCCGCTGGACTGCCAGACCGCCCGTGATTTCGGCGCGGAAGGCGTGGGCCTGTGCCGCACCGAGCATATGTTCTTCGACGCCGCCCGCATCACGGCCGTCCGCGAGATGATCCTCGCCGACAGCGAAAAGGGCCGTCGCGTGGCGCTCGACAAGCTGCTGCCGGAACAGCGTGACGACTTCGCGCAGATTTTCATGGTGATGGCGGGGCTGCCCGTCACCATCCGTCTGCTCGATCCGCCGCTGCACGAATTTCTGCCCCATGGCGAGGCGGAGTTCGAGGAAGTGGCGAAGGCGGCTGGCGTCGGCGTCGAAGCGCTCAAGCGCCGCGCCGCCGAACTGCATGAGTTCAACCCGATGCTTGGCCATCGCGGTTGCCGTCTGGGCGTCACCTATCCTGAAATCTATGAGATGCAGGCCCGCGCCATCTTTGAAGCCGCGCTGATCATCAAGCAGCGCAGCGGTGAAGCGCCGATCCCCGAAATCATGATCCCGCTCGTCGCGACGAAGAAGGAGCTGGAACTGATGAAGGCGATCGTCGACAAGGTGGCGCAGCAAATCTTTGCAGAGCAGGGCGCTTCCGTCGACTATCTGGTCGGCACCATGATCGAACTGCCGCGCGCCGCGCTGAAGGCGGGCGAGATCGCGGAAGTGGGCGAATTCTTCTCCTTCGGCACCAACGACCTGACGCAGACCACCATCGGCATCAGCCGTGACGATGCCGGTCGGTTCCTGACGCAATATGTCGACAAGGGCATCTTCGCGCGCGATCCGTTCGTCAGCATCGACGTCGAAGGCGTGGGCGAGCTGATCGAACTGGCGGCTGAACGGGGCCGCGCGACGCGCAGCGGTATCAAGCTCGGCATCTGCGGCGAACATGGCGGCGATCCTGCCTCCATCGCCTTCTGCGAAAAGACCGGGCTCGACTATGTGTCGGCCTCCCCCTACCGTGTGCCCATTGCTCGTCTGGCTGCGGCTCAGGCCGCTCTGGCGAACCGGAAATAAAACGAAGAGAGGCGGGCCAAAACCCCGCCTCTTTTCTTTTCAGACCCGGGTTGTGCGGTGTTCAAATAACCGCGCATGTTCATCGTCCTTACGCTCCGCCAGCAGCCGGGCCTGTTCGCGCCATTCCTCCCGCGCGATGATCCCCTGTTTCAGTCCGAGACGCGTTTCCAGGGCGGCTTCCTGCTCGGCGCTGATCCCCGCGATCTGCCTGTAGCGATGATAGCCCGCTTCATTGAGCGCGATTTCGTCCTGCGGGGTAATCCCGTTAATACGGCTGAGATTGTCCCGTCCATGCACCGCGCCGGCCACGGCCTCCGCCGTGCCGGGGCCGATCGGACCCGGGTGCCGCTCCAGTTCCGCAATCCTCTCCTGGGCAGCGGCAAGCCGCGCGTCCCGGTCCCGGATCGCCTGCCTGTGGGCCAACTGCTCGTCGCGCCAATAGCGCTTATATTTGCCGCGACCGCTGGCCATCAGGCCCAGAACCAGTCCCGCCAGCAGCGCGATCAGCAGCAGCGCAATGTCATTCAGGGTGAAGGTCATTGTCATGCATCCTTTCCTCCGTCCGGAACGAGCGGATCGATGCAAAGGTTTCGGTCCGGCGCGGTGAAGAGCCCGAACCGCCAAAAAACTGCAAAAAGGGGCTTGCCCAATCGCCCGGACGCTTCTATCTGCGCCACTCCAACGCACCCGTAGCTCAGCTGGAT
>NZ_LFCT01000018.1 GCF_008692605.1 Sphingobium estronivorans
GGTTCAAATCCTGCCCCCGCAACCATCAATAATTGCGATTGTCGTCCAGACTTCGCCGACCGGTTGAAGCCCGCCCCAGAGGTGGGTTTTTTGCGTTCCACCGCAATCGACAATATGCCGGCCAGATCACCGCGGACGTCGATTTTCAACTCACCCTCCTCCGGGGTCAATATGATGGCCTCGATCAGCGAGCGAATGACTTCCGCAGCCTCCAGCCGGTTAGCCTCGCAATCTTCCCGTAACGCTACATAAAGGTCATCGAGCTGCGCGCGATAGTGATAGGCCATGTTCGGATGCAGCAGCGGGGGCGGCTCGTCGGCGATGGCCAGCGTCTGTTCTAACTCCTTCTTGCGGCCTTCCATGACCACCATCCTGGCATTGATCTTGTCGGCAGCGCCGCCTTTGAGGATAAGGTTCACCAGCATGTCGAGATCCCGATCGATCTTCTTGATCTCCGCCTTGGCAGCCTCGATCGAGGATTGCCCTTCCATGCGCAGGCGGTTCATCTCGCGCGTGAACTCGTCGCAAAATTCCTTGAACGACGATGGATCCATCAGGTGATGGCGCAATGCGTGGAGAACTCGTTCTTCCAGGCGGTCTCGTCGGATGTTCGTTCGGTTGTTGCACGTCCCCTTGTTGCGCGCGGTCGCACATCCGAGCAGCGTGGCTGAGATCATCGTGTACCGCGCGCCGCAGTGCCCACATTTGACCAAGCCGGCGAGAAGGGAGCGCTGTCGCCTGGTTTTATGAAGCTGGTCTCCAAGGTTCCGCTTCGCAACCCCATTGAAGCGCAATGAATCCTGCCGATCTTTCACCGTCCGCCAGAGAGCGTCATCGACGATCCGCAGCTCAGGGACATCCTGCGTGATCCATTCGGACTCAGGATTGAGCCGCGACTGCCTTTTCCCTGTGTCGGGGTTCTTGATATAGGTGAGTCGGTTCCAGATCAGCTTGCCGACATATATCTCATTGTTGAGGATGCCGGTTCCGCGCTTGGGATTGCCGGTGATGGTGCTGAAGCCCCAGTCCCCGCCAGTAGGCGCGGCTATCCCTTCCCTGTTGAGTTCGGCCGCGATCCGCTGGCCGGATTTACCGGCGGCATAGTCGCGGAATATACGTCGAATGATATCGGCTTCGACCTCGTTGATCGCTCGCTCACCGCGGATCAGTTCGCCATTGCCATCCAGCTTGCGCAAGACATCATAGCCAAAGGCGTTGCCGCCACCCGATTTGCCCTGCTCGACCCGTCCCCGCAGACCGCGGCGTGTCTTGTCGGCTAGATCCTTCAGGAACAGGGCGTTCATCGTCCCCTTCAGGCCGACATGAAGATGGTTGAGTTCACCCTCCGACAGGGTGACGATCTTCACCCCCGCATAGACCATCCGCTTGAACAGTCCTGCAATGTCTTCCTGATCGCGGGAAAGGCGATCCATGGCTTCGGCCATCAGGATCTGAAATCGGCCGCTATGAGCGTCCGAGATCAATCTCTGGATAGCTGGCCTTAAGATGAGGGAGGCACCTGAAATCGCGTGATCGCTATATTCCTCGACCACCTGCCAGCCCTGCTTCTCGGCGTGCAGGCGGCAAACGCGGAATTGATCCTCAATCGAGGCGTCCCTCTGGTTATCCGAGGAATAGCGGGCATAAACTGCGACCTTCACCAGGCGACCTCCTGCGTCAGGAGCGGGGCGTGCTGCGCTCCTCCAACATTTCGCGATAGGCCTTTCGCGCGGCACGACGCGCGAGCAAACGAACCAAGGCAACAAGGCGTTTATCGCGAGCCGCATCCAGGACAGTCAGATCAAGCACGGCCTCATCGGCCGAGCGTGACTGCCTGGGATGCTTGCACCTGCGCATGTTCACCTCTTCTGGCCCGCAGCGCAAGGGGCATATTCGCTGCATCCGGGAGCTGATATTTCGCGAACAGCGAGGGCATGTCACCCGTTCAGATCGGAGCAGATCGGCCTGCTTCGGTTCAAATCGGCGTCTTGGCTATCCTGCGACGGCCCGAATGGTCGCCCAGCCTTGGCTCCGACCCGCTCGTCTTGGAATGCCGCCGTCGACCCTTCTTTGCCGTTCCGGGGCCAATTTTCGATCTCCAGGTCCGGAAGGGCAGCTATTCGAACTTCACACCCAAATTGGCCGATTCCAGAATGGCGGGTCGGCAACGGGAGACTCGGCAGAGCTGCCAATCCCATCGCGAGGAACCTGCCGCGCCCTGTTCGACCATTTGGGGATAGACTTTCAGTCTTCCGCCAGCATGACGTCGATCATGGCCTGCCAAACATGTTTTGCCGTCGCACGGGGGTCGGTACTCTCCTCGTAGATGGCCGCGTCTATCATCTGCTGAGAGGGTTCTCGCAAGGAGGTGACGACGGATCGGACCAGCTCTGTAGCGCTCAAATGAAAGTCGCCTTCAGGATCATAGAACGCCAGACGGGTTGCGGATTGCCTTTGAACCTCTGCGACGAGGGCATTGGCGGCTTGTTCGATCGGAGGTAGAGCCATAAAGGCTATAACGCCGCTCAGCATCTATCGTTCATATGCCGCGAAGAACCGATGTGACCGTTAGGCAACCGAGTCCATGTGTTGAACACGCTGCATTCGCGGCCTCGATCGCACTGCTCGCCGGGAGCGAGAGCCAATCACACTTCCGCACAAGAGGAGAGCGACATGTTCCCCCTTTCTACGGAACAGTCAGACGGTTGAACGATTTAATGGCCCATTTCTCCTGCATCTCCGGAGGACGAGTCCGTTAGGTTCCTGATGCACTATGTGATATACTGCTGTATCCCAGTTCTGATTTCCAAACATGCTGTGACTGAGAGAGACTTATGCTCCCGTTTGGCAAGGAGAGCGACATGTCCATCTCAATATATTCTCCCTCTTCATCATTGCGAGAACGTGGTTTGCACGCCAACGTCGAGCGTCAGGGGCTCGCCCTGGGCGCGGCACGGGAACGGACACGTCGCGCGGCATCCCTTTCGCGGGAGCGTGAACGGCGACTGGAGACTGCGATCGATGATTGGGAAAACGAAGGTGGCGCAGTCGCCGGAGTCCACCCGGCATCAAGGCCCAACCTTCTACGAAAGCTCAGCATTCCTGTTCTGACACCCGATTCTGGCGCCGAGCGGACTAGCCACGGGATGTCGCCGGCTCATCGTTAGCCGCCGACTTCAATCACCTTGGATGCAAGCCAGATCGTGTGAATTACATGTTCCTCGCCGGCCAGCGCAGGGATGCTCACCTCTTCCACATCGAAACCGGCTTTCTCCAGGCGATCGACAAAGTGATCATCCGTGTAGGCCGACCATATGGCGAGAATGCCACCGGCCCTCAGCGCGTCACGCGCCGAACGCAATCCCCAGTCGCAGTAAAGCCGTTCGTTGGGAAGGTGGATCATCCCGTCAGGACCATTATCGACGTCCAGAAGAATGGCGTCGAATGCGGCCTCCTGCCTGACGATCACATCATGGACATCGGCCATCTCAAGCGACAGGCGGGAATCGACGAGATGGTCCTGAAACAGATGCGCCAGCGGCCCCTTTGCCCATTTGACGATCTCAGGCACAAGTTCGGCGACGACGACCTCAGCAGCCGGTGAAAGCGAGGAGAGCGCCGCCCCCAGCGTGAAGCCCATGCCCAGCCCGCCGATGAGGATGCGGGCGTCCCTTTTAGACAGCCGTTCGCATACCAGTGTCGCCAGCGCTTCTTCCGAATGGCGAACCTGATTGCCCATCAGCTCGTCTTCGCCGAACCGGATCGAATAATCGTCTCCTCGACGCCACAGGAGCAATTCACCTCCGTCGGGAAGTTGTGCGGTGTCAAGCAGCTCTACCGGGATTGCCGTCCGGTCATCCTGTGGTGCCAACATGGTCATTCCGCGTTACGACCGCGACTTCGTCTGATCATATTGGCCAGGTTCGGCCTTGAACACGTTGCGCGCAAAGGTACGGACCGCGGCCGCGGATTTGAAGGTCTCCTCCTGCATATGCGATGTGACCAGCGGATAGCCCTGGGAATTGTAGCGGGTCTCGCGCACTGTGAGCCGGAAATTCCCATCATCATCTTTGGAGATTAGATAGGGACGGATTGCTTCTCGGCTCATGGAGATTCCTCACTGTAACTTGGATGATCGCAGGGCGAATACTCTGCCGGGGATGAAGTCAGCCCACCATCGCTATGACAACGCGCTTCAATTCACTGCTCGACAGGGTCGTCGGGCGGCCGAGGGCAGGAAGGCGCGCCTCCAGCCTGCGCAAGGAGGAGGAGCGGGTTGCGCGTTTATCGGGTTTGGAAAATATATTCATAGATGGTCCTCGCGGCGTGGGCCGCATTTTCATATCAGTTCCTCGCTGCACGGCGCGGCCTTTGATCAGGCGCTCGCAACGATGGCGGCGACGGACATGGGGTTGTATCTGCAAGGATGCCGCACCAGCCAAAAGGCTTTGCAGCATCTCGTTCAAGACGATAGCCGGTTCTTGCGGGCGAGATATCGCGCATCGCGGGCTGACTTGCGTTCAGCCTCACTGAGTTCGGGCTTTTGCTTGGCCGCCTTCGCCGCGGCCATTTCATTGGCCTGCGCACGTTTGGCGGCTTTTTGCTCTTTCGCCACGAGCAGGGCCGCCTGGCGCTTTTGCCGCGCCGCAGCTTCCTTTGCCAGACGGCGTTCTGCTTGGTCGGGGGTAACGGCCCGAACTACGGGCACTTTCGTCCGCAGTCGCTCGAGAACCTCTGTCCGGGCGCTCACCGCAGCGGCTATGCGCTCCTGGAAATGCGGTTCCTTATATCTTTTCATTAAGAGGAAAATCCTGTTTCAAATTCGCTCGAGGGGGCGGCCGAAGCCGCCCGACCTCCTTCAGGCCGGCTGAAGGTTGGTTGCCGATGCCTTGCCGCGCTGATCCGTTTCCAGCGTGTAGGACACGCGCTGTTCCTTCTCGAGCGTGCGCATGCCCGCGCGTTCAACCGCGCTTATGTGCACGAAGGCGTCGCCGCCGCCGCTTTCCGGCGCGATGAAGCCATAGCCTTTGTCGGCATTGAAGAATTTGACTGTTCCGATGATCATATTGGAGCTCCTTGTCCAAGTTTCATGGGCGCCAGCGACAATGCGGGCATCCCGGCTTCAAGAGGCAAATGTGGGACAAGGGAGAGCCGAAGCGGCCCGATATCCGTCGAAGCGCGACGTTCAGCGAAGCGTTGATAGCACAAAACGACGGAAATGCAAAACGAGGACCCAAACCGATCGAGCGACCGCTTTTTCATCTGCCGGGAACTCCGTCCTGAGTTCTCGTCAATTTCATTATTGTGATCGCACCCGCGGCATGATCGGATGCCGCAGCCCGCTGCTCACTTCGAGCGCGCCGCCTCATCGCGCCTGGCTTGAGCAAGCGCATCGTCCAAGGTCGAATATCGCCAGTCACGATAATGGTAGCGATATGCCGGTACCTTTATGATGCCATAACGAGCCATGAGTTCCGTTTCGTCTGCCGGGACATCTGTCATCTTCTGTCCAATCCTGGTGAGCATGGGTGGCGAGCAAGATTACTGCCGACCGCCGGCTGCGGGTCGGGCAAGCAGCTGGACCGCATTTTCCACCCTTGAATACCCCTCTGGATCGGCGATCGCCAAATCGAGGGGCCGGGCGCCCAACGAGGCATTGTGGGTGTTTAGAAAGCGGATTGCTTCCTCCTGCCCCAGAAGGACGAATGCAAGATGGGTGATCAACCCCTGCCGCCTCGCCTGGTCAGCAGAAATCCGCAGATCGCGGCTAATGAACGCTCGCCTTCGCGGGCGAGCCGGTGTGATCGCGTCCACGGTCATGCCGACCCAACCAAGTGCGCGGCTAGGCGAGGCTGATCGATCCACGGCAGCCAACCCACCGACGCACCTGCGTTTTTCGAGGAAAGCAAGTCGAAGATCTGACCGCCGACAATGCCCGCTGCGGACAGATGCTTGCGGCGTGCCGGCTCACTGATCGCGTCGGCGGCGTTCATGAGCAAAATCTGATGCTCGAAATAAAGCTGATTGAGATCCATGTGTAACTCCCTTGGTAAGCGGGAGCGCGATGGTCTCTCAGTCAAGAGCGCCTACATTGCTATGCACTTGATGACTTCCATATAGGCTTAATCGACAATCATACAACATTGCCGTGTCCCCGAAAATTCGAGAGAAAAATATCCTCACCTGACATTCCACCTGCGACACGACATTTTTGCTCATGGCTTGTGATGGATTCACCCGTTTTAAGGGATCGCTGATCGACACCGACATATTGCGTCCAGCTTGTCTTTGGCTGCCGCAGGGCGCATATCAGGTTCATCGGCGGTCCGCCTTCAGGCCTGCCAGTTCGCAATTTGGCAGCGCTGGCTTCCGCTTGTGAAAGCGACATTCCGTCGCGGACCAGCGCCAGGAAAGTCGGACCCAAATCATGACTGCCAAGGACCTGAAATTCGCGCACGAGGCCCGCGAAGGGATCGCGCGCGGTGTTGATATCCTCGCCAATGCCGTCCGCGTGACGCTGGGCCCCAAGGGACGCAACGTCCTCATTGGCAGGAGCTTTGGGGCGCCCCGTATCACCAAGGACGGGGTCACGGTCGCAAAGGAAATGGAATTCAAGGACAAGTTCGAGAATATGGGCGCGCAGATGATCCGTGCCGTGGCGTCCAGAGCGCATGACCATGCCGGAGACGGCACCACGACGGCGACCGTCCTTGCGCAGGCGATCGTTCGGGAAGGGATGAAGTCGGTATCGGCGGGCATCGATCCGATGGACCTCAAACGCGGCATCGACCTGGCCGTCGCCGCCATCGTCGCCGAACTCAAGGCGCGGTCCAAGTCGGTATCGAACAATCAGGAGATCGCCCAGGTCGGCATCGTTTCGGCCAATGGCGACGAGGTGGTGGGCAACCGGATCGCCGAGGCGATGGAGAAGGTCGGCAAGGAAGGCGTCATCACCATCGAGGAGGGAGCGAGCGTCGAGTTCGAACTGGAGGTGGTCGAGGGCATGCAGTTCGATCGCGGCTATCTGTCGCCCTATTTCGTCACCGACAGCGAGAAAATGACGGTGGAATTGGAGGACCCGGTCATCCTGATCCACGAGAAGAAGATGGGCAATGTGCAGGCCATGCTACCCTTATTGGAAGCGGTCGCCAAAGCGCACCGTTCGCTGCTCATCATCGCCGAGGATGTGGAAGGGGATGCGCTATCGACGCTGGTCGTCAACAAGCTGCGCGGCGGGCTGAAGGTCGCTGCGGTCAAGGCGCCGGGCTTTGGCGATCGGCGCAAGGCGATGCTGGAGGACATCGCCATATTGACGGCAAGCGACGTTGTGACGGAGGATCTTGGCATCAAATTGGAGGATGTTACGCTGGACAGGCTGGGCACCGCCAAGCGCGTGACGATCACGAAGGATACTAGCACGATTGTCGACGGTGCCGGCAGCGCGGAAGCCATCAAGGCGCGCGTCGCCGCGCTCCAGGCGCAGATTGAGACCAGCAGCAGCGACTATGATCGCGAGAAGCTCCAGGAACGTCTTGCCAAGCTATCCGGCGGCGTCGCCGTCATCAAGGTCGGCGGATCTTCGGAGCTTGAGGTCAAGGAACGCAAGGATCGGGTGGAGGACGCTCTGCATGCGACCCGGGCGGCGGTGGAGGAAGGCATTTTACCTGGCGGCGGCACCGCCCTTCTTTATGCTTCGAAGGCATTGGACGGCCTTGATCCGGTCAAGGCCGACCAGCGGCGGGGCATCGAGATCATCCGCCGAGCGCTTCAGGCGCCACTCCGCCAAATCGCGGAGAATGCGGGATATGATGGCGGCGTGGTTGCCGGTCGTTTGTTGGACGAGCGGGACGAAAATCTGGGGTTCAACGCGCAGAGCGAGCAATATGAAAACCTTTTCCAGTCCGGCGTCATCGATCCTACCAAGGTTGTCCGCACCGCCTTGCAGGATGCGGCCTCCATCGCCGGGTTGCTGATCACGACCGAAGCGGCGGTTGCAGAGTGGGTCGCCGACAGCGACCGCCCGCAGATCAGAGCTTCCGGCGGAGGATTTTGAGGGACCTCTCAAGCCCATGCTCACCGTTCACCATGGCTGACGAATTGATGCGTGTGCTCGGGCGTTTCGTGTTACAATCCTTCATCACCCCGATCATGCCGCAGGCATGTTGTGACAGAGAGACCGTCGTGCTCCCGCCTGCAACCGGGAGCAGCTTATGCCTGACGATCTGACCCGAATCCGCCCCACCGGGGCGAAGCCGTCATGAGCATTCGCTCGAGGCGGAGACCTGTGACATTTTCGGCCCCCTTCCGCCTGTCGGGTTTCGAGGAGCCTCTGTCTGCGGGCACCTATGTGGTCGAAACGGACGAAGAAGCTCTGGAAGGTCAAGCCCATGCAGGCTTCCGTCGGCTTGCGACGACCATACGTATCCGAACAGGCGCGACCATCGAACATCACCAGATCGATCCTGGGGAACTTGAGGCCGCGTTGCAGCGAGATAGGGTCGCGGCCCGGGACGAGCCCGGTCGAGTTGAACAGCCAGCTGAGCCGTCCGGGCGCTCCGATGGTCCCCCGCCAACAGATTGGCGTTGGGTGCCTTTGTGGGTCCGTAACACGCCCTCCCCCCGCCGTCGCTAGACCAGCCATGCGCAACAGCTCAGCTATGTGCAGGCAACAGGCAGCTCATCATCGGCAGGTGGCTGCCGCCTCTGACCTTGAGAAGGTGCGGAGGATCGCGCTCGCGGCGGCCAAGGCATGGGACATTCAGGCCAGGGAGGCTGAGGTGCGCGAAGCAGGAAAGCAGGGCGTGCTCAGCGCTGAAGACGCAGCGATCGCTCTGGAATTTAGGCGAGAGGAAGAGGAGCAGATGCTCATCAGCGACAAGTCGGGCGAGGTTGATTTCGATCCCCAGCAAAAATTGTGATGGATCAGAGCATGAAGGTTCAGGTCGAGCAATTTGGTAGCTGGTTGATATGTCAGCACAGCCGGCCGGGATGGATTGGAGATCTTGCGCGGGCAGCGGCGGCCGATCGCACATTTCTTCGCTCAGGAGACCCCGACACGGTTCGCGGTCATCTCAATCGGATGCACGCGGAAGCAGATATGTTCGAGGCACTGGAGGACGCCGAATCTCTCTGGTTCGGATTTGGACGGAGCTGATCTCAGCCCCAGCGGCTTCGGCCAATCCGGATTGATGCACGCGCCGTATAGCACACGATTCATGTAGGGTCACAAAATCACAGCGCATTCATTTGAAGGAATATTCAAAATGGCTAAAAGTCAGAAAAGATCTAACCGCGAAGTGCGCAAGCCCAAGGCAGAAAAATCGAAAAAGCAGAATGCCTCCAATCCTTCACAAAAGCCTGGAGGAGTGAACCTGGTCACTTTGAAAAGCTGAAAGATTGAACAAACTCAGAATCGAAAACCATCATGGTAGACCGACTTTTGATACTCTACTCACAATGCGCCATCGCCCTACCTGGTAGCAGCCCTATGATGAGAGCCTGAGCACCCTTGCTCGCGGAGGGCCCCGCGTTGCCGACACGACGCGGGGTTTTTCTTATGTTCACCAAAGGGCCAACATTCAGCAAACAACACTGTTCTACTGGACACCGGCTGGGCACTCCATAAGTCCTACAATCCCGGACTTGCGATCTTCAATTAAGGCAATTCCATCTGAAGCATAATATAAACAAGATGGTTGGAAATTATAATGTCATGAATGAAAATGACTTGCGATCCTCATAAGCCCGACGATGCGGTCGAAAATTTATAGGCGACACCCAACCGGAAGTCAGCTATGCGGTCCATATTGCGCGGAAACTGATGCAGGCATCCGCCGCGACTGAGAGACCATCGCGCTCCCGCTTGCCAAGTCGAGGAGCAGATCATGGAAGACCTTAACGCTCGTTTGAAACGTAAGCAGGAAGATCTGCTGCTTTCGCAAGCCGCTGCGCGCGCTTCGAAGCTATTCTCTTTCGGACCATGGGGACATCAGGCGTGAGCCGGGCTGTCCATATCGATCAGACCCCGACCGCCGTCGAGGATCTGTGCAGAAAACATTCGTTCCGGGTTTCTACCGTGGAAGCCCTTTTATCAGGCGGGTCAAGAGTCGTGCTGCTGGACCCTCGCGATGCCGAGTCATTGCGCATCCTCATGAAGCACAAGCTGATCCTTGGCGCGGTAAGACGATCTCCCTCCCATATTGCACGGCAGTTGCCGCCCTCGGGTTCTCGGTAATAAGGGATGCAAAGATCCCGTTTGTTGGAACGCGGCAGGGTGATGGCGTTGAAAGAAGCGCTTTTAGCCAGTTGCCCCCGTCAAAGGAACCTGCATGAGGAGCGAGCCCGCGCCTACGCAAAGATCATAGACGTGTTGATCCGCGAAGGAAAGCAAGCGGTCGCAGGCGTTCGCCCCCGCTAATCACCCGGGCTATTCGCCCAATATGCAGCGTTGCGGATTGTCGGAACAGTGGCCAGTATCGGATGTTGTCCGGATGCCGGGGCGAAGGCTGTGCCAGCCAGATCAGGATCTCGAAGGCGCCTTCAGGTAGAAGCAAGGATCGCCTATCATGCCGCACACGAACGATGTGCTTCTGACTGTAGAAGGCGCGCAGGCGGCGGAACAGCGATTGGTGAAGGACCCGCTCACCGTCAGCGATTCCGAACCGTTGCGCACCGTTCCGGGCGATGACGGGATGGTCACACAGAACTCAATGCATGCGCACGGGGCGATTTATGGCGGAATTGCGTTGCGCAATGCCGCCGCTGCGCAGGAGAGAGCTGCGGCCGATTTACGCGCCGCTCGACATTCGACACTGCTGGCTGTTGAGGGTGGCAAGGTGGGTACGGCAGGTTATGCAGAGGCGACGCTCGGTCAGGCCGATGGCGCTGCCCCGGCTTCGGCCTCATCGGTTCCCGACATCGATCCCGAGCGCGATCCGAACAGGCAAGTGAGCAAGGCGCGTTTCGTGACGGCAAAGGGCGACACCAGTGACGTGAACTCGCACGCATTGGTGCCTCCAGCGTCGCCCAACATCCTTTCAGCAGGTAGCGTTATCTCCGCAAGCCTCATTACTGGACTCCGTTCCGACTTGCCGGGATTGGTGACCGCGCAGGTCACCGAACGGGTCTATGACAGCGCGACCGGTCGAGCTTTGCTGATCCCGCAAGGAGCGCGGCTGATCGGACAATATGATAGCGTCATTGCCTATGGGCAAAGCCGCGCTCTCGTGGTTTGGCAGCGCATCATCATGCCGGACGGAAGTTCGATCCGGATCGACAATGCGCCGGCGACCGATCCATCTGGATATGCCGGCCTTTCCGACAAGGTGGATTTCCATACATGGCGGCTGTTGCAGGGCGTAGCAGTCTCGACCCTGCTGGGTGTTGGAGCGAACCTTTCCTTCTCGGACAAGAGCGATCTTGTCCAGGTGATCCGCGAGGCGACGCAACAGAATGTCGCTCGGGCTGGCGATCAGATCACGGCGCGCAATCTACAGGTTCAGCCTACGATCACGGTGCGACCGGGCGCGCCTGTGCGGCTGCTGATCCACCGAGATCTCGTGTTGCCCCCTTGGAAAGGATAGGAGTTAGAGGATGTCCGAATTGAAACTGCCGAGGATTCCGGATCGAACGCCAGTGAAGCTGACAATTTCGGTCATGCCCGATCTGCATAGTGCGCTCGTGGACTATGCTCTCTTGTATAGTCAGACATATGGGAGGGAAGAGCCGATTACAGATTTGGTTCCGGCAATGTTGGCGGCTTTCCTGGAGAGCGATCGTGGATTTATGAAAGGACGAGAAAAGATAAGGAGCGAAGGTTAGTGGTGGCATGGTATAATTCAATTTATGGATCGTTCGGTCGAAATTCTGAAGAAAGATTTCTACGGATATGGGCTCCCTTTGTCTGACAGCAGCTCCCAGGCCATGACGCGGCATTGGGGCGCTTTCCGGGTTGCCAATGCGCGGCCGACATCGGCATATGCGTTTCTCACCCATTCCAGACGCTCCCGACCGGTGTTCTTGTGGCGGGAGCGCTCGAGAAGGCAGCCGATGATGCGTCGCGCCCGGCCGAGTCTGGTTTGAATTGAGGTGGTAATCCGCCGCCGAGGAGATTCGTAATGAATATCATTGGAGAAACCCCCGGGCATCCCGAGAAAGGGGAGCAGGCTTCGTACCTTAGAAATAAGGTCGACGTGGACAGTCATGAGATGGTGCCGTTCCATTTCTGGGGCGAGGAGTTCGGGGATGTCGGAGACTTTCTCGGCAAGCTCGACATGAAGGCGTCTGGTGAGTTGCGAGCGGGCAATTCGATGCTGAGGCCAGACATCTCCGGTGATGTCACGCCCATCAACCATGACACGGTGTGGAACGTCAAGGGCCCGGGAGCGCCCAGTGCGATCGACCTCAGCAGGCGTCCTGAAGTCATGGAGGCGATGGGTATCGAGCGGCAGCTGGTGTTCCCGACCTTCGGCCTGATCGGCCTGA
This sequence comes from Sphingobium estronivorans, assembly GCF_008692605.1. GTDB lineage: Bacteria > Pseudomonadota > Alphaproteobacteria > Sphingomonadales > Sphingomonadaceae > Sphingobium > Sphingobium estronivorans. The sequence goes on from NZ_LFCT01000018.1 coordinate 12,484, forward strand.
TCCTCTATTATCTGCCCAATCCGCACGAATATCTGATCTACGATCCTGAGGGCGTGGATCACAAGCGCCTCGGCAAGGAGGCATGCGACGCACACAACAAATGGGCGGCGCGCATCACCAAAGCCACCCAGTCGAAGACCCGGCCCGTCGGGATGGTTCTGCCCGATTCCATTCCCGAGATCATGAAGCAGACGGAAGAATTGCTGGCGGCGGGCATCAGGGGCATCATGCTGCCGGCCGGCTCGCCACCCGCGGGCACTTCGCCCGCCGATCCGGCCATGGACCCGTTCTGGGAACTGCTTGAGAAGAACGACATCCCGCTCACCCTGCATCTGGGTACCGAATTCGCGTTCATGAGCTCGCTCAAATGGCCGAACAATGTGCCGGCCTTCTATCCATCGCGCGTCTCCTCGGCGGAATTTCAGGTGACGCCATATCACACGTCTACGCTCCACTTTTGCATGGAAAACTATCTGGTCTGCATGGTCCTGGGCGGGGTATTCGAGCGTTTCCCCCGACTGCGCGTGGGTATCATCGAATGCGCCGCTCACTGGGTCGGCCCGCTTGCGGAACGGATGGACAATCTTGCCGGCCAGTTCGTCAAGCGGCTGGCGGATCTGTCCATGCCGCCATCCGGCTATATCGCACGCAACGTTCGCGCGACGCCCTTCTACTTCGAGCCGGTGGACTATTATATCGATCGCTATCCGGAGCTGGCGCAGGTCTACGCCTATGCGACCGACTATCCTCATGTGGAGGGCGGGGTCGAGTCCGACAAGATCTTCCTGGAAAAGCTGAAGGGCAGAGATGAAGCCGTGAAGGAAGGCTTCTTCCGATCGAACGGCCTGTTCCTGCTTCCGGACTGATCGGGATGGCCTTTCCCATCGATAGGCCGTTGTAGAGGGCGGGTATAGCCGGGACTTTTCCGGGCTGGTGAGCGACACCCTACGAGGCGTGCTGCCGCTCACCAGCCGAGTCCGGCCGTTCCTGCGATTCGGGTTCGATACCGGCTGTCGCGTGAGGCTGTCCCTGCCGTTGCGGTGCGTGTCCATGGTCATGCGGCCATTCTCCATCCATGGAACAAACGCAGAATACGGATGATTTTCCGTGAATTTCCGCGCCCCCATTTCCAATTGTCCGATGAGCATGTGGCACTATATTGTACACTCGCCGCAGGTGAGCGTGCTTGCGCGTCGCCGTGAATTGCGCGACACGACAGGAGAACCGCGCAAGCTGCTAGGGCCGATGGAAGAAGTAATGGCGATGCAACGGAAGAAAAGAGAAATGAAAACCGCCGCAGGGGGCGCGAGCGACGTTGTGCCGGTCAGTTTGAATGGTGATACGGCGGGGAGCTCGCCCGATCGGGTTATCGACACAATACATCGGGGCATTTTGGTTGGCCGCTATGTCCCCGGGCAGAAGCTGATCGAGGCGGATTTGACGCAAAGCCTGGGCATCAGCCGCGGTCCGGTTCGGGAGGCGCTCAAGCGGCTGGATGCCGAGGGTGTCGTTGAGCTTACCCGGCATCGCGGCGCCTATATCCGTTCGCTGACGCGACAGGAGGCTCTTGATATTCTGGAGATCCTTGAGGTGTTGACGGCGCTAATCGCGCGCCTTGCGGCCAATGCCGTGGCGCGCGACCATAATGCAGAGCTTGTGCGCGAAGCATTCGAATGGCTCGAACGCTTCAAGGACCCTGCGCTCGAAAATCTTGCCTTCAACGAGCAGCGCAGCCATTTCTACGATACGCTCATCCGAATTGGCGGGAACTCGCAGCTCCAGTCCGTCATGCCGATGATGCGGGTTCACTTGCTCAGGCTTCAGCTGGAATCCTATTTCAGCCTGGAAGACCGGCGGGATCGCGTCGATGAATATGCGTCGATCACCGATGCGGTGCTGGCGGGCGATGCGATGCGTGCCCAGCGTGCCATGCGCAACCATATGAGGAGCATGCATCAACGTATCGGGCGCCTCCCGGATCAGGCGTTCGCTCGACGCACATAAGATGCCTCGGCGGTTGCCCGCCGGTCGATCCGTTTTCATCCAGTGCGCGGGGCGAAGGTTCCGGCCCCTTTTTCGATCAAGCACACCGGGCTTGCTTCCGTAACAATAGCGACGCCCGACCACCCGGCATGATTTAGGGCGATCTTCAGGTCGCCCCTCACGTCACGGGCTGCGTCGAAGGAACGGCTCTCCCGGTCCAAATCCCATTCGTCATTGCGGGGAATGACCCGTAGCCCCGTCCGTTAAATCGTGGCCACATCAATAATTGTCGTTCCTTTCTGTAGGACAGAGTGCTATCCCCCTGCTGCGCGGTTGTGGCCCGATGGGTGGAATATGGCGCATGAGAGAGGATTCGGACATGAACGAGACGATGCGGGCCGCTGTGCTGGAAGGTCCCGGAAAGATCGCGGTCAAGGACGTCCCGATGCCTAAGATCGGCGAGTCGGATGTGCTCATCCGTGTCGTGAATTGCGGCATATGCGGATCGGACGTCCACAGTTTCAAAACGGGTATGTATGTCAAGCCGGGCCAGGTGATGGGTCATGAATTCATGGGTCATATCGCCATGGTTGGCGACAAGGTGGACGGGATCGCCATCGGCGACCGGGTGACCGGCTTTTCCGCGAGCATTTGCGGCGAGTGCGACGCCTGCAAGCGTGGGCAATACATATTGTGCGCGAAACTGTTCACCGGCTCGACCGGCTATGGCCTTCCGGGCGCCTTTGCCGAATATGTGAAGATCGAAAATGCGCTGCTCGGCAGCAATGTGCACAAGCTGCCCGATACGATCGACGATGTCTCAGCGGCGATGATCGAGCCCGTTTCGGTGGGTGTGGCCGCTGCGGTTCAGGCCAATGTCCAGCCCGGCGACAAGGTGGTCGTTCTCGGTGTCGGGATGATCGGTAACGCCTGTCTGCAGGCCGCGAAGGCTGCCGGAGCGGCGGAGGCGATCGCGGTGGACGTCAGTCCCGCCCGCCTCGAAATCGCGCGTCAGAGCGGTGCGAACGATGTCTTCGACGCGCGAACCGGCGATGCCACCGAATGGGTGAAGCAGAAGTTCGGCATTGCGCCTTACCACTATAATGAAGGTGGCAATGCCGATGTGGTATTCGAGGCGGCGGGCATCCCTCTCACTATCCAGCAATCGCTGGAGATGGTGCGTCCGGGCGGCACGATCTGCATTGTGGGCCTGCCCGAACATGCCGCCGAAATCGATACTACTAAGATCGTCCACAAAATGCCTCGGATCGTTGGATCGCTCGGAGGCGATTTCGCACCCGCCATCGATAGGCTGGCTTCGGGCGCGATCAAAGTGCGGCATCTGATGACGCACAGCTTCCCGCTGGAAGAGGCTGCCGAGGCGTTTGCGGTCCAGCTCCAAGCCGGGGAAACGGTGAAGGTGATCATCAGCGCCAGTCCGGAGGTCCCCGCGGCGGCATAGGTTTCGATGCCGCCTTGTGGCGGACGTCATATCGACCCAGCGATACCCGTCTGGTCCTTGCCACTGAGCAAGGAAACCGGACGGGTATTTCTTTGCGCGATCTCCTTGAACAAGGTCCAGCAGGCGGCGCGCGGCGCGGCTGTCGAAGCAAAGGATTTGTCCGTATTTCCATAACGTTAGGTCGTTATGGAATCGCCCCCACCGTGCGGATCGGGCGCGTCGATCCGCATCCGAGATCCGATGCAACCGCAGTCGCCAATTCCAATTGTTAGTTCAGAATTGCGCTACAATATTGTTGTTTAATGGGTTGACAGTCCCGTCGCTTCGGTGCGAAATAGGCAGCATAGAAAAGGCGATTGCTTCCGGGCGGTCGAGCGACGGCGAGGGGAATGATGGGAAGATTGTATACCGATCGAGACCGCTATGGAGAGGCACCCGCCTCGTTGCTGGTCGAGGCGGTGCACAACGCCGTCCGGGATCTGGTGCGAAAACGATGGAGTGAGAGTGGCGAAAGCTGGGCGAGCTTCGCGTTCGGTTCTTCCGACAGGCTTGTGGCCAAAGCGGATATGGAAGCGATCGAGCGCCGGATTCTCGACACCGGTTATCGCTTTGCCTGGTCGTCCATGCTTTCCGTGCGGGACCGGCCCGATATCTACGCGGTCGTGGAAGGCGCGATTGACGATCCTGATTTCAGTTTCGAGCATCCGGACGCGATCGTCGCGCCGGTCGATGCCGAGGGGCGCGAACAGCGGGGCGTCGGTGACAATGTTGTGCGCTGCCCGACCGATACCGGCGGGATCGCGCGCTACATCCGCACCAGCGAGCGCGTGATCGACTTCATGAAGAACGGCGTTCCCGAAGATACGATAGCAATCATCGACGACAGCGGCGGAACGCTCACCGCGCCGATCCTGGAAGGGTTCAAGGGTGTGATCTGTGCCGGCGGTACCGTTCGTTCGCATCTGGGCATCCTGACGCGCGAATATGGCATACCCTGCCTGATGAATGCACGGATCAGCGGCATTCGCGAGGGGGAGCGTGTTCTGATAGAGACCAGCGCCGCCGCACGTACCGCCGAATCCTATCAGAGCGGCATGGAAATGCGCGCGCGTGTGTGGAAAATCGCATGACGGACAATATGAAAACCCTCAGCTATATCCAGCTGCTTGAGGCGAACAACCTCATGCAGAATGTGGGCGACGAAACCTATTGGCTGTGCGTGACGCGAACGGTGCAGGGGTCGAAACTGTTTCCGGTATCGGCCTATATCATGTTTTCCTACCTGAATGCCTTCTACCGCTATCCGGCGCTGCTCCGGAAGATCGAAGCGCGGATGAAGGCGGAGGACATCGCCGACCGCAGCCGCAACATGGGCATCAAGATTCAGAATTCCCACATGGGCTGGTGTCTTCCCGCTTTTTACCTGCTGGGTCGCGAATGGCTGATCTCGCTGGGTATGCTCAGGCCCCAGGATGCGGTGGAGGACATTGTCTATGTGCTCGACTTCTGGAAGCGTTTCCAACTCGCCTGGCATCGCAATGACGGCCATTTGACCAACCGGGAATATGGTCATCGCGCGCAAATCCTGCCTGATCGCCGGCTTGAGATATTCAAGGCGGATATGTTCCCTTGCGAACCGGGCGATGCACTGCACAGCGCTGCGCAGGCGTTCATGGCGACCGCCTCGCAATATGGCTTCCTCGTCTCGTGCGAGAGCCGGATCAGTCTGACGAATTCCGGTCCCTATCGGCTCGACGACATGCACCAGTTGTTGGTTCGCGATTTCATGGACCTTGCTGAATGTTCGTTGCCCTGGCTGGACGGTGTCGCGGCCGATGTTCCGCATAATAATTTCACCGTTACAATGTCGGTTCGCGATTGTCATTTCCATCTGGTCGACGATTGGGGCAGCTTCGAATCCACGCCCGAATTCACGGCGGAGAAGCTTGCCGGCATCGGTCTCTATACTTCCGATCCATTGACTGAGGGCTTTGTGCCTCTTGGGATGGGGTCGCGCGAAGAACTCACGGCTACCTTCCTCGAACTGAACGAGGTGCTGAAGGACGCCACCAACAAATTATGGGTGCGCATGGCCGCATGGTCGCGCGATCAACTCCTTGACGCGGGCGCGCTGTCCTATTTCGCGGTGATCAAGGATCTCGCCCATGTTGCCGGCGTGTTCGAGGTCGAGGATTGGCTGGAGATCGATCCGCGTGCGGAGCGCTTCCGGCCGCTGCTCAACGATGAATATGGCAATAGCGTCCTGAACGAACTGGTCGGCAGCCTGACCCTTCCGAGCCAGCAAGTCTCTCCTTTCACGATGATGCAGCACAATGATGCCGCCAGGCGTATGTTTACGCCGGTGCCGCTCTCCATCCTGAACGGCGAGGATTATGTGCCGAGCGCGGGGCCGCCCCAGCCGGGCACCAATAATCTCGACCCGAAGGTCGATCGTTACCGGACAAGTCGGGGCACGTTGAGTCTCGCCGAATATAATCGTCTTGCGCAGGAGCACAGGCCGGAAATCTGTTCCGACCGCTACCGTTTCCTCTGCGAGACCTGGGTCAAATATAATGCCGGGACGCTGATGGCCGACGAACTCTACAAGGTTGAGCAACGTCAGTCGGGAACACGAAAAGATCACGGCTCGATGAGTGAGAAAAATTAATGCAGATCGGTTCCATCATCCGTCGCGCCGCCTTGCACTATAAGGACGCGCCTTGCCTTGTCGAAGACGACAGGATCGTCAGCTTCCGCGACTTCGATGCTCTGACCGACCGGCTGGGCAACGCGCTGCTCGCCATCGGACTCCAGCCCGGCGACCGCGTCGGCGTGCTTCTGCCCAACGGTATCGACTGCCTTGTCGCTTATTATGCGCTTGCCAAGGCCGGGTTGGTGCGGGTCTCGCTCAATACGCGGGAAACGCAGGACAACCACGCCTATAAGCTCACCGACAGCGGCAGCCGGGCCGTGATCTGCGGCGTTGACGATATCGTGCCCGACACGCTGGACTTCTGCTTGTGCCCCGACGCCATTGCCGAGATGACCCGTACCGGCGCCTCCACGCCTTGCGCGGTCGACCGCGATCTGGAGGTGCCCTATCGCCTCGGCTATACCGGCGGCACTACCGGGAAGCCCAAGGGCGTGACGCTGACGATGCGCGGCGAGACGGCGGAGCTTTCCGCCTTCCTCATCGACCTCATGCCGGAGATGCATGAGGGCGACACCTTCCTGCATGCCGCGCCGATCGCGCATGCGTCCGGCGCCTTCTTCCTGCCCGCGCTCGTGCGTGGCGTGCGCTCGGTGGTGATGAAGAAGTTCGATCCCCAGGCCTTTCTTGCGCTCGCCGAGGCTGAAAAGGCATCGATGACCTTCCTTGTGCCGACGATGCTGGCAATGATACTCGAACAGCCCGGCTGCGCTGAAGCCCGGCTCGATCTGCGCCGTATCGCCTATGGCGCCTCACCGATTGCGGACAGCCTGCTGCGGCGCGGCGAAGCACGCTTCGGCAAGGTCTTCGCCCAGACCTACGGTCAGGCCGAAAGCCCGATGGTGATCACCTGCCTCAAGCCGGAGGATCATGATCGCGTCGGCTCGTGCGGGCGGCCCTTTTCCACGGTCGAGGTTGCCATCGTCGACGAGCAGGACAATTTCCTCGCGGCGGGCGAGGTCGGGGAGATCGTGTGCCGGGGTACGCAGCTCATGGCCTATTATTGGGACCGGCCTGAGGCGACGGCAGAGGCGTTTCGCAACGGCTGGCTGCACACCGGCGACATCGGTCGAATGGATGAGGATGGTTTCTTCTACATACTGGACCGCAAGAACGACATGCTGATTTCGGGTGGCTATAATGTCTATCCGCGCGAGATCGAGGATGTACTGCTGGGCTATGACGGCGTTGTCGAAGCCGCTGTCGTGGGCCTGCCGGACGAAAAATGGGGTGACCGGGTCCATGCGGTGATTGCCGGGCGTGCCGGTCTGGACGATCAGGCTGTGCTTGCCTTCGCCAAGGAGCGGCTGGCCAATTATAAGCAGCCCAAGTCGATCGAGATCTGGCCGGAGCTGCCTAAGAGCGGCGCGAACAAGATATTGCGGCGCGAGATCCGCGATACCGTGACGGCGCGCCGGGAGGGTGCATCGGCATGAGTCCAATGCACCTTGTTCTCCACGGTCTCGCGATCAAGAAGCATGCCGGACCGGACGAGATTGCCGGCCTGATAGGGCTCAGCGCTACAGACACGGCCGAATATTTGCGGGTCGCAACGTCGGGCGGCCGCGCGATCGAGGCGAACGGGAAATATCTGCTGAGCCCGCTCGCGCGCGTCGCGCTCGAAAGCGATTATTTCCGGCACTATGCCGAACTGCGCGACGATGCCGACTTCTTTGCCGCCTATGAGGCGTTCGAAAGGATCAATGTCCAGCTCAAGGCGCTGATCACCGATTGGCAGACGATGGAGGTCGCCGGCCAGCGCGTCGCCAATGATCACAGCAATGGCGCCCATGATGAAAAGGTCATTGGTCGGCTGGGTGACCTGCACGAGCGCGCCGATAGCATCTTGTCCCGGCTCACCAAAGGTCTGCCGCGGCTGAACTATTATCGGATCCATCTTCTTTCCGCATTGGAGAAGGCCGAGGACGGCGCCATCGAATGGGTCAGCGACGCCCGGATCGAGAGCTATCATACGCTGTGGTTTGAACTGCACGAGGATCTGTTGCGGATCGTCGGCCGGACGAGGGTGGAATAATGGCGCTTCCCCTGGGAGAATGGGTCCTTGCCCTCGACGGATCGAGCCTGCCGGACAAGGCGTTGATCGGCGGCAAGGCATGGTCGGTCGCGCGGATGAGCGCGCTGGGCCTCAGCGTGCCGCCGGCATTCGTGATCACCACCGGCGCCTGCGCGCATTTCCTTGCGGAAGGGATGGAGCCCGACAGCCTGGCCGATGAGATAGACGCGGGCATCGCCTGGCTCGAGCGCCGCACCGGCCGCACCTTCGGCAACGGGCCTCGTCCGCTCCTCGTCTCGGTCCGTTCGGGCGCGGCGATATCGATGCCGGGGATGATGGACACTGTCCTCAACCTTGGCATCACCGATGCCACCGAGGCCGAACTGGCCGCGGATTTCGGTGACGCCGGATTTGCGCGCGATACCCATCGGCGCTTCCTCGATCTCTACACCCACATCGTTCTGAAGGGCGATCTGGAGATCGACCCCGCAGGCGACCCTTCGGGGTGGCGCGCCGCGATTGAACGCGAGACCGGGCAGGGCGTGCCCACCGATGTTCGCGCCCAGCTCAAATCGGCGATCCGTGCGGTATTCGAATCCTGGAATTCGCGCCGCGCACGGCGGTATCGCGAACATCACGGCATCCCCCACGATCTGGGCACGGCCGTCGCGGTGCAGGCGATGGTGTTCGGCAATGAAGGCGACCGTTCGGGAACGGGCGTGCTGTTCAGCCGCAACCCGCTGTCCGGCGCTCCGGAAGCCTATGGCGAATATCTTGGCGGCGCGCAGGGCGAAGACATTGTTTCGGGGAAGCACACGCCCAAACCCCTCGTGGCGATGCGGGAAACCATGCCGAAGGTGCATGATGAACTGCTCGCCGCCGCGCGGAAGCTGGAGCAGGAGAACCGCGACGTCCAGGATATCGAGTTCACCGTGCAGGGCGGCAAGCTCTATTTGTTGCAGACCCGCGCGGCGAAACGGTCGCCCCGCGCCGCGGCACGGATCGCGGTCGACATGGTGGCCGAAGGCATGATCGATGCCGGAGAAGCGCTGTCGCGGGTGTCGAGCGAACAGGTGCGCATCCTACTCAGCCCGCAACTCGCCGAGGGATCGGCCGACCGCATCAGCCCGGCACTGACCGGCGAGGCCGCCTCGCCCGGCGTGGGCGTGGGCGTCGTCGTGATGGATTCGGATGAGGCGGAGCGCCGCGCCGGATTGGGCGAAACGGTGGTTCTGGCCCGCGCGACGACCAGTCCCAACGATCTGCACGGCATGATCGCCGCCTGCGCGATCCTCACCGAACATGGCGGATCGACAAGCCATGCCGCCGTCGTCGGACGCGCGCTCGGCCGGCCCTGCGTCGTCGGATGCGGGGAGGGCACATTGGCGGCGTTCGAAGGCCAGACGGTGACTGTCGATGGTCAGACGGGCAAAATCTATCCCGGCGCCCTTCCCGTGGTGACGCCCAGCGAAGAGGATGATGCGGTTCTGCGCCAATTGTCGGCCTGGGCCAATGAGAGGGCGTCGATTGTCGTCACATCCTCCTCCGGCGGAGACGACGCCATCGATTTCGACGAAAATGTCGAGGAGGCCAGCGCCTTGTTCGCGTCGCTGCCGCGCGGCGCGACCGTGTCGGGCGCGCTGTTCGCCAATGATGCGAGCGCCGTTCGCTCAGCGATCGCGGCAGGGGCCGCGACCATCGTAACAAAGCCGGTATTGCCGGCGCTGCTGGTGGCGGCCGAACGCCCCAACGAAATTTGAAAGGACAAGCGTGAGCGAGATTTCGACACAGGATATCGAAGCGCTGATGGCGCTGTTCGAACGCACCGGGTGGAAGGTCATGCACCTCAAAGCCGGTGATTTCGACCTGTTCCTCAGCAAGGACGGCAGCGGTTCGGCTCTGGCGGGCGCGCCCTCCGTTCCCGCTTTGCCTTCGGTTCCAACGCCAGCGCTATCGGCCCCCGCGCCTGCACCCGCCGGGGCGGCGCAGCCTTCCGCCAGCGCGGGCGATCCCGTCGTGCCGCCGGGCTGGGTGCTGGTCACCGCGCCCAGCCTTGGCACCTTCTACCGGGCGCCCAAGCCGGGCGTGCCGATGTTCACAGACTTGGGCGCGAGTGTCGCGAAGGATTCCGAACTCTGCCTGATCGAGGTGATGAAGCTGTTCACCACGCTGCGCGCCACCGCGACCGGCACCGTGCGCGAAATCTATGCGCAGGATGGCCAGTTGGTCGAATATGGCCAGCCGCTGTTCCTGATCGAACCCGATGCCTGATCCGGCCCCCTCGAAAGGACGGCTGTTCGTCGCGAACCGGGGCGAGATCGCGCTTCGGGCGATCCGCGCCGCGCAGGCGCTCGGCATGGAGGCTGTTCTGGGAGTCTCGGCAGCGGATCGAGACGGTCTGGGCGCGCGCAGGGCGGATCGCGCCGTCGTGCTCGGTCCGGCGCAGGCGCGCGATTCCTATCTCAACGCGAAACTGATCGTGCATGCCGCCAAGGAAACGGGCTGCACGGCGCTGCATCCAGGTTACGGTTTCCTGTCAGAGCGCGCGGAACTGGCGCAGCTCTGTGCCGAGGAAGGCATCGCCTTCGTGGGACCCACGCCGGAATCGATCCAGCAGGTCGGCGACAAGCTTTCCGCCCGCGCCATGGCCAAGGCGGCGAATGTGCCGATGACCAGCGGCAGCGAAGCCGTCGATGATCTGGCCCACGCCCTGCGCCTCGCGGAGCAGATCGGCTATCCCGTCATCACCAAGGCGTCGGCTGGCGGGGGCGGGCGGGGCATGGTCGTCGCCCATGCGCCTGAGGAGTTGGCCGCGGCTTTCGATCAGGCGGTGACGACAGCGCGCGAGGCGTTCGGTGACGGTACGCTGTTCATCGAACGCTATGTCGAAGTGGCGCGGCATATCGAGGTTCAGGTCATCGGCGACGGCAAGGGTGGCGTGGTCCATTTCGGCGAACGCGACTGCTCGATCCAGCGTCGCTACCAGAAGATGATCGAGGAGGCGCCCGCCGCCATCCTCTCGCCCGATGTGCGCAAGCGGCTTCATGCCGCGGCGGTGCAGCTGCTTTCGTCCATCGACTATCGCAACGCCGGGACGGTGGAGTTTCTCTACGACAGCGCCAGCGAGGATTTCTTCTTCATGGAGGTGAATGCCCGCATCCAGGTCGAGCATCCCGTCTCCGAAGCGATTACCGGCACCGATCTCATCCAGGCGCAGATCCGCCTCGCGACCGGCGCCATCGCCGATTTCGCGCAGGAGGATATCCAGACGCAGGGCCATGCTATCGAGGCCCGCATCATCGCCGAGGACCCGGACCGCGACTTCATGCCCTGTCCCGGGCGCATCACGCGCTGGTCGCCACCCACCGGCCCCGGCGTGCGAGTCGACAGCGCGATGGAATCCGGCGCGATGGTGCCGCCCTATTATGACAGCATGATCGCCAAGCTGATCGTGCATGGCGCAAGCCGGGAAGAAGCGGTCGACAGGCTCGCCCAGGCTCTGGACGACTTCCAGGTCGAAGGCATCGCCACCAACATTCCGCTGCTGAAATTCATTATTGCCCATCCGGATTTCCGGACCAACTCCATCAATACGCGCTGGCTGGAGACTGACGTGCTCCCCGCCTTCCGCGCGCGACAAGGACGCTGACCTCATGGCCCATGTGGAATTTCTCGATCAAACCATCCGGGACGGGCAGCAGAGCCTGTGGGGCATGCGATTGCAGGCGGGCATGGCGCTGCCGGCCGCTTCCTGGCTCGACCGATCGGGCTTCCGAGTGATCGATCTCACCGGTTCGAACCATTTCGAGGTGCTGATCCGCCATTGCCGGGAAAATCCCTGGGCGATGATGGATGCGCTGGTGGAGGCGATGCCCCAGTCGGTGCTCCGTTCGGGCATGCGTTCCAACGCTAGCGTCACTTTCCGCACGACCCCCGACGCGCTGATGGATGCCTGGATGCGCCAGCTCAACCGGCATGGGGCGCGCAGCTTCTGGATCTATGATGTGCTGTTCAACATCGACAAGATGTTGCGGCTTGCCAAGGTCGCGAAGGAATTCGGTTCGGAGGTAGCGGGCGCGATCATGTTCACGCTCTCTCCCGTCCATGACGACGCTTATTATGCCGACAAGGTCGACAAGCTTGCGGCGTCGGACGATATCGACACCATCCTGCTCTATGACACGGCTGGCGTGCTTGAGAAGGAGCGGCTGACGACGCTGCTCCCCGCGATCGTGTCGAAGGCACGCGGCAAGCGGATCGAGTTCCATGCGAACAACATCCTCGGCCAGTCAGGCAAGGCCTATCTCGACTCGATCCCATTGGGCGTCACCATCCTGCACACCGCGAGCCGGCCGATGGCCAACGGCCCGTCAGTGCCGTCTACCGAGAGCGTGGTCGACAATATCGAACTGCTCGGCCACACCCACAGCCTCGACAAGAGCCTGTTCGCCCCGGTCGCCGATCATTTCGAAAAGGTCGGCAAGGCGGCGGGCTTCCTGGTCAACCAGCATAATGAATATAATGTGCTCTCGACCCTGCATCAGATTCCCGGCGGCATGATCGGCACGCTCAAGGCGCAGCTGGCCCAGCACAGGATGTCCGAACGCTTCGATGAGGTGCTCAAGGAAGTCGCGGTCGTGCGCCGCGAACTGGGATATCCCGGCATGGCGACGCCCTTTAGCCAGCTGGTCGGCATCCAGGCGGTGCTGAACGTGGTGAAGGGGGAGCGCTATGCCATCATCCCCGATGAAATCGTCGAATATGCGGCGGGCTATTATGGTGAGCCGGTCGCGCCCATCGATGCCAATGTGCTCGATCGGATCATGAACTGTCCGCGCGCGAAGCATGTCCTCGATCATCCGCCCGAACAGCCGACCATCGAGGAATTGCGCAAGCGTTACGGCACCCAAGACGACGACGAACTCATTCTACGCGCGCTGATGCCGGAATCCGATCTGCAGAAAATGCGCGAGGCGGGGCCGCTCAGGCGCTCCTATCCAATGCTGTCGTCGCCTGAACTCGATCAGGCGGCCAGGCTGATGAAAACCGCGACTTCGCCCTATGTGCAGTTCCGCAGCGCCGGCCTGTCGCTGATGCTGAGCCGTTGACCATGCGCCGCGCCGTCATTGTCGATGTCGTAAGGTCGCCCTTTGGCCGCGGCCGCGCGGGAGGGGCGCTCGACGGGCTCCATCCGGTCGATCTCTACGCACAGATATTGCGTGGTCTGGTGGCGCGCACGGGCATCGATCCGGCACTGGTAGAGGATGTCATCACCGGCTGCGTCATTCAGGTCGGTGAACAGGCGGGCAATATCGGCCGGCAGGCGGCGCTGGCGGCGGGCTTTCCGGAAAGCGTGCCTGCCGTGACCCTCGACCGCAAATGCGGGTCGGCCCAGCAGACGTTTGATTTCGCGGCGCAGGGCGTCATGGCGGGCGCCTATGACATCGTGATCGCTGGCGGCGTCGAGATGATGAGCCTTGTTCCGATGCGCGCCAACCGGCTCGGCAAGGACGCCGACGGGGTGCGGCTCAAGGCGCGCTATCCGGACGGGTTCATACGCCAGGGGGTCTCCGCCGAACTCATTGCGGCACGATGGAATGTTTCGCGAGAAGAGATGGACGCCTTCTCGCTGCGTTCGCACCGTCTCGCCGCAGTTGCGGAGGACAGCGGGCTTACGGCGCGCAGCATCATTCCCGTCGAGGTTCCAGCCCCGGAGGGTGCCCGCTGGGTGACCCATGATGAGGGGCTGCGCCGCGAGACGTCGCTGGAGCGGCTGGGCATGCTCCAACCCGCGTTCGAGGATGCGGCCATGTCCGCTCGCTTTCCCGAAATCCGCTGGAGTGTGACCGCTGGCAATGCAAGCCAGGTCACAGACGGCGCGGCGGCGGCGCTCATCATGGAAGAAAGCGTGGCCGCGCGGCTGGGCCTGAAGCCGCGCGCCGCGATCACGCATTTTGCGGTCGCGGGCGACGATCCGCTCCTCATGCTCACCGCGATCATGCCCGCCACCCGCAAGCTGCTCGATCGCGCGGGGCTGTCGATCGGCGATATAGCGGCTTTCGAAGTCAATGAGGCTTTCGCCTCCGTTCCGCTCGCCTGGATCAAGGATCTGGGCGTGTCACCGGATCGGGTCAATCGCTATGGCGGTGCGATTGCGCTGGGTCATCCCGCCGGAGGGTCCGGTGGTCGCCTGCTCATCAACCTGCTCGCCGCGCTCGATGAAAGCGGCGGCCGTTTCGGTCTTCAGACGATGTGTGAATCCGGCGGCATGGCTAACGCCACGCTCTTCGAGAAGATTTAGGGAGCCAGCGAAATGACGGTGATGAATGACGTGATCGAAAAAGCGCTTCCGTTCGAGGAAGATGCCGGAGCAGCCGACGCGACCATAAGAACCGACTGGACTCGCGCCGAAATCTCCGCGCTGTTCGATCTGCCGTTCAACGACCTACTCTGGCAGGCGCAGAAGGTGCATCGCGCGCATCATGATCCGAACGCAGTCCAGCTTTCCACGCTGCTTTCGATCAAGACCGGCGGCTGCGCCGAGAATTGCGGTTATTGCAGCCAGTCGGCGTCTTTCGACACCGACGTAAAGGCCGAAAAGCTCAAGGCCGTGGACGAGGTGTTGGAAGCGGCGCGCGCGGCCAAGGCAAGCGGTTCCGAACGCTTCTGCATGGGTGCGGCGTGGCGCAGCCCCAAGGATCGCGACATGAATGTCATCGTGGCGATGATCGAGGGCGTCAGGGCGATGGGGCTTGAGACCTGCATGACACTCGGCATGCTCTCCGACGAGCAGACCGAGCGGCTGGCGGAAGCGGGGCTCGATTATTACAACCACAATATCGACAGCTCTCCCGAATATTATGAGAAGGTGGTTTCGACACGGACCTTCGACGACCGGCTCGATACGCTGGCGCGGGTCCGAAAAAGCGGCATCAACGTCTGCTCGGGCGGCATCGTTGGCATGGGCGAGAGCCGGACCGACCGGATCGGCTTCATCCATGCGCTGGCGACCTTACCCGAACATCCGGGCAGCGTGCCGATCAATGCGCTGGTGCCGATTGAAGGCACGCCGCTCGGCGATATGCTGAAGGATGTTCCCGCCCCCATCGACGATATCGAATTCATCCGCACCGTCGCCGTCGCGCGGATCGCGATGCCGGGCGCGGTGGTGCGGCTGTCGGCGGGGCGTGAGAGCATGAGCGAGACCACGCAGGCGCTCTGCTTCCTGGCCGGGGCAAATTCCATCTTCACCGGGAACCGACTGTTGACGACCGGCAATGCCGGGACGGATGCCGATGCCGGTCTTTTCCGTAAACTGGGTCTTGCTACTTCCGTGAAATGGCCGCGTGACAGGGGCTGACTTCCATATCGTTCATGGATGGGCGTGGTATCATTGCCGTCGGGTCGAAACTTCTTCCACTGCACGGGAGGGAGTTGAAAAGGCCACGTTCCCGACGAGGGAATAGGGCTGACGGGTGCATCGGATCATGGGTGGATTTCCCATGATCCGATGACCAAAATGGCGGAATGGCTCGATCCGGCTGTCAAACCGTCCAGGAAGACGATGCTTCCCTAAATCACCCGCGCTCGGATTTCATCATGCGCCGGGGTTCAGCGTCGATTGTGCTAGTGCCGTATCGAAATAGGAGCGAACGGAAGAAATCTTGTTCCCATCAATCGAAAAAAGATAATGATATTGATTAAAATATTCCTTGCCGGATTTCAGCTTCGCGCGCGTCTCGGCTTCTACCGCAACCCTGTCATTTTCCGAAGTCGTGCCTATTATCCTGAGGGTTTCGCTACCCTCTTCGATCAGGGCCTGAAAATAGGCATTTGCCGCTGCGGCATGTTCCTGGATTTCTCCGGCCCCTGTCATCCAGTATGTGAAGTCAGCGCTACAATGTCTCTCCATCGCGACGGGAAGTCCGTCGCTGGCCATCGTCGCAAGGAATGAATGAGCCAGTTGCGTGTTCTTGTTCATATATGTCTCCGGGTTGTTATCATATCAGTCATGCCCTCGCTTCGATGAAAAGGCGGAGCCAGGGGATGAAGTCATGCCGCGATAATGGAATATCCCGGCATCAGTGCCCGACCCATACAGGAGGGCGTTTCTCGATAAAGGCGCGTGGGCCTTCCGCGAAATCGTCGGTGGTCATGATGACCGCCTGTGCCCTGAGGCTTAATTGGTTGAGATCGGAATCGGTCCGGTCGAAGGCGAGCCGCGCGACTTTAAGGCTCTCCCGCACGGCGACCGGCGCATTTTCACAAATCTGCCGGGCCAGAGCGAGCGCCGCGTCGAATATGTCGGCTTTCGGGACCATCCGATTGATCAATCCCATCTCCAGGGCCCGGCTGGCCTGCAGGGCCTCTCCGGTCGCGACGAGTTCAAGCGCGATCGCGCGCGGAAGCGCCCGGGGAAGACGATAAATGCCGCCCGCTGCCGCAACCAGGCCCCGCTTGACTTCGGGCAGGGCGAAGCGCGCGTCCTCGGAGGCGACAATCAGGTCGCAGGCCAGTGCGAGTTCAAATCCTCCGGCCATCGCGACCCCATCGACGGCAGCAATCCATGCCTTTGCCCGGTCCGCGTGGACGAAGGCGGCGAAACCGCCGACGGGATCGATCAGATCGTTCATTCCGCCCGCCGACACTTCCTTGAGATCGGCGCCCGCGCAAAAGGCCTTGCCCCCTTCGCCGGTCAGGATCGCGACCCAGATATCAGGGTCCTTTTCCACCTTGTCGACGATCTGGCGCAGCGCGCGGGTGGCCGCGCCATTGATTGCGTTGCGCGCTTCGGGTCGGCGCAGCGTAACAAGTGCGATATGATCGTCGATCATCTCAAAGCCAACGACGTCCGAGCCGATATCGGCCATAAGTTCCCTCCCTTTCGCGCATTTTCGGCTTTCGCCAGAATCGACTTGCATGGTCATGCGTCATGGTAGTAATAGGACAATATTGTAAAACAAGATAGTAGCATGATGATGCAGACTCAAAATAAGATGAGTGGCGTTGCGGGCGCTGGCCTGATGGGCGCCGAAATCGCCCTTGTGCAGGCATTGGCGGGCCATGACGTGCTTCTTCTGGACCGCGACTGGACAGCGCTGGACGGCGCGATGGCCCGTCTGGCAGGGCTGTTGGACAAGGGGGTCGGACGAGGGTTTTACGAGGCGCCGGCGGCATCCCAGGCGCTCTCCCGCATCCGTCCGACCGTCGACATCGCCGACTTTTCCTCCTGCGGCATCGCGACGGAAGCAGTGTTCGAGGATGCCGGCGTCAAGGCCCTTGTCCTGCGTCAGCTGGATGAGGTGCTTCCCCCGGGCGCGATGATCGCGACCAATACGTCGACGATTCCGATTTCGGTGCTCGCGTCGCATGTCGGTGAGGCGCGGCGTCCGGATTTTATCGGCATGCATTATTTCTCGCCGGTCAGTCGGATGAAGCTGGTGGAGGTGGTCCCCGCGATCTTTACCAGCGAAGCCTGTGTGGCGCGGGCCTATGCGCTTGCCGAAGCCACGGGCAAGGTCCCGATCCGGGTGAAGGATGTGCCGGGCTTCGCGATCAACCGCGTGTTGCACATGTTCATGATCGAGGCCGTCCGCCTGATAGAGGAGGGCGTGGTGAGCGTTGAGGATCTCGATACTGCCTGCCGTCTGGGTCTTGGCCATCCCATGGGTCCGTTCGAGTTGATGGACGCGACCACATCCAGCCTTTGCCTGTCGGCGCAGCAGATCATGTTTGAGGCCTATGGCGAGCGTTTCCGTCCCCGTCCCCTTCTTAAGCAACGGGTCGCGGCCGGCCTTGTCGGCGGCAAGGGGCGCAAGGGCTGGCGCTGATAGGTCATGAACGGTTCATGCGCCGAAACGACGGAAATAGGGGCGGGCTTGTGGTCGGAAAGATCGTGACCATCATCGGCGCGGAACATGGGTCGCCGGGCCAGGACAGGCCGTTTCATAGCGGCAGGTGATTTTCCCCCAAGCAGCATGACCGCTGCTGAATTATAGCGGACTCGCCTTACGATTCATATTGTGGTCCTATAAGATTATAGTACAATCGCTTGTGAGAAACAAAATGGACTTGGAGAGAACCATGAACGATAGTGCCCTTGAGCTCGACGATCTCACTGTCCGGCATCGCGACGATCTGATCGCGAATGGATATTCGATCATGCCGGACGCGATCGATTCTGCCCTCTGCGACGAACTGGTGGCTGAGTTCGGGCGCATGAAGGGCAAGTGGCGGCGGGCCCATGTGCAGGATTTCCACGGCCACAGGACGGCCCGCTATTTCGACCTTCTGAACGCGGCGCCGATCTTCCAGCAGATCCCCATCGCGCCCAAGGTGCTGCCTGTGGTGCGCGCGACCATCGGCGAGGACTGCCTTTTGAGCAGCTACGGTTCGGTTTCGATCGGGCCGGGCGAGCCGGCCCAGATTATTCATGCGGACGATTATACCCACCTGCTGCCTCGGGATCATCCGACCTATTTCGTCAATGTCATCCTGGCGTTGAGTGATTTCACGGAAGAGAATGGTGCTACCAGGGTCATCCCCGGTAGCCATCTCTTCGATCAATATCCGGATTTCGAGAAGTCCGCTTCCTATGAAACCATAGCGGCCGAGATGTCCACGGGGAGCGCGCTCTTCACCCTGGGCTCCATTTATCACGGCGGCGGAGCGAACCGGACGGCGGATGAAGTCCGTCACGGCATGACCGTCGCTTATGTTGCTAACTGGGCCAGGCCGCAGGAGAATTTCACGGTCGCGGTGGCGCAGGAGCGTGCCGCCACCTTCGACCCGGAACTGCAGGCGTTGATGGGTTGGCGTCCAAGCAAGATTCCAGTCGGCCGCATCTATACCGCGCCCGAACATTATAGCGGCCCCATGGCTGACAAGATCGCGCTGAAGGAAGAATTTCAGCTGTAGGGCGCGATCCGCGCTGGCCTCGGATGTCCTTCGACGGATTTCGGTGGGGGGCACGGATCAGGATATTGCCGGACGCGCACTTGGCTGGCTGGTTCAGTCGAGCGGAGTGCGGTCCGGCCGGAACGGTGCCGCATTGAGAAGTCGCGGCTGCATGGGAATTTGCCCTCTGAGGCCGTTCGGTTCGGCTAGCGATGGCTAGTGGGCGGCGTTGCCTCCAGCGGGGGCGTCCAAGGCCCGGCATCACGATTTGCTATTGTGGTCCTATAAAATTATAGTACAATCTTGCACGAGAAACAAAATAGTTCCGGGAGAGATTCTGACATGGGTACCCATCTATTCTCCACGACTTCCATCGCTGCGGCGATGCTGTTGGCAGCAGGTTCCGCGTCGGCGGCCGAATCCTCTGCGTCTGACGTTCCGACTGCAAAGCCAGGCGGCGATGGCATCAGCGACATCATCGTCACCGCACGGCGTAAAGAGGAGAGAATGCAGACGGTTCCCGTCGCGGTCAGCGCCGTGACGCAGGAGCAGATCGCCAGTCGCGGGAATTTCGAGGTTTCGGACCTCAAATATACGGTGCCCGGTCTCAATGCCGATGCTGGCTTCGGTGGTTCGCGCAACTCGGTCAATTTCTCCCTGAGAGGACAGAGTCAGGCTGGCGGAACCCTCTTTCCCGCAGTGGTGACCTATTTTGCCGAAGTCCCTGTGCTCAAGCTGAATCGCGGGCAATTCTTCGACCTGGAGAGCATCCAGGTGCTGCGCGGTCCCCAAGGGACGTTGTTCGGCCGCGTCACCGACGGCGGCAACGTCATGGTTGCGCCGCAGAGGCCCGTCGATCGCTTTGAGGGATATGTCGAGGCAAAGGCAGGCAATTATGACCTGCGCGGTGCCGCCGGTGCGCTCAACATTCCAATTGTTCCCGGAAAATTGATCGTGCGTGGGGCTTTCGAAATCAACCGGCGTGACGGTTACACACGAAATCTGGGCTCGGGGCGGAAGCTCGACGACGTGCATTATGACTCTGCCCGTATCAGTGTGTTGTTCAAGCCGACCGAGGATTTTGAAAACACGCTTATCTACAATTACAACTCCGTCAATGAGAACGGAACCTCGAATAAACTCATCAATTTCAACCCGCTGGGCCTTCTCTCTGTTCTGAACGGGCCAGCCTTTGCGGCTCAGATGCAAGCGGAAGTCGCGGCAGGTCAGGCGATGGGGCCGCGCGCAGTCAATATCGGTTCCTCCATGTGGGGAGATAATTACGGGCTATATGTGAAGTCCAAGGATCATTATGTCGTCAATAAGACTATATGGCGTCTGAGTGACGATATAGAAATCAAGAATGTCCTGGCTTATATTTATTTCAGAAACCATTGGGGATCGGACTTCGATGGAAGTTCGGTCGTGGCGGTGGACACGCCCAATCAATTCTATCCTGATCCCGCTTTCTATCAGGAGCAGTGGAGCGAGGATCTACAAATTCAGGGAACCGCCTTCGATAAAAAACTCAACTATACTATTGGCACCTATTGGGATTGGCAGAAAGTGCCAGGAAAAGCGGAGAATTTCAGCGTCAGCCAGCTGGGCATACCGCTGCAAAGAATTATCATCAGCTATCCCAAGACTCGCAGCAGGGCGGCCTATGGACAGATTGGCTATGATCTTTCCGGCGTCCTTCCGGGCCTGAAGCTTGACGCGGGGCTGCGCTACACCAAGGATACGGTCAAGGCGTCGTTCGCGAATTATCTGGGCTTTGCAGACCTCGATCCGAACGCCATGCCGCATGGGCAGTGCGTCACCAATCTTGCGGACTATCCCGCCATGATCGCCGTGGCGAGCGTGCCCTGCACCAAGGCTGGGCAAAGTTCGAATGCGGTGACGGGCACGTTCGGCCTCAGTTATCAGATCGATCCCAGAAAACTCGTCTATGCGAAGGTCAGCCGCGGATATCGGCCCGGAGGCATCAACACGGTTGCGACGGGAGGTGTGGTTCCCACCTATCGTCCGGAATATGATCTGAGCTTCGAAGTCGGCGCCAAGCTCGACTATAATATCGGCTCCATGCGCGCGCGCACCAACATTGCCGCCTACACGGATCGCTTTACCAATATTCAGGCGAACGTTAATCAGATCGGTCCCGGCGGCGTGGCCGCGGTGATTATTACCAATGCCGCCGCAGCGAGGATCAAGGGCATCGAACTGGAACAGACGCTCGTGCCGTTCGAAGGTATGACATTGGGCGCAACCTGGGCCTATACGGATGCCCGTTACCAGAACAGGCTTAGCCCGAGTGAACTGGAAACCGCCTGTCCGAGTAATCCGCTGACAAATCCGGTAGCTGGTATCGGCTTCTGTCCGCTCAGTCCGCTGCCAAGCACGCCCAAGCACATGGTCAACCTGTCGGCGCAATATACTCTGCCGCTGCCGGCGGAATATGGCGAACTGACGATCGGCGGAAACTGGTATTATCGTTCCAGTCTGGCGGCCTATTATGCGATGGATGACAGCTTTTCTCCGTCCTTGTCGTTGCTGAACCTCGATATCACGTGGAAGCATGTACTTGGGTCTCCGGTGGACGCGACGCTCTTCGCCACCAATGTCACGAACAAGACCTATCTCTTGCAACCGAGCTCGCTGATCTCGGCCTCCTCATATGGCATTACCACCGCCACCTACGGCGAACCGCGCATGTGGGGCCTGAAGCTTCGTTACGGTTTCGGGACCAAATAGACTGAGGGGGCGGCTGTCATGGCACGGGAAACCGGGAGTTTCACGGGCCTGCCATGATTTCCGCCCCACCCTGTAGGCCGGGTGGTTCACCCGGCTTACCATCTGCAAACGTCAGGAATAGGATTGAGATATGGATCAAGAGGTACTTGGCGGTTCGGAGATCGAGGTGGATCCCGATGCCCTCCGTCAGAAATACCGTGAAGAGCGCGACAAGCGCCTACGGCCCGACGGCGCCACCCAGTATCTCAGCGCGGAAGGCGACCTGGCGCACTTCAAGGACGATATCTACGCGAAACCCGTGGCGCGCGATCCGGTCTCGGTCGATGTCGGGGTGGTGATCATCGGCGGCGGCTTCTCCGGGTTGCTGGCCAGCGCGGATCTTGAAAAGCGGGGCGTCGAGGACTTCTGCATCATCGAGGAAGCGAGCGACTTCGGCGGGACCTGGTATTGGAACCGCTATCCGGGCCTCGCCTGCGACGTCGAATCCTATTGCTATATGCCGTTGCTGGAAGAGGTCGGCTATATCCCCACCCGCAAATATGCGAGCGGACAGGAGATATTCGAGCATTGCCAACGCCTTGGCAAACATTACGATCTCTACCGGCGCGCCTATTTCCAGACGACCGTCACGAGTGTCGCCTGGGATGAAGACAGCGCCCGCTGGATCGTCAAGACCAATCGGGACGATGTCTTCAGGGCCAGGTTCCTCATTCGCGCAGGTGGCGGGTTGAACAAGCCCAAGCTTCCGGGTGTGCCGGGGATTTCGCGGTTCAAGGGGCATTCGTTCCACACGGTTCGCTGGGACTATGAATATACAGGCGGCGGACCCACGGGTGACCTGGTCGGGCTGAAGGACAAGAAAGTCGCGATCATCGGCACAGGCGCGACGGCAATCCAGTGCATCCCCCATCTCGGAGCATGGGCCAAACAGCTCTATGTCTTCCAGCGCACGCCATCTTCGATCAATGTTCGCGCCAACCGGTCTACCGACCGCGAATGGGCCGGATCCCTTTCGCACGGTTGGCAAAAGCAGCGCATGACGAATTTCGAGTCCATGGTCAGCGGCATCTACCAGGAAGAGGACATGGTCGCCGATGGGTGGACCGATATCTTCTCGACAGTGTTCCACTTCGCGGCGCCAGACAAAAATAAACTCACGCCGGGGGACGTCCTTCAGATGGCGGACTTCAAGAAGATGGAGGCCAATCGAAGGAGAATAGACGAGATCGTCAAAGATCCCGAAACGGCCGAAGCGCTCAAGCCATGGTATAATATGATGTGCAAGAGGCCCTGCTTCAGCGATGAATATTTGCAGACATTCAATAGAGAGAATGTGAAGCTGGTCGACACAAAGGGCAAGGGTGTATCGGAAATCACCGAGAATGCGGTGGTCGTCGATGGGCAGGCCTATGAAGTCGACTGCATCGTCTATGCAACGGGATTTGGATTCGGCGTCTCAAGCGAAGATCAGATGGGTTATGAAATCTATGGGCGTAACGGTCTGTCGATAACGGAATATTGGGCGCAGGGGCTGAAGACGCTGCATGGGATTCATACCAACCAGTTTCCCAATTATTTCGTCACTTTCGGGCCACAGGGGCCGCTTTCCATCAACATTCCGTTCGCCCTTCAGGCGCAAACCGAAGTGATTGCGGAGATCATAGCGGATTGCGCCAGAAACAGGGTTCGGACATTCGAGGCCACTGCCGAGGCGGAAGGGCGTTGGCAGGAGAAGCTCAAGGACAAGGCATTTTCCCGAGCGAAATTCTACGAAGAATGCACGCCGTCTTATTATAATGCCGAGGGAACATCGATCGGATTTCTGGATCTATTCTATTTCGGCGGACCGGTGGATTATACCGAAGTTGTGCGCGATTGGCTGAAAAACGGCGGGATCGAGCGGGACATCGAGCGGACATATCTGGAATGACATGCCGTCCTGGCTGCGTTGATCCATTTTAGGGACGTGCGATCCTGTCATGGGATCGCACGTTACTTTCCTGAAATCGGGGTTGTTGCACCGATATGCTGGATGCCTCATGATCGCAAAAAGAGGATGTCGAGATGACCAGATACAGATTGATCGCATTTACCGATCCGGTCGCGGGCAGGGATCAGGATTATAATGGCTGGTACAACGAGGTGCATCTGTCGGATGTCGTCGCGATCCCCGGATTCATCTCCGCCCAGCGTTTCGTTCTGAAGGCTACCACCGCCGGCGAGATCAGGAACCGATATGTGGCGATCTACGATATGGAGACCGACGATCCCATGGCAGTGATGGCCGAAATCGGCCGCCGCGCCGGTACCGAACAGATGTTCGTTTCTCCGGCACTGGATGCCGCGTCCGAAAACAGTGGCATCTTTGAGCCATGTTCGGAAATCGTCTATGCTCCCGGACATTCGCCGGGCGTGCCGGGTTGATGGCGCCAGCCATGATTGGGCTGGTTTCAGGGAGCCAATTTCAGGGTCGGCGTCTGCTTCTGCGCAAATGCGAACAAGGCGGGGAGAATATATCATGACCGGGTCCATCAGAACGCCGGCCGCCGACATGGCGCTCGCGCGGAAGTTCTTCGACTCTATCGAGACGGGCGATATGCAGGCTGTGGTCGACTGTTATGTCGGTGATCCTGTGAT
Source organism: Sphingobium estronivorans (assembly GCF_008692605.1). GTDB lineage: Bacteria > Pseudomonadota > Alphaproteobacteria > Sphingomonadales > Sphingomonadaceae > Sphingobium > Sphingobium estronivorans. Next base: position 36,937 of record NZ_LFCT01000018.1, read on the forward strand.
CTGGCACAACACCGATGGCAAGGAGATGACGTTGGCCGATCAGGTCGCCGCTCTCGGCTTCCTGGACGCGCAATATCCTGAGCGGCGTTTCCGGGACCGCCGGGTAAGCGCATTCGAGGGCGGATTCGTGCAGCAGCATATCTTCTGGGGCCGCCATCTGGACGGCCATGAGATTGAGTTTCCCTCCTGCGTGGTTTGCCGGACACGGGATGGCCGGATAGAACGGCTCGACGAATATCTGGACTCCGCGCCGTTCAGGGCGCCGGAAGAAAACCGAAATTGATCGATGGGGCGGCTGGATGAAATGGCCACGTCATCGGCAAGAGAGAAAAGGCGCCCTTTTGACGGCGCCTGTATTTGAGAGGTGAGGTCATGGCAAGGGTAGCCGATAAAGTCGCGATTGTTACCGGGGCGGGAACCGGTGTCGGCCGTGCGTGCATGATGCTGCTCGCTGCCGAAGGGGCCCGGGTCGTGGGCGTAGGTCGTACCCGCTCCAGCCTGGATGAGACATTGGCCCTTGTGACGGAAGCAGGCGGTGAGGGCCGCGTTGTCGTGGCGGACCTCAGCCTCGATCATGGCGCGCAGGAGGTGGTCGACGCGACACTGGAGGCTTATGGCGGGATCGACATCCTCGTCCATGCCGCAGGCGTGGGCTATAGCTGGCAAGAGAAAAGCCCAGGCAGCATGAACGATGTGGTGAACACGACGCCGGACAAGTGGCGCGAGGTGATCGGCATCAATCTCGACGCCTGCTATTTAGTGAATCGCGCCGTGCTGGCGCACATGATCGGCAATGGCGGGGGCGCCATCGTCAATGTGGCTAGTATCTCCGGTTCTCAGGGACTGGCTGCGGCGCATGCCTATACGGCCGCCAAAGCGGGGATGATCAACCTGACGCGTTCGCTGTGCGTTGCCTATGCGAAGCATAATATTCGCGCCAACTGTGTCGCGCCGGGCTTCATCGACACCCCCATGGTGGCCTCTGTGATGAATGTCTTTGAGGATGAGACTGCCGCCGAGCAGATCGCCCCGATGCGCCGCGCGGCCCGGCCGGAGGAAATCGCCTATGGATGCCTGTATCTCGCATCCGATGAAGCTTCCTATTGCAACGGTTCGGTGCTGGTCATCGACGGGGGAACTTCGGCCCGGCAGTAGTTTCATGTGGCCAATTGACCGGGAATGGCATTATAATATTGTAGGATAATATAAAAGGACAGGCTGGCGGGTGCTGCAATATGGCGGTCCCGTCGCTGGCCGGTAAGAACGCAACATAATCCGCTGGAGAGGAGAGGGCATGGCTATCGATTTGACGGGGCCGTCAGGTTTTTCAATGCCGATGGGAGCGTCGCTTTATCCGCCGCCGCCCCATCACTTCCACGGCGCCAAACTGGCATGGGCAACCTATGAAGCCGATGCCGAAGCGGTGGCGCGCATGCTCCCTCCCGGCGTGAAGCCCGACAGCAACCCGCCCGTCTGCGAGCTTTGGGTCTGCGACTATCCCTCGACCACCTTCGGACCCTATCTGGAAGCCTATGTCCATGTTCGCGTGGAGGTGGACGGGGTGCGCTATTGGTATCAACCGGTGATCTTCACCAATCGCGAGCCTGCTCTGGCCGCCGGCCGGGAGATATGGGGCTATGCCAAGAAGCTTGCGACCATGGCCTGGCGTGAGGAGGCCGAGCAGATCATCTTCACCATCGAGCGGCCCGTGGGCAAGCGGCTGGTCACCTTCACCCTTTCGCGCGACCGGCTCGCCCGGCCGGACGAAGTGGAGGGGCTGCCGATCCTGTCGCTGCGCTATATTCCGCCATCCGATCCGGAGCGCGGCCCGGCGGCGGCCGAACTCGTCAGGCTGGACGTCGAGGGTGGACTGCACCAGACGCCTGTGCTGGGCGACGTGCTCTGGGCGGGACGCGCCTCGGTCGCATTCGATTCCCCGAGCGAGGTGGACCCCTGGCACCTGTTCAAGCCGGTACGCATGCTTGCCGGTCATGTCCAGACCGCCAATTTCTCGCTTCCCCTTGGCAAGGTCGTGAAGGATTATCTCGCCGAGGGATTGGTCGATGGAAAAAATGGCTGAAGTCAACCGCCAATGGTTGCTGCGTCGTCGTCCGACCAGCAATGTCACCGCGGACGATTTCGAATATTCCGAGACATCGATACCTGACAGTTCATCGTTGCGGCCGGGGGAGTTGATCCTGCGCAACCTGCTGTTCCTCTGTGCGCCGACCATGCGGAACTGGATGGAGCCGCCGGGGAACAGCCTCTACCCCTCCATTGCCATCGGAGACCCCGTCACGGCGCCCGCCGCTTGCGAGGTTGTGGCTTCGGCGCGGGAGGGTGTACCGGTCGGCATGCGCGTCACCGCCTTTACGAGTTGGCAGGACTATCAGCGCGTCGCAGCCGATCATCCCGTGACGCCCGTTCCCGATGGGTTGAGGGTGATCGACATCATGACGACCTATGGACTCAACGCTCGCACCGCCTATTTCGGGCTTCTCAAAGTGGGCAAACCGAAGGCGGGCGACACTCTGGTCGTGTCGGGCGCGGCGGGATCGACAGGTTCGATCGCGGCCCAGATCGGGAAGATCATGGGATGCCGGGTGATCGGCATCGCCGGCGGCGCCCGGAAATGCGCGTGGCTGACCGGGGAATGCGGGTTGGACGCGGCCGTGGATTATCGAAGCGGTGACGTTCAGGAGAAGCTGCGCGAACTGTGCCCGGACGGAATAGACATTTTCTACGATAATGTTGGCGGCGACATATTGCAGGCGGCAATCGAAAACATGGCGAAGTTCGGGCGCATCATACTCTGCGGCCAGATCGCGACCTATACCGAAGGTGGCCCGGCCCGAGGCCCCAATAATATGATGCGGCTGATCTATGGGAGCGTGACGATGCAGGGCTTCCTGCAAGCCGACTATGAAGACGAGACGGACGCCGCGCTCAGGCAATTGCGCCAATGGGTGGATCAGGGACTGATCGTTCACCGCGCCGACATTAGGCCCGGCTTCGAGCGCATTCCGAAAACCTTCGCGGCGTTGTTCGAGGGGGGGAATGAGGGCACCCTGCTGGCGGCGGTCGAATGAGCGAAATATTGCCCGGTGGCGGCGTCCATCATGGGCCGTCCGCAACGCCTCACTGGAAAGCTTAGGGCACCAGAAGATCGATTGGAGCTGAAAACGTCATGCCGTCCCGCCATCTCGTCGACCCCCAAATTCTGCCCATGGTCGAGCAGGCGCCCTCCGTGGTGCTCGATGCCGAGCATCTCTCTGAATCCCGAGCCGCGATGGTGGCCATGGCTGAGATGCTTCCGCAGCCCGCACCGCTGGCGGCCGATCTGAAGATGTATGAGGAGCGCATAGCGGGTCTTGACGGCGCGCCGGATGTGCGTCTGATCATCACCGCTCCCAAGGCGAGCGGTTCTGGAAGACCGGCTATCCTGCACATCCATGGCGGCGGCTATATCATGGGTTCGGCGGACATGACCGCGCAGATCGACGCGGCCTATGCCGGGGCGTTCGGGGCGGTGTGCGTCTCGGTCGACTATCGGCTTGCGCCGGAAACGCCGCATCCAGGACCCGTCAACGACTGCTACGCGGCGCTGAAATGGCTGCACGAAAATGCCCTGGCGCTTGGCGTCGATCCCGCTACCATCGCCGTCACTGGCGAGAGTGCGGGTGGTGGGCTGGCCGCCGCGCTCGTGCTTCTGGCGCGCGACCGTGCCGAGGTGCCCGTCGCCTTCCAGCACCTCATATATCCCATGCTGGATGACCGCACGGCAACCCGCGACGATCCCTCGCCCTATCTCGGCCAGTTCATCTGGACGCAGGATAATAACCGTTTCGGCTGGCGCTCGCTGATCGGCGGCGAGCCAGGCGGGGCGGACATTTCCCCCTATGCCGCACCCGCAAGAGCGGAGGACCTCTCCGGCCTGCCGCCGACTTTCATCGCCTGCGGCGCGCTCGATCTCTTTCTGGAGGAGAATCTCGAATATGCGCGGCGGCTGATCCTTGCGGGTGTCTCGACAGAACTGCACATCTATCCCGGTGGGCCGCATGCTTTCAATCTTGTGCCGGATGCGGACATCACCATGGCCCTCGACCGCGACTCTATGGGCGCGTTGAAGCGTGCCCTCACGAAGTCATAGGTGGGCGGCTGCCGGATAAACGACAATCCGATCGATCGGATCGGGACATTGGAAGAAGTGGAAACATAAGCATGTTCGATCTCACTGGCAGGGTCGCGCTCGTCACGGGTGCGGGCCAGAATGTTGGCGCGGGAATCGCCAGGGCGCTTGCCAGCAGGGGCGCTGTCGTGGCTGTAAACGATTATCATGCCGACCGTGCCGAGCGGGTCGTGCAAGAGATAGTGGATGCAGGCGGGCGCGCCGTTCCCGCCATATTCGACGTGACCGATCTCGACGCGACCACGCGGGTCGTCCGGTCTGTTGCAGAAACTGAGGGGCCGATTGGCATTCTGGTCAACAATGCGGGTAATGCCGGTGCGGAGGCGGTCAAAATGGCGCAATTCGTCGATATGGACCCCAAGGATTGGCATTCCACGTTCGACGTCAACATTTTTGGCGTGCTCTATTGTTGCAAGGCGACGCTGCCTTCCATGATCGATCAGGGCTGGGGACGGATCATCAATATCTCATCCGCGTCCGGCTTGAGAGGGACCGACATCGGCGTGTCGATCTATTCGGCGGCCAAGGCGGGCGCTCTGGGCTTCACCCGGGCGCTCGCCGCCGAGGTCGGCAAATCGGGAGTCACGGTCAACGCGATTGCCCTGGGCATGATCCCTCCCTACGAGATCAAGGCGTCCGATCCGGTGCTGGGGGAGCGCATTGCATCGATCGTCGTCGGCCGGGCAGGGATGCCGGACGATCCGGCGGCGCTCGCCGTCTATCTCGCCTCCTCCGAAGCGTCGTGGATGACCGGCGACACCATCCTTCTCAACGGGGGCAGCTATATGCGGTAAGCGGCCCGTCACATGGAGCCGCGCATATCGATGCGGATCAGGTCCGGCGGTTGCGCCGGTCCTGTGCGGCGAGGGCCGGAGCGATGCTTCCTCAGGACAGTGGCTGGAAAGCGCCATAGGCTCCGCGCAGGAACAGGAGGGGGTGGTCGGCACGCTCGACCTCCAGCGCGGCGACCCGTCCCAGAACCAGTCTATGGTCCCCTGTCGCAACCTCATCGTGGAGAGCACAATCGATCCACATGACGCAGTCATCCAGGATAGGATGCCCTGCTGGAGAAAGGCGATGCGTCACGCCCTCAAACTTGTTGCCGCCCCGTGCGGCAAATTGGCGGCAAAGACCCAATTGATGGCTGCCGATGACATTCACGCAAAAGCTGCCGCAGGCCCGGATTCTGGGCCAGCTTGTCGAACCATTGTCGGGAAAGAAGCCGACCAATGCCGGACTCAACGATACCGAGGTGAACGACCCAACGGCCATGCCGAACAGTTCGCCTTCGGCGCTGCGTGCCGTAATGATGCAAACGCCCGTCGGATAATGTCCGAGAGCATGCCGAAAATGCGCCGCATCTATCGTTGCTTCGTTCGCAACCATTTTCATCCTCCCCGGGTTGATTGAATGGCCTGCTGAACCCCGTTGACGACGGGGGCTTTCAGACCTCTCACAGGGAATCGAAGAAGTTCGGTGGGCGCCTCTCACGAAATGCTTGGACACCTTCCTTGTAATCGGGCGACATGAAGGCCATTGTCTGTGCATAGCCTTCATATTCGAGCATTTGTTCCAGTGAAGAACTGCCGGACATGTTGAGCAAGGTCTTGGCCATGGCGTTAGCCGTCGGCGAAGCGTTCGCGATTTCAGACGCGATCTGGCGCGCCACGGGAAGAACGTCCTCATGTGGTACGACACGATTGGCCAGCCCAATGCGGCCAGCTTCTTCCGCATCGACTTTTCGACCGGTCAGGCACAGTTCCTTCGCCATGTTCAGCCCGACAGCGCGCACCAAGAAATAAAGCCCGCCAAGGTCGGGCACCAGGCCCAGTCTTGTAAAGGATTGATGGAACGACGCTCTTTTGCTCGCCACGATGAAGTCGCATGCCAGCGCAAGGTTGCACCCAGCGCCGACCGCGGCTCCATTGACTGCGGCTATGACTGGCTTTTCCAGTCTGTGCAGCGGTTCGAGAACATCCTTCAGGATCCAGCGATGTCGCGTCCTCCGGTCGATGGCCGTCATGTGATCGCGGGGCACCTTCAGGTCGGCGCCGGCACAAAATGCCCGGCCCGCGCCGGACAGGATCACGCATGCGATGTCCTTGTCGGACCGGATACGTTCCAGAGCGTCATGCAGTTCGCGATAGAGCTCGTCGGTCAGCGCGTTCATCGCCTCGGGTCGATTGAGGGTGACGGTGACGATCCGGTCTTCGACATCATAGGTGATGAAATGATAGTCCATTGGTTCCTCCAAACTCGAAAACCTGCCAGGCTACCAGGAGCCTGGGACATCGGGCCTGCATCCGCCCTAGCGGCCCTTCCATTGCGGATCGCGCTTTTCGGCGAAGGCGCGTGGCCCCTCCTTTGCATCATCGCTTGCCATAACGACCTGCATGCGTTCGCGCGAAAGGCGCCGCAGTTCCGCGTCGGAACGATCGCCGACCAGACGTCCGATGTAGAGCGATTCGCGAACGGATAGCGGGGCATTGGCCTGGATGGTCCGCGCCAGTTCCAGCGCCGCTTCCATGACATCGCCGGAGTCGACCAGCCGATTGACCATGCCGTGGCGTTCCGCGAACTCCGCGCTGAACTTTTCCCCGGTCGCCAGCAATTCCAGAGCGATATTGCGCGGCAGGGTGCGGACCAGACGCGAGGCTCCACCGCCATTCGCCATCAGTCCTCGCTTGACCTCGGGCAGTCCGAACGCGGAACTTCGACTGGCGACGATCATGTCGCACGCGAGGCAAAGTTCCGTCCCGCCCCCCAAGGCCGCTCCATCGACCGCGGCAATCCATGGCTTTTGCCTGATGGCATCGACAAATCCGCCAAAGCCACTGTCGTTCGGTCGCAGTTCAGCCACGCGGCCTGCCGCGACGACCTTGAGGTCGGCACCCGCGCAAAACATTGCGGGGGTTGAGGACGCGAGGATCGCCACTCTCAGGGCGGGGTCCGCTTCGATGCGCGTCACCGCCGCCGAAAGGGCGAGGGCGGTCGCGCCGTCAATGGCATTGCGCGCCTTTGCACGGTTGAAACGCACCAGGGCGATGTGGTCGTCGATGACGTCGAACAGTAGCGGCTCGTCTGCCTCTATATCGCTCATAAGGGCCTCATTTGGGTGTATGTGCCGACAGGCCGAGCAGGGCGCGGCGTCGGAGCCATAGGCTGGGACGATAACGGTCGGAGCCGGTGATCGCCTGCAACTGGACGAGAATGGCGTGGCATGTGGCCACGCCCAGCTTTTCCGCCCATTCCAGCGGGCCGAGGGGGTAGTTCTGGGCCAGCTTCATGGCGGTGTCGATATCTGCGGGACTGCCGACGCCGATCTGCGCGAGTTCGCAACCGAGATTGGCCACCATCGCCAGAATGCGCTGGAGCACGAATCCGGGCGAATCCTGAATGATTTCGACCGTGAAACCATGTCCGCGCAGCCATTGCGCAACCTGTTCCGCTTTCGGTGACCCTCCGATGGCGCTCATGACAGTCAGATGCTTTCGCTCGACCGCGGTAAAATCCACCGCGACAGTGTTCGCGGGATCGAGGTCGAGCCGGTGGCAGATCGTCGCGCAATCCTCGCCCACCGGTGCGACAAGATTGACGTCGGCGCCTTCGACAAGCTTCGTCGCCGCGCGCAAGTCTTCCCAGACAGGCGCATTTCCGATCAGCCTGGGGCGAAGTTCTGCCCCGCCAGCGGCCCGGTCGATCGGCGCCTCCGTGCGGCCTTCGCCATAGTCGAAAAAGCCCTGCCCGCTCTTGCGGCCGAAATTTCCGGCCGCGGCGAGAAGGGCATGCTGCGTTGTCGTCCGCAGCCGCTGATCGTGCTGATAGCCTTCGTAGATGAACTGGGTCACCGGATAGTTGACGTCGATTCCCGTCAGGTCCATCAACTCGAAGGGTCCCATCCGGAAGCTGGCGCCATCGCGCATGATGCGGTCTATCATGGCAAAGTCGGCCACCCCTTCCTGAGCGATGGCAAGCGCTTCCGTCGTATAGGCCCGTCCCTGCAGATTCACCAGAAAGCCGGGGCCGTCCTTCACGGTAACGGGCACCTTGCCGAGCCTGAGCGAAAGGCGGTGGGCCGCTTCGCCCACCTCGCTGCTTGTCCCCGGGGCGATGACCACTTCCACCAGTTTCATCAGCGGCACGGGATTGAAGAAATGCATTCCGCAAACCCGCTGCCTGTTGCGGCATTTCGCGGCAATCGCCGCAACCGACAGGGACGAGGTATTGGTCGCCAATATGCATTGCGCACTGACAATATTTTCCAGATCGCTGAACAGGGCCTGCTTGGGCTCGAGGCGCTCTATGATGGCTTCGATCACTACATCGCAGGAGGCGAGGTCAGTGAGATCGGTCGATGTGCTGAGCCGATAATGAATGGCATCCAGTCGTTCGCGCGGAATGGTGCCCTTTTCGACCAGCCGCGCGATCCGGTTGTGTATGTCCTGCACAGCGCGGTCCAGCGCGCCTTGATCCTTGTCGATCAGGACGACCGACATGTCACTGGTGAGGCCGATCTGGGCAATGCCCGATCCCATCGGACCGGCTCCAACAACGCCCATCGCGTTTATATCGTCCATTGAATCAAAGCCTTTCTTCTTAAGTCAGGCTACCGCCGCGGGTAACCGAACTTTGCATTTGCCTGCATTTAGACGATCCTGCGCGCCCAGTTGAGCATGGCGACATCGACCATCTTTCCATCGATCATGCCAACACCGTCGATGCTGGCATTGAGATATTGTCGGGCAAGATTCCGGTCTTCGTCGTTCACGTCGAAAGCATGACCGATCGCGGCCAGTTGGCTGGGGTGGATTGCAGCCTTGGCATGGAATCCCAGAGCTGCGGAAGCGGCGCATTCGCGCGCCAGTCCCGCCTCGTCACCCACATCAAAAAACGGTGAATCAAGCGCTGCCAGCCCGCCTGCGGCGGCAGCGTTGACCAAGGCGGCGCGAGCAAAATCCGACCGTAGAGCGGACACCCTCATGCCAAGGTCGGCGGCATAGTCTGCCGCGCCGAACATCAACGCCGCCAACCGGGGCGAGGCCTCTGAAATTTCCTTGAGTCCCGCGATACCCCGCGCAGTTTCGACCAGTGCGACTATGCGCGAAGGACTCCTGCATTCGTCGAGCAATCGACCCAGAAGAGCAATCTCCGCGCCAGCCTCAGCCTTTGGCATCACGATATAATCCGGCGCTGCCGAAATTTCCCCCGACAGGGCCAGCAAATCCTTCAAACCCGGGCGGCTGGACGCGGGATTGATGCGAACCGCGATGCTGGCCCCCGCCGCAGCCCCTGGGGTGCCCAGATATTCGCAGACCGCAGCGCGAGCCGCATCCTTCTGATCAGGCGCGACGGCGTCCTCCAGATCAAGGATAACGGCTTGGGTTCCGGAACCCGCAGCCTTGGCGAAACGATCGGGACGATTTCCGGGAACAAATAGCCAGGATCGGGAGAATGCCATGGTCAGTTCCGCATCGTTGCCGTTGCGGCCATGATCTGGCGGCCGTCACTTGCCAGAGCCATGAGTTCCAGGCCTGCCTCCCCCTCTCTCAGCGCGAGATGAAGGGCCTCGCCACAGATTGCCGGCGATATCGCGCGAAAGGAAAAGCGTGAGAGCGGCTGCTCGCCAAATGTGCGCCGGGCAAGGTCCAGCAGAAGGGTCGCGGTCAGTGGCCCATGGACCACCAGACCGCGATAGCCTTCCTGGGCGGTCGCATAGGGCAGGTCATAATGAATCCGGTGGCTGTTGAATGTCAGGGCCGAAAAACGGAACAGCAGCGGCTCGGATGGGATGAGGGTGCGTGTGGCGCTCCAGCCGTCGAGTCCTTTCAGCTCAGGCCCCGGCGGCGGCACTGTGGGCGCCCCTTCGGGGGCCGCCTCGCGATAGACGATCGACTGCACCTCGCGCACCGTGACCCGTTCTTCGGAGATGGTTTCATGCTCGACCTCCAGAAAGACCAGCGGTCCTGAACCACCCTGCTTTGGCGTGATCGCCTTCAAGCGGGAGCGGCGCTCGACCGTCCCGCCGATGCGCAACGGATGGAGGAATTCGACCTTGCTCGACGCCCACATCCTCCGGGGCAGGGGGACGGGCGGCAGGAAGCTGGAGGAGGATGGATCGCGGCGGGGATGGCCGTCTTCGCCCAGATCAGCCGTTGCAGCGTCAGGCAGGCCAAGGCACCAGTGATAACCCTGCGGAACCGTGCCGTCGGCAGCGGCCACCCGATCGAGCGTCGCGCACCAGCGCGTCACCGCTGCCATGTCGATCCTGTCTTCGCGCACTTCTTCCCGGCCTAGCCATGCAGCCCATTGCGTCATGTTTCAGTTCCTCCCGCCGACAAGGCCTTTGGCAATGACCTGCGCCTGAATTTCGGCGGCGCCCTCGAAAATGTTGAGGATGCGGGCGTCGTACAGCACGCGGCTGATTTCGAACTCCATGGCATAGCCATTGCCGCCGTGGATCTGGAGCGCCGCATCAGCGTTCGACCATGCCGCGCGCGCGCCGAGCAGCTTGGCCATGCCCGCCTCGATATCGCAGCGTTTGCCCGAATCCTTGGCGCGCGCGGCCTCGTAAGTCAGCTCGCGCGTCAGCACCATGTCGACCACGCTCATCGCCAGCTTGTCGGCGACGCGCGGGAAGTGGACGATCGCCTTGCCGAACTGCTTGCGGTTCAACGCATAGTCGAGCCCCAGCTCCAGCGCGCGCCGGGCCACGCCCACGGCGCGGGCGGCGGTCTGGATACGCGCGCCCTCGAATGTGCGCATCAGCTGCTTGAAGCCCAGTCCTTCCTCGCCGCCCAGCAGCGCATCGGCAGGCGCGTGCATGCCGTCGAACGACAGCGCATATTCACGCATGCCGCGATAGCCGAGCACCTCGATCTCGCTGCCGGCCATGCCATCGGCGGGGAAGGGGTCGTCTTCGGTGCCGCGCGGCTTGGGCACCAGCAGCATCGACAGGCCGGCATAGCCCTTCGCATCGGGCAGGGTGCGGGTGAGCATGGTCATCAGGTCCGACCGGCTGGCGTGGGTGATCCACGTCTTGGCCCCCTCGATCACCCATTCGCCGTTCCTATCCTGCCGTGCGCGCGTGGTCAGGCTGCCAAGGTCGGAGCCGACATCGGGCTCGGTGAACACGGCGGTCGGCAATATTTCGCCACTGGCGATCAGGGGCAGCCAATGCGCCTTCTGGGCGTCCGTTCCGCCCAGCACGATCAGTTCGCCTGCGATTTCCGAACGCGTGCCGAGCGAGCCGGTGCCGATCCACCCGCGCGACAGCTCCTCCGTGACGAGGCACATGACCAGCTTGCCGAGGCCCAGCCCGCCGAACTCCTCCGGGATGCAGACGCCGAAGGTGCCGAGTTCGGCCATGTGCCGCACCGTCTCGTCGGGGATCAGCGCATTGGCCAGATGCCATTGGTGGGCATTGGGGATGATTTCGGTATCGGTGAACCGACGATACTGGTCGCGGATCGCGTCAAGATCGCTGTCGTGGAAGGTCTCGGACGGCCAATGGCCTTCAGCCAACATGGCCGCGACTTCGGCGCGCAGCGTCGCAAGATCGCCGTGGATCACGCCGAGCGAAGCCTCGCGAAGCGCGGACGCCGCTTCGCCAAGGTCCAGATCGCCGGGACGGAAAATCTCGTTCTGGCCCATCGGCAGGCCGCCGATCAGTTGCGAGACGGTTTCGGCGAAAGCGAGATGCGCAATCTTTTCGTCTAGCGGGTTGGCCTTGCCATTTGCCGCGAGCCAGCCATGGATCGCCTCCAGCGCGGCAACCGATGTCGCGACCCAGGCGAAGCCATGCGCGGCGCGCTGTTCGGCATCGATGCTGCGGGCCTCAAGTCGTTTGCGCAACGCCGAGAGGGCCGCTTCGCGATAGGCGCGCGCGCCCTCCAGAGTCTTTGCCAGTTCCGCCATCACGCTGCCCTTTCGAAAATCGCGGCAAGGCCCTGTCCGCCACCGATGCACATCGTTTCCAGGCCATAGCGCGCATCGCGGCGCTGCATCTCGCGCGCGAGATTGGCGAGTATGCGTCCGCCGGTCGCTCCGATCGGATGGCCCAGCGAAATGCCCGAGCCATTGACGTTGAGTATGTCGTTGCGGCTGTCATCCTCGCTCCAGCCCCAGCCCTTGAGCACGGCGAGCACCTGCGGCGCGAAGGCTTCATTGAGTTCGATCACGCCCAGATCATCCCAGCCAAGCCCCGTGCGGCGAAACAGCCTTTCGACCGCCGGGACCGGGCCGATGCCCATGCGGCTCGGTTCGCAACCGGCCGCCGCCCAGCCATGGAACCAGGCAATGGGTTCCAGCCCAAGTTCATCGAGCTTGTCCTCTGCCACCACCAGGCAGGCGGCCGCTGCGTCATTCTGTTGGCTGGCGTTGCCCGCCGTCACCACGCCGCCTTCGATGGGCCGGAGCGCGCCGAGCGTTTCCACGCTGGCATCGGCGCGATACCCCTCGTCATGATCGAATGTCACAGGCTCGCCGCGCCGCTGCGGCACAGGCACGGGGACGAGTTCATCGGCGAACAGACCATTGGCCCAGGCGGCGGTGGCGCGCTGGTGGCTGCGCACGGCATAGGCGTCGCACTGATCGCGGGTGATGCCATAGTCTTTGGCGCAATTTTCGGCCGTCTCGATCATGCCGCTGATGACGCCGAAACGCGCGATCGGCTGGCTCATCACCCGGCCGCGCGTCAGCCGGTCATGCAGGTCGAGGCCGCCGGACTTGACGCCCTTGCGGATCTGGGTGGTGTAATGTTCGACATTCGACATCGATTCAACGCCGCCCGCCAGCACCACGTCGGAGGCGCCGGTCTGCACCATCATGGCGGCGTCGATGACCGCCTGAAGCCCGGAACCGCAGCGGCGGTCAAGCTGGTAACCCGGAACCTCGATCGGATAACCCGCCGCCAGCCATGACCATCGGCCGATGGCGGGCGCTTCGCCATTGCCATAGCCCTGGGCGAAGACGACGTCATCGACCCGTCCGGGATCGATGCCCGTCCGCTCGACCAGCGCCTTGATGATCACCGCGCCAAGGTCTCCGGCGGCGATGGTGGACAGCGCGCCGCCGAACTTGCCGACGGCGGTGCGGATGGGTGCGACGATTGCGGCACGACGAAGCTGGGTCATTGGCTTGTTCCTACGATTCCGGCGTCAATGAGACGGGCGATGGTGCCCGAGGGGAGATTGAGGCGCTGGCTGAGCACTTCCACGCTATGCTGGCCGTTGCGCGGGGCGGAGCTGGGCGCGCCGCGCTCCTGCTGCGGCACCGAAGCGAAGGTGCCCGCGGCGGGATAGATGAGCTTGCTGGGATTGGGCGCCGCGCCGAATATGGGATTGTCACCGACCAGCGCGGGGTCGTTCACAGCTTCCAGCATGGTGCGATAGGCGGAATGCACCACGCCGGCAGCATCCAAAGCGGCGGCAAGATCGGCATGGTTGCGCGCGGCGATGGCTTGGTCGAAAATCGGAAACAGCGCGTCGCGATGGGCAAAACGAAGGCCATCGTCCTTCGCGAAGGACACACCTCGTTCGGCTTCGACGTTTGCCACTGCCTCACCGATACCCAGCGCCGCGACAAGATTTGCCCACTGACGCGGCGTGACCACGACGATCATGGTCCGCTTGCCATCAGCGGTGACGAAATCGCGCCCGAACAGGCCATAGACGGCATTGCCGAGGCGCGGGCGGTTGGCGTCCTCATAGATCATCTCGGCAACGCCGCCGAGATTGGCGACCGTGCCGATGGCGACGTCCGACAAGGGTATCCGTATTTCGCACCCTGAACCGTCCGCCTCGCGCCGCCTGATCGCCGCCAAGAGCGCGAAGGCGGCGTAAGCGCCCGTCAGCAGATCCCACGCGGGGAGCACATGATTCACCGGCTCGGGTCCCGGTCCGGTCATCATCGGATAGCCCACGGCATTGTTCACCGTATAATCCAGCGCGGGCGAGCCATCGGGCCAGCCCATCACGCGCACGGTGATGAGGTTGGGGCGGCCTTCAGCCAATGTCTGGTGGGAGAGAAAGCCCTCGGATGGGAAATTGGTGATGAACTGGCCCGTTGCGCGCACAAGTTCCTGCAACAATTCGCGCCCCTCCGGCTTGCCCAGATCGAGGGCGACGGATTTCTTCGCGCGATTGAGATTCTCCCAATAGAGGGAATCATTGTTGTCAGTCACCGGCCAGCGGCGAAAATCAGGTCCGCCACCAATCTGGTCGACCCGGATCACCTCCGCGCCCATCTGTGCGCAATAAAGACCGGCCGAAGGCGACGCAACGAATGACGATGCCTCTATTATCGACAGATCAGAGATTAAATTATACATGAATATCTCTTTTACGAAATTCTGGATGCTGAAAACGTCGTCCCTCGAAACGCCAATATTGGGCGGCGTCAAATCATGGGTGGTAGGAGATCAGAGCATCCCTGCTTCGACAATTCGGCGCCGATGAAACTGGGGGGTAGGCATTACCCGAACTGGTAATCGCTTCGCCGGTCGCCGCAATCCTAGCACGCAAGGATGGCTCTGTCGCAAAAGTGCGTCTGCTGCAGTATGAGGATGGCGTCTGTGCGAATCGATAGGGAGGGTGTGTCCAAGGGGCGTCATTTTGAAGCATCGCTCATCTTGTCGTGCGTGCGGTGGTGCCTGAATCTACGGTCCAACTCTTTGGGATTTGAAGGAAAATCCGCAGTAACCGGCGCTTTCGGCCCGTGGCAGGGCGAAAAAACGCCGAAGGTCATGCGCATGATAAGTTCCTCTGGACGATCTTCGGTGGATCATATATAAGACACGTGTTCTGCATATAATATCTGTCAGACCCATCAGGAGCTGTCAATTTGATTGTTCAACCTACTGCCCCTTCGCCCGCACCCGCGGTGACGAGTGTCGTCAAGATTTTGGGACTTTTGCTGGAGGAATCTCCTCGCTGGCTGAACGCTTCGGAGATCGCGCGTCGGTGCGATTTGTCGAAAGCGAGCACGCACCGGTTCCTGCTCGCCCTTTTGGCAGGGCATTTCGTCATGCGAAATCCGGAAGACCTGACTTACACACTGGGATCGGCCCTGATTGCGCTCGGCGCAGCTTCGGCTGGCGAGGGGCCTGTCCTCCAACTGGTGCGCAATGCTCTGAACGAGCTGGCCAATGAGACCGGGATGAACGCCGAGGCATTTCAGGTGATGCCCGATGCTCAGGTCATCTGCATTGCCACTTGCGCAGGTCCTGGGCCGGTCGCCATCAACCGTTCCGTCGGATCGAGACTGCCTCATCTCCCGCTGGTCAACCTTCTGCAGATCGCGTGGAGCGGCAAAGCCGGATCACAGGGGCAGGGCTTTCGGAATGGAGGCAGGGTTCCCGAGGAATTCACCCCTGAGCTGGAGGAGGATATCCGCTGGGTCCGTTCTCATGGATATACCTGGGCGATATCAGCGGGTGACAATGCAAGCGCGAATCTCGACCAGATCAAGGGTTGGCTCCAGGAAGCCGGATCGCAGGGCATAGGGCGATCGTCGGAACAGGGACGGGAAGCGCAGCTCGACGAAATTCTGAAATTCACAGAAGCGAGAAAGACGACCACCGCCACGCGTGTCTACCAGGTCCCGACCCTTGGCATTGCCGCGCCGATCTTCGACATCAACGGCGAGACCCAGCTGCAACTTTGCGTCATATCTTTGCTCGCGCAGGTTCAGCCCAACGGCTTGCCCCATATTGGGGAAATCGTGAAGAAGAAGGCGGATAAGCTTACCGAGGTGCTGGGCGGAAGAATGCCCAGAGCGCTGTGACCCCCATCGATAGTCATCTGGCGTTGCCCAAACCGGGCGTAAGCGATTTCTGGCGCTGATTACACTGTCCGGTCAACCATTCTCGGTACGAAGCTCAACCCGTTCGCTCAACCCCCGCCGCTGCCCATGAAGCGGCGACGGGGGAGAGCCATGCCGCGGCGCGGTGCCTGAGATGTTTGTCCCAGGCAAAAAACTTTCTGCGCTCTCCGTGATGATCAGATCCAGCCTCGAAATTCCACTTCTCCAGCAATCCGGGCAGATGAATATCGCTCAAGATCACCTCGGCGGACCATAAACACATAAGCTGATGTCGGTCACGCATTGGCAGCCTGGAACACTATAGCTGAGCATTCTCGACGCTCATTCGCACCCCTTC
Organism: Sphingobium estronivorans; assembly: GCF_008692605.1. Classification (GTDB taxonomy): domain Bacteria; phylum Pseudomonadota; class Alphaproteobacteria; order Sphingomonadales; family Sphingomonadaceae; genus Sphingobium; species Sphingobium estronivorans. The sequence goes on from NZ_LFCT01000018.1 coordinate 53,283, forward strand.
AATCGCGGGGCGCTTGGGCACAGAGCCTCAAGAGCAATTCGCGAGGTAACCACCAGGAAAACTGGTAACAGGGGGGAGGCAATATGCAGGGGTCAAAGAGTTTGATGCGCTTAGGTGTGAGCGCTTTGCCGATAGTCTTGACATGCATGGCGGCGTCGCCTGCGGTCGCGGAAGAAAACGCCCTGGTTCGGGCGGGTGCATCGGAAAAATCCTCTGATTCCGCTCGCGGCAAAGCTCCGATTGCGTTGGAGGACATTGTAGTGACGGCCCGCAGACGGGCAGAATCCCTGCAGACCGTCCCGTTGTCGGTCACGGCGATTTCGGCCGAGGCGCTCGTCGCTGCAGGCGTCAAGAATATCATCGACCTGCAATTTCACACGCCCGAACTGACGGTCGTTGGAGGGGGAGGAAGCCGGAACCAGGTAACCTACGCGATGCGCGGGCAAACCCAGGCTTATGGGGGCGCGTTGCCCGGCGTTGCTTCCTATTTTGCGGATATGCCGATCATTAATCAGGGGAGTCCGCCCTTCCTCGATCTTCAGAATGTTCAGGTATTGAAAGGGCCGCAGGGGACGCTATTCGGTCGCAACACCACCGGTGGGGCGGTGCTCTTCGCGCCGCAGCGGCCAACCAGCGAACTGGATGGCTACGTCATGCTCAAAGCGGGAAACTACAATCTAAGGCACGCTGAAGGTGCGGTGAACATTCCGATTGTTCCTGATGTTCTGGCCGTGCGGTTCGCGGGCCAGAGGATCAAGCGCGACGGCTACACGCTGAATCTCACAACCGGCAAGCATCGCGACAACGTCAACAGCTACGCCTATCGCGGCAGTGTGCTTTTCACGCCAGCCGGGGGCTTTTCCGATTATCTGGTGGTGGATGGTTCCGGAGCGGACGATAGCGGCGGAACGTTCATGATGAACGCGGTGCGGCCCAATTCGATCGTCGCCCTCGTCTACCCGGATATCGTGCAATATGTGCAAACCCAAAATGCGCGTGGGCCACGCATCATAGAATCCGACGTCACGACATCCAACAGGCAACATCAGCTGATCGTGGTCAATACCGCCACGTATGAATTTACGCCGAACTTCTCCCTAAGGGATATTTTCGGATATCAGCGCTTCAGCCAGAAGTTTGTCACGGATCAGGATGGAAGTCCGTTCAATATTCTGTGGTTTCCTTTGCAGATGCATACCAAGCTGATTACAAATGAATTTCAGGCCTTCGGAACGGCGTTCGATGGCAAGCTCAATCTGATCACCGGCTTTTATTACGAGAAATCGTCGCCGTCCGGAGCGAATTCATCACAGGCGCGGGTATTCGGTGGACCATTTCCCTCATCGGCTAGCCGCCATGAGACCAGCAAAGCCATTTACGGGCAGGCGACCTATGATCTGGGCGATTTCCTGTCGGGCCTGAAGTTTACCGCTGGTGGCAGATATACGTGGGATTATCGTAAATATGCCGATCTGCTCGCCGGCACGCTGCCCCTGACCGCGCGGTTCACGGCCCCGACCTATAACTTCAGCCTCGACTACCGTATCGATCCCAATCTGTTCGTCTATGCCGCTACACGCCGGGGCTATAAGAGCGGCGGGTTCAATCCCACCTCGCCCGTTCCGGAGCTCGCCAAGTTTCAGCCGGAATATATAACGGACTATGAGGTTGGCGTTAAGGCGGACTGGCGAATTGCCGGCGTGGCGGGCCGGACAAATCTCACCCTCTATACAGGAAGTTATACCGATGTACAGAAATCGCAGACTGTGTCGGTCAATGGAGAGCTTGTCGGCGCGACGTTGAACGCCGCGAAAGGCACAGTGAGAGGCGTGGATTTCGAAACTACGGTCAATCCGACGACCTGGTTGAATCTCTCGGCATTCTACTCCTACACAGATGCCTTCTATAAGAAATTCCCTTCCTCGGAAGGCAATGCCGTAGACTCCGAATTCTCCAACACGCCGAAGACCAAGATTGGATTGACCGGTGAAATCAAGGCCCCCTTGTCCGATAAGGATAGCGCCGTCAGCTTCCGGGCGATTTATTATCATCAGAGTTATCAATATTTGTGGGACCTGAATTTCAACAATCCTGAATCCCGCGCACCAGGCTATGATCTCGTCAATTTGCGGGCCGAATGGTCGCGTATCGGCGGCAAGCCGTTATCGCTCGCTCTCTTCGGTTCCAACATTTTGAACGCAAAATATGTGCAGCAGGGAAATCCGCTGGCCACCGTGTTAGGGTTCAACAGCGTCGCCTATGGCGATCCGCGCATGTATGGAGCCGAACTACGGTTCGAGTTTTGACGGATATGGAAGAGTCCTCCTGAAATATCGGGGGCAATGATGAAGAATGGCCAAGATCTCGCGACCGTGCGGGACCTTGGCCATCGCGAGCCCATTATATAAGGAGACGGACATGTCGACGACCAAGGCGATCGCAACATTGGGCGCCGCGAGCATCCTGATCGCCATTTTCTTCATCCTGACCGGTGCATTCGGTGTACGTGAACATTGGGCTGGATTTCTGTTCCTGTTCCAGTGGAGTATGATGGAAGGCATGAAACTCAATCGATTGCCGCGCTCTGCGCTGGGTGCGCTGACGGGTGTCGCGATTGCTTCGCTGCCGACTTGGTTGACACCGCTGCTTGGCGCCGGTGCAGCCCTGGCCGTAATGCTGTTCGCAGTCTTGGTGGCTGTTTTCCTGCTGATCCGTGGAATGGCCGGAATTGTCATCAATCCAGCGACGATGGCCTTCCTGACCGTGGCGACCATTCCGCAGATCGTCAATTCAACGAAGCCCGCCGAAGTTTTTCTGGGGATCGCCGCGGGCGTTATCATTTTCGGTGGTCTGGCGACTATACAGGCAATTATACAGACGGCCCTTGCGGGGCGAAAGGCAAAGGCCGCCAAAACTTGTGCAACGCCAAGTTAGGCGACTTTACGAGCCGAACACGCAGGATCTATCTGTTTCGTTCCCGTGCTCAGCCAACGGGGTGTACTTGACAGACCGGCTCAAGATAGCGTGCCAAGAGCGGCGTGCTGAGAGCAGCCATCACATTTGAGAATGCTTCACGCCCCAGCACCTTTCCGGAAGCTTCGTGATCGGCGAGAGACCGCCAACGTTCGATGAATATGAATGTTTCAGTAGCTTTTGGATCCTGGAAAATCTGTAGCTCCACACATCCATCCATTGCGCTCACTTTCTGCGCTAGCAAGACCAACGCCGATTTCAGATCGTCTTCTCGGCCGCTGATGGCGGTCATCTGGTAGTGCCGAATTATCGCCATCGATTTCTCCTGATCCATCCAAAACCTTAGCTGAAAATAAACGGGTCCTATGCCTTGCCGTCCAACGCGAGCCGCCGCTCGTGCAGCGTGATGAACAGGGTGGAGGCGACAATGATTACCGCGCCGCCCAGCGTCCAGGGGCCGGGCACCTCGTGATATAGCCAGTAGCCGGCGACCGCACCGAAGAGCAGCCGGCTGTAGTCCATCGAGCCCATGATGGCGGCGTCGCCCAGCTGGATTCCCTTCACGAAGAAGGCCTGCTGAACGGTGGCGAGCACCCCAAGCAGCGTTAGCAGAGCCAAATCCACTCCATGAGGCCAGCGCCAGACGAGAAGCGCCGGCGGCAGCGTGAAGAGCACGCCCAGCGCGGCGCCCCAGACCAGAATCACCGTCGGCGAATGATCCCGGGTCAACAGCTTCAGGTTGACGACCGTCATCGCCAGCAGGAAAGCGGAGGCCAGCATCGCCAAGGTCGGCGCGTCTATGGTGAAGTGCAGGCCCTCGGCCGGGCGGATCATCATCAGTACGCCGCCGAAGCCGGCGAACAATGCCACGATCCGCATGACGCCCACCCGCTCGCGTACCACGATGGCCGCCAGCGGTACGAGCCACAGGGCGCGGGTGAAGGACAAGGCGTTGGCCTCTGCCAGGGACATTTTCTGGAAGCCGTAGAAGGACAGCCCCAGCGCTGCAGTCCCGAAGCCGGAAAGGAGGCACAGGACCCAGGGGCGGCTGGCGGTGAAGGCCGCCGACCCCCGCTTCAGGATGAGGGGCATCAGCACGAGGAAGCTGGCGAGTTGACGGTAGAAAGTCTGCACCGGCGCGGGAAAGCTGGTCCCCAGATAGCGCACCAGCACCATCAGGACGGTGAAGACCAGGGCGGAGGCCAACATCCAGGTCGCGCCCCGAAGGTTCGAGGTCAAGGGCAGGGCCTGTTTCGGGGGCGCCGCAGTCAGCGCCGTCGCAGGACCTCTGGCGACAGGCGCTTCGCCGGTCAGGGGGTTGGCGATAGCTTCCAGTCCCTCATTCAGCCGACCATGCTGCTCCTCATCCATGCCCATTATACGCATAATCCGCCCGCCCCTCTTCATCGAACTCTAAAATTCTGCCAAGATTAGGCAGCCATTTTTTTCGCGGAAGAGGGGCGCCCGCATGCCGCCATGTCTTTCGCGCCTTTGCTAATTGCCGGGCGGCAGGCGACGCTAGCTCAGTTTTAGGGCAGCTATCTTGCCTCGAGAGTGGAATTCCTCGAGAGTCGGGATGTTCAGCGCTTTGGGAGAGCATTCGGTGGATAAAAGAAAGATGCAGATGAAATTTGGCGCGATGATGCCGCCGTGGCATGCGCCGGGTCAGAATCCGACCCGTGCCCTGCATCATGATCTCGAGTTGATCCAGCATCTGGATCGACTTGGTTATGATGAGGTTTGGATCGGAGAGCATCATTCGGGCGGATATGAAATTATCGGTTCGCCGGAAGTTTTCATCGCCACGGCAGCCGAGCGGACGCAGCATATCAAGCTTGGGGCCGGGGTGGCATCGCTCCCTTATCATCATCCCCTGATATTGGCGGACAGGATGGTTCTGCTTGACCATCTGACGCGCGGTCGCGCCATGCTGGGCATGGGGCCGGGATCGCTCGTGACCGACTCGCGCATGATGGGCATGGACTATTCGCAGCAGCGCCGGCGGATGGAAGAGGGGGTCGCCGCGATCACCCATCTTCTGCGCAACGACGAACCGCTGACGATGGAGACGGACTGGTTCCGGCTTGAGAATGCGCGACTGCAACTTTCGCCCTATACCAAGCCTTGTTTCGAGTTGACCGTCGCCGCCGTGCGCTCGCCGACCGGGCCGCGCCTGGCAGGGCAATATGGAACCGGCCTGCTCGGCGTTTCCGCCACCGACGATCTGGGAGGCTTCGACTATTTGAGCGATACCTGGAGCGTCGTCGAAGAGTCCGCCGCCGTGTCGGGGCAGAAGGTGGATCGCAGTTCGTGGCGTCTGGTGGCGCCGATGCATCTGGCGCCGACCGTCGATCAGGCGATCGAGGAGATGAAGTACGGTTACGCCAATGAATTGCGTTTTTCCTCGACCGGACCGTTCCGCGCCCCAGGCGCGAAGGATATTGAAGAGGTCCTGGCAACGACGGATCACGAAACCCTTTGCCGGCAGGCCAATGACAGCGGCTATGCGGTGTATGGAACGCCGGAAATGGCCAAGGCGCAGATCGAACGGCTTTGGAACAAGTCCGGAGGCTTTGGAACATTGTGCCTTCTGTTGACGGAAGTGGCCGATCCGGCCGCGACCGTGCGCTCGCTCGAATTGTTCGCGCGGGAAGTCATGCCGGAGTTTCAAGGTTCGCTGCACCGTCCCCAGGCCGCCTGGGACGATCTGTACGGTGACAGGGACAAAGTTTCCTCGGAATTTCGTGGTGCTCAAGATAAAATGATCCAGCAATATCGCAAATAAGATAGGTGGATCGACAAATATTGAACCAGTGAAGGGGAAAATCCCCTGAAACGGGTTGGTCGCGCCCCGGGTACTCATGCTCGGGACGGACAAGTCCATAGCAGATGATCTCTCAATGCCCTCATGGCGGACTCGCCATGAGGGCATCTTCCTGTTGCGCTATCCATGATCTCCTTCATGTAGAAATATTGTTCCGTCAGGCGGGAACGTCGTTCAAAGTTTCATGGAGAGAAATAAAACGCATATGCCGATGTCGGTCACGCATTTGCTGCCTGAAATATTATAGCTGAGCATCCTCTATATTATTCGCATCCCTTCAATACAGGGACGCCCGGGCATGAAACCTCGGGAGGGATTCACGAGCCGAAATGACCGGGCAGGACGCGATAACAAGATAACAGGAGAGGGGATTCACTATGCAGTTTTCCAGAGGTCTGAAGTGCCTGGGTGCAAGCGCTTTGCCGTTAGTCTTGATCTACTCGGCGGCAACGCCGGCTTTTGCGGAGGAAACCCCACAGGCACGTGCGGCGGCGCCGGAAGGAACTCACACTCATGACCCGGGCAAGGCTCCGATTGAGTTGGAGGACATCGTAGTGACGGCCCGCAGACGTGCTGAATCCCTTCAGTCTGTTCCGGTGTCGGTCACGGCGATTTCAGGTCAAACGCTTGCCGCCGAAGGTGTGAGGAATGTTATCGACCTGCAATTTCACACGCCGGGGCTGACAACCGTCGGGGCGGGGGGTAGCCGTACCCAGACAAATTTCGCGATGCGCGGCCAAACACAGACATATGGCGGCGCATTTGCAGGCGTCGCTTCCTATTTCGCCGATATACCGATCATCAGCCAAGCGACCGCGTCGTTCCTGGATCTTCAGAACGTCCAGGTGTTGAAGGGGCCGCAGGGAACGCTGTTCGGTCGCAACACCACCGGGGGCGCGGTCCTGTTCGCTCCGCAGCGGCCCACCAGCGAATTTGGCGGCTATGCCATGGCGAAACTGGGGGATTACAATCTCAGACATGCCGAAGGCGCGCTGAACGTTCCGATCGTTCCCGATGTGCTGGCGGTGCGCCTCAACGCTCAGAGGATCAAGCGGGATGGCTACACGCTCAACCTCACGGATGGCACATATCGCGACAACGTCAACAGCCAGGCCTATCGCGGCAGTGTGCTTTTCACTCCATCCGGGGGTTTTTCGAATTATCTGGTCGTGGAATATTCGAGAGTGAACGACAGCGGCGGGTCGTTCATGATGAATGCGGTGCGGCCCAATTCCCTCGTCGCCCAGATTTACCCGGATACATTGCAATATGTTCAGACGCAGAATGCTCGCGGTCCGCGTGTGATCGAGTCTGATGTCAATACATTCAACAAGAGCAAACAGCTCGTCATTGTCAATGAAACCACCTATCAGGTCTCGTCTGACTTCTCCTTGAAAAATATTTTCGGCCATCAACGGTTCGATCAGAATTTCGTTACCGATCAGGATGGCAGTTCGTTCAATATTCTGTGGTTTCCGCAATCCGTGCATACCAAGCTCGTGACGGATGAGTTTCAGCTGTCCGGCAAGGCGCTGAATGGCAACCTCTCCTTCATTGGAGGGCTATATTATGAGCAATTGTCGCCGACCGGCATCACTGCGATACATGCGCAGATATTCGGCAACCCCAACGGTGTCGCGTCGAACCAGCGCCGCGACGGCAGCAAGGCCATATATGGACAGGCAACCTATGATCTGAGCGGTATCCTGCCCGGCCTGAAGTTTACCGCCGGTGGCCGGTACACTTGGGATATCCGAAAGCTCGACCTGCTTGACGGAACGCCGGACCTGACCGCGAAATTCAAGGCTCCCACCTATAATTTCAGCCTGGATTATCGTATCGATCCCGGCGTTCTGGTCTATCTCGCCACGCGTCGCGGCTATAAGAGCGGTGGCTTCAACGCCCATGCGCCCACGCCGGAGCTTACCGCCTTTCAGCCGGAATATATAACGGATTATGAGGCGGGCCTGAAAGCGGATTGGCATTTCCAGGGCATGGCGGGCCGAACGAACATCAGTGTATATACCGGAAATTACAGCGATATTCAGAAGAATGAGGCTATTCCGGTCAATGGCCAGCTTTTGACAGCGACGTTGAACGCTGCAAGCGGCACGATCAGGGGCGCGGATTTCGAAACGAGCATTCGCCCCACATCCTGGCTGAATCTGTCGGCTTTCTATTCCTACACGGACGCCTTCTACAAATCCTTTCCCTCGCCGGAGGGGGATGCGACAGCATCGGAATTCGCCAATACACCCAAGACCAAGCTCGGAGCAACGGCCGAGATCACGGCTCCTTTGGCTGATGACTATGGCAGTCTGAGTTTCCGGGCGAGCTATTATCACCAGAGTCATCAATATTTTTGGGACCTGAATTTCAACAATCCCGAATCGCGCGCGCCCGGCTATAATCTAGTGAATTTGCGGGCCGAATGGTCGAATATTGGCGGCAAGCCGTTGTCCGTCGCCTTCTTTGGCACCAATATATTCAACACCAAGTACATGCAGCAGGGTAATCCGCTGGCGGCTGCTCTTGGGTTCAACAGCGTCGCCTATGGCGATCCGCGCATGTATGGCGCTGAACTGCGGTTCGATTTTTGACGGGAGACGGAAGAGCGCCCTGAAGGTCGAGGGCGGCGATGAGGTGAGCGAGGGGCCCGCGCGATCGTGCGGGACCCTGGCCCTGGTCATCGGGGCGCGGCGTCCATGGCCAGGGGAGTTCAAACTGGTCCGATGCGGGTTGCGCATTGGGACCGGCGGATTAGCTATGGAAGCATCGGCCCGGCGGCGGTAGCTTGCCAGCCGGTGGACGACGATCGGGACGTTTCCGGCGATCCGCCTCATCCACCGATGACAATAAGTTCAGAGGGACAACAAATACCGGCCATGCGTAAAGACGCTCTCGATCCACGGTCGCGCGCCTCCAAGGAGGTTACGCTCACGCAAATCCGGGAGGACCGGGAACGGCTTCGGCTGCGCTGGCATGCTGAAGGTTTCTATGGAAAGGAAACCATCGGCGATATTCTGCGGATCGGCGCGCAAACCTATCCCGACGCGAAGCGCCACTTCTACTCCGCCGAAAGGCCGGAGCGCGTGTTCACCTTGCACGAAAGCTACCATCTGAGCCTGACCTATGCCGCCCGTTTGCAGGCGTTGGGCATCGGGCCGGGGGACGTCGTCGCGGTCCAGATGCCCAACTGGTGGGAAGCCGTGATCCTGAGCCAGGCGATCATCATGGTGGGCGCGGTTCTGTTGCCCATCATACCCATTTATGGGACGGGCGACCTGCAATATATTCTGGCGACCGCCAGGGCGAAGATGTTGATCGTACCCCAGCGGACACGCAATATCGACTTTCTGGAACGCTTGGAATCGCTCGGCTCCTTGCCTGATCTGGAACATATCCTGATTGTCGGCGAGGAAGTCCGTCGCGGGGCCATGAACTGGGATCAATTCCTCGCCATCGAGCCGCCGCCATTGGGAACGGTCGATATTTCCCCTGACAGCATTTGCCTGTTGATGTTCACATCGGGAACGACATCTGCGCCCAAGGGCGTCAGACATACCCACAATACGCTGATCGCAGAGACGAAGACCTTTCCTCTTTACCGTCCCGCCGATCCGGAGAACCCGCTATTCCTGTCGGCGGGGCCTTTCGGCCATATCGGCAGCGCGCTGGAACTGATCAGGGGATCGTTGACGGGAAACAGCAATGTCACGCGCGACCGGTGGGATGCGCAGGCCTGTCTGGACCTGATCACCCGGCTCAAACCATGCACCAGCAACGGTGTGCCGTTTTTCATGCTCACCCTGTTCGATCTTGTGGACAAGGGCCTTGGCGACATCAGCAGCCTGAAATATTTCACAATGGGCGGCACGTCGATCAGCCCTTCGCAAATATTGCGACTTGAAGAAGCCGGGATTATGGGCCTGCGGACTTACGGGGCCACGGAAATGCCGACGATCTGCGCGGGCCGCAAGGAAGACCCGATCGGGAAGCGCGCCTATACCGAGGGCCGGCTTCTGCCGGGTGTCGAGGTTCGCATCGTGGATGACGAAGATAATGACGTCGCGGATGGAACATCCGGCGAGTTGCTGGTGCGCGGGCCGGATCTCTTCGTGGGCTATCTCGATGAGACGCTGGATCTCGACGCTTTCCTGCCCGGCGGATGGTTCCGCACGGGCGACATCGTCGTGCGGGACGGGGAGGGATATCTCACCATCGTTGACCGGAAGAAGGACATCATCATCAGGGGTGGTGAAAATCTTTCTTCGAAGGAGATTGAAGATGCCCTGTGCGGCCATCCCGCGATCTCGGAAGCCGCTGCGATCGGCATGCCTGACCCCTTATATGGCGAAAAGGTCTGCGCCTTTGTCTCCTTGCGTGCTGGCCAATCCATAAGCCTTGCGGCGGTGCAGGCCCATTTTGCCGAACTTGGGCTGGCCAAACAGAAAATGCCGGAACAGCTTGAGGTCGTTGAGGATTTTCCCCGCACGCCGCGAGGCAAGGTGAAAAAGACCGACCTGCGGGCTTTGTTGCAGCCACAGGGGCACTCGGCTTGAGACGTGTTGCCTGATAATCCCGAATCCCCTTTGATGGGCGCGTCCCTGACGGATTTGGCCTTACAGATTTGGAGAATGACCCCGTGACACCCAAGCTTCGCCTCGAAAACAAGGTTGCCGTCGTGACAGGCGCCGGCCGCGGGATCGGTCGTGCGGAAGCTTTGCTCCTTGCGGCCAATGGCGCGAAGGTGGTCGTCAACGATCTGGGCGGAGCGCCGACCGGCGGAGGCGGCGACAGGTCGTTCGCGGACCATGTCGTGAGCGAAATCATCGCCGCCGGCGGCGTGGCGGTGGCCGAAACCTCCAGCATCGCCAGCATGCAGGGGGGGCAGGCGGTGATCGACGCCGCGCTCGACAATTTTGGACGACTGGATATTCTGATCAACAATGCCGGGATTCTTCGGCCTTCCAAGGTCCAGGACCTGTCGGAAGAAGATTGGGACATTGTGCATGACGTCAATCTGAAAGGCTATTTCGCGACGATCCGCGCTGCGGCCCGCATATTCATCGAACAGCGCACGGGCGGCGTCATAGTCAATACAAGTTCGGCGTCAGGTCTTGGTCATTATGGCATGTCGGCATACAGCGCCGCCAAGGAGGGGGTCATAGGTCTGACGCGTTCGGTCGCGCGGGACCTTGGGCAATTCGGCGTTCGTTGCAACGCCGTTCGTCCCTCTTCGTCGATCACCAATATGAAATTGCCGCTGCTGCAACAGCTGATGGCCGAATCCGTGGAATTGGGAATGTCGGGAATCTGGAATCGCACGACCAAGTCGGTGATTCCGTCCCGGCCAGAGCATGCGGCCGCCCTGGCCGTCTGGCTGTGTACCGACGCCACCGCCCATGTGAGCGGACGCGAATTCTACGTGCAGGGCGGCGAAATCGGGCTCTTCCCGGAGGTCGAAGTGATGCGGTCAACATTCAATCCAGAGGGATGGGATCTTGATAGTCTGGACGATCCGGGCATCGCCGCGCATTTGGTGGGCGACATCAAGAATCGCTGTGTACGGGCACCGTAAGAAAAACGCTCGTCTTTGCGCTGCCCGTCGAGTCGACTGCTATGCTGCTCAAGCGCGGAGCAGTAGGCGCTGGCTAGGTGCGCCATCCGCCCGCTTGCTCGATCGCGGAACGGCCCTCCTCGCTGGCTTCGATAGCGGCAGCGACGCCCGGCTGGGCCTGCAATTGTACGCCATCGATCCGTGATCCGTGCCGTCAAGGCTATTCCGACAGCCGCGTCCATGAGCAGCGGCTGCGCGCCTGTGCGCCCATTAAAGCGAAGGACCGGGAACAAAGCGCAGGACGAGTTGACACCCGCCCATATCTCTGCGAAATTGGACCAATAGCGGAACATAAAGACCGTATATGAGACAATAGGAGCAGGAGCATGGGCATATGCGCATGAATTTTCATGCCTTTCCCTCGCGCCATCGCTGGACCGGCGGCAAGTCGGCCCGCCCGACCTCTACCGGCCAGCGCGCCTCTATATTCGCGGTAACGCTTGATAGTTTCGGCTTCGACAAAGCCCGGTGGATATCGTTCCGACGGTTCGATTTCGTGGGTCGGAGAGGGTGGCGAGTCAGCCTCCCGGGCAAGGCGAGATGGGAAGAAATATCGGCGTTTGAAAGGGTTTAGCTGCAGGGAGCAGGGTAAGCGGGGCGGTATCGCCGCGTTCATCCGGGCTCAGAGTAAATGGAACGGTGCAGTCATGAGGTTAGATTTTGATCGAGTCCTGAAGTTCGCCGTCGTCGCCCAGGAATTATCTTTTACGCGGGCTGCCGACCGGTTGTGTACGGACCAGCCGTGGTTATCGCGTCAGATCATGCAGTTGGAAGGCCGGCTTGGGTTTGCGCTGTTCAAGCGGGAAGCCAGCCGCATCTATCTGACGCCGGATGGCGAGGAATTCCTGGCCTATGCTGAAAAGCTGGCCGAGATCAGTGAGTCCACCACACGTAAGGCAGAGGAGATGCAACGTCGGCGCAGGTTGAATCTGCGGATCGGTGTGGCGCGTTTCACCTACTGGTTTCAGGCGAGAAACATTCTTCTGGAGGAATATAAGGCCGTCCGATCGGGCGTGAACCTGGACCTCACCGCCACGGAGACGACCGAGGGCGTGCTGGACATGTTGCGCAGCTGGACCGTCGACGTCGGTCTTGTGATGGGTCCCGTCGGTGAAGCGGATATGGAAGAATTGTGCATTGAACGCGGCCACACGACATTGTCGATCCCGGAAGAAGATCCCCTGGCGGCGGCTGAATCGGTAGCGCTCTCGGATCTGCGCGGTCGCAGGGTCGCGGTCACGCCGGTATCGAATGAGGCCCGGCGCGACTTTATCTACGGATGGGTCGATAGGGTGGGCGCCATATCCGTGATGGTCCCTGAAGGACATGCGTTCATGGCCGATGCTGCCGAGCGCGAAAGGTTGTTCTTCATCAACCTGGCGCCCGGCGAGAAGAATCCTCCGCGCTTTGTGCGGCGTCCCATTCACGGGCCGAAGCCGCGCGCCAATCTCTATCTGGTCAAGCGCAAGGGCATAACATCCCCGGCGATGGATCGCCTCTGGCGTCTTGGAGAGGAGCTGGCGACGCAAAAAGAGGAGGAGTATCGCGTGGCTGATCGGGTGCTTCAGCTGGCGTCGTGAACTGGGGATGCGTTGTCGATATGAAGTTGCCGCTACCGCAACAGCAGATGGCTGAAACCTTCGAATTGGGAATAGGTTGGATTTGATGGTTACGATCGTCGTCAACGGCGCCGAAACTCCGGTCAAGTCGTCGCCGGACACGCCCCTGCTTCATGTTCTGCGCAACGAGCTGGGCCTGACTGGACCGCAGTTCGGCTGCGGCCTTGCGCAGTGCGGCGCCTGTTCGGTCCTGTTGGGAGACGAGGAGGTTCGTTCCTGTGTCCTTCCGCTGGCTGAGGCGGTCGGCAAGGCAATCACTACCCTGGAGGGCTTGCCCGGTCGATGGGCGCGCAGCCGTGGCGCGCCCAGCCATGGTGAGTCGCCCCTGCATCCCGTTCAGCAGGCCTGGATCGAGGAACAGACGCCGCTTTGCGGATTCTGTCAGAGCGGCATGATGATCAAGGCCACGGAGCTTCTGGAACATACGCCCGAGCCAACCACTGCGCAGATCAAGGAGGCGTTCACGACATCCGGCCCCTCGCCGCACCTGTGCCGCTGCGGCAGCTACACCGCCATAATCGAGGCTGTGCATCGCGCTTCGGCCATCATGCGAGAGGGCTGACTGATGCCCGTACCACCTGCTGATAGTGCCCGCCTGCCGGTGCTCACCCGCCGCAAACTTCTGCAGGGCGGGGGCGTCCTGATGGTGGGCGTCGCACTGTACCGCCTGCAGACGGCTGGCCCGGTTGGCCGCTCGCTGAATCCGGCGATGCTGAACTCCTGGATCGAGATCCGCCCGGACAACACCGTCCTGTTGCGCACCGGGAACAGTGATTTCGGTCAGGGCACGGTGTTCACCGCCTACCGCCAAATTGTCGCGGAAGAACTGAACATGTCGATCGAGGCGATCACCACGATCGTCACGGGCGATACGGACCGGACGCCCGATGGCGGCGGCTCCTACGGATTCCTGGAGGCCGGATCGCCGAACGTCCGCAAGGCCGCCGCCTACACATATCAGGCGCTGTTGGACCTCGGCGCCGAGCGGCTGGGTGTGCCACGCGAGAAGCTCGTGGGCGAAGACGGCGCCTTTTCGGTGGGAGGCAGGAGAGTCACCTATGGCGATCTGGTCAAGGGACGCGACTTGACGCTGACCATTTCTGTCCAGGAGCGCTGGCCCGCGGGAATGAGGATCGTCGGGGACCCGCCGACCAAGCCGGTCAGCCAGTATAAGATCATCGGCAAGTCCATCGACAACAGCGCCATAAAGTCGAAAGTCTCGGCCACCGAGCAATGGGTCACCGATGTCCGGCTTCCGGAAATGTGGCATGCGCGGATCGTCCGACCGGCGACGCTGGGTTCGAAGCTGGTCTCGGCCGGCGCAGTGGACTCGAAGGCTTTTCCCACCGCAAGGATTGTCGTGAAGGGCGATCTGGTCGCCGTCGTCTCGCCCGACGAATGGGAAGCGAGTCAGGCCGCGTTGCAGGTCACTGGCGACACCAAATGGACGGAATGGCAGGGACTGCCGACCAATGCCGGTCTCTATGAGACGTTGCGCAAGGCCGATTGGGCTTCGACGCCAGTGCAACAGGGAAAGAACAGCAAGGAGGGCATCCGTCCGCTGCTGGACGGCGCCGCCCGGACCCTGAAGGCGACCTATCAGGTGCCCTATATGAAACACGCGCCGATCGGGCCTACCATGGCGGTCGCGGATGTGCGCGACGATGTCACCACGGTCTACACCCATACGCAGAACGCGCAGATGTTGCGCCGGCAGATCGCGCAGATGCTTGGCGTAGGGCTGGACGAAGTGGTCATCCGCACTTTCGCCGGGCCGGGCCATTATGGACGCTCCAATGGCGGGAATGCGGGGGCCGAGGACGAGGCCGTGATCCTCTCGAAGGAGCTGGGCCGGCCGGTCCGCGTCCAGTGGACGCGTGCGGAGGATATGCAATGGTCGACCCAGTCGCCCGCCGCCTTCTCCGACATCGAGATCGGCCTTGACGCGAAGGGCCGGATGATCGCCTTTCAGGTCGATCACCATATGCCGGCGATGAACGACAATCGGCTCATCGGCGCGGTGCTCGCGGGTCTGCCGACGCTCCCGCCGCCGACCGAGAAGCCGCCTGTGTACGGTAAGTCCACGCTGAACCTCCTGTGGGACCGCTGGACCTATGAGGGCACGACCGAGATCATGGAGCGGGCGCACGGCACGCGCCAGATCGGGCAGGACGCCTCGCCCCTGGCCATCGGCCTGCGCGACCACAGCATGCGTTCGCCCGGCCAGTTCCAGCAGAATTTCGCGCGCGAACTGGCGATCAGCGAAGCGGCCGCCCTTGCCGGTGCCGATCCTCTGGAGTTCCGCATCCGGCACGCGACCGATCCGCGTGTCGTCGGCGTCCTGGAGGCGGTTCGTGACGCCTCCGGATGGCAGCCTCGCCCGTCGCCAGCCCCTGACCATGCCTCGGACGGCGAGAGGCCGGTGCGCGGTCGTGGGGTGTCGATGCTGTACCGGCTGGACAGTTATTGGGCCAGCGTCTGCGAGGTTTCGCTTGTCCCTTCGACGGGCGTCGTCACGGTGGAACGCTGCGTCGTGGCGGTCGATCCCGGCATCGTCATCAATCCCAAGCAACTCCAGCGTCAGGTCGAAGGCGGCGTGACCATGGGGCTCAGCCAGGCGCTGAAGGAAGAGGTGATGTTCGACCAGAGCGGCGTCACCGCCACCGACTGGGCCGGATATCCGATCCTGACCATGGCGGAGATGCCGGAGATAAAGGTCGTGCTTCTCAATCGGCCGGAAGTCGGCTGCTATGGCGGGGGATCGGAAGGCGGGAATGTTCTGGCGGCCCCCGCAATCGCCGCCGCGATCCATGACGCCACGGGCAAGATCCTGCGGCGTTTTCCCTTCACGCCGGCGAATGTGCTGCCCGTTCTGGGAAGCGGATGAAGAACGTCGGGAAGGACAGTCTCACATTCCGTCATGACTTCCTACCCTTGGCCAACGGGGTCGAGGAACGCTGAAATCCGGCCATATAGCCAGTTTCAGGGAATATGAGAGCCGATGAGCACCGATTCATATCGTTCGCGAGAAAATCCGGCAGGGGGGAATGACATGGATTCGGCCTGCTCCGATGGTCTGCGGGACAGCTCGATCACGGACTTGCGTCACGACCTTCAGGCATTCCGGGCGGGCGTGCGGGCGTGGGTCAGGAAGTTGGCCCCTCCCGAACAGGCGCATCGCTGGCAGCAGGCAAAGGGGGCCGCTCAGGTCGAGGTCCAGAGATGGTGGATGCGCGAGCGCAACAAGGTCGGACTTGCGACGCCCCACTGGCCTGAGGAATATGGGGGCGCGGGCCTCAACCTCGAGCATCAGATCATCATCGCAGATGAATTTGCCAGAGCCGATGCGCCGGAAACATCGGCCTTCACGGTGGCGATGAACCATATACCGGCGACGCTCATCCCCTATGGCACCGAGCATCAGAAGCGGAAATATCTTCCCACCGTCGCGCAGGGCACGGTCTGGTGTCAGGGCTTCTCGGAGCCGGGCGCGGGATCGGATCTGGCGGCGCTGCAAACGCGCGCGGTAAGGGACGGCGATCACTATGTCATCAACGGCCAGAAGATCTGGTCGTCGCATTCCATGTATGCGAGCTGGGCCATCCTGTTGGCGCGCACTGATCCGGATGCGCGCAAGCAAGCGGGGATCAGTTACTTCATCCTCGACATGAAGGCGCCGGGGGTGGAGGTGCGCCCCATCCGCAAATCGACCGGCGCGTCCAATTTCGCGGAGCTGTTCCTGACGGATGTGCGTATCCCGATCGAGGATCGTGTCGGCGACGAAAATGAGGGCTGGGCGGTGGCGCAGGCGACGCTTTCGGCGGAGCGCGGCGTGCTCGCATTCGACCGGCTGGAGCGCGAACGGGCCACCTTGCAGAGATATTATGAGCGTGAACTTACCAGCGATGCGGCCTGGTTGAAAGACGATCAGCTTCGGCGGGAGTTCATGCGCCTTTTCGCCGAGCAGCATGCGGTGCGCCGGCAGATCCGGGCGCTGCTGCGCGAAACGAGGGAGCCGGGCGTCTGGTCGATGACCCCCTCGCTCGTGAAGCTGCTGAGTTCATCCTTGCGCACGCGTCTTGCGGAGCTGCAACTGCGTATCGCGGGCATGGAAGGGCAGAAGATCGGTCCGCAGAACACGGTGCTGCCCGTTCCCATGTATGACTATCTGGACTCCTACGGCTCCACCATTTCGGCGGGTGCGAACGAGATTCAGCGGAACCTGATCGCTGAGCGTGGGCTGGCCATGCCGCGCGGATAAATCTCTGGGAAATATGCCGATCCTTGCCGTCAATGCGTCATTGACCTGCCCGGATGCTATACTCTCCTTGGATTTGGCCTCCGCGCTCGCGAAGGATGAATGTGAAGTTTTGAAGGGTTGCGTCCGGCTAGGAATCGGCATGGCAATCTTCATCCAGAAGCGCCGGGACGGCAATTCAGGACAGCTCCGTCAGGTCTCATTGAGGTAACGATGCAACTCGCCAAGCGTCTACAAACTATCTTCGCCATAAACCCTCAATCCTGGGCGCTGGAGTTCGAGGGGCATCGATGGTCCTGGGAGGAGCTGAGCGGCGTTGCCCTGACGATTGCCGCAGCCTTGCGGGCGGCGGGCTTGAAGGAGTATCACGTCGTGGGATGGGCGGCGCAGAACGTACCTTCCTCCGTGGCGTCCCTGACGGGGCTTGTGCTTTCCGGACATTGCGCCTGTGTCCTGAACCCCCATATGGCCCCGCAGGTTCTGGCGGACGAGATACGGACGCAGCGCTTCCCGCTGATCATCGGCGATCCGCAATTCTGGGCGATCCCCGGCGTGGTCGAAGCCGCCCGGGCATCGGGCACCGCGGGGATCGTCGCGAGCTGGTCAGACCTCACGACATCGATTGAACCTTATCCGGGACTGGAGTTCGTCGGTCCGGAGACTCACCGCGATCCCATGCCGGGCTTTGTGATCGAGCGGGTGAGCAGCGGCACCACGGGGCCGCCGAAGCGGACGCCCCAGCGCGAGGAGGCGGTTCTTGCCTCCCTGTCGCTCGGCCAGCGGAAGGAAGCAGGAGTTGACGAAGGACCGCCGCGGCTGAGCCAGTCCCCGGCGCTCGTCATTCGCCCGCTCGCACATTCCGGCTCGTTCGCGGTGCTGCTTGCCCTTTATTCCGGCCGACCGATCTCGCTGCACGAGAAGTTCGACATCGAACGGACGATCGACGCGATCGGGCGGTATCGCCCCAAGGTACTCTCGTTGGTGCCGGCGATGATCAGGATGATCTGGGATGCGCAGGTCCCCCCGGAACGTCTCACCAGCCTCATTGCTATAAGAACCGGCACCGCACCGCTGGATTCCGACCTCCAGCAGGCTTTTGAGGACAAATATGGGGTTCCCATTCTCTGCGACTATGGCGCCACGGAATTCGGCGGCGTGGCCGGCTGGTCGCTGGCCGACCACAAACGCTATTCCAGGGAAAAGCGCGGCAGCGCGGGCCGACCGATAGTCGGCGCGCAGATTCGCGTGATGGACCCTGTGACGGGCAAGGAGATACTCGACGGTGGCGTCGGCTTGCTGGAGGTGCAGGTCGACAAGAAGACAACCGGCTGGGTCGGCACCAACGACCTCGCCCGCATCGATGGGGATGGCTTCCTCTTCATCCATGGCAGGGCGGACGATGCCATTGTCCGGGGCGGGTTCAAAGTCCTGCCGGAAGAGGTTGCGAACGTGCTTCGCCGCTTTCCCGGCGTCGAGGATGCTGCCGTCGTCGGCGTTCCCGATGCCCGTCTGGGTCATGTGCCGGTGGCGGTGATCGAGCTTCGGGACGGCGAGAGCGCCCCGGATGAGGGCGCCGTGAAGGCATTCGCGAGGGAACATCTCACCCCCTATCAGGTCCCGGTGGCCTTCAAGTTCGTGGACAAGCTTCCCAGGACCGTTTCGATGAAGATCATCCGGTCCGAATTGCTTGCGCTGGCGATGAATTAGCCGACCCCGTCGGGGCTGGCGACAATAATAGAAGAGAGCGGCAATCCCCTGACGCCGCTCAACGACCAGGCATGGAGGAAATCTTGTCAGACATAGCAGAGCATGCGGCGCCCAAGGCCATCGACGCCCGGATCAAGGATGAGGATATCGACCGGCAGCGGCGCCAGATGGGCGTGCCTCAATCGACGCATGGCCTGCCCTATAACCGGATCGTCTCCGAAGATGGGATCAGGCACTTCGCCTTCGGCTTCATCGGCGATGACAATCCGCTGTGGCATGAGCCGGATTACGCCCGCACGACCCGTTGGCGCGGCCAGATCGCGCCGCCCCTGTTCGCCACCACGACGGGCCTGAATGAAACGCCGCCTCCCGCGACGCCCGAGATGAAGGCGCTGTTCAAAGGGCTCTACAGAGGGGTCGGCCGTTACAATGTCGGAACCCGGTGGCTGCTGTTCAAGCCGATGCGTCCGGGCGACCAGCTTTATCACGACCTGAGTGTCGATGACGTTCAGGTCAAGGAGACATCGTCCTTCTCGGGCGCGCGTACCGTGCTTGAAACCTATCGGCACCTCTATGTGAACATGGATGGCGAACCTGTGGCCGTGCGCTACGAAAGCTTCGTCAATGCCGAACGGGGCGGATCGAAAAAGGTCGGCCGTCACGCCGACACCAAACGGCACGTCTATACGAAGGAAGAGATCGAGGCGATCGACCGCCTGTACGCGGCGGAGGAAAGGCGCGGGGCTGAGCCGAGGTGGTGGGACGACGTCTTGGTCGGCGACCAGATCGTGCCGGTGGCCAAGGGACCGCTGGGCATGGTGGAGGTCATCGGGGCGCATATGGGCTGGGGCCTGGGCGCGACCTATGGTGGCGGCCCCTTGCGCTATGGCTGGAAGATCCGCCAGAAAATCCCGGCCTTCTACAGCGAGGACCGATATGGCGTTCCCGGGTCCATGATGCGCGTGCACTGGGACCCGGAGCGCGCGCAGGATCTCGGATTGCCGGCGCCCTATGACTACGGCCAGATGCGCTCCAACTGGCTTACCCACGCTCTCACCAACTGGATGGGCGATGAGGCCTGGATCATGTCGATGCAGACCGACGTTCGGATGTTCAATTTCCATGGCGACACGACGGTCATCACGGGAAGCGTGGTGGACAAGCGGATCGAGGGTATCCACCATGCCGTGGAATTGGACCTTAAAGGGACGAACCAGCGCGAGGAAATCTCCTGCACCGGCAGGGCTGTGGTCATCCTGCCATCTAAAGCCGGGGGGTCTGTGATCCTTCCCACGCCGGACCTGGCGTTGGCGGAGCGGGGCGCGAAGATGATGGCCGACGCCGCGGCCCGCATCAGGGAGCGTTCGAAATAATATTGGTATGCGCCAAGATGGCGTTTCTTGCCGCTGGGACCGCGTGGAAGAAGGGTTGACCACAGTGCGATTTGACATGGCCGAGCTCGACCTCGGCGCGCGCTACAAGATCGTCAATTCGACGATCACGCCGCGACCCATCGCCTGGATTACCACGGTGGGGGAAGGCGGGCTGGTCAACGCTGCGCCCTACAGCTTCTTCAACGCCTGCGGGATTGAGCCGCCGTTGGTGATGCTCGGTCTGCTCAAGGACATGAAGACCGGCTCGTACAAGGACACGGCAACCAATATTGCCGCGAGCGGAGAGTTTGTGGTCAATCTTGTCGGGGAAGCCGACATGGAGGCGATGAATCTTTCGAGCGTCGATGCGCCGCGCGACATTGGCGAGATCGACTATGCCGGGATCGAAACCGTGCCATCGGAGACGGTCGCGCCGCCGAGAATCGTCACGGCGCCGGTCAGCTTTGAGTGCCGGAAGGTCGAAATGCTCGACATCGGCAGATTGCAGACCGTGGTGATCGGGGAGATACTGGTCGCGCACGTCAAGGACGAGTTCATCGCCGATCCCGCGAAGCTTTATTTCGATACGCCGGCGATGAAGCTTGTCGGGCGCACGCATGGCGGTGGCTGGTATGCGCGCACCAGCGACCAGTTCAGCATCGACCGCCCGCGCTTCGACCCCGATCGCGCCGAAAGGACCCGAGGGAAGAGCCGGATATAAGCGAAGAGGTCGTAATCGTAGCCACCGGGCTCAACGCCGAAGGCCGGCCTTCCAGCGATTCCCGGCCGCTATCGAGGTAGCAGTCATATCAATGGTGAATGTCCGGCGCGGCATGCCCAACTTCTCCAAACCGCATCCGGCCGGACAGGCGCTTCATTGAAAGCCGCAGCCTGTCACGAGTTCGACGCCGTAGGATGATGAAACTGCGAGGTTCGTCGCAACAACTGCGTATGTGGGAAGTCCTGTAAGTCGCGAGGTGGTTGGGGTCTGTGCCTATGGTTTCATCATCACCTTCAGCACGTCACCGCTCCGTTCGAGGCAACGTTCATAAGTATCGAGACCGTCGCGCAGTGCTGCGGTCGTCGTGATGAGTCTTTCAGGACGGATGCGTCCCGATTGCATCATTGGCACCAGCTCTCCCCAATAGCGACTGACTTCGGTCATCATACTGGCACGGATCGTGATGCCCCGGACGCAGGCCATTATCGGGATGCGGAAATCCAGATTGCTGTCGACCCCAAGCACGTTGAGGTTGCGCCCGGTCCCCACCAGCGACAAGGCAAGATCCACGGTACTCGTGCCGCCCACGGCCTCGATCACGCTGTCTATCATGCGGCCCGATGTCATTTCGGCGATGATGTCGACGAGATTATCGGGCGGTAGCGCCACCGCACCCAATTTGCGTGCGCGTTCCCGACGGTCCTCGATCGGATCGATAGCATAGACGACGGACGCGCCCATCACGAGCGCGAGTTCGACGGCCATGAGGCCGATTGGGCCGAGGCCGATCACCGCCACGCTGCGGCCGGGGCCCACCTGTGCGCCAACACAGGCGGCATAGGCCGTCGGCACATTGTCGGTTAGAAGAACTGCCTGCTCGTCGGTCAATCCTTCAGGAATCCGAGTGGTATTGAACTCGCCGACCGGCACGCGGATGGCTTCGGCCTGGCATCCTTCGAGCGGGCCGCCGATACCATAGACTTCCGCCGGCGCCCTTTCGCAACGCTTTATCTCCCCAGAAAGGCAGGGCCGACAGGCGCCACACCCTGTCGCAGCGGAGAGCATGACCCGGTCGCCAACCCGCAGGGAGGACACTGCGCGTCCGGTTTCCACCACCTCGCCAACTGCCTCGTGCCCGATGCAATAGACGGGCCGTGCAGAAGGCGTTTTGCCTCGGAAAAGATGCAGGTCACTGCCGCAAATTCCGCAGAGGTTCATCTTGACGATGATGTCCTCGTCCTGCTCGATCTTGGCGTCCGATACATCTTCATAACGAAGATCGCCTTTGCCGTGCATCACCAAGGCCTTCATCTTTCCTCTCCTTCTTTGCCCAATTTTTCCGGCGTTCGTCCATTTTATCCTTCTTCAGCCGCTAGGCGCTTGAGAGCCTCACGAACGAACCACGGCTAACATCCACTGCGCTGGTGGGGGCTGTTTCGGAACTCGTCTCAGAGCGGGCGCTCCGCGACAATGTTCAGGCCATAGCCATCAAGCGCTACCAGCGTGTGGTGGGAGTTGGTCAGCAGGATCATGTCGTGGATGCCGAGTTCGGCCAGAATTTGCGCGCCGATGCCATAATCCCGTAACTGGTGGACTTCGGAGAATTTTTCGGTCGCGATGGCATTGGCTTCCTGCGATAACTTCAACTGCTGGTTCAGCAGGATGATGACGCCAACTCCTTCCGCCGCGATCGTCTCCATCGCCTTTCTGAGCAGGCCCTTGCGTTCGCCCGTCAAGGCGAGAGCATCGGCGAAAAGCCCCAGGGAATGCATACGGACCATTGTCGGCCTGGCAGGATCGACCTTGCCCTTGATGATGGCCACGGTTTCGGTATCGATCGACTTGTTACGAAAGGTCACCGCCGTCCAGTCGCCGCCCCAGTCACTTTCGAACTTCGTCTCGGAGACTCGCTCGAAATTGTGATCATGCCGCCGGCGGTAGGCGATGAGATCCCGGATCGTACCGATCTTGAGGCCGTGAAGCTCCGCGAAGCTGACCAGATCGTCGAGTCGTGCCATCGACCCGTCGGCTTTCATGATCTCGCAGATCACGCCTGACGGATTGAGACCGGCTAGGCGCGCGACATCCACCGCTGCTTCGGTATGCCCGGCGCGCACCAGCACACCGCCGGGCCTGGCGATGAGCGGGAACACATGACCCGGCGTCACGATATGCTCGGATCCCATGGACCCGTTGATCGCGACCGCGATCGTTCGGGCGCGGTCGCCTGCCGAGATGCCCGTGGACACACCGTCCCGCGCCTCGATCGAAACAGTGAAGGCCGTTTCGTGCCGGGTACCGTTTGCCGAGCTCATCAACCGGAGGCCCAGCTGATCGACGCGTGTCTTGGTCATGGCCAGACAAATCAGGCCCTTGCCGTGGGTCGCCATGAAGTTGATGGCCATTGGCGTCGCCATCTGCGCGGGGATGATGAGATCGCCCTCATTCTCACGATCCTCATCGTCGACGAGGATGAACATGCGGCCGTTCTTTGCCTCGTCGATGATCTCCTCGATCGGGGACAGGAATGCGTGCCTGGGGGTGCGAAGAGGGACGATCATCGGTCTATGGCTCCAGAAGATTGAAAGGGATCGCGCTCCGCGTCGCCATGTCGCACGGCGTCGCAGCGCTCTCGTCGAGGCGAAGGGCTGCTATCACCATCCGGCGAGATCGGCGGCTTTGGCGAACAGACGCTCGGGCCTGCCTCCCCACGCGAAGTCGAACATCGCCCGTTTCAGCCAGATTTGGGAATCATATTCCCACGTAAAGCCGATGCCCCCAAGAAGCTCGGTGCCCAGACGGGCGGTTTGTAAAAACAGTTCGGCGGAATGCGCCTTCGCCAGACAGGCGGCATGGCTGGAGCGCTCGACATAATTTTCGAAGGCATAGGCCGCGAACCAATAGAGCCCTCTTGTCGGGATCACTTCGACGGCGAGGTTGGCGAGTTGATGTTTATAGGCCTGAAACTGGGCCAGCTTGGCCCCGAACGCCTCGCGCACCAACGAATAGTCCCTAGTCATGTCGAGAATGCGGGAGGCTCCGCCAAAAGCATCCGCGGCGAGCAGCACCAGTGCGGCATCGTGCATTCGCGCGGCGCCGGCCGAACCATTCTCCAGCAGTTCCGTCTCCGCGTCGGAGAATTCGACGGCGGCGAGGGGACGGGTCATGTCGATGCCGTCCATCGCTTCCGCCGTCACCGTCGGCGTCAGAGCCTCCACCACAGCCAGTTGGCCGCCCGCGAGTCCGACGACGAATATGTCGGCGATCTGACCGGCGGGGACATTGATCTTGCGGCCGCTGATGCGCGATCCATTCGGCGCGAGTCTCCAATCTTCCGGAGCCCAGCCGTCATTTTGATCGGAAAGGGCGACCGAGGCGATCTTCTCGCCGCTTGCGAGCATGGGAAGCCATTTTTCCCGCTGTTGCTCGCTGCCGCCTTCGGCAATCGCGATCGTCGCCAGCACATGCCCCAGGAACGGCGTAGCCGCTCCGGCATAGCCAAGCGCCTCGGCTACCAGCGCAAGCTCGATCATCGTCAGTCCGATGCCGCCAAATCGGTCGGACACGACGATGCCCGGCACCCCGAATTCGACCAGATCGCGCCATGACCCTTCATCCCACGATAGCTGACCGTCGACCACGGCCCTGAGCCGCTCGTGATAGCCGGCAGCCGAAACGATGCGCCTTACGGCGTCCTGCAGCTGATGCTGCTCTTCCGAGAGTTTGAAGTTCATTGGTCCATCCCAGAAGCTTCGCGTCCGCCGACGCCGGCATTGTCCCGGGGCAGGCCCAGAACGCGCTCACCCACGACATTGCGCTGAATATTTGACGAGCCGCCTGCGATGGCGATCTTCAGGCTGTGAAACGAATTGTAGATCCACTTGGCGTTGCCTTTCAGGCCGTCCCTTCCTTCGCCGGGGCTCATGAGAAGATAATCGTCCGCCAGCAGGTCGCGTGTCAGCCGCTCGACCAGATGGATCGTGTCCGTCAGATACAGTTTCTGGGTGAGCAGATAATCGCCTGAGGGCTCTCCGGCCGCTTCCATGGAAAGATCGCGGTAGGTCGAATAGCGCATGGCATAGAGCCGGGCCTGAACACGCGCGATCTCCCGGCGCAGATGCGGCTCTTCGATAGCGGGCGTTCCGTCGCGTATCGTCTCGCGGGCGAGCTTCACGATGCGGCGCAGAATGGTGTCCAGCCAGTTCACGCTGCGGAAGCCGGACCGCTCATGCCGCAGGGTCGTGCGCGATACAGCCCATCCATTGCCGCGTCCTCCCACAACCCAGTCGGCTGGCGTCTCTGCGTTGTTAAAGAAGACTTCGCAGAATTCCGATTCCCCTGTGATCTGCTTGATCCGGCGGATCTCGATGCCGGGCTGTTGGAGGTCGATCAGAAGATAGGAGATTCCCAGATGCCGTGGAGCGGACTCCGTCCGCACCAGCGCATTCATATATTGGCATTTGTACGCGTTGGAGCTCCAGACCTTCTGGCCATTGATGATCCACTTGTCACCGACCAGTTCAGCGCGCGTGCGCAGTGCCGCCAGATCGCTGCCCGCATTGGGTTCGCTATATCCCTGGGACCAGAGAAATTCCCGGCTCATCGTGCGCGGGATGAAGAAGTCCTTCTGCTCCTCCGTGCCCCATTGCAACAGGACCGGGATGACCCGGTTGATGCCGATGACTTCGGGCTCCCTGGGCGCGCCCGCCCTACGGAACTCTTCCTTGATGATCTCGCTTTGCAGGAAATCGAGTTGCTGCTCGCCGCCGCCATATTTCACGGGGATATGACGGAAGATGTACCCCGCTTTCGCGGCGCGGCGATGGAATTCGGCGGTCCGTTCCCGGAGGTCGCCAAGAGAGTCCGGGAGGGGCCAGTTCGCCGCCAGAAAGGCGCGAAGCTCCTCCCGATAATCATCGTATTCCTTCGAGTACGACAAATTCATCTGGTCCTGTGTCCCTTCACCTGTGCCTCGGGATCGGCGTTGCCGATCAAATCCCGAGCTCCGTCGTACTGTGTCCCTGTCGCGTGATGGCGGCGAGGGCATTCGCCGCGAAGTCGCGAAGGGCGCGGTTGTCTGCGGCCAACGCCTCGTTCAGTCTCGCCCGCTTCGCATAGATGTGCGGATCGAACTCCCAGGTATGGCCGACGCCGCCATGCAACTGGATGCAGTCGCCGGATACGAAGGCGAAAGCTTCCGTCGCGCCCGCCTTGGCCAGCGCGGCCCACATGTCGGCATCGGGGGAATCGGCGGCGGCGCTTTCGACACCTTGCGCAAGCAGGTGCCGTTGCATCGCAATGCTCGCGATCATATCGACCGTGCGATGCTTGATCGCCTGGAAGGAGGCTATCGGCCGACCGAACTGCACCCGGGTCTTGAGATAATCGATGGTCTGCGCCGATATGTTCGATGCCGCGCCCAGGCTATCGGCCGCCAGCGCCAGCGCCACATGGCGCTGAAGCCGCCGCCCGATATTTCCGTCCGGGTCGGGCAGGAGCGCGATCATGGACGCACTGACGCAATTCAGGGTGCAAATCTCGCGCGTGGGGTCCCAGATTTCCTGAGGACTGAGGGTCACACGGGCTGTCGCGGGCTTCAGCAGACCCCAGGCTTCGACCGTTTGCCCCGATCCGACAGGTGCGATGATCAATCCCGCGTCCGCCGGGCCGAGCACATCCAGTTGCCCCGACAGGGTGGAACCGGTGTGGCTCAACATGGGGCCGGAGCCAACGGCGACCGGGATGGCCACCTTGAGCTGCCCGCTCGCGATCAGGGGCAGATATTCGGCCTGAAGCTCTTCCGGCCCAATCTCGGAAAGCCATTGGGCCGCACTCAATGTCGCGACGAAGGGGCCGGGCGCGGCGCGGCGCCCCAATGCCGTGTGCAGCGCCTCCAGCCCATAAGGCCCTACATTCATGCCGCCAAATCTTTCCGGCAACGCCGCGGCCATCCAGCCGAGTTCCGACGCCCGCTTCCAGACCTGATCGTCGAGATCGGATTTGCCGTCCATATAGGCATGCAGGGCGAGGCTGTCGCATTCATCCGTCAGCACACGGGCCATGCTGTCGCTCAGGGCCTCGATCTCTTCCTGGTACATCTACTCGTCATTGCCCCCTGAAGTCGGCAGCCTGATATTCGCAATGGTCATCGGCCGCATTTCATGGAACTGGCCGAAGCCAATTGCTCACCGGATTTTCGGGGTTTTGCCGCCCCTGTCGCCAGGGGGAGTAACGCATGACGCTATGCCAGCTCCACGACATGGCCGATCTTTAGGGGGTTTACGAGGGCCAGCGCTGCCGGGCCATCGATAACCGGTTTGACACCCGCCGCGCACTGTTTCATTTATTACCTATGAAATACGTGGCTCATATATGATATAGGCAGGAAGAATGTATAAGGATAATTCGCTCAAGGTTGAGCTTCGGAAATCCGCGCTTTGGATCAATCTGGTCGATACGCCGCAACTCAATGCGGACCTTATCCATATATTCCGTCAGGCCAGTAACGATCCGGATGTCCGGGTCGTGGTGCTGACGGGGGCGGTCGAGCGGATATTCTGTGTCGGTGGCGGCGGATCGGCGGCGCCCAGGGATCAGCGGGAGCGAAACGCCTATTGGGTCAAGGGCATGCAGCAGGCCCGCGAGCTTATCCTCACCATATTGGACTGCGACAAGCCGGTGATCGGCAGGATCAACGGACATGCGGTCGGCAAAGGTTGTTCCATCGCGCTGTGTTGCGACATCACCATCATGGCGGAGGGTGCGAAAATCGGGGACACGCATGTCAAGGTGGGGCTGGCCGCCGGCGATGGGGGTTCGCTGCTGTGGCCCAATCTGGTCGGCTTGATGCGGTCGAAACGCTTCCTGCTGACGGGCGACGTGTTGACCGGTCGGGAGGCTGCCGAGATCGGCCTCATCACCGAAGCGGTCCCGGAAGCCGATCTCGATGCGCGCACGGATCACTGGGTGGAGCGGATGATGGGCGCGGCCTCTTCCGCCGTCGCGATGACCAAGCGGGCGCTCAACGCCTCCCTGCGGCAACAGGCCTCCACGCATATGGACATGTCGCTCGGCCTGGAGACCCTCACCTTCCTGACGGATGACCATGAGGAAGGTGTCGCGGCCTTGAAGGAAAAAAGAAAACCGAAGTTCGATCGTTCCTGAGCCCGTGCGGATCAAGAGCAACAGGAGCAAACAATCAAATTGACAGTTCTCGATGTGTCTGACAGGATATTATATACAGAACGCTTATCTTATATATGATACGTTCAGGATCATCTAAGGAAAATCATTATGCGCATGAACTTCGGCGTCTTTCTTTCGCCCTATCACGGGCCTGGACAAAATCCGACCTTGGCAATCCAGCGCGACTTGCAGATGATGGAGGCGTTGGACGCGCTCGGTTTCGAGGAAGCATGGATCGGTGAACACCATTCCGGCGGGTTCGAACTCATCAGTTCGCCCGAAGTTTTCATCGCCGCCGCTTCCCAGCGCACGCAGCGGCTGAGGTTCGGCACCGGGGTCGCGTCCGTGCCTTATCATCATCCGCTCATCCTCGCCGACCGGATGGTCCTGCTCGATCATATTACCCGGGGCCGTGTCATGTTCGGCATGGGGCCGGGGTCGCTTGTGACCGACGCGCGGATGTTGGGCATGGATTACAACATCCAGCGGCGGCGGCTTGAGGAGGGCGTGGAAGCAATCGCGCATCTGCTCAACAATGACGAACCCCTCACGATGGAAACCGATTGGTTCAAGCTTTGCGACGCGCGGTTGCAGCTTTCTCCCTTCAACCCTTCCGGCATCGAACTTGCCGTGGCAGCGGTGCGCTCACCGACCGGGCCGCGTCTCGCGGGCCGTTATGGCGCCGGTCTCCTCGGCGTCGCCGCAACCGACGACCGGGGCGGTTTCGAGTATCTGGCCAATACCTGGCAAGAGGTGGAATCTGCGGCCGCCGAATATGGACAATCCGCGGATCGCCGTAGCTGGCGTCTCATCGCCCCGATGCATATCGCTCCCACGCTGGAGCAGGCGATCGAGGACGTCAGATATGGATATGCCAATCAGCGCCGCTTCGAATCGACCGGTCCCTTCCGGATCGAAGGCGCGCCCGACATTGAGGATATCCTCGCCAATACCGATCACGAGACGTTGATCCATGAATCGAACGCTCGCGGCTATTCGGTCATCGGCACGCCGGAAATGGCCCGCAAGCAGATACAGCGCCTGTGGGACAAGTCGGGCGGCTTCGGGTGCCTTCTGGTCCGTATGACGGATATCGCCGATCCCGCGGCGACATTGCGGTCGCTGGAATTGTTCGCCCGCCAGGTCATGCCTGAGTTTCAGGGCTCGATGCGGCGCCCTCTTGCCTCCTGGCTGAATATGTACGGCGATCGCGACGCGGTCGGCAGCCAATTCCGTCAGGCTCAGGACATGGCCATCGCCAAATATGCCGAAAAGGTGGGATAAGGGCAAAATGCGGATCACATATCGGAAACGCGAAACAATTCCGAATGCTTGAGTATCGGAGGATTGTTTCCAATAAAGCACCTCTGATGCCGTAATTCGGGGTGCTGGTTTCCACCCGTGGGATCAGCGAACAATCGAAGTGAAAACAAGACCGCGGGGAGTGATCATCTGATGAATTATGCCGGGCAGGACGATATCGGTATAACTCGAGCCGGGAGCGTTTATCCCCACGGCGGCATGGTGTGGTACACTATGGGCGTCCTCTCGGCCGGCTGGGTCATGGCCTATCTCGATCGCTACATCATCAGCGTCCTGATCGAGCCCATGCGCCAATCGCTGTCGCTGAGCGACACGCAGTTGAGCCTGGTGCAGGGGATGGCCTTCGCCCTGTTCTTCGTCGTCGCGGGAATACCTATCGGTCGTCTGGTGGATCGAACCAACCGGCGTAACGTCCTTCTTTTCGGGATTTCATGCTGGAGTCTGGCAACCATTGCCTGCGGCCTGTCCGAAAACTTCTGGCAGCTTTTCGCGTCTCGACTGGCTGTCGGTATCGGAGAGGCCTGTCTCGCGCCCGCTTCCTTCTCGATCGTTTCCGATATGATTCCGCCAAAGCGTCGTGGAGCCGTAATGGGGATAATGGTCGGCGGAACGGCCCTTGGCAATGCCGGGTCGGTTTTCATCGGCGGGCTGTTGCTGCAAGTCTTCGGTCTACATGGCGTCTTGAACTTGCCGATATTAGGCGCGGTATCGAGCTGGCAACTTGTATTCATTGTTGTGGGTGCGCCCGGACTATTGGTCGCCCTGCTCCTGCTGGCGGTGCGGGAGCCTGTGCGGCTGGAAAAGGCCAAGGCGGTCATCGACAACAAGAAGTTCTTCAAATTCGTCCGGCAACAGCCTTCGGGGTTCGGGCTGACCCTCGCGGCCCTTACGGCCAACATGTTTGCGCTAAATGGGTTCGTCGCGTGGCTGCCTGTTATCCTCATGCGCATCCATCACATGCCGCCTGCGCAGATGGGGACGATCATAGGCGCCGTGCTGCTGACGGTCGGCGTGATCACGCCGCCCATCGGGGGGGCGGTGGGAGATTGGTTAAGCCGTCGATATCCGGCGATCGGCCGCCTTGGTCCTTTGCTGATCGCTTATCCTTTGCTGGCGCTGCTCCAGTTCAGCTGGTGGTTCCTGGATGGTCCCTTTTATGCGATTCTGGTCTTCACCGTGAGCGCCCCGCTGCTGGGCAACATCATCGCGGGCGCCACCTATCCGGCCTTGACGCTGATGGTCCCGAACGAGATGCGAGGACAGGTCACGACCCTTTTCCTGCTCATTGGTACCATGGTGGGGATCGGCTTCGCGCCAACGGCGGTGGCGCTTGTGACGGACAATGTCTTTCATGATCCAACGATGCTCAGACAGTCTGTGATTCTGGTGGCGCTGCCCGCCTTCATAGCGGGGTTCATTCTGACCCTGCTCGCGCTGAAGCCATATCGCAGAACCTGTGAATTGACAGCCCGGGCTGTCGGGATCGCGCCAGGCGCGGAAATGTGAGGCCGATGCAGAATGCAGGTCGGGCAGCGCACCTTCTGCGGGCGCAGGCTAGGAAATCGAAAATGGACGAGGCTGCGCCGTGAGGCGTAGCCGGATCGGGGAGAGATGTGGTGATTGACCTGAACGGAAAATGCGTCGTGATTACCGGGGCTGCGGCGGGAATCGGCCGCGCCTGCGCCGTAGCGATCGCTTCGCGCGGCGCGAAAATAATAGTCAATGATATCAACAGCGATGAACTGGACAAGCTCGTCTCGGAAATTGGCGCGAGCGGCGGAATAGCCATCGCCCACGAAGCGAATATCGGCAACTGGGACGCTGCGGGCGGTTTGATCGAGCGCTGCGTGAAGGAATTCGGTTCGATAAGCGGATTGATCAATAATGCCGGGATTTTCCGCATGGAAATGGTTGAGGAACTCAATCCTCGCGATCTCGCCACCTTGTGGGAAGTAAACGTGCTGGGAACCATCGGGTGCAGTCATCACGCCCTGCGCTTCATGCGCGTGGCTGGCGGCGGTTCGATCATCAACACTGTATCGGGCGCTCAATCCGGCATGGTCGGCATGGCGGCCTATGGGGCGACCAAGGGGGCAGTGGCATCCTTTACCTATGCGATGGCGGCTGAAGCGAAGGGAAGTTCGGTAAGGGTGAATGCGGTTTCGCCTCGCGCGGGCACCCAGATGCGGAACATATCCAGTTCCTTCCGGTCTTCGCACGGCATGCCCGCAGGCGAAAACCGTCCGGAATCGCCGTTCCTGAATACGCCGGTCTATGAGTATCTGCTTTCCGACGCGTCGAGGGAAGTGAATGGGCAGGTGGTTAGGATCAGCGGCCTCGAACTGTCGCTCTGCACCCATCCCCAGGTCATGGCGCCCGTTCTGAACCAGCCGGTCTGGACAGCCGAACTGGTGGACGAGGCATTTCGCTCCGCCCTTCTTGCCGTACAGGCTCCGCTCGGAATAGGAGCGCCCGTGGAGGTTTTTCCGAAGCTTTAGTCTCAGACCGGCATGGTGCGCGGCCTGTCTACCGCTACCCGTGACAGGCGTCGCCATGCCGGGCAAGTCGTCGCGTGCGGGACGGTCGGCAATCCGAAATAGAACATGCTCCGACTCAATCCGGTCGGAGCATGTTCCAGTCGTGGCGGGGCGACATCGACGCCCGGGGGCAGGTCGTCAGGCGACCGCCGATACCTTCCTGAAGTGCTTCTGGATCATCGGATGACCCTCAGGATCATACACATGCGAGACCATTCTCAATCCATCTTCGCTCAGGCGGCGAAGCATGGTGTAGTTCATGATGCCGTTCATATCGAGGCTCAGACGATAATGCGATCGATTGTCCACATATATCTGCTTGACCATCCCGACGGCCAGCCCGGGTTTGAAACCGTTGATCTCGATCCAGGTATTCTGACCTTCAGGCGTCGAGAGATCGCCCTCTACCCGATCGAGGACGTAAGGCACCCAATCCGCCTGATCATAGGCGCACTGATAGCCCATATAGGCGAAAATGCCCGGCTGACTCTCATTCTTGTGCGTGTAGGCCATCACATTGCCGAAATGCTGCATCGAGATTGTCTGGCTCAGCCATGGTTCCGGCACCCATTGGTCGGTCTCGTAGGACCAGATCTTGGATCTTTCGGTGTCCATTTCCCAAATGCCCTCAAAGCCCTTGGCGTCCAAAATCCTGCTCATAACCCTCCTTCACACCCTGTAACGGGATTTTATCATACATCTATGTCCTACATTATTAGGGATAAGTCAAGCCGGCATTCCGATTTATGGTTCAATATTGTAGGACAAAAATGCTTTAAATCTTGACCTTTCGGCCTGAGGTGATAGTTTCGGGCGGATCGCGGCAGAGACGCTTGTCGAGCGCGGGCGCGCGAGGTTGGGAGGCCCATTCCATGTTCAATGACGTTGTTATCGTGTCGGCGGTTCGCACGGCCATCGGAGACTTCGGCGGAAGTCTGAAGGATATATCCCCCTCCGAACTCGGCCGGCTGGTGATCCAGGAGGCCGTGCATCGCGCCGGCCTGCTGCCCGCCGATATACAGCATATCGTCATGGGACAGGTCATCCAGAGCGACCCGAAAGACATATTTCTGGCGCGCATCGCGGCGGTAAAGGCGGGCATCCCGACGAGCGCTCCGGCCTTGACGCTCAACAGGCTCTGTGGGTCGGGGGTGCAGGCGATCGTCTCCGCGGCCCAGATGATTCGTCTGGGCGAATGCCAGACAGCGGTGGCGGGGGGAGCGGAAAGCATGAGCCGCGCGCCCCATATCGTACCGGCCATGCGCTGGGGAAAGCGGATGGGCGAAGCGCCGATGCTCGACGCGATGCTGGAGGCGCTGCACGATCCATTCGGCCATGGTCATATGGGTGTTACCGCCGAAAATGTGGCGCAACGCCACGCCATCAGCCGGCGGACGCAGGATGAAGCGGCGGTGGAAAGCCATCGCCGCGCCGCGCGAGCCATGGCGGAGGGCCGGTTCGAGGAACAGATTCTGCCGGTCGAGATACGCACGCGCAAGGGGACAACCTTGTTCCGCACTGACGAACATGTGCGCGCCGAGGCCGATCTCGACAGCATGAGCCAATTGAAGCCCGCCTTTTTGAAGGAGAATGGCACCGTCACGGCCGGTAATGCCTCGGGCCTGAACGACGGTGCGGCCGCCCTGGTGCTGATGAGCGGCGAGGAGGCCGCGCGGAAATCCGTGCAGCCGATGGCGCGCATTCTGGGCTGGGGGCATGCCGGCGTCGATCCGGAGGTGATGGGGCTCGGCCCGGTGAAAGCGGTGCCGCTCGCGCTGAAGAGCGCCGGGCTGGCGCTTTCCGACATTGATGTGATCGAAAGCAATGAGGCTTTCGCGGCGCAGGCCTGCGCGGTCGCCAGCGAACTGGGCCTCGATCCCGAGCGGACCAATCCTAATGGAAGCGGCATCTCGCTGGGTCATCCGGTGGGCGCCACCGGAGCGATCATCACCGTAAAGGCGATCTACGAGTTGAAGCGTATCGGCGGGCGCTATGGGCTTGTGACGATGTGCATCGGCGGCGGTCAGGGGATTGCCATGGTGATCGAGCGGATTTGATCGTCATACAGGAAAGATTGCCGTCATCAGGGCGGCGCGACGGTTGTCGAATAAGGAACAGGATCGATGGATATTAATCCGAGCAGGAAAAGCGTGGAGTTGGGAGAACGCCTGAAGGATTTCATGGCGACGCATGTCTATCCCAATGAGCGCCAATATTATCTGGAGGCAGAACGGCTCGGCCCCTGGGCCGTCTATCCCATCGTGGAAAAGCTGAAACCGCTGGCCCGCGATGCCGGGCTGTGGAACCTGTTCTTGCCGGTGCATGAGTGCGAGGAAGGGTTGAGCAATGTCGACTATGCACCTCTGTGCGAAATCATGGGACGATCGCTTTTCGCGCCCGAAATCTTCAACTGTTCGGCGCCCGATACCGGGAATATGGAAACCATCCTGCGTTACGGCACGCAGGAGCAGAAGGACCGCTGGCTGAAGCCGCTGCTGTCGGGCGATATCCGTTCCTCTTTTGCCATGACCGAACCTGAAGTGGCCTCGTCCGACGCCACCAACATCGGCACCTCCATCATGCGCGATGGCGACGAATATGTCATAAACGGACGCAAATGGTACACCACCGGCGCCACCGATCCGCGCTGCAAGATTCTTATCGTCATGGGCAAGTCCGATCCTGAAGGGGAGGATGCCTATCGCCGTCAATCCATGATCCTGGTGCCGAAGGATACGCCGGGCGTTCGGGTCGTGCGTGCGCTGCCGGTGCTCGGCTCTTACGGCGTGCCGGACAAGGCGGCGGAGGTGTTCTTCGACAATGTCCGCGTGTCGGCGTCCAATATCCTGCTGGGAGAAGGGCGCGGCTTTGAGATCGCGCAGGGGCGGCTGGGGCCGGGCCGCATTCATCACTGCATGCGGCTCATCGGCCTGTGCGAGCGGGTGCTGGAGCGGATGTGCCGGCGGGCGGAGCAGCGCTTTCCGTTCGGCCGCGCGCTTTCCGAGCAGACGGTGACGCTGGAACGCATCGCCGAGGCGCGCATCAGGATCGAGCAGGCACGCCTGCTGACGATGAAGGCCGCCTGGATGATGGACACCGTCGGAAACAAGGCGGCGCGTCAGGAAATCGCCATGATCAAGGTCGTCGCGCCCATGATGGCGCAGCAGATCGTGGACTGGGCCATCCAGATATTCGGCGGTGGCGGCACGAATAACGATCATTATCTGGCGGCCGCACTTGCCACCGCGCGTCTGTTGCGCCTGGCCGACGGCCCGGACGAGGTGCACCGCAATCAGATTGCGAGGCTGGAAGTGGCGCGATACCGGGGCACCGATCCGGCACGCAGCGGCGGCAATGCTGACGTGCTGTCACGGGAAGAAGCGGAAATGATGGCGCGCGAGGGCGGTTGGCCGAAGCCCGCAGGCTGGGATCTGGGCTGACGCACGCCATTGGCGGTGCCATGACGGGAAGGCCGGCTCCCGTCATGGCGCTGTCCGTGAACCCGCGCAAATACGAATCTCAGGGCCGGGACGCTTCGCGCCAGATCCGCTGAGCCCAGCCGCCCAGATCGTCCAGCAATTCCGCATCTTCCGGTGCGCCCATGAAACCGCCATGAGGCATGGCTTCCATGACTATCAGTTCGCTCGGCACGCCCGCGCGGCGGAGTCTATTATGAAAGCGGACCGCGTTGGAAAGGAACAGGTCGCGGGTTCCGGTCGAGATTATCGTCGGAGGAAAGCCCTTCGAAAAATCGGCAAAGAGCGGCGAGAGCATCGGATCGCGCAGGTCGTGGCCGTTCGCATAGAGGATATTGATGGGCATCAGGCTGTCGCGCAGCACCACATCCACGCCGCGATTGGTCTGGAAGCTGTCGCCTGACTCGGTCAGGTCGATTTCCGGGGTCTGGAGGATCAGACCGGCGGGAAAGGGCGCGCCCATCTCGCGCAGGCGCAGCATCAGCGCCGCGGCCAGATTGCCGCCGGCTGAGGCCCCCTGGACAATGATGCGCTCGGCGGGATGCAGCTCAAGAAGCGCGAGAAAGGCCGCCACACAATCGTCGAGCGGCGTCGGATAGGGGAAATCCGGCGGCATGCGGTAATCGGGCGCGAAGACCTCCACGCCATATTCCGTCGCCGTCTTCAGCGCAAACCGCCGCGCGAGATCGCCTCCGCCCAGGATCAGTCCTCCGCCATGCAGATCGAACAGTATGTCGGGGGTCCCATTAGCGGAACTGCGCGGCACCGCCCGGTAGGACGGGACGCCGCCTAGGTCGATCTGCTCGGCCTGACAGGCGGCGTCATGCGCTGGCTTGGATATCATCGCGCTGACGCCCTCGTTACTGGCCTTTATCATCGCCTTCCACGAAGCGAGATCGTCGCTGGCCGGATAAGCAGCCGTTTCGCCGCGCGCAAAGGCTGCCAGCATTTCCCTGGCCTGACTGCTCACCGACATGGGCAACGGAATCTGGCGCTCGGCCACATGCAAGGGTTCGAAATCCATCTGGTCGCTATCCATTCTTCATTCCAAGCTGATCAGTTTCAAGGTTCAGCGGAGTGGGGTGACGGACCGATGGTCAGCAAATCGGAAAGCACCCGACCTTTCCTCCCGAAGGCAGCCAACGCCAAATCAGACGAGAGCGGCAAAAGCTTCATCGGGGGCTCTGGCGAAGCGTTCCCGTGAACGGCGCATGTGCCGCCGCATGGCGCTCTCGGCAGTCTTGGGTTCACCCGCAAGTACTGCTTTGGTAATCGCGGCATATTCGTCGAGTTGCGCCTGCCGGTCCTGCGCAGTGAGATAGGGCATGATCTGAAGGCGCAGCAACTGGATCTGTGTTGTCGGCAGAAGGCGCGCCAGTTGAATATTGCCCGCTATGGCCAGGAGCGTGTCGTAGAAGTGATGGCGCTGCCCGATGAACAGGGCATCTTCGCCATGCCGGTTGCCTTGACCGTCAAGGATTTCATAGGCGTCCCGCATGAGCTTGGCATTCTGGTCCCTGTTCGCGGCTTCGGCTGCCAGACGGGCCATCAGACATGTCAGCACTTCGAGCACTTCCAGCATTTCGTCGGCGTCCAGACGGCCATAGGCGCGGATATAGGCGCCACGATGCCGCGTCAGCGTGATCACTCCCTCCGCCGCCAATCGCTTGAGTGCCTCGCGCACGGGGCCGCGACTGACGCCTACGGCGTCGGTAAGGCCAGCTTCGATCAGCTTCTGACCGGGCACATATCGAGCCGACCATATGCCACGGATGATTGCATCGACGACGCGGTCGGAGGAACTGACCGTGTCGTCGTCGATTTCCGGGAGATCGGCTTTCTGAAGATACATTTGCCACCCTGAGGCTAGGATATTCGTCGGCAGTCGTGTTTCGGCCATTTTCATGTTACGAAATTGTACAACAGGTTTATTGTTAGCACAATCGACCTCACTTGCAAGCGTGGATCGCGTGGTTAAGCGGGGGCCGGAGATCAATCTTGATCCCCGATCAACTTCCCATTGATTGTTAGACAATAATGTCCTATTTAATAATGAAACAGGAAGGGGCGGATGCGATGAATCGGTGGCGGCTTGACGGGAAGGTGGCGCTGGTGACGGGCGCCTCGGGCGGGATCGGCGCTTATTTCGCGCAGGTGCTGGCGTCGGCCGGGGCCGAGGTCGTGATCGGCGCGCGCCGCGAGGAGGCGATGAAGTCCGTGGCTGACGATATCCGTGCCGCAGGAGGGCGGTGCGAGACGGTGGCGTTGGATGTCGCCGACACGGCCAGCATCGCCGCAATCCAGCCGGTTCTCGACCGGGTCGAAATTCTGGTCAACAATGCTGGCGTCGTCCGCAATGGCGCGGCGCTCGACCAGAGCGAAGCCGACTGGGACGCGGTGATCGACACTAACCTCAAGGGCATGTTCCTGATGTCCCAGGCCGTGGGGCGGGCTTTGCGTGCACGCGGCGCGGGCGGTTCGATCATCAACATCGCCTCGATCCTGGGTCTGCGGCAGGCGGGAGCGGTGCTGCCCTATGCCGTATCCAAGTCCGGCGCGATCCAGCTGACCAAGTCGCTCGCGCTGGAACTCGCGCGCTTCGGCATCCGCGTCAATGCGCTGGCCCCCGGCTATTTCGCGACCGAGCTTAACGGCGAGTTCTGGGAAAGCGACGCGGGCCGGGCGATGATGAAGCGCATTCCCCAGCGCCGCCTTGGCCAGCTTGAGGATCTCGACGGTCCGCTGCTGCTGCTCGCTTCCGACCTGTCCGCCTATATGACCGGATCGGTGATCGAGGTCGATGGCGGCCATCTCGTCAGCTCACTCTGAGGACATAATGGTACAGAAAATCCATCCAGATGCGCCGTCCGCGCTTGCCGGTCTGCTGTTCGACGGCATGACCATCGCGGCGGGCGGCTTCGGCCTTTGCGGCATTCCCGAAACGCTGATCCAGGCGCTGGTCGACAGCGGCACTACCGGCATCACCGCTGTTTCGAACAATGCCGGGGTCGATGATTTCGGCCTCGGCAAGCTGCTGCGCACGCGCCAAATTGCCAAGATGGTCAGCTCCTATGTCGGGGAGAATAAGGAGTTCGAGCGGCAATATCTGACCGGCGAGCTGGAGATTGAATTCTGTCCGCAGGGCACGCTGGCCGAACGAATGCGCGCGGGCGGAGCGGGCATCCCCGGCTTCTACACGCGTACCGGCGTCGGCACGCTGATCGCCGAGGGCAAGGAGACCAAGGTCTTCGACGGCGAGACCTTCGTGCTGGAACGCGGAATCGTCGCCGATCTGGCGATCGTCAAGGCGTGGAAGGGCGACCCCTACGGCAATCTCGTCTTCCGCAAATCGGCGCGCAACTTCAACCCGATGGCCGCGACCTGCGGTCGGGTAACGGTCGCTGAGGTGGAAGAGCTTGTCGCGCCGGGCGAGCTGGAGCCCGACCAGATTCATACGCCGGGCGTGTTCGTGCAGCGGCTGATCCTCGCGACGCATAACGAGAAACGCATCGAACAACGCACCATCCGCAAGGAGGCCCAGTAATGCCCTGGACGAGGGACGAAATGGCGGCGTTGGCCGCCGCCGAGTTGCAGGACGGCTTCTATGTCAATCTGGGCATCGGCATACCGACGCTGGTCGCCAACCATATCGCGCCCGGCATCGACGTGACCCTGCAGTCTGAAAACGGGATGCTCGGCCTCGGCCCCTTCCCGACCGAGGCCGAGGTGGACGCCGACATCATCAACGCGGGCAAGCAGACGATCACTGAACTCGACCGGACCAGCTATGTCTCCTCGGCAGACAGCTTCGGCATGATCCGCGGGGGCCATATCCAGCTGTCGGTGCTCGGCGCGATGGAGGTTGCCGAAAATGGTGATCTCGCCAACTGGATGGTGCCCGGCAAGATGGTGAAGGGTCCGGGCGGAGCAATGGATCTGGTCGCGGGCGTGCAGCGGATCATCGTGCTGATGGATCATGTCGACAAGCAGGGCGCGGCCAAGTTTCGCAGGGGCTGCACGCTGCCGCTG
Organism: Sphingobium estronivorans; assembly: GCF_008692605.1. Taxonomy (GTDB): domain Bacteria; phylum Pseudomonadota; class Alphaproteobacteria; order Sphingomonadales; family Sphingomonadaceae; genus Sphingobium; species Sphingobium estronivorans. The sequence goes on from NZ_LFCT01000018.1 coordinate 92,928, forward strand.
ACGGGGGCCAATGTCGTCGACATGATCATCACCAATCTGGCCATTTTCGAACGTCCCGACCGGCAATCGGCCTTTCTGTTACGCCGCCTGGCGCCCGGCGTCACCGCGCAGGAGGTACGGGACCTGACTGAAGCAGAATATGAAGAGGCATTCGCATGAGCGGCATCGGCATGGACCGGGCGATGGAGATCGCCGATCGCGTCGAGGCGTTCGTCCGCGAAATCATTATCCCCTATGAACGCGACCCGCGCCGGGAAAGCCATGGGCCCAGCGATGTGCTCGTCCAGGAGATGCGCGCCAAAGCGCGCGAGGCGGGCGTGCTCACGCCCCATATCCTGGCCGATGGCAGCCATTTGTCGCAGCGGGAGACGGCGAAGGTACTGATCCGTTCCGGCCTGTCGCCGCTGGGGCCGCTCGCCTGCAACACGATGGCGCCCGACGAGGGCAATATGTATCTGCTCGGCAAGGTCGGCTCTCCCGAACTCAAGGCCCGCTTCTTGGAGCCGCTCGTCAGTGGCGCGGCGCGCTCGGCCTTCTTCATGACCGAACCGGCGGACGACGGCGGCGCCGGTTCCGATCCCTCGATGATGAAGACGGTCTGCCATCGCGACGGCGATCATTGGGTCATCAATGGCCGGAAGGCGTTCATCACCGGCGCGCGGGGCGCGCGGGTGGGCATCGTCATGGCGAAGTCGGAGGAAGAGGACAGCAAGGGCGGCGCCTGCCTGTTCCTCGTCGACCTGCCCGATCCCGCGATCCGCATCGAGCGTGTGCTGGACACGATCGACAGTTCGATGCCCGGCGGCCACTCGATCGTCACGATCGACAATCTGCGGGTTCCCGCCGACCAGATGCTGGGCAAGAGCGGCGAGGGCTTCACCTATGCGCAGGTGCGGCTGTCGCCAGCGCGGCTGTCGCACTGCATGCGCTGGCTGGGCGCGGCAATGCGTGCGCACGAGATCGCGACTGCCTATGCCTGCAAACGGCAGGCCTTCGGTAAGCTGCTGGTCGATCATGAGGGCGTGGGCTTCATGCTGGCCGAGAATCTCATCGACCTGAAGCAGTCCGAACTGATGATCGACTGGTGTGCCGATATACTCGACGGCGGGTCGCTGGGCACCGCCGAAAGCTCGATGGCGAAGGTGTCGGTGTCCGAGGCGCTGATGCGCGTTGCTGACCGCTGCGTGCAGATCATGGGAGGCACCGGGGTCAGCGGCGACACCATCGTCGAACAGGTGTTTCGCGAAATCCGCGCCTTCCGCATCTATGACGGCCCGACGGAAGTGCACAAATGGTCGCTCGCCAAGAAAGTGAAGCGCGATTTCCTGAAGGGCGGCGCGGCATGAGCAGCGCGGCGGACCAGAATGTCGGGACGACCCCGGTGCGTCCCGGCTATGGCTTTGACGAAGCCGCGCTGGCGCGGTGGATGGAGGTCAATGTCGCAGGCTTTTCCGGTCCGCTGGCGGTTGAGCAGTTCCGGGGCGGTCAGTCCAACCCGACATACAGGCTCGTCACGCCCGACAAATCCTATGTGCTGCGTCGCAAGCCCCCTGGGCAGTTGCTGAAGGGCGCGCATGCCGTGGAGCGTGAGGCCAGGGTGCTGACCGGCCTTGCCAGGGCGGATTTTCCCGTGGCCGCCGTTCATGGCCTGTGTACCGACGACAGCGTCATCGGCACCTGGTTCTATGTGATGGACATGGTCGAGGGCCGCATATTCTGGGATGCGACCGTCCCCGGCGTTTCCCCTGCCGAGCGTGCGGCGATCTTCGATGCCATGAACGCCACCATGGCCCAGTTGCACAGCGTGGACTATGAAGCGGTCGGCCTTGGCGACTATGGCCGGCCCGGCAATTATTTCGAGCGGCAGATCGGCCGCTGGTCGAAGCAATATCTGGAAGACATCGATGCTGGCCGCGATCCCTATATGGACCGCATGATCGAATGGCTTCCCGCCAACATCCCCGCCAACGACGATGCGACGACCATCACGCATGGCGATTTCCGCATCGACAACATGATCTTCGCACCCGATGCGCCGAAGGTGCTGGCGGTGCTTGACTGGGAATTGTCCACCCTCGGCCATCCGGGCGCGGACTTCGCCTATCATGCGATGATGTATCGGATGCCGCCGCACATCGTCGCCGGGCTGGGCGGGGCGGATGTCGCAGCGCTGGCTATACCCAGCGAGGCGGACTATGTCGCGGCCTATTGCGCGCGGACCGGCCGCGAGGAGATGCCCGGATATGACTTTTACGTCGCCTTCAATTTTTTCCGCCTCGCCGCCATCTTTCACGGCATCAAGGGGCGGGTCATCCGCGGCACGGCCTCGTCGGCACAGGCGAAGGAACGGGTAAAGATACTGCCCGAATTGACCGTATTGACCTGGCAACAGGCAAAGAAGGCTGGCGCGAAATAATCTGACTTGCCCACGATCCGTCGCCGCAGTGTGAACTTGCCGCCTTTAGTTTTGTGCTTTGCGTCTCTGCGGCAGAAACTCGCCATGATGAGCTATTTCTGCCTGCCTCTGCCCCCTGGCAGAAAAGGAGCGTGGAAAACAGCAACGGGCGGATACAACCGCCCCTGCCGTCCGAAACGGACATAGTGTTCAATCCGACAAGAAGGTCCAGGCGGTGGCCTATCGGTCAACCGGACACCTCGAAAATGCTTGGGCGACCGGACCCCACATGAGGTTCGGGGAGAGCAAATCGCCCTTCTCAATGCCGGATAAATTTTGCCATCAGGGGCGGAGCCCCTGCGCAAAGCCCCTTCAGCCGCCGCTTCACTTCCTCCAGAGCCGAAGGGGGCAGATGATGGAACAGCGTGATATGCGCCGGCACCAGATTGCGCGCAGGCGGGAAGTGCGCGTGACGAAGCCCTTCAGCCCAGCCGAAATCCGCCGGCCCCATCAGGGCCGTCACAATGATCGGCGCACCCGAAGCTTCACCCGCCAATCTCCGGCATCTCCTTTCGCAAAGTCCTGCAAGCTCCTATGATCCCTCGCAAGCGGTTCCAGCAGACCGGCCGCCAACAGAGTGGAAACCGCCATGACCGCACCGCGAGCCTTCCAGTTAATCGGAATCCTGTTGCTGCTCTGGAACCTGATGGGGATCGGCGCCTTCATCATGCAATATAGCGCCGACCTCAACCAATTGGCGAAGACCGATCCCTATGCCGCGAAGATTTTCGCCGCCATGCCCGCCTGGGCTTGGGTCGCCTATGCGGTCGCGGTCGGCGCAGGCAGGCTGGGCGCGATCCTGCTCCTGCTGCTGGACGTAAGGCAGGCGTATCCGACGAGGCCAATTCTATATGCCTCGCCCATACAATGACACCAACAATGAAGGGTCCATCGTACCGGTGATCCGAGCGGATATCTTCGATGAATGCATTGTTGCCAAGGTCGCATACCTCCAACTCATCGGCAACGGTGTGCCGCAGCCGGTCAAGATCGAGTGCAGCCATCACGGATAGTTGTGGTAATCTTTCTTCACGCGCGTTTTCAGACCCAGAGGGCGGCTCTTACCAACTCTGTGAGCGGCTGCGCTTCCATGCTTGATTGTGCGAAAGATGCGATCATTGCCTTGAGGTCGAAAACTGCGACCCGCAGATGTTGGAAGCGCAAGTATCGATGGTTGCGTCCCCCCGCAACCAAACTTCGGTCCAAAAAGACCAACAAAGTCTCAAAAGGATCTCGAAAAAACACCTGTTTTCAGGTGCTTATCTCATGTACCATGGTCTCCTATGGGATCAGGACCGCTCAGGTGGTTTACATGGGATTTGTTGGTCTTTTTGTTGGTCTTTGGGACAGGATTTCAGATCCCACGCACCGTTTTCAGGAGTCCTGACCGGTGCTGACCAACAGTCTCATTCAATCGATTCTACCCTCCGAACGCCCCGTCAAGAAAGCCGATGGCGGCGGCCTGCACATCTGCGTTCTGCCCAACGGCAAGGCCCAGTGGCGCCTCTCCTATCGCTTTGACTATAAGCAGAAGACGCTCAAGGGCGGCTATTTTCCGGACGTCAGTATCGACCGCGCCCGGGTCTGGCGCGAGGAGATGAAGGCGCTCCTCGCCGAGGGGAAAGACCCGGCCGCTCCATCCGCAAAGGCCGCTCCACCGCAACCAGCACCCACCCCCGCTGCGGCCCAAGCGCCGACGGCAGCACGGCCAGCCGCTTCGCCGACGCCGGCCGTTAATGCGCCGCTCCCGGGGAATGTTGATGTCGGCGCGGTGCTGGCCGAGATGGCGCAACTCAAGGATGGCGGCGGCAACTACAGGACCTCGATCGTTGACCTGCTCAAGCTGCTGGATCTGGACTCTAGTCTGGAAGCCCGCAAGGCGCTGGCCGACGAACTCGGCGTCCATGCCGGCGACAATGGATCAGCAGAGCAGAATATTGCTCTGCATAAGGCGGTGATGCAAAGACTGGAAGAAAATGGCGGGCTGGTCCCGGACGATTTGCGCAACTGATCTGACCTGTAGCACCAACCACTAAAGCTGCATCAGCTTAGTCGCGCCGGTATGAGCCGCACCGGCAGGGATTGATCCAGCAGTTCGAACCCGAGCCGCGCGATCACCTCATTGCTCTCGACCGGCTTACAGTCGCGCGCACGATCAAGCGACCAGCTAATGTGATAGGTGCTGCCATCGGGCCTATCGGTGGTGCCGTCGACCGCAACGACGAGCACCTGCAATCCCAAGCCATCGTCGACATGACCCACGATCTTGCCCACTGAAGCGGGGGGGAGCGGCGTGCGTTCAGTCGCACCGGCGTCGAGCGTCACATGATCGGCTATGACATCGGGCCACGCCGGCGGAAAAAGCTCCAGCAATCGCGTGCGGTCGGCGGGGTCGACCTTCCAGCCTGTGACGGCCATCTCAGTTGACCGTGGGAATGGCTGCCCGGCAGTCTCGCGCGCATTCCCGGCACATTTCGGCGCACAGCTTGCAATGCGCATGGTCATGACTTTCGCATTCCCCAGCGCACAGATCACAGACCCGTGCGCAGGTCTCAAGCATCAATCGCAATGCCTCGAAATTCTGGCCGGTGCGCCGAATGGCAAGCCGCCCGGTAGCGGCGCAGACATCGGCGCAGTCAAGGCAGGAACGGACGCACTGGCGCATGTCCATCGCCTCGGCGACGCAGGCATCGGCGCAGGAGGTGCACATCTCCGCGCAGAACATCGCGTGGCGCGCAGCGGTCGCGAGCATTTCGTTGAAGTCGTCACCCACATCCGGGTGAAGCGCGATCATCTTATGGATGGACATCAGGCATTCCCCTGCTTGCGACGGGTTTCCCAGCCCTTTTTGGCGGCCGCCGAACGCTTCTCGTTGCTCTGGCCAGAGCCGCCCTTGTGACCGCCTTTGCGTGAACTCTCGTGGCCTTCCTTCTTGCCGCGGCCCGAGCCGGATTTCTTGCCGCCGCCAGACTCCTTGTTCACCGTCGCCCAGGCGCGACGTTCGGCCTCTTCCTTGCCGACGCCGCGATCTTCATATCCTTCCTCAATATGTTCGGCCTTGCGCTTCTGCTTGTCGCTGTAGCGTGATTTGTCGCCGCGGGGCACGGTCCGTCTCCTTGTCGCTTTCCCCCATCCTGTCATCAACGCGCCACCGTGGTTTAGGCTTCGGCTCACTCGGGTCGGTTCGTCGCATATCCCCGACTTTCAGAAACTTCGCCGCATTGCCCTCGGCGCGTTCGGCGGGCGCCGAGGGCGACAAGATATCACAAGGCTCAACCCTTGCTTTTGGTCTTTCCAACGCCAAAATGTCGGCTCAACCGGGATAGGGTGTTGCCTGCAGCAGCCCGGCCAGATGGGCGGCATTGCCGGCAACCATCTTGGCGGTCTCCGTCACCTTGTCGGGGGTCTTCTTTAAATCCTTGAAGTCGATCGATCCCATTGCCTCGCCAACCCAGTAGCAGGCGGCGACTGCTGGAATGGTCCAACCCACATCATTCAGCGCCTGAAAAAGCTGAGCTGATGAAAAATGTGCGCCGTCCTCATTGCCGACAATGGCAGCCACCGCGACCTTGCCATAGCTGGGCATACGGCCCTGATCGTCGGTTTCCTCAAGAAAGGCATCCATCCGTTCGAGCACCCGCTTGGCGACGCTCGATATCTGCCCCATCCAGATCGGACCGCCAAAGATCAGGATATCGTGCGCGAGGATTTTCTCGCGCAGCGCGGGCCAAGCATCGCCGCTGCCTTCGTCAGAGGTGACGCCCGCCTTGATGTCGAGCGCTGCGACCCGGACGGTTTCGGTGATCGTTACCTCGCGTTGCGAAAATGCCTGTTCCAGCACTGCGATCATAGCGTCGGTCGAACTTGCCTCACCGGCGTTTGACTTGAGCGTGCAATTAAGGGCCAGGGCCTTGAGCGGCATCGATCATCTCCTTTGGCGTCGGCTGCCGCAGGCATGCGATCATCCGTTCACTGTGGGGAGAACTCATCGGCATGCAAAGGGTTCTATCCTCATGCCAGCGACTCAGAATTCAGGACGAAACGGCACGGCCCTCTCGGCGTCTCTAAAAAGCAAAGGTCAAGCCGCTAACCGCTGAAATCAAGATAACGCCCTTACGAGCCTGCCGGGCACTTCGCATTATGGAACCATTGCATTAATCAGGTCGCGGGCTGATCCGGGAGACAAAGTTGCTGCATAATCCATTGCTGAAAAAGCTGGCGTCGGTGGATCATCTGACCGAAACCGAAGAGCAGGCTGCCATGGCCCTTTGTCATGATGTTCGAGCTATTCCGCGCCGTAAGGATATCGTCTCCGAGGGCACAAGCCCGGATCGGATTCACATCATTCTGGAGGGATGGGCTGCCCGCTACAATGTGCTTCCGGACGGCTCGCGTCGCATCACGGCCTTTCTCCTTCCCGGCGACTTTTGCGAGATTCACGCCACCGTTTTAAAGAAAATGGATCACAGCATCATCGCACTAACCGACTGCCAGGTTGCCTTCGTTTCGCCGGAGCAGATCAATAGCATCGCTGGCTCGACCCCATCACTCGCCCGCGCATTTTGGCGGAGCACGCTTATAGATGAGGCGATTCTACGGCGCTGGCTAGTCAAGGGCGGGCGTAGCGACGCATTTGAGGCCGTCGGCCACCTGCTCGGCGAACTTTATGTGCGCGCCCGCTTGGTCGGCCTGACCTCGGATCATTCGCTCGAAATGCCACTGACGCAGGAAGAAATTGGTGATGCCACGGGTCTGACACCGGTTCATGTGAATCGCGTCCTTAAACGTCTAAGGGAATTCGAGCTCGCAACGATAAAAGGTGGCACGCTTCGCATCAACAACATCGAAGCACTGCGCCAGGAAAGTGGCTTCAACCCCGATTATCTGCACCTTTCGGTATACGATAGCCGCCCCTGAGATCGCCATATCAGGTCAATAGCTGAACCGAATCGTGCAGTCTCGAGCTCGCAAGGGTAGGTCGGGGCTTCAAGCTACCAGCGCCCGATAGAAGCGATGTGAAAAGGATTATGCGGCCGGCGCAACTTACCGCCGCATGAGGGGTTTGGATGGACCTAGGTCGCGACGATGCGGCTCGCTCTGGCATCGCCGGCGACGCTGCCTGTCGCGTTTCTTTCCAGGAGCAGACATGGCCAAAAAACCCGCAGCCGGCAAGAAATCGAAAGCCCCCGCTGATCTGGCGCCGGACACTCCGCTTTCCGGCGAGACGCCTCGCAAGGCATCGCCCGTTCCAGCCCACGCGCTGATCGCCAATTCCTATGTGGAGGCGCAGGGGAGCGGCGGGGAAACCCATCAGACAGCTGTCGAGGGCGCGCCGGTTATGACCACCCAGCAGGGAATTCCGGTTGCCGACGACCAGAACAGCCTGAAACAGGGCGCGCGCGGCCCGACACTGGTCGAGGATTTCCACTTCCGCGAGAAGTTGTTCCATTTCGACCATGAACGCATTCCAGAGCGCGTTGTCCATGCCCGTGGCTATGGCGCTCACGGCTACTTCGAATTGACGGACAGCCTTGCCGACATTACCCGCGCCGACATTTTCCAGCGTGTGGGTGAACGCACGCCGGCATTCGTCCGCTTCTCGACCGTGGCCGGGTCGAAGGGGTCGTTCGATCTCGCCCGTGATGTCCGCGGCTTTGCGGTCAAGCTCTACACGAAGGAAGGCAATTGGGATCTGGTTGGCAACAATATTCCGGTTTTCTTCATCCAGGATGCGATGAAGTTCCCGGACCTTATCCACGCCGCCAAACCCGAACCCGACCGCATGTTTCCCCAGGCGCAGACAGCGCATGACAATTTCTGGGATTTCATCAGCCTGACTCCGGAAAGCATGCACATGGTCATGTGGACCATGTCGGATCGCGCCATTCCTCGCTCGTTCCGAACGATGGAAGGATTTGGTGTGCACAGCTTCCGTTTCGTGACGGCCGATGGCAAATCCACCTTCGTCAAATTCCACTGGAAACCCAAGCAGGCCCTCCAATCGGTGGTCTGGAACGAGGCGGTCAAGATCAATGGCGCGGACCCGGACTTCCATCGTCGCGACCTTTGGGATGCGATCAATGGCGGCGATTTTCCCGAATGGGAACTGGGCGTGCAACTGTTCGACGAGGCATTCGCGGACAGTTTCGAATTTGACGTGCTGGACGCGACCAAGTTCATTCCCGAAGAACTCGTTCCCGTCCGGCGGGTGGGTCGGCTGGTCCTGGACCGCGTCGTCGACAATTTCTTCGCGGAGACCGAGCAGGTCGCCTTCTGCACACAGAATGTCCCGCCCGGCATAGATTTCACGAACGATCCGCTGCTCCAGGGCCGCAACTTCTCCTATCTCGATACCCAGCTCAAACGTCTTGGCGGGCCCAATTTTACGCATATTCCCATCAACGCGCCCAAATGCCCCTTCGCGCACTTCCAGCAAGACGGGCATATGGCGATGACCAATCCGCGCGGGCGGGTGAATTACGAGCCCAATAGCTGGGGTCCGACCCTCGGCGGCCCGCGCGAGGATCCCGAGCGCGGCTTTAGCAGTTTCGCGGCGAGTGAGGACGGCCCCAAGCTCCGCATTCGCCCCGAGAGCTTTGCCGACCATTACAGTCAGGCGCGGCAATTCTATGTCAGCCAATTGCCCATTGAGCAGAAACATATCGCCGATGCGCTGGTGTTCGAACTCAGCAAGGTTGAAAGGCCCGACATCCGGACCAGACTTGTTTCGCACCTCCTGAACATTGATAAGACCATGGCGGGTAAGGTCGCCGAGGGCCTGGGCCTTCCAGAACTGCCGGCGCCCGCGCAGGCGGCACGCCCGACAAACACTGACCTTGCGCCATCGGATGCCTTGTCGATCGTCAAGAATGGGCCGCCGACTTTCAAGGGCAGAAAGCTCGGCATTCTGATGAGTGACGGCGCGGACGCGGCGCTGTTCAACGCCCTGCTCAAGGCGATCAACAATGTGGGCGCCTTCTATGAGGTGATCGCGCCAAGGATCGGTGGCGTGACGCTGTCAAACGGCGTGAAGGTCGCGGCGAAGCAGAAGATCGATGGCGGCCCGTCGGTTCTCTTCGACGCGGTGGCCGTTCTTGTATCCGAACAGGGTGGCCCGCTTCTGGCGGCTGACGCCGCGGCACAGGACTTCGTGCGAGACGCCTTTGGCCATTGCAAATATATCGGCTTCACCCAGGAGGCGAAGCCGATCTTCGTCAAAGGCGGGATCGCCGAAAATCTCGACGAAGCATGCGTGGCGCTCGCGACCGCGAAGGATACGACGGCGTTCGTCGAGGCGATCGCCGCGCTGCGCTTCTGGCCGCGCGAACTCAAGGTGGATATGGACGCGGGATAGGCGCAGAAAAAGGCCGCCTTGAGGGGCGGCCTTCCTTCGCAATTTCAGAGTGTCACCTCTGTTGGTCGCCCTGATTGTCGCGCCGTTCTGCTGACCACCACCTTGCTGGCGGCGCTGTTCGTCCTCCTGGTTCTGCTGACCGGGATTACGTCCCCGCTCATCGGGGTTCCCGTCCTGCTGGCCGCTGCCGCCACCCTGCTGATTTTGCTGGCCGGGGTTCATGCTCTGACCGCCTTGCTGACCGGGATTTGATTGATTTTGGTTCTGGTCTGCCATTTTCGGCTATCCTCAAGCGCCGGGATGGCGCGAACTGAAAAACTCGTGAGAGAACGGCGCCGTTCCGAAGAATCGTGCTGATCGAGATTAGCGACAGCTGACGCTGCGCGGGCGCTGCCTGCCCATCCAATTGGGGCGGCAAGGCTCACGGCTGGCTGGGCCGCCCGAGTTTCCAGGGCGGCCTTTGCATTGTCGTGGCATGTGTCAATGGGTCAGTCTGGACGGGAGTCGGCGCGATCGCGTTCGGGATAATCCTCCGGCTTGACCTTGCCCACGGCGGGTCGGTCCTCCACGTCCTCCTGCGGCTGTCCGCCGCGCGTCCGGGGGTCGGGATCATCCTGGTTGGGACGGACATCGCCCGCAGGGCTCCGGCGGGGCATTTCCCTGTCCTGCCCCGCGGCTGGATCAAGACCGTTTTCATTTCCTGCCATCATTGCTCTCCAAACATGTCCCTGGGTGTTTAAGCGGGAACGGGTCGGAGGGGACGGCGGTTCCGGATCGGGTGACGATTGCGGAGACAGAAAACATCATGATGCAGACCCTTCCCTTGCCGATGGAAGCCCGCTCCGTCACCGAACTGCCTGCGCCGCCGGGCTGGCAATATGAGCCCAAATGGGACGGCTTTCGCGCCCTTGTCGGTCGGGAAGGCAAAAGAGCGGATATCGATCCAAGTCCGGCAAGTCGCTGGCCCGCTTCTTTCCTGAAATCGTCGAGGCGCTGCTTGGCACGCGCGAAGATCGCTTCGTGCTGGATGGTGAGTTGATCCTGCCGGTCGGCGAGACCCTGTCATTCGATGCCCTGCAGCAGCGGCTGCACCCCGCCGCGAGCCGGATCGAACGGCTGTCGCGCGAGACGCCGGCGCAGCTGATGCTGTTCGACTGCCTGCACCTTGGCAACGAAGCCATTGCTGATGAGCCGCTCAAGGAACGGCGGGCGGCGTTGGAACTCTTCCACGCCGCGAACGGGAACGCGACCCTGCTGCTGTCGCCAGCGAGCCAGAGAATCGAAGATGCGCGGTGCTGGCTCGAACGGAGCGGCGGCGCCCTGGATGGGATCATCGCCAAGCCGCTCGATCTACCCTATCGGTCCGGCGAGCGAGCGATGCTGAAGCAGAAGAACGTCCGTAGCGCAGACTGCGTGATCGGCGGCTTTCGTCGGATGACGGACGGCAAGGGCGCCGCCTCGCTGCTGCTGGGCCTTTATGACGAGGGGGGCATGCTCCACTATGTCGGCTTCAGCTCCAGCTTCAAGGCGAGTGAACGAACCGCGCTGCTCGCCAGGCTGGAGCAGCATCTCGGAGGTCCCGGCTTTACCGGGAAGGCACCGGGAGGCCCCAGCCGCTGGAACAAGGGCGAGGAGACGCCCTGGGAGCCGCTGCGGCCTGATCTGGTGGTCGAGGTCGCCTATGATCAGGTGACGGGCGGCCGCTTCCGCCACGGCACGCGCTTGCTTCGCTGGAGGCCGGACAAAGCGCCCCGCCAATGCACATGCGATCAGCTCCATGCCGAGCTGCGCCCCGCGGAGCTGGCGCAACTGATGCGCTGACCGTCAGTCCTGCCGCGCGCTTCCCGGTTCCGCCATCTTGCGATGCTGTTCCGCCAGGACGGAAGCGGGCGTGACATTGGCGACGGCCTGTTGAATCTTGTTCTTCCATCCCGAGACGACCGACGCCTTGCCGCTCATCACCGCGTCATAGCCGTCCCGTGCGACGTCCGCCGGATCGCTCTTGTCGGGATCGGCGCCAACCTTCGTGTCGCTCATATTGGCGCGGTCGAAAAACTCCGTCTCGACCGGGCCGGGCATCAAGGTGGTCAATGTCACGCCCTTTGCCTCCTTGATCTCGTTGCGCAGCGCATCGGTGAAATTGTCCACGAACGCCTTGGTCCCATTATAAACCGCATTGAAGGTGCCGGGCATGAAGCCGGCGATGGAGCCCGTTACCAAAATCTTGCCGCTATTCCGCGCGACCATTTGCCTGAGCACTTTCTGAAGCAGATAGAGCGTGCCGGTGACGTTGGTGTCGATGACATGGCGCCATTGGTCGACAGGCTGTTCCAGAAAGCCATGGCCAAGGCCATGGCCTGCATTGGCGCAGAGCAGGTCGATCTGCCGGGCCCCGGCCGCAAGCAGCAGACGGTCAACTCCGTCGATGGTGGCAAGGTCCGCTTCGAGCGTTTCTACCGATACACCGAAATGGTCCAATCCCGCTGACCCGTCGGTAAAGCCCGTGTCGGCGACAAGCAGAAGGTCATAGCCGTCCTTCGCCGCCAGCCTGGCCAGTTCAAGCCCGATGCCGGTAGATGCGCCTGTTACGATTGCGAATTTGTCCGTCATGATTTCTCTCCCGGTGCTGGGGCCAGGGCCATGCCGGGCTTCAGCACGATCTTGGTCACTTCATTCTGCTGGTCGTGGAACATCTTGTAGCCCTCAGTCGCCTGTTCCAACGGCATGCGGTGGCTGATGAGGAAGGTGGTGTCGATCTTGTCTTCCATGATCGCGTTCAGCAATGCGGGCATATAATGCTGCACATGTGTCTGGCCGGTCTTGAGCGTCAGCCCCTTTTCCATGAAGGCGCCCAGCGGGAATTTGTCTACGAAGCCGCCATAGACCGCCGGCATGGAAACCCGCCCGCCCTTGCGGCAGGCAAGGATGGCCTGCCGGATCGAATGGGCGCGATCGGTTCCCATGAAGGTCGATACCTTGATCTGGTCCCAGACATTGTCGGCAAAGAAGCCATGCGCTTCCAGCCCCACAGCGTCGATGCAGGCGTCAGGACCGATGCCGCCGGTCATCTCCATCAGTGCTTCGTAGGTCTTGCTTTCCTCATAATTGATCGTCTCCGCGCCGAACTTCCTCGCCAGATCGAGCCGACGTGGAAAATGATCGATCGCGATCACTCGCTCGGCGCCCATGAGGAAGGCCGACTGGACGCAGAACAGGCCCACCGGCCCGCAACCCCAGACGGCGACCGTGTCACCCGGCTCGATTTCGGCATATTCCGCCGCCTGCCAGCCGGTCGGCAGGATGTCGGACAGGAACAGCACCTTGTCGTCCTCGACCCCATCGGGAATGATGATAGGCCCGACGTCCGAAAAGGGCACGCGCACATATTCCGCCTGCCCCCCGGCATAGCCGCCCGTCATGTGGCTGTAACCGAACAGCCCTGACATGGGCTGGCCGTAAATTGCCTGTGCTATGTCCTGATTGTCGGCGGGCAGACCATTGTCGCAGGCCGAATATTGATGTTTGGAACAATGAAAGCATCCGCCGCAGGCGATGGTGAAGGGCACGACGACACGCTGCCCCTTTTTCAACGATGATCTAGAGCCGGTCTCGACCACTTCGCCCATGAATTCATGGCCCAATATGTCGCCGGCCTTCATGGTCGGGATATAGCCGTCATAAAGATGAAGGTCAGAACCGCAGATCGCGGTGGAGGTGATCCGGATGATGGCATCGCGCGGATTGATGATTTCGGGATCGTCGACCGTCTCCACGCGGACGTCATGCTTCCCGTGCCAGGTGAGCGCGCGCATCAGTCCGTCTCCTCTTCATGCTGGCTGCGGGTCCGTGCACTCGTCGCGATCTCGCCTGTTTCCATCAATTGCTTGAAGCGCCTCAGGTCCCGTCGGGCCTGGATCGCCGGTTCGCGCTGGAACATCTTCGCGATGACCTTGCCGATAATCCCGGCAGGCGGATCATAGAGAATGGTCGCGACGACCCAGCTTCCCCTGCCGCCGGGTGCGTCCAGAAATTCGACGCGGCCGCTGTTGGGCACGTCGGCCCCTTCCTCGGAAGTCCAGGCGATCGTCCGGCCAGGCACGTCTTCCGTAATGATGGAGGTCCATTGCACGGTCCGCGCGCCGGGCGCCTTGACCGTCCAGCGCGAACGCTTCTCGTCCAGAAGCTCGACTGCGACCACATTGTCCATGAACGCGGGCAGGTTCGTGAAATCACGCCAAAAGTCGTAGAGCGGCTGACGAGGGCGGTTGATGGTCACCGTCTTGCCGCTGAGGCTATGACCTTGCGCCTCGGGCAGCTTGTCCGCCGCCGCCCCGGCGCCTCCCGCCTTCTCCACCGTCAAGGGGGCATCATCGCGCCCCGTGCTGTCCCGCACGTCGCCCATGAACATTCTCCTGATCTTGGTTCATGGACACAAATAACGGCCGGCTTCCCCTGTTCCGTCGATCCAATAAAATAACCGGAATTTGCGGTCGAATGAAGGATGACGGGCAAATGAGGCAGATAAAACTGATGTAAATTACTTTCGCCCCACATAGGCCGCCGATGAAGAAGCGCGGAAGGAACAGGCGCGATCCAGCCTCGTTGACGCCCTGCATCATTGGAGGAACATGATGGCTCTGTCTCATATGTCTTCGTGGAAGGGCGCTGGCATCGGCGCCGGCCTCGCGCTGATTGGCATGGTCGGGCGCAAGCTGGCGGTTCAGGCGCCTACCGCGCTGGCGGGCGACTGGGACAAGGCGCTTGCGGCGGAACATCGGATGGCGCTCGGCCTGTTCGACAAATTGCAGGATAGTCATGGGAGCGCCAGCGGACGGCGCACGATGCTGCTGATGCAGCTCAAGCATGCGCTGGGGAAACATGCGATGGAGGAGGAAAATGCCATCTATCCAGCGCTGCGCGAAGCGGGAATGCAGGCGGAAGCGGACGCGCTCAACACCGATCATGGTTATGTGAAGCAACATCTCTACGATCTGACCGATCTGGTGAAGGATGACGCCGCTTTCCAGGCCAGGCTCTCCGCCTTCCGCACCGATATCGAACGCCATATGCGGCAGGAGGAGGACGACCTTTTCCCCAAGCTCAAGGCTGCGCTGGACCGGAAGGCGACCACGCGCCTTACCCGGCGGATGAACCAGGAAGGGTTGAAGCTCGCCTGAGCAGGACAAGGAGCGACTATCATGGAAGACAGGAGCCGCAACGAGCGCGTCGTCCCGACGAAACAGACGCGCGATCCCAATATTTCCACCGAAAATCAGCCGGAAGGCGCCGCGCGCCGGCCAAGCGATACATTGGACCGCGAACCTGACCGCGATCCCCAGAGCGGCGCGCCCATTCCCTCCAACTACGATCCCGCGACGATGACGCGGCGGGGCGAGGAAGACGACAGCCGCGTAGGCCGGGAAGGCGCGGGGGCGATGGGGCGGCAAGGAGATGAGAAATGACCGATAAGGAAAAGGATATGCCGGAGCAGTCCGGCACGGGCGGTGGGAATGTCGCGCGCGACATCGGCTCCCGTGACGAGGAAAAATCGGCGACCGGGGCTGACCCTGAACCCACTCGAGTGACCAAACAGGACAAGGTGCAACCGGATACCGGAACCCAATCAGATCATGAGGGGGCGCAGCGCTGAGCCATCATGGAAGGCCCAGCGGAAACCCTGTCCCCCGCGCTGCCTAATGAAGTCGAGCGAGACGCGGAACGCCTGCTCAGGGCCAGTTGCGAGCGCCAGCTGAAACTGGGCACTGCCGAAAGCTGTACCGGCGGTCTACTCGCGTCGCTCCTCACCGATGTGGAGGGGGCAAGTCACGCCTTCGAGCGGGGCTTTGTCGTTTATAGTGAGGAGGCAAAGTGCGAATTGCTGGGCATCGCCAAGGATCGCATCGACAGGTGCGGCGCGGTCAGCCGGGAAGTCGCCATTGCCATGGCCAAGGGGGCGTTGCAGGGCTCCCACGCCGATATCGTCCTGGCCGTCACCGGCTATGCAGGAGCAGCGCCCGTCGGCGAAGAAGCCGGGCTGGTCCATCTGGCCTGCGCCCGCCGCGGCGGTGCGATCGAGCATCTGGAGATGCATTACGGCGACATCGGGCGCGGTCCGATCAGGATCGCCACGATCCGGACAGCCCTCAAAATGATGATGGATGCTTTAGGTCATGACTGAACCCTTCCAGTCCCTTCGCCGGCATGGCCTGGTGCGGGTAGCCGCCGCAACCCCGGCTGCCAGCGTCGCGGACGTCGGGGCCAATGCCAAAGCGATACTCGATCTGGCTCGCCCGGCTCAGGATGCGGGCGCCGATCTCATCGTCTACCCGGGACTCTGCCTGTCCTCCTACGCCATAGACGACCTTCATCTTCAAGAGACACTGCTGGACCGGGTCGAAGCGGAGATCGACCGGTTGTGCGAGGCCAGCGTAGACCTGCCCGTCCTGTTGGTCGGTGCGCCAATCCGATACGGCGCGCGGCTCTATAATTGCGCGCTGGCGATAGCGGGCGGCAAAGTGCTGGGCGTGGTGCCTAAAAGCTACCTGCCCAACTATCGCGAATATTATGAGAAGCGCTGGTTCGCGCCCGGAGTTGGCATGCAGGGGCTGGAGATCATCCTAGCCGGCCGCCGCGCGCCGTTTGGCACTGACCTCCTGTTCGCGGCGGACGACATGGCGGATTTCATCTTTCATATGGAAATCTGCGAGGATGTCTGGGGGCCGCTGCCGCCCTCCACCTTCGGGGCGCTGGCGGGCGCGTTGATCCTCTGCAACCTGTCGGCATCCAACATCACCATCGGCAAGGCGCGGGACCGGCATCTGCTCGCGGCGGCCCAATCGGCGCGCTGCCTTGCAGCCTATGCCTATTCCGCGGCGGGCGTGGGCGAAAGCACGACCGACCTTGCCTGGGACGGGCAGGCGATGGTGCATGAAATGGGCGAGTTGCTGATCGAGTCCACTCGTTTTGGCGACGAGCCCGAAATCATCTATGCCGATGTCGATGTGCAGCGATTGCGGCTCGAACGCATGCGTAACGGCACCTTTCATGACAATGCGGCGGCGTCGGGCTATCCCGAACGACGGTTTCGCACCATTGGTTTTCCTTGCCGCCCGCCTGCGCAAGATGACAGGCTTTATCGAACCGTCCGCCGCTTCCCGTTCGTGCCTGCCGATCCGCTGCGCCTCGACGCCGATTGCTATGAAGCTTTCAACATCCAGGTGGAGGGGCTCGTCACCCGCTTCCGCGCGACAGCGGGCCGGCATTTCGTGATCGGGGTCTCGGGCGGTCTCGATTCTACCCATGCGCTGATCGTCGCTGCCAAGGCGTGCGATCGGCTGGGCCTGCCGCGGTCTTCGATACTGGGCTATACCATGCCCGGCTTTGCGACCGGCGAACATACCAGGTCCAACGCCTGGGCGCTGATGCGGGCGCTGGGCGTCGCCGGAGAAGAAATCGACATCCGCCCGGCCGCCATGCAGATGCTCAAGGACATGGACCATCCTTATGCAAGGGGCGAGCCGGTTTATGACATCGCCTTCGAAAATGTGCAGGCGGGCCTCCGCACCGATTATCTATTCCGTCTGGCCAATCGTCATGGTGGCTTCGTGGTCGGAACGGGCGATCTGTCCGAACTGGCGCTGGGCTGGTGCACCTATGGCGTGGGCGACCAGATGAGCCATTATAGCGTGAACAGCGGCGTCCCCAAGACGCTGATGCAATATCTGATCCGCTGGTGCATCGCGACCGATCAGTTCGACGCCCCGACCAAGGCGATCCTGTCCGCTATCCTGGACACGGAAATCTCGCCCGAATTGGTGCCGGCCGACTCCAGCGGCGCGATGCAGAGCACCGAAAGCCGCGTGGGCCCCTATGCGCTCAATGATTTCTTCCTGCATCATATTGTGCGTGCGGGCCTGCCGCCGTCGAAGGTCGCCTTCCTCGCCTGGCATGCCTGGCGTGACCCTGCCAAGGGGGATTGGCCGCCCGGCTATCCCGATAGCGCGAAACTGGCTTACGATCTCCCCACCATCCGCCACTGGCTGGAAAATTTTCTGTTCCGCTTCTTCACGATCAGCCAGTTCAAGCGGTCCGCTTTGCCCAACGGTCCCAAGGTGTCAGCGGGCGGGGCGCTCTCTCCTCGCGGTGACTGGCGGGCGCCATCGGATTCCACCGCAACCCTTTGGCTGGAGGAACTGGCGGCGGCTTTCCCAGCCGACGAGAAATAATTGTCCCGCGACGCGACTAGATGGCCTTGAACGGTTTCGAACAGGCGCACCCTGCCCCGTGCTCGGCGACAATCCGCATCGGTCTTCCGGCGGCTCACAGCGCTCTACTGAAATGTTTTTCCAGCCAAATGGAAGCACGCCGGGCGCGGCGACCCCCATGTGTATAGTTCCTCCCCGATTATGTCCAACCCCGACAAGCCAACATTGGACGGCTGAAAAACGGCGGCTTTTCAACATTAGATGCTCCAGATTCGGCTGAGAAAAAATCCCAGCCCCAGTCAGAGCCGTCGTTTTGTGATGTTATCTGGGTGTCCGGTTACAGGACCACCCAGATTGAGTTGGGGCGGCTAGAAATTGCGCCTGACAGACGCGAATGGAGTCTGGCTCCTCGCAGACGCGAGGAGTCAGCCGACTTCAAATTTCCGTACCTTCTGCCAGAGTCAGAGCGTCCTCCACATCCACGCCGAGATATCTGACCGTGCTTTCAATCTTCGTATGGCCCAGCAGAATCTGGACCGCGCGGAGGTTTCCAGTCGCCTTGTAAATGATCGATGCCTTTGTTCTCCTCAGGGAGTGCGTGCCATAATCCTCGCCCGGCAGACCAATGCCCGTCACCCACTCATCCACCAGGCGGGCATATTGGCGGGTGCTCATGTGGTTCTTATGATCGGTACGGCTGGGGAAGACGTAATCCTCCAGCGCACCGCCCCTCAGTTCCAACCATCGCAGCAGGCTGGCGCGGGCATCGTCCATCAGTTCGAACTGAACAGGCCGCCCGGTCTTTTGCTGAACGACGATAGCCCGTGTCCGAATTGTCCGGTCGCAAACGATGTCGCCGATCTTGATCTTCACCAGGTCGCAGCCGCGGAGCTTGCTATCGATGGCGAGGTCAAAGAGGGCGCGATCCCGGAGCCGCCCATTTTGATCAAGAAAGAAGCGGATTGCCCAGATTTGGCGTGGTTTGAGCGCACGCTTTGCACCTACTTTGCGCCCAGTGTTCCACGACACTCGTTCGCGTGCGGCGGGATCAAATTCTGATAATCCCATGACACTTCTCCTCGGGCCACAATGGCCCGACAGAAGAACGCTCGAAGGGAGCGACCCTTCCTTGCCGCTCAGCGGCCGAATTCTCATTACCAAGTGCCGACCGTCGGCTATGCGTTTCAGAAAGTCTGCATCACCGTTAACAGGATTGCCATGCCCGCCGCGACCTCGCTCTCAGAAATGTTCACCGACTGGGGTGGGTTCGAGCAGTTCGTGGCAGAACTCCACCGCACGGGCTCCGTGAGCGTCGAACATAACGTCACGCTGATCGGAAGGTCGGGCGCTTCACGCCAAATTGACGTGCTGGTTCGTCATAAGGAAGGGCTTTACGAGCACCTAATCGTCGTCGAATGCAAGTTCCGCAAATCACCGATCAAGCGCGAGCAGGTCGATGCCATGGCGACGACAATCCGCGAAGTTGGTGCGTCGCGCGGTGTCATCTTCTCTACGTGCGGTTTTCAGAGCGGTGCGATTCGGGAGGCTGCGCATCAGAATATCAGTCTCTATGTTGTCCGACCGCTAGAAGATGATGAATGGGGCAAGCCGGGCCGACATATCGACCTCTGGCTGCACTTGATCTCGATCTCGATCGGTAATTTCAAAGTGCCGGGATCACTGTTGGCCGGACCGCCGCCTAATGGCCCGTTTGCCTTGTCCCTGGATGCAACGAAGGAAGGCCGCTCCTCCAGAACGCCGCTCAAAATCCTAGCCTCTGTTATTCACCGGAGCGCGAGAGGGGGTTGGCGGGAGTGGCCTAAAGCACTGTTCTGAAGTAGGAAATTGGTTGTCTACGCCATCTCCTGTTCAGGACAGAAAATGCCACAAGCCAAACCCGCCGGCAGCGAGGTGAGCGCGCCCCGGTTTTCGTTTCCAGCCATCGGACGCAAGAAAGTGAGCGCGGCATTCGACGGTGGCCGGTTGACCTCGGACGGCGGCGTTCTGCTGCTGGCACAGGCCGAGCGCGAGATGCGGATTTGCGCGCGGCTCGCCAGCTGTATTGCCGATCCGCGCGATCCCTCTCGGGTGATCCATGCGCTGGAAGACATCCTGCGGGCGCGGGTTCTGGCGATCTGCTGCGGCTACGAAGATGCCGACGACCTCGATGCTCTGCGCGACGATCCTGGCTTCCGCCTGGCGCTGGGCAAGCTGCCGGGCTCCGGCGCGGGCCTTGCCAGTCAGCCGACGATGAGCCGGTGGGAGAACGCGCCGACCACGCGCGAATTGGCGCGTATGATGGCCGCGATGGTCGGCATTTACTGTGCCAGCTATCCGGTGGCACCCAAGGCGGTGACGCTGGATATTGATGACACCTGCGACGTCGTTCACGGCTACCAGCAGCTTTCCTTCTGGAACGGGCATCATGGCGAACGCTGCTTCCTGCCGATCCATGTTTACGATACCGCGACAGGGCGGCCCGTGGCGATGCTGCTGCGTACCGGGAAGACACCATCGGGCGTTGAGGCGGCCGGGCACATTTGGCGTCTCGTTCGCCAGCTTCGTCGCCACTGGCCCGAAACGCACATCACCATCCGCGGCGACGGGCATTATGGCAGGCCCGAGGTCATGGCCTTCTGCGAGAAAGCCGGGGTCGATTACGTGTTCGGCCTGCCGACCAACGCCGCGCTGCGCGCCGATCCGGTCATCGTCGCTGCCGCCGATGCCTGCGCGGTCAAGCGCGCCGAGGAAGACCGGGTGGCCCTGCGCCACTATGCCGAAACCCGCTACGGCGCGAAGAGTTGGAAATGCCAGCGCCGGGTCGTTGCCCGGATTGAAGCCAGCATGCTTGGCATAGACATCCGCTATGTCGTCACCTCGCTGGCAGACGGCTCGGCCGAACATGTCTACGACACGCTGTACTGCGCCCGTGGTCAGGCCGAAAATCTGATCAAGATGCACAAGACCCAGCTCGCCAGCGATCGCGCCTCGTGCTGCTCGGCCAACGCCAACCAAATGCGGCTGATCCTGCATACCGCGGCCTACTGGCTGATGTGGCGCATCCAGCAGGCAATCCCCAAGACAACCGCGCTCGCCGTTGCTGAGTTCGCCACCTTGCGCTTGCGGCTGCTCAAGGTCACCGCCCGCGTCATCGAAACCGCCACACGCATTCGCATCGCGTTCGCGTCAGCTTGCCCCGAGGCCAGCACGTTTCAAACCGTTGCCGCCGCCTTCAGGCCGCTCCACACCTTAAAGACACAGAACATGACGTCAACGAACCAACCTCACACATTTTCGCAAATGTCAGAAGGCGGTCATCGGGCTGGGTGGTCAGCCAATCAACGTATAGCGGTGTCGAACAGTTTTCGTGCAGCGTCCAAATCGGAAAGGTTGTCCTTAGTCCACTGACACATAATGCGGGCGGTCTGAAGGAATGAGCGCCCCAGGCCTGTCAGTGCATATTCGACCTGCGGTGGAGCTGTCGGCAAGACAGAACGGTTAACCATGCCAAAGCGTTCCAACTCCCGCAAGGTTTGTGTCAGCATCTTCTGGCTGATGGGGGCCGCGCGGCGCCGCAATTCGGAGAAACGAAGCGGACCATCGTCTAGCGTATAAACCAGAAGCAGCGACCATTTATTGCCCACAAGGTCCATGATCTCCAGCGTCAACGCCTGATAGCCTATTTCCGTCATGCTCATCCCTTGGTTACCTCGAGGAAATCTTCACACTAAAAGGTGCCTGATTGCCGATGGAAACTACCTAGCATATAAATCAAAAAAATACGAATCTTGATGTTAGGAGAATTGTCTTGATCGACTTTGCGGGGAAAATTGCCCTTATAACTGGCGGCGGCGTCGGAATTGGTCGGGCGACATGTGAGGCATTCGCCAACGCGAACGCCACCGTCGTCACCATCGAGAAGGATGCCGCTCGAGCCGACGACCTACGAGCCGTGCTAGGCGACGATCATCTCGTTTTTAATGGGGACGTTACCGTTCAGGCCGATGTCGACGCACTGGCAAGCATGATTACAGAGCGGTTCGGTGGTCTCGATGTTCTTGTCAACAATGTCGGCGATTTCCTGCAGATCGTGAAACGATTTGAGGATCATAGCGACGAAGATATTGAGCGCCTCTACGCCGTCAACATGCGCCAGATCTTCTCGGTCTCGCGTGCCATGATCCCGTTGATCCGCAAGCGTGGCGCCGGTGGCAGCATTGTCAGCGTCTCGTCGATCGAGGGATTTCGCGGCATCCCGTTCAACTGCGTATATTCCACGTTCAAAACAGGTCTCACCGGTTTCACCAAGAGCCTCGCGCTCGATCTCGCGTCAGAGGGAATTCGGGTGAACCTGATTGCGCCCGAAACGACGGACACGCCGCAAGTTGCCATCAGCCAATATATAAAGCCGGAATATAAAGACTCGATCAAACAATGGATTCCGCTGGGCCGTTTCGGCACTCCGGAAGACATGGCAGGCGCCATTCTCTTTCTCGCAAGTCCGCTCGCGGCATGGATGACCGGCGCGGCGCTCAATATCGATGGCGGCGCACTGGCCGCGGCCGGCTGGTATCGTTCCGCCGAGGGCAAATGGACAAACGTGCCGGTGATTCCCACCGATGGCCTCATTTTCTGAAGCCCTTTGTGAAAGGGTTTGGCCGTTTGGATACCGCTCGAAAAAGGAGAGGGATATGATTAGAGAACAGGAAGACATGATAAGCCCGCAGGACGTCCTTGCGCTGCGCCGCACGGCCGAACTCTATGCCCGAGGCGCCGACCGCCGCTGCGCCGAGGACTGGCTTGCAACGATGGATCAGGACATTGAGATCACCGGCCCCGGTTTTTCCTTCAAGGGGCGCGAGGCGGCCCTCGGTTCGCTCGTCACGCTGGGGCAGATGTTCAAGTCCACGCGTCACATCGTCCACAATCAACTCGTCGAGATCGACGGTGATCATGCGTCGGGCGAAACCTATGCCACGGCCGAACATCGCATGGCTGGAGAAGGCGGCGATGTGCTTCTGTGCTGGGCGATCCGCTATCAGGACGAGTGGCGCCGTGAAGCCGGCCAGTGGCGCTTCACCCGTCGGGATTTGATTTTGGATTGGGAAGAGCTGCGCCCTTTGAAGACGGAGAATGCGATATGAACGGCGCCCTTTCCTGTAAGACCGCAGCCATTACCGGCGCGACCGGCGCCATCGCTACAGCTTCGGCCAAGCTTCTTGCGCGGGACGGGGCGCATGTTGCACTCATGGCGCGGCGGCAGGAAGGATTGGAACAGGCAGCAGCGGAAATCCGCGCCGCCGTGCCGGATGCAGCCCTCACCCTGATCATGGCCGATTGCTCCGATGAAACCGACGTCAAGTCCGCGCTGGAACAGGCTCACGCCGTCGCCGGGCGTCTGGACGTGATCTTTTCCACGATGGGCGGCGGCGGGTTCAAGCCGTTCATGATGATCGAGCCGCAAAACTTGCGCGACGAGTTCGAAGCAAACGTCGTTTCGGCATTCATCGCCATTCGCCACGGCGCTCCGCTGATGAAAAGCGGTGGCTCGATCATCCTCACCTCGTCCACTTCGGCGCACATGCCCTTCCCTTATCTTGGCGGCTATCATGTGGCCAAGGCGGCGGTGGAAGGACTGATGCGCGCCGCGGCAGAAGAACTGGGCGCGGCCGGCATTCGCGTGAACGCCATCCGTCCTGGCATGACGCGTTCGCACGGAACCGGCCCGATGTTCGACGACAGTCGGATGCTGGAGCCTTTCCTGGCCGAATATCCGCTCGGCCGCCTTGGCGAAGCGGACGACATCGCAGGCGCGGTGCGCTTCCTGGCAGGTCCGGAAAGCGGCTGGATGACGGGGCAAAGCTTCGCCATCGATGGTGGTAACGAACTGCGCAAGAACCCCGACCTGACCCCTATGGTCGAAGCGATCTTTGGCGTCGATGCGGTCGAGGCTGCGCGCGCTGCAAAACCACTCTGAAATCTTCCACGCAATCACGCAAAAAAGAAAGAAAATTAGATGAAAGTCCTAGTAGTAGGTGGCACCGGCGCTCTGGGCGGGCATGCCGCTATCCACTTGGCCAGCAAAGGCCATGACGTTACGATTGGTGGACGCAATGCCGCCAATCCGGCCACGCCTATGGCAAAATTCCCGATACTCAAAGGCGATTATGTTGCCGGCGATTATACCCCTGACCGCCTCAAAGGCTTCGATTGGGTCGTCTTCGCCGCTGGCAACGATCCGCGCCATGTACCGGCGGACACCGATTTCTTCGACTTCCTCCACAAGGCCAATCACATAGCCGTGCCGGCATTTTTCGCTGCCTGCCGCGAAGCAGGCGTGAAGCGCGCCATCCAGTTGGGCAGCTACTATCACATGGCCAGTCCCGAACTGATCGAAGGCAACCGCTACATTCAGTCGCGAAAGGCCGCATGCGAGGGCGCGCGCGCAGAAGGCGCGCCGGGATTCGACGTTGTCAGCGTCAACGCGCCATTCATGGTTGGCACCGTGCCGGGTCTGCCCTCGATGATCTTCGAGCCTTTCGTGCAGTGGGCCACAGGCAAGCTGCCGATCGAATATTATGGACCTGCCGGCGGCACCAACTTCATGTCGTTCCTGTCGCTGTCGGAAGCGATCGAGGGCGCACTCGAACGCGGCGAGCCTGGCAAGGCCTATCTCGTGGGTGATGAGAATCTGACCTTCACCGAATATTTCCAGATGTACTTCGATGCCGCCGGTAGCCAGATAAAGCTGGAAGAACGCGATGCCGAACACCCGCTCCTTCCCGACATCGCCATTCCGCAGGGACGCGGCAACTGGGTGCGCGTCAATCCGGATCCGGCCGAAGTCGCTCTGCTGGGCTATCGTCGTCATGACGTGTCACACGCGATCAGGGAGATAGTGGAGCAGTTCCGTTGACGCTGCTCCTTCTGCAATAATTTTCGATCTGTTTGACAGCCAATGATGCCGAAAGTGAGCTTCGCTTTCGGCATCCTTCCCTTCAGCTACTATGTTCGCAGTCGGAAACTGGTGGCGACGTCGGTTCCGCAATGACCGCAGGCAGCTGCTATGACGCGTTCGGTCTTGTCGGGCGCCTCTGCCAGCGAGCGATGCTTGCCTTCGCGCGGCGTTCGCTTGCCTGCCTTGTCCGTGCCGCGCTGGCGCAGCATGGACATGTGATCGATGCAGATACGACGCAGGATGACGATCGAGGCGATGGCAGATCGTGCCATTCGGGCGTTGACCGATCCCGCGATCGTAGTCGGTTTCTCGATGGGCGGCTATGTGGCGCGTTCCATCGCCTATCGCGCACCGGACAAGGTGAAGGGACTGGCGCTCATCGCCACATCATCCCGGGCGCATGCGCCGAGCGCAATACGGCCAAGATGGAGGATGGTCGATCCAATTATGCATCGTTTCTTTGCCTAGTTTTATTTAAGCTCGATGTCGAATGAGATGCGCTGGGTGGCGCATTCCGCGTCGTCGGTCATGGATGAGGCCATGAACCTGGTCGACTGCCTGCGCGGGCATCTGGCATGTTTGTCGCCCGCACAGTTCGACCGGCTCGTCGCCAATGCGGCAACGCTCTTTCTCGAGACCGTCTACCAGATCGGCAGCAAAGGGCTGTTCAGCCGCAGCCCGAAGGAAGCCGAAGCCATCATCGACGATACGATGGACCAATGCATGGGTGTCCTGGTCGGGCCGGGCCGACAGCCCACGCCCGGGACAGCGTGCTGATCGGCCCATCGCCTGATCGGCAACCGGACCTGTAGCCCGCGCCCCACGCCCGATGCGTCAGGCGCCGTCTGTCGTCCAAGTTATGAGATGGCTGACATCGCGGCGTTCTTCGGGTTTGCGCCCGACCTTTTTGAGATAGTGGAAATCCACCTTGATTGCCGGATCGAGCGGCATGTTCACCTCGATCACCCGGTCATATTCGGACCGTGCGATGAGCCACTCGCCGCCCACGCGCTGATAGCTGTCGTGATAGATGGCGCTGCCGAACGTGTGCAAATTGGTATCGAGATGGATGAATATATCCTCCAGGTACCAGATACCTTCGGCCGTATCGCGCCCCGTGAAGGTGATTTCGGGCATATGGCCGTGGTGCATCGCGACGGCGTCTGAATTGAAGGAATTAGCAAGAAACTCGACGAGGTTGTCGCGGCCGTCCATCTGACAGCGATAGGTGCCGCCCCGATAGTCGATATGCGCTGTTTCAGTGAACAACGCGGCGAGCGCGCTCCATTGCCCGGTGTCCATGAAGCGGAAATAGCGGTGCTTCAGGACTTTGATGTCTTCAAGATCTGGCAGTTGCTCAATCGTGTAGGGCATGGGGTCATCCTCTCATCGAAATGCTTCCGAGCGCTCGCCACCTGCCGCCATTGCCTTGCCGCTCACCGGTGGGACCGGCATGTCCACAAAGGGCGCCTGCCCGATGGAGAGCGGTGCGCTCGCCAGATTTGGTTCTGCGGTAATGCGAATGCCCGGCGCACGGGCATCGACGGACGCCAGCACATGCGCGCCCGCTCCATCGGGATCGCGCGCAGGGGCACAAGCAAGATCCGCCACCGTCGCGTGTGCGACGAACAGTTTTCGCCCGGTCAGCGAAAACCCATCACACTTGGACGCGAGCGCCAGGTTGATGGTCGCCAGGTCGTCACCACCGCCCGCCTCATACCAGGCCGGCACGACAACAAGGGATCCATCCGCGATCCCCGGCAGCCAGCTTGCGCGCTGCTGGTCGCTGCCCGCTGCCGCGATCAGCCGGGCGGAAAAGAACGCACTTTCAAAATGAGGGGTGGGAACTAGAAAGCGACCAAACTCCTGCGCGGCGATGGCCGTTTCGATCATGCCCAATCCTGAGCTGCCATGCACTTCCGCAATGCCGAGTCCCAGAAAACCCGCATCCCCAGGCTGCGCCAAATTTCGGTCATGGGGGCAGCCGGATCAAGTTCGGCCCGCCGAACCGCCCTGTTATCCGACCCGGCCTCACACATGCCGCGCAGACTGTCGGGCAGCATTTCCTGTTCTTCCGTGAAATCGAGATTCATGTTCGTCCAGCACCCATTCCCAAACCGGCCAACGATGCACGACTCTCGGCCCTTCAACATGCCCCAATCCCGGACATGGCCTCGAAGAAACGATATCGACATTAGCTGCCGGCCCACTTACAGTACCATCGTTACTATTTTTGACGGCATGGTCAAGTGGCAGATGCGATGAGCGAGAAAATTGAAGGCAACCTCCCCGCGCGACGCGGACCGACGGTCGAGGATCTGGCGCTTGCACCGCCTGTAGAACTGGGCACCGTCCTCTTCTCGCTGGTTGAGCCGCACGCCGGACATGAGCGTGATTTCAGTCGCTGGTATGAACGGGATCATTTCTATGCCGGCTGCATGGCGGGCGCCGACTTTTTTTCCGGAAGGCGCTTCGTGGCGCCGCGAGATTTGAAGCAACAGCGCACCGGAAGCGGTGTGGCAGACGGCCCTGAAATCAGCGGGGGGTCGTTCCTCAATCTATACTGGATTTTGAAGGGCCGGCGGGAAGCTGCCCTTTCATGGTCGGTGGAGCAGGTACGGCGCCTCGCCCGTCAGGGGCGTATGGGGCCCCCCACGCGCAGCATTTCGACCGGCTTTTACGATTATGTGCGCGGTCATTTTTCAAATCACGAGCCAATCCCGGCCGAACTGGCGCTTGAATATCCCTATCGGTCCGCGCTTGCACTTCTGATCGACAGGGACGAAAATGCGGATGAAAGCGCATTCGTGACTGCGCTGGAACAACTACTCGCACCTCTGCATGGCGAACCCCGTAGTATGTCGCTCTGGTTCAGGCCTCTCCAGCTTCCGCCCAATGCGCCACGCATCGCGATTCCAGTCTCGCAGTGTGAACTGGATCGACGATGGCTGGTTCTCGCCTTTTCGGATGCCGATGCGTGGGACGGCAAGACCTGGGCCATCGATGGTCTCGACGATGCGTTGACCTCCGCTCAACTCGGTACCGTGCGTCTTATGGCGCCTTTCCGTCCTATTTTGCCCGGCATCGACGATTATAGCGACCGGCTGTGACAATCACCGGGCTCGACTTTTCCATTTTCACCAAAGAGGGATACTAAGGTGACGCCTTCTCTATTCGACCCCGTCCAACTGGGCGATCTTTACTTGGCAAACCGAATCGTCATGGCGCCGCTCACGCGTAGCCGCGCCGGTACCGGAGATGCACCTACCGCGCTCAACGCGGAATATTATGCACAGCGCGCCAGCGCCGGCCTCATCATCGCGGAAGGAACCCAGCCCAGTGCGAACGGCAAGGGATATTGCCGGACGCCTGGGATCTACACGCCGGCGCAAATCGACGGATGGAAACGCGTCACGGATGACGTGCATGCTGCCGGCGGAAAGATTGTGCTCCAGATCATGCACTGCGGGCGCATCTCAAGCCGGCTCAACAAGGAGGAAGGCGCACGCACGGTTGCCCCCTCCGCAATCCGCGCCAAGGGCCAGATCTACACCGATGAGGCGGGAATGGTGGATTTCGACGAGCCACACGCGCTCACCACCGGGGAAGTGCAGGACGTCATCGACGAATATCGCGCCGCCGCCGCCGCCGCGATCAAGGCTGGTTTTGACGGCGTAGAACTCCATGCCGCAAGCGGCTATTTGCCGATGCAGTTCCTTTCCACCGGTTCGAACCTGCGCACCGACATCTACGGCGGAACGGCCGAGAATCGCTGCCGCTTCGTAATTCAAACGCTCAGGGCAATGGCCACCGAAATTGGCTCAGGCCGCGTAGGCATCCGTATCTGCCCCGGCAACCCACTGCACGATATCCAGGATGCAGATCCTGTCGACACCTATTCAACACTGCTCAAGGCCGCATCTTGCCTCAATCTGGCCTATGTTCATTTGATACGCCTATCCGACATAGGTTTTGACGCGCTGGCATTGTGTCGCGAGAATTTCGCTGGTTCGCTCATCCTGAATGAAAGTCTGAATGAAGAATCGGCCAGCCGCCATCTGGCAGCCGGCAGCGCCGAAGCCGTCTCGTTCGGTAGATTTTATATCTCCAATCCCGATCTCGTAGCGCGCTTTCGGGTCGGTGCAGCACTTGCCCGTTTTGATCGCAGCACGCTCTACACACCCGGCCCGCAAGGCTATACGGACTATCCCACGTTCAATCTGTGACCGGCATAAAAGGAAGGAACCAACCATCCGTCCTTCCTGCTGAACGCACTTCAGTTTTTTCGGGAAAAAGCATCCAAAGGTTCAACGTGCGTATCCAACTCGCCGCAGCGGCCACGCAACCTCAATCACCCATACTCCCGGATACCGAACAGACTAACGAAGCGGCTTTCATCATGGGCGCGCACCTCAACTGTCTCGCGGCCGAAGATGACGCGCTCACCGTAAATGGCGGAACCGAGAGGGCCACGAACCAGCGGCGCCCGAGCTGCCCGTCCCATCATCACCAGCTCGAGCACCTCGAGCGGCTGCGAGAACATCAGGCCATTATGTTCGTAGAGGCTGAGGCGCTGCGGACGGCAGCGAGCCAGAAGCTTCTCGATGTCGCGAGCCTTGTCCTCGAAGCGTGCTAGTTCGGCTTCGTCGACCTCCTGGCCTTCTTTCCGAACGGTGGACAAGCGTTTGGGGTATTTCTTGCTCCCAAATTGACCAGATTGCAGGCGTCATAGGCACACTTTAACAGCTGTGCGGCGCATTAAGCGGCATGCGGCACGCGTGATTTTTGCGTATTTCGATGATTCTTGACAACGAATAAGTACCGATGTTATCGTAAGTAAGTTCCTAGATAATATATAGCAGCGAATGATCCTAGACTCCCGAAAAAAGGAAGCAGGACGGAGAGGACGAGCAAATGGCCACGCCTGTTATTGCATGGTGCAGAGCGTGGTTCCCGCCACTGATGCGCGGCACGGCGACCGCGGTCATCTATCTGGTCATCAACATCGTCGGATTCGGCCTGGGCATCCAGCTTATGGGCCTGTTGGGCGATGCGCTCGTCCATCTCGGGCCGAATTCACTGCGCTATGCGCTCACCATCATGGTGGCCGCGACCCTCTGCGCGGCGTTCAATTTCATCCTGGCGGCCCGCATGCTGCGTGGAGAACTCGCCGCCGCCACACTCAACGAGGAAATAGCATGACCGGCAAACTTGATGGACGCGTCGCCATCGTAACGGGCGGCGCGCGTGGCATGGGCGAGGCAACGGTGCGCCGGCTGGCCAACGATGGAGCGATCGTGGTGATCGCGGATATGCTGGACAACGATGGCAAGGTGCTGGCGGAAGAGATCGGCGGGAACGTCGCTTATTATCACCTCGATGTGCGCGACGAGGCACAATGGCACGCGCTCGTCGCCGATCTCGATACCCGGTTCGGGCGGATCGACATCCTCGTTAACAATGCCGGCATTTCGCATCACATGGCGCTGGAGGAAATCTCATCGGCAGATGCCGCGCGGGTGATCAATATCAACCTGATCGGTCCGATGATGGGCATGGGCGCGGTGGCCGTGGTAATGAAGCGCCGGCGCGCGGGAGTAATCGTCAACATCTCCTCGGTTGATGGCCTTCGCGGCTCCAACGCCAAGGGTGCCTATGCCGCAAGCAAATGGGGCCTGCGCGGCCTGTCCAAGGTCGCGGCGATAGAGTTTGGCGGCCACTGCATCCGGGTTAATTCGGTGCACCCCGGCGCAATCAACACGCCGATGTCAAACCCGACGGGCTCGCCCGTGGATGCGATAAACGCGCGGATGACAATGGTGCCGATGCATCGCATGGCCGATCCGGACGAGGTCGCGGCGGTGACGGCTTTCCTGGTCAGCGACGATGCCTCCTATGTGTCGGGAGCCGAGATTGCGGTCGATGGTGCATGGAGCGCCGGCTACATTCAGCCGATGCTGCCCGGCGCACCATTGCAGCTGGGTGACACGCAGTGAGCGCGACGCGCTTGATCCGGGACAGCGCGGTAACCCGTTGGGATGATAGCGTCGACGTTCTCATTCTGGGTTTTGGCTGCGCCGGAGGCTCGGCCGCGATCGAGGCACGGCGTGGCGGCGCTCGGGTGATGATCGTCGAGCGTTCCAGTGCTCCCGGCGGCAGCTCTGCACTATCGGGCGGTGTAATCTATTGCGGCGGCGGTACGGCAATTCAGCGCGCCTGCGGTTTCGAGGACAGCGTCGAGGCAATGCGCGCTTATCTGATGGCGTCAACCGGTGCATGCCCCAACGAGGATAAAATCGACCTCTATTGCCGCGAAAGCGCGGCGCATTTCGACTGGATGGTCTCGCTCGGCATCCCGTTCAAGCCAAGCTATTGGCCACATAATTACGAGCCGACGACCGATGACTGTCTTTATTATTCGGGCAGTGAGGAATGTGCTCCATTTAATCAAATTGCCCGGCCTGCGCCGCGCGGCCATACCGTTCAGGCCGAGGGTTCGTGCATGGGCGGCGGCGTGATGATGCGCGTGATTGCTGACGTTGCCGTGCGCGAAGGCGTTGAAGTTTTGACCGATGCCAACTGCAGAGCGCTTATAACGTCCGATGATGGATCAATTATAGGGGCGCAGGTGCGTTGCGACGGCGAAACGCGCCACATTCGCGCGCGCGGGGGCGTCGTAATCGCGACCGGCGGATTCATTATGAACCGCGAGATGGTGGCTCGGGTGGCGTCGAGTGCTTTGCATACTTCTCCGTTGGGCAACCCATTCGATGACGGGTCTGGCATACTACTCGGCGAAGCGGCGGGAGGGGCCACCGCCAACATGCACGCCGCGATTTACAGTTGCCCGGTGTTGAACCCACCCAATTTGATCTGTGGTATATTGCTCAATGAACGCGGCCAGCGGTTTCTTCCAGAGGACGTCAACCATAAACGCCTCGGCGAACATACCGTGCTACGCCAGGATGGACGAATCTACTTACTGGTAGACAGCGAGGTATTCGAAAAGCCGGTTGGTTCCCGCCCGATCGTCGCCACCGGCGACACCCCCGAGGAGTTGGAGGACGAATTAGGCTGGCCACGCGGATCTATTGGAGCGACGCTCCAAGTATATAACGATCACGCGCGCAACGGTCACGATCCACTATTTGGTAAAAAGGCAAAATTTATCAAACCACTCGACGTGGCGCCCTATGCCGTGTTCGATTGCGGTATCGAAGCGACCGGAGTCTATTATTCATTCACTCTTGGTGGGCTCCGTACGCTCCCCACCGGCGAAGTTTTGACCGCCGAGGGCAATGTCTTGCCAGGTCTATACGCGATTGGTCGCGCGACTTCGGGTCTTAGTGCCCAATCGGGCGGATCAAGTGGACTGCAATTGGCCGAAGGCACCTTTTTCGGACGGCTAACGGGCCGGACAATCGCAGCCGCGCTCCATTTGTAGTTCTTGCTTACTATTACAGATCTTCGACGTGATTCTATAAATATAGGATAAGTTCCAGTTTTCTTGCAGCATCTTGAACCGATCGCCAGTCGCCTGACCGAACAGTCGCGATGGCAGCGCAGTAACTATAATACTAAAGGGGAGAAGAAATGATGACGCCGAGATTTATTGCAATCCTGCTCAGCAGCACCGCGTTCATATCACAGGCTGCGATAGCTCAGGAACTTACGGCTCCTGCCGCCGCTGGCGGCGGCGTGGAGGACATCGTTGTCACCGCACAGCGTCGCGAGGAGAATCTTCAGCGGGTGCCGATTGCGGTCACAGCGCTCACTGCGAAGGCGATCGAGCAACGCCGGATCATGGACGTAGCCGATCTCAACAACCTGGCGCCTGGCCTCAATGTAAGCACGACATCGGGTGCTTCGCCGATTATCACGGTTCGCGGCCTGAATGGCGGCGGCGTCGTTCTACCTGGCATTGACGGGCCGATCGCGCTCTATATCGATGGTATCTACATCGCCCGCACTGTGGGTTCATTGTTCGACCTTGCCGAAATCGAACGGATCGAGGTGCTGCGGGGCCCACAGGGCACATTATTCGGTCGCAATGCCACCGCAGGCGCGATCAGCTTCATCACCAAAGGACCGACCGGTGAATGGGGCCTGAAACAGGATTTCTCGGTCGGCAACAATGATTATTTCCGCACCCGCACGACCCTGAACCTGCCTGAATGGAATGGTTTGTCGGCTTCGGTCACTTATATGCATATTGAGCAGGATGGTCCGGTCAGGAACCTCCAGAATAGCGCATATGATTTCTCGGCAGTCACCAATGGCCGCATTGGCGTAATCAGATCGGCGCGGACGCTTGGTCTCAAAAACGAAGAAGGTGTCCAGGTCGCAGTTCGTTACGAGCCTTCGAGTGATATTAAGTTCTGTCCGTCGTCAGAACATTTGGCG
>NZ_LFCT01000019.1 GCF_008692605.1 Sphingobium estronivorans
TCCAAGAAGGCGAGGCCACCTCAGTGTGGCAGCTGGCTGCTGTGCGCGAACCGATCATCAGAAAGCTGGCTTCGATGGCAGGCCAAGTCGATCCCAACGAGCAAATGGTTAAGGATTAAAGGACCATATCACGTTCGATGGCGTGACGGAGTTCTGTCGCTTGGCGATACCCATGGCTCTGGTGTATACTATTCCTTGGCACGTTGTTGGTTGGAAACTGGTGTTATTGGAGTCTTGCGATCTAAGGCAAAAGTCTACCGATCTTCGGTAATTTTTGTCTCGCGAACTCGGGTAATTGGAACCAGATTCAGTCAGAGTCTTGCGATCTCCGGAAAACGACAGTTTACATGGACAGTTTGGGTATAGGTATTAACATAATTCTTATTCACGCGCCTTTCTGCGCGGAAATGGTGGGCCGCGGCAAGGCGCTTTCTCGCATTGTTCAAGGTGATCGCTGTTACGATGGCAAAGTTGTGATCAATCGCCAGTCGAGAAGTGGATTTTGTATATCATCGGATATCAAAAATCTCTCCTTGAACGGGTGGAGAGAAAATATTGACTTTTGTATCGTACGGTCCCATTTTGTCGTTAAGGGTCCAATATAGTTGTTATCTATTTTGTTGGTCTCGACATTTAATCTTGCTAAATTATTTTTAATATCCAGCGATGTGCGTGCGTTTTTGGAATCCTGCCCCCGCAACCATCGGTAATTGCGACAGATCACCAGAGGTCGCAACGCGCCTCAAGCCCGCCTTCCCGGCGGGCTTTTTCCTGTGTACAGTGATCGACAATGTGCCGCCAGATCACCCCGCACGTCGATCTTCAGCTCACCCTCTTCGGGACTCAGGATGATCTCCTGCACCAAAGAGCGGATGACCTCCGCAGCTTCCAGCCGCTTTGCTTCACAATCCTCCTGTAGGGCCTGATACAACTCGTCCAACTGCTGGCGATAATGATGCGCCATGTTGGAATGGAGCAGCGGCGGCGGCTCGTCGGCAGCAGCCAACATCTGTTCCAGTTCCTTCTTGCGCGTCTCCATCGCGACCATCCTGGCATTGATCTTGTCAGCGGCGCCGCCCCGGAGGATCAGATTCAGCAGAATGTCCAGATCCCCGTCGATCGATGCTCGGCCTTCCATCCGCAGACGATTCATCTCGCGCGTGAACTCGTCGCAAAAGTCCTTGAACAACGACGGATCCATCAGATGGTGGCGCAGGGCATGCAAAACACGTTCTTCCAAACGATCGCGCCGGATATTCACTCTATTGCCGCACGTTCCTTTGTTACGCGCGGCCGCACAGCCGAAAGACGTGGCCGAGATCATCGTGTAGCGTGCCCCACAGTGCCCGTACTTGACCAAGCCAGACAGAAGGAAGCGTTGTCTTTTACTGCGATTGAGTTCGTCGGAGACGTCCCGCTTCGCGACGCCGCTGAAGCGTAAAGCGCTCTGACGCTCTTTCACTGCCTGCCAGAGAGCGTCATCGACGATCCGCAGTTCGGGCACGTCTTGCGTGATCCATTCGGGATCCGGGTTCAGTCGGGACTGGCGTTTTCCCGTGTCCGGGTTCTTGAGATAGGTCAGCCGGTTCCAGATCAGCTTGCCG
The DNA here is from genome assembly GCF_008692605.1 of Sphingobium estronivorans. GTDB lineage: Bacteria > Pseudomonadota > Alphaproteobacteria > Sphingomonadales > Sphingomonadaceae > Sphingobium > Sphingobium estronivorans. Next base: position 1,605 of record NZ_LFCT01000019.1, read on the forward strand.
ATATACATCTCATTGTTGAGGATACCGGTTCCGCGTTTGGGATTGCCGTTGATCGTGCTGACACCCCAGTCCCGCGCGTGGGAGCGGCTATCCCTTCCTTGTTGAGTTCGGCCGCGATTCGCTGGCCTGACTTGCCGGCGGCATAGTCCCGGAAAATGCGGCAGACGACATCGGCCTGGAACGAATTGATCGCACGCTCGCCGCGCACCAGTTTGCCATTGCCATCCAGCTTGCGAACAACATCATAGCCGTAGCTGTTGCCGCCACCGGACTTGCCGTTTTCCACCCGGCCCCGCAGTCCGCGCCGGACCTTGTCGGCAAGGTCCTTCAGGAAAAGCGCATTCATCGTGCCCTTGAGGCCGACATGGAGAGGGGTGATCTCGCCTTCCGAGAGGGTCACGATCTTGATGCCGGCAAAGACCATCCGCTTGAACAGCCCGGCAATATCCTCCTGATCGCGGGACAGGCGATCCATCGCTTCCGCTAGCAATATCTGAAATCGGCCGCTATGCGCGTCCGAAATCAATGTCTAGATAGCTGGCCTTAACAGGAGGGAGGCGGCTGAAATCGCGTGGTCGCTATATTCCTCGCTAATCTGCCAGCCTGTTTCTCGGCATGAAGGCGGCAAACGCGGAATTGATCTTCAATCGATGCGTCCCGCTGATTATCCGAGGAATAACGGGCATAAACTGCGACCTTCACCAAGCAGCCTCCTGCATCAGGAGCGGGGCGTGCTGCGGTCCTCCAACATTGTGCGATAGGCCTTTCGCGCGGCACGGCGGGCGAGCAGATGTACCAATGCAACAAGGCGCTTATCGCGAGCCGCATCCAGGACGGTCAGATCGAGCACGGCCTCATCGGCCGAGTTTGACTGCCTGGGATGCTTGCACCTGCGCATGTTCACCTCTTCCGGGCCGCAGCGCAAGGGCATATTCGCTGCACCCGGTCCTTGATATATCCCGCGCGGACGGTTCATGTCACCCGTTCAGATCGGAGCAGATCGGCCTGATGGGGGCCAAAGCGGCGCCCGTGACCAACTTCCGACGGCGCGCCCAGTCTTAGACCCTCCGGCTTATCGCGGCGGCCTCCACCATCGACCCTTAGCCGCCATTCAACTGTCGATTTCCGCTATCCAAGTGCGGGCGGGTAGCTTTTCCATTCCCACCCGCGGCTGAGTGTATTGTTCGCTGATCTAACAAGTGCCCAATAGTGGATTCCGACCGGAAGGTAGGTCCAAGTAAAGCAGCGCGGCGCCAAGGCGCCCGCCTTGCCAATCGCACCATTCTTCTCGACGCTGGCAATCTCTCCCCGCGGTAGCGCCAACCCTGACCACTGGCGAGCCGTTGAGGTACCCTGTTTACCAGTAACATCTGAATGCAAGCCAATTCATCGATGCCTACTGAACAGCGCCTTCCCTAATACTAAGATCGGGGTTGTCTTGCCAACAGTGCTTAGCACCTCTCCCCTTCGTGTCTTTTTATCCTGATCGTAATGCCACTTGATGGCGAAGAACATGCCTACGCCGAGCATAACAATCTTGAATGTTATGAAAACAACAGGACCAATCCATTGACTTTAACAAACCTAGTATAATGATGAAATATATATATTATTATTTTTCGTCATGCCTCGAATTTATTTTACCATATGCCAAGGAAGCGGCGATGGGAATTGGACACCGAGACGCTTGTCGAAGAATTTTTCGAAAAATTCGAGTCCAGATCAAAGAGGCAGAACATGCGCCGCCTTCAGTTGCATCGGTATGGAGGCGGCGGATGTTTATTGCCCACGCAGGCGATTGGGTCTTTCCCGGCCGATTATCCGAGAGGCTCGGCATCGGCAGGAGTGAGGGTGGCGGGGCGCGCCACCAAAGCGCCGTCAAAGGCGATCGGCAAGGCGGGTAGCTGGGTTTCGCGGCCGTCGGGTAATGTCACCTGCTCCAACAGGCCGATGGCCTGCAGGTGCGGATCATCGAACATTTCCTCGGGCTTGCCGATTGGGGCGAAGGGGATGCCGGTGCCTTCCAGCCGTTCGAGAATTTCGGCGCGGGTGAAATTCGCGATCAGGGTGCGGATCTGCGGCAGGATCCGGTCTCGCTGGAGAACGCGCTCATTGTTCCGGCGCAGGCTTTCATCGGCCCAAAGATCGTCAAGTTTGAAAAGCTGGCAGAATTTCGCCCACAGCGCGTCGGTGACGACGCCGATAAATATCGGATCGTCCCTGGTTTCAAATACATCGTAGATCGCCCAAGCGGAGATGCGGGCGGGCATGGGGCTGGCGGTCTTTCCGGTCACGGCAAGCTGTGCCATATGTTGTCCGACCAGATAGACCGTCGTTTCGAACAGCGACGTCTGAATGAGCCGACCCTTGCCGGTGCGGTGCCGTTCTTCAAGCGCGGCCAGGACCCCGATCACGCCGAACATGCCGCCGGCCACGTCGATTACGCTGGTCCCCGCCCGCAGCGGGCGTCCCGGCGGGCCGGTCATATAGGCAAGGCCGCCCATCATCTGCGCCACTTCATCGAGCGCGGTGCGATTTTCATAGGGGCCGGGCAGGAAGCCCTTGGCGGAACAATAGATGAGGCGCGGGTTGAGTTCGGCAAGCGCGTCATAGCCAAGGCCGAGCTTGTCGAGGGCGCCCGGACGGAAATTTTCGATCAAAATGTCTGCGCCAGCCGCCATCGCCTTCGCTTGAGCCATGCCCTCGGGCGATTTTAGGTCGAGGGAAACGCTCTGCTTGTGACGATTATACATGGGGAAATAGCCCGCGCCAGAACCCAGCAGCGTCCGCGTCTTGTCCCCTTCGAGCGGTTCGACCCGCACGACCTCTGCCCCCAGCGCGGCGAAGATCGCGCCTGCTGCCGGACCCATCACCATATGGGTGAATTCGACGACCTTCAGGCCAGCGAGAGGCGCAGGCGCGGTCATGCTGCCACCTGCGCGAAGCCGAGCGGCAGGCCCGCATCCGGAATGAAGCCGTAAAGGGGTTCGCCGGACAGCGCTTCAGCGATGATACTGCGTACTTTCATCAGTTTTTCGAGGTCGACCCCCGTTTGGCACCCCATGGCTTCCAGCATGAATATCAAATCCTCTGTAACGATATTGCCCGATGCGCCCGGCGCGAAAGGACAACCGCCCAACCCGCCCAGCGACGCGTCGAGCGTGGTGATGCCTTCCTCCAGCCCGGCGAGAGCGTTGGCGAGCCCAAGACCCCGCGTGTTGTGGAGGTGCAGCGTGTTGAGCCGGTCGGCGCCGACCTCCCCCTTGACGCGGCGGACGAGGCGTTTGACCTGGGCGGGATTGGCATAGCCGGTGGTATCGGACAGGCCGACTTCCGCCGCGCCCGCCTCCATGGCCGCGGCGGCGAGGCGGACGACATTATCCTCGTCTACCGGCCCCTCGATGGTGCAGCCGAAGGCGGTGGCGAGGCCGACCTCGAAATGGGGGCGCATCGCTTGCGGCTGCGCGGTGACCAGTTCGGCAATGGCGCGGATTTCGGCGAGGACGACGGTATGGTCCTTGCGGACATTTTTCAGGCTGTGCGTTTCGGACATCGAAAAGGGCAGCGACATTTTCTGGCTGCCTGCCGCTATAGCCCGCTCAGCGCCCTTGAAATTGGGGACGAGCACGGCGACCGCTAGGCCCTCTATGCCCTTTGCGAAGGCGACCAGTTCGGCTGTATCGGCCATCTGGGGCAAGAGCGATGGCGGGACGAAACTGCCCACTTCGATCTCCGGCACGCCGGCGGCCGCTTCAGCGGCGATCCATGCCTTCTTCGCTTCGAGCGGCATGACCCGGCTGATGTTCTGCAATCCGTCGCGCGGGCCGACTTCGCTGATGTGGATGCGCGTCATGCAATATCTCCGAGGTAGATCCAGGGGCGCGCGACCTTGTCCGCCGTCTGGAAGGCGGCAATGTCCGCCCGGTTTTTAAGGGTGAGCTCGATCGGGTCGAGGCCTTCGAACAGCATGGCCTTGGCTTCCGCGCCGATCTCGAACAACCACTGCGATCCGTCCCGAACGGCTACGGTCTGTGCCGCCAGATCGATCGTCACAGGTCCGCCGTCATTGCCGATCGCGGCGATAGCGTCATCGTTGAGTACGACCGGAACGATGCCGTTGCGCGTGCAGTTCCCCGCGAAGATCGGTGCGAAACTAGGCGCGATGACCGCGCGAATGCCATATTCGGCCAGCGCCCAGACCGCATGTTCGCGGCTTGACCCGCAACCGAAATTGCGGCCGCCCAGCAGGATTTCCGCCTTCGCAAAAGCAGTCTGGTTGAGCACGAATTGCGGATCGGGATCGCGAGCGCTCGGCGTCAAATAGCGCCATGGCGCGAAAAGCCCGTCGGCGAGGCCAGTCTTGCCGGTGCTTTTCATCTCGCGCGATGGGATGATCGCGTCAGTGTCGATATTGTCGCGGATCAGCGGCGCGGCCACGGCGGTGAGCGTGGTGAAAGGTTTCATGCCGCCATCTCCCGCGGGTCGGCGATATGTCCGGCGATGGCGCTGGCGGCGACGGTTTCCGGGCTGGCGATGTGGGTGCGGATATTCGGTCCCTGACGCCCTTCGAAATTGCGGTTGGTGGAGGAAATGACCCGCGATCCCGCCGGAAAGCTCTCTCCGCCCGCATAGAAGCACATGGAACAGCCGCTCATGCGCCATTCGAAACCGGCTTGCGTGAAGATGCAGTCCAGCCCTTCCGCCTCGGCGGCGCGGCGCACCGCCATGGAGCCGGGCACGACCAGCGCCTTGATGCCCGGCGCGACATGGCGTCCTTTCAGCAGCGCGGCGGCACGGCGAAGATCGGACAGGCGGCCGTTGGTGCAGCTGCCGATGAAGGCGGCGTCGATCGGCAGGCCTATCAGTTTCTGGCCGGGTTCGACGCCCATATAGGTGACCGGCCGTTCGGGCGGATCGGCGGGGACGGTGCCGGATATGCCGATGCTATGTTCGGGCGAGGTCCCCCAACTGATCATCGGTTGGATCGCCGAAGTGTCGATATCGATCTCTATGTCGAACCGCGCGCCCTCATCGGAGGGGAGTGTCTGCCAGTCCGCGACCGCTTGGTCGAACATCGCGTCGCGGGGGGCATAGGGGCGGCCGCGAAGCCAGTCATAGGTCTTCTCGTCGGGCGCAATCATGCCGGTCATGGCGGAAAATTCGGTCGCCATGTTGCAAAGCGTCATGCGTCCCTCCATGTCCAGGGCGCGTATCGCGTCCCCGGCGAATTCGACGGCATAGCCCTTGCCGCCGCCAGCGCCATGGCGTGCGATCAGCGTCAGGATTATGTCCTTGGGCGTGACGCCCGGCGCCAGCGTGCCGGTGAAGGTGACGCGCATGGTTTTCGGACGGGTCAGGCGCAGCGTGCCGGTCGCCATGGAATGTTCGGCTTCGGACGAACCGATGCCCCATGCTAGCGCGCCGAACGCGCCCTGTGTGCATGTGTGGCTGTCGGGCGCGATAAGCGTGCAGCCGGGCAGCACGATGCCCAGTTCGGGCGAGATGACATGGACGATGCCCTGATCCGGATCGGTCACGTCGAACAGGGTGATGCCCGCGTCCCTGGCGGCTGCGCGCGTTTCGGTGATGAAGGCCTGTCCGCCGGGCATCAATGTCTGGTCGCCCCGGCCCGGCCGGGTATCGACGATATGGTCCATTACGCAAAAAACGCGCGACGGATCGGCAACCGGGCGCCCTGCTGCCTTCAGGCTGTTGAGGGCAGCAGCGCCGGTCCGTTCGTGCAGGAATATCCGGTCGATCGCCAGTAGCTCCGCGCCACCGGCGAGACCGGCAACGACGTGCCGGTCCCAGATTTTTCCGAACAGGGTCTGTGGATCAGACAGCGTCAGCCTCCATTTTCTTTTCCACCGCCGCCCAGTCCCGGCTGACCAGCTTTTCCTGGATCGCGGTGCGGGTTTCCAGCAGGCCATTGCGGATCCAGTGCCAGGTGCGGCAGCGTGTCTGGCCGTCATCCGCAAGCTGGATCATCTCGTAGAGATAGAGGCTGGGATCGCCCTGACGCTGCCAGTAGAGCATGACGGTGCGGTTATATTCGTCAAGCCCGACCTCGGCAGCCCAGCCCTGGATCAGCTCATTGTCCCACCAGATGCGCTTGTCGCGATAGGCGGCGGGGAAATCGCGGATTTCGGTGCGGCCATCGTCCCACAGATAATGATTGCTCTGGTGATAGGGGAATTGGCCCCCTTCAGGGAAACGGCAGAACAGGCGCGACTTGTGCTCGTCGATCTTCTCGCCGGCCGCGTTATAATAGGTGTAGACCCCGTCCCACACGCCCTCATGACGCGCGAGCAGTGGCATGTCTTCGCGAATTCCCATTGGATGCTCCCTTTCAGAAACCTTGTGGTGACCAGATGTCAGTGCGCATCTGCGCCCAGTCGGCTCGTTCCCATGTGAGCGGCGCGGGGGCGGCGGCGAGCAGCGCGTCGCGATCCTGTGAGGCGAGCACGGTCAGCATCGACCGGCCCGCGCGGGCGCGGATCAGACTGCGATGTTCGATGGCGAGCGTTTCCGGCGCGATGCCGGCGGCGGTGAAGGGGATGGCGTTGGCGGCCTTTGCCTCGAACCAGGGCCAGAAGAAATGGCCGGCGCGCACGGCGTTCCAGGCGGCGTTGAGATAGGCGCCGTGGCGGTCGGGGGTTTGGTCCGGGATGGCTTTTTCTGCCCATAGCGCGGAACTTTCGGCGAGCGGGAGATGTGCGTCGACCGCTCCCCAGCCACGGGCGCCGACCTCCGCTGCAACCTTCGCGGCGAGCAGCGCGGAGAAGCCTTCGCCGATGATTGCCGGCATCTTGGCCTTGCTGATCCCGCTGATGGAGGCCGCCGCAATCGCCGCCCAGCTTTTCATGTCGGGCGCGAAGCCGGGCTGCCAGTCATCTGACAGGCCATGGCCGGGCAGGTCGATCGCCAGCGCGTCGCCGGTGTCGAACAGTTCGGCGGCGCGGCCGGGGGCGTGGATCAGTACCGTGTCAGCCTGCGGATTGCCCTGCCAGTGGATGAGGCCGCTGAAACCGGGGCTTTCGATGGGGATGAAGCCGCCGTTGCGGCTTTCCGCGATGGTGGGGCACGGCAGGGCTGGGGCGGCGCGCAGGTGGGCGAGGCAGGCGTCCTCCAGATCGGCGGGGGTGGCCACGGCTTCGGCCCGCCAGCTGGGGGGCATGGCGCCCAGGCGGGCGATATGGGCTTGCAGGGGGTCGCCATTATAGGCGGCAATCAGCACCGGGATCGTTTCCGCATCGGTGGCGGGGATGTCGCGCGGGGCGCGGAGGACCGCGCCATAGCCGGCGCGGTAGGCGTCGCCGCTGTCGAGCATGTCGCGGATCACCGCGTCGGTCCGGGCCGGGTCGTCATGGGCGACGCTGATGCGGGCGCCGTCGCGCACGTCGAACCAGGGGAAGAACCAGGTCTGTTCGATGATGCGGTTCCACAGCCAGGTCAGATGTTCGCCATAGCCGCTGGGCTGGAAGGGAGGCAGATAATCCTTGTCGAAGATCGCCATTTCCTCCGGCGTCCAGACGGCGTAGCCGCCGGTCGCCAGCGCGGTGAAGCGTTCGGGGTGACGCTTGACCGCGCCGACCAGGATGATGCCGCCCGAATGGAAGCCGTAGGCCGCCGTCCGGTCGATGCCCAGCGCGTCGAGCAGTTCGACCAGTGCGGCGGAAAATGCTTCCATGTCGGGGTTGCCGGGCAGAGCGTCCGACTGGCCAAAGCCCGGCGTGTCGGGCGCGATGCAGGTGAAATGTTCCGCCCATTTGCGCATCAGCGGCTCATATTCAGCGGAGCTGCGCGGGCTTTGATGGACCATCAGCACGGTCGGTCCTGAGCCTGCCTTGCGGTAATGGACGCGGCGGTTGCCGACGCGGATGAAGTGGCGGGTGATCGTCATGCCGCCTAATTTGTCCGGACAAATTCCGCTCGACAAGTCTTTTTTGCAAACTACTGTACGAATCACGATTTTGCAGGAGTTTCAGATGACGATGATCGGCACCGACATGGTCTGCGACGGGCGCACCGCGCGCCAGATTTTCGAAGAGGTGATGGCGAATCCGGCGCGCAAGAAATTCGGATTCGGGGAAAAGCTGGCCATCGTGAACGTCGATTTCCAGCAGGCCTATACCCGCACCGACATGTTCAAGACGGCCTATGCAACCGATCCGCGCCAGATCGAATATAGCAACACCATTTCCCGTCTCGCACGCGAGCGGGGAATGCCCGTGATCTGGAGCCGTGTGGGGTATAAGGATGATGCAGGCGATGCGGGCGTCTGGGGGACGCGGACGGATACGCCGGACTCGCTCCAGAACATCAAATATGGCAGCGAACGCCAAGCTTTCGACCCGCGCTGCGAGCTTGATCCAAACGACCTGCTATATACCAAGCGGATGCCCTCGGCCTTTTTCGAAACGCCGCTCAACAGCTATCTGCGTTGGCACAAGGTCGATACGGTCGTCGTCACTGGCGGCAGCACGTCGGGTTGCGTGCGCGCAACGGCGGTCGACGCACTGTCCTATGGATTTCGCACAATCGTTCCTATCGAGACATGCGCGGATAAGCATGAAAGCTATCATTTCGCCAACCTCACTGACCTTCAGCTGAAATATGCCGATGTGGAGCCGGTGCAGACGGTGATCGACTGGCTGGAGGCGCGTTGATGAACGAGGCGCAGAAGGCCGATCCGGGGCTGTACGACTTCGCCCCCTATCGCGACCGCAGCAAGATCGTCTGGCCGGGCGACAAGAAAGTGGCGATCTGGGTCGCGCCCAATCTTGAATATTATGAGATCGATCCGCCAACCAATCCGCATCGCAAAAGCTGGACGAAGCCCCATCCCGATGTCGCGGGCTATGCGCATCGCGACCACAGCAACCGGGTGTCGCACTGGCGCATGGCAGACGCGATGTCGAAATATGGCTTTCCTGGCTCCGTTTCGCTGTCGGTTGCGCTGTGCCAGCATCATCCCGAAGTGGTGAAGGACGCCAATGAACGCGGCTGGGAATTTTTCAGCCACGGCATCTACAACACCCGATACACTTACGGCATGGATGAGGCGCAGGAGCGCGCGATCATCGAGGATTCGATCCGCACCGTGCGGGACGCGACGGGGCAGACGATTCGGGGCTGGCTGGCGCCCGCGTTGACGCATACGCCGCGCACGCTGGATCTCATCGCCGAATATGGCCTGGACTATACTTGCGACCTTTATCATGACGACCAGCCGCAGCCGGTGAAGGTGCAATCGGGCAAGCTGATCTCGATCCCCTACAGTCTTGAGGTCAACGACCATTATGGTTTCTTCGTCTACAATATGTCGCCGCGTGAATATGCGGACACGCTGCTTCGCCAATATGAGCGGCTGGCGGAGGAAGGGGAGATGTCCGGCACGGTCATGTGCATTCCCCTGCACGCCTATCTGATCGGGCAGCCGCACCGCATCGGTCCCTTTGCCGAGGTGCTACGCCATATCGCGGAGGACGGGCGCGCCTGGATTGCTCGGGCGGGCGAGATTGCCGACCATTATTACGAACATCATTATGCGGAGGCCGTTCATGGCGCTTGATCCCGCCTATCTCGAATATCCCCGGCGCCGTGAAGGCTATGATCATGATCTTTATCCATGGTCGTCGATTTTCGCCCGCAAGCCGGTGGCCTGGCCGGACGGCAAGTCGGTCGCGGTCTGGCTGTGCGTGAGCCTGGAATGGTTTCCAATGACGCCATCGGACACGCCGTTCCGGGCGCCCGGACACATGCAGACCAGCTACCCCGACTATCGCCATTATACGGCGCGGGAATATGGCACGCGGGTGGGCTTTTACCGCCTGCTCGATGCGTTCCGGAAGGTGGGGGTGAAGGCCTCCATCGCGGCCAATGGCGCGATTGCCGACCGCTATCCGCAGGTCATCGCGGACATTGTGGCGGACGGGCATGAGATTATCGCCCATTCGACCGACATGAACGGCACGATCGGCAGCACCTTGCCCGAGGACGACGAGCGTGCGCTGATCGCGCAGTCGCTTGCCTCGATCGAGGCCGTGTCGGGCAAGCGCCCGGCCGGGTGGCTGTCTATCGCCCGCTCGGAAAGCTGGAACACGCCTCGGCTGCTCAAGGAGGCGGGTATGCGCTATGCCTGCGACTGGGCGAATGACGAACTCCCCTGGCGTTTTGCGAACGGGCTGGTGAACCTGCCGCTCAACCATGAACTGTCCGACCGGCAGATCATCACCGTGCAGCAGCAGTCGGCGGACAGTTATGCGCAGCAGATGATCGACGCCTTCGACTGGCTGGCCAAGGAGGCGGGCAGCCATGGCGGGCGCATCTTGCCGCTGCACATCACACCCTATATCATGGCGCTGCCCTATCGCATCGGCGCGTTCGAGGGGCTGCTCAAGACGCTCGCCGCTCGTCCCCAGACATGGTTCGCGACTGGTGAGGAGATCGTGAACAGTTGGGAAGGACAGCAATGAGCATGGCAGTCGTCAATCCGCGCACGGGACAGGTGGATTACAGCATAGCGCCATTCGACGGGCCGAAAATCGCTGCGCTTGCCACGACATTGCGGCGGGCACAATCGGCCTGGGCGACCCGGTCGCCGGAGCAGCGGGCCACCGTCCTGCGTGCCTTGGCCGAAGCCATGACGCGACATCGCGCAGCACTGATCGAGGTACTGACGGCGGATACCGGACGGGCAGCGATCTCTGCGATAGAGGTCGATGCCATGACCCGGGCGTTGATCCGCTGGGCCGACAGCGCGCCCGCGATCATCGGGGCGGCGCAGCTGCAGGATCGGCCGACCGGCATTCCCACCATCACGACCACGACCCGGCTGGTGCCCTATGCGCTGGTGGGCGTGATCAGCCCATGGAATTTTCCGCTGACGTTGGCGCTGATCGACGCGATTCCCGCACTGGCGGCGGGATCGGCGGTGATCATCAAGCCTTCCGAAGTGACGCCGCGCTTCATCCGTCCCCTGATGGCGGCCATAGCCGAGGTTCCGGAAATCGCGGCGGTGCTGACCCTGATCGAAGGGGACGGCGCGACGGGCGCCGCGCTGGTCGATCATGTCGACTTCATCGCCTTCACCGGATCGGTCGCGACTGGGCGCAAGGTGGGCGAGGCGGCGGCGCGGGCCTTCATCCCCGCGAGCCTGGAACTGGGCGGCAAGGACCCGATGCTGATCCTTGCCAGTGCCGATCCGGAAAGGGCGGCGGACATCGCCTTGCGCGCGTCGGTGCTGAATACGGGGCAGGCCTGCCAGTCGATCGAGCGGGTCTATGTCGCCCGCGCCATAGCCGAGCCATTTTTGGCGGCTCTGGTGCGCAAGGCGCAGGCGGCGCGGCTCAACTATCCTGATGTCCATGCGGGAGATATCGGTCCCTTCATCTTCGGCAGGCAGGCCGTCATCGTGCAGGCGCAGATTGACGATGCCGTGGCGAAGGGCGCGCGGATACTGGCCGGTGGACAGGTCGAGACGCTGGGGGGCGGCCAATATCTGCGCCCGACGGTTCTGGTCGACGTGACGCCTGACATGGCGATCATGGAGGAGGAGACCTTTGGTCCGGTCATCCCGGTGACGCCGTTCGATACGGAGGATGAGGCCGTGACCCATGCCAATAGCGGCATTTTCGGCCTGTCCGCTGCCGTGATCGCCGGAAGCACGCAGGAAGCCGAAGCGGTTGCGGTGCGGCTCAACGTTGGCGGGGTGTCGATCAACGATGGGTCGCTGACCGGACTGGTCTGGGAGGCCGAGAAATCGAGCTTCGGCAAAAGCGGCCTTGGGCCGTCGCGCATGGGGGAAAGCGGTTTGCTGCGTTTCTTCCGCAGGCAGGCGCTGATCCGTCAATCGGGCGATGCGCTGCCGCTTGCCGCTTATTCGGAAGAAGCGCTGGGCGGTTGATCCAGCATGAAGCCGGGGGCGGGTGCGGCGCCCCCGGCTTGGAACGCTACGAACAATGCCGTTTAGCGCTCCAGTTCGAGAAGTTCGTACCAGGTCTGCATATAGCCGCTGACGCCGCCCTGTACGAAGATGGCGTCGGCGTCGGCCGTGACCCACACATCATAATGGGGATGCTCCACGCCGCCCATGCCGGGGCCTTCATCGTCGACGAAGCGGAAATGGTGGCAGTCGAACGTGCCCGCCGCCACGGTGACGGTTTCGTCGCCGACATATTCCAGGCCGATCTCGACCTCCGCGATCACGGGTGGGGTGGCGCCGCGATGATCGGGGGAGGGCATGAAGACGCGGATTTTGCGACGATGTGGCCCTTTGGTCACATCCATGCAGCGCGTCGTATAGCCGTCGCCCGCGATCGGATGCGTGCCGAAGCCGTCAATCCGTCCGACATAGGGCATTTTCTGCGAGATACGCCCGATGGACGGCCCGTAGCTTTCGCATTCGATGAGGCCACCCTCATCGCCAGGCGTATGATGCAGCCAGCCTGAGCCCATATAGGCGTCGCCTACTGTCAGGTGGACATGCAGATCCTGCGGCTGTCCGCTGCCATCGAGTACATAGACGATGTCGCGCAGCACCGAGGGGGCCGGTTCCTCAATTTCGCAGCGCGCACGGAAAATGGTGCTGCCATCGCCATGATGGGTGAAACTGAACCATTCGCGCCCGCGCTCCTGATTCAGCATGTCCGGCTTTTTCGACGTGTAGCCGATGCGGCCGGTGATGGTGCGATGCTGCATCAGCTGTTCTTCAGCTCGATGCTGATTTCGGCAGTGGGGCGTTCGGGCGCCGCCTGCATGGCTTCCATTTCCTGCTGCACGCCGCGCATGATCCGGGCGACATATTCCTTGGTGGACAGCGCGCGTTCGTAGGCGGCGTCGCCCGTCGCCTGATAGGCTTCGATATCGGCGCGGCTGATCGTGCCCTTGGCGTCCAGCAGACGTTCGACCGTGTCGAGCCGTTCCTTCAGCACGGCCACTTCGCCCGCGACCGCCATCAGGATGGACAGCGTCCGTTCGGCACTGAAATCGTGCAGGGTGTCGGGGCGCTTGCCCTTGGCCCGCCTACCCGCGCGGGCGATATAATCTACGCTATTATCCGTCATGCTTCGGCTTTCCACGCTCCATAGGCATTCCAGGCGGCGGCACGGCCATGATCTTCCTCCGCGCCCTCTGCGGCGGCCGGGAAGATGGTGCGGTCGACCACGGCCAGCACGCGCGCCGTGAACTGGCATTCGCGCGGCAGGCCTGCTTCCTCCATCACCTGCTTCAGGTCCAGCGCATGCATGGCCGACCAATAGGGCTCATTATTATTGAAGGCGTCCCAGTCGCGGATGAACTGCTCATAAAGCGGCATGTCGTCGCTATATTGCGGCTGTTCCAGATGGAACATCAGACCGCCCGGCGCCAGCACGCGTTCGCTTTCGTGGATGATCCGGGGCAGGGCCTTGCCCGACAGTTCGTGCAGATACATGGTAGTCTGCACCCAGTCGAAATGGCCGTCGGGGAAACGGCTCATATCCTCGGCATTCATCTGGATGAAGCGGATGTTCGTTGCGCCCAGCGATTGCGCGCGCGCATGGGCATAGCGCAGCACGGCGGCTCCGGTGTCGATGGCGACGACCTCCGCATCGGGGAAGGCCAGCGCCAGCGGCACGATATTATGCCCCACGGTGCAGCCCAGATCGAGAATGCGGCGGGGTTTCCAGTCGGGGCGTTCCTTGCGCACCCATTCGACCAGCGCCTGCCCGCCGCCGTCGGACAAGGCGCCAAGCCCGCCTGCGGTGGTGGCGAACAGGCCGCTGTCATAATTGGCGCCTGCCGACATGTCGCCGGGGCGTTCCTCCCCCTGATAGTTGCCGGGCATGCAGTGGATGTCGACCGCATCCATATAATGCGGGATCGGCAGCAAGGGATCGAGTTGCAGCGTTTCCCGGCCCTCATTGAACTGGCATACCTTTGCGCTCAGTTCATCGAGCTGGCGCAGCGTGATCGAACGGCCGTTCTGCTGGCGCATTTCCATCGAATTGCGCTTCAGCGCCGACCAGTAGCGATGCCAGGGGTCCTGGTTCATCGCGTCGCGGATTTCGAAACGGTCCTGCGGGTCGCGCCCATGTTCCGCCTGGAAAGCGGGCAGGACGCGGCTGTCATAGGCGATCTTGTTGCCGCCGCCGATCGGTCCGGACAGATATTTGTTGAACGCCGTCAGGAAATTGTAGCGCGCCGCCTCATCATGGGTCGGCTTCGGGAACACCGCATGCTGGGCGACGGCGGTATAGGGCGGGGGTACATCCTGTTTCATATCAGTCCATCCTTCGAAAGACGGTCGATCACTTGTTCCTGCACCTTTAGGAAATGGTCACGGTCGGGCACCTTTACCACCCCGTCGGCGATCAGGCTGTTGGCGGGCTGGGGCGCCTGGCCGCCATAGATGGGCGCGAAAAGCTCCAGTCGCTGCCGGGCGAGGAAATTGGTCATGCCCGGCTTGCGCCGCTGGGCGCGCACGGCGTTGATGTCGAGATCGGCAAAGGCCGTGAAGGTTTCGCCGGGGCTCGATTCCGCGAGCGTATTACCCTTATAGTCGATGACGATCGAATTGCCGTCGGCCGACGCCAGCGGCATCGCTGACCCTTCGATCCCGGCAGTGTTGGCGGAGATGACATAGGCTACATTCTCGAACGCGCGGGCGCGCTTGGCGATCTGCTTGGGCGTGGCAAGCGGCGATCCGACCTCAGAAGAGGAATGGACGAAAATCTCCGCGCCGCGCAGGGCATGGGCACGTGCGATTTCGGGGTAGAGGATCTCCTCGGACGCGATGGCGGCCAAATTGCCGATCTCCGTCCGGGCGACGGGGAACACGCCGTCCAGCCCGTAAATGTCGAGATATTTCGACCAAACGTCATGCGGTGTCGGCGCGAACATTGAATTGAGGCGGCGATAGCGCAGCACGACCTTTCCCGATGGCGCGACGACGAAGCTCGTCTGGAAATAGAGGCCGGGGAAATGCGGATCGCGTTCATAGGCGTTGCCCGCAAGGAACAGGTCCTGCGCGGCGGCAATCCGGCCCAGCGCCTCATATTCGGGGCCGTCCATGTCCAGCGCCGCCTTTTCCGCGAAGTCGGGAATGGAGATGCGGCCGGGATAGCTGGTCAGGAAATATTCGGGCAGCACCGCAAGGCGCACGGGGCTGCCGCTATATTGCTGGATGAAGACGGAGGAGGCGCGCAGCTTGACGCTGATTTCCTCGATCATCGACAGCATTTGTTCGCTTACGGCGGCGCGGTCAGGTAGCCGCTCGACCGAGCGGGCGGTTATCTGAAGCGCGAGGGCGGCATAGGATTTGATACTACTCATCGTGTCACAGGCCCAGGCTGCCGGGGTTCATCAGCCCCTTGGGATCGATGGTCTGTTTGATCGCCTTCAACATGTCCCAGGCGCGCGGATCGCTGGCTTCTTCCAGCGGGTAGGTGCGGGCAACCTGAAGATGGGTTGCGCCCAGATCCCGGAAGATGCCGACGATCTCCTTGCGCAACCCGTCGACCACGGCGCGCGATTGCGCATTGGCAGGGAAGCGGTTGAGCTTGGCGAGATGGGATGTGTCCAGCGAGCGACAATGCAATTCCTCCAGCGCGTCGGGCCAGAAGAAGACCGGCTCGATCAGGCAGGTCGACCGGCTGACCGCGGCGAGCATGGCGCCGGCGGCGACACCCTCGGCTTCCATTTCAGCCTTGTTCGCGTCGAACAGAGCCTGGATGCGATCCCAAGCCTTGATCAACCGGCTGTGGGGCAGGAAGCCGTGGACGGGAACCCAGCGCTCGCCATCCGGGCCGACCATCGAATTGACGGGCGGGAAGGGATTGGCGCGCATGATCTTGGGGATGGTGTTTTCGATCGCCTTGCCGCCATGGCTGGCCGCGATCGCCTCTATCGCCTTCATGTCGGCGTCGACCGCGCTTTGATAGCGGCCCTCGCAGATCAGGTGGAGCGAGAAGGGCACGTCGTCGAGGAAGGAGCGGCCGGCCGCGACGACCTTCGCGCCCTCCTTCAGCGCCTTCAGCACGGAGCCTTGCGCCTTCATCATGTTGACGAGCGACTTGGCGTCCTTGGCCAGGCTGTCGCGCTTCATGCGCTGGGCCTGAAGATAAGGGTCGAAACCGAAGCTTTCCGAGGCGAGCCCTTCGCGGGCGATGGCGCTCATCGCGCTGAAAAAGGCATTGGCGTCCGAGAAGGAGAAGGAGCCGTAGAAGAAGGCCGTGCCTTCGCGCACCAGTTTCAGGGTGATGGTGGCCTTGACGCCCAGCGCGCCGCAGTCGGAGGCGAACAGCCCGGTGATGTCGGGGCCGAAGGGGCGGAAGAAATTGCTGCCCGTGGAC
Source organism: Sphingobium estronivorans (assembly GCF_008692605.1). Taxonomy (GTDB): domain Bacteria; phylum Pseudomonadota; class Alphaproteobacteria; order Sphingomonadales; family Sphingomonadaceae; genus Sphingobium; species Sphingobium estronivorans. The sequence goes on from NZ_LFCT01000019.1 coordinate 17,939, forward strand.
AGGATCGTGCCGTCGGCCAGCACGACTTCAAAGCTGAGCGCGGCGTCGACCACCGTGCCGCCCAAGGCGCCCCAGAATACGCCATTCTGGCTCATGCCGCCGCCGACCGTGGCGTTGATGCCCGACAGCGTTCCCCAGGCGAGCGCGCGCAGGCCCATGGGCTTCAGCGTCCGCTGAAGCTTGTCCCAGGTGCAGCCGGATTCGACGGTAACGGTCATGTCCTCTTCATTGATGTCGAGGATGCGGTTCATCGATCCGGTGTCGATCAGCAGGGCACCGGCCTTGGGCGCGAGATAGCCGCTGGTGTAGCTCATGCCGCCGCCGCGCGGGACGATCGCCACGCCCGCAGCGGTCGCCGCCGCGATGCCGCGTGCCAGCATGTCCTTGTCGGTGGGGCGGAAGACGGCGAGGACGGTCGGGCCGGTGCTGAACACGTCCTGCGAATAATAGGCGCGTTCCGCTGCGTCGGTGATCAGGGCGTCCGCGCCGACCGCTGCGGTGATCGCCGTAAGGGCGATATCGTCTTGGGGAACGAGAGTTTCCACGTCAATTTCCTGAATGGCTTGTCTTGAGGTCGGGATAGCGGCCCAGCGCCAGCAGCAGCACGCCGCCGATGGCGAACATGGCCATCGCGACCGCAAGGATCAGATCGTAGCTGCCGGTGCGGTCGCGCACCATGCCGTAGACGATCGGGGAGATGGCGGAGCCGATGGCGAAGGGCATGTAGAGTACGCCGTAGATGCGGCCATAATGCGCCATGCCGAAATATTTCGAGGCGAGATAGGCGATGATGTCGGATTCCGTACCGGCGGCGAAGCCGAGCAGGAAGCCGCCGACGATGACATGGCTGAGCGTCGCGTCCGTGCCCATCAGCAACCAGCAGGCGGCGGCGGGCAGCAGCAGCGCGGGGAAGGCGACGCCCGGCGCCCAGAAACGGTCGAACATATAGCCGACGAGCAGCCGGCCGACGAGGATGCCGATGGCGACCACGCCCAGCACGCTGGCGGCGACCTCAGCCGAAAAGCCGTGCAGGCCGACGATCTGGGCGATGTGGATATGCGCGCCGCCATAGGCGAAGGCGGTGAGAAGGATCGACGTAAACAGGATCCAGAAACGATGGCTGCCCATGGCTTGTTTCAGCGGGATGCCGAAGATTGTGCCGCTGGCGTCGGCGACGCCTTCGGGACGTTCATCGGGGCGGGGTTCACGGAACCAGAGGAAAGCGATGGGAATGGCAACGAGCAGGGGCAGCAGCGCCACGACGGGGAACGCCATGCGCCATCCGCCCGCGGCGATCGCCTTTTGCGCGATCTGCGGCACGACCATGGCGGCAAGGCTGGTGCCCAGCAGCATGATACCCAGCGCAAGCCCACGATGGCGGTTGAACCACATGCTGATCGCGCGGCTCCAGGTGACGGGGGTCGAGCCGATGCCGATCGCGCCCAGTACCGCCCAGAAGAACAGATAGCCGATCTTCGAAGCGGGCAGGAAATAGAAGGAACCGAAGACGATGCCGAACAGGAACAACGACCAGAGCACCACCGGGCGAACGCCGAAGCGGTCCGACAAGGCGCCGTAAAAGGGAGCGAGCAGCGCGGCGATGATGCCAAAGACGGTCACGCCTGCGCTGGTTGCAGCGAAATCCCATTCGAATTCGGCGCTGACCGGCCCCATGACCAGAGGCAGGACGTTGAAGGGCAGGGGGGATGCGCCACAGGCCACCCCGATCAATGCTGCCACGAGCGGCTTCGCGCCCAGTCTGAATTCCGAGCGCGCGCCGGAGGCGATTGTCATGTCTGGACCATTCCCCTGTATTGCAGTGTCAAAACGCGACATCTCAAAGCCATTCCAAGCTACCGCCGGACAGGGATGCGGATCGCACCACTGTCCGGCGGAAAGTTACTAGAAGTTGTAGCGAGCGCGCGCCACCCACATCATCGGCGGGTCGATATAGCGCGTGTTCGCCAGTGATGTGTTAGCCGCTGTCTTGTTCAGACAGTTGGTGCAGGACACCGAAAGCTGCCACTTCTTGTCCGCTCCGTCCAACGACAGGCTCGCATTGACGAACCAGGCCGCGGGAGAGAAGGAACCGTTCAATATCTCGTCTCCACCATAGGGATTGGCCGGATAGGTGCCGTTAGTGCCGGTGATCGACCCCGAATAGATGGTGTAGTTGGCGGCGTTGGTTTCCTGGCTGGTGCGATAACTGCCGTTGACCGACGGGGCCAGCGTCATGCCGCTGCTGCCCAAGGGCACGGTGTAATTGCCGCCCAGAGCAATCGTCCATTTCGGCGTGCGCGTCGGATCGGCGATTCTGCCGTCGGGCGTGACGATGCCCACGCCGCAGGCTGCGGTGGTGCCGGTGCCGCCCGGAATATTGCCTGCGGCGATCAGGGCCTGACATGCCTTTTGCTGGGCATTGACCGACTGGATGCCATATTCGTCATAATCGGGCGCGTTGCGATCGATCTTGAACTTGGCGTCCTGGTAACCGGCGTTGACGTAGAGGTTCAGCCCTTCGACCGGCACGACGGTGAATTCGGCCTCAATACCCTTGTTCGTCATGTCCGCGAAGTTGCGGGTGATGAAGGTGGCGGACCCATTGGGGTTGACCAGCGCGGAAGGCGTCTGGAGATCGTTGACGTCCATGTAGAAGAAGGTGAGGTTCGCACGAAGACGGCGATCGAACCATTCGGATTTGATACCGGTTTCATAGCTCCAAACCTTTTCAGGGCCGAAGGGAAGGAAGGATGTCACAGATGTCGCGCGGGCATTCCAGCCACCCGACTTGAATCCACGCGTCGCCGAAGCGAATAGCAGGATGTCGTTATTGACCTTGTAATTGATCGCGAAGCGTGGGGTCCACTGCTTGGTCTTCAGCTTGTTGGGGATCTTCAATCCGGAAGGACCGGAAAGATTGAAGGTGTCGAGGCAAGTCGCTTCGATCGTGCCGTCATTACAGCTTGCCCGATTGTCCTGCACCTGCAGAGTCTTGGTTTCGTCGGTGTAGCGGATGCCGCCGGTCAGCTTGATCTGGTCGGTGAGGTTGACGTCGATCTGGGCGTAGCCGGCCAGCGCCTCCGTCTTGTTGCGCAGGATGCGGTCCGCTAGGATCAGGGTGCTGGTCGGCGACAGGGTGAAGGTGTCGGCGAAGTCGGTGCGGTTGCGTTCAACGAGATAGAAGGCGCCCGCAACATAGTCGATCAGGCCGTCGGCGACGCTGCCATTGACCTTGGCTTCTTGGCTGAACTGCTGGTGCGTGCCGTCGTTCAGGATCGCGAAGCCGCCCCGCGCATAGCCCCTTACGGCCGGATTCGGATCGGCCAGCGAAGGACCGCTGCGGCCGTCATAGAAGTCGAGCGCATATTGCTGGTCCTGGCTGACAAAGCCCGTGATCAGGTTCAGCGTCATCTTTTCGGCCAGATCGACCTCGAAGTTCGACGTGATCAGGTTGGTCGTCGTATAATTCCCCATCAGGAAGTATTTCTTCCGGCCGCTGATCGGCAGCGACGCGAAGGGCGAATTGGGCGAACTCTTGCCTACTGGAATGCCGGTGGTGGCAAAACGGCCGTCGCAGTCCGTGAGATTGGCCGGGTTGCACTGGAAATTCAGGATATTCTCGCCATTGGCGACGATATGCGCATAGGACCCATTCCAGTGGACCGACGGACTCAATTCGCCGTGGATGCCGATGCGGGCGCCCCAGCCGTCATCGTCGTTGAGGCGCTGGCCGGTGGTGACGTCCTTTACATAGCCATCGTCATTCTGCCAATAGCCGCTGAGCTTGACGGACAGGGTGTCGGCAAGAGGCACGTCGACCGATGCGCGTGCGATTTTCTTGTTGTAACGGCCATAGCCAATTTCCGCGAAGCCGCCAAATTCCTTGCCCGGCTCCTTCAGGATCACGTTGACGGCGCCGCCGGTGGTGTTGCGGCCGAACAGTGTGCCCTGCGGACCGCGCAGGACTTCGACCCGTTCCACATCGAACAGATTGATATTATTTGCGTTCTGGCGGCTGAGATAGATTTCGTCGACATAAGTGCCAACCGGGGGGTCGAAGGTCGGAATCGTTTCCGTATTGCCAAGACCGCGTAAGTAGAAGGCGTTGGCCGAACCGACGCCCGTATTGTTCATCGACACAAGATTGGGAACGAAGCGGCCCAGTTCGAGCGTGTTGGAAACGCCCTGACTACGAAGCTGTTCGGCCGAAAAGGCGGAAACGGCGATCGGCACATTCTGCAAGCTTTCCGACCGGCGCTGAGCCGTCACGACGATTTCCTGGACACCACCGCTCGACTGGTCCTCGGCCTTGGCAGTGGTCTGGGCGTGCAACGGTGAGACCGTGATGCCTGCGCTGAGCACGGTCGTCGCGACAAGCAGAAGACGCTTCATATTATTCTCCCTATTTTCTTATTCCGGAACTGGCAGTTCTGCCTGCGGACGTTTTTTCTAATTTGTCCGGACAAATTTTCATGTAAGCAGGGGGCTGTCAAGCGGCCCTGAGCCACGGAGGAGAAAAATTAGATGGCACTCGCTGATCTGGCTTACCCAAGCCTTGTCTATTTTCACTTGATTCTCTTTGTTTTGTGGCTCGGCGGCGACGTCGGCGTCTTTCTTGCCGGGCAGCATTTTCGGAAGCGTCATCTCTACACGCTGGATCAGCGAATCGCGTTGCTGAAGCTGCTCGTCCTGATCGACATGACGCCGCGGACGGCATGGGCGCTGATGGTGCCGGTGTCGCTTTCGGTTGTGACGCTAGGCGGCTATTGGGCGGTTCCGTCCATGGTGCTGGCGGGGGCCTGGCTGGCGGGGCTATTCTGGCTCTGGCTCGTCTGGGACGCGCATTTCCATGACATGACCCCGCGTGCGGCGCGTAACCGGAAGATCGAATTCTGGCTCAAAAATGCGATCACCGTTGGCTATCTGGGCCTGGGTATCGTGTCGTTAGCGACGGGTGCGCCGCTGGCCGAGAAATGGCTTGCGTCCAAGGCGCTGCTGTTCGGGCTGATTTTCGTAGCCGCGATCATGATCGACGTCGCGTTCAAGCCGGTGGGGCCGCAGCTCGGCCGTCTGCTGAAGGAAGGGTCGAGCGATGAGACGGAGGTGCCGCTGCGTCGCACCATGGACCGGACCCGCATGTGGGTGTTCATCGTTTATGGACTGTTGATTGTCACCTCCTACCTTGGGACGGTGAAGCCATTCTGACGGAAAAACGGGGGCTGGCGCTTTTGTGCTTGACTTATAAGTTGTCCGGACAAATTTATTAGGACGTCAACAGGAGGGGTTCCTCAGTGAACGCACCCATCAGCCTTTCAACATTGCTGTTCGTGCCCGGGTCAAAGCTGGAGCGTTATGGCAAGGCGCTGGCCAGCAATGCCGACGCCGTCTGTATCGACCTGGAGGATTCGGTTCCTGAGCCGGCCAAGGGGCATGCGCGCGGGGCGGCTATCGCGGCGATCGGCAGGGGCGATGCACGGCTCGTCCTGCGGATCAACGGCATGACAACACGGGCGGGTCTGGAAGATCTTCTCGCGCTCGCCGATGCGTCAGTGCTTCCCGCACTGATCTTCGTGCCCATGGTGGAAAGCGCGGTGGAGATCGGGATCATGGCGTCGGTTCTGGGTAAACGCACGCCCGGAATCGTGCCGTTGATCGAGACTGTGAAGGGGCTGCGCGCGGCGTCGGAAATCGCCGCCGCGCCCGGCGTGGTGGCGATGATGTTCGGCGGTGGCGACCTTGCCGCCGAACTGGGCGTCGCGCTGGCATGGGAGCCGTTGCGTTCGGCGCGCGGCGCCTTTGTGATGGCCTGTGCTGGGGCGGGAGTTCCGGCGATCGACGTGCCTTTCATCGCGCTCGATGACGAGCAGGGGCTGCGTGACGAGGCGAAGGCCGCAAAGGCGCTCGGCTTTACCGGCAAGGCGGCGATCCATCCCGCGCAGGTGGACATCATCAACGCGACATTCCGTCCGACGGCCGAACAGATTGCCGAGGCGGAAGAGGCGCAAAGGGTTTTTGATGCAGCCGGTGGTGCTGCAATTCGTTTCAACGGCCGCATGCTCGAAACACCGATCATGCGGCGCTACCAAAGGATATTGGCAATGCGGAGCAATCAAGATGCGTGAAGGCGTTGTAGAAGTCAGCCCCGGGCGCTTCCGTGAAACTTTCGGACGCTATTATGAAGACTTCGTGGTCGGCCATATCTATGAGCACCGTCCCGGACGCACCATCACCGATGCCGATAATGTGCAGTTCACGCTGCTGACGATGAACACGCATCCGGCGCATTTCGATTATGAATTTGCCAAGAAGACCGAGTTCAAGAAGCCGCTGGTCTGTTCGCCGCTGACGGTGGCGCTGATGGTCGGCATGAGCGTTTCGGACGTCAGCCAGAAGGCTGTGGCGAATCTGGGCTGGGACAATATCCGCCTGACCCATCCGATGTTCCCCGGTGACACCATCTATGCCGAAAGCGAAGTCATCAAGAAGCGCGAATCCAGTTCCCGCCCGGAACAGGGCATCGTCACCGTCAAGACGATCGGCAAGAACCAGCATGGCGATATCGTCTGCACTTTCAACCGAACCATGCTGATCTGGAAGCGTGGTTTCGGCCCCGTCGACGATTGAGGAAAGAGCATAATGTCTGAACATATTCAGCGGCATATCGATCCCGACGACGAATCCGCTCTGCTGGAAACCATTGACCGCTGGATTGAACGGGATGTTCGCCCGGTGGTCATGTATCACGATCATAACGACATCTGGCCCGCCGAACTGGTGGAGCAGATGAAGGAAATGGGGCTCTTCGGCGCTACCATCGGGCAGGAATATGGCGGTCTTGGCCTGCCGGCGACGACCTATTCCAAGATCATCACCCGTATTTCATCCTATTGGATGGCGATTACCGGAATCGTCAATTCGCACCTGATGATGGCTGCGGCAGTCGAGCGTTTCGGCACCGAAGCGCAGAAGCAGGAATGGTTGCCGAAATTCGCCACCGGCGAGATTCGCGGCGGGCTGGGGCTGACCGAGCCCGATGCGGGCACCGACCTTCAGGCGATCCGGACCCATGCGGTGCGCGATGGCGACGATTATGTCATCAACGGCACCAAGACGTGGATCACCAACGGCATTCAGGGCAGTTGCATCGCGCTGCTGGTGAAGACCAATCCCCGGGCCGAACCGCGCTACAAGGGCATGAGCCTGTTCATGGCGCCGAAGGGTGAAGGTTTCACCGTTGGCAAGAAGTTCGATAAGCTGGGTTACAAGTCTATTGATACCGCGGAACTGATCTTCGACAATTATCGCATCCCGGCCGAGAACCTGATCGGCGGCGTTGAAGGGCAGGGCTTTTTCCAGGCTACCGGCGGGCTCGAACTGGGCCGGATCAACGTTGCGTCGCGTGGCGTTGGGCTGGCGGAAGGGGCGCTGCGGCTGGCCACCGAATATGCACAGCTCCGCAAGACGATGGGCAAGCCGATCGCGCAGCATCAGGCGATCCAACTGAAACTGGGTGAGATGGTGACGCGTGCCGAGGCGGCGCGGCTGCTGGTCAGCCAGGCGGCCCAAGCCTATGATCGCGGCGAACGCTGCGACATGGAGGCGGGTATGGCGAAATATTTCGCGTCCGAGGCGGCCGTCCGCAATTCGGAAGAAGCCATGCGTATCTTCGGGGGCTACAGCTATTCGAAGGAATATGAGATCGAGCGCTATTATCGTGACTCTTTGCTGATGTGCATCGGTGAGGGCACCAACGAAATGCAGCGAATGATCATCGCCAAGCAATGGCTGAAAAGGAACCCGGTGTGACGCGAAAACTTCCCCTGGAAGGATATCGGATACTGTCCGCCGAACAATATGGCGCCGGCCCGTACGGCACCATGTTTCTCGCGCAGATGGGGGCGGAGGTCATCAAGATCGAACCGCCCAAGGCCGGAGACACGGCCCGCGCGGTGGGGCCGCATTATCTGCGCAAGGGCGAAAGCCTCTATTTCCAAAGTTTCAACCTCAACAAGCGTTCGCTGACGCTCGACCTCAATTCGGTCGAGGGTAAACAGATCCTGCATCGGCTGGCTGCGTCCAGCCACGCCGTCGTCAATAATCTGCGCGGCGATCTGCCCGTGAAGATCGGGCTGACCTATGCGCAATTGAAGAACGTCAATCCCGCGCTCGTTTGCGCTCATCTTTCCGCCTATGGCCGCGATAATGAGCGGGCGCGCTGGCCGGGCTATGACTATCTGATGCAGGCGGAGGCGGGCTGGCTGTCGCTGACGGGTGAGCCGGATGCGCCGCCGACGCGTGCGGGTCTGTCGCTGGTCGATTTCATGACCGGCACGATCATGACCATCGGTCTGCTGGGCGCGCTTGTCGATGCACAGCGTTCGGGTGTTGGCCGGGACGTCGATGTCGACCTGCTGTCCACCGCCATCCATCAGACCAGCTATCCGGCGGTCTGGTATCTGAACGAAGGCGATGTCACTGAGCGTGTCGAGCGTTCGGCGCACCCGTCTGTCACGCCGAGCCAGATGTTCCGCGCGGCGGACGGCTGGGTGTTCGTGATGGCGCAGCTTCCCAAATTCTGGGACGTGCTGGTCGACCGCATCGGTCATGCCGAACTCGCCGCCGATCGCCGTTTCGGGACGCCCGCCGACCGGCTGGCCAATCGCGACGTGCTGACCGTCATATTGGACGGCATTTTCAGCGAGCAGCCGGTGGCGCACTGGGTCGAACGGCTTGCCGGTCACATGCCGGTGTCGCCGGTCTATGGCCTCGACCAAGCGCTCGACAATCCCTATCTTCAGGAAACCGGCATGATCGACACGGTGTCGCATCCTGATCGGGATGCGTTGCGCGTGCTCGCCAACCCGATCCGCATGGACGGAAAGCGCCTGCCGAACCGTGCGGCCCCGTTGCTGGGCGCCGATAGCGAAGCGGTACTGGCGGAGGCCGGCTTCAACGCGGATGAAATCGGCTCCTTCAAGGCGAAGGGGGTGATCTGATCCCATGGGCAAGCTGTCAGGGATAAAGGTCGTCGACCTGTCGCAGTTCCTGCCAGGGCCGATGCTGTCGGTCATGATGGCGGATCAGGGGGCCGAAGTCGTGAAGGTGGAGCCGCTGAGCGGTGAGCCGGCCCGCGAACAGGCTCCTTTCGAGGCGGGGCAGTCGATCTGGTTTCGCAACCTCAACCGGGGCAAGAAGAGCGTCGCGCTCGACCTCAAGAGCGATGCGGGGCGCGATGCGCTCTGGGCGCTGATCGATGAGGCGGATGTGTTCATCGAAGGCTTCCGGCCGGGCGTCGTCGCTCGGCTGGGCTTCAGCTATGATGTGGTGTCGGCGCGCAATCCGCGCATCGTTTATTGCTCGATCTCGGCCTTTGGGCAGGCCGGGGCGCTGGCCCATCATCCCGCGCACGACATGGCGGTTCAGGCCATGGCAGGATTTCTGTCGGTCAATGACGGTCCTGATGGCATGCCGGTGGTGCCGGGCGCGCCTTCGGCCGACATGGCGGCGGGGTTGACCGGGCTGTCGGCGGTGCTGATGGCGCTCATCGGTCGGGAGAAGAGCGGCCGGGGCGACTATGTGGATGTCGCCATGTTCGATTCCATGCTGCCCTGGTGCGCGCATATCGCAGGCGGCGCAATCGCTGGTGGGGAACCGCCGCGATCGGCCAGCCAGCGGTCGCTGGGCGGCGCGGCCTTCTACAATGTCTATGAGACTGCCGACGGGAAGCATGTCGTGCTTGGCGGGCGTGAACTGAAGTTCGTCGCGAACCTGCTGAACGCGCTGGATCGGCCCGATCTCATTCCGCTCGGGGCGGTGGCTCCGGGTGAGGGGCAGGCCCCGCTGGTCGGTTTCCTGCGGGAGACGTTCCGCACGCGGACGCGCGACCAGTGGGTTGCCTGGTTCGCGGAAAAGGATGTCGCCTTTTCCCCCGTGCTTGATTTTCAAGAGGCTTTTTCGGAGCCTCATATCGCGGAACGCGGGCTTATCGTCGAGGCCGATGGGGCACATCATATCGCGCCGCCCATTCGCTTCGCGGGGGAAAAGCCGTGGGTTCCGACATCGGCGCCGGAGCTTGGCGCCGATGGCTGAACCCTTGTTACTCGACGTCGATATGCATGGTGTAGGCGAAGCGGTCACCGGGATGGTGGCTCGCGGAAATCTCCAGGATGCGGCCTTCGGCATCGAGATAGCAGCGCAGGATGCGAAGGCAGGGGCTGCGACGCGGAACGCCAAGTTCCGTCGCGACCGTGCCGCTGGCAGCGACGGCCTGGATATCCTGCGTCACAGTTGCGATCTTGACACCCGAAAGGCGTTCAAGCTGGCGGAAAAGCGTGTCTTCGTTCGTCCTTATCTCTCGTGCGGCAGCTTCAAGGTCCGGATGAATATAGGCGTCGGTCAGGGCGATCGGCCCGGCCTGACCCTGCCGGGTGCGCAAGCCGCGAAAATGATACCAGCGGCCGCTTATCGGCTCCGCAATATGAGCCGCGAACTTCTTGGGCAGCGATGCCGGTCCCATGGTGGTGAAATGAATTTGGCTGTCGCGCGCATATTGCAGAATTTCGCCGACGTTGGACAGCGGCTGGTGAAGCGCGCCGCCGCGCGCCGAGGCGGGCTTGATTACGGTGCCCGATCCGCGCTTGCGCTGGATCAGGCCTTCGGTCTGCAACGAGCGAAGGGCTTCGCGCACAGTGAAGCGGCTGACGCCGTAGCGCGCACACAATACGCTTTCGGTGGGGAAATGCGCCGGATCGGGATAGTCGCCACGCAAAATTCCCGCGCGCAAATCCTCGGCAAGTTCCTGATAGCGTGGCTTCTTGCCACCATTTTGCGTAACCTTTTGAACTTCCGCCGACAAATTCACACTCCCCTGCCAATTCGTTACGTGTCGGAGTATATCCGATGACTGCGGTAGACCATAGCCTAGTTGAACGCATTGCACAGCATCTCCATCGTCCGATAGAAAAAATTGTCCGGACAAAGTCGAGGCTGCACCTGCTGGATTGGCTGGCTTGTGTTGCAGGAGCAAGACAATCCCAAGTCGCTCGATTGCAGGCAGGGGGCAGAGGTGCTGCGGCCGCCGAGAAGGCTGCGTGGCTGGGCAATGTGTTGGAGATGGACGATGTCCATCGCACGGCGATCCTGCATCCCGGCCCGGCGGTCTGGCCCACGGTGCTCGGCATGGGCGGGGATGCGCTGGACGACGCGCTCGATGCGGGCGTGCGGGGCTATGAGGCCATGATCGGGATCGGCGCGATGCTCGACGGGCGGCATTATGCCTATTGGCACAATACGGCGACGGCGGGCAGCTTTGGCGCTGCTGCCGCTGCAGTATTCCGCCTCGACGCAAGCGAGGCGCAGCTTGTATCGGCGCTGGGGCTGGCGGGATCGGTCACGGGCGGCCTCTGGCAGATGCGGCATGAGCCGGTCATGGCCAAGCAGTGGCATCTGGCCCATGCGATGATGACGGGCACGGCAGCGGCCCGGCACGCGGTTATGGGTATCACCGGGCCGCGCTTCATCCTGGAGGGGCCGCAGGGGCTGTTCGCCGCGACCTGCGACGCGCCAAAGCCGCTGGTGCTGGGCGAGGGCTGGCGGATCGATCAGGTGAGCTTCAAGCCCTGGGGTGCCTGCCGCCATGCGCATCCCGCCATCGACGCGGCGCTGGAACTCAAGGCGATGGGCGCGCTGGAGGGGGCAGTGACGGTCGTCACCTATCGCGATGCGCTCATCTTTTGCGACCGGCCCGATCCGAAAAGCGTGATCGACGCGAAATTCTCGCTGCAACATGCGGTCGCCATCGTCATGGAACGGGGCGTGCCGCAGCTTGCTGACTTCGAACCCGATGCGATTGCCGCGCTGGCCGATGCGCGCAGACAGGTGACGGTGGTGGAGAGCGAGGCGCTGACCCGCGCCTATCCAGCGCATTTCGGGGCCACCCTGTCGAGCGGGAAAGGCAGGATCACGCTGGCCGACGCGCGCGGGGACCCGGAGCGGCCCTTGTCCGAGGCCGGGGTGGTTGAAAAGGCCCGCGCGCTGATGGCATGGGGAGGCGTCGACATCGATGAGGCCAGCGAAATGATCGTGGCCACGCTTGAGGGCGATCGGGTGTCGGACATCATGCGCATATTGGAGGGCTGGCTTTGAGCGCCACGCATCGCATTCTTGATTTTGTTCGTGCCGGGCACCGGCTTCCCCCGGTGGTGCGGGAGGCTGCGCTTCACCTGCTGGGCGATACGCTGGCGACAGGGGCGGCCGGTTCGACCGCGCCGGGCGCCGACAATGTGCTGGTTGCGGCGCGGAGTTGGGGGCACGGGAGCGACGCCCGCCTGATTGCGCGGGGCATGCGCCTGCCCGCCGCGGGCGCGGCCTTTGTCAACGCCTTCCAGATTCATTGTCTTGAATGGGATGCGGTGCATGAGCCCGCCGTGGTCCATGCGCTGTCCACCGTGACCGCTTCCGTCATGGCGGCGATCGATCGGCGCGGCGGATGCGATCCGGACGAAGCGCTGACGGCGCTGGCCATCGGCGTGGACATTGCGAGCGGCCTTGGCCTGTCGGCGGACACGCCGCTGCGCTTTTTCCGGCCCGCAACCGCAGGCTGCATCGGCTCCGCGCTGGCGGTGGCCCGGATCGACGGCGTCGACCGGCTGGAAGATGTGTTGGGTCTTGCCTATTCGCAGTGCGCAGGCACGATGCAGGCGCATGTCGAAGGATCTATTGCCCTGCCGCTCCAGATCGCAGGGGCGGCGCGGGCGGCCATCGCGGCGGTCGATCTGGTCAAGGCGGGGCTGACCGGCCCGCATGACGCGCTCGAGGGCCCCTTCGGCTATTTCCGGCTGTTCGATGAGGGCGATCTGACGCCCTATGCCGATGCGCTGGGTCGGGTCTGGCGGATCGCGGAAGTCAGCATCAAGCCGTTCCCGTCGGGGCGGGCGAGCCATGCGGTGCTCGCGACGCTCGACACGCTGCTGCGCGAGGGGGATGTGGATGCCGGCTCCGTCGTAAAGATCGAGGCGTTCGTGCCGCCCCTTATCCAGCGGTTGGTCGGGCGCCCGTTCCAGGCGGACATGACGCCCGCTTATGCCCGGCTCTGCCTGTCCCTGCTGGTGGCGTTGATGCTGACCGACGGGCGGATCGATCCGCGCCGCTTCACGCCCGTGACCTTTGCCGATCCGGCGATCGCTGCGCTGGCGGGCAGGCTGGTCATCACGCTGGACGGCAATGACGATCCCAATGCCCTGTCGCCGCAGCGGCTGGAGGTGACGCGTAGCGACGGCACGGTGCTGGAACGTGTCATTTCCGCGACGCTGGGCCATCCCGACGCGGCGATGAGCCCCGCGCAGACGCAGGCCAAGCGTAGTCTTGCCCGCGAACTTGCCGCCAGCGAGCCCGATCCGCGCCTGTTTTCCGATCCGCTTTCCTATTTCACACGTCCGGAGCAACCATGACTTTCCCGACCTATTTCGAAGCTTTCGACGCCAAGCAGATGCTTCAGAACTATCCGGTGGGTGACGCCTTTGTCGCGCGCTATACCGGGATGAGCCGTGACGAACTGCACGCGCTCCAGAATGAACGGTTCCTCAAGCTGATGAAGCGCGGCTGGGAAATCCCCTTCTACCAGCGTCTTTGGGGCGCCAAGGGCATAGAAGCGGGCGATATCTGCGGCCTTGAGGACATTGTGAAGCTGCCGGTCTATGACAAGACCGACCTGATGGCCTCTATCGCCGACCATCCGCCCTATGGCGATTTCGCAGGCCTCGGCGGTGCGGATCGTCCGCCGACGATCTTCCACACCACGTCGGGCACCACTGGGCGGCCGCAGGCGCTGCTGTTCGGTCCCAAGGGGCGCGAGATCACCAACCTGCTCGTTGGGCGCATGTATCGCTGGCAGGGGGTAAGCCCCGGCGACGTCGTGCAGTCGGTCTATGGCCATGGCATGATCAATGGCGGCCATTATATCCGTGAGGCGGTGACCCATTTCACCAACTCCATCTTCCTGTCGGCGGGCACCGGCATCGAAACGCGATCGATCAATCAGGTCGGGTTGATGGCGGATTTCAACGTGTCGGTGCTGATGGGCTTCATCGACTATATCCGCAAGCTGGCCGAGGTGGCCGAGGCGGAAGGCCTGCTCGACAAGATCAACATCAAGATGATTTGCGGCCATCTGGGCACGGAAGATCGTTCCAGCGTCGAAAAGGCATGGGGCGGGGCCAAGGCCTATGACTGGTATGGCGTGGGCGACACCGGATCGATCGCGGGCGAAGGTCCGGAACGCGACGGCCTCTATGTTTGGGAGGACGCGCAATATCTGGAACTGCTGGATGTCGACACGGGTACGGCCGTGGGTGCGGGCGAAACCGGCGACATGGTCGTGACCTGCCTGTTCAAGGACGATATCGCGCCCTGCATCCGTTTCAACACGCATGACATCACCCATGAACTGACCGGCGCCAACCAGACGGGCATCGCCTTCAAGCGGATCGCCGGTTTCAAGGGACGCAGCGACAATATGGTGAAGCTGCGCGGCATCAACGTCTTCCCCCATGCCATCGGTTCGCTGATCGAAAACCGCCCTGACCTGACGGGCGAGTTCGTCTGCCATGTCTCGCGCGACGGGGCGGGCCGTGACGACATGCGGGTCACGCTCGAAAGCCGTGGCAGCACGGATGAAGGCCAGCTTGCAGGGCTGCTGCGTCAGGGGCTGGGCGTGGAGGTGTCGGTGAAGCTGGTGGGTCCCGGCGATACGGCGACCCTGACGCAGATCGACGTCCGGCAGAAGCCGATCCGTCTGATCGATGAGCGCAAGTCGTGACGCCATTGCATCGTCTCGACATAGCCGGGCTGCATGCGGCCTATGCGGCGGGCGAAACCACCCCCGCCAAGGTCGTCGACCATTATCTCGCCCGCATCGCCGCCCATGACGGTGCGATCCGATCCTATGTCGAGGTCGACCGCGCGGGCGCCGTGGTGGCGGCCGGGGAAAGCGGTAAGCGGATTGCGGAAGGCCGTGCCCGCGTGCTGGAGGGTGTGCCGGTTGGGGTGAAGGCCAACATCGCGGTCAGGGGGCTGGAGTGGAATGCCGGAATGGCGGCGCGGCGCGGCATCATCGCTGCCGAAGATGCGGAGGCTGTGGCGCGGCTGCGGACGGCCGGGGCGATCATCCTCGGCACGCTTAACATGCATGAAGCGGCGCTGGGCGCGACGACCGACAATCCCTGGTTCGGCCAGACCATCAATCCCCACCGAGAAGGCTATACGCCGGGCGGTTCTTCGGGCGGCAGCGGCGCTGCGGTGTCGGCGGGGCTGTGCGTCGCGTCGCTGGGCACCGATACGCTGGGTTCGGTGCGCATTCCGGCCGCCTATAATGGTGTCTACGGGATCAAGCCGACGCCGGGCGCAATCTCCGACAAGGGACTTGTTCCCTTGAGCGAACGGCTGGACAGCATCGGTCCGATCGCCCGGTCGATCGACGATCTGGCAGCGGTGCTGGCGGTGCTGAACGGCGCCGTCGATGCCGGGACCACGCCCAAGCGTCTCGTGCTGCTCGACAATTTCGATGACCTTGCTTGCGAGGCGGACGTTGTCGCCGCTTATGAGCGTGCGGTGGCGCTGGTTGACAACCTGCCCCGACGGTCGCTCAAGCTGGCGGATAGCGCTACGGACGTGCGCTTTGCGGGCTTTGTCTTCGCGGCTCGCGAACTCATCACGCATCTTGGCGCGACGCGGACGGAGGCTGCCGATCAGCTGTCGGATGAGTTGCGCTTCATGCTCGATTATGCCGAAGGCCGGTCTGACGAGGATGTGGCCCGCGCCCAGCAAATCCTTGCCCGCACGCGGGTGGCGGTGCGCGACGCCGTTGGCGAGGATGGCATATTGCTGATGCCGACGGCTCCGCAGACGGCCTTCCGCCACAGCGCTCGTCCCCCCGCAACCCAGTCGGCCTTCACTGGCCTTGCCAATATTTCCGGCCTGCCCGCGATCAGCATTCCGGTGGGGCTGGATGCTGAGGGCATGCCCGTGGCGGTGCAGCTGGTTGGCCCACCCCATAGCGAGGCGGCGCTGATCGCTTTTGCCCGCAGGCTCGACGCCGGTCTTGTCGGTTTCGTGCCGTCCCCCCTGATCTGATCAATAAGAAGGAGAGCCCCATGCGCATCATCGTGCTGTTCAACCTGAAGCCGGACGCCGATCCCACCGCCTATGAAAACTGGGCACGGACGGTCGACATTCCGGGCGTCAACGCGCTTTCCTCCGTCGAGGATTTCCAGGTGCACCGGGCAACCGGCGTGCTGGGCAGCGATGCGCCGTCGCCCTACGCTTATTTCGAGGTGATCGATATCACCGACATGGCGGCCTTCGGCGTCGATGCGTCGAGCGAGGCCGTGCAGAAGGTCGCCGCCCAGTTCCAACAGTTCGCGGACAATCCGCAGTTCATCCTGACCGAGACGCTGTGATGCGCCGTTTCGAAGGGAAAACCATCGTCGTCACCGGCTCGGGCCGTGACAAGGGGCTGGGGCAGGCTATCCTGCAACGCTTCGCGGATGAGGGCGCGAACTGCGTCGTTTCCGACCTCGGCAAGCCGGCCGAGCATATGGGCGCCAGCGACATCGGCACCACTGACGAGATGGAAGCGGTGGCCGAGGAACTGCGCCAGCGCGGCGCGAAGGTCGCGGTCATCCCCTGCGATGTGCGGTCGGAGGACAGCTGCGCGGCACTGGCGGCAAAGACCGTCGAGGCGTTCGGATCGCTCGACATCTGGGTCAATAATGCGGGCATCGGCTATATCATGAAGCCGCTGCTGGAAACGACCGCCAGCGAGTGGGAGGCGGTGATCGGCGTCAACTTGTCGGGCGCCTTCTACGGCACCAAGGCGGCGGCGAAGGCCATGATCGCGGGCGGCAAGGGTGGCCGGATCATCAACATCGCCAGCCAGGCCGCAAAGTCGGGCTTCCCGCACATGGCGCCCTATACCAGTTCGAAACATGGCATGGTCGGGCTGACCCGCTCCAACGCCATCGAGCTTGGCCAGTACGACATCACCGTGAACGCGGTGTGCCCCAATCATGTCACGACGGGCCTTGGCGCGCGGCAGAATGAGTATTTCTCGAAGCTGCTCGGCTTCGACAGTGTCGAGGCCTATGTCGAGAATATGCACCGCAAGAACCCGATGGGTCGCCCCGGCAAGGGCAGCGATACCGCCGGGGCCTGTGCATGGCTGGCTTCCGACGACGCGGTTTATGTGACCGGCGAGGCGCTGAACGTCTCGGGCGGTGAGGAGATGCATTGATGATGGAAGAACGTATCGACTGGCCGAATGAGGCGAAGCTGGCGCTGTCGGTGGTCGTGAATGTCGAGGAAGGGTCGGAAATGACCGTGGCGCGCGGCGACCGCGGCATGGAGCCGGTCGATGAACTGGGGATCCACATCAAGTCGGCCATCCGCAACTATGGCAATGAATCCAACTATCGCTACGGCATCAAGGCAGGCGCGCCGCGCATCGTGAAGCTGCTGCGCGACTATGGCATCAAGGCAAGCTGGACGGTCGCGGCCCTGAGCCTCGAAAATCATCCGGAAATCGCGCAGGCCATCGCAGAACTCGGGCATGAGCCGGTCAGCCATGGCTGGCGCTGGGTGCACCAGTTCAAGATGAATGAGGAGCAGGAGCGCGAATTTATCCGGAAGGCGGTCGCCTCCATCGAAAAGACCGTCGGCGTCCGTCCCTATGGCTGGCTCAGCCGCTATTTCCATACCGACAATACGCGGCGCCTGCTGATCGAGGAGGGCTTCGCCTATCATATGGACGATTATTCGGGCGACGTGCCTTTCTGGGACCGGGACACCGTGCCCGGCAAGCCCATCGCCATCGTCCCCTATCAGCTCGATTCCAACGATATGAAGATGTGGACCGATCCGGCGATGACGCCGACGCAGTGGCTGGAATATGCGAAGAACTGCTTCGACCAGTTGTATCGCGAGGGGGAGGCGGGCAATCCCAAGATGATGTCGCTGGGCCTGCATCTGCGCATCATCGGCCGTCCGGGCCGCATCTGGGCGCTGGAGGAGTTCTTCCGCCATGTGACCGCGAAGAAGGATGTGTGGATCACCACCCGCCATGCCATCGCCCAGCATCTGGCGAAGGTCGATCCGGCATGAGCGTTCGACTCGAAAAACAGGGCGCTGTCGCGCATCTGCTGATCGACCGGGCGGAAAAGCGCAACGCCTTCGCCCAGACGATGTGGGAGCAGTTCCCCATTTTGCTGGGTGAGGTGATGGCGGATGACACGATCAAGGTCGTGCTCCTCCGCTCGGCGGTTGGGGGCATCTTCTGCGCGGGTGCGGACATCGCGGAATTTGGCGCGGGCGCGCTTGATCCCGAATGGCGGGCGAAGAACCAGGACGCGATCAGCCGCGCCCAATATGAGCTGGCGCGGGCGGAAAAGCCGGTTATCGCCGTGATCGACGGCGATTGCGTCGGCGGTGGCTGCGGCCTTGCCATTGCCTGCGACCTGCGTGTCGCGTCGCCACGAGCGCGTTTCGGCATCACGCCTGCCAAGCTCGGCCTCGTCTATTCGTTGCACGATACAAAGCTGCTGGTGGATCTGGTCGGGCCTGCACAGGCCAAGCGCATCCTCTTCACCGCGCAACTGCTGCCCGCCGAGGAAGCGCAGCGCATCGGCCTGATCGAGATGCTGGAAGAAGATCCGGTCGCCGCTGCAACGGCGCTGGCGGGCACCATCGCCACTGTCTCATCGCACAGCGTCCGCAACAGCAAGAAGATCATCCGCAGCATTCTGGACGGTCAGGCAGAGGATGATGCCGGGACGCAGGCGCTGTTCGCTTCGGCCTTTACCGGCGCGGACTTCAAGGAGGGGGTGTCGGCCTTCCTCGAAAAGCGCAAGGCTGTGTTTCGGTGAGTGGGGGCCTGCAACATGGCCGGATCGTGGGCGGGGTCATCTCTACCCCTGACCTCGATGCGGCGATGGCGGACTATCATGGCTGTCTGGGGCTGACGGTGGTTGAGCAGGGCTTGCTGGATGGCGATCTCGCGGTGAGCTGGGGATGCCCGAAAAGCGCCGGTGCGCGTTTTGCGATGCTTCAGCCCGCAAGCGGCGCGCCTTGCTTCATCCGGTTGGTGGAGGCCGTGCTGCCCCCGGATTTCACGCCCACGCGCACCTATGGCTGGGCCGCGTATGAGCTGACCGTGCAGCATGTGTTCGGCTGGCCCGACCGGCTACAGGGCAGCGGTTTCGACATTGTTGGTCCGCCCAAGGCTCTGGAAGGCCTGCCCTATTTCGTCCCCATGCAGGTGACGGGGCGTGGGCGGGAGATGATCTATCTCAACGAGGTGGCGGACAACACGCCGACCTCCGACCTGCCCAGGGCGCAATCGCCGGTGGATCATATCTTCATCGTGATCCTTGCGACCCCGGATCGCGAGGCGAGCCTTGACTGGTTCGAAAAGACGCTGAAGCTGGATATATCTTCCAGCTATACGCTGGCCTATTCGATGATCAATAATGTCTTCGGGCTGGGCAGCGATTACCGCACCACGATCACCATGGTCCAGAAGGGGCGGTTGCCCATTGTCGAGGTGGATGATTATCCGCCGCAGGCTACCGTGCGGCAGGGCGATCCCGAAATGCTGCCGCCCGGCAATGCGATGATCACGCTGGCGGTGGATGATCTCGATGCGCTGGATGCGGACTTCATCGCGCCGCCGGTGAGGCGGGAAGGGGTTTTCTATAGCGGGCGGCGTGCCGCCACGGTGCGCGGTCTGGCCGGGGAACTGATCGAGCTGATCGAAATCGGACGCTGAACGGATGGACGATGGGCCGGGCGCCCTGGAACAGGCGCCCGGCCCCTTTTGTGTTTTAGAGCGGTTGATCTGATTGGATCAGATCGACCTAGTTTATTGTTTTACCGTGATTTCAAGTAGCAATCGATTTCGATTGCTTGAAAATCGCTCTAGGGAAGCAGGAGCGTCGAACCTGTCGTCTTGCGCCCTTCCAGATCGATATGAGCCTGAGCGACCTCTTCCAGCCGGTAGCGCTGGCCGATGGTGATCTTCACCTTGCCCGATCGCAGCATGTCCCAGAGCCGGGCTATACCCGCCGCCCGCTCCGCCGGATCGGCATAATAATGGTAGAGCATGGGCCGCGAATTATAGAGCGAGCCCTTCATCGCCAGCACGCCCAGATTGACTCCGCCCACCGGAGCGTCGGCATTGCCATAGTTCACGATCAGGCCGCGAATGCCGCAGCTGTCGAGCGAGGATTCCCAGGTTGACATGCCTACGCCGTCGAAAACGACGCGTACGCCCTTGCCGCCGGTCAGTTTGCGGACGCGGCTGGCGGTGTCCTCGCTCTGGTAGAAGATGATATGGTCGGCCCCGGCGGCGCGGGCTTGCGCGGCCTTTTCCTCGGTGCTGACGGTGCCGATCACCGTCGCGCCGATCGCCTTCAGCCACTGGACCAGGATCAGCCCGACGCCACCGGCGGCTGCATGGACCAGGACGGGCCAGCCCGCCTCTACCCTGGCGCAGCGTTCGACCAGAAATTCGGCAGTGCAGCCCTTCAGCAACGCCGCTGCCGCGCTATCATCGTCGATATCGTCGGGGATGTGGAACAGCGAGGCAGCGGCGATATTGCGATGGGTGGCGTAGGCGCCGCGTTCCGGGCCGAAATAGCCGACGCGCTGGCCGGGCTGGAAATCAGTGACGCCTTCGCCGGTCGCTTCGACCATGCCGACGCCCTCGACGCCCAGTTCGGCAGGCAGCGCCACCGGATAGATGCCCCGCCGATGATAGGTGTCGATGAAGTTCAGGCCCAGCGCCGTATGCCGGACGCGGACTTCGCCTGCACCGGGGGCGGGCAGGTCGACATCGTGAAAGGCGATGACTTCCGGCCCGCCATTGGCCTCTATCCTTGCGACGCGCGCCATGATCTGTCCCTCGCCTTACCAGGTCTTGCCGCCGACCCAGTCGCCGGCTGCCGCACCGAAGGCGCGGATTTCGATGTCGGACCAGATATCCGCCTTGTAATAGGGATCGGATTCCAGCAGCGCTCGGGCCTCGGCCTCGCTTTCGGCCTTCACCACCAGCAGCGAGCCGGTGAAATTGCCCTGCTCGTCGCGGAGCGGCCCGGCGACGGCCAGCCGGTCCAGACCTGCCTCCACATGGGCGAGATGTTCTTTCAGCTTTTCCATGCGGATGGCGGTGGCGCCGGGCTTGTCGCGCGTGATGATGGCATAGAATTTGGACATGGTCGTTCCCTCTATCAATAATCGGATTAGCCGGCGATCGCCGGCGCTTCAATCAGCAGGACCTGGCATTCGGCCACGCCCTGCCGCAGCGTCCGGGCCGCGCCATATTCGGGCGAGTTCCAGAATGCGAGCGCCGCTTCCCGGCTGGCCCATTCGGAAATGACGACCGATCCGCCGTCGCCGAAATTCCCTTCCAGCAACTGGACGCCCGGCGCGCGCATTAGATATTTTCCGCCAAAGGCTTCGACCAGCGACGCGGCCTTGGCGCCATAGCCGGCCAGAAAGGCCTCGCGGTCGGAAATGGTGGCCGTGACGATCATATAGGCTGGCATCGAAAAAGCTCCGGGCTGGAAAATGAAAAAGGGGGCAGGACGGTTTTGCGCCGCGCCTGCCCCGGATTTTTCAATGGTTAGTCATGCTTCAGAAGGACTTGCTGACCGTCAGGCCATATTCCGGCTTGCGGGCCGGGGTAATGGCGAAGGCGCGGGCATAGTCGCCGGTCGGCGTGCGCGCCGCGGCGAAGTCCAGATAGCGCAGGATGCCGACAGGCGTCTCGTCGCCGAGCACATTCTTGCCATAGACGCTGATCCGCAGGCCATGGCTGTCATGCAGGCCGAACTGCACGTTGAGCTGCGTCGAATCGCCGCTCTCCGCATGGTTGAGCACCTGGTCGAAATAGCTGCTGCGATAGATGACGTCCGCGCCGGAGAAGACCGTCCAGTTGTCGTCGACGGGGTGCTGGAAGCGCAGCCCAACCGTGCCGCTATGCTTGGAAACGAGCGGCGGGCGGTTGCCGGCGATGGATGCCGCGTCGCGGCAGCCGGGCAGGTCGAGGTTCACGGTCGAGCCAGTCTTGCACGGACGGCCGAGCAGTTCGAGCGCCTTTTCCGCCTCCACGCCCTTGCGGATTTCGGCGTCGAGGAAGGTGTAGTTGAATTGCAGCTTCAGTATGTGGCCGACCAGCGGGAGCTGACCTTCCAGTTCCACACCACGGATGCGGGTACGCCCAATATTGGCACTGTAGGAGTCGACGACATTGTTGGCGATATAGGTGTTTGTCAGAACCTGATTCTTATAATCCTGCCAGAAGGCGGAGATGTTCAGATAATCGAATCCGAACTTCGACGTCTTCATGCCGATTTCATAGTTGGTCAGCTTCTCTTCCTTGAAAACCGGATCGGGCGCGCTGATCTTGTTGAAGCCGCCCGGCGAATTGCCCTGCGAGAACTGGGCGTAGAAGGACAGGTCGCGTTCAGGCTTCCAGTTGATGGTGACGCGCGGCAATGTGGCCTTGAACGTCGCCTTGCGGGTCGCCGCCGTGCCAACGATCTGATTAGGATTGGGCAGGACGACCGTTGCCAGATAGGCGGCGCTGAACACGTCGCCGACGCGGTAGGTCGGGGTATCGCTGCGCACCTTGTCGATCTGGTGACGCAGTTCCGCGCCGATCGTCACCGTGGGGGTGACGTCGAAGTCGACGCCGCCGAAGAAGGCGAGGTTACGCACGCGCTTCGTGTCGTTGAGGAGTTCGGGGCCGACTTCGTTCAGCTCCAGATATTTCGGCAGGTCGCGCTGCTTGTCGACGCTGTGGAATGCGCCCACGCGCCAGCGGAAACGATCGGTCGCCGGCGATGACAGGCGGAATTCATAGGTCTGCGTCTTGCGGTGCGTTCCCGTGGTGGTTTCGAAGCTCGATTTGCTGCAATCCTGATTGGGTAGCGCATAATAGGAGCGGCCGCACAGCGACTGGGGCAGGAAGTAGAAACCGCGCACATCATAGGTCTGATCGAGGCCGGTCACTTCTTTCAGGTCGCTGTAGCCGGCCTGGAACGATGCTTCATAGCCCGAACCGGCAATGTCCCAGGAAATGTCGCCGATGAAGCGGTCGGCATTGCGGTATAGGCCGGGACGCAGCAGGCGGTTGGTGTTCGCGGCGAAATGCCTCATCGTCGGCACGACGCCGCAATAATAGGGGCGTGTGGACAGGAAGCAGTTGTTCGCGCTTGCCGGCTGGAGCCCGATCGCGAAATGGCCGTCATCGTCGGTCTGGTGCAGCCAACGCACGGACGCGCTGATATTTTCCGTCGGGTTGAAGAACAGGCCGGCGGTATACTGCCTGCTGCTCTGGTCGCCCAGCCGTTCGCCCGGAACGGCATCATTGTGCCACTGGCCATCGACATCGAACAGCTTGAAGCCGGCCTGGAAGCCGATGCCTTCCATGATCGGGCCGGACAACGAGGCGCTCAGTTCTCTGCGGTCGAAATTGCCGAGCGTGCCGACGACGCGGCCTTCGAAATCCTTACCCGGCCGTTTGAGAACTACGTTGATCGCACCGCTGAGTGTTCCACGACCGAATACGGCGGATTGTGGGCCCTTGATGACTTCGACTCGATCGATATTCGCGAGGTCGAGCGATGAGAAGTCACCGAAATAGGGCGCGCCATCCAGGAAGATGCCGACCTTGCCATCGCTGAACAGGATGTTGGAAGCGCCGCGCATGACCGGACGGTCGCCGCCACGGCCGAAAGATTGCTGAATCTGGAAACCAGGCGTGAAGGCGGCGAGATCCGTGATATTCTGCGCCATCTTGTCCTGGATCAGGGCGCTATTGAACGCATTGACCGCGATGGGCACTTCAAGCAGCGTTTCCGCCCGTTTGCGCGCGGTGACGACGATGGCGTTCTGTGAATCCGTGCTGGCGTTGGCCGCGGGATCGTTGGCCGCATCTTGTGCGGAGGCCGGCATCTCGGCCGAAGCGAGCATGGCGGTAGAGATAATGAGCGCGATCTTGCGCGCCGAAAATGCTGATTTTTTCATTTCCGAAAATACTCCCCCTCAGTAGAGCGGCGCTTTGCCGACATCTGTAATGCAGCATTGCGGTCATGCATAAAGTTGTCCAGACAAATTTTTCAAATTTGTCTGGATATTTGATGGCGTCCATACGGATTTTTGCGGAGTGTTGCGGAAAAGCGCTATGATTTCATATTTTGATTTGGCGCCAATAATGGCTGAGGCGTCGCCCTTTTTGGCAAGGCGCGCCCGAAGGAACCTGAGAGGATTTGCGGCGGTCGCTATTATATGATTTTGGCTACAAATGCTGCCGAACCATAAGCGCTATGCCCCTCCCATTCCGATGTGCCCTTAACTTCCCGGATGGGCCGTCGGCGGCTGGCGCCGGTGGCGTTCGTCCACCCATTTCTTGAAGGCGGTCCATGTGGTTTCATTGGGCCGCGCGTCGTCCGTGGGCGGCGCCTTGGCATAGATGGGATAGTTTGCGGCGATTTCGTCCTTCAACTGTTTCGGCAAGGCATCGAAATTGTCCAGCTTCGTTCCGACGGCGTTGAAGACCAGGTGTCCCTGCCGTCCGCGCATCTTCATCCACGGCATCCAGTCGGAAATACGCACCCAGGATATCGAAGGATGGGCGGTCGGCTTCTTCGTGTCGAGAATTTCGTTCGCGGGGGCGATGAAGTCGAAAATCTCCATCGCATGATATTTGCCGCCAACATAATCCTGATAATTGCCCGCAAGGACATTATGATAGAAGAGCGGCACTTCCAGCGGCATGGCCAGCCACGGACCCATGCGTTTATAGCCGAGGTGGAAGGGTTTGCCGTCGGCGGCATAGGGGAAGGCGGTGGGCACGTTCACCGGATCATTGGCGACCTGCATCACCTCTACCGTCTCTCCAGTCCACGGATTGGTCCAGTTGCGGATCACTTCGCCTGATTTGGGATCGGTGAACAGCATGATCTCACGGCTGACCTGGCGATATCCCTTGCCCCGCTTCGGGTCCGTGACGGTCACGCACTGGCGGATGTTCATGCCCTCGCCGGTGAAGAGCAGGCGGTCCGATTCGCCCTCGACCCGCGAGAAGATCTTGCCCGACCATTGGTAGATCGCCGGTGTACCGTCCTTCGCGCCGCATTGCGCGCGTTTCATGATTTCGACGGCGTCTTCGGGCTTGTCCGGATCAAGCGCCCTTGCAAAGGCAGGTGTCGCGGCGAGAATGGCGAGCGCACTGAAACCAAGCAAAAGGCTTTTGTTCATCCCATTATTCCCTTTGAATCTGGACAATGATGCCGTGACGCTTATTTGCTGTCTTCGTTCTGTAGATAGTCGATGATCGCCTTTCTCTTCGCGGCATCCTGCACCCCGGCGAAATTCATGCGGGTGCCCGGAACGAGGGCAGCCGGCCCGGCAATGTAAGCGTCGAGCTTTTCAGTTGTCCAGACAATTCCGCTGTTCTTCATGGCATTGGAATATTTGAAATCGGGCTGGCTTGCCGCCGCCTTGCCGATGATGCCGTTCAGGTTGGGCGCGGACAGGCCCGGTGCGCCCTTCTTGAAGCTGTGACAGGTTTTGCACTGGGCGACAGGATTGGCCGGCTGAGCGGCCTTTTGTCCGCCGCAGGCGGTCAGCGTCAGGCTGGAAAGCGCGAGCGCGGCGGAATCGATAAACTTCATGATGGTCATTTCCTTGGGACAGAGTCAGGTGAAACCCAATACGCCGGGATTCATAAGTCCCCGAGGATCGAGCGCCCGTTTTATGGTGAGAAGCAACTGTTCCGGCGCGGGCGAAAGGGCCGGTCGGAAAGGATAGGTGCGTCCGATCTGGTTGGAAGCCGCGCCAAGACTGCGGAACAACTCCACGGTCTGCTGGCGGAGTCGGTCGACGAGCGCACGGCCTGCCGGATTGGGTGCCGGTTCGGTGAAGCGCGTGAGATGGTCGCATTCGGGCGCCATTCGATGCAAAGGTTGCCAGCTGTCCTGCCAGTGGAAGACGGGTTCGAAGCTGAAACAATGGTTGGCGAGCGCGGAGACGAGGCGGGTATGGGTCACGCCGCAAGCCGCCATCTCTTCGGCATGGGGTGCGATCATGGCGTCGAACGCGTCGATCAGGAGATGGGCGTCGGAATGTGCGACCTTGGCATTCAGCGCCGCCCAGCGTCCGCCCCGTGGGCCAAGCACGCCATTCAGATTGGCGAAGATTTCCGCCCGCGCGACACGGGGGATGGTGGGCGCGACGACGATCCCGCCGCTTTGCACAGCGATGCGCTGCGCCGCGTCGAGGTCCGCTTCCACCGCTGCGGCGCAGCGTCCGGCGGCCGTCAGGTGAAGGGAAAAATGGCCTTCGGGAATGAAGTCCGTGCCGCCCTTGGCGAGGGATGCCAGCGCCTTGATTGCCTTGAGCGCGCCACCGGCTTCACGGGCGACCGACATGGCGGTTTTTGCCATGGTCGTCGCGTCGGCATGGACCGCGCCAGCCGCGCTGGGATCCAGAATATACACTTCCTCCGCCAGATCGGCGCGTGCGATCTCGCACAGCGCATCGGCGGCCTGCTTGATGCAGGCGAAGGCGAAGCTGGCATAGCCCTGTTCCGCAGGGCTGCGGATCAGGCGGAAGGTCGCTTCGGTCTTGATGCCGAACATGCCGCCATCATGGGTGAAGAGGCCGGTGAGGTCGGGACCGAAGCTGCGCAATATCGGCTTGCTGGGCTGGGCAAGGGCGCCCTGGCCGGTGCGCAAGATGGTGCCGTCGGCCAGGACGATTTCCATCCCCAGGACATTTTCTGCTGCCGACCCATAGCGCGCCGAACCGAAGAACAGCGCGCCATGGCCAAGCCCGCCGCCGACCGTCGCACCGGCCCCGGAGAATGTGCCGATGTAGGGCAGGCGCAGCCCGCGCGGTTTCAGCGCGTCGTTGATCTGCTTCCATGTCACGCCCGCCTGGACGGTGATCGTCATATCCTGCTCAGCTATGTCGAGGATGCGGTTCATGCCGCGCATGTCGACCGTGATCGTCCGGGCGGAGGGCGGTGCATAGCCGCCGGTATAGCTGAGGCCGCCGCCCCGCGGGACGACGGCATGGCCCTGTGTCGTGGCCGCCGCGACGATGGCGGCGACGTCGGCCGCATCGCGCGGCGCGACCATGGCGGCGGGGCGATCGGCCGTCACATGGACGTCGTTCGCCGCCAGCGTCACGGCCTCGTCGTCGGTGCGGACGGCATCGGCGCCAAGGCGCGCCGTCAGCATGTCAATCAGAGCGCGATCGGTCACGCCGGCTTCCATACGCTAACGATGGTGATCGCGCCGATGAATACCCACAGCAGCAAAAGCACCGACGTCGCCCGTACATAGGTCCGCTTGATGATCGCATTGGTCTCATTGGTCGGCCCTTCGCGCGTCATGATCGCCCAGGTGCGGAAATGCGCGATGAGCGCAAGGCGGATGCCGACGCCGCACATCATGACGCAGGCGAACAGCGCCAGTTTCCAACGCAGCCATTGGGGCATGTCCCATGCCCCGCCGATCAGTCCGGTGGCAACGCCCAGCAAGACCGCCATCAACAGATAGCGCGAGCCACGATCGATGGCGCCCAGCGTCTTGCCGATACGGCTGTGGCGCAGGCGATGGACCAGTTCGACAAAGGTGAACCAGAGCGCACCGAAAATGCCGAAGCCGATCGCCGTAGCCTCTCCACCGGGAATATAGCCGTAGAGCGCGGCGATGGCGGGGCCAAGGCTGGCCTGCAACACAAGGGCATAGCGGACATGCTGGTCGACATGCATCACATGCTCCATCAGCCGCGACCGTTCCTCGAACGGCATGCGGTCGCCGTAGGAGACATAGCGATAGGTGCTGTTGATCACGAATTCGGAACCGAGCCAGTAGCCCAGTACCGCGATATGGGCGGCGAGCAGCCAGGCGACGATCATGCGGCCGTCTCCGTCCGGTCATAGGCGGTCAGTTCATAGGCGGTCTGCATATAGCCGCCTACCGCCGCCTTCAGCAGCACATAGTCGCCATCGTCGGTGCACCACAGGTCGTAAGGCGGGTGTTCCAGCAGCAGGCCGGGAATGTCGGTGAAGCGGAAATGCAGCGCGTCAAAGCGGCCCGCCGCGACCTTCACCGTTTCCCGTCCGACAAATTCGATGGCAAGGTCGATCGGGAACAGCATCGGCCCGGTCGCGCCGCGATGGTCGGGAGAGGAGAGCAGGATGTTGCGGAACACCTGCACGCCCGGCCCTTGCGACAGGTCGTAGAGGCTGAGCAGGAAGCCGTCATTCACCATCGCATGGTTGCCGAAGGCGACAAGCGGCGCATCCAGTTCCATGCGCTGGGACACGCGGCCCTCGACCGTGGTCATCGCCTCGCACTCGGCGAAATTGTTCGCGAAGCGGAACCAGCCCGACCCGCGAAACTCACCGCCCACGGCGATGCGCACGAAGCTTTCCTTTGGCAGCCCGTCGCTGCCGATGCGCAGGTTGACGTCGCGCACGACCGAAGGGGCGTCGTCGATCTGCCCATGTGCGGCGATGGTGCGGCAGCCGTCGGCGTGGAAATCCATGCGGAAATGCTCACGCCCACGGCCCTGGCCCATGCGTTCCGGCTTGGTGCTGGTATAGAGGATCGTGCCGGTGACACTGCGGGTTACGCCATTCATTTCCAGACACCTTTGTCACGCAGATAGCGCCCGGCGTCCTTCACGTCGCTGGGCAGATAGTTATCGAACAGGTTCGGCGGGAAGCGCGGCGTGTAGCCGTTGAACACATCCATATAGAGTTGCGGATGGATCGTCGGCTGGCGGTGCCGCGCGCGGAAGGCGCCGATGGGGATGCGCGCCGTCACCAGCGTTTCATTGGGCGATTTGGCAATCGCCATGGCTTCGCCGTCAGGTCCGTAAATGGCGGAGCCGCCGGCGTTCGTATCCTCGAAGAAGGGCGATCCGGGCGAGATCGCATTGTTCGAAACGGCGGTATAGACGCTGTTGTAGAGAGAGGTGGCGGCAATGTCGGCGGGCACGAAACCGCCGGTCGCCGTGCGCAGGATGACTTCGGCGCCCTTGATCGCGAGGGCGCGAAACAGTTCCGGTTCGCGCTGGACCGAACTGGTCGCGATATTGCCGATCGGCGTCTGGATGACCGGCAGGATCGCGTCGCGCCCGTACATTTCGACGAAACGGTCGAGCACGTCGTAGATGGTCGTCGTGAACAGCTCTATCTCGCCGCCGAACGCGCCCTTGATGTTGCGGGCCTTCCACCCGCGCGAGAGGATGCGGCCATCGGGACCGATGACGGTGGTGATGGACAGCGCGTGGCCCGGCCAGTCGGGATCGCGCGCATAGGAGCCGAATACGACATAGGTGCCGTATTGGCGGGCCTTTTTCGCAATCGCCTCCGTCTCCACGCCGGGGATTTCGATCGCGACCTTCAGCACGTCTTGCCGCGTCCAGCCCGCGCCGAAGCCGGTGATCGGAAATTCGTGGAAGAACAGCAGGTCGGGTCCGCCGCCAAAGGCGAAGGCGGCGTCGATCAGGCCCAACATATGGTTGAGGTTCTCGCGCCGGCTCGCCTCGACACGGGCAAGGTCGACGGGGATGGAGCGCGCCTGCGCCACGCCCAGCGTCCAGCTTTCCTTGGCCAACGGAGCGACGGGATAGCGGCCGTCAGGGCTGACGCTGACGTCGGCCTTGGGCGCGGTGGGGGCGGCAGCGGCCTGGCCTGAAACGCCGAGAGCGGCGGAGAGGCCAATGCCTCCCGCCGCACCCAACAGCGCCCTGCGTGAAAGCGCCGCTTGGTTCATAGCGCCGCCCGCGGACGGTAGCTGTAGTAGCTTGGATCGTCATAGGCCTGCCAATCGCGCGAGACCCGGTTTTCGTTGATCACGGTGCGCTGGAACAGGCGGCCCTTGCGATACCAGTGCCAGGTCCGGTTCTTGGCATCGCCGTCTTCCGCGACGGTGATCATTTCATAATAGCGGAAGTCGGGTTCGTAGGTCCGCGTCCAGCCGACCATGATGGTCCGATTGGTTTCGTCATAGTTGAGCGCGCCGACGAAGCCGTCGATCAGTTCATTCTTGATCCAGATGCGGTCGCCCTGAAAGATGCCGTCGAAATAGCGGATTTCCTGCGTGCCGTCGGCCCAGGTGTAGATGTTGGTCTGGCTCAGCTTCGCAACGCCGTCGGGACCGTCGGTCAGGCGGCAGACAAGGCGCGACTTGTGGCGGTCGATGATGTTGTGGTCGGCGTCGAGATGGACATATTCGCCTTCCCACACACCTGCCTGATCGGCGACGATCGGCTGTTTTTCCGTAATGATCTGCATATGCCCTCACTCTCTCTGTACCCCGATCATTGCGCAGGGCGGGTTACGAAGCGAACAACAAATGATCTTTTTGAACAACCATAGGTGGTGTATTGGAGGTTTATGGAATCACGGCAGGTACGGCATTTTCTGGCCGCATATGACATGGGCACTTTCGCTTCCGCTGCGGAATGGCTGGGGTTGAGCCAGCAGGCGATCAGCAAGAGCATCCTGCGTCTTGAAGCGCAGCTGGGTGTACGCCTGTTCGAACGGGACGGGCGTCGCGTGCGTCCGACCCGCTATGCGGAACTTTTCCTGCCCCATGCCCGTGCCATTGCTGCGGAAAGTGATCGTTTTCGCGCCGACCTGACCGACATGCTGGGCGGGCGGCATGGCCGGTTAAGAGTTGGCGTGGGGCCCAGCGCCGCGGCGGATGTCGTCGCCAGTGCGGTGAAGATGTTGGTGGTCGAGCGGGCTGATGTGCGCCTGACCGTGTTGGCTGGCGTCTACGAAACGATGGTCAATGATCTTTTGCTTGGCAAATTGGACGTGATCGTAGCGGTCCGTCAGGTCGACCGCCACGACCCGCTTATCCGTGAGGAGGTTCTGGGGGACATCCGCTATGGTGTCTTCGCTGGCGCAGGGCATCCACTGGCGAACAGGGGCTGTATGACGCTCCATGATCTGAAGAATGAGCGCTGGCTGGCCGGTGCCAATATCGGTGCAGTGGAGCAGGCAATCGACGCTAGTTTTCATGCCGGCGGAATGGTTCGACCGCAGCCTGAAATTGAGACGACCTCCGTCATTTTTACGCTGGCGGTGCTCGACGGAGGCACGCACCTGACGATCCTACCCGAAATGCTGCTGGCCCGTGATCTAAA
Organism: Sphingobium estronivorans; assembly: GCF_008692605.1. Taxonomy (GTDB): domain Bacteria; phylum Pseudomonadota; class Alphaproteobacteria; order Sphingomonadales; family Sphingomonadaceae; genus Sphingobium; species Sphingobium estronivorans. Next base: position 49,166 of record NZ_LFCT01000019.1, read on the forward strand.
GGCTGGAAGGATCGTCAGGATCGATGTTGATGTGGAACCATGGACGCGGCCCTTGATCGTCGCGACGCGGGTGCGTGCACCCAAGCCTCCCGTTGTGGACGCATTTATGGCCAATCTTTTCAAGGCAATAGGCTGAATCGCAGCGATCATGGACGATGCAGAAAATTTACCTCAATGCGGAAGGCTTTCGAGATAAGGGCGATAGGGATAGCAGGGTTGTTTCCCCACGAAGCGATCCCTGATCACGGCCTCCGCGACTGTCAACGGCGGGTTAGTCGGCGGCGGACGGACTGTTTGAGGTGATAGCTGTCGCCGTTCATGCCGCCAACTCCGACAGCAGAATGGCATAGTCGGTGGCGCGCGTCGTATTTACGAATTGAAGCTTCAGAGAATACCGGACTGAACGCCAGTGAAGTTGACGATCTCGGTCATGCCCGATCTTCATGGAGAGTGATCGTGGATTGATGAAAGATTGGCGGGAAATAGGATAAGAGCTTTTGCGCCGATACAGAATAATCATCGAAGGATTTCATGATGTCTGCATAGACGCGCTGCCGGTCGGCACCAACGGCAGACAGAGGCCGTGGTCCTTCGGCGCTGTCCGAAGGTCGCATTGAAAATAGTATGTCCTCCCCGTGAAAGCAATTGGAGCGGCGGAATTCCTGCCCTTGCTTATACTCCCGGCAATGTCTGAGAGGAGTTTGCCATGCGCGCGGTTGATGAACTGATCGCCTTTGCACGATCGCCCGATCCGTTCCGGAAAGCGCCGGACAATCTGGCTGAATTGCAGTTGGAGGCCGCGCGCGAGCGCTTCGCGGAGCGGCGTCAGAAGATCAGGGTACTCGACAAGCGGGCGCGTGAGGCGGGCATTACGACGATCGACAGCTTTGCCGATCTTGTTCCGCTGCTTTTCGCCCACACCAGTTGCAAAAGCTATCCCGAAGCCTTTGTCGACAATGCTCAGTGGAGCCATATGAACATGTGGCTCGGGACATTAAGCAGCTATCCAACCGACAATATCGACGTCGCCGACGTGCGCGATATTGACGACTGGCTGGATCGCGCCAAGACGGCCGGCCATCATGTCCTTCGCGTCGAGCGGGACATCGGGCAAATCCTCCTTCCTCGACCAGTCGACACAGGATCGCGATCTTTCGATCGACGCCTGTCTTGCGGCCGCCAACCTGTCGACACCGGGTTATGTGCCTGATCATGACCGGTTTGTATTCACGATGATGCCGCCGCGCGGCACGCACAAGATGATCGATTTCTGCAACGCGCACTTCCCGCGCTGGGCCACGTCGGGCGAATTCCATTGCCTCAGCGACGATCCTGTCCTCGCCTTCGATGCGATGCGACCCGCGCAACTGTGCCGCCTACTCGCTGCAGGCAAGGTCGGCCGTGGTGAGATCGTCGCCTATGAAGCGGATGTCGCGGCGCGGCAGGCGAAGCCGGTGGGGGAGTTGGAGAACTGGATGGATTGCTGGAAAGCCGTCGGCATCGGCCCCTTTATGTCGGCGTGATGTATGGCGTCTCCTGGCAGATCGTGCAGATCCTGCACGCCCGGGGGATCAAGGATGGCAATTTCCACCCCGACCTACCCTGCACTGCTCGCCAACATTGGTGCGAAAGAAAAACCTAACCGTGCGGCGCTGCGTGTGCTGGCGCGACGAATACGGCAAGAAGTTTATCCCAGAATTGAAGAACCTGCGGAGCGACGACGACAGGTTCGGCGTGCGATCATCGCTATGCTCAGATATTGAGCCTGTCATCCGATTTCAGGAATAAGCGACCCTTGTCGGTCACTCAGTGGCGAATTTTTTATTCCAGGTGCGGACGGTCCGGTTCGGCGGCTTTCTAAAGAAGGCTGCCCACTTCGCGAAGAACTCAATATGAAGTTTACCCAAAGGATTTGGCCGGTGGCATGGATATGCGGCGCGTTCGGTGTTTCGCGAAGCGACGGCTGATGGTGCGCGCCGAGCTGGCCCGAAAGCCACCCTAGCTTACCATATTATATCCCATAATGAAAGCAGATTATGCCAAGAGTGCCGTTGGACGATATCGACATCAAAATCCTGGACCGGCTGCAAATGGATGGCCGGATGACCAATCAGGCATTGTCCGAAGAGGTCGGCCTTTCCCCCAGCCCCTGCCTGCGGCGAGTGCGTCTGCTGGAGGAAAATGGCATCATTTCGGGCTATGTCGCGCTGGTCAAACCCGATGAAGTCGGCCTTGCCGTTTCGGCCTTCGTCCGTATCCGGCTCGATCGGCAGGATGACAGTCACCTGTCCCTGTTCGAATCCACCGTCACCGAGTTTCCTGAAGTCATGGAATGCTATCTGATGAGCGGCGAGGCCGACTATCAATTGCGCGTCCTGGTCGGTTCATTGGGAGAGTTCGAGGATTTCTTGCGCCACAAGCTGACCAAGATCACCGGCGTCTCCCAAGTCACCACCAGTTTTGCTTTGCGGCCCGTGGTGTATCGTACTGCACTGCCGCTCAGGGCAGGAGTATGACGACCATAGCGGACTGTTCGGTTCCAGCCCTAGGCCATAGCCTCCATTGACCCATCATTGTCGGAAAAGGCATGTGATCCTGTCGTTACGTATGGCGCGCCGTCACATCCACGTCCCGCGTCGCAGCGCGCGGATTGCTTATTCATGCCCGGAGGCCTATCCGTCCTTCTTGGCTGTCGTCGTGACGGGGATTGGGTGAGAAGGGCAGGCAGATGAACATCTTGAGGAAAACTGCCGCCGCGATCCTTTCGGTGATGGCGCTGTTCCTCCTGGTCTTGGGTGCAAAGCTCGCGCTCCTTGGCGGTTCGATCTACTACCTGCTCGTCGGCATGACGTACCTCGGCTCGGCGTTCCTCGCGTGGCGAGGCGACGTCCGGGTCGCCTATGTCGCCGCGATCGTCTTCCTGGCCACTGTCGTCTGGGCATTCTACGAAGTCGGCACCGCCTATTGGGGGCTCTTTCCCAGGCTGATCGTTCCCTGGGCGGTTTTCTGCGTCAGCCTCTTTCTGTTTTCGTCCGTGCGACCCGGCAGGGATCGCGTGTTTCTGGCGTCCGGGCTCGTCCTGATCCTCGGGCTGGTCGTCTTCATCGGACGCGGGTTCGTCGCCACGCCCTACGTGTCCCACGACGGCGCCGAGAGCTACCGGACCGCCGGCGCCGGGAACGCGCCGGTCGACTGGACCGGCTTCAGCCGTGACACCTTCGGCACGCGGTTTTCGCCGTTCGACCAGATCAATCGCGACAATGTGAAGAATTTGCAGCCGGTCTGGACCTACCGGACCGGCCGCAACATCAGCGACGGCAACGAGGTCGATCAGAACACGCCGCTCCAGATCGGCAATAGTTTATATGCCTGCACGCCGGAGAATGCGGTGCACGCCATAGACGCGACGACCGGCAAGCGCCGGTGGGTGTTCGAGGCGAAGGCCAAGGCCGTTGCATGGGCGCGCTGCCGCGGGCTTGGCTTCTTCCGCGACGAGCAGGCGACGAAGGGGCAGGTCTGCGCGTCGCGCATCATCGGCAACACCGTCGACGGTCGGCTCTTCGCGCTCGATGCGGAGACGGGCGCGCTATGCCCCGGCTTCGGCTCCGGCGGTGTCGTCAATTTGCGTGACGGCATGGGGGCGGAGGGCCCCGGCTACTATTACCAGAACTCGGCACCGCTGATCGCAGGCGACAAGATCGTGGTCGGCGGCTGGGTTTCGGATAACCAGATGCTCGGGGAGCCGGCAGGCGGCCTGCGGGCGTTCGATGTTCGCACGGGCGCTCTCGTCTGGGCTTGGGATCCCGGCAACCCGGCAGTGCGCAAAGGACCCGCCGATGGCGGCAGCTATACGCTGGGAACGCCCAACATGTGGACCCATGCCGCCTACGATCCCGCGCTTGGGCTGATCTACGCTCCCATGGGCAATGCCGGCACCGACTATTACAACGCCGCCCGACCGAAGGAATCCCTCAAATACAACGACGCGCTCGTGGCGCTGGATGCCGGCACGGGCGTTCCGAGATGGTCCTTTCAGACAACGCGCAACGACTTGTGGGACTATGATCTGCCGTCGCAACCGGCGTTGCTCGACATGAAGAATGATGCCGGCGCCATCGTGCCTGCCGTGATTATCCTCACCAAGCGCGGTCAGATATTCGCCCTGGACCGCCGCACGGGGACTCCTATTTCTCGCGTCGAGGAGCGGCCGGTCCCCACGCGCGGGTCCATCCCGGAAAACCGCGTATCGCCGACACAGCCCTATTCGACAGGCATGCCGGTGATCGCGGCGCCGCGCTTCACCGAGGCGTCGTCATGGGGGATGACGATGTTCGACCAGCTGACCTGCCGGATCAGCTTCAGGCGGTTGCGCTATGATGGCGATTTCACGCCGCCCGGTCTGGACTGGAGCATGGCCAATCCCGGCGCATTGGGCGGCCTCAACTGGGGGAGTGCGTCGTACGATCCGGCCCATCACCGCCTGTTCGTCAACGACATCCGCCTGCCGAGCACGCGGAGGCTCATGACGCGATCGGAATATGAGAAGCTCATCAAGACGCGCGCGCCCACGCCTGACGGCCACGGATTAGGCCCGATGGCTGGAACGCCTTACGGGGTCGAGAGTGCCACCTGGGCGTCCGCGCTCGGCGTGCCCTGTTCGCAGCCACCCTTCGGCACCATTACGGCCATCGATCTGGATACGCGCAAAGTGGCATGGCAGATCCCGGCCGGCACCGCCAAGATGCTGGGCCCACTCGGGATCCGGCTCGGCCTGCCATTGACGCCGGGGATGCCGAGCTACGCCGGAACCTCGACGACGGCGGGCGGCCTGGTGTTCTTCGCGGGCACGCAGGACTATTATCTGCGCGCGCTGGACGCCGGGACGGGCAAGGAGCTGTGGCGATACGCCCTTCCGGTGGGCGCCAGCGCCACGCCGATGAGCTACATATCCCCGATCAATGGTCGTCAATATGTCGTGATCTCGGTGGGCGGCGCCGCACATTCGCCGGACGTGGGCGACTACATCATGGCCTTCGCGTTACCGAGAGGGTGATCGAGCTGTTGTCTGTTGCGGCTGGACGCCGTGGCTCCTGTTCGGCCTGACCGTGCTTTCGATCTTCGTATGGCCAAGCAGAATCTGAACCGCGCGGAGGGAGGTCGACCCATGCCGGTCACTAAGTCCCGACCGTCCGCTCGTGCAGTCCGACAGCAGTGGAAGGCTGGCGCATCCGCCCAGCATCGCGATGTTGAGGACCGCCTTTCCTTCGTTGTACCGAGGCAAATCGGTATTGGCTCGTGCGGCGCGTGAGCATGTCCAAGGCGTGATGCGTTAGCATCTTAGCGCCTTGGTATAAGGCGCCGCATATCGCGACAGGAGGTCTATGAGCAGGCGGCTATTATGGACGGCGACGGGGATCGGCGTGCTGACGGGCATGATTGGTCTTGCCTGGGCGCCGTTGCAGGGCTTCGATCTGCTTGTTCCCAAGGATAGCGGCGGTATAAGGATAGCGAGCGGCATCGCCTATGGCGATGGACAGCGCAGGATGCTGGACATTTATGCGCCGCGCGTCCGGAAGGCAGGCGCGCAACTGCCGATCATTCTTTTCTTCTACGGCGGTTCCTGGGCGAGCGGTACGCGGGCAGGCTATAGCTTCGTCGGGCGGGCGTTGGCGGCGCAAGGCTTTCTTGTCGTCATCCCAGATTATCGGATCGGTCCCGAAAATCTCTATCCCGATTTCGTGACCGATGGCGCCGATGCCGTGCGATGGGTGATCGCACACGGCCAGGCCTATGGCGGCACGCCCGACAGGATGGTGCTGAGCGGCCATTCGGCGGGCGCCTATATCGCGGCAATGCTCGCCATGGACAGACGCTGGCTCGGTCCGGCGCGAAGGGCGATCAAGGGATTTGTCGGCATTGCCGGCCCCTATGATTTCGTACCTTTCGATGTGCCCGCCAGCAAAGCTGCCTTCGGGCAGTGGCCAAATCCGGCTGAAACCCAGCCGGTCACATGGGCGGGCGCAGGCGATCCGCCGAGCCTGCTGCTGGTCGGCGGGGATGACGAAACCGTCCGCGCGCGCAATAGCGAGGCGCTGGCCACCCGGTTGCAGGCAGCTGGCGTGACAGTCCGGATCAGGCGCTATCCCGGGATAGGACATGTCGGAATGGTTACGGCCTTTGCCCGGCCGTTCCGATCCCGTGCCCCGGTGCTGGAAGACAGCGTGCGTTTCATGCGCGCCGTGACGGCTGCCGACTGAATCCGTCAACCGTCTGTTACCGCCATGCCGATCATGGCGCGCGTCGTCTGAAGGATGTGGGGTCGGCCTGAGTCCACCAGCGAGCCAGTCGCGCATCTCGGACGCCATCCAGCAGTTCGCCCGGTTCGACGAACGGATAGAGTTCGTCCATCGACCGCATCTCCACCGCGCTGATCCGCTGGCGCAGACCGTCCGGCGTGAACTCGTCCGGGGAATGGAGGCCGCAGGCGACGACGATGTCGTGCAGAGCCGACAATGTCGATCGTTGAAAGCGGGCAACCCGCTCCGCTTTCTCCGGTATGACAAGGCCCCGCTGGCGTGCTGCCGACTGGGTCGCAACCCCCGTCGGACAGGTATCGGTATGGCAACGCATCGACTGCACGCAGCCCAGCGAGAACATGAATGCCCGCGCCGCGTTGCACCAGTCCGCGCCAAGCGCAGCATTCATCGCGATCCCGGCGCCCGAACTGACCTTGCCCGATGCAGCCAGCCTGACCTTGCCCTTGAGGTTCGTTCCCACCAGCGCGTTCCGCGCGAGCATGAGCCCTTCGCGGAGCGGCATACCCACCCGGTCGGACAATTCCGTCGGTGCGGCGCCGGTGCCGCCTTCCGCACCGTCGATCACGATGAAGTCGATCAGGATACCGGTCTCCATCATTGCCTTGATCACCGCGAACAATTCATGGGGATAGCCCACGCACAATTTGATGCCGACCGGCTTGCCGCCTGACAGTTCGCGCATCCGGCCGGCGAATTCGACCAGCTGGATCGGCGTGGAAAAAGCGCTGTGTCCGGGCGGCGACAGGCAGTCCTCGCCCACTGGCACGTCCCGGGTGGCGGCGATTTCAGGCGTCACCTTGGCGCCCGGCAGCAGTCCGCCATGACCGGGCTTGGCGCCCTGGCTGAGCTTGATCTCGGTCATCTTGACCGCATCATGGGCGGCGCGATCGGCAAAATGTCCGGGATCGAAATGGCCTTGCCGATCCCGGCAGCCAAAATAGCCAGATCCGATTTCCCAGACGATGTCGCCGCCATGTTTGAGATGATAGGGTGACAATCCGCCTTCGCCGGTATCGTGATAGAAATTGCCGATCTTCGCGCCCAGATTCAGGGCCTCGATTGCGTTCGCGCCCAGCGCGCCGAAGCTCATCGCCGAAATGTTGAGGCGGGCGGCCTGATAGGGTTGGCTACACTGATCGGTGCCGACATGGACGCGCGTTTCCCTGGGCGCATCGCGGGATGGAGCGATGCTATGGGCCAGCCATTCATACTCGTCGGAATAGACGTCCAATTCCGTACCAAAGGGATGGGCGTCGACCTCCCCTTTCGCGCGGGCATAGACCAGGGCTCGTTCATCATGGCTGTAGGGACGTCCGTCCAGATCGCTTTCGACGATATAGGCTCGCGCAAAGGGGCGGAGCCATTCGAAGAACCAGCGGAAACGAGCGGAGGCAGGATAGTTGCGGCGGAGGGAATGATGGGGCTGGACAAGGTCGATCAGCGCCAGCGCCAGCACTGGCGTGAACAGCAACAAGGTCCACAGCAGCCAATGATACCGCCATCCGATGGCCAGCGCGCCGACGGTCCCCACCAGGCCGATCAGGAGCAGAAGGTTTCGCGACACGGCATTGTCGCGGGTCAGCGCCGCGGTCAGGACGGATCTTTCCGTCACGACAGCAAATTCCGGATCAATCCCATCACATCACGCCCGCGTCCATTCAGCACGGCCTTGGCGGAATAGAGCGCCATGCCCGCCACTTGGCCCGCCTCCACTTTTGGCGGCATCACGAGTTCATAGCGATCGGTCACTACGTCCAGCAGGGCCGGTCCCGGCGCGGCGAGCCAGTCGCGCACGGCGTCCTCCAGTTGCTCGGCCTGTTCCACCCGCCGTCCCCACAGTCCCATCGCCTCGGCCACGCGGGCAAAGTCGGGATTGACCAGTTCGGTATAGGCCTCCATCAGCCCTTCGACCTTCTGTTCGATTTCCACGAAGTCGAGCGCGCCATTGTTGAATACGGCCACCTTGATTGGCAGATTTTCCTGAACCGCCGTCAGCAGATCGCCGAGCAGCATGGCAATGCCTCCATCCCCCGACAGCGATATCACCATCCGGTCGGGGAATGCTGCCTTCGCCCCCAGTGCTTGCGGCATGGCGTTAGCCATGGTGCCATGGCTGAGGCTGATCACGGTGCGGTTTTGTCCCGTGGCAGCGACATGGCGCAGGCACCAGACCATCGGCGATCCGGCGTCGGCGGTGTAGATGCTATTTGCTGGCGCGGCTCGCGAAATCACTTCGGTGAGATATTGGGGATGGATCGCGCCGCCCTTGCCGATCGTCGCATGCTTGGCCTCATCTTCCATGGCGCGGGCGCGATGCGTCAGGCATTCGTCGAGAAAGTCACGCTCGCTGCGCGGCGCGATGCGGGGTAGCAGTGCGTCGATGGTGGTCGCGATGTCGCCCACGAAACCCATAGTCACGGGATGGCGCCGCCCCAGATGGGTACCGTCGATATCCACCTGGATGATGGTCGCCTTTTCCGGATAATATTGCCGCCACGCAAAGTCGCAGCCCAGCAGCAGCAGCGTGTCGCAGGTCATGAGCGCGTGATAGCCGGCTTCGCTGCCGAAAATGCCGGTCATTCCCACGTTAAAGGGATTGTCGTGCTCCAGAAAATCCTTGGCGCGGGAGGTATGCGCGACCGGGGACTGCAAGGCGTTGGCAAGGGCGACGATCTGCTGATGCGCCGTTTCACAGCCCGATCCGCCATAGATGGCGATCTTCTTCCCCTTGGCCAGTTCGGCAGCGATGCGATCCAGTTCCGTCTCGGCGGGGCGGATCACCGGCTTGGCCGGATGGACCGCGAAGGCCGGTTCGTCCGGCGCTTTTGCGCTCGAAATATCGGCCGGCACGATCAGAACGGCGACGCCCTTCTTCGCCAGCGCAGCCTGGGCGGCCATAGCCGTCTTGCGCCGGGCCTGGGCGGGCGTGGTGATTTCCTCGCAGAACACGCTGCAGGTCTGAAAGATCGACCGGAAGTCGACCTCCTGCGGAAAGTCGAAGCCCATTTCATCACGGATGATCTGGCTGGCAATCAACACGACAGGTGCGCGATTGCGATGAGATTCAAACAGGCCATTAACGAAGTGCAGACTGCCCGGCCCACAAGATCCAGCGCAAAGGGCCAAGTCCCCGGTCAACAGCGCATCGGCGCCTGCCGCGAACCCGCCCGCTTCCTCGTGGCGGACATGGACCCAGCGAATATCGCTTTCGCGGATGGCGTCGGTCACATGGTTGAGCGTATCGCCCGGTACCCCATAGCAGCGCCGAGCGCCCGCTGACGCCAATGTTTCCACGATCACCTGCGCCACTGTGCTCATCATCCGCTCCCACATCCTATCTCAACATGGAAGGGAAAGCGGCAAGCACCGTTCATGTTCCGTTACAAATCTGTCATCGACCCTTCCAGGGCGTTCAGCAGCGATTTTTCGCGCAGGAGCGGCGAAACTGATCGGCTTATCAGCAAGGTTGGATCGGGAATTTGAGCGGAGGCGCTATCCTTGCCAGTTTCTGATCATGATCTGGATCGCCCTTTGGACCGGGGTCTATTGCTGCGCGCTGCCGCGATTTTCAGTAATCGTCGGAAGGATGGGCATTCCATATGACTGGGCGCGGGACAGATGGCGGCATGGCGAAGGCCGTTTCTGAGAGCCGTGAGTTGCCCGATCATCCTGTCCAGTTCTTCCGCCTTCGCGCTGAGCAGCTCGCGATCCAGTTGCGCGGGCTGATCGCTGCCGAACATCGCGGCGATTTCATCCAGCGAGAAACCAGCCATGCGTCCAAGCGCAATCAGCGCCAGCCGTCCTAATATGTCAGGTTCAAAGGTGCGACGGAGTCCGCGCCGTCCCAGTGACTCGATCAGCCCCTTTTCCTCATAATATCGCAATGTGGAGGCAGGCAGGCCGGATTGCTTTGCCACCTCGGCAATATCGAGCAGTTTCATACTTGACCTCAAGCCGACTTGAAGTGGCATCGTGCAGCCCATGGTCATTGGTTGCAAGGATATTGAGAGATGCCGCAGGTCGTGAAACGGGTCAGGTCAAATCGCGCATGCGACGCTGACGTTCAGAGCGGTTCAACGCTATGGCCGCTGGCCGGACTTTCGCTGGCCATGCTGATGCCTTCCCTTGCCACAAGCACCACCAATATGGCGCTGCCCATTCTTTCGCAGGAATTCAGCCTATCGTTCCGGTCCGCTCAGTGGATCGTCCTGAGCTATCTTCTGACGGTGACCGCCATGGTCGTGGGTGCGGGACGTATCGGCGATATGATCGGGCGGCGCAGGCTGATGCTCACAGGCATCGGAATTTTCAGCGCGGCATCGATATTCTGTGCGCTGGCTCCGGCATTCGGCATGCTGATCGTCGCTCGACTGGTGCAGGGCATGGGCGCGGCAATCATGATGGCGCTGACGATGGCCTTTGTCGGCGATGTGGTCCCAACGTCGCGCACGGGGCGAGCGATGGGATTGCTGGGCACCATGTCCGCCGCTGGAACGACGCTGGGTCCGGCCCTGGGCGGCATGCTGATCGCATGGGGCGGCACCGGCATGATCTTCCTCGTCAATGTTCCTGTCGGATTGCTGACCTTCCTGCTTTTATACCGCGCCCTGCCAGCAGCGGAAGGCGCTGTGGCCGAAGGCGGCGTCAAAGGCTTCGACACGGCGGGCATGGCGCTGATGATCTTTACGCTGACGGCCTATGCCCTGGCCATGACGATCGGCCATGGGGAGTTTGGCTTTTATAATATCGGCCTGATGATGGCCGCGATGGTGGGAGGCGTCCTGTTCCTTGTTGTCGAAGCCAAAGCCGCGTCGCCTTTGATCCGATTGGGATTGTTTCGCACCCCGGCCATTCGCTCCGGCCTTGCCGCAAGTGCGTTGGTATCGACGGTCATGATGACGACGCTGATCGTCGGCCCCTTCTATCTGAACGGTGCGCTCGGTCTGGGGGCCGTCATGTCGGGACTGGTCCTGTCGGCGGGGCCATTGGTTGCAGCCCTCACGGGCTTTCCCGCCGGGCAATTGGTCGACCGCCTCGGCCCTGATCGTGTGGCCTATATCGGTCAGTCTGCGCTGTTGGCAGGATGCTGCGCCCTGATCGGCCTTCCGGTTTCCTGGGGTGTGGGGGGTTATGTGGCCGCAATCATGGCGATGACGGCAGGCTATGCGTTGTTTCAGGCAGCCAATAACAGCGCGATCATGGCAAGTGCCAACGCCGCGGAACGCGGTATTGTCTCGGCCATGATCGGCCTGTCGCGCAATCTGGGACTGGTTACAGGCGCTTCGGCGATGGGGGCGGTGTTTGCATTCGGCACCTCCACTTGGGATGTCGGCACGGCCGGTCAGGAAGCTGTCGCCACGGGAATGCATCTGGCCTTTGCGGTGGCCGCTGTTCTCGTAATGACGGCTATTCTGTTAGCGTTTCTTGAGAGGCATCGCCGAAATTAGAAGGGCGAAACCGAGCTGGCTGACATCCCCTTCGACCAACGGCGCGCGAGTCCACGGAAATCCTGATTCATAACCTTTCCTGGCATCTTGGAATTTCAACGGTCATCGTCATGAATGGACGAGAGATATTGTGCTATGGGCGGCGCGCCGGCGGAGGAAGGCGATCCGGTCAACACGGATCAGGACCGCACCCCATATTGCTCGCGGACCAGTTCGGCCACGCCCATCCGCTCCAATATGGACGTCGGACACATGAAGGTGACCCGGACCACGCCGGGGAGGCGGCTGATCTCGATGGAGCCAGCGATCGTGGCCCGGTTCAGTATCTCGTCATAGGGCAGGCCAGTCACTTGCGCCGCACGGGCGAGGCCGTTGTCCGTGGCATCGTTGAGCGTACGTCCCGATCCTATGAAAGTGATCGGCGCATTGTCCTCGATCGATTGCTGGCCATAGTTTTCGGCCAGCCGCTTGATCGCCGCGCTTTCCTCGCTGTTCATCGGTTGCGCCAGAAACGGCAGATCCTCGCGATGTTGCAGCAGGACCGGGCCATCCAGCTTCAGGCCCTTGATGACCTTCACTTCCAGTTCGACGACGCCCGACACGTCGGTGGCGTGGCCCGCAATCTCGCCATTGCCCTGCTGGGCATGCATATCGCCCATATAGATGCCGCCGCCCGGCACCTTCACCGGGCAGATGAGAATGGCGCCTTCACGGACCGAATTGGTGTCCATGTGACCATCGGTCTTGTGCTCGTTCAGCTCTTCCTGCGTGAAGCTGTAGCCATGGGGGGCGTCGATCAGGAATGAGCCGAAATCGCCCGCATTGTGGGAATCGGGCAGATCGCGCGAGGGGATGGTGCCGATATTGCCCAGAAACGGCCGCACACGGCTCGCCAGCCCGGATATGTCGGCGCGCGCCAGGGCGAGGATGGAATGCTGGTTCGACTGTTCGGGCATGGCGGCGACATGGCGCGCGTCGGCCGCGATGCGTTCGGCGACATGCTTGTCGACGGTCAGCGACACCTTGTTCTCGCGGTCGAGGACGATGACATAGCCATTCGAAAAACGGAACGCGTTGACTTCCGCGCCGCAGTTGTCGCACCGCACCGCTTCCTCACCTATGCCTTCGATATGGCTGGAGGGGCTGGTCGCGCCGCAGCTGGGGCAGAGTTTCGCGACGAAGGGATCGCCCAGATAGCGGCCCTCCACAAATTCCATCACGCCCGACGAGGTGGCGAGCGACGTCACCTGAACGGTCTTCAGCTTGATCGCGATCGCATCGCCGACTTCCGCGCCTTCGACAAAGACGGGACGCGTCACTTCATGACCGCCCTGAAACTTCGGCGTGATCATGGGGCCCCAACAGCCGGGCGGGGTGCCGGTTCGGATGGTGCCGCCGTCCTTCACCGTACCGGCCGGCTCGATCCCCGGCCCGACGATGCCGCCGCTGTAATCATAGACTTCGATATGCGATGCTGCGTCAGACATGGAACTACCCTCATTCTCGTTTGTCGGGAGGTTACCGCACCGGCTTCGTGGCGAAAGGGGCGGCACGGCTGGCCTCGCAGTTTGTAACAACCAGATGCGATCGGCTGCGCTTTCGGGCTAAGCCGGCGCGGCTCCGCTGCCGGAGCGCGCCCGGAACAACGACTTGCGCCCGAATGGCGCAGCGAACAGATATTGATCGGCAACTTCCATCTGGACGCCGAAATGGTCGGCGGCGCGCCATGGCCAGCGCGGATCGTAGAGAATGGTCCGCGCGACGCCGATCAGATCGGCGTCGCCCTCACGCAATATCGCCTCCGCCTGATCGAATTGCGTGATCAGGCCCACCGCCACGACGGGCATTCGGACCGCCTGCTTCACCATGCTGGCGAGAGGCACCTGATAGCCGGGCTCAACCGGGATAGTCTGGCTCGCGTGCAGGCCGCCGCTGGACACATGGATGGCGGCGCACCCCCGTGCTTCCAGAGCCTGAGCGAAGGCGATCGTGTCCTCGACCTGCCATCCATCTGCGATCCAGTCCGTCGCCGATACGCGCATCGACACCGGTCGATCCGCGGGAAACGCGGCGCGAACCGCGTCGAAAATCTCCAACGGAAAGCGCATCCGATTGGCGAGGCTGCCGCCATATTCATCGGTGCGGTGGTTGGACAGCGGCGACAGGAACTGGTGCAGCAGATAGCCGTGCGCGCCATGCAACTGGATCGCATCGATGCCCAGCCGGGCCGCCCGGCAAGCCGCAGCGGCGAAGGCCTTCCTGATTTCCGCCAAACCTGAACGGTCCAGCGCATGGGGAAGCGCCTGCCCCTCATCATAGCCGAGGGCGGAGGGGGCAAGGGTCTGCCAGCCATGAGGGTGCTGCGGCGCAATCTGACGCCCGCCGGTCCACAACAGGTCTTGCGAGGCCTTGCGCCCCGCATGGCCCAGCTGGATCGCCACCGGCATGGAGGACCAGCGCCGCAGCGCGCCCAGAACCCTGCCCATCGCCGCTTCGGTGCTATCGTCATACAGGCCGGTGTCCGCATAGGTGATACGGCCCTCCGGCAATACGGCCGTCGCCTCGATCGTCAGCAATCCCGCTCCCGATTGAGCCAGTTGCCCCAGATGCATCATGTGCCAGTCGGTCATGCAGCCGTCGACTGCCGAATATTGGCACATGGGGGCAATGACGATGCGATTGGCCAGTGTCAGCCCCCCGATGGTGAGGGGCTGAAACAGCATGGGACGTGGACGATCCTGAAGCCTATCCATCTTCGGCGCGTTCAGAGCGCGACGTCGCCGTCGGTGCGGACGAAGCGCCTTGCATCGAAGCTGTAGGGCACCGCGCTGCTGCCCCGGTACAGTTCATGATGCGGAGAGGCTTCGGCGAAGGCGCAGGCCAGCAGGAAGAGGTTGCGCACTTCCTCGGGCATGTCGGTTGCGGGGTGCTGCGACAGCAGGGCAAGGATGTCGTCAAGACGCGGCATCATTGCTTCATACAATGCCTTGAAATCATCAGCGCTGGCGGACCAGCGGATTTCGCTACGTTCATTCTCGCTGGGCCTTGCCCAATGGGCGGCAAGCGGCGCAAGGTCGGTGAACGGGGCGGGAAGGATGGGATTGGTCATCGGTCTTTTCCTCAAGCCGCGAGAAAGGTGTCGAGGGTGCGCGCGGCGTGGCGGATCAGGAATTCCTGATCCATCAACTGCATTTCATCGATCGTTCCGGACATGATGCCTGAAAATGTGTCTTCCATGGTGGCGGTATCTTCCAGCCAGGCGTTGCGGTGCAGCGCGTTCACATGCTGCTGCGCCACCTGTTCCGCTGCGGTCTGCGCGGGGCGGAAATAGTTGATGCCTTCCCACAGCGTCCGCCCATGGTCGAGCGGCCAGAATTGGTGCGTGAAGAAGGACATGCCCGGATAGCCGCAGCCCGACGCCAGATGGATGATGAAGTTGGGGAAGAGGTTGGGCAGCTCGAACTGGAAATCGGCCCGCCGTTCCGGGTTAATCGCCGGCGGCAGTTGGTCGGGGCGCGGCCGGTGGCGCTCGGTGGTGCTGAGCATCGAGGCGAAGGCGAGCGTCGAGGGCGCCGTGTCCATGCCCGCGCCATAGATGGTGGACGACGCGTGCGGCCCCATCAGCTTGAAGTCGGTATGCTCGATGCCCTGGAAGCCCGGCAGCGATCCCGCGTGGATCGTCGGCAC
The DNA here is from genome assembly GCF_008692605.1 of Sphingobium estronivorans. GTDB lineage: Bacteria > Pseudomonadota > Alphaproteobacteria > Sphingomonadales > Sphingomonadaceae > Sphingobium > Sphingobium estronivorans. Next base: position 64,617 of record NZ_LFCT01000019.1, read on the forward strand.
ATGATAGCCTTCGCTGAAGGCATAATGGGCGACCTTCCAGTTGCAGTTCAGCACCGTCGAATAGCGGAAGGCGGTGGTCGATTCTTCATAGGGATAGCCGCTGAACAGCTTCCCGAAGTCTCCCAGATATTCGGTCAGCGACTGTGCCGGTTCCGCATCGAAATTGATGAAGACGAAGCCTTCCCAAATGTCGCAATGGATTTCGCGCAGACCAAGACAGGCCGAGTCGAGCTTGCCGAACCGTTCCTTCATCGGCACCGACCGCAGCGGCCCGTCGGTGGAAAAGACCCAGCCGTGGAAGCGGCACGTCACCACATTGGCGCGCGAACGGCCGAAGGTTTCGAAGCCGGTGGTCGGCACAACCTTGTTGCCGCGATGGGTGCAGACATTGTGGAAGGCGCGGATCTGGCCATCCTTGCCGCGCACGATCAGAACGGAGGCATTGGCGACGGCCAGTTCCTTGACCTTATAGTCGCCCACCTTGGGCAGTTCCCAACTGGTGGCGACCTTCAGCCAGGTCTTCTTGAAGATTTTTTCGCGCTCCAGCTCGTATATGGCCGGGTCCCTGATCGAACGCACCGACACCGGATCAACACCCAGTTCGTGGCGGATATCCTCCGAACTGCGGGCGGTGTGGGCCAAGTCCGCTGCTGTCATCCCTGTGGTCATCATTAACTCTCCGAATATTAGATAAGTTCTGCCGCGGGCATCTTATGCGTCCGCGAGTGCGTCCGGCTTGGCGTTCCAGCCTTCGGGATAGTGAGAGATCAGATCGGCCTGGAGTTCGAGCGAACGGAACTGCCAGCACTCCCCACTATTCACCGCTGTCGCCACATAGCGTCCGCCAATCCAGTAGGCCCGGCCCTGCGCCGAAGTTGCCACTTCCCACAGCATGAACTCGACCGCTGCATGGTTGCCGGTGGAGGCCAGCGTGACCTTTGGCGAAACAAGGTAATGCAGGGTCCATTTGAAACCCTGATCGGCATTCCCCGCGACACCCTGCGCGATCCTGTCACCGCCTGAAAGCGTGCCATATTGATCGATCTTGAACGACGCATCGTCTGTGAAAAGCGGTCGCAGCATCTCGGCGGACGGACCGGCGTCGAAAGCGCGCGAAAGGTCGACGATCAGCGTGTCGATGGCGCGCAACGCCTCCAGCCGTGCAATCCGCTCTTGCAATGTATCGGGCATAGTTTTCCGTCCTGATTGGAGGGGCGCCGGTCGGCCGAACCCGGACCGGCGCCCCATGTCTTAAAAGGTGCGGCGAGCGCTCAGGAACCATTCGCGCGGCCGCCCATAGGCGCCCTCGGTGATCCCGCCGAACGAGTCGACGAAGCCCGATCCCAGATATTTCTGCTTGGTCAGGTTCTTGACGCCGAGCGTGATCAGCCAAGTATCCGGCTCGTCGCGATAGGCGATCGACGCGTTCACCAGATGATAGCCGTTTTGGATCAGCAACGGGCTGTTCACCGCGTCGTTGTAGACCGTCGAACGGTAGGACCAGTCGACGCGCGGCGTGAACTTGCCCACTCCCGCGACATCGATGTCATAGGAGGCGCCCGCGCTCAGCGTCCATTTCGGCGCATTTTGCAGATGCGTGTCCTTGGTCACGCCGGCATTGAGCGCGCGGATGTCGACCTGCCGATATTGGGCGTCGAGATAGCCCAGACCTGCCTCCAGCTTCAGTTCTTCGGTCGGCCGTGCCTGCAACTCGAGTTCGAAGCCCTTGATGCGCGCCTTCGCGGCATTCTGGATGATGGGCGCGAAGCCGAGGATCGGATCGTTCACGGTGATCTGCAGATCGTCATAATCGTTGACGAACGCGGCCCCGTTCAGGCGGAGGTGGCGGCCCAGCAGGTCGGACTTGAAGCCGACTTCATAGGTCGTGCTCGTTTCCGGCCGGAACGAGGGGATAGTGGCGAAGGGCGGGAAGACGCGCTGGGTGAAGCCGCCGCCCTTGAACCCCTGGGAGTAGGACGCATAGGTCAGGAATTCGGGCGACCAGCGATAGGAAAGGCTGGCCATCGGCGTCCAGGCGCGGTCCTTGATCGTCTTGCGCGCACGCGGTCCCATCAGCGGGTCGCCATTCTGCAAGCCCGAGCCGTCCGGGTTGAAGGGCTGGCCTGTCAGGAAGCCGGCCTCGACGACATATTGATTGCCGTTGTCGAAGGTCTTCTTGTCCTCGGTCCAGCGGATGCCGCCCGTCAGGCTCAGATTATGGACAATCTCGAAGGTCGCCTGACCGAAGGCGGCAAGGCTGCGTCCATCCAGGATCGCGCCGCTCATGAAGACGGCGTCGATGATATTGACGAGGTCTTCGTGGTTACCGCTTTCCTTGGAGTAATATCCGCCGACAACCCAGTTCAAACGACTGTCGAAGGCGTCACCCAGCAGCTGGAATTCCTCCGAAAACTGATCCTGTTTCCAGTCGCTCTTGGTCTGGACGATGCTGGCCGGGCTATGATCGGAATCACGGGTCCAGAAGCCCGTCACCTTGCGATAGGCGGTGATGGATTTCGCGGTGATGCCGTCGCCCAGTTTCCATTCGACGGTGCCGGAAACGCCCCAGATATTCAGATCGGACGCCGATTCATACCGGCGCCTGCCGAAATTATTGAAGGTGTCGGAAATCGTCCGGAACGTGCCGCCATGCCGGTAGGGCGCCTGGGCCCACTGGCTGTTGTAGCAGCGCGTGTCCGACAGGCGCGCCGGGTTGGAGGGGTCGGCGCAGATGCTGGCCGCGCCGGAATAGGCGCTGTTCCAGACTTGCGCCGCCGGTGCATTTTCATCGACCGCGAGCATGACGTTGGGCGCCGATTTCTCGCGCGATCGCGTGCCGTCGACCGCGAGGTTGATCGACAGGGTGCTCGTGGGCTCCAGCCTCAGCGCAAAGCGACCGGCCATCGTGTTGGTGTCGCCCAGGTCGGGGGCCAGCGGCACGGTGCCTTTCACATAGCCGTCGCGCATATGATAGAAGCCCGACAGGCTGGTATAGACGCCATCGGCCAGCGGAACATCGATCGACCCCTTGATCTGGACGCGGTTGAAGCTGCCCGTGGTCAGGTCGAGGCTGGCGCCCAGTTTATCGGCGGGCTTCTTCGTCACGACGCTGACGGCGCCGCCGATGGTGTTGCGGCCGAACAGCGTGCCTTGCGGTCCGCGCAATACCTCGATCCGCTCGACATTAAGGACGTCGAGCACATTGCCCACGCCGCGCGAAATATAGACGCCGTCCAGGTACAGGCCGACGCCGGGATCGGCGGACAACTGATAGTCGTTCTGCCCGATGCCGCGAATGAAGATGGCGGCGGTGGCGTTGCTGGCGGACACCGGCACGGAGCTGTTGAACTTCACATTGGGGGTGAAGTCACCGATCTGCGTGACATTGTCGATGCCGCGCTGCGACAGCCCTTCGGAGGTGACGGCGGAGATCGAGATCGGCGTGTCCTGCAGCGATTCCGCGCGGCGGCGGGCCGTGACGACGATTTCCTCAACGCCGCCAGTCCGGCTGGCCGCGTCTTCCGACGCTTGCTGCGCGAATGCGGATGGGCCATGGCTCAGACCGACGAGCGCCAGACCGGCGATCAGGGCCTGGAACGATCCGGATTGCAGCGACAACGCGCGGCGGCCGGTAAATGTGCGTTTGCAGACATATGAATTCATAACGGCTCCCTATTTTCTGTTGATTATGTTTATCGTTGCAGGGCGTCCGGGGATTCAGTCCATGGCGGGCTGCAAATTGCGGCTTTCTGCGCGTCCGGTGCTCACGTACCTTAAGTACGCTGCGCGCCGGTTCTCGAACGCCACCATTTTCGCCTCACCCTGAACTCAATCCCCACACACCCTAGTCCGCCCGCCCGGCTGCGCTTCCCGCGTCGGATCGGTTTTTGTTGCTCCTGCTACTGCTATGACGTCCGCCCTAGGACGCGTGCACATAATCGAACGCAGATGCCGCCCGAGCGCTAGCCTGTTCCTGCGGAGTTGAACATCTGAGCGCGATGGAGTGCGAAGCGCGCAACAAAGCGGATCGCCGCGCTTTTCCCGCCGTCGCGCCTTTGCTGCCGCCGCAGGCTAACGGACACGGAGATGGGCTAGCAAGCCATGGCGCGCGCCGACATTATTCCGTCAGCAACTCGGCCATTCGACCGTCAGCGATCGGTCGAACCTACAAGGACAGCAGTATGAACGATCCGCACCGATGGTTGAACGAGCATCCCGAACTCGGCTCGGGACCGATCCCGATCGAGCCCTATATCGCACCGGACTGGTACGAACGGGAGCGCGAGAAGATCTTCAGGAAGGTATGGCTCTGCGTAGGCCGGACGGACGAAATACCGAACAAGGGTGACTATAAGGTCAAGCGCCTTGCTGCGGCAGACACATCGATCATCCTGATGCGCGGCAAGGATGATGTCGTGCGCGCCCATCACAATAGCTGCGCGCATCGCGGCAATACCGTCGTGACCGAAACCGGACCGGAAACTTTCGGTCGCAGCAAGGCGGCAATCGTCACCTGCCGTTTCCACGGATGGGTCTATGGCGCGGACGGCGAGTTGAAGCATGTGCCCAGCGAAGAACGCTTCTATCAGTGCTTCGACAAGAAACAGAACGGCCTGTCCCCGATCCATGTCGATTTCTGGGAAGGTTTCATCTTCGTCAATCTGGCGGAAACGCCCGACAACAGCCTGGTCGAGTTCCTGGGTGACTATGCCGGACATTTTGCCGGCTTCCCCTTTGCCGAACTCAGCTATCAGTTCACTTATCATACCGAGCTGGAATGCAACTGGAAGGTCGCGCACGACGCCTTTGCGGAAGCCTATCATGTCGACACCATCCATGCCGGCTCCTTCCCCAACACTTTTTCCACCGGCCTTCAGAATGTGAAGCTGATGGGGCCGCACCGGACCTGCGCGGTGTGCCTGACGCTGGGCGCGACGCCCACCCCCGTCGCCGGCATCGCCAATTCCATCGCGGGCGCTTCGCTTGTCACGCAGCGCGCCGAAACGATGCTGCCGCCGGCGATCAACCCCGACAAGCGGGATGACTTCGCGTTCGAACTGAGCGTGCTGTTCCCCAACACGCTCATCCACGTATCGGAAGGCATCTGGTTCACCCACCAGTTCTGGCCGATCGCTCATAACCGGACGCTGTGGGAAGGGCGCTATTATGTCCGTCCGCCCAAGACCAACGCCGAACGCTGGGCGACGGAACATGCCATTACGCTTCAGCGCAACGCCTGGCTGGAGGACACGGCCACCATGGAGGACACGCAGCGGGCGATGCAGTCGCGCGCCAAGATGGTGCAGAATTTGCAGGATGACGAAATTCTCATCCGGCACAGCGCCGCCATTGTCGATGAATATGTCAACGCCTGAGGGAGACGCGACCATGACGCAAGCTGAATTGCCCGCCGGGTTCGAAGATCTGTCCACCTGCCTCGACTGGAACCTGCCGACGGCCGACCAGCGCCAGAAGAAGCGGCAGGCATCGTCCAGGGCGGAATTGCGCGCATTTTATGACCAGATGCTGGCGCGGCTTCCCGACGCGCTGGCGGAAGTCGACCGATTTCCGCTCGGGCAACTGCCGGAAAGCCATCATGCCCTCTACAATCTCGCTTTGTCGCTCGCCGAAGTCGCGCCGCACATCGAGCTTTATGCCGGTTCGACGGGCGTGCCCTATGCCTTCGAGGAGGGGCGGTTCATCGCCGTGCATGGTGGACAGGATACCTGGCGCGGGCTGAGTCCGATGTCCGTGGCCTGATATGAGCGCAACGCTTCCCCTGTCGGTTGAGGAACGATTGTTCCGGATCGAGGCGCGCAACGAGATTTCCGATCTCGTTGCGCGCTACGCCCACGGCGCCGACCGCAAAAACGACCCTGCGATGATGCAGCCCCTCTTTCATGAGGATGCCGTCTGGTCGGCGGAAGGCTTTGCAACCTTTCACGGCGCTCCGGCGATCGCCGCTGGACTGGCCGGGATCGCCGCCACGCAAGTGCTCTGGTCGATCCACTATATGATCGCGCCCTATGTCGAGCTCGCGAAAGACGCGCGGTCCGCGCGATGCCATTGGTATCTGTGGGAACTGTCCACGATGGCCGAGGGCGACGGGCAGGAAGATCGCTGGCTGGGCGGCTGGTACGACAGCATCGCAAGATATGAGGATAATCTATGGAAATTTGCATCGGTGAAGCTGGATTTGCGGATACAGGGGGTGGCGATGCCGCCCTGGAGCCTCAGGAAGGCGTTCGATCAATGATCCGGTTGTGCGCGGTCGATGAACTGAGCGAAGACGAGATTCTGCGGGCCGAACTGGACGACGGACATGGAATCGCGGTCTATCTGCTCGATGGCGAGATATTCGCCACCGACGATCTGTGCACCCATGGCGAGGCGTCGCTGGCGGAAGGGGAGATAGAGGACGGGAAGATCGTCTGCCCCTACCATCTGGGCAGCTTCGACATCCGGACCGGCGCCGCCTGCGCAGCGCCTTGTTCGATCGCGCTCAAGACCTACGCCGTCGAGATCGTCGACGGCGCGGTTCATATCGCGCTGTGACAGGCTTTCAGCCCTTCAGCTGCCGCAAGGTGGCTGAGGGGCGCTCGCCGAAGCGGTCGGCATAATCCCGCGCGAATTTGCTCAGATGGCTGAAGCCGCAGGCGAGTGCGACATCCGTGACGTTATGCCCTTCCTCGACGCCCTCCAGCAGCATCTTGCGGGCCAGCTCAAGGCGGACATTCTTGAGATAACCCATCGGCGTCACGCCCCGGAAGCGCCGGAAACCGGCGTGCAGCGAACGGGCGCTGATGCCGGAAACCTCGATCATCTCGTCGAGCGAAATCGGTTCGCATGCATGACTGCGGATATAGTCCTCCACGCGCCGGACATAATAGGGCGCAGGACCGGCCGGTGCGGCGTCAAACAGATCGGAATGATTGTGCGGCACGGCTGCCAGCAAAAGCCGCTTCAGCGTGTCTTCCACGGACCCGCTGGCGCGCGGATGGGTGTAGCCCGCAACCCCATAGTCAATATCGTCGCAGATCGTGCGGACGAGGTGGGCGAAGGCCTGCGCTGCGCCGACCAGCGGGACGGGCCGCGTCGAAAACACCAGCTCTTCAGGATTGAACCCCAGCTCCTGCGACAATATGCGCTCAAGATCGGCTTTGGGGATTTTGATGGTGAAATGCCTGTAGCCCGCCTCGAATGTCTGGCTGAAATGGGCATTTGGGGCGAGCACGCACATCTGGCCTGGCGCCAGGCTGAAGCTGTCATGATCATGCGTGATGAATGACGTGCCGTTCAGCGAGAATTGCACAAGGTAATTCTGTCCCATCTGGGGCACGTCGATGGAAATATGGCCGAACGGGTTGCCGTAATCCTGCGCGTTGAACGTCAAAGCCCTGAGCTGCGCCTGGTTATGGCGAAAGTCGATGGGGGGACTGCCGCCCCGCACGTCCAGCCGGTGTGGGCAGAACATCCGGCTCATATGCGCTTCGACTTCGCCAGCGTCGGTGCTGCTGAACCTGTTCCATTGGATCAGGGGCAGCGCTTCCCCGTTCCAGAAACGGCTGGGCACGGGCATATCCGTCAGCATGCCGGTTTCCGGCGATCATCTGTGTGGGTGGGGTTGATCGGCGATAGGCCCGAAACCGAAACATGCGCCATCGGGCACGCCCTGTCGTGCCTGTTCAAAGCCACCATCGTCACGCAACAGATCATGTCGCTATCTCCTCGTCCCTTTCGCAAGGACGCTCTATTTTTCCGATTTGGTCAAGCGGCGGCTGGAAGAATGTCGCATAGGCGGGGCAAGGATTGCGAAAACGGGATAGTGGCGGCGAAATTTTAAGCCCAGATTCAAAGCCAGCACGTCGAAATGGCGAAACCTGCCTCGGGTAGCCGACCAGTGCCGCAAAGCCGGCTGGCTGCGTCGACAGGATCTGGGAGAATCGAATTGAACGAACGAATCGCTACGGACGTCCTTGTGATCGGTGGTGGCCATGCGGGCGCCCATCTGGCCATTTCGCTCCGGCAGAAGGGCTTTTCGGGAACGATCACCGTCGTGAGCGATGAGCCCACGCTGCCTTATGACCGCCCCCCTTTGTCCAAGGCTTATTTGATCGGCAACATGCAGATCGACCGGCTTCTGCTGCGCGACAATGCCTATTGGACAGAGCAGCAGGTGCATTTCGAACTGGGCTGCCGTGTCAGCGTTCTGGATACGGCGCATAAGCAGGTCGAACTGGAGGATGGCCGGGCCATCGCCTTCCAGTGGTGCGTTCTGGCTACCGGGGGCAAGGTACGCAGCCTCGTCTGTCCAGGATCGGAGCTTGGCGGCATTCACTATCTCCGCACCGTGGCCGACGTGGACGCGATCCGCCACGGGCTGGAAAACGGCGGCCGGCTGGGGATCATCGGGGCTGGCTATGTGGGGCTGGAAGTGGCCGCTGCGGCGCGTGAAATGGGCCATGACGTGGCAGTTATCGAGGCGCAGGACAGGGTCCTCCAGCGGGTGACTTCGCCCATCGTCTCCGACTTTTTCGAGCGCCAGCATCGGGCGCGCGGGGTGGCGTTGCACCTTGGAGCGCAGGTGGCCGCTTTTGTCGGCGAAGGGCGCGTGTCGGCCGTCCGGCTTGCTTCGGGTGAGGACATTCCGGTCGATCTCGCGATCGTGGGGATCGGCATCGATGCCGAGGCGACGCTTGCCGAAAAGGCGGGTATTGCCTGCGACAGCGGCGTGCTGGTGGACGAATATTGCCGCACCTCGGCCGAGGCTGTTCTGGCCATCGGAGATTGCGCCCGGCATCCGAACGATTTCGCAGGCGGGCTGTGGCGGCTCGAGTCCGTGCAGCACGCAATGGACTCCGCGGCGATCGCGGCGGACACCATCATGGACGCCCCGACGGAATATAGGGCGCTGCCGACATTCTGGTCCGATCAGTTCGACCTGAAGCTGCAATCGGCGGGCCTGAACAAGGATGCCGACGAAATCATCGTCCGGGGCGACAGTCAGGACGGTCCATTTGCCGCCCTATATTTGAAGGAAGGCCGCATCATTTCGATAGATGCGATCAACAGCCCCAAGGATTTCATGGGCGCGCGTTCGCTGATCATCAAGGGCGCCATGCCGGATCGGACGCAGCTTGCAGACATGTCCATCGCTCTGAAAAAGGTCGATTGTCGCGAAGCGCTGCGCGCGACGTGAGGTCGACTTTGTTGCACGACAAGGTGATGGATTGGTTTGCGGCGCCAGACGGCCGGCTTGGTCGAACGCTGCGGTTTTGATCGCCGCAGCGCTCGCTCTCAGTTTTTGTTGTTGCATCCTTTTATGCGGAAAAACCGAGATCGGAGTCCCGTGCCTCCGGAGAGCCGGAGTCACGTGCCTCCGGCTCTCCCACTTTTCCGCACGATGCTTTGGGAATTCCCTTTGCGGCGTCCCTGATAGATGAAGTTCAGTCCGGCTTGCGCAGGAAACCCTGGTTGCCGCCATTGCGATTGGGCGCGAAGCCATTGGCGCGCAGCGTCTCCTCCGCCGTTTCGTAGAAGACGCCGATCTGCATGATCTCGCGCGCCTGCTTCCCCGTCGCGATGGGGCGGCCAAATTCACCGGCTATGCGCACCAACTGCTTGATCTGCTCGACGGAACTCATCTTGCCCGTGCGGGTCTGATTCCAGAGCACATCCTCGATGCCGCACCGCACATGCAGGCCCAGCGCCATGCCGATCATGTTCACGGGCAGCACGTTCAGCACCGAACTTTCCACCGTGATAATCGCGCCGTCGGGCGCGGCCCGCAGGAAGTTGGCGAGATTGTAGATGTTCGCCTGATCCATGCCGCCGCTGATCGCGACCCAGTTCATCACCAGCGGCCCCTTGTAGACGCCCCGGCGGATCATCCGCTCGATCGTTTCAAAGCTGTTGATGTTGTAGCACTGGAACTCGCTTTGAATGCCGGCGGCGGACAGGCGGCGGATATGCTCCTCGACCCAGCTCGGGTTCGAAGGGACGATCATGTCCTTGTAGGTTGCGTAAAGGTGCGGGAAGCCCCGCGAAACGCCCTTGAAATCGTCTATGCCCGCATGTTCGGTCACATTCATCTGCGTCGTGTTGACGGTCACGGTCACCTGATCGGGCTTGGGATCGAGTTCGGCCAGCATATGCCGCGTGTCGTCGCTCAGCCACTTGGCGGTCGCGCCATCGTCTTCCGGCGCGAAACTGATGGAGCCGCCCACCTGGATCACCATGTCCGGCACGGCCTTGCGCACGCCGGCGATCAGTTCATTGAACATGGACAGGCGCTTGCTGCCCCGGCCATCGGCCTCGCGGACATGCAGATGCAGCACGGTGGCGCCGGCTTCGTAGCAATCCACCGCCTTCTGGATCTGCTCCTCCATCGTCACGGGAATGTCTTCGGGGAAGTCGGAGGGTATCCAGCCCGGCGCATAGGGCGCGGCCGTGATGATCAGGGGCTGCTGGTTCTCAGGATACAGGTGGCCGTCGAGAAAATTCATGAATCCATCTCCAACAAGAAGCCCTGGGGCGCACAAAATGATCGCAGCCTTTTTTAAGAAAGGCTCTCCCCATTTCCGTGGTCCAGACCTACAGCCGTCGGCTCATGGATTTTCCACATTCCGTGCCATTATTTTGACAATCGGCGCCAACGGGGCGCGGCCGCCGCATCAGGAGCGGCTGGCGGTCATGATCTTCGCGCCCTTGCGCCGCTCCTTGGGCGTCATGCCGAAAGTCTGCACATGCCAGCGACTGAAGGCGCTGATCGAACTATAACCCAGCATGGCGGCGACATCGGTGATCCGGTTGTGAGGATTGGCGAGATACTGGACCGACAATTGCGTCCGCAACCGATCGACCAGTTCGCTGAAAGTCGTTCCTTCGGCATCCAGCGTGCGTTGCAGGGTGCGGACGCTCACGCCGATGAGCGAACAGCAGGTCTGGATCGTCGCGCGCCCCGAAGGCATCAGCAGCAGCATGGATTGTTCGACCTGCTGGATCAGGCTCTGCGGTTCCGGGCTCATCGCCGACTCTATGAGCTTGCGGGCATGTTCGGCCAGCGCGCTGTCGGCATGTTGGCTGGGACGGTCGAGATCACCGGCATCCAGCACCAGACCATAAAATTCGGAATTGAACTCCGCGCGGCAGCGGAACAGGCGGCGATAGATCGGCAATTCGGCGGCGGGCGGCGGCTCATGGGTGAAGCAGGCCAGTTTCGGGCGCCAGCTCTCCCCCAACAGCTCGGTACAAAGGCGGGCGAGCACGCCCAGCGCCAGATCGTAGGAATGCCGCGACGGCTCCGACCCACCCGCCGCGAAATCCTGACGGATGAGGATTTCGTCGTCCATGTCCACGATTTGCAGCACCAGCTTGGAATTGATCCGGTCGCGATACCGGTTCAGCGCCGCCAGCGCATCGCGCAAATTCGCCGCGTGGGCGATCAGCAGGCTTGTCGCGCCCAGGTTGGCCAGCCCCCGGCTCTCCGCCATCCGCAGGCCGAAGGTTATGCAGCCCGTGACGTCCACGGCGCGTTCCACCAGCCGCGTCGCCGCACGGCGGGAAATCGTCTGTTCGGGGTTCGACAGCAATTTCTCCGAAAGGCCTACTTCCCGCAGCAGGGGCAGGGGATCGGCCCCCAGCGCCTCCATCGCCATGAAATAGCCGCTCAATACCGCCGCGCGCACCAGCTCGGCCATTGCCTTCTCCCGTCTGGCTGGCATGAATTGTCAAAATAATGGCACGGAATGTACATAATGCAAGCGCGGAAGATTGTAAGCAAGGTCCGGCAATATCGGGGAGATCCAGGGTCATGGTACAGGCTGTGCGCTTCTATGAGACCGGCGGACCGGAAGTCCTGAAGATCGAGGACGTCGCGGTCGGCGATCCGGGTCCCGGCGAAGTGCGCGTGCGCCACGGTGCGGTCGGCTGCAACTTCGCCGACACCTATTTCCGTTCGGGCTATTATCCCGTGCCGCTGCCGGCCGGAATGGGGGTGGAGGCGGCCGGAACGATCCTGGCCGTGGGCGAGGGCGTCACCGGCTGGTCCGTGGGTGACCGCGTCAGCTATAATGGCAGCCCGCTCGGCGCCTACAGCACGGAGCGCGTCATGCCTGCGGCCGTGCTGTTCAAGCTGCCCGATACGGTGTCCTTCGAGCAAGCGGCCGCATCGACCATGCGCGGCCTGTCGGCGACTTACTGGCTGGCGCGGACCAACCCCTGGCTGAAGTCGGGCGACACCATATTGCTTCACGCGGCCGCGGGCGGGGTCGGACTGCTGGCAGTGCAATTGGCGAAGCTGATGGGCCTGCGCGTCATCGGCACCGTGTCGACCGAGGAAAAGGCCGCCAAGGCCCGCGCATTCGGTTGCGACGACGTCATCCTCTACCGCAATGAAGACGTTGTCGCGCGGGTCAAGGATCTGACCAACGGCGAGGGCGTCAGCACGGTGTTCGACAGCATCGGCAAGGATACGTTTGAAGCCTCGCTCCAATCCCTGAAGCGGCGCGGCGTGCTGGTCGGCTGCGGCACGGCATCCGGGCCGTTCCCGCCGATCGATGCGTTCAAGATGGCAAGGCAGGGTTCGGTCTATTTCACCCGCCCGGCCTTTGCCGACTATTACGCCGATCCGGCCGAACGCGCCGAGCTTTCGGGCCAATGGTTCGGCCATCTGGCCGCCGGGCGGATCAAGGTCGAGATCGGGCAGCGTTACGAACTTGCCGACTGCGTGCAGGCGCACCGCGATCTGGAGGCGGGCAAGACCATCGGCTCTTCGGTGTTCATGGTTTAGCGGACAGGGGCAGTTCTTGCGGGCCTGCCGTTACGATAAGATCGGCCATCATGGCTGAAAGCAATGGAAGTGACTGAGGTACGGGCCGAACGAAACGGATGAATCCAATGGCCGACATGGGAAAACCGTGCGGTCGTGATCAGGAGAGAAGAGGATGGCGACAGTAATTCAGGCGCAGGCCGGGGCCGGTTCCCATGAGGGACCTTCCCGCGCCTACACCTACAGCTGGATAGTGTTTGCGCTCGCCTTCGGCCTGCTGATTTCCGATTATATGTCGCGGCAAGTGTTGAACGCCGTTTTTCCGCTGCTCAAGGCGCAATGGAGCCTGAGCGACCGCGAACTGGGGCTGCTGTCCGGCGTGGTCGCGCTCATGGTCGGGCTGCTGACCTTTCCGCTCTCGATGCTCGCGGACCGCTGGGGACGGGTGAAGAGTCTGGCCGCGATGGCGGTGTTGTGGAGCCTGGCAACGCTGCTATGCGGCGTGGCCGAGACATATGGCCAGATGCTGGGCGCCCGCCTGCTGGTCGGCGTCGGCGAGGCCGCTTATGGCAGCGTGGGGATCGCGCTGGTCATCAGCGTTTTTCCCCGGCACATGCGCGCCACGCTGGCGTCGGCCTTCATGGCGGGGGGCTTGTTCGGGCAGGTGCTGGGCGTGGCGCTGGGCGGGCAGATCGCCGCCAGTCACGGCTGGCGGGCGGCATTCCTGATCATCGGGCTTTTCGGCCTTCTGCTGGCGCTGATATTCCCGCTGGTGGTGCGCGAGAAGCGGATCGCGGCGCTCCATGACGGTCCAAGGACCATAGATCAGGGCTTGGCCGCGACGCCCCGTCCGCCGCTGCGCAGCCTGTTCGCCAGCCGCACCGTCATCCTTGCCTATATCGGCAGCGGCTTGCAATTGTTCTGCGCAGGATCGCTGCCGGCCTGGCTGCCCGCCTTCTTCGGCCGCTATTATGGGATGCCGGTGGATCGGGCCGGACATACGGCGGCGATGCTGTTCATGGTCAGCGGCGTGGGCATGGTCCTGTGCGGCATGACCAGCGACCGGATGTCGCGAGGTCGCCCGGAACGCAAGGTCGCGCTGGCGGTCGCCTATTGCCTCGGTTCGGCGACAGCCCTGACGCTCGCCATGCAATGCGCGCCGGGCGCGGCGCAACTCGGGTTGCTGGCCATCGCCATGTTTCTCGTCTCCGGTACCACAGGGCCGGTCGGGGCCATGGTCGCCAACCTGACGCCGCTCGCCATCCATGGCACCGCCTTCGCCACGCTGACGCTGGCCAACAACCTGCTCGGCTTCGCGCCGGGACCGATCCTGACCGGGTGGTTTGCCGACCATATCGGGCTGCTGGGGGCCATCCGCCTGCTTCCCGTGGTCTGCCTGCTTTCCGCGCTGGTCTTTTTCCTCGCCCGGAAAACCTATCTGGCCGACCTGGCGAAAAGCCTGGACGGTCAGTGAAATAAGCGGGTCCCATTATCCCGCTACCGCTAACAAAGTCCGGCATCGCATTCGCCGGAAAGTTAGTCCTGCCTATCGCCGAGACTATCTCGGTCTATAATAATAAGAAATGGATATTGACGATATAGGACTGAAGTCGCGGAAAACGTGGCTTCAATTGTCAAAAATCTGGCATCAATTGTGGATTCCGGGCGCATCCATCAGCTTAGTATTTTCTGCAAACAACAAATGGGGAGGAACGAAAATGCACTTCAACCAGATGCATATATGTGTGAGCCGCGCCGCAATGGCTTTGGCGCTCAGTGCCGCAACGCCGGCGCTCGCGCAGCAAACCGGGCCTGCCGCCGATACGCCGGCGGTCAGCAACGAGGACATCGTCGTTACCGCGCAGAAGCGCGATGAAAGCGTCCAGAAAGTCCCGATCTCCATCGCGGCCTTCTCTGGCAATACGCTCGAAAAGGCCAGTGTTATCAATGTCCAGGAATTGGGACGCGTCGCGACCAACTTCCAGGCGGCCCGTTCCTCTTCGATCGCGGCGGTGCACGTCAATATTCGCGGCGTCGGCGCGGCCGGCAATTCGCTGATCGAACCCAGCGTCGCGATATTTCAGGACGACATCTATATCCCGCGCGCTGGTTCGGTGCTTGGAAACTTTCTTGACGTTTCGGCCGTCGAAGTGTTGCGCGGCCCGCAGGGCACGCTGTTCGGCCGCAACGCCAGCGTCGGCGCGCTGTCGCTGCATCCGGCCTTGCCCACCAAGGATTTTTCGGGCGAGATCAGCGGTGAATATGGCACAGCGGACCGAAAGAGGCTGAGCGGCAACATCAACCTGCCGGTCAATGACAAGCTGTCGCTGCGCTTTGCCGGAATGGGCCAGTGGTTCGACGGCTATTGGCACAACAAGCTCGACGGCCGCACCTTCGGCGGCAGTGACGACTATGCCTTTCGCGGCACGGCCAAATTCGAATCCGGGCCGCTCGAATGGATCGTGCGCGCCGATTATTCGCGGATGAAGGGCGACGGCCAGAACAATAACGATCTCGACCCGCGCAGCGTGTCCCCGGCGGCGCTCGCCTCGCTGGCCGCCGCTGGACTGCTTCCCGACACGGTGTTCGGGGACCGCACCGCCAACACCTACATCACCGCCAATTTCGATGACAAGAATTGGGGCGTCAACAGCACGCTGTCCTACGAACTGGCGGGTGGATCGACGCTGCGCCTGATCAACAGCTACCGTGAATGGCGCAGCCGCCAGCTTGACGGCGATATCCTGTTCACGCCCCGGCCGGTTGTCTCGCGCGTCGGCCAATATTCGTCGAACAGCCAGAGCCACGAGTTGCAGTTCATCTCGCCCCAGGGCGATTGGCTTGGCGGGCTGCTGGACGTCGTTGGCGGCCTCTATTATTTCAAGGAAGATTTCGTGCTGGGTGAGGCGTTCGACATGAACGCGCAATATTGCACGACGCTGGTCTCGGCCACGGCGGTTTCCCCCGCGTCGAGGGCGGACTGCGAAGCGTATCGTGCCGCCACCGGCGGCGTCAATGCGGCGAACCAGCGGGTGACGCAGACCGTCAAGAGCATCGCCGGCTATGGTCAGGCGACCTTCCACCTTGCCGACACGCTGTCGCTCACGCTCGGCGGCCGCTGGACCCAGGACAAGAAGAGCGGCACCTACAATCAGGCTTCGAGCCTGTTCACGCGCGTGCTGCGTGCGCCGGAGACGCTGACCTTCCCGAATCTCAAGGGCAGCCGTTTCACCTATCGCATCAGCCTGAACTATGAGCCGGTTGACGACGTCATGCTGTTCGCCAATTATTCCACCGGCTATAAATCGGGCGGCTACAGTTCCAGCGGCGGCCCGACCTCGCTGTCCGTCGTCGACGCGAACGGCAATCTCGTCTCGACCAAGCGTCTGTTCGATCAGGAAACCGTGAAGAATTACGAGTTCGGGATCAAGGCCCGCTGGCTCGACCGGGCGTTGACGACCAACCTGACCTTCTACCGGATGGACATCGCCGGCTATCAGGACAAGAGCTATGACGGCGCCGGTTTCGTGATCCGCAATGCGGGCAATCTGCGCCAGCAGGGCTTCGAATTCGACACGACGCTCGCGCCGGCGCCCTGGCTCAAGTTCAGCGCCTCGGTCGCCTATCTCGATTCGAACTTCACCAGCTTCCCGTTCGCGGCGGGGCTGCCGGGCTGCGCAAAAAATGCGGCGGGCGTGATTCCCGCCGTGTGCCTGGGGCTGCCCAATCAGGGCCAGACGCAAGATCTGAAGGGCGCGCCCGCGACTTTCTCACCGAAATGGTCGGGCAATTTCGGCGTCGATCTTTCGGGCGATATCGGATCGGGCGGGCTGAACTGGGCGTTCAACACCAACCTCGCGCTGATTTCCGACCAGAATATCGGCACCACCACCGACAATAACCGGCAATTGTTTGAGGACGGCTATGTCCTGCTTGGCGCGCGCTTCACGGTGAACGGCCCCGACAATCGCTGGTCGGCCTCGGTGTTCGGGCGCAATCTCACCGGCACCTCCTACAGCTATGCGGCCGTGTACCAGCCGCTGGGCGGCCCCCTGGGGCTTAACAATGGGGTGTTCCCGGGCAGCACCGCGGTCCGCAAGGCCGAGGGCGATCCCCGCACCTATGGCGTGTCCGCGACCTTCCGGTTCTGATCGCGGCAAGTATCGGGAAGCATGGCCCGCCCGGCACAACCGGGCGGGCCATGTCGTTTGGGGCAGCCTGTTTTGCGAGGCCCCTAGCAGCACTGTGTTTGCCGCGATTTCTTAACCAGCGATCGTTCCCGATCGCTTCGAAATCGCTCTAACGGAAAAAGCCCGCCGATGCGGCGGGCGAAATCGCGCTGGTGCAGAAGGCCGCCTGTCAGGAAGGCCGGATCAGCCTGCCTGATCCTCCATTTCCTGAAGCGCGCGCCACATCACCTTGCCCGTGCCGGATTTCGGCAGCGAGGGCATGAACGCGACGATGCGCGGCGCCTTGTACACCGCCATGTGCTCGCGGCACCATTGCGCGATCTCGCTTTCGCTCGCGGCATGCCCCGGACGCAGCACGACCAGCGCCTTGACCGTCTCGCCGCGCTTCGCGTCCCGCGCCGCGATGACGCACGCTTCCAGGATCGCGGGATGGCGATACATCAGCGCCTCCACCTCGGCGGGCCAGACCTTGTAGCCGGAAGCGTTGATCATCCGCTTCAGCCGGTCGGTCATGAAGAAATAGCCGTCCTCGTCCACCATCGCGAGATCCCCGGTGCGCAGGAAGGACTTGCCGTCGATCTTGATGAACGCGGCCGCGTTCGCCTCGGGATTGTTCCAATAGCCCTGCATCACCTGCGGACCATGGACGACGATCTCGCCGCTCTCGCCCTGCGGAAGTTCGCGCAGCGTTTCGGGGTCGACGATGCGGGCGTCGACATCGAATACCGGGATGCCCAGGCATTGCGGCATGGGCCGCTGCGGCGGGTTCAGGTGGGTGGCGGCCATCGTCTCGGACATGCCGTAGCCTTCGACATAATCCAGGCCGACAAGCTCCTTCAGGCGCAGCGCCACCGCTGCGGGCATGGCCGCGCCCCCGCCGCGTGCCACTTGCAGGCTCGACAGGTCATAGTGGGCAAGGTCCGGGTTGGCGAGGAAATCGACCATCATCGCGGTGATCGACTGCCACGTATCGATGCGGTAGCGTTCGATGCAGCGCGCGGCGACCTCACGGTCCCAGCGGGCGAGTAGCACCATCGTCGCCCCGGCATAGACCGGCCCGTTCATGCTGCTCGACATGCCGGTGACATGGAAGAAGGGCAACGCCGACAGATACACCGTATCCTGCGTCCGCCTGAACCACGCCACCCCGCCTATCAGCGTGCTCATCACGCTGCTGTGCGTGTGCACGCATCCCTTGGGCAGGCCGGTCGTGCCCGATGTGTAGGGCATGACGCAGGGGTCGTCGGGACCGGCGGTGAGCGGGCCGGGCGCATCCCCCGCCGCGCGCGCATCGGTCCATGCCGCCACCCCGTCAATCTCCGGCACGTCGCGCGGCGCGGCGACAAACTCCGGCACCGGCAGGTCGGTGGGGCTGGTCAGATGGTCGCTATAGGTCGCAACGACGACATGCCGCAGGCCCCGATCGGCGGATTTCCGGTGCAACGGGAGCATCTCGCCAAGCAGATCCTGCGCGACGAAGGCGGCCGCCGCGCCGGTGTCGTCGATATAGCGGCGCAACTCGTCGGTGCGGTTCATCGGGTTGATCGGCACGACGACCGCGTTCGCGCGCAGGATGGCGTAGAAGGCCAGCACCCATTGCGGGCTGTTCTGCATGTACAGCAGCACGCGATCCCCGGCCTTCACGCCGCATACATGCTGCAAATGACCGGCCAGCGCCTCCGCCTCCGCCAGGAATCCGGCGAAGGTCAGCACACTGTCGTAGAAGATGATGAACGGCTTGTCGGGATAGCGGGCGGCGGACACCTGCGCATTGTGGAAAACATTGGTGCGCGGCAGCGTCAGCGTGCGCGCCAGCGCCGGAGGCCAGTGCCGGAAGTCCGCCGCCCGGCGCATCAGGAGAAGTCCGCGATGCCGGTGATCGCGCAGCCCGGAATCAGCGCGTCGAGTTGCAGGGGATCGTCCCAGTGAAAAGTCGTCATGCCTGGTGCTGCCTCATAAGCTCGCGACCGATGATCAATTGCTGGATCTGCGAGGTGCCCTCGTACAGGCGCAGCAGGCGCACGTCGCGATAGAAGCGTTCGACCGGATAGTCGTTGATATAGCCCGAGCCGCCATGAACCTGCACGCCCCGATCGGCGACGCGGCCGACCATCTCGGTGCAGAACAGCTTGCAGCACGATGCGCGCATGCTGACGTCCGGGTCGCTGGTCGCGGGGGAGGGCTTGGCATCATATCGCTGCGCGCAATCCTGCACCATGCTCCAGCCGGCATAGAGCTCCGCCTGGCTGTCGGCGAGCATCGCCTGGACGAGCTGGAAGTCGCCGATCCGCTTGCCGAACTGCTTGCGTTCGCGCGCATAGGCGAGCGCTTCGTTCAGGATGCGCTGCGCCATCCCGCAGGCCACCGCCGCAATGTGCAAGCGGCCGCGGTCGAGCACCTTCATCGCGGTTCTGAAACCCCGGCCCGGTTCCCCGCCGATGATATTGTCGGCCGGGACCTCCACATTGTCGAGGATCACGTCGCAGGTCTTGGTGCCGCGCTGCCCCATCTTCCGGTCGGGCTTGCCGAGCGAAAGCCCGGGGGCGTCGGCGGGCACGATGAACGCCGATATGCCATCGGCGCCGGGGCCATCGGTGCGCGCCATCAGCGTGAAGGCTCCGGCGCGGGGGGCGTTCGTGATGAAACGCTTGCTGCCGTTGAGGACATAGCGATCGCCCGCGACGCGATCGCCGCGCGTCTTGATCGCCGCCGAATCCGAACCCGCGTCGGGTTCGGTCAGCGCGAACGACATGATCAGCTCGCCGCTCGCCACGCGTGGCAACCAATGGCGCTTCTGCGCCTCGGTCCCGTCCATCAGAATGCCCTGCGACCCGATGCCGACATTGGTGCCGAACACTGATCGGAAGGCGAGAGCGGTCTGCCCCATCTCATAGGCGACACGGCACTCCTGGCTCATCGACAGGCCGATGCCGCCGTAATTTTCGGGGATGGTCAGACCGAACAGGCCCATCTCCATCATCTCCGCGACGATGTCGGCGGGTACGTCATCCTGGTCCTCGACCAGATCCTCGGCCGGCACGAGGCGTTCGCGCACGAACCGGCGGACAGTGTCCAGAAGCAGGTCAAAGGATTCGCCGTCGATTGCCATTGTCTTTCCATTTGCTCATGAGACGGGAATAGCCGTCGCTCTCGCCCCGTTTTCCGGAACGGCTTACTGCGTCTTGTGCAGGAAGCCTTGGGTCGCGCCGTTGCGGTTGGGGGCGAAGCCGGCGGCGGCCAGCGTCTCCTCCACGCTGTCGTAGAAGACGCCGATCTTCGAGATTTCGCGCGCTTGCTGCGCGGTGGCGATGTCGCGGCCGAAGTCTTCGGAGAAGCGG
Source organism: Sphingobium estronivorans (assembly GCF_008692605.1). Lineage (GTDB taxonomy): Bacteria > Pseudomonadota > Alphaproteobacteria > Sphingomonadales > Sphingomonadaceae > Sphingobium > Sphingobium estronivorans. Next base: position 84,914 of record NZ_LFCT01000019.1, read on the forward strand.
ACGAGTTGCTCGATCTGCGCGACGCTGCTCTGCTTGGCGGTGCGCCGCTGGTTCCAGAGCACGTCTTCGGTGCCGCACCGCACATGCAGTCCCATGGCGATGCCCATCATGTTGACCGGCAGCACGTTGCGCACATTGCTTTCGACCGTGACAATCGCGCAGTCGGGCACGCCGCGCATGAAATTGGCGAGGCTGTAGACGCTGGGCGTGTCCATGCCGCCGCCGATCGCCACCCAGTTCATGAACAGCGGCCCCTTGTAGAAGCCGCGGCGCATCAGCCGCTCGACCGATTCGAAGCTGTTGACATTATAGCATTGGAACGCGCTCTGGATGCCCTTGGCGCTGAGCCGCCGGACATGCTCTTCCACCCACATCGGCGACGCCGGGACAGTCATGTCCTTGTAGCTGTTGAACAGCGCCATGGTCTCGCGCGAGGTGCCCACGAAGTCGGCGTCCTCCGCATGGTCGGTCACGTTCATCTGCGAAGTGTTGACGGTCACCGTCACCTGATCCGGGATCGGTTCCAGATCGGCGAGCATATGCCGGGTGTCGTCGGACAGCCATTTCGCCGCCTGACCTTCATCCTCCGGCGAGAAGGAGATTGAGCCGCCGACCTGGATGATCATGTCGGGCACGGCGTTGCGGACGCCCGCGATCAGTTCGTTGAACATCGACAGCCGCTTGCTGCCCTTGCCGTCCAGCTCGCGCACATGCAGATGGAGCACGGTGGCGCCCGCATTGTAGCAGTCCACCGCCTTCTGGATCTGCGCCTCCATCGTCACCGGAATATCCTCGGGAAAGTCGGAGGGTTGCCAGCCGGGCGCGTAGGGCGCGGCGGTGATGATCAGGGGCTGCTGGTTTTCCGGGAAGAGATGCCCGTCGAGAAAGTTCATGTTGGATCTCCGAAAAGTCGGATTTTGACAGGGACGGACCTGACGCTCAGTACGGCACGTCGCCGATGATCGCGGCGCGCTCCATCTTTCGCGGGGCGGGCCAATAATCCATCACCGCATAATGCTGCGTGCTGCGATTATCCCAGATCGCCACGCTGCCCGGCTTCCACCGGAAGCGCACCTGATATTCGGGGATCGACGCCTGGCTGATCAGATAGTTCAGCAGGTTGCTGGCGCCCGGCGTCTTGTCCAGACCGAAGCGGACATTGTCGGGGGTGTGGAAATTCGCGAAATGGGTGGTGAAGCTGCACACATAGAGCACCTTCTCGCCCGTCTCGGGATGGGTGCGGACGACGGGATGCTCGACCGGGGGATTCTCCGCCGCGAGCGCCGCGCGCGCCTCCGGGGCCATGGCCGCGCCGAACGAATGTTCGATGCTGTGCTTGGCGCGCAGGCCCTCGATGCGGCGCTTGATGTCGTCAGGCAGGTTCCGATAGGCTTCGACCATATTGACCCAGATGGTGTCGCCGCCCAGCGGGGGGCATTCGATGCATCGCAGCACGCTGCCCATCGTCGGGTTTCTGCGCCACAGCCCGTCGGTGTGATAATTATTCTCGTAATTCTCCCGCTTGTCGCTGCGGTAGATCTGGACCAGTCCTGGGTTTTCGGGATCGCTGCCGGCGACGGGATGATCCTCCAGCTCGCCGAAACGCCGCGCAAAGGCGACATGCTCGGCGCGCGTGATATCCTGATCGCGCAGGAACAACACCCGATGCTTCAGCAACAGGTCCTTGATTTCGGCAAACAAGTCGGCGTCGCGGGACGCATCGCCCAGGTTCACGCCCGTCAGTTCGGCGCCGATGACCGCGCTCAACTGTTCGACCTGCATAGACCACTCTCCTTGACGCTGGCGCGGCGGCCAGGGCACGTCGGCGGCTTTTCCGCCTTCATCGCCCGGTGTAGCCGGAACGGTGGTCCGCTATTTCACATTTCGTGCCATTCTTTCCCCATTTCGCGCCAATGGCGGATGGGCGGCCACGGCTGAAGACCCCGCACCCCATGAAAGGGAGGCGGATTGTCCTGCGCAAAAATGCCGTGAAATCGGGCTATCGCGCCCCGGACGCGTTCCCACTGGGCGGGGCCGTCGAGCGTTGGGCGTCACCGGGCTTCCCGATATGCTGCGCCCGCCACTGTTGTGGCGACATGCCGAATGTCTGCGCGTGCCAGCGGGTAAAGGCACCGGTCGAGGCATAGCCCAGCAGGTCGGCGACTTCGGTCACGCGCATCCGCGGATTGATGAGATATTGCATCGAAAAGCGCATGCGGGTGCGGTGCAGCAGGTCGCTGAAGCTCGTGCCCTCGACATCGAGCATCCGTTGCAGCGTGCGCACGGCGAGTCCCATCGACGCGGCGCATCGCTGGACCGTCGCCCGCCCGGACGAAAGGGACAACAGGATCATCTGTTCGACATCCTGCGCGATCGTGCGCTGGTGCGGCAACGCGATTTCCATGAGGCCGTGCGCGTGGCGGGCCAGCGCCTGGTCAGCCCGTAGATTGGGCCGGTCCAGATCGCGGGCAGCTATTATCAGGCCATTGAATTCACAGTCGAACTGCGGATCGCAGCGAAACAGGCGGCCGACAATCGGCATTTGCGGCGCGGGCGGCGCTTCGTGCGAAAAGCATACGGAAAGAGGCGACCAGCCGTCGCCGACGATGCTGAAGCACAGCCGTGCCAGCACGCCAAGGCCAAGGTCGGTCGATTGTCGCGTCGGTTCCGGCCCGTTCAAGGAAAATTCCTGGCGCAGCACGACCTCTTGCCCGATCCGGCGCATCTGTAGAACGAGATTCGAATTGATCCGGCCGATCGACTCTTGGAGCGCGTTGAGGACGTCTCCCAATGTCGGCTGATGCGCGATGACGAGGCTGGCCACGCCAAGGTCGGAGATCGCCCGTTCCTCCGCCATGCGCAAGCCCAGCGTGATGCAGCCCGTGAGGTCCGCGCTCTGTTCGAGCAGGTGGCGCAGCGCGCGCGTGGAAATCGGCTGTTCCGGGTGCGCCAGCAGTTCGGCCGAAAGCCCCGCTTCGCGCAGCAACGGGCCTGGATCGACCCCCAGCGATCGCATCGCGGAATCATATCCGGTCAGGGATGCTGTGCGGACGAACTCCGTCATATTTCTCTCCCGCCGCGCGCTCCGGATGCGCCGTAAAAATCATTCCCATATAATGCGAAAAATATAAAGAGAGAGGTGGGTGGCGCGATCAGCCCAGATGCAGCGCCGCGATCAGCGACAGGCTTATCGCGCCCAACACCAGCAGCGACAGGACGACCACCGCCGTCACGCGCCCCCCGGCCTTGGCGACGGTGCGAACATCGACGCCCAGGCCCAGCGCGGCCATCGAAACCACGGTCAGCAGGGTCGCGGCGCTGGCCAAAGGTGCAAGCGCGGCGTGCGGGATCAACCCCAGCGAGCGCGCGCCGGCCATCGCGAGGAAGCCAAGAATGAACCACGGCACCAGTTGATGGAGGGCGGGGCGCCGCGATTCCGGATGATCCCCGGCAACGGCGCCCTGACCCCTGTCCTGAAGACGCGGGGCGAGGACAGAAAGCGTCAGGCACACCGGGCCAAGCATCAGCACGCGAACCAGCTTGACCAGCGTACCGATCTGGATCGCGGTCGCGCCCATCGGCGCGGCGGCGGCGATGACCTGCGGCACCGCATAGACGGTGAGCCCGGCAAGCGCGCCATATTGCAAGCCGCTCAGATGCAGGCCGATGCCGAGCAGCGGCAGGCCCAATACGACCCCGACGCCAAGCACGGCGGTGAACGCAATCGCTGCGGCCACATCGTCGCCATCGGCGTCGATCACCGGCGCGACCGCCGCGATCGCCGAGTTGCCGCAGATCGAATTGCCGCACGCGATCAGCATCGCCATCCGCTTGGGCAGGCCAAGCGATCGCCCGATCGCAAAGCTCGCGCCGATCGCAAGGATCACGACCACGGCAATGCCGAGGATCAGCAATGGACCGGCGGCGATGATCGTCGCGGCGCTGACCGACGCGCCCAACAGAACCACGGCGGTTTCGAGCAGCATCTTCGCGCTGAAATCGATCCCGGGAAGCCAGCGTTGATGCGGCGTCCAGGCGGTGCGGATCGCGGTGCCGAGCAGGATCGCCAGCACCAGTGCTTCCAGCCAGACCTCTCCGACCAGCCATTGCTCGATGTGCGCCAGCGCGAAGGCGGCGCCCGTGACGCCGATGCAAAGCGTCAGCCCAGGCAATATCCGTTTGATCGAGGGCGCGCCGGTCATGCGATGAGAGGCGCTGGATGGCGGGGCAATCGTGGCCATTTACGGCTTCCTTTGGATGTCGGCAAATATCGTTCGCCGCTGTTTCCTCCCATATCGGTCGCTTGGTCGATCAGCTCCAACGCAAGTTCATGCTTGTTTCGATCACTTGAACTTGTTGATTGTGCCGCGCGATCGATCGATTTGGATTGTTGGAATGACCATTATATTTGGTTGGACTTGCCGACGGTCGCCGATCACCCACGACCCCGCCATGTCGGGAAGATTTTAGCGCTGGCGTCGGTCCACATCGATGGCGCTTTACCCGCCGCCGCTTTCGGTCGAAGGTGATGCCAGGAGGTCGAAAAGATGGACGATAGCTGCAACATGCCTATGGCGGCCGCGCCAAAGCCGATCGTATGACGCTCGAACAACTCCGCATCTTCGTCGGCGTCGCCGAGCTTGAACATATGACGCGTGCTGCGGAATCGTTGCATATCACTCAATCGGCGGCGAGTGCGGCGATCCGAACACTGGAGGAACGGCATAATGTGCCGCTGTTCCATCGGATCGGGCGGCGGATCGAGTTGACCGACGCTGGCCGCGCATTCCTTATCGAGGCGCGTGCGGTGCTCGGCCGCGCGGCCAGCGCCGAACGCGTGCTTGCCGAATTCGGGACACTGGAGCGCGGCACGCTGACGCTCGTCGCGAGCCAGACGATCGCCGGTTATTGGCTGCCCCCGCTTCTCGCACAATTTCGCCGACGCTATCCCGGAATCGCCGTGACATTGTCCATCAGCAACAGCGAGCAGGCGGCGGATCAGGTGCGCGATGGGCGTGCAGAACTGGGCTTCATCGAAGGCCTGATCGACGATCCCGCGCTGGCCCGCTGGACGGTCGGTCATGACGACCTGGCGCTGGTCGGCTCCCAAGCCGTGACCGGCGCCATAGACAGCGAATGGCTGCGCTCGGTGCCCTGGGTGCTGCGCGAGGAAGGGTCCGGCACCCGCTCCACGTTCGAGGCGGCGCTCGCCCCGCTTGGCCTGACGCTCGCCGATCTGGACGTGATCCTCACCTTGCCATCGAACGAGGCGGTCCGCTCGGCGGTCAATGCGGGCGCGGGTTATACCGTGATTTCGACTCTGGTCGTCGAGCCGTTGTTGCGCGCGGGGCGCCTGCGCCGCGCCGACTTTGCGCTGGAACCGCGGCCCTTTTACGGGCTGCGCCACAAGGAACGCTATCGCAACAAGACCGGCGACGCGCTCCTCGCATTGATCGACGGCAGCGCCATTACAGTCTGAGCGGTCTTCACGGCCAGCTCGTTCAAGGCCCTTTGCCCAGGGCGTCGAGAATGGTCTCGACGATGGGCGAGGGCGCGCCCCGATAGGCCAGCGCGAGATCGACACTGCCCGCAAAGTCGTCAATTTCGCGATAGCAGATCCCGGCGATGCCAAGATTGGCGAGCGAACGGGGCGCCAGCACCACGCCATGGCCGCTTGCCGCCATGCTCACGGCGGTCACGAAATCGCCCGTGTCGATGCAGGCGGGCCGGTTGTAGCCGCCCGCGCGCGCAAGATCGGTTATGGCCGTCGACAATGCAGCGCCGCCGCCGACTTGCGGGACGATGAAGATTTCCTCTTCCAGCGCGTCCGTCCCGATGACGTGGCGGTCGGCGAGAGGGTGGTTCATTCCGATCGCCAGCAGCAGCGGCTCGCTGTGCACGATCTGCGCGCGGATGTCGGGCGGATAGCTGTCGCGCGGGCGAATGAAGCCGACGTCCAGCCGCGCATCCGCGATCGCGGCGATCTGCTCGGGCGTTTCGATCGGCGCTGCGTGCAGTTCGATCTCGGGAAGGCGTTCCCGCACGGCGGCAAGCGTCCGCGTCAGCACGCCGCTCATGGCCGCCGAAAACACATAGCCCAAACTGGCGTGCCCGGCGGCGGCCTGGGTCGCAAGGCGGCCGATCCTTTCCGCGCGGTCCAGCCCCGCGACCACCGCTCTCGCCTCGCGGAGGAAGATGAGACCGGCGGGCGTCAGGCGAACGGTCGCGCGGCGGCCGCGATCCAGCAGGCGGCCGCCGATCACATCCTCTATCCGCTTCACCTGCGCGCTCAGCACCGACTGCGCGATATCGAGCCGTTCGGCCGCCCGACCGAAATGCAATTCTTCGCCCAGAACGATCAGCGACCGCAGATGCTTGCTATCCAGTGCCATATTTTGATCGCCTATAAAGATCAAAAGAACCGATAACATTGTTTGATCCGATCATGAAGCCTCGACAGGATACCGGCAATTGAGACGGAAGAATGGGAATGGCGATGGCTGGCATGGGCAGTTTTGCGTGGGACGATCCTTTTCAGATGGAGGACCAGTTTTCGGACGAGGAGCGCATGGTCCGCGACAGCGCCCGCGCCTATGCGCAGGAAAAGCTCCAGCCCCGCGTGCAGGCGGCGTTCGCCGATGAATTGACCGATCCCGACATTTTTCGGGAGATGGGCGCGCTCGGCCTGCTTGGTCCCACGGTGCCGGAAATCTATGGCGGCGTCGGCGCGAGCTATGTCGCCTATGGCCTGATCGCGCGTGAAATAGAGCGGGTCGATTCCGGTTATCGGTCGATGATGTCGGTTCAATCCAGCCTCGTCATGTATCCGATCTTGGCCTATGGTTCGGAAGAACAGCGCAAAAAATATCTGCCCCGGCTGGCAAGCGGGGAGTGGATCGGCTGCTTCGGGTTGACCGAACCCGATGCCGGATCGGATCCCGGCGGCATGCGCACGCGCGCGACGAAGATCGACGGCGGCTACCGGCTGAACGGCAACAAGACCTGGATTTCGAACGCGCCGATCGCGGATGTGTTCGTCATCTGGGCCAAGTCCGACGCGCATGGTGGCGCGATTCGGGGGTTCGTCCTTGAAAAGGGGATGAAGGGCCTCTCGGCCCCCAAGATCGAGGGCAAGCTGTCGTTGCGGGCGTCGATCACCGGCATGGTCAACCTCGACGACGTGGAAGTCGGCGACAATGCGCTCCTGCCCGATGTGGAGGGGTTGAAGGGGCCGTTCGGCTGCCTCAACCGCGCGCGCTACGGCATCTCCTGGGGGGCGCTCGGCGCGGCCGAAGCCTGTTTCCACGCCGCCCGGCAATATGGCCTCGATCGCAAGCAGTTCGGGCGGCCGCTCGCGGCCACCCAGCTCTACCAGAAGAAGCTGGCCGACATGATGACCAACATCGCATTGGGACTTCAGGCGTCGCTGCGGGTCGGCCGGTTGATGGATCAGGGCCGCTTCGCGCCTGAAATGGTGTCGATCGTGAAGCGGGACAATGTCGGCAAGGCGCTCGATATCGCCCGCGCGGCGCGCGACATGCATGGCGGCAACGGCATTTCCGGCGAATATCCGGTGATGCGGCACATGATGAACCTGGAAACGGTGAACACCTATGAAGGCGCGCACGACGTCCACGCCCTGATCCTTGGTCGGGCGATCACCGGCATCGCGGCGTTCTGATGGCCGGATCGCCCCTGGCCGGCATCAAAGTCGTCGAGTTGGCGCGGATTCTGGCCGGCCCCTGGGCGGGCCAGCTTCTCGCCGACCTCGGCGCGGAGGTGATCAAGGTCGAAGCGCCCGCCGGCGACGATACGCGCCGCTGGGGGCCGCCGTTCGTCGACAATGGCGACGGGACAAGGGACGCGGCCTATTTCCATGCGGCCAACCGCGGCAAAAGCTCCGTGATCGTCGACTTCACGACGCCTGCGGGACAGGAGCAGGTACGCGCGCTGGTCGCCGACGCCGATGTGCTGATCGAGAATTTCAAGGTTGGCGGCCTTGCGAAATACGGTCTCGATCATGCCAGCCTGACCAGGATAAACCCGCGCCTCGTCTATTGCTCGATCACCGGCTTTGGACAGGATGGCCCCTATGCCGCGCGCGCAGGCTACGACTTCATCGTGCAGGGCATGAGCGGCATCATGGACCTGACCGGCGATCCGCAGGGACCGCCGCAGAAAATCGGGGTCGCCTATGCCGACATCATGACGGGCTTGTATGCGGTCATCGGCATCCAGGCCGCGCTGATGCAGCGTGTCTCGACAGGGCGGGGTCAGCATATCGACATGGCATTGTTCGACGTGATGGTCGGCACGCTGGCCAATCAGGCCATGAATTACCTGGTTTCGGGCGCCAGCCCTGTCCGGCTTGGCAACGCCCATCCCAATATCGTTCCCTATGAGACGTATCCGACCGCCGACGGCTGGTTCATCCTTGCCACGGGCAACGACGCGCAGTTCGCGCGTGTCGCCCGGCTCCTCGACCTGCCGGACGATCCGCGCTTCCGCACCAACAGCGGCCGCGTCGAGGCGCGCGATGAAGTGAGCGGCGCGATCGCGGCTGCCACGCGGCGCTGGACGCGCGACGCCTTGCTGGCGGAACTCGAAGCCCTTGCCGTGCCCGCCGGTCCGATCAACAGCGTGGCCGACGCCCTTGCGGATCCGCAGATCGTGGCGCGGGACATGGTGCGCCCATACCGCCGCGCCGATGGGCAAAGCATTCCGGGGATTCGCACCCCGATCCGCTTCTCGGAGGCGGCGCTCGCGCTGACAAACGCCTCACCCAGACTTGGTGACGTCTCGTAGATCAGGCAAAGCCTCTCGCGCGTTTCGCCGGGCGCTATGTCAGATGCCGCGCGCGCCATTGGCGCGGGGATATGCCGAAGGTTTGAACATGCCAGCGGGTGAAGGCGCCTATCGAGGAATAGCCCAGCATCTCCGCCACATCGGTGATCCGTGTGCGCGGATTGGCAAGATATTGCCCCGACAATTGCATACGGGCACGGTTCAACAGGTCGATGAAGCGCGTGCCATCGGCGTCCAGCATCCGCTGAAGCGTTCGGACCGTCAGCCCCATCGACGCGGCGCAATGCTCGATCGTCGCGCGGCCGGAGGGCAGGAGAAGCAGGATCAGTTGCTCGACGTCCTGCGCCGTCGTGCGAGTCGCGGATGTCAGGACCGTTTCGATCAGGCCACGGGCGTGAAGCGCCATGTCGGTGTCGGCGCGCAGATTGGGCCGGTCGAGATCGGCCGTTCTGATGACCAGGCCATTGAATTCGCAGTCGAATTGAGGGCGACAGCGGAACAGGCGTTTGAAAATCCCCATTTCCTCCGGCGGTGGTGCCGCGTGCGCGAAGCAGATCGAGAGCGGCGCCCAGCCGTCGCCCAGAACGCTGGCGCACAAGCGGGCGATCACGCCCAGGGCCAGGTCCGACGACTGCCGGTTGGGTTCGGGCGTGCTGAGCGCGAAATCCTCACGCAACACCAGCTCGTCATCGACCTGCTCCATCTGGAGAACCAGGGTCGAGTTGATCCGGTTGCGATATTCGCGAAGCGCCTGAAACACATGGCGGAGGGTCGGCTGGTGCGCTATGATGAGACTCGTGACCCCGAGGTTGGCGATCGAGCGTTCCTCCGCCATGCGCAGGCCCAGCGTCAGGCACCCCGTCGCCTCGGCGCTGCGTTCGAGCAGGCAGAAGGCAGAGCGTGCCGAAATCATCTGTTCGGGATTCGAAAGCAGGTCCGCCGACAGGCCGGTTGCGCGCAGCAGCGGGCGCGGGTCGACGCCCAGCGATCGCATGATCGGAAAATAGCCGGTGAGGGCCGCCACGCGAACGAGTTCCGCCATCTCCATCTCCAGTTCAGCACGCCAGTTTGACGTTGATTGTTAAAATTATGTCGTGAAATGGGAAAATTGCAACCGTCTCGCCTGTTAGGACTCATGAAAGAGGAGAGATGATGATGGCGAAGGCCGTTCGATTTTACGAAGCCGGTGGACCCGAAGTTCTGCGGGTGGAAGAGGTTGCCGTCGGTGTTCCGGGTGCGGGTGAAGTCCGTATTCGTCATGAAGCGATCGGCTGCAACTTCGCCGACACCTATTTTCGTTCGGGCTATTATCCCGCCCCGCTTCCCGCTGGCATCGGCGTCGAAGCGGCGGGGGTGATCGAAGCCGTCGGCGAGGGCGTTTCGGCCTTCGTGCCCGGTGACCGCGTCGCCTATAATGGCAGCCCGCTCGGCGCCTACAGCAGCGAACGTGTCATGCCCGCGGCCTCGCTGTTCAAGCTGCCGGATTCGATTTCGTTCGAGGACGCCGCGGCGTCGACGATGCGTGGCCTGTCGGCAACCTATTGGCTCGCGAAGACCAATCCGATGATGAAGGCCGGCGACACGATCCTGCTGCACGCCGCGGCGGGCGGGGCGGGCCTGCTCGCCGTGCAGCTTGCCAAGCTGATGGGGCTGCGCGTCATCGGCACCGTCTCGACCGAGGAAAAGGCCGAGAAGGCGCGCGCGATGGGTTGCGACGAGATCATCTTCTACCGCCGCGAGGATGTTGCCGAGCGCGTCCGCGAACTGACCGATGGCGAAGGGGTGACGACGGTGTTCGACAGCGTCGGCAAGGATACGTTCGAAGGTTCGCTGAAATCGCTCAAGCGGCGCGGCGTGCTTGTCGGCTGCGGCACCGCTTCGGGACCGTTTCCGCCCATCGACGCCTTCCAGATGGTGCGGCAGGGATCGGTCTATTTCACCCGCCCGGCGTTCGCCGACTATTATGCCGACCCCGTCGAACGCGCCGAACTGTCGAAGCTCTGGTTCGACCATCTGTCCGCCGGACGGGTCAAGGTCGAGATCGGTCAGCGTTACACGCTGGACGACTGCGTGACGGCGCATCGCGACCTTGAGTCCGGCCGGACGATCGGATCCTCCATTTTCCTGCTGTGAGGACGGGGCGATGAAGATCGAGAAGCTCACCACCCATATCGGCGCCGAAATCAGCGGCATCCGCCTCGCCGACGCGGCGCGCGACGATGCGCTGTTCGATGAGATCCGCGCGGCGCTGCTGGAGCATAAGGTCCTGTTCTTGCGCGACCAGGACATTGCGCGCGCCGACCATGTGGCCTTCGCCCGCCGTTTTGGCGAGCTGGAGGATCATCCGGTGGTCGGCAGCGATCCGCTCCATCCCGGCCTCGTGCAGATCTACAAGGACGAGACGTCGCCGCCCGATTATTACGAGAATAGCTGGCATTGCGACGCGACCTGGCGCGATGAACCGCCCATGGGCGCGGTGCTGCGGTGCGTCGCCTGCCCGCCGGTCGGCGGCGACACCATGTGGGCAAACATGGCGCGGGCCTATGCCGAATTGCCCGACCATGTGAAGGACATCATCGCGCCGCTCAAGGCCCGCCATTCGATCGAGGCGAGCTTCGGTGCGCGCATGAGCGAGGAGCAGCGCCATGCGCTAAAGGCGCGCTTCCCCGACGCCGAGCATCCGGTCGTCCGCACCCATCCCGAAACGGACGAGAAGATCTTGTTCGTCAACGGCTTCACGACCCACTTCACCAATTTCCACACCTCCGCGAACGTGCGCTACGGCCAGGATTATGCGCCGGGCGCGGGGCAGTTGCTCGCCTATCTGATCGGCCGCGCCGCGATACCCGAATATCAGGTGCGCTGGCGCTGGCAGCCCAACAGCATCGCCATCTGGGATAACCGTTCGACCCAGCATTATGCCGTGATGGACTATGCGCCGACGATCCGCCGCATGGAGCGCGCGGGCATCATCGGCGACCGGCCTTTTTGACATCGTTTAAGGAGAGAAAAGATGCAGTTTCTTGACGACAGCCTGCTTCCCGAAACGCAGGAAAAGCTTGTCATCACCGTCGCGCCTTATGGCCCGGAATGGCATCCCAGCGATTTTCCGGAAGATATCCCGGTGACCATGGAGGAACAGATCCAGAAGGCGGTCGACTGCTATAATGCAGGCGCGACCGTACTGCACCTCCACTGCCGCGAGGAGGATGGTTCGGGATCGAAGAAGATGTCGCGCTTCAACGAACTGATCGCCGGCGTGCGCGCGCGCGTGCCCGACATGATCATCCAGGTCGGCGGCTCGATTTCCTTCGCGCCGGAAAATGACGAGGATGGCGCCGAGGCGAAATGGCTGTCGGACGAGGTCCGTCACATGCTCGCCGAATTGAAGCCCGCGCCCGATCAGGTCACGATCGCCGTCAACACGACCCAGATGAACATCATGGATCTGATGGACGACGCGGACTATGGCGAAACCTCGCTCGCCAACCCCGCGCTCTACCATGCCTATCGCGAAATGGTGGTGCCCGCGGGCCCGCAATGGGTCGAGGATCATCTCCGTCACCTGACCGCGGCGGGCATCCAGCCGCATTTCCAGCTGACCTGCATGCCCGACCTCGAAACGGTCGAGCGGCTGGTGCGCCGGGGCCATTATAAGGGGCCGCTCAACCTGACCTGGGTGGGCATCGGCGGCGGCTTCGACGGGCCGAACCCCAACAACTTCATGGAATTCGTCCGTCGCGTGCCCGACGGGTCGACCCTCACGCTCGAAACGCTGATGCGCCATGTGCTGCCGGTCAATGTCATGGCGATGTGCCTGGGCCAGCATGTCCGGTGCGGCATCGAGGACACCCTCTATGATCAGCACGGCAACAAGATGACCTCGGTGCAGGGCATCGAGCAGATCGTGCGGATCGCGAAGGAACTGGGTCGCGAAATTGCAACGGGCAAGGAAGCGCGCGAAATCTACAAGATCGGCGTGCAGTATAATTCGATCGAGGAAACGCTCGCCAAGAACGGCATGGCGCCCAATCGCCAGCCGGGCCAGCGCGCCCTGCCGATCCGCTACGCGGCCTGAGGGGCGGGCGATGCGGTCCGGTGATCCGACGATCCTCTTCGTTCCCGGCCTCCGGGACCATGTCGAGGACCATTGGCAGACGCACGCGGCGCGGGACATCCCCGGCTCGGTCACGGTGGAGCCGCTCACGGCCGACCGGCTGAGCCGCGCCGCCCGCGTCGCGGCGCTCGACGCCGCGCTCCACGCCTGTCCCGGCGAGGTCATCCTCGTCGCGCACAGCGCGGGATGCCTCACGGCGGCGCATTGGGCGCTTGCGCCCACGCGGCCGATCCGCGCGGCGCTGCTCGTGACACCGGCCGACATCGAAAGGGCGCTGCCGGCGGGCTATCCGACGGTGGACGCGTTGCAGGAGGGCGGCTGGCTGCCGATGCCGCGCAGCGCGTTGCCCTTTCCCTCGATCGTCGTGGCGAGCCGCAACGATCCGCTCGCCGACTTCGGCCGCGTAGAGGAACTCGCCGCCGCGTGGGGCGCCGAGCTTCACGACGCGGGTATGGTCGGCCACCTCAATCCGGCGGCAGGCTTCGGCCCATGGCCGGACGTGCATGGGCTACTGCAACGGCTTGCCGTGCAGACCGGCGCGGAGGCGGGGGCATGAGCCGGACGCCGGTCAGCGACGCCGCGCGCGAACGCGGCCAGTGGAACCAGGCGTGGGACGCAGCCGCTGCGCTCGACCCCGAATGGATGGAGGATTTCCTGGCCGTCGGCACATTGCCGTTGCGCCGGGGGATCCTCGATCCCAAAATCTATGAGTTCCTGGCGATCGCGGTGGATGCCGCCTGCACGCACCTTTATGCGCCGGGCACGCGCCGCCACATCGCCGCCGCGCTCGACAAGGGCGCGACGCCGGAGGAGGTGATGGCCGTGCTGGAGGCGGTGGCGGTCCTCGGCCTCCATTCGGTTTCGCTGGGCGCGCCGATGCTGGTCGAGGAGATGCGGGAGCGGGGACTGACGATGACCGGCGGCCGAGCGGACTGAGACGGGCGATCCGCCCTTTCGAAATAATGCAAACGAGGCGGCAATGGCAATGATGGCACCAGCGAGCAGTCAAGGACTCGCGCAGGACGGCCCGGGCGACACGACATTCTACGGCTGGATCGTCTTCGCGCTGAGTTTCGGGTTGCTGATTTCCGACTACATGGCGCGGCAGGTGCTGAACGCTGTCTTCCCGCTGCTGAAGGTCGAATGGGCGCTCAGCGACGCCCAACTCGGGCTTCTGTCGGGCGTGGTCGCGCTGATGGTCGGTTTGCTGACCTTGCCGCTGTCGCTTGCCGCCGACCGTTGGGGCCGGGTGCGCAGCCTTGCGATCATGGCCGGGCTGTGGAGTTTAGCCACCCTCTTCTGCGCCGCCGCCGCCAGCTATCCGCAGATGCTGCTTGGTCGCGTGATGGTGGGCGTCGGCGAAGCGGCCTATGGCAGCGTCGGCATCGCCGTGGTCATCAGCGTCTTCCCGCAACGGCTGCGCAGCACGCTTTCCGCCGCGTTCATGGCGGGCGGGCTGTTCGGCCAGGTGCTCGGCGTGGCAGTCGGTGGCGCGATGGCCGCGAGTTACGGCTGGCGCGCCGCCTTCGCCGTAATCGGGATCGGCGGGCTCGTCCTGGCGGTGGCCTATCCGTTGATCGTCCGCGAAAAGCGGATTGCCGCGATCGCCGGGCAGAAGGCAGTGGTGGCCAAGGTCGCTGCGGCGGGAAGAGGTGTATCGTTCAAAGCCCTGTTCGCCAACCGCACAGTGCGGCTCGCTTATTGCGCCAGCGGCGTCCAGCTGTTTGCCGCAGGCGCGCTACCCGCATGGCTGCCGAGCTATTTCAACCGCTATTATGCGATGCCGGTCGATGCGGCGGGGGCGACGGCGGCGGTGTTCCTGCTCATCTGCGGCAGTGGCATGGTGCTGTGCGGCATGGCGACCGATCGCGCGGCGCGCGGCAATCCCTGCCGCAAGATATCGCTCGCGTCCGGCTATGCCCTGGGAAGCGCGGTGACGCTGAGCGTCGCGCTGATGCTGCCGCCGGGGATGCCCCAGTTCGTGCTGCTCGGCATCGCGATGTTCCTGGTCGCCGGGACGACCGGCCCGGCGGGAGCGATGGTCGCGAACCTCACCCCCGCTGCCATTCACGGGTCGGCTTTCGCGACCCTGACGCTCGCGCATAATCTGCTCGGGCTCGCACCGGGGCCGATCATGACCGGGCGCATCGCCGACGCGATCGGCCTGCTCGACGCGCTGCGGCTCTTGCCGCTCGCCGCCCTCGCGTCGGCCTGCATCTTTCTGGCTGCGCGCCGCAGCTATCGGGCGGACCTCGATACCGTCGCTTCACAATATTAGGGATCAGCATCATGCCGTCACTTGCTGCGCGCGCCGCTGCCCCGGCACCGGGCCTCGCCGTCGCGCTCGTCGTCGCGGCGACCGCAACCTTCCTGTCCGAACATTATGATGCGCCGGTCATGCTTTATGCGTTGCTGCTCGGCATGGCGCTCAATTTCGTGACCGAGGCGCCGCGCAGCCGGGTGGGGATCGACCTCGCCGCCAAGGGACTGCTGCGGGTCGGCGTCGCGCTGCTCGGCCTGCGGATCGGATGGCATCAGGTGTCGGCGCTCGGCTGGGGGCCGGTCGTCATGGTGGTGACGCTCGTCGCGGCAACGATCCTGCTATCGACCCTCGCGGCGCGCGCGATGGGGTTCAACCCGCTGTTCGGTTTCCTGTCAGGGGGCGCGACTGCGATCTGCGGCGCATCGGCCGCCATGGCGCTGTCCGCCGCGCTGCCCCCCAACGCCAGGAAGGAGCAGGCGACGCTGTTCACCGTGATCGGCGTGTCCGCGCTTTCGACCACCGCGATGGTGCTCTATCCGCTGATCGCGCGCGCGATGGGATTCGACGATCATGCGGCAGGCGTGTTCATCGGCGCGACGATCCACGATGTCGCGCAGGTCGTCGGCGCCGGCTACGCCATCTCGACCGATGCGGGCGACACCGCGACGATCGTCAAATTGCTGCGCGTCGCCATGCTGCTGCCGGTGATACTCGTCGCCGGGCAGATCAGCCGCCGCGCCGCGGGCGCGGAGGGGACCGAGAGGCCGCCGGTCTTGCCCTGGTTCGTGGTCGCCTTTGTCGCGCTCGTCGCGCTCAACAGCCTTATCACATTGCCGGCTCCCGTTGCGGAGGCGGGGAACCTGCTGTCACGATGGTGCCTCGTCACCGCCATCGCGGCGATCGGCATGAAGACCCGGCTTGGCGATCTGGTGCAGGTCGGCTGGAAGCCCGTGGCGCTGATGATCGGCGAGACGGCGTTACTCGTAGCGATGGTGCTCGGGTGGCTCAGTATCGCCGCCTGATGTCGCGCATTGCAAAAATCTTGTCATGAAATGAGAAAAAGCAGGAGCGCAGCCGCTCTAGAATTCTTGAAAATACCAATGGGAGGGACCTGAAAAATGTCTATGATTCATTCATGTCTTCGAGGCACGCCGCTTGCCCTGGCCACTGCGCTTGCGACCGTGCCGGCCGCCGCGCAGCAGGTGCCCGCCACCGGCGCGACCGTTGAAGAAATCGTCGTCACCGCCCAGAAGCGCGCTGAGAATATTCAGGATGTGCCGATCTCGATCGCCGCTGTGAGCGGCGAGAAGATGGAATCGGCGAATGTCATGACCGTCATGGACCTCGGCCGCGTCGCGACCAATTTCCAGACCGTTCGCTCCTCGAACACCGGCTCTACGCGCATCGGCATCCGCGGCGTCGGCAGCCTTGCCAACACGCTGATCGAACCGAGCGTCGCGGTGTTCGTCGACGGCGTCTATGTCCCGCGCTCCGGGTCGATCCTGGGCGCTTTCCTCGACATTGACGGCGTTGAAGTGCTGCGCGGCCCGCAGGGCACCCTGTTCGGCCGCAACGCGAGCGTCGGCGCGCTGTCGATCCGCAGCGCGCTGCCGCAGAAAGAGTTTTCGGGCGAAGTGTCGGGCGAGGCCGGGTCGTTCGACCGCTACAAATTGTCGGGCCATGTCAATCTGCCGATCACTGAAAATGTGTCCGCGCGCATCGCCGGGATGGGGCAATGGTATGACGGTCCGTGGAAGAACCGCTTCGATGGCAAGACCTATGGCGGGTCGGACGATGTCGCGGTGCGCGGGACGATCAAGGCAGACCTTGGCAATCTCGAATGGATCGTGCGCGGCGACTTCACCCGGCTTGACGGCGACGGCGTCGCCAATTTCGATTTCGACCCGACATCGGTCGCCCCGGCGCGTCTCGCTTTCCTGCAAGCTGCGTTCAACGGCGGTCCCGACACCAATTTGAACGACCGGGTGATGAACCAGTCGGTCGCTTCGGGGCTGGTCGACAAGAATTGGGGGGTTTCCAGCACCGCGTCGCTCGACGTCGGCGACTCCACGCTCCGTCTGATCAACAGCTATCGCAAATGGACGAACGACCAGCTCGACGGCGATATCATCTTCCTGCCGGTCCCGCTCGCGACGCGGCGCAGCCTGTTCAATTCGGGCAGCCAGAACCATGAGTTGCAGTTCATCTCGCCCGAACGCAAGTGGCTGGGCGGCCATTTGGACATGGTCGCGGGCCTCTATTATTTCGAAGAGAAGTTCGCGCTCGGCGAGCAGCTCAATCTGGCCTCGCAATATTGCAACGTCCTTGTCCCCGCCGGGCCGGGACGCACCGCCTGCGCCGCTTATTATGCCAGCACCGGCGGGACCGCCGCGACCGACCAGGATGTGTTCCAGAAGGTTCGCAGCGTCGCTGCCTATGCGCAGGGCAATATCTACATCTCCGACGCGCTGTCGCTGACCCTGGGCGGCCGCTGGACGAACGATCGCAAGCGCGGCACCTATTCCCAGGTCTCCAGCCCCTTCACCCAGGCGATCCGCGCGCCTGAGGTGCTGACCTATCCCGGCCTGTCGGAAAGCCGCTTCACCTATCGCATCAGCCTGAATTACAAGCCGGCCGACGATGTGATGCTCTTCGCCAACCATTCGACCGGCTATAAATCGGGCGGATATAATTCGGGCGGCGGCGTGCCCGCGCTGTCGACTTTCGACGCCAACGGCAACCTGATCTCGACCCGGCGGGTCTTCGATCGCGAAACGGTGAAGAATTATGAGGTCGGCATCAAGTCGAGCTGGCTCGACCGCACGCTGACGGCCAATCTGACGCTGTACCGCATGGATATTTCGGGCTTCCAGGATCGCGCTTTCGACGGGGTCAGCTTCGTCGTCCGCAACGCCGGCAATTTGCGCCAGCAGGGTTTCGAGTTCGACATGGTGATGGCGCCGGTGCGCAATTTCTCCGTGTCCAGCTCGATCGCCTATCTGGACTCCGCATTCACCAATTTCCCCAACGCATCGGGCCTTCCCGGCGTGGGCGGCACGCAAGACCTGAAGGGCAAGCCCAACAGCTTCTCGCCCAAATGGTCGGGCAACGTCGCGGTCGACTGGAAGGGCGACATCGGTTCGAGCGGGCTGAACTGGGCGGCGAACGCGAATGTGTCCTTCGTCTCCGACCAATATGTCGGCACCGTCAACGACGCCAATCCGCAGTCGATCGCCGACGGCTATGCGTTGCTGGGCGCGCGGTTGACCCTCAACGGTCCCAGCGACCGCTGGTCGCTCGCGGTCTTCGGGAGCAATCTGACCAACACCCACTATCGTCCGCTGGCGGTCTATCAGCCGCTCGGCGGGGCGCTCGGCCTCAACAATGGCGTTTTCCCCGGCAGTACGGCGAACCGTATCCTCGCAAACGAGCCGCGGACCTACGGGGTTACGGGCACCGTCCGTTTCTGACGACCAAAATGCAGGGCTAAAAAGCCTCCCGGCACGCGCTCCGCGTCGCCGGGAGGCAGCCGCCCCAGGAAAGGAAAGCATGCGCGGATTAATGCAGGACTGGCCGCTGACGGTCGACCGGATCATCACCCACGCGGCCCGGGTCCATGGTAGCCGCGAAGTCGTCGCGCGCCGCACCGACGGCATGATCCATCGCACGACCTATGAAGCCCTTCATGCCCGGTCGCGCCGCTTGTCGGCCGCGCTCCAACGGCTCGGCATAGGGGAGGGGGATCGCGTCGCGACGCTGGCGTGGAACAGCGAACGGCACACGGAATGCTGGTATGGCGCCATGGGCATAGGGGCGATCCTGCACACGCTCAATCCGCGATTGCACCCCGACCAACTGGCCTGGATTTCCCAGGACGCGGCGAGCCGGGTGCTGATCCTCGACACGAGTTTCGTCGGGTTGATCGAGCCGCTTCGCCATCGGCTGCCGTTCGAACATTATGTGATTATCGCCGGTCCTTCGGAAATGCCGGCCAACAGCCTTGACGCCCTATGCTATGAAGACTGGATCGCCGCAGCGGACGACCGGGTCGAATGGGGCGGGTTCGATGAAAACACGGCCTGCGGCCTTTGCTACACGTCGGGCACGACGGGCAATCCCAAGGGTGTGCTCTATTCGCATCGCTCGAATGTTCTGCACGCGATGATGGGGATGGGCAAGGGCGTGTTCGGCATCGGCCCCGACGATGTCGTCATGCCGATCGTGCCGATGTTCCACGCCAACGCCTGGGGCCTTGCCTTCTCATGCCCGGCGGCCGGCGCGAAGATGGTGATGCCCGGCGGGCAACTCGACGGGCAATCGGTCTATGAACTGCTCGACAGTGAGCGGGTGACATTGACGGCCGCCGTGCCGACCATCTGGCTCGGCCTGTTGCGGTATCTGCGTGAGCACAAGCTGCAACTGCCCTATCTGAAAAAGGTCGTGATCGGCGGATCGGCCTTGCCCGAAGCGATCCTCCGTGCCTTCCAGGACGACTATGGCATCGAAGTCGTCCATGGCTGGGGCATGACGGAGACGTCGCCGATCGGAAGTATCGGCGGTCTGCCGACAGGGCTGGCGGATGCCGGTCCCGACGCCCGGATCGCCTATCTGCTCAAGCAGGGCAGGCCGCCCTTCGGCGTCGAACTGGAAATAGTGGACGAAGCCGGTGCGGAACTCCCGCGGGATGGAGAGACCCAGGGCAGGCTGCTGGTGCGGGGGATGGCGGTCGCGGGCGCCTATTTCCAGGGCAGGGGCGGCGACATTCTCGACGAGGACGGATTTTTCGACACCGGCGATATCGCCACCATCGACCGTTTCGGCGCGATGCAGATCACCGACCGCGCGAAGGATGTGATCAAGTCCGGCGGCGAATGGATCAGTTCCATCGACATCGAGAATATCGTTCTGACCTGTCCCGGTGTCGTCAACGCGGGCGCGATCGGCGTGCCGCATCCCAAATGGGACGAGCGGCCTGTCCTTTTCGTCGAAAAGCAGGCCGGGTCGGACCTGTCCGTAGATGATTTGCGCGCTTTCCTGACGGGAAAAATCGCCAGCTGGTGGATGCCTGACGCGTTCCTGTTCGTCGACCAGATCCCGCTGGGTCCGACCGGCAAGGTGAACAAGCTTGCCTTGCGCGAAATGGCGCACGAAGTTGAGCTTGGTCTATAGCCAAGCGAGACGAGCTTCTGACGGGAGAGAGATTTCATGATCGAAACGAAATTGCACGGCGATGTGCTTGAGATCGTCCTCGCCCATCCGCCGGTGAACGCGCTGGGTGAGGCGGTTCGCAAGGGCCTCTACGGCGCCATCGCCGATGCGCAGGCTGACGACCGGGTGAAAGCCATCGTGATCCGGGGCTCGGGCAGGCTGTTCTCGGGCGGGGCGGACATCACCGAATTCGGCCAGCCGCTTGTCCCGCCCGCGCTGCCCGAGGTGGTCGATGCGACCGAGGCAAGCGCCAAGCCGGTGGTCGCCGCGATCCACGGGCTGGCCCTGGGCGGCGGGCTGGAGGTGGCGCTGGGCTGCCATTATCGGATCGCGGCGCGCGGCGCGAAACTGGGCCTCCCCGAAGTGACGCTGGGCCTGCTGCCCGGCGCGGGCGGCACGCAGCGGCTGCCGCGCCTCGTGGGGATCGAGACGGCGCTCGGCATGATCGTGTCCGGCGTGCCGGTCTCTGCGGCAAAAGCCGCCGAAATCGGCTTGGTCGATCGGCTCGCGGATGAGGACAGGCTTGTCGAGGAGGCGATCGCCTTTGCCCGCACGCTGAACGAACCGCGCCGCACGGGCGAACGAAGCGTCCCGGCCGATCCGGCGCTTTTCGAAAGATTTGCAGTCGAAAACGCCCGCAAGATCCGGGGGCTGGACGCCCCCCAAGCCTGCATGGAAGCGATCAAGGCCGCGACGGAGTTGCCGCTCGACAAGGGTCAGGAGAAAGAGCGCGCCCTGTTCGCCTCGCTGGTCGCCGGAGACCAGTCCAGGGCGCTGCGCCACGCCTTTTTCGCCGAGCGTGCGGCGGCGAAGATCGACGGCCTGCCGAAGGATTTGCCGCTGCGCCCGATCGCCCGTGTCGGCGTGATCGGCGCCGGGACGATGGGCGGCGGCATATCGATGAACTTCCTGTCGGCGGGCATCCCCGTGACCATCGTGGAGATGACGCAGGAGGCGCTCGACCGCGGCGCCGCCCTGGTGCGCAAAAATTACGAGGCCACCGCCGCCAAGGGCCGGTTGACGTCCGAACAGGTCGAAAAGGCGATGGGGCTTCTTACCCCGACGCTCGACTTCGATGCGCTTGCGGACTGCGATCTCATCATCGAGGCGGTCTATGAAAATATGGCGGTGAAGAAGGAGATTTTCGCGCGACTGGACGGCGTCGCCAAGACCGGCGCGATGCTGGCCTCCAACACCTCCTATCTCTCCATCGACGAGATCGCCGCCGCCACCGGACGGCCGCAGGACGTGCTGGGACTGCACTTCTTCTCGCCGGCCAACGTCATGAAGCTGGTCGAGGTCGTGCGCGGCGCCAAAACCGCGCCGGAAGTCCTCGCCACCGGCATGGACCTTGCGCGGCGGATCGGCAAGATGCCGGTGGTCGCGGGCGTCTGCTACGGCTTCATCGGCAATCGCATGCTGATCCCGCGCCAGAGCAATGCCGATGCGCTGCTGCTGGAAGGCGCGACGCCCGAGCAGGTCGACCGGGTGCATACGCGCTTCGGCATGCCGATGGGTCCGTTTCAGATGGCGGACCTGGCGGGCGTCGACATCGGCTGGCACCGCGATCCCGAGCGGATCGACAGCCTGCGGGACGCGCTCTGCGCGCAGGGCCGCTGGGGCCAGAAGACGCAGGCGGGCTATTATGACTATGACGAAAAGCGCAAGCCCAGCCCGTCCCCCGTCGTCACCGAGGCCATCGATGCGTTCCGACGGAAAGCCGGCATCGCGCCGCGCGCCATCAGTGACGAGGAGATCATCGTCCGCACCCTCTACACCATGGTCAACGAGGGCGCGAAGATCCTGGACGAAGGCATAGCCCAGCGCGCCTCCGATATAGACGTGGTGTGGATCCATGGCTATGGCTGGCCACGCCACACCGGCGGCCCCATGTTCTGGGCCGATCAGATGGGGCACGAAACCATTGTCGAGGCGCTGGAACGTTATGCCCACCGGCTCGGTGATGCGTTTACAATCTCGCCGTTGCTTGAGCGTCGCCCTGCCGGCTCCGATTTCCCATAGGAGGGATGACATGGACAAGCTCGATACCTGGCTGGCGACGAAGAGCAGCCGCCGCCGCTTTCTCGGCCGCGCCGCTCTTGGTGGCGCTGCCGTAGCTGCCGGACCGGCGCTGGCGCAGAGCCTTGTCGACCTGCATCTGCCCGGGGGCAATGCCGAGCGCCCGATCACCAGCGCCTTCCCCGGCAAGGGCAGCATGATCCTGCAACGCATGCATCCCCCGCTGCTCGAAACGCCGATGGAGGTGTTCGACCGGGATGTCTTCACGCCCAACGATCAGTTTTTCGTCCGTTGGCACTGGGCGGACATTCCGACGTCCATCGACGTCGACAGCTTCCGCCTGACCGTGCGCGGCCATGTCGAGCGGCCGTTGTCGATCAGCCTTGCGCAACTGCTGCGCCTGCCGCGCGTCGAGATGGCGGCCGTCAACCAATGTTCGGGCAATAGCCGCGGCCTGTTCCAGCCTCGCGTGCCCGGTGCCCAGTGGGGTCACGGCGCAATGGGTAACGCCAAATGGCTGGGGGTGCGGCTGCGCGACATTCTGGACTATGCGGGCGTGAAGGCCGGGGCCGCGCAGGTGCGCTTTGGCGCGCTTGATCAGCCCGTGGTTGCGGGCGGACCCGATTTCGGAAAGGCGCTGGCCATAGATCATGCCCGCGACGGCGAAGTGATGGTCGCCTTCGGCATGAACGGCGACCAGCTTCCGTTGCTCAACGGATTTCCCACGCGACTGATCGTGCCGGGCTGGTATTCGACATACTGGGTCAAGATGTTGAACGATATCGAGGTGCTGCCCGGTCCCGACGATGAATATTGGATGGCCAAGGCGTACAAGATTCCGGCGACCCCCGGCGCCAACGTGAAGCCGGGCGCGAAGGATTTTCCCACCGTGCCCATCAACCGGATGATCCCGCGATCCTGGGTGACCAGCCTGGGCGAAGGTCAGGCGATCGCCTATGACCGGACGATCCCGCTGGGCGGTATCGCCATGGGCGGCGACTGCGGGGTGGCCAAGGTCGATGTTTCCGCCGATGGCGGGCGAAGCTGGCATCCTGCGAAGCTCGGCACGGACCATGGCAAATACAGCTTCCGCCGTTGGGATGCGCAGGTGCCGCTCGCCGGGCGGGGCCATGTCAGGCTCATGTCGCGGTGCTGGAATAGCGCCGGGCACGCCCAACCGATGGAACCGATCTGGAACCCGAGCGGGTTCATGCGCGGCAATGTCGAAACCACCACCATCGTGGCATCGTGAGGAGGGGCTGATGAAGACTCCTTCCACCGGCGCGCTGGCAGCCAGCATGATTGGGATCGCGGTGTTGGCGCTCATCGTAACGGGTCGGCCCGGCGGTCATGCACCCGCGCCATCGCCCGCGCCTGAAGGTCCGGCGCCTTCGAGCGTCAGCTTCGCCGGGTTCACGCTGACCTCCGACGCGGTCAGCCTGCCGGTCGACGACCGGCAATTTCCCGATGGGCCGCATGCCGACGTCATCAACGCGAACTGCACGTCCTGCCACTCGGCCAGCATGGCGCTGACTCAACCGACACTTTCGGCCGAGCAATGGAAGGCGACCGTCACCAAGATGAAGGAGGTCTATAAGGCGCCCGTCGCCGAACAGGACATTCCCGCGATCGTCGACTATCTGACGGCACTCAGCAGCCATCAGGCCAAGTGAGCGGCGCGGGGTCTCCAAGCCGATGGCCTGCGGATCCGCTTGAGTTGCGCGGTTAGACATTGGGCGGAGGCCCTGGATCGGGCGGCTTTGCACGGATCTTTGGTTGCGCGCCAGTTTCAGGGAAGCTGAAAGGTGTCGACGGCCAGAGCCGCCCTCATGTTGAGCGTTCCGCCTGCCATCCGATCATGGATCGACAACAGAATGGCGGACGATTGTCTCGATTTTCTCTAATTCGTCATAAGCGATCCCTGACCCAGCCGGTTCGTGCGGTTCACAGAGGAAAGAGGGCGGCGAGCTTCGGCAATTCCGTTGACAAGCAAATCTCCGGCGATTAAAGAACGTTCATTCTGTAATGAGCCGGAGCTGGTGAATGGCTCGCCCTGTAAAATATGATCGCGATCAGGTCGTCGACCTCGCGACCCGGCAATTCTGGGAAGATGGCTTTGCCGCCTGCGATGTCGAAACATTGACGCGCGCCTTGGGGCTTAATCGCCACAGCCTGTACAAAAGCTTCGGAGGCAAGGCGGGCCTGTTCCACGATGCACTGGAACATTATCTCGACCTCGTCACCGCGCCTTATCTCATGTTGCTCGAGAGGGGTGCCGGACTCGACGACATCGTGGCTTATTTCGACATCGCCACGCGGCCGGCAAAGGGGGACGGGCCTGAAGCGATAGCGGAGTTGGACCCGCGAGGCTGCCTCATTGCCAACACGGCGGTCGAAATCGGTCGGTCCGATCCTGAGGTCGCGGCGATTGTCGATCGTTACTATGATCGTGTCGAGCGCGGCTTCGCGGGTCTCGTCATGCGCGGTCAGGCCTCAGGTTCCATACGCAGCGATATCGATCCTGACGCCACTGCGCGATGGCTCCTCCTGACCAGCCAAGGGCTGAGTGTCTCAGCGAGGATGGGACGCGCCGATCCCGGTCTGGCTGCCATCGTCCGCGCGGCGCTCGCACCGCCTGCGCACATTCCTCTTTCGGAGAAGGACTGCCGATGACCGAAACTCTCTCCAGCGTCAATCTAGACGCTGCTCTCTCCAAGGGGGGAGCCGCAGCCGCCGGCTTGACCCGATTGTGGGAGAGCCTCTGGCAACAGGATCATGTCCCGCCTGCACTGCTCGAACTCTGCCGGCTCAACTTCGCGCGGCTGTACAATGACACGGCGGAGTTGGGCGCCGCTATGCCCTATCTCCCGACCGATGCGGTCACCGCAGACCGGCGGCAAGCGGTAATCGAAGGGAAGGCGCATGACAGCGCCCTCTTTTCGGAAGCGGAGAAGGCGGCTCTCTTCTTCGCCGAATATTATTGGATGGATGCCCAATCGATCACGGATGAGGCGGCCGATGCTGTGAAGGCGCATTTCGGGGAGCCCGGCCTGGTCCTGCTGATCGAGGCGTTGGGCTGTATCGATGCCCGGATCCGCACCGCGCGCTGCCTGCGCGACATGGCCGCTTTTGCTCCTGCCATGGAGGCTACGTATGTCCGCTAAACCCCGCGCCACGGGTCCCGGTACACAAACCGGCAATGTCATTCGCGATAGTGCGATGGGTCTCGTGCCCGAAACTGTTTCGCACATCATCGCTCTCAATGGCAGCGTCTGGCGCGACAGCCTGGTGACGCCATCGCTGCTTGAAATTGTCCGGCTGCGCAACGCCCGCACGGTGAATTGCGTCATTTGCAGATCCGTGCGCTACGATGTCGCCCGTCAGGATGGGCTGACCGAGGACCGCGCCGACATGGTCGCCGACGGTTATGAACAGAGCGCGCTCACCACGCGGGAAAAGGCGGCTCTGACACTGGCCGATTCCTATCTTGGATTCCCGGCAGGCGTGAATGCCGATGCCGCAAAGCAGATCACCGGAGAATTTTCAGAAGCGGAGATCGCGTCGTTGCTGGTGGCGTTGATGAACTTCAACATCAGCTCGCGAACGGCCGTGAGCATCGGGGGGATGCCGGAAAATCCCTTGCCGATCATGGAGGTGTCTCTCGCCATCGCCGCGGATTGATCCGCTTGCGCCGGGAGGTCCGGCGCAAGCTGATCGTCGATATTCTTTTCACCAAAGACGAACCATGGTCGATGGCCGCCATGCATATTGGGAAGCGGACCGGCCGCTCGCCGAATGCGTCGATTATACCGGGATCCGATGAGTTCGCCTCATCGGATCCCGGTCAAGCCCGCGCTACGCTTGCGCGTTTCCAAGTGGCGATGCGTCAGCATCTCAGCGACTTGGGATGGCGGCTTCGATCTCTATTGATCGAAAAAAGGAATTAATATTCAAAGACCAGTTCTAATCCGTAGGTTCGCGGTTCACCGAAGATTGCGCCGGGAAGCCCCGTGTTGAAGTGGGTGACATAATATTCCTTGTCGGTCAGGTTCTTCCCGAAGGCCGACAGTCGCCAGGTGCCGAAACCGACCGGAATATCGGACAGCGTCAGGCGCGCGTTGAGCAGACCATAGTCGCCAATGATATATCGCGGATCGGCAGTCGCGGTCGATTTCTTGCTCTGCATGAAATAGTCCACATTGGCGGTCAGCACACCGATCGGCGTTTCGGGGAAGACATATTCAACGCTGGTCGTCAGCGTGTGGTGGGGCGCCTCGATGAAAGTATAGCGATTGGTGATGTCCGCGCCCGTGACGGGATCGTTAATCTGCTGAAACTTCGCATCCAGATAGGCATAGTTGGCAGAGAAGGTCAGGGCGTCCGACGGCTTGGCGGTCAGTTCCAGTTCAAGGCCCTGGATCCGCGCTTTGCCGGCATTGAACACATCCGTGACGGCGACGTTGTTGGGATCGGTCTGGACGTTGGTCTGAATATCCTTGTAGTTCGAACGGAACGCCGAAATGTTGAAGCGCAGCCGGTTGTCGAGCCAGGTCGATTTCAGGCCCAGTTCGAAGGAATCGAGCGTTTCAGGGCCAAATCCTTCATTGAAACGCTGAACCGTGCTAGCGCGCAGATTATAGCCGCCGGTCTTGTAGCCCTTCGAATATTTGGCATAGAAATTGATATCGCGCGTGAAATTATATCCGATCACCGCGCTGGGAGCCAGGTTGGAGAAGCTGTTATCGCCCCTGCCGGTCGGCAGCACGATCGGCGCACCGACCAGCGGGGTACTGGTCTGATCAAGCGTTGCCTTGCGTTCGTCACGCGACCAGCGCAGGCCGCCGGTGACATAGAGTCCGTCGAGGAACTGGGGGCGCCATGTCGCCTGGCCATACAGCGCATAGGCACGGTTATTGACCGTCGCCGCGCGATCGAGCCGCGCACGTCCCGCGGGGATGCTGAAATCCGTGCCGTTGGCCTTTTCATCGAAATAATAGGCGCCCAGCACGTATTCGAGCTGCTTGTCAAAGGCCGAGCCGATCAGTTGCAGTTCTTCGCTCCACTGCTTCTGATTCTGGTTGAAGCCGGTCAGGATGAGCGGGAAGGGACCAGCGGCGCCCGTCAGATAATTCTGATTGGTGTCGTTCGAAAGCTTTCGGTAGCCGGTCAAGGACTTGACCGTGAGCGTGTCGGACACTTCCCAGCTCGCGGTGAAATTATGCCCCTGCGAGCGAACGTCATTGCGCTCGAGATTCCGCACGAAAGGCGAACCTTCGCTCGGACGGTCGGCGACGAGCGGATAGAAGGGCGCCGCGACGATATAGGGCGGCGTATCGTTGATGTCCGAGCGGTCGTAGCTGTAACGCAGGTCAAGCCCGTCCACCGGCTGCCAATGCACGGCGGCGCGATAGCCGTCGCGACGCTGGTCGCCCCAGCGGTCGACGCCTGTACCCGGATTCTTGACGAAGCCGTTCTTCTCGCTGTGCAGATAGGCCAGTTCGACGGCGAGCGTGTCGCCGATCGGCACGTTGATGCTGGTGCGGGTGCGGAACTGGTCGTAATTTCCGTAAGTCAGGCTTTGCTTGGCATGGAACTCACCCAGCACCGGGGCGCGGGTGATATAGTTGATCGCGCCGCCGGTCGCGTTGCGGCCATAGAGCGAGCCCTGCGGGCCGCGCAGCACTTCGATCCGCTCGACATCGGCGATTTCGGCCGACAGCCCCTGCCCGCGTGCGATGTAGATGCCGTCCAGATAGATGGCGACACTGGGATCGACCGTGATCTGGTCGTCATTGTTGCCCACGCCGCGAATGAACACGCGCGCGGTGGTCGCGCTGTTGGGGTGCGGGGTGACCTGAAGCGCGGGCACCTGCGAACGCAGGTCGGTCAGATCGACAATGCCCTTCTTCTCCAGCATCGCGCTGGTCATCGCCACGATCGAGATGGGCGTTTTCTGGAGCGATTCCGACCGCTTCTGGGCCGTCACGACAATTTCCCCCAGCCCGGAATCCGGGGCGGCCCCATCGGCGCCCTCTTGGGCCATCGCCGGCGCAGCTACAATGGCTATGGCCAGAGCGGCAACAGCGCTCGTCGTCCTGTAGTTCATCTGATCAATCTCACCTTATTATAAACATAGTGCGGATGGGGGACGGCCCTCCACCCTGTCTGGACGGCCGCGATGAGAGCGGGTTTCGATCCGACGGCGTCAGATCGAAACCCGCTCTATTCCTTGTTTTACCGTGATGTCCTGTCCGTCAGATGATGCCACCGACGGGCAGCTGTTTTCCGTTCAGCGGGCCGGTTCGATTCTGGGCATGGGGTAGCTGCCATCCACCAAAGGCGCCTTGGGACCATAGAAGCGCGCAGCCAGCTGGAACGTGTCGCCGCGCGCGGTGGGAAGCCAGTTACGGGCCTTGTCCGGATCGGTCGGCTTGTCAGGCTGAAGGTAGAAGGTGACGTGGTTGTCGCGCACCGTATAGGCGCCATGCGCCAGCAAATAGCTTGTCGTGCTGTAGCGGTTGATCGGATTGGGAATGAAATAACCGGCCGAATCGTAAACGGGCAATTCCCAAAACTCTGTCACCGGCGGCAGATTGGCCAGATCCAGCGTCAGCGTGTAGCGCTGGTTGCCGTCAAGCGGCTTTCCATGACTGTCCTGAAAGACATAGGCGATACTGTGGGACTGGTAGGGAACCGGCGTTCCCCATGCGACGTCATCGACGCCGGCCTTGGCGACATAATCCAGATCGTCATAGAAGAGGCTCGATTGCAACCGCCAGCCGTTCATGTCGATCAGGCTTGCTTCCAGGGCTTGCTTGGCCTTGCGGCGCGCAGCGTCGAACCCGGCCTGCGCGGCGGCCATTTCCGCGGGCGAAATCCGGGCGGCATCCAGCAGGACGCCTTCGCGAAGGCCCAGCCGGGACAGGCGGGCCAGGGTGGCGGTCTCCTTGACGGAATCGGTGCGGCGCGTGATGGACGGATCGTTGATGGAAAGGCTGAGCAATTGCAGGAAGTCGGTCGCCGTCATGGTCCGTCCATAATCGACGATCTGCCGCATCCGGGGGAAGGTGCGATAGCGGCCCGGGACGGCCGGTTGCTCCGCCAACGGCGGAACCTTGCCGCCATTGGCCGACCATAGGCTGAGCGGTGCCACGGCGACGCCACGGACGACCTTGCGCGCGCCGGCCATGTCCGCCTCATCGCGCGTCGTCACTGCCACGCGCGTCGTGAGCATGAAGCTGTTGGACGTGGCCCGCACAATTTCCGTCGAGCGGAAGCCGGCGGGGATGGCGCCCCGCCAATGCGGCCCGACGATGAGATAGCGTTGCGCGCCATTGCCGGTGAATTGCGATCCGACCATCAGGAACCAGTTGGCGTTCTGATCGAGCGCCTGAGTGCTCCAATAGCGCTTGTCCGTCACGGCGGGTGCTTCGACAACGATGGGCTCTTGCGAAACGTCGAACGCACCGCCCGAATAGAGCGTCGATGCATTGATCGTCGTCGCAAAGCGCGCCGATGCATCCATCAGCTTGTCGTTCGCCTGCAGCCGGTTGACGCCGTGGAACACGGGGCTGCCTTCCATCTGCGTGTAGACGTGACGCAGTTCATAGAAGCCGGCGATGTTGAGTCCCCAGTAAAAGGCCTCTGCGCTCAACGCTTCGATCTCTGCCTTCGACAGGCCAGCATCGAAACCCGTAGAGGGTAAAGCTGCTGGAGCGGCGGGCGCGGTTTGGGGGGCGCTCACCGGGGCCGCGGACAGGGCTGAGGCAGCGAGCATCGAAGCGGCAAGGGACGTCATCAGGCGGTAAGACATGGGTTGGCTTTCACGCAAAGAACGGTTCCAGAACAATGGCTTGTCTAGACCTTGAGTTGAAATCAGGCGGGCGGCGTCGCGATAAGCGATGAAACGGCACTTTTGTCGTGGGGGGCTTTGATTAAGCCCGTGCGGCGATTGAGCATTT
Source organism: Sphingobium estronivorans (assembly GCF_008692605.1). GTDB lineage: Bacteria > Pseudomonadota > Alphaproteobacteria > Sphingomonadales > Sphingomonadaceae > Sphingobium > Sphingobium estronivorans. The sequence continues at coordinate 115,287 of NZ_LFCT01000019.1, forward strand.
GCAACGCGTGATGTCTCAGCATCTCAGCGCCCTGGTATAAAATGTCATGCCAGCGATGGTGGGGGCCATGGCGGAAAGCCGGCGCCTGCGTTTCGGCAGCGCCCGATCGGGCGCGCAGAATCCTGGCTGTCCTATATTTCACCCCTCACCCTCCCTCATTGCCCTGCGGTAAACTGCACAAATGAACAGCTATATCGGGCATCGATTCGTCAGCGATCTAACAATTTGCGTAGAATATATCGCTATGTTCTAAGCATATGTCCAATCACGCCCTCGCGTCAAGGGATTAGTGCACGAACGTACAGTGGCCTTCAGCCGAACAGCCGGGTCAGCCAGACATCCGAAACATCGTCCAGAATGGCAGCGCGCTCTGCGGCCGGTTGCAGCAAGGCTTTCTGGACGAGAAATACCGAAGTCGCTGCCCAGAGGATTCCGTCCAGTCGATCGGTCTGGCGGTAGCCGCGCGCGGCGAGCCAGCGGATGCCGTCCAGTCCGCGGACGCGACGCACGGCCGTGGCGAACTGCCCCCGTTCGGGACTGCGGATGGCGGCCGTCATGAAGGCGGTCAGCGTCGCCATTTCGGGGCGCTCCTCCTGTCGCTCATCCAGCATGATCCGCGACATGAACATGGGCGGCGGCACGCTGCCGTCGACGACCGCATTCATGGCCCGCGCCTGCACGTCATAGGCTGCGTCGGCGACAATGTCGTCCTTGGTCGGGTAGAAATAGGTCGTCGACGCCACCGAAAGCCCCGCCTCTGCGGCGATCTTTCGGTGGGTCAGCGCTTCAATCCCGCCTTTGCCGCTGAGCCTTATGGTGGCATCCACAATTTGTTGCTTGCCTGTCGGCCGGACAGCCCTTGCAAGGGGCTCTGGCGGACTCCATGGCGGCTGCAACTGGACTTCGCGCCGCGCCAGCCGGTCCGCGAGGCGCGCGATTATGCGAGCGATGCGGGCATCGCGAAGAACGGGAGTCCGGTCGAGCATAACCAACGGAATCATGCCTTGCGCGGCGGCTGCCCAAATGGCTTTTCCCTCACGATCTTCATCCGCGATGACCGGCAGGTTCTGCCAGAACCGATCCGCGCGATCCCAGGCCCTGCACATGATGGTCCGAGCGGCCTGTTCGGCTTCAGTGTCGCGGAGAAATCGGTCGATTTCGGACAGCGCGATGATGGCGAGGCCCTGCTCGTCGAGCAGGCGATGCAGAATCGCCATGATACATGCCGCCGGCCCTGCAAAGGCCAGTTGTTCCTCGTCGAACGCATCAATCAGGCGAGAGCGGCTGGCAGCAACGGCATTTTCGATATGATCGAGCAACGCCACAAGCAGGCGCTCCCGCGTTTTGAAATGATAGACGATCGCCGAAGAAGTGACCCCCGCCGCCGCTGCCACCGACCGCATGGTCACGGCTCCCAGCCCTTGATCCAGGCAGAGCCGCATCGTTGCGGCCAGGATGTGATCGACCTGATTGCTCACCATTTTGCTCCTATTGAGCGAATGGCGGCTTACTCGCCAGCCGGCAAGTCCCAAAAAAGTTGATCCCCATTGCCATTCGCCTCCGTCCGGCTTTGTTGCCTCACAAGCTGACGGATTCCCTTGACGGATCGGTCGTCATGGGCGGGAGAGGGGAATGTTCATACTCCACCCTCAGGTCCCGGTGGTCGGATCCCCATCCTCAGGATATTGCAGCAGTTCCAGCACCAGCGGATCGTCGTCGCGCTCAAAATAGCCGAAAGCAACGTGAGGGGAGAGGCGGTCATGCCACACCGTTTCATAGCCCTTCGCCTGGAGCTTCGCCGCCCATTGGTCCAGATCGTCCACGCGGAAGCGCAAGTGGTGCATACCGTCGCGGCCCTTTTCCAGAAAGTCGCGATGTGGCGTGTCTCCCGAAATCCACTCGATCAGCTCGATTTCCAGATCGCCGATCCGCCCGAAGGCGAACTTCAGTTCATAGGCGCTGCGGGAGCGGCCCTGATAAGAAGCCTTTTGCGGCCCGTAATCCGTCTTGCTGAACGGACCGAAAAGCGGATCATAATGGGCAATCGCCTGGTCAAGATCGCGCACGACAAATCCTATCTGGTCGGGCGCGGGCAAGCCCAATTGTGCCAGCTCTTCCCTCACTTTCACATCCGCCGCCGTCATGGTCCATTCTCCCTCGTGAATATGGGTGATCTCGCCGGCCTTCGAGGACGGATGAAGGCGGTCGCGAAGCATAGCATCGCCCGCTTCTTTTCGTCCAGCGACGAGCGCAGCCGAGCGAGAAATGGCAGGAACAGTCGACACGGCTTGGCCTTTCACCACCGTCAGGGAATGATTTCCCGTCCCTCGCCGAATATCAGCGATGCCTCCCGGCTATCGACATCGTCCCGGTGACCACGCCAGCCCAGCGCTTCGCGCGCCTGTGCTGGCGGCAGGTGCAATATGTCCTCGAAACGGGCGGCAAACAGCATGTCGGATTGCTGGCCGACCTCATAGCCATAGCTCAGATTCCGCCATAATGTCGGCCATGCGCCGGGATAATGCAGCATGGTCCGCGTCATCCACGGGAACATGATGAGCGTGTTGACGGTCATCAGCGCACCCGCCAGCTCCGGTCCCAGATGGCGGAAAGCATTGCCCGTCACCACGCCGGTGATGAAATATTCCGCGACCGACCCGAAACCGACTTCGCCCAATATATGGTAGCAGTCATGGGTCTGTCCCATGCGCAGGTTCCAATAGTCGAGCATATTGGCAGGCTTCCAGTCAGGATCAGCCAGGATACGCGAATTGAGTTCGGGCGAAAGGTCAAATTCGTCCATATAGTCGAACAGTTTCCGCCCGACCGATCCTTCCGGATAGATGCGCAGGTCTTCCTTCGAATAGGTCGACACGAAAGCCTTCGTCAGCCAGCGGTCGAAGGCGGGATTGCGTGCCCGCTCCTGCGCCACCAGCTTTTCGGCATGGTCGATATCACGCACCTGATCCACCGCCTCCATCAGCGTCGGCAGGCCATAGAGCAGCGGATAATCATGCCCGTTGCGGCGCAGGCTTTCGGTCGCCGTCCACTCACGAACGCGCGCATCGTTCAGCCAGCGGGAGGAACTGATTGGCACGCTGCTCTCCGTTCGGATCTTGCGGCGGCCGTTGAGGTAGAAGACAGGATTTCCAGCGGAAACGTCATCGATTTTCGGGTCTGCATCGGCGCTCATGCGGCAACTCCGGCAATGAGGGGGGAAGGGGCATCCAGCCGCGCGAGCATCCTCTGAATGGCGACGGCGCGATGGAAATCGGGGGTTACGGGCGCATCGACGCGGATCGCATCGCCCAGATCGGCATAGAGATTGCCGATCGACGAAAGCGCTTCTCGCGAGGCGAAGCTGCCGGGATAGGCGCTGTAGCGATCCGGTTCGGCAGGGATGGCGGCGCAGTCAAGTTCGGGCGCAATGGCAATCGGCTCGAACGGCCCGCCATGGCGCGCACCGTGCAGGATCAGGGACTCGATTGCGGGAAGGGACGCGTCGCGGGTCGACAACAGCAGCGTTCCCTCGCTACCCTCGATCCGCCATGTGCATCCCATGCCGTTGAGGCTCACCCCGGCAAGGTCAAGGTTGAACAGCGCGCCATTTTGCAGGCTGCCATGGAATTGCAAATGATCGAACGCGTCCCGCTCGATTGGCGCGCCGGTTTCATCGACAGGCGGCAGATGGATGGCGCTGCGCATCGCACATTCGGCGATCCCACCGCCATAATGGTCGATCGCGTCGATCAGATGGCCGCCATAGATGGACAAGAGAGTCGTGCCCCCGGCCCGCGTCGCCATGGCGCGCATGACCGGGCCGAATATCCGGGCGTGGACGCTCACGCTATAGAGCCGCCCGACATACCCCTCCGCCATCAGCCGTGCCGCCTGGCGCAGCGCGGGCGATCCATGCAAATGCAGGCCGATCATCGCCTTCACCCCCTGACGCCCGGCAAGCGTTGCCAGTTCTTCAGCCTGCGCCACACTGGCCGCCAATGGCCATTCGCAATAGACATGCTTGCCCGCCGCCAGCGCCGCATAAGCGATGGCATGGTGATGGGGTGCCTTCACGCAAATGGCGACCAGATCGACGTCGGGATGCGCCGCCAATGCGCGATGATCGGTGAACCAGAGCGGCGCGCGGAACTGCTGCGCGGCCCGGCTGGCGCTGTCCTCCCGCGTGGTGCAGACGGCCTGCAAGGTGAAGCCGGGCAGATTCTGGATGACCCGGCGATGCACGCCCGATCCCCAGCCATAGTCCGGATTCGCTCCTACCACACCCACACGGATCGCCATCGGCGCCTCTCCTCAGCCGCTCAATTTTTGAGACTATACTCTGAGTCTAGTTTCAAGTCCAGCGGTGCGAAAAGACCAATCCGTTGACTGGATCATTCATGGAGAAACAGCGCAATCTCCTCCCCCACCAGTTCCAGGCTGATCCCGGCATCGTCCGGCGACAGTTCGCCCCTCGCCACTTCGGCACACACCATCGCCACCCGGTTGAACAGCAGGCGGATTCTCGCCCGCGTCCGCCGCGCCCCGTCGCTCGGCCCCTTTGCATCCGCAAAGCCTGTCCCTTCCACTGCGGCGACCAGATCGATCAGCGCTTCGGCATCGCTCAGGATGCGAGCGCGAAAACTCCGCTCGAACAGTTGAAGTTGAGCGATCAACGAGGTCACATTGCGATGTTCCAGATGAATGCCGACAAAGTCGTTCAGCCATTGCCTGATCCCGGCGCGATCCTTCCGCGCCAAGGATGGGAGACGGGCGAAAAGAGCGGTCGTCTGTGGCGCAATCTCGTCATAGATCGCGCAGGCCAGTTCAAACTTGGATTCGAAATGGGCGTAGAAAGTCGCCCGGCTGACCCCCGCCGCGCGGATGATATTGTCGATCTTGGCTTCGCTGTAGCTCGCATCGGCGAAGACCTGCCGTGCCGCGAGCAGGATGGAGGCGCGCGTCGTCGCCCTCCGCCGTTCCAGATAGGCCGCCCGCCCCGGTTTGAGCTGGATAATGCTCTCTTCCGTCCCGCTCTTCGTCACCGCTGTCATCTGTTCCCTCATTCTGGCAGGCGGTCCGTCCGATCAGATCGACAGCCATCGCAGCACTTATTGCATAATGCGACACGTCATGGATCGGCACAACGACCTTGCCATGGCCCTGCTCCTTCGCCCGAGCAGCGGTGCTCAGGCGATGCTCGATTACAAACAGCGTCGCCTGCCTTCCGCGCTGGGCTGTTTGAGCCGGTCCAGTTTGAAAAGATGCACGCCGGATCGGTGTAAAAACGGCGGCCTGATACCTGTCCGATCCCAGCGATCCGCTGAGGGCGGTGAATCGCCCAAGCCTTCAGACGCTATCCTGCTCATCGCTTGGGCAGGCAAGATGCTATTCCTTCAGCAAAAAGCCCGACCGTAACGCACAAATTTTTCCACGACGCCTAGCAGATGGTTGACAGGAGTGGAGCCATTAACTTACCAAAGGGTAAGTTTCTATTGCAGGGGCTCCTCTGGCCATGTATCTCACCCAGGGCCTTCATCGTTGTTTGCAGAAACAGCCCGATACGATTGCGACGATCGCCGGGGAACGTCGGCAGACCTACCGGATGCTCGCGCTTCGGGTGGCAAAACTGGCGGGGGCGTTCGGGGCGCTTGGCATCGCGCGCGGGGACCGGATTGCGTATCTGGGGCTTAATTCGGATTGCTACACCGAATTCTATTTTGCGACTTTCTGGGCGGGCGCGGTCGTGAACCCCGTCAACACCCGCTGGAACGCGTCCGAAATTGCCTATGCTCTGAACGATTCTGGAAGCAGGGTTCTTCTCGCAGACGCAATCATTGTCCCCATGCTGGACGAGATCCGCGCGATGGTTCCGGATTTGCGGCACATCATATGGATAGGCGACTCCGGCCAGCCCGACGGCACGTTGGATTATGAGGCGCTCATAGACGAAAATTTGCCGGTGCCCGATGTTCGTTGCGGCGGCGAAGCGCTGGCGGGACTCTTCTATACCGGGGGAACCACCGGCTTTCCCAAGGGCGTGATGCTGACCCACCGGAATCTGGTGACGAGCGCCCTCGGTGCGGGGTTGATGCGCTTCATCCATCCCGCGACAACCTTCCTTCATGCAGCGCCGATGTTTCACGCGGGCGATTTCTCCGGATGGCTGATAACGGCGGTAACGGGCGGCACCCATGTCACGGTGCCCGCGTTCAGTCCGCAAGCCGTCTTGAGCGCGATCGAAGCGCATCGTGTCACCGATACGATATTGGTGCCAACCATGTTGCAGATGCTCGTCGATGCGCGGGAATTGAAGGATTTCGACTTATCGTCGCTTCGTCACATCGGCTATGGCGGATCGCCGGTTTCCGACGCCATTCTCATGCGCGCGCAACAAGCGCTTCCGGGCGTGGCGCTGTGTCAGGCTTATGGGCAAACCGAGCTATCGACCTTTGCCACGATGCTGATGCCCGAGGAGCATATCCCGGGCAGTCCCCGGCTGCGTTCCGCGGGACGGGCGGTCGTCCACGCCGAAGTCGGCGTCGTCGACGCCGATGATCATTTCCTCCCGGCCGGAAAGATCGGGGAGATAGTCGCACGCGGCGGACACATGATGGTGGGCTACTGGAACAAGCCTGAGGAAACCGCCCTGGCACTGCGAAACGGCTGGCTGCACACCGGGGACATGGGACGCCTCGACGACGATGGTTATCTTTATATCGTCGATCGGCTCAAGGACATGATCATCACCGGCGGCGAAAATGTCTTTTCCACCGAGGTCGAGAATGCGCTTGCGCGTCACCCTGCCGTTGCGGCGTGCGCCGTGATCGGCCTGCCTGACGAGAAATGGGGGGAACGGGTCCACGCGGCGGTCGTCCTGAAGCATGGCACGGTTGCGAGCGCGGGTGAATTGCGGGATCATGTGAAGACGCTGATTGCAGGTTACAAATGTCCGCAGTCGATCGACATCGTCGATGCATTGCCCGTTTCAGGTACAGGCAAGGTGCTCAAACGCGCATTGCGTGAGCGCCACCTCAGTCGAACGAACTGACAGCCTATCTGCCATGTGGCTGCATTGCGCCGATGGATCCATCTCGGGATGTTCGGCGGAAGGGCCACGATGGCGTCCTCTCATCGTAGCGGGGCAGGGGTGTTGATGCGATTTGCAATAATGGGTGCCGGTGCCCTCGGTTCGGTCTTCGCCAGCCGTCTCGCAGCCGCAGGGCATGACGTCCTTCTGGTCGGGCGCTCCGGCGCCCATGTGGAAGCCATCAGGTCCGGTGGTTTGCTGCTGACCGACGCACACGGACGCAGGGAGGCCGCAGGCGCATTCGAGGCACGAACCGACTTGACGTGCTGTGCATCTGCCGACGTCATTATCATCCTTACAAAATCGCAGGATTGTGTCGCGGCGATGCTGCAATCCGCCGTGCTGGCCGGCCCGCAATCGATCTCGGTCGTCCTCGCGAATGGAATTGGCCATATGGAAGCCATTGAGGCGGCCTGTGGAGCTCGACTGTTGGCTGCTGGCGCCACCACTGTCGGCGCGCGCGTCGTCCAGCCGGGCCACGTCGAGATAACGGGCGGCACGGCCGAGCGGGCGACCGGCGCCTCCTTCGGTCCGTGGGCGCAGAGCTGCGCCTTGGTCGAGTTGCAGCCGATTGCGGAAGCGCTGACGCTCGCCGGCTGCCCATCCGAAGCGCTGGCGGACATAAGGCCGCTCATCTGGACCAAATTTGCGATGGCGTGCGCGATGAACGCGGCGGGCGCGATCACGGGCCTGCCCGTCCGGGATCTGATTGCCTCCCGATCGGCCTGTGAGTTGCTTATCGACGTGATCGACGAAATTGTTTTGATCGGGCGCGCGAAGGGCATCGCACTTGATCCAGTTGCCGTGCAGCGGACTGCCTTCGAAACTTACCGGAACGCTCCGGGTCACCTGCCCTCGATGGCCGTCGATATGCGAGCAGGACGTCCAACGGAAGTAGATGCGCTGAATGCGGCAGTGGTCCGCGAAGCCGGTCTCCTTGGCATGGCGGCGCCTGTCAATGCCTGCTTGACGCAACTCGTCCGCGCGATGGAGGAGGCACGTGACGCGCAAAGCCGGTCTGGAACGCATTGAGATTGCAACTGCCCGCACATTAAATTACCCGTGGGTAATTTAACTGTTTCCGCACTGTGGGCCATTTGCTAAGGTTGCCGTCATTTTCCTCTCATGGTGGCGGTTGAATGGCAGAGAGTAGGGCGGACATGAGGCAGTCCTGTGATATTGGATCATGCATGCGGCGCCTGAAAGTCGGGCCGACCCGCTTGCGACCGGCGGCAAATGGCCTGTTCCATCGTCAAATGCGAGCTAGGCGCGCGTGACGGCCGTCCTCCGATACGGCAGAACGGACGAGGAACTGGCCGACCTGCCCGTTGGGCTGGCGGAGGGAAGTTTCGCGGGTCAGGTCGCCATTGTCTCCGGCGCGGGATCGGGTATTGGCCGCGCAACCGCCCATTGGCTGGCTCGCCTGGGCGCGCATGTCGTGCTGTGCGGGCGCGATGCGGAAAAGTTGCATTCGGTGTCGGCGGCGCTGGCTTCCTACTCCGTCAAGACGCTTGTATATCCGCTGTCGATCCGTGATGTCGACGCCGTAGAGGCGCTCCATGCCGCGGCGTGGACGGAATTCGGCAAGGTCGACATATTGGTCAACAATGCGGGAGGACAGTTTCCGCAGGCTGCCATCGACTATAGTCCGGGAGGGTGGAGCGCCGTGATCGACACCAACCTGACCGGAACCTGGTATATGATGCAAGCGGCGGCGCGAAAATGGCGCGACGCCGGACAGGCCGGTTCCATCGTGAATGTCGTGGCCGTAGTGGACCGGGGTATGCCCGGCATCGCGCATACTTGCGCCGCGCGCGCGGGCGTGATCGGTCTGAGCCGCACCGTTGCGGTGGAATGGGCACCATTGAACATCCGCGTGAACTGCGTTGCTCCCGGGGTCATCTCGACCGAAGGCGTCAATGTCTATCCGCCTGAATTACACGCCGCCTTCGCGCAGACCAATCCGATGAAGCGCTATGGCGAAGTGGAAGACATCGCCAACGCCATCTGCTTTCTCGCGGGCAGGACGGGACGCTTTATGACGGGGGAAGTCATGGCCGTTGATGGCGGCGCCCGCCTTTGGGGCGACCAATGGACGATTCCGAAACCGGATTATTTCAAGGTTTCGGAATAATCTTTGCCGGCTGTTATTTGGGCAGGAGGCCGCGTGTCAGATTGTCG
>NZ_LFCT01000002.1 GCF_008692605.1 Sphingobium estronivorans
GTCCGAATTTCCGGCACCACCTCACAGCGCCGAAAGGTCGCCGCCCCGCTTGCGCCGGCTGACCGAGATTATCGGCGGCCGGTGCCGTCCGATGAGACAGAACAGCAACCGCGCGTCGATCATGCTGGCATTGCCTCGTCATGCCGCGATCTCGCTTGATGCCATTACCGATCACTGCCGCTTTCCTGTCGCCCAATAAAGATGGCAGGGCGGGATGTTCCTCCATTCGTAGCTTTCGCGCAGGCTCGCGAAATGACGCCTCAGCAGCGGACGGATGGCGGTGCGCATCTGGTAGGCCGCCAGCGTGCCGCACGGCGACATGGCCCGCACCGTCTCGCGCATGATCGCCTCGGCGTCGCCCGGCTCGAGCGTCGAGAAGGGCAAGCCCGTTAAAATACAGTCGGCCTCGCCCAGTCCATGCTCGGCAAGGTGGCGATTGACGTCCTGCGCCGTTCCTTGAACGACGATGAGCCGGCGATCGTCGCAGCGCTGCCGCAAAGTTTTGACGAATCTTTCGCCGGTCTCAATCGCCAGAAGAACGGCATCGCGCCGCATGCGCTCCAGCGCTTCGAAGGTAAAACGCCCCGTGCCCGGACCATATTCGACCAGAATGCTGATGCGCTGCCAGTCGAGCGGGGCGAGCATGCGGCGAACCATGCGCGCGCTCGCCGGGACGGCCGAGCCGACCATGCCGGGATTGCGCACAAACTCCGAGACTGCCACCCAAGCTGAATCCTGCGCCATCGCTCTCTCCTTGCAACCGTGACAACGATACTCGCGGCCAGTGGTTCGCGGGGAGGAAGCAGTACCTCGAACTGCGCCGGTGGCGATAATGGTCGTGCTCATCCTGTTCGGCGATTCGCTGGTCCATGGCCTCCTCTCGCCGCTCGGCTCGGCCTAATGGGCGGCGGCCATTGCTATCATCATAATCGAGCGATTGCCCGCCGGGCTGATCGGCATGACCGCTTTCAGGGCGGCGCGGCACGAGAAGTCGATGCTGACCTTTTTCGGCCTCCTAGTTTCGGATCGTTTTACTATATAGCTTATGGGGTCGACGACGGCCCGTTTGCCGGTTGCCACCGGCTGCGAACCCCTGCGGATTGTCGGCCCCTTGTCATCCTGCCGGCCAAACGATCGATGAATATCGGGTTCTGACAAGAGCTGCCCTCCGATCCATCGCTTGCGAACGGCAGCAAAGTCCCAGCCCTCGCCATTGCGCCTCCCGCTTCCGCCGGTCTTCAACGGCAATAAGGTGGGTGGCCGATGGCCATCTAAAGCACGCACGGTCGGCTTCTCGGCAACGAGATGCGGAGCGTCGGAGCGCCGCACAAGCCAACCGGCATAACCTGCACCCCTGCCTGCATATTCCACTTGCCTGCGCACGCCAGTCGAGCAATGTGGTCCTGCTTCCCGTGAAAGCCGGGAAGCGGGGCGTCGAAACCCCTTCTGAACAAGCTCGGTCACGGATTTTCCGGGGCCGGGTGGCATGCGCGCATGTCCAGCCGGCAACGGTAAAGGCGCATGCGCCTGTGTTCAGCAGGTTTCGAACATCCGGCTTCCGAGCCGTCGCCCCGAGAGGACATAGGAGCGACGCACGAGGCCAGCGCCAAGCGCCGCTCCCGAGATGAGGAGCGTGACCACTGAGTGCATCTGCCATCCGTAATGCCGCATCGAAGGGCGAGCTGTCGCGCCAGTCGACCCTGATAGAGACCACCCTCGAATATCATCTCTGCGGAGCGATCACCTCCGAACTCCTGCTGCGCGGGTACGCCTACGAACTGCTGCGCAGCGACCGCGACCTGACCGGCTATGACATCGTCGTCGAGGCCAATGGCGTGACCCGCCACATCCAGTTCAAAACCCAGATTGCGGGCGGCAGGGCCGGAGAGGTGAGCGCTCAGGTAAAACTGGAAACAAAACCGTCGGCCTGCATCATATGGACGACCTATGACCCGGTTACGCTGCGACCCGCCGCGTGGCGGTTCTTCGGAAACAGGCCCGGGCAGCGGATAGAACCCCTCGGCGACCGGATTGCCCGGCACAGCCGTGGCGACCGGGGCTTCCGGCCTGATCACCGCGTGATTGCGGCAAAAAGGTTCGACCGGGTCTCCGACATTGAAGAACTGGTCGACCGCCTCTTCGGCAATACCGATCATGAGATTGCCGGCCTCATCGATCATATGCGTGACCCGCCCAAGCCGGCGGGTGAACCTTGGCTAAACGCCGTGCGAAAAGGGCAATTCGCAGCAATTCCCGAAAACTGCGACTGGGAGAGTTCTGACGGGCTTGCCCATCTGATTGATGGCTATGCGCTCCTCAGGCAGCGGGGCAGGAAAGATCCTGATATCTTTGCCGATCACGCCCTCTCGGTGGCCACGCAGATCGGGCGCTGGTGCGGCTCCCCGTCAGATCTCTGGATAGCACTGTTTCTCGAACATCGCCGCTGGCGGCAGTCCGATCCGCACGAACCCGATCCCTCGCAGCGCATGCTGCTCGACACCCTTGTCCGTCAACTCCGGGAGGCCCTCGTCGCATGAAGAACCATTTCACTGTCGCCGCCATCTCGGCCCTGACCCTGATGGCCGCGCCGGCTGCTGCAAAAGACAGGGAGCCGCGTACATGGCAGGCAACCCGCACCGCTGACCCGGTGACCGGTGTGACGCGATGCGTCGTGTCCGCTCTCGATTATATCGGAAAGACCCGATACTCGCGTACCGGCTTTCTCTATCCCGTGATCGAAAACCATCCCCGGCATGGCCTTCTCGTCGGCGTAAGCAGTGGCGGGCGCTTCAGGCTGCCGACCGGTACCATCCTCTGGCGGGTGGATGACCAGCCCTTTCGGGAAGTGCGGCCAGAAGACGGTCCAGTGACCACTGACATGTCTGCAATGCCGGCGGGTCTCACGCCGCAGGACCCGGTCGCAGCGAAGGCGATGGCCGACGCCATGGCAGTGTCCGGTCGCATGATCATGAGCGCGACCGCCACAAGCAGCTTTGCAGCGGGTGATTCGGCCCGGGCAATGCTCGCAGAAATGCGCAGCGGCCATGGCCTCCTGTTCAGGGCAAAGGCGGCAGCGGCTGATACCGGCCTCCCCGATTCGGGCATGTACCGCGTCGGGCAGATCACGAAGGATGGTCTCAGACCTGTGCCCCTGGATGCATCCCTTCATACGGCTCTGGCGGAATGCAGCATTGAGTGATACATCACTCACATAGCCAGATCCATACCGGCTTGGAAAAATGATAACTACCTATTGATTAGTACCCATGGTTCATGTAGGAACCCCCACGTTGATCTGGAGGTTCCTGTGACCCACGAAGAAATGGACCGGCTGACGGCCGGCATGACCAGCAAGGCCGCCAAGGTGCGGGCGCTCAATGAAGCAGGTGTCAGTACCGGCGACATCAGCCGCTATCTCGATATCCGGTACCAGCATGTCTACAATGTGCTGCTCCGTGCTGGCGCCATCGAGAAAAGCACGCCTCCAAAAGAGGCAAGGGCTGCCGTCCTCGGCGGCGATGGCGAGATCATCATCGGCCGCGTCAACGATGCCGGCGCGATCGAACTGCCTGCGCAGATCATGGAACGCTACGGGCTGATCGCTGGCGAACCACTATACTGCCGCACCCTGGATGATGGGCTCGCAGTGCTGAGCCAGCAGGCCGCCCGCCAAGCAATTACCCAGGCGGCCCGCGAGAAGATGCCGGAGCAGGCCGCCCTCCTCGAAGCCTTGATTGGCGGACTGACACCTCCGCCACCAAAAGCCTGCTGAGTGCCCGGCCCGAACTGATCAGGAGTGAGACATGGATAATGACAATGTCCGGGGGAGCGGACTCATCCGTTCCCTCAAGGTAGAGTTGCGCCCGCTAAAGGCGCTGAAGGAAGCGCCGCGCAATGCGCGCCGTCACAGTGAAAAGCAGATCAGCCAGATCGCCTCTTCGATCCGGCAGTTCGGCTTCACCAATCCCATCCTGCTGGATGGCGAGGGCGTGATCGTGGCAGGCCATGGCCGCTATTCGGCGGCGAAGATGCTGGGAATGGAAGATGTCCCCGTCATCCCCATCGTCGACCTTACCGAAGCCGAGCTGCGGGCGTACGCTCTTGCGGACAACAGGATCGCGCAGAACAGCGGCTGGGACGAGGAAGTGCTGCGGATCGAGTTCGAGGAGCTTCATGCCCTCGAACTCGCCTTTGATCTCGAGATCACGGGTTTCTCCACAACGGAGATCGATCAGTTTCTGCTCGTGACGCCGGAGGAGGCGAAGCTGGAGAAGCTGCCGGAGGTGGATAGCCGACAGACCTGCGGCGTCGAGCGGGGAGATCTGTGGATCCTCGGCAATCATCGCCTGCTTTGCGGTGACACGCGCAGCCCGGACAGCTTTGAGCGCCTGATGGGCGATGATCGTGCCCGTCTCGTTTTCTCCGATCCGCCCTTCAATGTGAAAATCAACGGTCATGTCGGGGGACTGGGCAAGACGAAGCATGCCGAGTTCGCCATGGCGACGGGCGAGATGAGCGTATCGGAATTCGCGGGCTTTCTCGAAACCGCATTCCGCAACGCCGCCGACGTCAGCATGGACGGCGCCATCCATTATCAGTGCATGGACTGGCGGCACGTCGAAGAGATGATGAAGGCTGGTCGCGCTGTCTATTCCGAACTGAAGAACATCTGCATCTGGTCCAAGGACAATGCAGGTATGGGCAGCTTCTACCGGTCGCAGCATGAACTGGTGTTCGTCTGGAAGGTCGGCACGGCCCCCCACCTCAACACGGTCGAGCTGGGGAAGAACGGTCGTTATCGCACCAACATCTGGAACTATCGGGGCGCCACGAAAACCGGAGCGGACGCGGAGCTGGCGATGCACCCGACAGTGAAGCCGGTTCCGATGATCATGGATGCCATCAAGGATACGTCGAAGCAGGGAGAGATCGTGCTCGATCCCTTCGGAGGATCAGGCTCGACGCTGATCGCTGCGGAGAAGACGAAGCGTCATGGCAGGCTGATCGAATATGAGCCGGGCTATTGCGAGGTGACGATCAGGCGCTGGCAGGCGCTCACCCGCAGGGCCGCCATCCTCGAAGCGACGGGCGAAAGCTTTGCCGATGTGTCGGCGCGGCGCATCGCCGACATGGAAAACATGGCCGATGCGGCCCTTGCCGCGAGTGCAGCCCATGGCTGAGCGCGACAGCAGGGGACGGTTCCCCCGCGGCACTTCTGGTAACCGCCGTGGCCGTCCGAAGTCCGCGAATCGTCGGCTGGAAACTCCCGAGGATCTGGATGACGTGATCATCGAGGTCATGAACCTGCCCACGACCATCCGCACATCCGCCGGGGAAGAGAATGTCCCGCTGTTCAAGGCGACCATGCTTCGCCTTGCGACCGGCAAGGCCGAAAACAGGCTGGCGGCCGTTCATGCCATTCACCTGATGCGCCAGGCGACATATTCGCGTCAGCAGAGGGTGGCGCGGGAAGAAAGATGGCATCGCCAGCTGGAGGAACGGGAGTTGACCGCCGCCATCAATTCCGATGCCGGGCGCGAAAGATGAACAGAGCCCTGGCACCTGCGGCAGCGGATCCTGCTCGTACCACGGTGGAGGATGCCCGGCGGGCGATTCTCGAACTGGCCAATATGAAGGTCAGGATGATCTGCCCCGATGGTCGGCGACGCACCATCAGCGTACTCGAAGCCCGGCTGATCGAGCTCGCTTCGCCGAACTGCAGCCGACGCATCATGTGCGAGGATTTCATCAGGCAGGTGCGGCAGGCGCTGCTGATGTTGACATATCAGTTGGATGTTGCAGCTTCGCCGTGAGAGCCGCAGAAATCTGCGGTTTTCGTCAAGGGATACGCTGAAATTTCTGTCAGGGTTGGAACAGGCCGGAACTGCCTGTTCCAACCCTTTTTTATGAGCGATCGCGGTAGAATTGCTTCCTGTTTCCGCCTGTTATTGGTCTGGCGCGATATCGTCAAAGTGAATGCATGGAAGGCAATAAAATCAGTAGTTTACGGGATTTTCCACGAGCAATTCGGCACGAGTTTCATCCAGAAAATTGTTGGGAGCTTTTCTTACGCCGTACCGGAGAACAGTATTCGTGCGGGATATCTGGATTTATGCATTACGCCTGCGGCGGCCGCCAAAAGGTGCTGCGAGCCATTCCGTAGTGCGGGGGATAGCAGCAGAGAAAGCTGGGCCAAATTCCGTATCTTTGGTTCGCATCTGACTCTCTGCAGTACCGAACTGAACTGAACGCGCGCGAATTTGCGCCGCTTTTCGACAGATTCTCTAACGTCTGCAATATGTTGAGACTAGGTGGCGGAGCGGGAGGGATTCGAACTCAGGCGCTAAGCGATTGATTTAACGCAGTCCTGTTTCGATCATTCTCGCCGCGTACCATGGAAAGTACCATGCCGACTTTTTCGCCCGAAATCAGCCCTTTGCAGGCTCAGTTCGACGGACTGCCACTCTATCGAACCCACGATACGCTTTCAATCCCGTGGCGACACTTTGGGCGTTCCGGATGTGGAAGCCGAAATGCTAATGCCGGTGGATGGACTCAATTCACCTTTTCTATTCCTGGCAGTCCGATCGCGATCGGATCCTCTGCAGCGATTTCGTTCAGATTGCGCTAGAGATGGCGAAGGCCAAGCTAGAAACTCAATTCGACATCGAACTCAACATCGATCGGGACACCCAAGGTGTGTCTGGGCAGCCGGAGGTCACACGAACGATCCTAGCAAAGCTTCGCGCCTGCGACATCTTCGTCGCCGACATGAGCTTCGTTGGCCGCGCCGATCCATTGGGCGCGGAACCGGGCAAACTGATGCCGAACCCCAACGTGATGATCGAATATGGTTATGCCCGCCATGCCCTCGAAGACAGCCGTATCCTGTTCGTGTTCAACGCCGCGTTCGGATCATTCAAGGACCTGCCATTCGACTTGGCGACCATCCGCCGACCCACCGAATATACGGCGGCGCCCGGCATCAAGGATGGACCGCGCCGAGCGGCTCGTGAGGTGTTCTCAAATCGGTTGGCGGACCACCTCGGCGAGATAATAAAGGTCGTGCTCGCCGCGCGCGCGAACCCCTCCGCAGCCGATGCGGAGGCTAACGCGCGCGCGTACGACAATCTCACCCATCTCGACACGCATGCGGCGCTCCACATGCCTGCGATCGTCTCGCGGCCTTTTTTGCGGGTCCGCCTCGTCCCGTTCGACCTGAACGACGATCACCTCTTCGACCTCACCCAGGTCAAGTCCCTTCGCCCAAGCTTCGCGCCCGGCGGGTTCGCGTCCGAGCGCCGAAAGGACACCATCAGCGCGCGAATGTTCGCGAGCTTCGAGACCCCGCGTCCGATGGCCGAACGTCCAAATCCCGAATCTCGCTGGTACACCCGCATTCTGCGGCCCGGCCTGTTCGAACTGGCGGCCACGATCGGCGAACGCATCGACAATGATCCGACCATCGTCGTCAATGGCCATCAATTGGAAGCGCGCATCGTCGACGCCGCCACTCGCCTCGCTGGACTGGCCAGCGCCCTGGGATTTTCAGGGCGGGCGCTCGTCTCTGCCTCGCTCCATCAGATGGACGATGTCGAGATTCTCTGCGGCCGAACCAGCTGTCGCCTACTTGGACCGCCCGACCACCACATCTCGACCATGTCCATTCCCTCGATTGGGGCCGTTGACGGGATGACGCTACGGCCAATCATCGATGCGCTGTGGCTCGACTTTGGGATGGAGTACGGGTCGCCTTCCTACTCGTCCGGCAGTTGGGCGGGCGAAGAGAAGCAAGGACCCTATCGGCTAGATTGAACCGCGCTCAATGTAGATGGCAACGCCCGGGACGGGACGGCCGTCAGACTTTGCGGCGCTTGCCTTCGAAACCATCCTTCACCTCGTCAATCCAGGCGACGATCTCCCGGTCGCTCCAGCGCGACGCGAATGGCGAAAGCTTGTATGGTGGTGGAAACTTTCCTTCCTGGATCAAACGATAGATCATGGTCTTGCCAAGTCCGACGCGGCGCTTGACCTCGTCGAGCTTGACGAACCGATCCGAGATCTCCGTCTCGCTCATTTTCCGGCCAGGCGGCTGCGAACGAAGTTTCGGTCGCTCTCGAGGAACGCCGCCAACATGGCAGGTACGAGTTCGGTGACAGACTCTTCACGCCCGTACGTTTCCGCGTAAAGCGCCGCGTATTGCTGCAGCATCAGGTGCAGATCGGGCGTGACGGTGATCGCCAGCTTGACCGGAGTCCTGTCCGGCAACCTTGCCAGTTTCAGTTCGGGCATGACGTGCTCCTAGCCGCGCCAAGGCGCGAGAATGAGATCCT
This sequence comes from Sphingobium estronivorans, assembly GCF_008692605.1. Taxonomy (GTDB): domain Bacteria; phylum Pseudomonadota; class Alphaproteobacteria; order Sphingomonadales; family Sphingomonadaceae; genus Sphingobium; species Sphingobium estronivorans. Next base: position 8,334 of record NZ_LFCT01000002.1, read on the forward strand.
TGTGGACGACCAGCCGGACGATCGCTCCGGGCCGGATCGTGATCGTCGGCTGAATGTTGAGATTGCGCGACGTGAGCTGGTCGCCGGCCCGCGATACATTCTGCTGAGTCGACTCCCTGATCGCCTGGACGAGGTCGCTCTCACCGGTAACCGTCAGTTGCGAACCCACTCCAAGCAGCGTGGACAGCGCGACCCCTTTGAGCAGGGCCCAGGTGTGGAAATCGACCTTGTCCTGAAGCCCAGCGTATCCGGACGCATCGGTCGCCGGCACATTGTCGATCCTCATCGAACTGCCGTCCGGCAGCATGATCCGCTGCCAGACGATCAGCGCGCGCTTCTGGCCGAACGCCACGACGCTGTCATAACTGCCGATCAACCGCGATCCCTGGGGAATGAGCAGGATGCGGCCCGTGGGACTATCGAACACCTGGCTGGTCACCTGCGCCGTGACAAGACCGGGTAGATCGGAACGAAGTCCCGTGATCAGGCTCGCCGAAATCACGCTCCCAGCTGAGAGCAGATAAGGCGAAGGTGCTGCTGTCAGCTTGTGCGGGTTGACGTCGTCCGAACGGTCGAGCGTCTCAACGAATTGCGCCTTGCGGCCCTGCGCGTTCGGATCACGATCGGGGTCAAGCGCCGGACTTGCCGTGGGTGTTGGAGTTGGAGCTGGTGTCACTGCTGCCTCAGCAACGATCGGTGTCGAGGCGGTGGTGTGGCCCTTTACTAGGACGTCGGACTCTCGAGCGGCCTTGAGCGCCGCGAGCTGACGCTCACGTTCCTGCGCCGCCTGCTGGGCCGCCGGATCGCTACCGTTTCCGGTTTCCATCGCCACCCTGCGCTGGCTTTCGAGGATCGGGCGTCCGAGGTCTCCAGGCAGCGGTGGACCGAGTTTCGGCGCGTCACCATAGGTCGCGGGCAGTCCATTCAAGGCGTCGGCCGATGGCCGAGTGCTGGGCTCCGACAGTTCCTGGCGATCGGCAACGGCGCTGAACACCCGCGGCTTCAACGCGATCCAGGCTACCGCCATCAGGCTGACCGACCCCAGGGCGGCGATGGCGATGATAACTCCCCGGCGAAAACGGATCGCGCGAGCGGGTTTGGTCCGGATCGCCAAGGTCTCGGGATCGACCTTGGGCGCCGGAGGAATGACGGCCTCGCTCATGAGCGCTTGCCCTTCCGCGAGGCACCACCCTCGGCGATACGACTGATGCGGACTATCTGCTGTTTCCTGGTGCCGAGCCTGAGTTCGGCCACATCGAAGATGCGATCGACGACGTAGAAGCGGCCACGGACGCGGTAGTTGGCGAGTTCGGCCTCTCCGCCCGCACCAATGATGAAGAACGGCGGCGCCTCGCCGACCGCGATGCTGGCCGGAAACTCGACGAACGTTTGACGGCCGTCGTCGAAGGCACGGAGAGGTCGCCATGCAGCCTGGTCACCGCTGATGGTATAGTTGAAATGAAGGCTGTCGACGGACAGACCCTCCGAGACCGGTGCGGCTGCGGCGGCCTGTTCGGCCGCCCGGCGCAGTGCGATCAGCTGGTCCGCGGGATAGGTCCACGACAGTGCCGCCATCGCGGTGCGCGACGTCGCGGTAAGCTGGAGGTGGTAGCTCCGCCGATCGGTCGTGATGACGAGGTTGGTTGCGAGGCCTGACGCGAACGGCTTCACCAATATATGGGTGCGTTTCTCCGTGCCGCTGCCGCTCGTCGTGTCGCCGATCACCCAGCGCACTGTATCGCCGGCGGCAACCGCCACGAGGCTTTCGCCAGGCTGAAGGGCAATGTCGGTCACTGCGCCCGGCGCGGTGTAGACTTGGTAGATTGCGCCGTCCGCAAAGGGAAAGACCTGCACGGCATTCACGAACCCCTGCGCCTGCGGTTCCTGGGTCGCCGCCCTGTTCGCGGTGGCGACGCGGGCCACGCTGGGGCTAATCGGACGTTTGACGCGGACGCGACGGACCGATGGCTTCGAGATTGGTACGACGGCGGGCGCGGCCACCGGCGTCGGCACCTTCGGCGATGCGACGGTCTGCGCGGACGCTGGCGCCGTCGCGAGGGCGATGGCCGATACGGCAAGGATGAATCTCATTGGCGTGACTCCGGGGCGGGCTGCGTAGGCGCAGCGAGATTGGGATCGAGGGGTGAACCGAGCGGCAGGTTGACCGCTGCCGGTGGCGACGGAGCCGGCGGCGCGGATGGTCGCGGCGTCGGCGGATCGAGTTCGCGGCTCCAGTCGACCGCATCGACATAGACGCCGAGCGGATTCCGGCGGAGGGTATCGGCGTCGCTCGGTGGCTTGATCACGATCGTGAGGATAGCGGTCCAGCGCGATGTCCCGGCCTCGGTACCACGCTCGTAGGCGGTCTCGGTCCACTTGACCTGGAACGAACGGTCCGACGCCCGCACCACGCTGGTGACCTGAACCGAAACAGTCCGCTCGCCGATATTAGCGAAGGGATCGGCGCCGCGCGCATAATCGCCGAGGAACTGGCTGCCGCGCTTGGTTGTGAAATCATAGGCTTCGAGCCAGTCCTGGCGAACCAGCACAGGATCGAGCGATCGGCCGCGGACGTTCGCGATAAAGCGTGACAGGTGCCATGCGATCTGCGGATCAGTGGGGTGATAGCCTGCCTCCGCTTCCGAGACGGCGCGTGCCTCGCCCAGCCGGTCGACCTCCACGACATAGGGCGTGATGCGGCTCTGCACCGACTGCCAGACGAGACCTGACGAGAGACCGCCGGTGAGGGCAAGGCACCCGAACGCCATCAGGCGCCAGTTACGCGCTTGCACGCGGGCGGAGCCGATCCGCTCGTCCCACACTTGGCCGGCACGCTGGTACGGCGTCTCCGGCTCCGGGGTTTGTCCGTAACGCTGGACGGCGCGTTTGAAGATCATCAGTCGTCCCTTTCCTTGATATCGGGGGTGGCGGAGGCGCCGCCACGATCGCCTTGCTGCAGGGTGTGCAGCGCGATCTGGCGGTGATGTCGGGCGGTCTGCTGGCCGCGCATGGCTCGTGCCCAAGCCGGGGTGCCGTCGGCATCGGCGGATGATCCTGCTTCGGCCCGGCCGCCGCGGTTGAGAGCATTCCAGGCCGCGGCCCAACCCTGCGAAGCGGCCTCGCCCAGGCCGAGCGCGCTCGAGGCCCGCTCGCGGGCGGCATTGCCGGCGGCGCGTGCCACGCCGCCGAGGCCAGCCGACATCGTCGGTGACGACGCGGTCTCCTTGCCCAGCGTGTAGGCGGTCGAAGCTGCCGATCCCATCGAGGTGCCGGCCCGCACTGCGCCGAGTGCCGCGCCGCCAAGGGCACGAGCACCGCCGACGGCTGCGCCGCCCGCAAGCATCGTGATACCGGCCGCCCCGACGGTCGTGCCGAGCGCGGCACCGGCACCAAGTTGCGGAGCTCCCGCAACGAGGCCCGAGGCAATGCTTGGACCAAAGATGCCGAGACCGAACATGGTCAGGCTGGCGAGCATCAGGCTCAGCGCCTGGCCGATGTCGGGCTCCTGGCCCTGAAGCGCGGCGGTGAACTCGATGAAGAAGTTGGAGCCGATACCGACGATGACGGCGAGCACCATCACCTTGATGCCCGACGAGACCACGTTGCCGAGGACGCGTTCGGCCAGGAAGCTGGTCCGGTTCCAGAGCGCGAATGGTACTAGGATGAAGCCGGCCAGCGAAGTCAGCTTGAACTCGATGATCGTGACGAACATCTGCACCGCGAGAATAAAGAAGGTGATGATGATGATCGCCCAGGCGAACAGCAGCACAGCGATGGTCAGGAAATTGTCGAAGAAGCTGACGAACCCCGTCAGCTCGGACACCTGCTGAAGTAGAGGCCACGCGGCCGAGAAACCTGTCCCCGCGAGGCGGCCGGGTTTGAGAAGATCGGTCGCTGACATGCCGCCGCCGCCCGCGGTGAGGCCGGCCTGCGCGAACGAGCGGAAGATGATGTCGGCAAGGGTCGAAAAGCTGTTCAGGATGAACGCGAACGCGCCGATGTAGAGGATCTTCTTGAGGAAGCGGCCGATCACATTGTCGTCGCCGCCCATCGCCCAGAACAGTCCGGCCAGCGTGACGTCGATGCCGATCAACGTCACGGTCAGGAAGTGGACGTCGCCGCCGAGCAAACCGAAGCCAGCGTCGATGTAGGTGATGAACGCCTGCATGAAGCGGTCGATGACATTGAGATCGTTCACGTCTGTTGGTTCCTCGGCGAAGTGAAAGAGACCGCGGGGCGAGGCCGGGGGAGCAAGACCCCACCCCGCGGCGGACGCCGACGGGAGGCGGACCGTCGCCGCCCTCCGGCGCGCCTATTGGGGGGTGTAGGCGGTGCCGGAACCGAGGAACTTCTTGGTCGCCGCCTGCGCATCGATCTGCGCTTGCGCCTGCCGCGCGCGCTCAATCGTCTCGGCGCGATACTGGGCGGCCATCATGTTCTGGATCTGGAACTGCTGCTTGGCGCTGAGCGCGAGCAGCTGGTTGGTTGCCTGCTGCGCTTGCAACGATCCTTCCGCGCCCTGGCTCTTCGCAACCAGCGAGGACAGGGTCTGGGCATCGGCCGCGACGTTTTCGACGACCTGCGCCTGCACGGTCATCGTATGCTGGTAGGCGGTCATGGCGGTGTCGAGGCGAGAGCGCGCAGCAACGACCTGATCGTTCATCCGCAATGCCTGGCCGAAGCTCTGTGGGAAGAGTTGGTGGAATTGCTGGTCGAGGCCGGAGACCTGGAGCCGGATGCCCTGGGCTTGCCCCATGAGGCGGTCGACCTGCTGCAGCGTCTGGGTAAGCGCCTGCAGCTCGGGGAAATCGATCGTCGTCAGGTTCTTCGCCTGGTTGAGCAGGCTTCGCGCCTGGTTCTGCAGCGACTGGATCTGGTTGTTGATCTGGGTGAGCGTCCGGGCGGCCGTCAGGATGTTCTGGCTGTAGTTGCTCGGGTCGAACACCGTCAGCTGGGCGTGGGCAGGCGTAGTTGTCATGGCCAGGCCCATGGCGAGCGAGCCAGCTGATCCGAGACCAAGGGCGCTCGCGATCAGATATTTGCGGGTAAGGAAACGCATCACATTACTCCTTTGCTTGGGGGGCGGGAAAATCGGCGAGCAGGTCGGCGGCCCAGTCGAGGCCGGCCGACGCGAGGAAGCGGGCCGCGAAATCCGAGGGGCCATCGTCGGCGATCATCGCGTCGATCCGCGATTGCGTGGCGGGGTCCGACGCGCCGCACAGGGCTAGCGCGACCGAACCAAGACCCAGTTCGAACAGCCGATTGCCGCGCGCCGACTGCAGGTAATATTGCCGCTTCGGCGTGGCGCGGCTGACCAGTTCGATCTGGCGGTCGTTCAGGCCGAACCGCTCATAGGCCTCGCGGCTCTGCGGCTCGATCGCGCGATCATTGGGAAGCAGGATGCGCTGCGGGCAACTCTCGATGATGGCCGGCGCGATGCTGCTAGATGCGATGTCGGCCAGGCTCTGCGTCGCGAACAGCACCGCGACATTCTTCTTGCGAAGCACCTTCAGCCATTCGCGAATGCGCGCGGCGAACAGGGGATGGTCAAGGAATATCCAGGCCTCGTCGAGCACCAGCAGGGTCGGCCGACCATCGAACCGCTCTTCCAGCCGGTGGAAGAGATAGGTCAGCACGGGCGCCACCACGCCGGCCTGGCCCATTAGCTCCTCGCTCTCGAAGCACTGCACATCGGCGAAGGCGAGATGCTGCTCGGCCGCGTCGAGCAGCCGCCCATAGGGGCCGTCTAGGGTGTAGGCGCCGAGCGCGGTGCGAAGCGCATTGGATTGGAGGAGCAGAGTCAGCCCGGTAAGGGTGCGTTCCTCCGGCGGCGCAGACGCCAGGCTGCCGAGCGCCGACCAGACGGCATCCTTCACCTCGGGCGTGACGAGGACCTTTTCGTGCGTGAGCAGCGCCGCGATCCATTCCGCCGCCCAGCTTCGCTCGGTGGCGTCATCGATCCTGCGCAAAGGCTGGAACGCCAGCGTCTCACCCGCATCGGCACCGAGTCCGAGCGCGTGGTGTGCGCCGCCCATCGCCAGCACGGCCGCCCGTGCGGAAAACCCCTTGTCGAAGATATAGACCTGAGAGCCCGCGTAGCGCCGAAACTGGAGCGCGATCAACGCGAGCAACACCGATTTGCCGGCGCCCGTCGGTCCGACCACCAGCATGTGCCCGACGTCGCCGACGTGTGTCGACAGGCGGAACGGCGTCGATCCTGCCGTGCTGGCATGGAGCAACGGAGGACCGTCGAGATGGGCGTTGCGGACAGGGCCGGCCCAGACCGACGACAGCGGCATCAGATGCGCGAGGTTCAGCGTGTGGACCAGGGGCTGCCGGACGTTCGCGTAGACTTGCCCTGGCAGCGACGACAGCCACGCCTCGACCGCGTTGACGCCTTCTCGTATCGTCGTGAAGCCGAGCCCGTTGACGATCCGTTCGACCCGCCTGACCTTGTCTTCGACGCCGGCGCGATCACTATCGCTGACCGTGATGGTCGTGGTCAGGTGGCCGAACGCGACATGGTCGCCGCCCAGGACCTGAAGCGCGAGGTCAGCATCGACGACCTTGTTGTCGGCGTCGGTGTCGAGCAGCTGCGACGGCTGATTATACATGATCTCGCGCAGGAGCGCGGTGATCGACTTGCGCTTGTTGAACCACTGCCGGCGCAGCTTGGTCAGCGCCTTGGTGGCGTCGCTCTTGTCGAGCGCGAGAAAGCGCGTGACCCAGCGATAGCCGAAGTCCTGATGGTTGAGCGCATCAAGGATTCCCGGCCGGCTCATGCTTGGGAAGCCGAGCACGGTCAGGGTGCGAAGGTGGGTGCCGCCGAGCTGCGGCTCCAGCCCGCCGGTCAGCGGCGTGTCGACGAGAAGAGCGTCGAGATAGACCGGCGTCTCCGGGACCGCGACATTATGCGGGCGATTGGAGATGGTGCCATGGAGGAAGGTCAGCGTCTCGGAGTCATCGAGCGCGCGGACCTCGGGCATGAAGCTCGCGAAGAGATCCAGGGCGCGATCGCTTTCGGCGATGAAGCTAGACAGCGCTCCGTGCCAGTCGCGACCCTTGTCGGCATCGGGCCGCTCGACGAGCGAACGGCCGGCCGCCTCGGCGCTATCCGGCGTGGGCAGCCAAGTCAGCGTCAAATGGTAGCGGCTCTCGTAGTGCTCGCCTTCGCCGAGGAAGGCGGCGCGGCGTTCCTGGTCAACCAGCCAGGACGCGGCGTCCGGAAAGCCGCTGTCGGGGTAGGCAGATGCCTCGCGACGTTCGGCCTCGAAGAACAGCGCCCAGCCCGTCCCGAAGCGCTTGAGGACATTATTGGCCCGGGCGCAGGCCGAGATCAGCTCGCCCTCGGTTGCGGATTCCAGGTCAGGACCCCGGAAACGCAGCGTCCGCTGGAAGCTCCCATCCTTGTTGAGGATGATGCCGGGCGCGACGAGCGCCGCCCATGGAAGATGGTCCGCCAACCGGTCGGGACGGTGACGATATTCGGCGAGATTCAGCACGCGAGATAGCCTTTCTGGCGGAGATGACGGATCAGCACGGGTGCGAAATCCGGGTCGCGGCGCGCGGCAAAGACAGCGATGCTGTGGCCGACCGCCCAGAGCACAAGACCGGCGATCCATTGCTGGAGGCCGAGGCCGACGGCGGCGGCCAGCGTTCCGTTGACGATCGCCAGCCCGCGCGGTGCGCCGCCGAGCAGGATCGGTGATCCGAGGCTCCCGTGGATGGGAGCCTCGAACCCTTCGAGATGTTGGCCGGCGCCAATCACGCGATCAGCGCCCCACCGCCGAAGCTGAAGAAGCTGAGGAAGAAGCTCGACGCCGCGAAAGCGATCGACAGGCCGAAGACTATCTGGATGAGGCGCCGGAAGCCGCCGCTGCTCTCGCCGAATGCCAGCGTCAGGCCGGTGACGATGATCACGATGACGGCGACGATCTTCGCGACCGGACCCTGGACTGATTCCAGCACCTGCTGGAGCGGTTGCTCCCACGGCATGCCTGATCCCGCCGCCTCCGCGGCGGGGGCTATGGCAAGGATCAGGCCGATGGCCGCGCCGACGAGGAAGGTCGATCCGCGAGACGGAATCTTGGCAAGTTGCATGGTCATTCTCCTTGGGGGTTGAGGGGCGAGAGGAAGTCGGCGAGCGCGTAGGCGCCGGTGTCGGGATCGAGCCCGGCGACACGCGCGATCTGCGAGATGCGGCGCTGGAGGCCGCGTCCGGAGATGAAGACGATGACGTCGATCGCCTCGGCGATCAGCCGGCGCGGGACCGTGACCACCGCCTCCTGGACAAGACCCTCGATCCGGTAGAGCGCGGAGAGCGCGCTATTAGCGTGGACGGTGGCGATGCCGCCGGGATGGCCGGTGTTCCAGGCCTTAAGCATGTCGAGCGCTTCGGGACCGCGCACCTCTCCGACGATGATGCGGTCGGGGCGCAGGCGCAGCGTCGAGCGGACGAGATCGGCCATCGTGACGACGCCCGGTCGCGTGCGGAGAGCCACGGTGTCGGCGGCGGGACTTTGCAGCTCGCGCGTGTCCTCGATCAGGATGACGCGCTCATCGACCCAGGCCATTTCGGCGAGCAGCGCATTGGCGAGCGTGGTCTTTCCCGAGCTGGTGCCGCCGGCGACCAGAATGTTGTAGCGCTGGGTGACGCAGGCCTTCAGCCGGTCGGCAGCGGCCGGCGCCATGATGCCGTCAGCGACATAGTCGTCGAGGCTGTAGAGGCGCTCGGCGGGCTTGCGGATCGAGAAGCAGGGTGCGGTCGATACGGGCGGCAGCACGCCTTCGAACCGCTCCCCCGCGCGTCCCTCGATATGCGGTGGCAGTTCGGCCGAGACGATCGGTGCGTCACCGTGAACCTCGGCCCTAGCATGGGAAGCGACGAGGCGGATGATCCGCTCGACCTGCGCGGCGTCCATCCGCACGCCTGTGTCGGTGCGGCCCTCGCCAAGCCGGTCGAGGCGCAGCGCGCCGTCGGGATTGACCATGATCTCGATGACGCGGGCATCGGCGAGGGCATCGGCGATCGCCGGTCCCATCGCCGTGCGCAGCATCGCGCGCCGCCGGTCTGCGGAGATACCGGCGCTCACCGGCCGGACTCCGTCGCGCCGCCGAACCCGTCGGCGATTGTCCGCCGTCCAGCGGCGATCTGCCGCCCGACCTGGGCGATGAAGGCATCGAACCTCTTCGCGGCGATTGCCCGACCCGCATGATCATTCTCTGCAAGCGGGGCCTGGATCGCCAGCTCATAGCGGACGAACAGGGCCAGTGTTTCCAGCTGGATATGCCCGTCGCGCTCAAGCCGGCCGATTGCGGTGGTCAGACGATCGAGTCGGATGCCGAAGCGATCTTCCAATTCAGATGCGCCGCGGCGGTTGAGCCAGGCTGTGACCGCGTCGGTCAGGATCGCCGATTTGGACGCGCCCGGCTTTGCGGCCAACGCTTCAAGGCGATCGCTCACCGGTTTCGGCAGGAACAGCTGGTGGCGGATCTTCTCGACCATGGTCAGAGGTCCAACTGGAGGTCGCCGGGCCGATGCCCGCCGGAACCATCGGCGCCGGCATCGATGGCGTAGACGGTGCGTGCGGTGCCAAGCGCTCGTGCCTGATCCATCGCGCGCTGATCCGCTGCGGCATCGTCGTCGTCAGCGCCGAGACCGAGCGGATCGGTGGTGACCGGGTCGGGAGTCAGCGGACGATCGATTTCCTGCCCGGGTTGCCGGGCCTGCTCCAAACCTCCCCCAGCATCGCCGCCGGCCTCATCTTCTCCGGCACCGAGACGTGCATCGGTGCCGCGAACGGTGCCTGCCCAAACGTCCGACCGCGCTGTCGGCCGATCGGCATAGTCGCCGCTCGTCAGGTTCGGCGGTGGCAGCACGCGAGCCTTGAAAGTGCTGTCCTCGAAGTAGCGAAGCTTGGTCGCACGGATCGGCGGTGTGCCGGCGACGAGCACAAGCTCGTCGGTCGCGGGCAGCTGCATCACTTCGCCTGGCGTCAGTAGGGCGCGGGCGGTCTCCTGCCGGCTAACCATGACATGCGCCAACCAAGGCGCGAGCCGGTGGCCGGCATAGTTGCGCATCGCGCGCTGCTCGGTGGCGGTTCCGAGCGCATCCGAGATGCGCTTCGCCGTGCGCTCGTCATTGGTCGCGAAGACAACACGAACGTGGCAATTGTCGAGAATGGCGTTGTGCTCGCCATAAGCCTTCTCGATCTGGTTGAGGCTTTGCGCGATCAGGAAGGCACGCACGCCATAGCCGGCGAGAAAGGCGAGGCTCGTCTCGAAAAAGTCCAGGCGGCCGAGCGCTGGAAACTCGTCGAGCATCATCAGCAGCTTGTGCCGGGCAGCCGCGTTCGCCCCATTCTCGGCGTGGAGATGCTCGGTCAGCCGGCGGCCGATCTGGTTGAGCACGAGGCGAATGAGCGGCTTGGTGCGACTGATGTCAGACGGTGGCACGACTAGGTAGAGCGAGACCGGCGACCTGCCCTCGACAAGGTCGGCGATCCGCCAGTCGCAGCGCGACGTAACCCTTGCCACTGTCGGATCGCGGTAGAGACCAAGGAACGACATGGCCGTCGACAACACGCCGGATCGCTCGTTTTCGGACTTATTGAGGACTTCTCGCGCCGCCGACGCGACAACCGGGTGAACGACAGGCGCTTCGGCCGTGCCGAGATGATTTGTAGTCATCATCCGGCGCAGCGTGGCGGTGAACGGACGTTGCGGATCGGACAGGAAGGACGCCACCCGCGCGAGCGTCTTATCTTCCTCGGCATAGAGAATATGGAGGATGGCGCCGACGAGCAGGGAGTGGCTGGTTTTTTCCCAGTGGCTGCGGCGCTCCAGCGCGCCTTCGGGATCGACGAGGATATCGGCGATGTTCTGAACATCGCGGACCTCGTCGATCCCGCGGCGAACCTCCAGTAACGGGTTGTAGCGCGCCGAACGAGCATCGGTCGGATTGAACAGGAGGCAGTGGGAGAAGCGCTGGCGCCAGCCGGCGGTCAGCTGCCAGTTCTCGCCCTTGATGTCATGGATGACGGCCGAGCCTGACCAGCCAAGCAAGGTCGGCACGACCAGCCCAACGCCCTTGCCACTGCGGGTCGGGGCGAACGCCATGATGTGCTCGGGACCGTCATGACGAAGATAACGTGGTCCGGTCCGACCAAGAAAAACGCCGGATTCAGTGAGTAGACCAGCACTACGGATATCCTTCGCGGTGGCCCAGCGTGCGGAGCCATATGTCGTGATGTTCTTGCGTTGCCGTGCACGCCAGAGCGATCCGAAGATCGCGGCGGCGCAGCCGAGCAGACCGCTCGTCGCGGCGATCGCACCGGCCTCCTCGAACAGGGTTGGCGCATAGGCCTCGAACGAGAACCACCAGCCGAACAGGGACCAGGGCAGGTAGACCGGATGACCAAACGCCACGAACCATGGTCGGCCAAGCTCGGGTTGATAGGCCAATTCGGCGGCAGCCCATTGCGTGGCGAACCAGACGCCCGCCAATACGATGGCGAACACAACGATGATCTGTCCGATGAGAAGTTTGGTCGGGGTCATGCGGGCCTCCGCCCGCACGAGAATCAATTCGTGTGGGCTCGGCCGTTAACTTCGACGAAAGCGCTCGATTGAATGAGAGGCTGTCTGGTGACCCAAGGTACCGATCTGGGGACGATCAATCCCCCCGTTCATTCTCCGGGCTGTTCGGGGCGTCGGCTGAGGCGCTGGCGGCTAAAATACTGAGCTCACCATTGATCGCGTCAAGTCGAGCGCGAAGTTGGGATCGGTCGGAGGACAAGCGCTCGCCATCGAGCGTTGGGCTTCCCGAGAGGGTCTGGACAATGCGCTCGCGCTCGTCCTCCAATTCGGAGATTCTGATGACGACGTCATTCGCGTCGTTCGCCTCTCGCTGGCGGCGCTTGGCGCGCTCATCGCCAAGAAGGCTCTTTTCCACCTCGTCTACATTTTCACGGATTTCCTGGTGGCGTTCCGCAGCGACCCGAAGGAAGTTCGTAAACTCATAGATCAGGAATTCCTGACCGTCCGTTTCGCTATGGAATTCCTCGACCAATTCGGGGCGCGGCCCTAGTTTCCGTCCCCTGTAGAGCCACCACCAATCCTCCTTCACGTCGTCGGAAATGAAGACGATTGGCCGCTTCTCCTCCTTCGCTTTGGCTATCATGTCCTTCCAGATGATGAGATCGCCGAACTTATCGAGATCGCCGTCCTTCTTGATATCCTTGAATCCGGGCGGGATCTTCTTGGCGTATCGATCGTCGCCTTCCTTCTTGATCGCCGCGAGACGATCGGCAGGCCATTTTTCACCGACTCGTCCCTCCAGCAGAGCAGTTAGCTCGTCCATGGCGGTCTGGATCTCGTCCTTGGGGTGAGATTGGGCGGCCGCGTCCATGCGGACATGGAAATCTGCCTGGAAGGTCGCGATCGCGGCGAGTTCCCTTTCCACCTCAATGACGGGGTGCGCCCTCAACTGTCGGAGCTTTTCCTCGATTTGCTTCAGGAGACCGTCATAGTCGGCGGTCAGGCGCTGATAGGTATCCTGAGCACCAAATTCGACGTCGAGGCGGTTTCGATGAAACTCCAGGCCAACCTGATAGGGTATCCAGAGGGACTCGCGCAGGATCGTGAATACCCGAATCAATTCGTTTCGGACTTTCGCTGGATGACGGAGACAATGGAGTAGGACATTCGCGTCCGGAACGAATATCGCAGTCTCCCAAAGCGCGGAGATGCGATCGGCGTCGCGGGTGTACCAGCCCGGAAACTTGTCCTTCATCGTCACTCCAGCCACGCCAGTTTATCAATCCCCAGAAGCGAGGCCGCCTCTCGAACCAGGGATCGGGATTTCTCGCTCTCGGTCTTGCCGCTCTCCAGCAACACGACACCGAAGGCAGAGTAGGATTTTGCCGCGCGACTCCGCTCGAAGACGGCCATGAGCACCGATTTCCAATCTCGGCTCCGACCCCAGCCCACTATTCGTCCGTCTTCGAGCCGTCGGCCATGAGGCTTAATGAAGGTTTGTACGGATCGATCAGTCTCGGTCAGGTCCAAAAGCCGCCAAACCTCGGATTCATTCAAGGATAGTCGCGCTCGTACATACGGTTTGACCAGCGAGTCCTTTATGTAAACTCGAACCTTTCGCGCATCCATGACTTGGGCCAACTGACCGCCGATGGTGCTGTCGCGAGTCCACTGCTCATAATATCGGGCGCGCTCGACATCCTGCAGCGCCATCCAACCAAGATCGTCGCATTGTTCCCAAAGCTTGTCGCGCATCGCGTCGCGTATCTTGGAGGGGATTGCCGTCATTGAATTCCCCCTCCCGCATGCGGTGGAGGAAAGTCGAACGCGGGAAGTTCAAGCGTCGGATCCCCCTCGCGCATAAAGAGATCCGCTTGATCCTTCATCCAATCGAGCATGAAGCTGCCGGCGCCCTCATCGCGAAACTGGATGACGCCCGGCAGGGACAGGCGCTCGACATCACCGCGTACGGCCCGTTCAAGCTCGACCACCTCGGCCAGCCGCCGCAGGTCGCTGACGAAATCGAGCACTACGACCTTGGTCTTTCGCGGACTGATCCTCAGTCCGCGTCCCAATTGCTGCACGAAGATGCGACGGCTGTGGGTGACGCGCATGAACACGATCATGTCGACATCGGGCACGTCCACACCCTCGTTGAAGAGGTCGCGCGTGGTAACGACGTCAAGAGCGCCTTTGCGGAAATTCGACATCACCCGGTCGCGCTCGCGCGGTGTCATGTCGCCGGTGATCGGCTCCGCCCTGAATCCGAAAAGACGCAACATCGCCGCGAAGCTCTTGGCGTGGGCGACCGACGAGCAAAAGATGATCGCCGAGCGCCGTTCCTCCTTGTCGAACGTCTCGCGGATCGAACGCGCCGCCTCCTCGTCGCGGGTGGGCAGGAGCAGCAACTTGTTCAGCTGCGTGAGCGAGTAGCTGTTCCTTGATTGGGCGCGCACGAAGGACCAGTCGATGTTATCAGCCAAGAGACGGTAGTCCGCCTCGCAAAGAAAGCCTCGCCGCAAGCCCTCGGCTATCCCGATGCGGACGACCGGCGGGCCCAGCAGATGATCGATGTCATACCCATCGCCCCGCCAGGGAGTTGCGGTCACGCCTCCGATCATAGCATTGGTCAGTTGGTCGGTGACGCGTCGAAAACTGTCCGAACCGACGTGATGGGCCTCATCGATCAGGACGACGCCGAATTCGGGTAGCTGATCGAGGCGCGAAACGGCGCTTTGAACCGTCGCGAAAGTGATCCCTTCCCAGGCGCTTGGGAACTCGCCGCCCATCATTCGGTGGGTCGGCACCCATTTGGGGAGTTGATCCCAGAACGCGCGCTGTAGCTGATCGACCAATTCGCGCGTCCCAGCCAGAACCAAGACCTTCGAGCCGGAAATCGCCTCGTCGCGAAAGAGTTGCGAAACGCTTTCCGCCAAAACCACGGTTTTGCCGAGACCCGTCGCCAACACGACCTGTCCGCGACCAGTCTCTCTCAGCGTCCCGATGAATTTATCGACCGCTTCCGATTGATAGTCGCGCAAGTCCCGCCTGCTCGGCGGATATTCGGGACTACGCCGCGCCATCTCGAGCAGCGTCGCGGGTTCCAATATGCCGATCGTTATGCCGAGAGCGGCCCAGCGCCGGATCGCGTCCAGCATCGCCGGTCCCGCTCGCCGGCTCGTCGCGACGAAGAGACGGTCCGCTTTGTAGTAGCGACCAGCCTCACCGACCTGATCAACCGCGCCTGCGGAGGGGTATCCGTTGGTGGTGAACTTGCACTGGATAACCCATAGCTCTCCGTTCTTCACACCGAGGACGTCGGCGCCCGCGTCCCCCGATCCACCGATGAGCCGCACATCGTCAAAACCGTTGCAGACGAGCAATCTGGCGATGTCACGCTCGAACGCCTGCCACGAGCCGTGCAGCAAGCTGTGGGTATTCAGGAACGGTTCCGGGATCACACGTCCGAGTCCGGTCTCAACAATCGAAGCGAACACGTCGCTCGGATCACCGCGTCCCGGGAAGCACGAGCGAGATCGGCGGGAGTCTGATCGGCGAGCCAGATCGCGTCGCCGAGGTAGGCATCATACCGGGCCACGGTGGCGGCCTTCGCCTCCTCGGTGACGTCGCTCGCGCCGAAATCGAGCGACGAATAGGCGTCCTCCCAATAATTGCCGTCGAGGAACAGTTCCGGATGGCGCTGGAAAAGTCGGCGAACGGCGGCGCCGTCCGCATACTCCCAAAAACGGCCATCTTGGATCAGGGCGCGCGGGTCGGAGACACCGCGTCCGGCCATGCGGCGGGCGACGCCCTCCTTTTCGCGCTCGGTCAATTCCCCATGCATCGTGTCGGCCGGCTGTCCACTGACGAGGCCGGCCGCCGCACGGCAAATCTCCGTCAGCGTATTTCCCGCAACGGCGATGATGTCCTGCTCATCCAACTTGGTGTCGACACAATATTCGGCGCGCAGGTCGGCGAGCACATTCGCCACGGTCGCCTCCAAACTGTGCCCCTTGATGAATTCGATCGTGCGGTAGGTCAGGTCCACCAACAGGGCATCCAGCGGCGTCATGGTCGTCGAGCGAAACATCTCGTGGGACGTATCTACCAGGAAGGCGTATGTTCGCGTCGCGACGTCATCCAGCCGCACCGTCCAAGCCTGGCCGGTGGGAAGCTGTGGGTCGGCCGGATCGACCGCGAACGCCTCGACATCGAATTCGGCGCGGTATGTCGGATGAATGTATTTCCGAGTGAGCTCGAAAATCGGACGTCTCGCCGGCGGTGGCGGGGGTTCGGGCGATGCCGCAGGAGGCGCCGCATCGGGTTGTTCAGGCGCGGCCGGTTCGCCGGGTTCGGCGTCGCCACCTTTGCCGAGAAAACCTTCGGGAATCGCCGCACCGTCACCGCTACCGGGCGTGTCGCCAAGTATTTTCGCGTCCTGCTCCTCAACGCGCTGCCACCATCGTTCGTCCGTGAGATAGTCCGGGTCGGCCGCCGCGAAGAACCCGGCCATCTCGACGGCTCGGTCGTTGTCCTGGACGACCATGATCCGAGACCATAGTCCGTTTTTTCCCTGCGGGCTGGTCCGCCGAAATGCTTGGAACAGCTTGTAAAGCGGACTGTGGTTGCCTTCATATCCCTTGAGCCTCGCCGCGTTAGGCCGAAGTGGTCCCTCACCGCGCACGACCCGGACCATTTCGCCCCATGCCGGGTCGTCCCGCTCAAACCGGTTCTTGGTGTAGCTAACCTGGCAGTGGTCGAGGTGGATCTCGCCGATGAAGCGTCCCCGACTTCTCGGATCGTCGATCGGATACTCGCTTTCCTGTGTTTCCCCGTCGTTCCAGATGAAGAGATCCTTGTTTCCGATCTCGATTTTTCGCCCGTTGCGGATGAAGTCGATTCCGAAGTCGGATTTGTCGAGATAACGCTGCAGGCCCACCCAGCCTCGGACCCTTCGGGGTGTCTCGACGATGGAGCAGGACGCGCTGCCGGTCGGGCACGACTCCTGGTCCGACGCCAAGGTGCGCATGCAATGCTGGCAGTAGCGCCGAGGCGCGAGCGCCACGTCGAACTGCTCAACGGCGTTGACGGTCGTTCCGTCCGGCAAATCAACGGAACGACTGGCGTCCCAAACACACGGCCGCAACGGCATGACGCGAGCACCGCCAAGCATGAGTCGTATGGTGCCGGCGTCCGAATTCGAGAGAAGCGCCGAGTAGGTTTTCGCCAAATGTTTCTTGATCGTGGTGCGATTGTTCGCGCGCGCCAGATAGGCCCTCTGCTCCGGCTTCAGGCGTGAAATGACAATCTCGGTGCCGTGATCGGTATGATCGGCCTTGGGACGTGTCTGACGCGGCACTCGATAATTGTTCGAAGCACGCAACTCTTCGAGATCGATGCGAACGCCTACTTGCTCCGGATCACCGCTGCGGCTGGTCCAGACCTCGGTGACCACGCCGAGGCGCGCGGTCGCAATGTTGAAGCCCATACCGAAGAGCCCAAGCTTCGAGAGCGGGTCGTTTCCGGTCCAGCCCGCCCGCAACGCGTTCTCGAGTATCTCAAGCGACATTCCCGGTCCGTTGTCCTTCACCGAAACGCGCGCCGCGTCGGTGTCAGCCATTGGTATGGTGACCGAAATTTCCGGCCGCGTGATGGGCGTTCCGGCCCTGGCCGCGTCGATGAAGCCGTCGATCGAGTTATCGATCAATTCCGCGAGACATCGCCATTGCTCGAGCGTGATCTCGCCCAGCATTTGCAGCACGCGTGGCGCCGGCGTCAGATCCAGTTCCTGCGGCATTCTAAGACGGCCTCCCCAATTTCACGGTGGGGTCGCCGATGCTCCGCCAGCCGCGCGAACCACATTCACCAGTTCCGCGAGATGATCCTGATCGAGCTGGCACTCCCAGATTTCGATCACTCGCCAACCTTTGTCCTGGAGCGTAGCCGTAACGGCTTCGTCACGCGACCGATTTCCGTTCAGCTTTGGTTCCCAGAAGTCTTGGCGCGACTTCGGCAATCTCGCGCGTTTGCAGTTGGGATCGGGGTGTTGATGCCAAAAACAGCCGTGGACGAATATTGTCAGGCGTTTGCGGCGGAAGATGATGTCGGGTTTGCCGGGTAGATCCTTGGCGTGAAGACGAAAGCGTAGGCCCGCGGCGTGGAGGGCTCGACGGACGATAAGTTCGGGCTTCGTGTCGCGCGCTCGAACGAGCCGCATTTGCGCGCTACGCTTCGGATCAACCGCCTCAATCTTCGGCGCCACCCGCTTCCTCCAAGCTGGGCCCCGTCGCGTCGCCGACCGGCGGGGATTCATTTCCCTCGGCGATCTCGCCATCCTGACGGAAACCAGTCAGCATTTCCTCCAATAGACTGGCGTGATCGGTGCGTGGCGGTGCCCGCTCCAGCGTGGCGTTGATCCGAGCCTTGATCTCGTCGGGACTGATCGAGTCGACGAGCCGTGAGTCCAGCGCCCATTGCCGGCCGGGATGTACGACGTCCCAAGGGGAGCGCTTGTTGGCCCGCGTGGTGGCGGCGTCACCGTGTTTGCTCATGCCCCAGCATGCTTTCGTCTCCTGGTTCCAAAGCGGCCAGAAGGTCCGGATCAAATGCTTTTCGGCGACGAGCTGCGCGTTGGTCGCGCACACGAGCCGCCGACAATTGAAGTCGTCAAGTTGGATGGCGTGGAGGCCCGACGGAAGCCGATCAGCGTAACCGGCGGCAGTCGCGATTGTGCCGGCGTGCTCCAGCAACCGCGCGGTAAGCTTAGCGCCCTGCTCGCGGGGATTGCTCGCATCATCGTTCTGCGGGTCGGCCTTGCCGACGTAGATCGGCGTCTCGGTGCCGGAGATCGCTGCGTAGAGCGGATGGTCGCCGGTGTAGTAAATCGCGTAGACGCCCGACCCGTATGCGGATTTGATCGCGCTCAATGGAATCATCGGTTGCGCCAGCAAAGCCAGCGACACCATTCTACCAACCGTTTTTGGATCGGAGGGATCAAAAGTCGCAGTGGGCATACGAACGGGGTCGGTCCGCGACCGCGCCGCCTCCACCGCATTGGCGTGCGCGGCCAGGCTTTCGCGAATCCGGCGCACAACCGCCTGAGGCGGGTTGTCGCCCGCCGCCGCGAGTACGCCGGCGAGCGCCTCCTCCAATGCTTTGATCGCGGCCCGATCGGGTGACAGCGCCATCAATACCCCTTCAAATTCCTAAGGGGGGCACCGTAGTTGCGACTCAACCGACTTGGTTCCCCACCAACCCGTGTTAAGCGGCGCGACGACGGGGGGCCAGCCCGACCTTGCCGGAGTTCAGGAGGCGACGCAGCCAACCGCCCGCAGCCAAGGCGAGCGGCACCGGGACGGCGTTGCCCATTTGGCGCATGCTCTCACTCCACGAGCGCGGAAACTCGAACGCGTCCGGCAAGCCGACCAGCCGCGCCGCTTCGCGTTTCGTGAAATAGCGCACGGACCCATCGTCCCGAACCATCATGTTCTCGCCACCGGGCACGCCATGGTCGCCCGCCTTGAGGGCTTTCGCCGGCAAATCGAGAGGGCTGCCCGTGTGGCCGGGGTAGACGCGCGCGCCCGGCTGCAAAACATGGTTCCGCAGTCCATCGGGATCGCCAAGATCGGACAACGCGTCTCGAACCGTGACCCAAGCCGCGCCGACCGGCGCTGCCTTCGCTTGGCGCAAACGCGCGACGGTGGCCTGATCCTGTCTAAGGGACGGCGCCTTGCGCGGCTTGAGTCCGTGCCGCTTCCAATATTCGCCGGTGACATATTGCTCCCACAAGAGGCGTTCGCGGGAATGCGTCGCGATCATCGGCATTGGCGTCACGCCCTCGCTGGCCCGGGCACCGAAAATCAGAACGCGATGCCTTATCTGGGAAGCGCCGAAATCCGCGGCGTTCACGATCTGCCAGCAGACCTCGTAATCGCGCGGTTGCGAACTCGCGCGCAGCCGATGGGTATGGGCAATATACGACTCGCCCGGTCGACGGGCCACCGACGGCCGTTCGAGATGAGCGAGAATCCATTCGAGATAGTGCCTGAACTTCGGACCGGCGAGATTCCGGACGTTCTCGAAGAGAAAAGCGCGAGGCGCGCCATCCCGGATCGCCCGAATCGCCTCGGGCCACATGTCGCGGTGATCTTCCTGGCCAAGTTTTTTGCCGCCGATGCCAAAGGGCTGGCATGGCGGCCCACCAGAGATCAGATCTAGTGCCTTGTGCGCCGACCAATCGATATCGCGCACGTCCGTACGCTCCATCGGCCAGTGCGCGACGTGCTCGACCTTTCGATCGCGATTATGATGCACGGTGGCGACCGCGTCGGAGTCAAACTCAGCCATGAGAAGGTGACGGAAGCCCGCCTGCGACATACCGAGGGCAAGCCCTCCACATCCGGCGAAGAGTTCAGCGCTGCGCATCTTCGCCCCTCTCAAAATCCAACGGCAGCATCGGGCCGCCCGACGCCTGCTCCAAAAATCGTTCCACGGCCCGGCGAACGAGCCACGCAACCTTTACACCCTCAGCCTTCGCTAAACGGTCCAACTCCAACTTTTGCAAGCGGGACAATGTAGTCGTGACGCGTTCCGCGTCCTTTCCATCCTTGCCCATCGTTGGCTCCGCAGCGATCCGCGGCATTCCGCGGCGCAGCGACTATGCCTTATTCGCTCACTTCACTCAATGCACTTGACACATAGCATCCACAACGGAACAAGACAAGAACATTTGATCAGGGAATCTCTGGCCCCCCTCGTCCACGGCCTATGCGCCAGCTAATTCCATCGGTTCTGACGACCCCGGCCACCGGGTTGCCGATGCGCCGATCAAACACCGGCCGCCAAGGCACGAGGGTGAATTCACGGCTCTTCTCAACCAGGGCGAACCGACCGCTGGCGAGATCCACCCGACGCGCCAACCGCCCCTCGATAGTTTCCCCGGCTCTCGCCTCGACGAACGGCTTGCCCAACTCGCCAGCCAATTCCTCGCCGGCACGAAGAAGCTCACGTCGCTGAAGCATCATGATCGCGTTGGCGCGAAGCCGGATACGATCCCCTTCGACATCCGCAAGCTGCTGCTCGACCAGCCACTGCTGACGGCCCGCCATGGCCGCACGGACGTCGCGTCCGAAGCCGGCGTCACGGATCGGCAGCGGAGATTGCGATGCCAGCTCTCGATCGACCCAAGTTGCCGCGTCGGCTCCACGAAGCTGGTCCAGTGGTTGCGCTGACAGGGTCTCCACCTCCACCGGCTGGTCGCGATGGCGGCGCGCCTCGTAGGCGGCCGCACGATCGACATGGTCAGCCGGGATCGTCCAGGTCCCGTCGGCCTCCCGCTCGACGCCCGCGCCGGCGCGTCGCATCGCCTCGAGCCGGCGCACATGGGTTTCGGCGAACGCCTGCGTGGCCGAAGGATCGCTCCGCAGATGCAGGTCGACCGAATATTGCCCGCCATTCGCCGCCGCCACCTCGGCGACGACGCGATCGGCGTCCCGAACTTCCATGCTCCGCGCTGACACCCGCACGATCGCACCCTCCGGGAACGGCGCGACCGCGTCACCGCGCCCGATGTCGACATAATGGGCATGACCGTCGACGCCGTCGACCAGCAGATAGTGGCGATCACGGTGCTCATCGGCGAGGCCGCGGGCGATCACGCGTCCGACGATCGGTTCGGGATCGCTCTCACCGGCGCCGAACAGGCTGCGACCGAGCCAGGGCCGCTCCAGCTTTCGCGCGGTCAATTCGCGCTGCATCGTGCGGATGATGTCGCCGCGTTCGCCGAGCGTCCTGAGCGCCGCTTCGAGATCTTCGGCGAGTTGCCATCGGCCGGCGCCGACATTCTCGGCCAGCCCCAAACTGGCGAGCTTCTGCAACCGGCCGGCCCGGAGCGATTGCTGGAAGGGATCGCGATCCGCCGATGTGACCAGACGATCGGCGTCCATCGACCGGATCAGGCGGCGGTCGATTGCGGTCATCCGCTCGTCGCCGATATCATGACGAAGCCGCGTTTCGATATCCTGGTCGGTGCGTGGCCCGAGATCGAGCGTCACCAGCTCGGCCGCGCGCTCCCGGATACCATGGGAGATATATTCGCGGGCGATGATCAGATTCTGGCCGGTGTCATCGACACCGCGAAGCATGATGTGGGTATGCGGATGGGCCGTGTTGAAATGATCGACCGCAACCCAGTCGAGCCTGGTGCCGAGGTCGGCCTCCATCTGTGTCATCAGCCGGCGGATATAGGGCTTGAGATCGGGATATTCCGAACCGTCCTCTGCCGAGACGATGAAGCGGAACTGATGGCGATCGCCATCGCAGCGCTGGAGGAACGCCTTGCCATCGGCCGTGTCGCGCTCGGCCGAGTAGAGCTCGCCCGGCGCGCCCTCCCGCGTCACGCCGTCGCGCTGAATGTAGCGCAGATGGGCACGCGCCGCCGGCATCCCCTTGCTGCCGATGCGGACCAGGCGCGTCTTCACCACCGCGCGCCGCGCGCGCATGCCGCCGAACCGATCGCGGCTGGAGAGAAGTCGTCCGATGCTCGCGCCACGTCCGATCCGGCTGCCGTCGAACCTCCGGCTTCTGATCGCGCCCTTCTCGGCCGATCGGATCGCCGCGCCGACGACGCGACCGAGATATCGCCGGGCCTTCTTGCCGCTCCGCTGACGTTGCCGACCGAGCCGGGGCGTGAACTCGTCATCCTCGCTCATCGACTGCCCCGAATCTCGCAATCTGGCGGCGAAAACGACGGATTTCCCCCAGTCTTCACGAGCATGTCTCGCGCGCTGTGCGGCATGTCTCGTGAAAAAACGATGTGCAGACAATATCTTAGCAATGCCTGAGAGGCATTGCCTTTCTCTTGCTTTCGCTTTTCCCCTTCTTCGTCCCACCCTCGGCTCAAAACAAAGGCCGGGACACGATGCCGACCTGGCACAGCGCCCCGGCCTGAAATGCGCAGATCCTCACGCATCCGCGAACGCCGCCAACGCCTGCCTGCGCCGCCCGAACTCGCGCTTTCCCATCACCCCGTGCGCGTTTCCATTGCCATCGACGATCATCACCGCGACGAACCATCTGCCGTCCAGTCGCCCGAAAATCCGAACCCGATCCAGGTCGATCTCGTCATCGTCGGTGCTCTCATAGGCGCCGATCCAGCGCTCCTGAACTCGCGCATCCCAGAGAAAATCGGTCTCCTCGGCCTCCAGAAACCTATGAGCCAGAGCCTCCCCGACACCGTGGCCGAACTCGATCTCCAGGCCCGAAACCAGCGCCGCCATCACGCGATCCGACGCCACCGAAATGGGTTGAAACACGCCCATGATTATCTCCTTCGCTTCTGTTCTCCTGATCGAGAACAGCTGTCCGGAGACGGGTGGCGGAGTGGCTGTCAGGGCCGCGGAGCCAAGCGGAGCGCCGCGAAGCGGACGTGGGGGGAACCGATTTTCGCAGAAAATTGGGGGGTACCCACGGGCCTTGAGAGCCGCTTCGGCAGCCGTCATGTTGGGCCTATCGAGACGAGCCCCAACGCCCGCGATCATGGCATGACTTTCCGGACAGCGAACAGCGATGCCTGCTGCTCACTTCCCGGCGCCAGGGATTGATCGGCAGAGACGGAACGGCGAACGACAAAAAGCGACGATGGCGGTGGCGATTGGTTGGCCGGCGGTACGGACGGTGCCGTGGCACCCACCGATCCGAGATAGGCGACCGTCTCGCCGGGAAGCCGTCGCACGCCCGCCAGCCAGGCGGCATAGGCGCCGGGTCCAGCATTATAGGCGCCGAACAATCCGGGATAGCCGAAGCGGTCGTACATCAGCCGGAGATACAAGGTGCCGGCGAGGATATTGTCGCGCGGATCGTCGGGATTGTTGCCCAGGGCGAGGCGCGCGCACATTTCTTTCCAGGTCGCGGGCATCAGCTGCATGAGGCCCATCGCCCCGGCACGGCTTCGGATCGGCCGTCCGTTCAGAGTCGTGAGGCCCCGACTCTCGGCTCGCATTACGCGCTCGATCCAGCTCGTCGGGATGCCGAATCGGGTGGATGCCTCCTCGATCATCGGTCGCCAGCGCCCGATGTCGTCGGCCTTGGCGGGCGCGGCGGCGAACAATAGCATGGCCGGGATAAACCGGGCCAGCGCCCCTCCGTCGACCTTCCAGCGGTGCCTATTCATCGCTGGGTGATCCGGGTCGGCTTTGCCCAGAGCAGCCGCGCCTTGCCAACCACCTGGACGCCCTCGGTCACGCCGAAATAGCGGCCATCGAAGGACGCGGGGCTGCCCGACATCAGCAGGAAGATCTGGGGTCCGCGAAGTCGTACGCACCCGTTCCACCAGGGCATGGACCGCCCTTTAGCATCGGTGGCGTGGCGTTCGGCCAGCCACCGTCCGTTGACGAAAATCTCCTGACCCAGCGCGCAGACCTCGTCGCCCGCCGCCGCCGCGACGCGCTTCACCAGCGGCACATTGGCGGGAATATAATGGCGCCGCGCCGCCAGCATCCGCCATGGGTCGGGCACCCGGGCGATGACCATGTCGCCTGGATCGACCGAAGCGCCAGGGGTCACCTCATAGAGGCCAATCGGCGCGCTGGTGCTGGCGTTCCAGACGAGGCGCGGCGCCGGCGGAAACGCCATCGTGAGCCCGACTAGGGCGATGCCCGCGCCGGTGATCGCGATGCGCCGACGGAGGATCCGACGCCTCTGCTTCGCGGCGCGAAGTTGCTCGCCCCAATCCAGCAGCGGCATGTCCGCGCGGCGATTATCACGCCTGATCATGGTCGCCGCCTCCCATCGATTGGGCCTTCGACCAGGCGTCGAGATCGTCGATATGATATTGGACGAAGCGGCTGTGACGGCGAAAAACGGGTCCCTTTCCGATGCGCCGCAGCCGCTTCAGCAGCCGGTTCGAGAGTTTGAGATAGGCGGCCGCCTGATCGGTATTGAGATAGGGGGAGCCGCGTTTCGCACGGTTCGCGCGGGATATGTCGTCGTCGCTGTCCATTCTGCCTGTCCGTGACGTTGCGGGACGGCGAACTGCCGTCGCTGGCACCCGGAATGGCGGGGATGACACCGGCTGCGGAGTGTCGAAAACATGGTCGCCGTTTTCGACACCCACGAAGACGGAACCGGAGAAGCCGGCGCGCCGGAGCGCGGGTGCTCGTCTTCGCCAGGAAAAGCGGTGTGGGTTATGCCGGATGGCACGGGAGTCTCAGCCTCGCCCGACCGAAAGCGGACGGTGCAGACGCCCCCGCCTGCAAAGTCCTCGCGAGCGATGGCAAATCCGGCTCGTCGCTCGTGTCCCGCGCGCGCTGGCGCGCGGGACACTTGGGTATCAGCGCGACCAGATGAGCTTGTGCTCGCCGTCGTCACCCTGGCTGAGGGTCGCGTAGATCGGAGCCGGGAACGATGGATCATCGAGCTTGAGGCTCAGATATTCCGCGCCGGTCTCGCGTGCCGCCTTGGTCCAGGCCGCGCCGAACTCGACGCCGCCTGCGCTGACCCGGTGGTCGGGCGACTTCTGGCTGTCACGCTCGCAGGGGCGGATGGTCGCCTTGACGCGAAGCGACAGGGTCCGGATTTCGCCGGTGTAAATGCCGTTTTCGCCGCGGGTAAAGCTACCAATCTGTGCCATGTCAGGTCTCCTAGTCGTTGGATCGAAGGCCGCTCCATGCGGCCTCGATGGCAGTCGATCAGGCGGTGGTTGGCCGCCGCGCACCGTCGGGCCGAAGCGACAGCGGAGGACGGCCCGAAGCCGAGCTTCTTGTTTCGCGAGGAAGCCCGAAGGGCGGGGAAGAAGGTCGGCGAAGCCGTTGCGCGGACAAGGCCGACTGGCGCCAGACGTGCCATGAAGAGAGGCCAGTGGACGGTATTCAGCTGCGGGCAAAGAGACGATGAAGCCGCAGCCGGACAGCCATGCGAGGCGGTATGACAGCCGCCTACAGCTGCGATTTCGCCCGTTCCCCTCAGCGACCGGGCGTCATATCCTCGAGGAAGTCGAGCGAGGTGTCGCGCCCCGGAACGCCCGGCATGTCGTGGACAATCTTCTCGACGACATTGCGTGACGAAGTGAAGTGCCGATGCTTGCCGTCTCGATACTCGTCGATCAGCTCGGGCTTGTCCGAACGATAGAAGAGCCGTTCACCCGCATAGATCTGGACGACCTGGTTCAGGGCCTCGGCCTCGTCAGCGCCGATCACAAGGGTCGAGAGGCGCGGTTCCACCGTATATTGCGTCGGGATGGCGTAGAGGACGGCGATCCTCGGCGTCAGCGGCGCGAGGATGCGGGGCGAATGCGGCGCCATGCTCGGCGATTTGAGGTTGTGATAGAAGCCGTCGCCGAAGATGAACTCGCGGTCGGGCGAGAGAATGGCGGTCGCCTTTCCGCGCACGCCAAAGGCCTGGACGGCGCGGTGATGCATGTCGCGCATGTTGACAGCGATCAGGCTATTCCGCTCGCGCTCGGGGAGCGAGCCGCGCAGATGCTCGGCGAGCGAAACGACGGATTCGCGGGTCATGGGACTGCGGATCGCAAGCGAAGTCAGCGATTCGACCATTTGGCCGAACCGCTCGTCGGTCGAAGGCTGGGGCATAAAACGCTGGCGGCCCGGCTGGCCGATCCGGTCCTCATATTCGAGCCCTTCCAGCCAGGAAATCACGGCCGGAAACCTATCATCGGCCTGCTGAAAGATGCTCTCGAAATTCTGGTCCCAAGGCGTAGCCTCGCCCGGTTCCGTGCCGAGCTTGATATAGTGGCCGTTTCCGATCACGCCGAAAGCGGCAGGCTTGGCGCGCTGCTCGGTTCCGTCCGGCCGGAGCCAGTGGACCCCGGCCTTGTCGTCTGCCCAGTGCTTCGAGACGCATTCGGGCCACCAGTGGTGCCGCTCGGATTTCGCTTTACTCATAGTGATTGAATAGATCGCCGCCGCCCGCGCGTCAGCCTCGATCCTCGCGCACCGCCATGCACCAACCGCGCGCCGACGCCGAAACGGCGGAGGCGCGCGGCCGATTTTCAGGCTCCGGAAGGATGCGGGCGGGCTGCGCCCACCCGCAATAGGTCACGCGGCTTGCGCGAACGGTTCGACCGCCACTTTGGGATCCGGCCCGACGGCGCTGTGACGCGCCGCTGCAACCTTGGCATGGGCGGCCACCGTGCCGACGCCGCCACGCGCGGTATAAGCGGAGGCCGGGAACCCCAGCCATCTGGGCACCCAGCGCTCGACCCTGGTCCGCCCGTCCGCGCCGTCGAGATGGTCGCGGACGATGCGCTTCAAGGTCTTGCTCTTCTCGCCCGCATTGGCCGTGGCTAC
The DNA here is from genome assembly GCF_008692605.1 of Sphingobium estronivorans. Classification (GTDB taxonomy): domain Bacteria; phylum Pseudomonadota; class Alphaproteobacteria; order Sphingomonadales; family Sphingomonadaceae; genus Sphingobium; species Sphingobium estronivorans. Next base: position 35,174 of record NZ_LFCT01000002.1, read on the forward strand.
CGTCTCGCCCGCCACTTCGGCGACAACCCGCGACAACACTTCCCTGTCGCGGATCAGCTCGAAGAACGCCGCGTCGGCCTGCCACCAGTCGGCCATGGCGATGCCGATCTGCGTTCCCACCGCCGCGACGGCGGCGCTGCCGCTCGCCAGCGTCTCGCCCATGATGACCGTGATGATCTCCATGATGACCGAGTCGGGCAGGTCGATCAGACGCAGGAAGACGCCCGCCACGCCATAGTCGTTGCCGTTGCCGTTGCCGTTGCCGTTGCCGCCGGTGACGGTCGGTTCCTCGGGGCAGAAGTCGAGCACGGTAAGCACCGCGCGGCGGCGCTCGTCGAACACCGTCTCGCCGCGACTGGTCTCGATGCTCTCGCGGACCTCGTCGTTGCGCGTCATCTGCGGCTCGGCCGACACCCGCCACAGATGCGATCCGCCGATGGCGTGGGCGACCATCAATCGCAGCGCGATGCCGGGATGCCCGAGCAGGGCGGCGCGGACGGCGGCATGACGATGCAGGTCGAGATAGGTCTGCATGGTCGATGTGATTTCCGGTCGCGCGAGTTTCGCGGGTTCCGGGCCGTCGCCGCGCGCGGCGCGCCGGGCTTCCTTCGCGGAAAGATAGCCCTCGTGGAAGGTGACCTCGCCATTGCTACGGACATCCACATAGACGCGCCCGCCCTTGCGCTTGCCCGCCTTCTCATATTCCCACGAATGGAAATGATCGGACGCGGGCACGATCACGACATCGCTCCAGCCTTCCTCCAGATAGGCCGCGCGGCGCGCCTCGATGGCTTCGTTCTGGGCGGTCCAGAACGCATCGGCATCCGCGAAATAGCGGTCGTCGCCGAACAGGTCGGCGACGGTCGCACCCTTGAAACCGTCCAGATCGAACAGCGCGAAGCGGGCCGGGACCGACTGCCCGCCGAATAGCCACGCCTTCAACTGGTGGCCGGTGGGCACATAGCCGTCCGGATCGTCGAACAGCGCCAGCCACGCGCGTTGCTGGCTCTTGCTGGCAAGGGTCAGATGACGGACGGTCGCGCGGTCGATCTTCTCCGCCGCATAGAGCGAGCGGATGCGCGGCAGCAGATTGCCGAGCGCCAACACCCGCGCGATGGTCAGGTCGGGAAGCCCGAAGGTCGCGGCGATGTCGGCGACGTCGCGGCCTTCCTTCACCAGCCGGGTGAAGGTCTCCCATTGCGTCACCTCGTCGGCGTCCAGCCGCGCGAGGTTCTCGATCATTGACGCCTCGATGGCGGCGGCATCGTCGGTTTCGGAGAGGATGCGGCACGGCAGCGGCTCGACCTCGCCGGTTTCCTGCGCGACGATCCGCGCGGCATGGAAGCGCCGCGCGCCCGCGACGATCTCGAAATGGCCGTCCTGACAATTGGGGCGCACCAGCAGCGTCTGGATGACGCCGCGCTTGCGCACGGTCGGCAGGATGTCGGACACATCGGCGGCCTTCTTCCCGTAGCGCATGTTGGTCTTGCTGACAGACAGCTTGTCTTGGTCGATGAAAACGAGTGTCATGGCACAACTCCTTGTGAGTGCCGGTCGCGTCGTTCCTGCAAAGTCTGGCGTGGCCGGTTTTCAGGATGACGGCGAAGCGCGCCGCCCGCGCATCAACCGCCGTCCGGTTCGCCGGATCGATGCGGAAGATCGGGATCCGCGCCGGTATGTGCGGCGCGGCGCAAGAGCGTTTCGGCCCACAGGATCGAACCGGCGTGGCGCGCCCATCCGGTCCAGATTGTCAGCCGAAAGCCGGTCTCGAACGACAGGTCGCGTTCGATCGCCATTCCGAACGGCAGCCGCACGGCGGCGATCTCGGACAGGCTGAAATAGCCCAGTTCCGGGCAACCGAAGCCAAGGTCGGCCAGCCCGAACAGGGCGTCGCCATCCTCGGCCAGTTCAGTCGCCAGCCATGTCGCCGCGCCGACCGGATTGAACAGCTTGACCACGGGCGGCGGATCGAAGCGTTCGCCCTTCGCCTCGCAGGCGCGACGGGAAATGTCATTCGCGCGGAGCGCGAAGCGCAGTTCGGGGGGCAGGAGGATCATGCCGCGATCCTCCCTTCCTCGCGCGCGGCCTGCACCTCGCGGGGGGGCGCCAGCAGCCAGTCGGCGGCCTTGGTCGCCGCGCTGGCGGCGCGGAAGATTGCGCGACTGTCCTCGCGCAAAACTTCAAGCCAAGAGCCGATATAATCAGCGTGGCGCACGGTCGGCACGATGCCGAGCGCGGCGCAGAGGAACGCCGACCCCATCTCGGCGATCAGTTCCTCGCGCGCATAGTCCTTGCTGCCGAAGCTGTTGGTCAGGTCGCGATTGAGCCGCTTGGCGTGGCCCGTGGCGTGGGTCAGTTCGTGCAGGCAAGTCCGGTAATAATTGATCTGTTCGAAGAAAGCGGGCTGCGGTGGCACCTGCACGAAATCTTGGCTGGGCACATAGAAGGCGCGCGTCCCGCCGATGCGGAAATCGACGCCCGACGCGGCGATAACTTCCTCGGCAACCGGCACGATCTCGCGCTCGGGCAGCGGCGCGGGATCGGACGCCAGTCCGGCGGGCAAGCCCTCGCACTGCGCGACATTGAACACGGTAAAGCGCTTGAGGAACGGCACCGCCTTGGCCTCGTCGCCATCGCGCGAGGCGCGTTCCTTCTCGGCCTCGGGGGTGAAGCGGTCGGCATAGACGACGGTCACGCCATGCTCGCCCTTGCGGACGCAGCCCCCGGCCTCCTGCGCTTGCCGGAAGGTCAGCCACGATTGCGACGGCCAACCATGCTCGATGACCGCACCCCACAGGATCAGGACATTGACCCCCGAATAGCTGCGCGCGGTGAGGGCATTGCGAGGCAGGCCGGGTCCGGCGCTGCCGGTCACGCCCCACGGCTGCACCCACGGCAAGCGCCCGGCCTCAAGCTCGGTGATGATGCGGGCGGTCACCTCGTCATAGAGGCTCACCCGGCTGTCGGTCTGACGATCGTCGCTGGCACCCTTGCGGCGGGCACGGCGGCTGGCGGCTTCACGCATCGCTGTCCTCCATCACCACCCCAAAAAGCACAAAGCCTCCCCGCAAAGGCGGGGGTGGGCGGCAAAGAGCGACCAAGAGGCCCGGCTCCAGTGGCCGGTGGCACCGCCAGGGCGAAACGAAGTGGAGCACCCCGAGCGCAGCGGAGGGGTTGCCGCGGGCCGCGACGGGCCTAGCCGGGAGCGCCGCCCGCACCCGCCAATACGGGAGAGGTCACCGACAACGCGGCCGCGCAGGCCCATGGGTGCCGCGATTGCCAAGGAAATCGCACAAGCGCGGCGACAGATTCATGCGCCAGCGATCGCAACCTTACGGCCGAGACCGAAGGGCTCGGCGGCGAGCAGGCGCGAGCCGTAGAGCGCGGTCGCGCGTCAGCGCGAGGCGTCAGGCCTGGCCCGTTTTACCGACCCCAGTCCGGCTTCGTCGCGCAGTTGCGCGTAGCCCTCGCGCACGATCCAATTGGCACGTGCGACATGGCTGTCCCAACAGCGACGCGCTGCCACGGGATACCGCTCGACGTCACGATCAAGGATTATTGCGGCGCCCTCGCGCCAATCTGTGCCAGCGGCTTCAGCGTCGAGCAAGCGTGCGTAGGTCAGAAAGTGGTGTGCGTCATATGCGGTCACCGCGCCTTCCCCGGGCGCCTGGTCGTGAACTTCGGGAAGGGAACCATCCACTTTCAACGCTGCTCCACTGAACTTGCCACCTATTATTCACTATAATGAATAACGCGACCGGATCAATTCCCCGACCTTGTCGCGAATGGATATGCGGAAGGTTGTGGGCGCCAATTTTGCCCGCTTGCGGAAAGCGAAGGGGATTACCCAGGAAGTCGCGGCAGAACGGTCAGGGTTCGCGCAGGGCTATATCGGCTGGCTGGAACGCGGCCGCCGGAACCCAACGGCAATTTCGCTCTATCTCCTCGCGCAGGCAGTCGATGCGATGCCTGCCGACCTGCTGCAGCCGATCGAATCAAACGATTAGATCAACCTACCCATCACGCCGCGAGGCCCGGCACGTTGAAGGCGACGCGCCAGCATAACGCGCCGCCGCACCCAGGATTTAAGGTGCTCGCCGTCGCCCGGCCAGTCCCGCGCGATGCGATCGGCGCCCACGAGCACTGCGCCAATCGCCGTGAGGCTGGCGCCACAGGCCAGCGCGTCGAGGACGCGCAATGCTTCGACCAGCCGCGGCATCCGCCGATCCGGTTGGGGTGTCCGTCGCGTCGGATCGGGAATGCCATAAAGACGCAGCAATACGTGGAGAGCGTCGAGCTGTGCCGGGAGTACCGCCATGCGCGACAGGTGAAACTCAAGTTCGACGGGGCCATCGCGGAGCGTGCCGGCAATCACGTCGATGCGGAGGTGACGGCCGGCGAACGCGATCGCGACATGCTCGCCGCCATCCGCATCGGCGGTGACCACGGCGTTGCCACCGATGACGCTAAGATCGAGGAGTCCGCTTTTTGCACGGGCGGGCACGGCCGACACCGCGAGAACCGCGGGATCGATCGCCGCCGACCAGATCAGCCGGGCGTCGGCAAATGAGCGCGCCGGATCCTCGGCGAAAGTGCAACCCCCAGCGAGTCACAAAGCCGGAGTCTGCCGCGGCGAGCATTCCAGCGTCATCCCCAATGGCAACCGTTGGCGTGTAGTCGGGATCGCGCCGCAGCAGCTCCCAGGCGAGGGCGGCGCGGCCTGCTTCGGCAAGGCCGCGATACGGTGCCTCGCCCGTCCAGTCGATTTGCACGGGTTCAATCCGGACCACGACCGGCTACGAATGCAGCCAGCGCTTCGGCCTGGTCAGGGCGCAACGAATCGGTTGCCGCCAGCTGCGCGGGCACTTCATCGCGCAGGAGCACCGACGGACACTGGCCTTCATAATTGCCGAGATTAGGCCGGTGCTGCGCATAGCCCACCAGCGCTGCGAGTTCGGGATCAAAGGTTCGTGCGACATGGGGCGGATAGACCAGCCATTGGAGCTCGAAGGGCTTGAGCCATCCCAGGCAATAGCTGATGATGATCCCCCTACGCGGCGTGTCGGTCATATTCGCGCCGCCGCCGTGCAAAGTGGACCCGAGAAACACGAATGCATCGCCTGGGGCGATCTCGATGGACAATGCATTATCTTCCGCCAGGAGCGAGCTCGGCGCGACACGATGGCTGCAGGGCCATACACGGGTCGCTCCATTCCGCGCAGTGAAGGGGGTAAGCGGCCACATCACGTTCACGAGATATTCGACCTGACCCTTCGGGCCACCCCACATGTCCTGGTCGCGATGGGGGAATTGAGCCCGAGCGCCGGGATGGATTTCGACCGCCTGGGTAAGATTGAGGGCGATCCGTTCGCACCAAGGCCCGAGGGTGCGTTCGGCAAGTGCAAGGATCAGGGGATGGAGCACCAGAGCCGCTGCATGAGCTGACCGAGCAAGCAGGCCGCCAAACCGCTTGGTTCGGTGGCCATAGAAATGACCATCGCTGAATGGCGTGCTCGAAAAGTGCAAATCGAGGTCGCCATTTAGCGCTTCGATCGTGGCGGCCGGCAGGGCCGAGCGGATGACGCAATACCCGGCTCGATCCAGCGTCTGGGTGAACGCGGCGACTGCGGGCGTGTCCGCCGAGGCCTTGATAGCGCTCATGCGCCTGTTTCCGCGACAGGGCCGACGATCCGGTTGGGGGAATAGATGTTTGTCCAGCGCAGGCGGTCCGGTGTGTCAGGCGCAATATGGATTGCGAAAGCGCCAAGGTTCGCGCCGCCGAACTGGCATGCTGGTCCAAGAGGCTCTGCAAGCCACCCCATCGACAGAATCTGTTTGCGAAAGCTGGCCTCGACGACCCCGGTCAGTAGCGTGATGCCAAAGGCGAGGGCATGATCGACCATAGCCGAGATTAGCCAATTGCGCGCCTCGAGCCGCGTTGCTGCACCAAGACGCTGTGGAAGGCAGAGACGCGTTACTTCGAAGACAGTGGGGCCCTTCGGCACGCCGCCGGGGCACAGATGGGGAAATTGGGTATCCAGAAGGTGCGGACGACAACTCGGCAGCAGTCGAAGCGATCCCATGTGCGTGCTGCAGTCATCTGCGGCAGCAATCATGTAAAGGGCATGCTCATTGTCGAACTCGTCCATCTCGAAACGATCATCGACGACAGGAATGTCCCAGTCGAGAAGGTCGATGAAAATGCTCTTGCGATCTTCGAACATGCTTTGGAGCAAGGGATTAGCGTCTCGAATATTCTGATTACGCAACAGGTGGATCATGTCTTGGCTGCCTCTCGCACTGATCGGTCCCGCGAGAGAAGCAGAGGCGCGTCGTGACAGCTATCCGACCAGATGGACGTATTGCCAGGGAGCAAGTTCGGAAAGGCCAATCTCATTGTCGAGAATCGCGCAGATCACGAGCTGTGTCCGGCTCGGCACGTCGTAGACCCGGCGCGCATCCGCCAGATAATGTTTGACCGTAATGGGACTCAGTCCGAGGATCGTCGCGATTTCCCAGTCCGATTTTCCTTGGCCGACGAGGATGACGCATTCACGCTGGCGCGGGGAAAGACGAGGCGCCTGGGGCACGACCAGTTCGTTGCCCGAGGCGAGACGCCGTGCAGCGGCGAAGCCGAAGGCGCCCACGAGCTGAGCGATCATCATGTAGCGTTCAAGTGCCGTGCCGTCTCGCGGGCCGCCGAACGAGCATGAGCCGCTCCGCTCCCCGCGCACGCAGGCGGGAATGGTGATGCCTTCATTGAGCCCTTCGCGCCCGGCATGTTCGAGAATGGTACGATGCCTGCCGTTCAGCCGGATCAGATCCGACAGGTTCGACCAGCTGAAGCCGGCGTTGGTCCTGAGGCAGGCATGTACAATTGGATCCTCGATGTAGAGCCGTCGTTCGATGAAATAGTCCGCCCAGACGGGCGGATAATTGTTGATGTTGATGAGACCGGGCTTGTCCTTGCGAAGATCGTCATGATGGATCAGCGCAAAATGCCGGAAGCCGATCTCGCTGCAGATGTCCTCCATCAGGCGACGCAGTTCAGCGCCGCTAGCCACGCTTCGGGCTCTTGCAAGGAAAGTATCGGCAAGCGCCAGGGATCCATCGGCAGCGGATGCGGACCATCGGGCCGGCATATGTCAGCGCTTCACGGCCAGCACCCGTCGATCACCGCATGGGGTATCGCCCGGTTAATATCGTCGACATAGGCATGCAACGCGGTCTTCATATCCTGTTGGCGCATATCGCCTTTGTCTGCGGATTTTCCCATCCCAATAGCTTTGCGCGTGCATTTCGACGGGCGACGGGCGACGGGGGTATCGCCGCATGTCTTTCGTCAAAGTTCAGCGGGCTAAGCTCGGCCTGCCTGGGTAGGTTCATTTCCCGCCACGCTTGTGCAAAGGCGTAATTAGGAACAAGGCGTCCGGGGAGTGAGGGCTTCGATGCTGTTTGACGAAAGCTGTTCCTGGCTCATGCTTGGCCGCGAATGAATTCGGCCGCCTTTTCGGCGATCATGATCACCGTGGCGTTCGGATCGCCCGAAGTAATGCGAGGCATGACAGATGCATCGACGATCCTCAGCCCATCGACACCGTGGACCTGCAGCTTGTCGTTCACCACGGCAAGCGCGTCATGGCCCATCTTGCAAGTTCCGACCGCTTCAAAATTGGGGTTGATGGTTTCACGGAAAAAGCAGTCCAGATCTGCCTCCGACGTGCAGTCCGAACCTGGTATGACCTCCTGGCCCCGAAATCTGTCATAAGCCTGTTGTTGGAATATTTCGCGCACAAGCCCGACACCCCTTTTTAGGGCGTCTCGATCCCGATCGTGCGATAGATAATTGGCGTCAATGAGAGGTTGGGCGAAGGGATCGGCCGATTGCAGCTTCAATTCGCCCCGACTTTCCGGCCGCGACAGAATGACAAGGTTGGTGACACCATGTTGCGGCAGAATCCCGCCCGTCTCGCCCAGCATGAGGGGGATAAGATAAAATTTGAGATCGAGTTCCGCATGGCCCGGCGCACCCGAACGAAGATAGGCGACGGCGTCGGTGCCGTTTCCGGCCATCGGTCCGCCTCTCGTGAACAGATAGCGCATCCCAATCTTTGCCATCGTGAGCGGGCTGCTCATATACTTGTAATCGGTCACCGGCCGAGGGCAGGACATCTGTACCTGAGTTCCGACATGATCGTGCAGGTTCTGCCCAACACCTTTCAGATCGAGGATCGGTTCAACGCCGACTTGGCGCAAATGGTCCGCATCTCCAATACCGGAAAGCATCAATAGCTGAGCAGACTGGAACGTCCCGCCGCTCGAGATCACCTCTGTCGTAGCGTATGCGCGCTTGACCTCGGAATGCTGGACATATTCTACCCCGATCACACGAAGGCCGTCGAAAAGCAGTTTCGTGACGCGCGCATGGGTTTCGACGAACAGATTTGATCGATCACGTGCAGGCTTCAGATAAGCCACCGCTGTGCTGCAACGGCGTCCACGAAAGATCGTGCGCTCCGATGGACCAAACCCCTCGGGTTGGGAACCGTTATGGTCGTCGCTGTAGGGATAGCCAGCCTGCTTGGCTGCTTCGATCCACGCTTGCTGAACGGGGCTTGTGATCTGCGCGCGCGTGACCCGAAGTGGGCCGCTGCCGCCATGATATTCATTTTCGCCATGCTCATTGCCTTCCGCCCGCTTGAAATGAGGCAACACCTCCGCATAGGACCAGCCCGCATTTCCCAGGCGCGCCCACTCGTCGAAAATCTCCGGGGCTCCGCGGCTGTATACCATGCCATTGATCGAGCTGCTTCCGCCAAGCACCTTGCCTCGCAGATCGAACAGAACCCGATCGTTCAGATTCTTCTGCGGCGCAGTCTGATAATGCCAGCCGTACCGCTCCCGCTCCATCAGCATGGTCCAGATAGCGGGGATATGAATAAGGGGGGTGCGGTCGCGCCCTCCGGCTTCCAGAACCAGAACCTTGCACCCCTGATCCGCCGACAGCCGATTGGCAAGGACGCAGCCCGCCGATCCAGCCCCCACGATGATATAGTCATACTCCAAGCGAGACATTTCGAATCTGCTTCCTTAGTGGCAAGTCGCCGCGGCAAGGGGGGAACTTTATCTCACCCCCGCGCGGCTGACCCATCGACGGTCAGTTCAGGCTTCGGCACATTTCCACGCACCGCCTGCAGCACTCCTGGTCCTAGACGCCCCGCGCCGGTCAGAAACTGTAGCGCATTCGGAAACCGTACATGCGCGGCTCGCCATAGAGCGAGCTCTGCGCACCGATCGAATTGAACACCCCCGTGTTCCCGACGCGATAAGTCTTGTTCGTCGCGTTGGTCATGAAAAAGGACAGGTCGATCGGTGTCTCCATGATCCTGTTCCAGTTGATCGACAGGTTGAGCAAGCCATAGCCCTTGATCAGCGTACCGGGTTCGCCGCCACCGGCCTGGGCGATGGGCAGTTCGGTCGGCAAGGTCGTTGCCGTCTGATACGTAGCGCCGGTATAGGCGTAGACCGCTGACAGCACGACCTCGCCGACTTTCTCGGAGAAGGGCATGGTATAGCGTCCGGCGACGCTGAACTGGTCCCGCGGAGTATACGGAAAAGGAATGCAGCTGAGCTCGACCTGGCCGCTCTGGAACGCACCCGAACAGTCGAGCTGTGGATTGTTCGCTAGAATTGAGAAGCCAATATATTTCGAGCTGAGATGGGAATAACTTCCCGAGAGCTCAAAGTCATGGAACAGGCGCAGCGTCCCTTCGATCTCCACGCCCTTGATTCGCGCCGCCGCCGCGTTGAACACGGCCGCCCCGCTCCCGAATGTGACCGGATTAAAATCACCAGTGGCGATCTGGATGTCCTCATAGTCGGTTTTGAAAACGTCCCCGTTGAGGGTCAGGCGAACATCGTTGCCAAAGCGGAAGGTTGATTTTATACCCGCCTCATAGGTTTTCACATACTCGGGCCGGAAAGTCAGATTGGACTGGTTGACCGCGGCAAGATTGATCCCGCCCGTTTTGTAGCCGCGGCTGACCTTGGCATAGGTCAGCAAGTTGTTGGTGACCTGATAGTCCAGCCCCACCGTCCAGGTTGGCGCATCGGATTTAGTCCGAGAGGCGATTTGGCAATCCTCAAATGTGGTCGCCGCAGCAGCCACCCCGTTGGTGCAACTTGACACGCTACCATCGTCATTGAAACCGACCGCCGAGCCAAAGCCGCGAGCCTTATCCCAGGTATAGCGGATGCCGCCGGTAAGCTTGAGGCCCGACAGGGCGCGGACGATGCCGCCGAAATCATACGTTCCCTGCGCATATATGGCGCGCGCGCTGGTCTTGTAACGAGAAGCCTGCGCAAACGGGAAAAGGAACGTCTGGGCTGGGGCGATAACAAAGCCGCTGCCGGGTGTCCTTACCTCCTCATAATAGATGCCAGTCGTATATTGCACATGATCATTCAGCGCGTTGCCCTGAATTTGCAGTTCCTCGGTGAATTGCCGGAGATTATCGGTTGGTCCAGCCCCAGGAATGTTCGACTGATATATGCCGAAAGGCGTGCCATCACCATCGAACGGACTCAGCACCTGCAGTTCACTGTAGCTGATAATGTTGCGCAGCGTGATATTATCACTCAACGCGACCTTAAACTGGTCGATCGCGCTCCAGCCTGAAATCTTGCTGTAAATTGGCTTTGGCCCCAGCGCGACCCGGCGCGGACTTCGTGAGTTCTGAGCCGCGGCGGAATCGGTCAGCACCGAACAACCCTGGCCAAGGTTGACATCTGCGCAGCCATTTGGGGCGCCGAAGGACCGATAAATTGCATCGAGGAGGGGAGCGTTGAAGGCGTCAACGACGTTGCCGGTGCCGTTGCTGCGGCTTCGGGTGCCTGTAATCAGGAGATAATTCTCAATTTGGTCGGTGGGCTTCCACATGACACCGAGACGACCGATATAGTAGTGTCGGTCGTCGTAATCAGTCCCGGTTTCGACGTCCTTGGTGTATCCATCACGATCGACATACCGACCTGCGAGGCGAACCTGCAACCGGTCGCTGAGCGGCACATTGATTACCGCCTCAATCTCCTTGTCTTCATAATTTCCGCCCTGGATCTGGAAATAGCCCTCATATCTCTCGGTGGGCTTGGCTGGCTCGAGGAGAACCGCACCGCCAGTGCTGTTGCGGCCAAACAGCGTACCTTGCGGGCCCCGCAGAACCTGGATGTTGGCTAAATCCAGGAACTGACCAGGCGGACCTTGAAGTGACGCCACCTTCCCGGCAACCAGCGGCACTTCTGCGAGATAGGTTACTACCGCAGGGGACGCGGTGTAATTGGTGCCCTGACCGCGAATCGTAATTGATTCCACGTCTCGGCTCTGCCCGGAGGGCGAAACCGCCAGTGAGGGCACTTGACCCTGCAGGTCCTGGCCGGTCGTGATATGACGTTCGTCGAGCATCTTGGCCGAAATGGCCGTGATCGCAACCGGCACTTTCTGCGCCGACTCTTCGCGCCGACGCGCCGTCACGACGATGTCGCCCGTGTCAATATTTTCGTTTTGGACACTTGTGCTGGAGATGCTCTGCGCGCTTGCTAAGCTCGGAAGCGCAAACGTCGACGCGACTGCAATTATCGCCAGTCGTGATGCCTGCGTCGACCTTAAATCAGAGCTATGAGATCCAAACAACATGCGATTTCCCCTCTTTCTTACTGATGCACTCGCTCCGGAGCGCCGATCTTTTATCGGTCAGCTTCAGAGAAATTATTCGATTTGGAGCACGAGCGATTATTCGGCGCACGCTCCAAATCGGAGTTTTTGCGCCACTGATTTTCATAACAATACTAGGCGTCGCCCATCAAACGAATCATATGTCTCGTTAAGCACTATCGATCCGCTGCCGGTTGCGCAAGCCATGACGCGTCGTTTTTGCGGCGAGCATCTCAGCGTTCGGCAATGGGCCTTGGGATGCCTGGAGCGACTGCTGGCGAACGTTGAGCGCGGGGAGAGCGCCGGTTTTGGTCCAGATCAATCGAGCCTGCAAAGACTCGACTAACGGGGCGGCTGTGACGTTGCACTTCGCTTTGCGAACACAAGGGAGCGCGAGCGTTCGCGGCCCTCGCCCCGCAGGATCTATGCGCCGGGCGATGTCGACCAAGTTGGACCGAAACGGGTAAATTGTGGCTGTCGGCGTTGCAACGAAGACCGGAAATGTGGCGCAGGGTTGGTTTTGCCATAGCCCGACGGTTTCGCACGGTCGGCAGGAGATGACCCTCCGCACAACGCGGCGCTCGTCATTTTCGCCGATGGCTTCCGGCCAAAAAAAGCGAAACTGCCATTGACTTGATGAGACATATGCCTCATTAAGCGTCGGAACTCCTATGCCCCCGAGGTTAAACACATGTCCAATCTCAAACACCTGCCGGCCACGACCTCCGTCAATGATGTTTTCGTCGAAATGGAAGAGAACGGTGCCGTCATTATTGACGGCTTCTTGTCGACGGAGGTGCTCGACCGTTTTAACAATGAGATCGATCCTCTGCTCGAAACTAAGAGTCCTACAGACGCGTGCGTGAACGAAATGGTTGCCCTCTTCCATGGCGACAAGACGCGCCACCTGACCGGTGTGGCTGGTGTTTCGGACACGTTCGTGAACGACATCCTGCTCCACTCGATCTACAAGGCCGTGGGTGACCATTTTCTGCTGCCGCACTGCGCCTCTTACTTGCTCAACCTTGGACATGTCCTCGATCGCGGCCCTGGCAGCGGCGGTCAGATCCTCCATCGCGACCATGACGTGTGGCCGCGCCGGATGGGCGGTGCATATCAGCAACGGATGTTCGCTTCGCTGATCGCGCTGAGCGAATATACGGCGGAGATGGGCGCGACCCGGCTGGTGCCGGGCAGCCACAAATGGCCCCTCGATCGCGAGGCGAAGCCCGAGGAGGTCGTGGCCGCGGAGATGGAGCCGGGTTCGGCCGTACTCTACCTAGGATCAGTATTGCACGCGGCCGGTTCCAACACCACCAATAGGCGTCGGCGTGGCATGCACACGAGCTTCTGCCTCGGCTTCCTGCGCACCGAAGAGAACAACATTCTCTCAACCCCGATGGAACGTGTGCGCAAGATGCCGCGCCGTGCGCAGGAACTGCTCGGATTTGGCGTGTATGACGGCATGGAGTTCGGCGAGGGCTTCCTTGGCGCGCTCGACAACCGCAACCCGTTGGACCTCATTGCGGCGGGCGACGTGTGATCAATCGGCGTCGAGGATTGGTGCGGATGGTTTCTATCCCGGCTCCCAATCGCCCGATTGTGACCAGGGGCATTGCATTAGCGGAGGATCGTTTGACTGCTCCAATCCCGCGTGCCGATACAATCGAATCGCCGGGGAACATCAACAAGTGGCCGATCCTCGCCGCCTTGGCCATCATATCCTCCTTGCTGATCGGTGGGACTCTGGTGTCGCTGAGCGTCTACATCCCGGTTCTTGAGCACAACGAGCGTTGGGCGGCTGAGTCCCTTGGGGCGGCAGCAACTGGGCTGCTACTGGGAATGAGTCTTGCAGGGATAGCGAGCGGGATCATCATTGACCGCTTAAGTGCGCGATATGTCATTATAGGTGGCACTCTCGTTGCCAGTCTGGGATGCTGGCTAGCAGGAGAGTCCACAACCGCCGGCATGTTTATCGTCGCGACGACGATGATCGGCGCCGGGCTGGGATTTGCGACGAACGTACCTTCGATCCCCATCATCAGCAATCTCTTCGGTCCTAATCGCGGCTTAGGTTTGGGTATCTATTTTTCGATGTTGGCGCTTTCCGCGGGCGTCCTGCCGCCGATCGCTTCGGCCTTGATCGGGCATCTGGGATGGCGATCGGCAATGTACGTCACCGGCGCGACCATCGCATTCAGTTGCATGCTGGCAGTTTTGGTCCGATTGCCCACAATCGCCGAGCAACGCACTGGCCACTCGCCCGACGAGGTCGAGATCCAAGTGGGCGTTCAAGTCGGCTCCGCAATTTCTACGGTCAGTTTCTGGGCACTCGCGTCAGCCATGACCCTCTCGCTGATCTCGGTACAAGGCGTCCTCTTCTCCGTGGTCGCCTATTTCATCAATAGCGGAATGAGCAACTTCAGCGCTGTCAACATCTACAGCGTTGCCAACATGGCGGGCGTGCCAGGGCTGTTTGCAATTGGCGCGCTTGCCGATCGGATCGGCGCACGAAGGGTGCTTCCATACGGTCTCATCGTGCAGAGCGTCGGGACGCTCGCGCTTCTGTTCGCGATCTTCCACGGACCCGCAGGATGGATCGCGGTTGGCATCTTTTCAGTATTCTGGGGAGTTTCCAGTGGTCTGCCGTCACAGGTCGGACCGATGCTACTAGAGGATGCTTTCGGCTCCCGCCACTTTGGCGCGCTGCTGGGCATCAACACCGCAATAACGGGGATAATGAGTGCATTCGCACCGGTTTTTGCCGCATGGATCCGTGAAATTAGCGGAAGCTATGCCACCATATTCATCACATTCTCGCTGATGACGCTTGCCGCCGTGCCCGTCATTTGGCTGGTCCGGCCACGCTTCCTAGCGGAGCCGGGCTCGCTTGCCTCCCCCGAAGGCGCGTAGCGCCGCTGACCTGACGGCTCTATAACGCGTTCAATCCATGAAGGCGCCCGGGACATGGCGCGAAATCTCCTCACCACGGATGCCTATATCACCTCACGAAGGCAGCGGAAGAAGGTCGAGATGCTGTTCGCGCACCTGAAACGCATCCTCAAGCTCGACCGGTTGCGATTACGCGGCCCGAACGGAGCGAAAGACGAGTTCCTCCTGGCCGCTACAGCCCTGAATCTTCAAAAAATTGCCAAGCTGATCCCGCTCAACTCACAGCCCGCCCCAGCCTGACGACGAACGCGCCCTGCAGCCTCTCGCAACACTGTCCCAGCCCGGCAGCTACAGTCCCTTTTTCAACACAATCGAAACGATTACAGACGGTCGTCGATGGCCCGTATGCTGCTGGACAGTCGCTCCATCGGCAGCCAATCTTCAACGCGCGCGGGACGCCCGAGATCACCAGGCGGCCATACCCGCCGCCCCTCGGCTGGCTCTTCAGCATTTCTACCTAGCGCAGGTGCCACGAGTGAATTCGCTGGAGGAGAATGTCGGTTCGGGCGCCTGGCATTTTGATCTGGGCACCTTATCCCGGTCGAAGTTCAATGCTGAAGGCAATTGACCCAAGTGACCGGAGATGGAATATCTTAACGGATTTGCTCAATTTTTGTTAGATTTCGAGCTGGAAGATTGGCGGAAGTAATGCAGAATAAGCGCCCGCGCCCGGGCGGCCGCAGCGAGCGGATACGCAAGGCAGTTGCTCAGGCAGTGCTACAGCTCATTAGGGACCACGGCATCGATTTCGAAATCCAGGAGGTTTCCCGGCTCTCCGGCGTGGGGCGGGCGACAGTCTTCCGCCGCTGGCCCGATCGCGCCTCGCTGATCGGTGAGGCGCTCAGTGAGCATGTTTCGGGCTTCTCGGTCACGCTCAAAGGTGAGTGGCCAGACGATCTCCTTCGTATGACGCGCGACTTCCGGGAATTCATGCGCGACCCGGTTGAGCTAGCGATGAACCGCGCGCTTCTGCTCACAAACAACAATGCTTTCAGAGACCAGATGTCGGACTATTGGAAGCCGATCATCGAGCTTTTCCAGAAGCCTTTGCGAGACGCTATTGATCGAGGCGAGATCGACCCCGGCGTGGACGTGGAAATTGTGATCGTGGCGATCAGCGAGGTCCTGGTGATGGAGTCTCTTTTCGAGAACTTTGGGGAGGTGGATATATCAGAACGCCTCGTCAGCCAGTTGGTGCGCGGCTGTCCCCCCGCCAATCGAGAATAGGCGAACGCTTCGCAGTCCAGCGCAGCAAATGCATCAGGCGCCCAAATGGAGGGATCGGGAGAATTGGCCGGGTCTTGGCCGGCAGCGCGTCCCAAGGAACTTAATGGATTACGGCGGAACCGAGAGACGTTCACCATATTAAGGATCAGTGGACCGCAGCGACCGCCACGATCTCAATCAGCAACTCCGGCGACGCTAGTGCCTTGACCTCGATGAAGGTCGACGTCGGCGCCTTACCCGCGAAAACGTTCGTCAGTGCCTGACTATGTTCAAGGAGCTGACCCATGTTGACTGTATAGACTGTCGTCGCCACGACATTAGCGAGCGTCATCTCCTCGGTCTCCAGCATCTTCTGGAGGATGTCGAGGATGAACCGGATCTGGCCGGCCACGTCACCGGGCGCGACGATCTCGCCACGCCCTTTCATGGCGACAAGTCCCGATAAGTAAACTGTGTTGCCCACTCTTACCAAGCCGGACATGCCGTCGCCGAAATACTCCAGATCGAGATAGCCAACGTCAGGATTGCTCCGCTTGATTGTCATTGTCACTTTACCTCCATGAAAGCATTGTGCGCCACATCGGCAACAATTTCACTGCCTCACCGCAGTGATACAAATGAAACGTGAGTATCATTACCTAGGGATGCGCAACCGCTCCTGTCAATCTCTTTCGTAGAGGGAAATCCCGATACGAGCGTGCGTCGTCCGTCGGACCGAGTTCGATAAGGTGACCATGTAGAATGCGGACAGATCGATGTGGCGAGGAGATTGCGGCCGACATCGACGCCGCTGATGTTGGACCTAAGCTACTCTACGATCTGGGTCAGAACATGCGACCTGCCGGCCGATGACCTGCGCCGTATCCGCTCGTTCAGGAAGGTTCGGGCCTTCCGGATCAACGTCGCGCTTTCGGAGCTGCCGCGCTTCACCGCGTTGCCCGAGCCCGGCGAGCATCTACAGTCCGTTGTCATCATGGCGCCAAAGCCCCACTATATGACCGCGCTTTCGATGCGACGGCGCACTGCTGGTCGAGGCAGCAGGTCGTCGAGCTGCTGATCCCCTCGATATCGACGACAAAAAGATGGATTTGAACCCTCGATACGCAAATTGGATTCCATGTGGTCGCCGGGGATGCAAGCCGGCGACGTTTATACAAATTGGCGATAATGAGCGGGCTGGCCCCTTTGCCATATCCCCTGATGGTGTTATTGATGGTGTCGGCAATTTTTCTTGCGAATTTGGCGAGTGAGGTCAGCAGCTTGGGTGCCCGATGGGAGTGTTCTTCTGGGCTTCACATCAGTTCGCGGTCTCGAGCCTTAAGCCGCCTCGACCGCGTGAGCTTCGAAGGCAACACCCAGCCGCTTGCGCACAGCGCCGAAGATGGCAGCAAGATTGTCCATGCTTGGATTGCCCTTTTCGGACAGCATCCGGTGCAAGCTCTTGCTTGGCCGGTTTGTCTCGGTCGCCAGTTCCTCGAAGCCGACCGAAGCATTGACGAGATCGCGGAGGATCAGTCGCGCCACATGCGGCTCACCGTTGAGGAACGCGGTCGCCGCTTCATCGAGCATGGCCTTGGCGAAGGCGGGATCGCGCGCAGCGCGCTCTTTCACCGTCTCCTTGAAATCACGGGTCAGCACCATCTCGTCAACTCCTGCCTTTCCTCGCCGCCGCCTTGCGGGTCTTGTACTCGCTCAGCAGCACACCTGCCCGGTCGATATCGGCCTGCTGTCGCTTCTTGGTTCCGCCCACGAACAGGATGATGAGTTCATCTCCATCCTGGGCGAGATAGAGCCGGTAGCCGGGGCCCCAGTCGATACGATATTCGCCGAGCCCGGCACCGATCCATTTGACGTTCGACAGATTGCCCAGTTCCAGCCGAACGACCGCAGTCGCGACCTTGGCCGACGCTTGGGAAGCGAGATCATCGAACCATGATCGGAACGGGCTCGAGCCGTCCTCGCGAATATACTCCTGAACGATCACCTTACCGCCTCTCAAGTAACATATACGTTACCAATTGTCCAGCTGTGACTCCCGGGCTGCTCGACGCTGAACCGGAAAACGAAAGTCCGGCTCGAGGGGCGAGGGCAGTCTCCGCGGCGAGCGCGAACCTATGTCCTTCACGGGCCGATCGATCAGAGCCACAGGGTCAGGCAGGCCTTCGCTCAGCATTTTGGCCCAGATCACCGCGAGCTCTCGCCGGCGTGGCATGTAGGCCGCGCGGTTGTATGCGCCCTCCACCTTGTCCTTGGGTACATGGGCGAGCATCAAATCGATCACTTTGCGGTCATGCGGATCGCCATGTCGTTCTGCCCATTCGTTCATGATCGTGGAGAACGCCGCTCGAAATCCATGCGGCACGTGATGCCCGTGATAGCCGGCCCGGTTCAACAGATAGCCGATCGCATTTTCGCTCATCGGCCGGTGCGCATGGCGGTTGCTGGGAAAGACCAGCGGTCCGCCGCCGGTCAGCGGCCAGATCGCCCTCAATACAGCGACAGCCTGCGGCGTGAGCGGAACGAGGTGATCGCCGTTTATCTCCTCCTTCCGGTCAAGATCACCCTTCATCCGGGCCGACGGGATGCGCCAGAGTGGCAGCTCGCCATCCAAGTCCTCGAACTCGGCCCACTCCGCACCGCGAAGCTCGCTCGGCCTTACGGCCGTGAGCGCCAGCATCCTGAGTCCGAGCCGTGTGATCGGCCGTGCATTGTCCTCTTCGGCTGTCAGGATCATCTTGCGCAGGGGAATAATGTCGGTGATCGCCGGCTGCCGGCCTTTCCGCAGCGGCTTAAGCACGGCGCCCAGCTTTTCGGCGGGGTCGATCGTCGCGATGCCTTGGGCGATGGCGTAGACGAACACGGCCGAGATGCGCTGGCGCACCCGTTTCGCAGTCTCGATGGCGCCCCGTGTTTCGATTTCCCGAAGGACGCCGAGGATCAGGGGCGGGGTAAGCTGCGCGATCGGCAGGGCGCCGATCGATGCAAAGACATCGCGCTCCAGACTGCGGATGACATCGCTGGCATGGACGGTGGCCCATTGTGCCCTGGAATTTTCGTACCACTCGCGAGCCACACGCTCGAACGTCTGACGCCCGGCTTCGAGGTTCGCCTCGATCTTCAGCCGCTTCGCGACATTGGGATCGTGCCCTTCGCACAGCAAAGCATATGCTTCGTCTCGTTTTTCGCGAGCATCGGCCAGCGACACCAACGGATAGGCGCCGAACGCCATTGTCTTGTTTTTGCCGTTATACTCGTAATTCCAGCGCCACAGCTTGCCGCCGCTGGGAGTGACCATCAGGAAGAGGCGACTGGCGTCTGTGAGTTTATAGGCTTTGGGGCGCGGTTTGGCGCTACGCACCTTGGCATCGGTAAGCATGGTTCGGTCTCCGAAAATACCTCGTTTTTCGACCGCGCGTACCTCGTTTTAGCCCCTCCGATTCGGTGGATGGGCATGGACGGGCACGGACGGCCGAGGCCAAACCGGTCTGCTAAGCATCGGTATTCAGGAGAAAAAAGTCGAGACCAGTGGTCTTTTGCGGACCCCTGTGGAATGGTCCGTGGCGGAGCGGGAGGGATTCGAACCCTCGATACGCTTTTGACGTATACTCACTTTCCAGGCGAGCGCCTTCGACCACTCGGCCACCGCTCCGCATTGCACTGGAAGGCGGCTCCCTATCGTGGGTTTTGCAACTAGGCAAGGGGATGCTTTACTTTCCTGACACGGGAGGGGTTGATCGACGCTCGCCCCCCAAGCAATTTGCCGGAACAATTCCTATCTTGAACGATATCGTCCTGAAACGAGGAGAAGATGACCATGATCGTCGGCACCGTCAGGGAGATCAAGAACCACGAATATCGCGTCGGCCTCACGCCGGAGAGCGTGCATGAGCTGACCGCCCACGGTCATCGCGTGCTGGTGGAAAGCGGGGCGGGCGAAGGGATCGGCGCGCATGACAGCCTGTATGCCCGCGCCGGCGCCGAAATCCTGACCGATGCGGCGGACATCTTCGCCACGGCCGAGATGCTGGTAAAGGTCAAGGAACCGCAAGCCGAGGAACGGGCGCTGCTGCGGCCGGGGCAGATACTCTACACCTATCTGCATCTGGCGCCCGATCCCGAGCAGACGCGCGACCTGATGGCGTCGGGCGCGATCTGCATCGCCTATGAAACGGTCACGGACGGCAATGGCGGGCTGCCGCTGCTGAAGCCGATGAGCCAGGTGGCCGGACGCATGGCGATCCAGGCGGGCGCGACAGCGCTGGAGAAGGCGCATGGCGGGCGTGGCGTGTTGCTGGGCGGGGTACCCGGCGTGCTGCCCGCCAAGGTCGCGGTGATCGGCGGCGGCGTGGTCGGCTTCAACGCGGCGCAGATGGCCGCCGGGCTGGGCGCGGACGTCACCATCCTTGACCGCAGCCCGGAGGTGCTGGAGCGGCTGGGCATTTATTTCGAGGCGCGGGCCAAGACGCGCTTTTCCAACCGCGCCAATCTGGCCGAATGCGTGGCGGAGGCGGATCTGGTGATCGGCGCGGTGCTGATCCCCGGCGCGGCGGCGCCCAAGCTGGTATCGGCGGAGATGCTGAAGACCATGAAGAAGGGCGCGGTATTGGTCGATGTCGCGATCGACCAGGGCGGCTGTTTCGAAACCAGCCATCCCACGACCCATGACGATCCGACCTATATCGTCGATGGCATCGTGCATTATTGCGTGGCCAACATGCCCGGCGCGGTGGCGCGGACCAGCACCTATGCGCTCAACAATGTGACGCTGCCCCACGCGCTGCGCATGGCCGATCTGGGTTGGAAGAAGGCGTTGCGCGCCGACCCGCATTTGCTCGACGGGCTCAATGTGTGGAACGGGCAGATCACCTATCGCGCGGTCGCCGACGAGCTGGACCTGCCTTATACCCCCGCTGAGCAGGCCATCGGATAGCGTTTTTGGCCGAAAAAGGCGCGGAAAAAGGCGCGGAAAAAGACATGGAATTTCCGCACCATCGCCGCTCCTTCAGTCGACGCCCAGGGGCATTTCGTCCAATCTGCACATTCGTTCAGGCACAAAACCCGTCCTTTCACGCGTTTGATCCTCCAGAATTCAGACGAGGAAGGAGAAGAGACATGAATCGCTCGATCATCCGTACCGCCCTTGCCGTCGTCGCGATGGCGCCGGTTGCCGCGATGGCCAATTCTCATGGCGCCATGAGCTATGAGGAAAAGCTGGCGGCCGCCGAGGACGACATGACCCTGCCCGGTCCGATCGCAGGCGTGCAGAATAAATATTGGTTCAATTACCGCACCGACATCGCCGAAGCGCGCAAGGAATTGGCCCGCGACCTGCGCCACGCCTCCGATGCCGAGGATGAGCGCGACGCCTGGGACGAATATCGCGGCGAACTGGCCGATGCGCGCCACGATTATGCGAAGGAAATGCGCGAGAAGGGCTATCGCCCCGGACAGGTGCGCGTTTATGGGTCTGGCCGTTAATCGTCGCGATTGCGGAAGTTCAGGCGGCGCGTGACGGTATAGTCCAGAAAGCCGACCAGAAAATAGCTGATCCATTGCTTGATGAGGGTCGGCAGGCTGCGGTGGGCGCGATGCGTTTCCAGCGTGATCTGCCGGCTTTCCTGTGTCCGCCGTGCGACAAAGCCGCGCATCGCCTCGGCAAAGCCCGCATCCTCGACCCTCAGCATGATCTCCAGATTGAGGAACAGGCTGCGCATGTCGAAATTGGCCGATCCGATATAGACTGCGTCGTCCACCACGATCAGCTTCATGTGCAGCTTGCAGGGTTGATATTCCCATATCTCCACCCCGCGTTTCAACAGCGGGCCATAGAGCAGCCGGGCCGCCGCGACGGTGGCGCCATTGTCCGACTTCGACGGCAGGATCAGGCGTGATCCACCGCGCCGCGCGGCACGGGCCAACCGCTTCAGCATTCCTCGCCCCGGCGAGAAATAAGCCTCCACCATGTCCAGCCGTTCGGCCTGCTCCAGATCGTGCTTCACCAGTTGCGCCCAGGGACTGAGCCTGCGGGTCGGGCCGCCGATCACCCAGCGCATCGGCTCGTCCCGCTCACGGCCGGTCCCGTGCCAGTGGCGGACCATCCGGCGCAGCGTGCGGAACCGCTGCTGGCGGGTCGACACCCAGCGCCAGAGCTGACCGTACCAGCTCGCCATCGCCTGCACCTGCGGACCTTCGACCGACAGGCCCAGATCGTACCAGCAATCCTCCGGCGGAATGCCGAAATAACCATCCTCGACATTGAAGCCGCCCATCAGCAGCCGCCGGTCGTCGGCCAGCGCCAGCTTTTGATGGTTGCGGATCAGGTAACGGGTCGAGCGCCGCGCCCCGAAGCGTCCGAACTGCGCGCCCGCGGCGATCAGCGGATCGAAAAAGGCGAGCGGCGTCGCCGCCGATCCGAAGGCGTCCACCATCAGCGTCACCGCCACGCCCCGCCCCCGCGCCGCGATCAGCCGGTCCAGAATCAGCCGCCCGCTGTCGTCCGCGGCGAAGATATAATAATAGAGCTTCACGCTCTCATGCGCGCCGTCGATCAGGTCGACCAGCGCCTGCCGCAACGCCGGACCCGTCTCGATCACCCGCAGCCGATTGCCCCGCAGCGACAGGCCGATCCCGTCTTCGCCGCAATGGGCCTCCGCCTCGTGCATGGTCGCCATATCCCGTTCATGCCCGCATTCGGGGCGGCTTGCCATGACTTTATGGGCTTTTCATTGACTCTTATGAAGAGCGCTGTTAGGCGCGCATTTCACGATATTTCATTGGTTGTTCAGGAGCGCCCGTTTGGCCCGCGTTACCGTCGAAGATTGCGTCGACAAGGTTACCAACCGTTTCGATCTCGTTCTGCTTGCCGCGCAGCGCGCCCGGGAGATTTCGGGCGGCGCCGAACTGACTCTGGACCGCGACCGGGATAAAAATCCGGTCGTCGCCCTGCGCGAGATCGCGGAAGAAACCGTTCTGCCGGTGGATCTGCATGATTCGCTCGTCGCTTCGCTGCAGAAGGTGCAGATCGATGACGACGACACGCCGGACGAAATCGGATCGATCGCCCAGTCGGCGGAGGCCCTGCGCCTGACCGCCGCCGCCCCGCCGCGTAACCAGAATATCGGCGGCGACTACGACGGCTGATCCGTTCGCGTTTGGAGAGGGAATGAGGCCCGGCCTGCGCCAGCAGGACCGGGCCTCGACTTATTGGGGCTGACCGGACCAGTGGGTGCAGGGAAGCAACGCCTCATGCATCTCCGCGATTTCCGGGGCCGCAACTGTGTCATCCACCGGATCGACTGAGGGAAGGGGCGCGGCCCGTTGCGTCCTCCGCGTCTTCGTCGCCGCGCTGCCCGACCCGCCGCCCACCAGCTTTTGCAGGTCGATCATCGCGCGGGACAGGGAGATGCCGCGCGGTCCGGCAATGAAGCGCGGCTCCCAGCGCGGGGCATATTTGTCCTTATAGGCGCGCAGCCCCTCAAAGCCGTAGAAGCTCTCGCCATGGCGGAAGAAAAAAGCCCCCGCCTTGGCCCAGAGCGGAGACAGACGCCGCGCCTCGATCCCCGAGAGCGGCGCCAAACCGAGCGTGAACCAGTCATAGCCCTGCTCCCGCCCCCACAGCATCAGGCGGATGAACAGGAAATCCATCGTGCCATAGGGCGCATCGCCGACATAGCGCATCAGATCGACCGACAATTCGCGGCGATTGGCGGTGGCCCAGATATTGGCGAAGGCGACGATCCGCCCCTCCTGCCGCACGATGGCGCAATCGCAGCCCGCGATATAGGCGGGGTCGAAACGGCCCACGCTGAACGCCTTTTCGCCATGCCCCTTGGCGCCGAGCCATTCGTCGGAAATCGGCTCCAGTTCATCCAGCAATAGCGGCACATGGCGCGCGGGCACGATCTCGAAGTTCGCCCCTTCCCGCGCCGCGCGGCGCTCGGCATAGCGCAGCGGCTTGGCATCCGGCCCGTCCAGCGTGAAATGATGCAGATCGACGCGTGCTTCCTCGCCATATTTGACGATGACGAAGCCCAGGTCGATCGCCAGCGGCAGCGCATCGAGGCTCAACTGGTAAAGCAGCAGCCGCCCCTGCTCGGCATCGGCCCGTTCGCGCAATTGCCAGAGCAGGTCGGGCCATTCTTCCCGGTCGCCCACGGGGTCGCCCATGACGATCCAGCTATGGCCTTGCACCTGATACATGACGAAGGCGCGCGCGGATTCGGAGATCAGGAACAGCTTGTCGCCGGTCGTCGCCAGAAAGGCGTCGGTCCGCTCGGCCAGCGCCAGCGCGTCCATGCTGGGGGTGCTGGACGGCCGGTCGGCCCGGCGCGGCGCGGTCGCCGGACGGAACATCCGCCAGAAGGCCGCCGCCACCGCCAGCACCGCGCTCGCCAGCCCGGCGCGCAGGAAGCGGGCGGCATTGGCATGCGGGCCGAAATGCCACCAGAGGTCGTTCTGATAATCGACATGCTTGTAGGCGAAAAAGCCGATCCAGATCGACAGGCCGACCGCCACTGCCAGCGTCGCGATCCAGGCCGGGGTCAGCGCCTCTGCGGTAAAGCTGGTGCGGCGGTAGAAGGCGCCGCGCGTCCATTGCAACAGCGCGGCGATGATGAGCAGCGCGCTCGCTTCCTCATAATCCAGACCCTTGATCAGCGAGAAGAGCGCGCCCGCCAGCAGCAGGCTGCGTGTCATCCAGAAGGCGGCGTCCAGCCGGCGATAAAGGCCCGAAGCGAGCAGGATCAACAGGGTGCCGACGATGCTCGCGGCGAAATGCGACGCCTCGACAAAGGTCAGCGGCAACCAGCCGGTGACGATGTGCATGCGATATTTGATCGCGGGCAAGGCGCCCGAAATCAGCAGGATCACCCCGCCCACCGCGACCAGCAGCGACAGCATGACCGGCGCCATGCCCGACGCGGCGGCCTGCGCGCCGTCCAGCACCCGGCTGACGGGATGGCGCCAGCTATTCCCTTCGTGCAGGGCGATGGCGATCACGCCCAGCATCAGGGGGATGAGATAATAGATCAGCCGATAGGCGATCAATGCCGCCAGCAGACTGGGCCTGTCGACATCGGGCAAGGTGGCGACGATCACCGCCTCGAATATGCCGAGGCCGCCGGGCACGTGGCTGACCAGCGTGACGATGATCGCCAGCGCATAGGCCAGGAACAGCGTCGGATAGAGGGCGGGCGCGATGCCCGGCACCAGAATGAACAGCGCGGCGCTGGCGGCGGCAAGATCGATGCTGGCGACGCCGATCTGGGCCAGCGCCTGCCCGCGCGTCGGCAAGGCCAGCGTCCAGCCGAAGAGGCGCGGCGCGCTGCCCTCTTTCCCTGCGGCAATCAGGCCCACGATTGCGGCGAGCAGGATCGCGCCGCCCGCCAGCCGTTGCAGCACCGGCGCAAAAGCGAGGCCCATCAGCGCGATATCCGCCGGATGGAGCGCCATCAGCAGCCCCGCCAGCACGAACACCCCGCCCCAGAAGGACAGCCCGGCCGAAGCGATGATCCGGGCGATGTCCCCGCCCTCCAGCCCGGCAGCGGTGTAGATGCGGTAGCGCGCCGATCCGCCGGTCAGCAGCGACAGCCCCAGATTATGGCTGAGCGTATAGCTGCAAAAGGAGGCCAGCGCCGCCGTCCGCCATGGCAAAGGCCGTCCCACGATGCGCAGGGCGACATAGTCGTAGAAGGTCAGCGCCACATAGCTCGCCGCCGTCAGCGCCAGCGCCGCGCCCAGTCGCCAGCCGGCGATCATATGCACCGCATGGCGGATGTCTTTCAGGCGCACCTCCGCCAGCAGGCCATGCAGCGCGACCAGCCCGAGGGCCGCCACGGCCAGCATCACGGCGACGGTCAGCGGCGCTTTCCACGCCCGGAGCCGGTCCGGCATCATATCGTCAGCCCCTTGAGCATATGGTCCACCAGCAAGGGGGCGTTGCGGTCGAAATGATGGCCGCCCGGCACCAGCACCGTTTCCGCCAACCCATGGGGAATGGCGGGACAGGCGCTGTCATTCTCCTGGGTTCCCCTGACGCAGAGGATCGGCACACCACGCAGCCGGGCGATCGCCGGAACGGTCGGATATTGCGGGCTGTCGTCCATGTTGAGCCAGCTCGACAAATGAAACTTGAAATCCGCCGAGGGGCTGAGACCCAGCAGCGACAGCCGCTCCACCTTCGCGCGCTGGGTGGGCGGCAGGCTGCCGACGATATAGGGCAGCACATCCGCGCCGAAGCTGTATCCGACCAGCAACACCCGGGGCCGGTGCCAGTGCTGCGAATAGCCCCGGATGATCGCGGACAGGTCGGCGGCGGCGCCCTGCGGCGTGCGCTGGCTCCAGAAATAGGACAGGCTGTCCATGCCGACCACCGGAATGCCCGCATGGGCGAGTTGCGCCGCCACATCCTTGTCCAGCCCGACCCAGCCCCCGTCGCCGGAATAGATCACGGCCATCAGGCCGGTGTGCGGCGCGGCGGGATCGGTAACGATATTGACCGGCAGCCCAACCGGCAGCGCGGCATCGGCGCTGACCGGCGGCGGCGCGAGGAAGGGCTGGATTTGCGCCAGCAGCGCCGCGTCCCTCTGCCCCTCCGCCGCCGTGACCAGCCGCCCGCTGCCCGTGCGGGCGACGAAGCGCTGCAAGGCTGCCGGGCGCAGGGCGTGGCGTCCGCCATCGGTCAGCGCGATCCAGGGCGAGGGAAGCTGCCGGCTGGGCGCGAAGGCGAAGCCGCGATAGGGCCGGCCATAACCGGTGAGTTTCAGGCTGCCCGACCGGCACCAGGGCCGCGCCCCGCCCAGCACGGGCGCGAAATCCTGCGACAGCACCGCCTTGTAGGCGCCGTTCGGCCCGGAGGCGAGCGCGGCATAGGCCAGCGCCGCCCCCTCCCCCCGGCCGATCAGGACCGGCTTGTTGTACATCGGCAGCTTCCAGCGATGCTGAAGGTCGCGGGAAAGGGCGATGATGCCATAATTGGGGTTGATGCAGCGGCGGGACGCCTGAAGCGCCTTCAGGAATTGCGGCGTGGAGATGCCCGCCACCATCGCCCCGCGCGCGGCCAGATGGCGGGCGAAGTCGGCGCTCCGCTGATCCCATCCATCGCGGTCGGACAGCGCCAGCACCACACCGGTCGGCAGGCGCGCCGGACGATAGACCGCTACAGGACCGACGGGCGGCAGGGTGTAATCGCTCTCCGCCACCATGCCGCCGATCGCGGCGGGCACTGCATCGGGCTCTGCCCGCGCCGGGTTCATGGCGTTGAAGGTCGACAGCAGCACAGCCGCGCCGGCCAGCAGGCCGGGAATAAGCCACAGAGGTCCGCGACGAAGCCGAATCATGCTTGCCTCCGTCAGGTCCCCGGCACCCGTTCTATCCGGGTCCATGTTTGCGACTTGCAGAGCAGGCCGCCCAATATGCAGCCCTTGACCCGCATCTGGCCAAGCGACAACTGGCTGATCTGCGAACTGAAGCGGCGGCCCATGTCGGGGACGAAAACGGTGCCGCGCCACTCATTCTTGCCGTCGGCGCGGTAATCCTCCAGCAATTCGGTGCCGATCAGCCGGGCCGTGCCCCCGTCGCGGGCATCGTCCTGCGCCTCGCGGTCGGCCCAGACGACCCAGCCGCACAGCCGCTCGCCGCACGGGCCGGTGCGCACCGCGACATTATTATGCGGGCCGAGCCACAGCCCCTCGGGCGGCGCGGCAGGCACCTTCGCCGCCAGCGCGGGCGCGGCGCATGCCAGGCACGCACCTGCGATCCAAAGCCTCCCCAACCTCATATGACCACCCTTTCAGGAACGATCATTCTGCTTTAGGCCAGCTTACATTGCGCGCCGCTCTGCATATTCTGAATTTTTGGCAATGTTTGCCGCGCGTAGCACAGTGGCGGCGACCAGTGCCGAATCGTCACGCAGGAAATGGCCGCCGGGCAGGGCAACGACATGCACGTTGGACTGGTGCCAGCCGGGACAGAGGCTGCCACTTTCCTCCACCCCATGGATGCACAATACCGGCGCCCAGTCGAGCCGCCGCGCCGCAGGCCGGGCGGGACCGTCATCGGTGAAGTCGAACACCCCGCCCGGCGTTGCGCGGAACAGCATGGTGTCGGCGGGCACGATCAGCGCGACCATGGCGACTCGCGAACGCAGGGCGGGCGGCAGGCGCTCCACGCCCGCCAGCAGCATGTTCGCGCCGAAGGACTGGCCGACCAGCACCAGCCGCCGCGCGCCGGGCTGGGCCAGCGCGCGACGCACGGCCTGCTCCACCAGCGCGCCGGTTTCCGCCAGCGTCCGGCGGCGGGCGAAGGCGGTCAGCGAATTGACGCCCACCACCGGCAAACCGCCCTGCGCCATATGTCCGGCGATCACCGGTCCCATGCCCGCATTGAACCCCATGTCGCCCGACAGGAAGATCGCCACTGTCCCGTCGCGGTTCGACGCCGGAGCCGATACCAGCGTGAACAGCGGCCCGGCGGGATAGCCCAGATGTCGGCAATAGGCCGCCGCGCCGGCCAGCAGCGCGATGAGCGCCGCCAGCGTCAGGCCCCATTTGCGGCGTCGGGAAAAGGGCATGGCAAAGCGCCTCGATTGCTTGATCGGCTGCCGACGTTACCGGCTTTTTTCTGAACGCCAAGCGACAGAAGGAATAATGGCCGGTCGGGGGGCGTATAGGCGTCATGAACAATCACGCCGGTCCTGGTTCCACTGCCTCCCGCCTTTCCCCGTCCCGTGCCGCCCTGACCGTCGCCCTGCCGCGCCCCCTGCGGGTCGCGCTGTTTTCCGGCAATTACGATTGCGTGCGCGACGGCGCGAATCAGGCACTGAACCGACTGGTCGCCTATCTGCTGGACCGGGTGCAGGCGGAGGTACGCATCTATTCGCCGACCGCCCCGCGCAAAGCGTTCGATTCGGTGGGCGATGTCCGCTCCGTCCGCTCGATCAGCATTCCCGGACGGCCCGAATATCGCGTGGCGTTGGGCTTCCCCCGCGCCACCCAGCAGGATTTGGAGAGCTTCGCGCCCGACATCGTCCATCTCTCCGCGCCCGACCTGCTGGGGCGGCAAGCGCAGAAATATGCGCTTGCACGGGGCATGCCGGTGGTCGCCAGCCTGCATACGCGCTTCGAAACCTATCTCGATTATTACCGCCTGTCCTTCCTGCGCGGGCCGGTCGACCGCTATCTCGACCGCTTTTACGGCGATTGCGCGCGCATCCTTTGTCCGACTTTGCCGATCGCACGGGAAATGGGCGCGCGCTTCGGGGCGGATCGCGCCGCCATCTGGGGACGCGGCATCGATCCGGCCCGCTTCCGTCCGGGGCTGCGCGACCCGGGCTTCCGCGCCAGCCTGGGCTACACGGCCGAGGATATGGTGCCGCTTTTCTTCGGGCGGCTGGTGCTGGAAAAGGGGTTGGGCGTCTTTGCCGATGCCATCGATGCCGTGCGCGCGCGCGGGCTGACGGTGCGGCCGCTCATCGTCGGTGACGGACCCGCGCGCAACTGGCTGGCGCAACGGCTGCCCAACGCCACTTTCATGGGCCATCTGGCGGGCGAGGCGCTGGGCCGCGCCGTCGCCAGCGCCGACATGCTGATCAACCCTTCGGTCACGGAAGCCTTCGGCAATGTCAATCTGGAGGCGATGGCGTCGGGCCTTGCCGTCATTTCCGCCGATGTGCCCAGCGCCGCCGCCCTGATCGACGACGGCCGCACCGGCATGCTGGTCCCCGCCAAGGATGCCGGGGCCTATGCGGCGGTGGCGGCCATGCTGGTCCGCCAGCCCCATCGCCGTGCTGCGCTGGGCGCGGCCGCCGCGACGGCGGCGGCGCGCCACCAATGGGACGATGTGCTGGAGGAAGTGGTGCGCAGCTACGCCGATGTCCTTCAGATCCCGCTTGCCACGCCGGCCGTGCAGGCCGCATGAGGTGGTGATGGACGAAGATCCCGATATCCGGGACGATCTGGCCGCGATGCGGCGCTATGCCCGCTCGCTGACCCGCGACAACCAGGATGCCGACGATGTCGTGCAGGACGCGCTGCTGCGCGCCATCGAACGGCAGGCGACCTATCGGCAGGGCCGCAGCCGCCGCCGCTGGTTGCTGGCGATCGTGCACAATGTCTTCTTCTCCGCCAAGCGGCGCGAAGCGTCGGAAGCCCGGCGCAACAGCCGCTTTGCCGAAACCCTGATCGACCAGTTGGAACCGGAGCAGGAGGAACATGCCCGGCTGGCGGAGATTGCGCGGCAATTCGCCGCCTTGTCGGAACATCATCGGGCGGTGCTGCACCTCACCGCGATCGAAGGGTTGAGTTACCAGCAGGCGGCGGAAACGCTGGGCGTGCCGGTGGGCACGGTGATGTCGCGGCTGGCACGGGCGCGGGCCGCGCTGCGGAACCGGGAACAGGGGCAGCAGGAGGCGTCCGGCCTCCGGCTGATAGGAGGAAGCGATGACTGACCGTCCGACCGATGTGGAAATCGATGCCTATATCGACGGCGAACTGGATGCGGAGCGCCGCTTCGTGGTCGAAACCCATCTCTCGCGCCAGCCTGCATTGGCCGCGCGGGTCATGGGCGACCTCAGCACGCGCAGCGCGCTCCGCCTGCTGAGCCACGACCGGCGACCGATTCCGGGCGACATGATGGCAAAGGCCGAGGGGCTGGCCCCGGCGCAGAAACGCCGATGGCGCCGCCTGATGCCCGCGGGCCTGGTGGCGAGCAGCCTCGCGGCGGGGCTGGCGGTCTGGACGGTGGGCGTCCAGCACCCGCCGGCCTATGTCAATTTCGCGGTGGCGTCGCACCGGATCGCGATGATGCGCGCCGTCATGGAGTCGCAGGTCGAAACGCCGAAGTTCGACGCCCGCGAGATCGCGCTCAACACCCGCATCGCCATGCCGCAATTGCCCGATGGCTGGCACGTCACCGATGTCCAGTTGTTCCCGACCGACAAGGAACCGGCGCTGCTGATGGCGGTCCGCACCGATCGGGGGAACCGGATGACGATCTTCGCCGTGCATGAAAAGACCCATGCGCCCGAACAGCCCGACGCCGTGCGCGAGGGCGCGCAATCGGTCGCCTATTGGCGGCGGGGCGACATGTCCTATGCGCTGACCGGCGATCAGGAGCCCGGGACGATGGATGCCACCGCCACGGCGCTGGCGCGGATCTGAGGGGCGGGACGCTTCAGACGCCCCGCCTGCCTCTTCATGCCCTGAAATTGCCCGCCATGGTGAAGTCGGCAATGTCCTTGCGGCCGCTCGGCATTTCGCGCGCCTGGAGCGCTTCGGGCAGGATCGCCTTGTCGGCGATGCGGCCGATGGCCACGGCGGCCTCGATCCGGAAACGGTCGGGCACGGCCAGTTCGGCCCGCGCCTTGTCGAAATCCACGCCGGTCATGCCATGACTGTGATAGCCGAGCCGCGTCGCCTGCAACGCCATCAGCGCCCAGGCCGCGCCCGCGTCGAAGCTGTGGCTGTAGAGCGGTTTGGCGTCTTCCACGCTGTCGCGCACCAGCAGCGTGTCGGACAGGATGAAGATCAGGACGGACGCGTTCCGCACCCAGTCCTGATTGGCCGGAATCAGCAATTCCAGAAAGCGATTCCAGTCCGCGCCATCGCGATGGGCGTAGAGGAAACGCCAGGGCTGATAGTTGAAGGCCGAAGGCGCCCAGCGCCCCGCGTCGAAGATCGTATCGAGATCCGCCTGCGGGATCGCGGAGGAATCGAAGGCGCGCGGCGACCAGCGTTCGAGGAAAAGCGGATCGACGGCGCGCGTGACCGCGCGGGCAGCAACTGACATAGGATCTCCCAAAGATCGTGAAACGGAGAGCGACGCCGCCCGTCCGGCAAGATGGGGACGATATTGGGAGGCAGAGCAGCGGTCGCAAGACCACCCGGCGGTTTCAGCTCAATTCGTAGGAGCGTTCGGGGCTCGCGGCCTTCTCCGGCTGCGGCGCGACGGCGTCCGGACCCCGCTCCAGCAGGATGCGTTCGGGATCGCGCAGCAATTCGCGCTTCATGGCGTCGCTCAACCGACTCCAATGCCGACCGATTGCCGAGCGCCACATCCATTTTCTCCCTGCCGAATCGAGACGGTTCTATCTATTTTATCGGTAGAGAATTTTCGCTCAAGCATATCTGATGAGCCGGCGAGAAAAGCTTGTCCCCAATGTGGCACGCCGCATCGTCCCGCGATCATGACCAATAATTCATGAACGGCCCATCGGCCCGGTATCCGGCAGGGCGTAAAGGCGGCTCCATCACAGGGGTAAGCATGATGAGCAGACCGATTTTCTTCGACCCCACTGGCCGCCGGGGGCTTTGGGCGCGGCGCATCCTGGCCGGCGGACTGCTCGCCATTCTGGTCGCCGCCATCGCCTTTGCCTCCACATTGGTGGCCGTGCCGTCGGAACGCGACCTCGCCCTGCCGCTGCCCCAGCCCCATGCCGCACGCCTGTCGGGCCTGTCCAATTTGCGCCGCGGCATCGCCAAATGGCTGCCGCACTGGGGCAAGGCCCATGGACAGGCCAAGCCGCTGAATATCGGCTTCTATGTGCCGGGCACGGAAAACAGCATCGCCTCGCTTCGCCGCAATGTCGGACAGCTCGACTGGGTCGTCCCCGCGCTGGTCAACGTGGCCGGGCCCGGCGAGCCCATCCATTATGCCAGCGATCCGACCTTCGACCGGATGATCGCCGCCATGCCACGCCCGCCCAAGGTGCTGCCCATGGTACAGAATCTGGGCGCGGACAGCTGGAACGGGACGGGCGCGGAGCGGGTGCTGCGTGATCCCGTCGCCAGCAAGGCACTGGCCGGGCAGCTGGGCGCCTATGTCGCCCGTCGCCGCGAAGCGGGGCTGGTCATGGACTTCGAATCCCTGCCGGGCAGCGCCATGCCCGCCTATCTGCGCTTCCTCCGCCTGCTGCGCACCCAGCTTCCCGCGGGGGCCAAGCTGGCCGTCACCGTGCCAGCGGATCAGGAAGAATGGCCGCTCGCCCGATTTTCCGCCGCCGCCGACCGGGTGATCCTGATGGCCTATGACCAGCATTGGCAAAGCGGCCAGCCCGGCCCGATCGCCGCGCAGGACTGGTTCACGCGGGAGGTGAGGGAGGCCCAGCGCGCGATCGGCGCCAACCATATCGTCGTCGCGCTCGGCAGCTATGCCTATGACTGGCATGGCGGCACCGCCGATGCGCTGTCGCTGGACGAAGCCTGGCTTGCCGCGCATGACAGCGACGCTCCTCCGGTCTACGACATGGCCAGCGGCAATGCGGGCTTCGCCTATGACGAGGCAGGGCAGCGCCATCAGATCTGGATGCTGGATGCCGCCGCGACCTGGAACGAGCTGCTGGTGCTCAAGCGCCTGGGCATCCAGAGCATCGCCCTCTGGCGGCTCGGCAGCGAGGACCCCGGCGTCTGGTCCGACCTCACCGCCTGGCGCAATGGCGGCCGCCCGAATCTCAGCCGGGTGGCGAGCACGCTCGATACCGATGTCGAGGGATCGGGCGAAATCCTGCGGATCACCGCCACGCCGACCGAAGGCCGTCGCGCCATCGCCTTCGGCCCGCAGAACGTCATCGAACGGGAAAGCTACGGCACGCTGCCCACCCCTTACCAGGTGCAGCGCACCGGGGGGCAGCATCCCAAAATGCTGGCGCTGACCTTCGACGACGGCCCGGACCCGACCTGGACGCCCCGGATCCTGAACGTGCTGGAACGGATGCATACGCCCGCGACCTTCTTCGTCATCGGGGAAAATGCGCTCGAACATCCGGGCCTGCTCCAGCGGATCGTCGCGGACGGGGATGAAATCGGCAACCACACCTACGACCATCCCAACCTCGCCACTTGGTCGGACGATGGCACGCGCCTCCAGCTCAACGCCACGCAGCGGTTGGTGCAGGCCTATACCGGACACGGCATGCGGTTGTTCCGCGCGCCCTATTTCGGCGATGCGGAGCCGACCACGGCGGACGAACTGGGACCGGCGCTGGCGGCGCAGAAGCTGGGCTACACCGTCGTCGGCCTGCACGTCGACCCCAATGACTGGCAGCGCCCCGGCACCGATGCGATCATCCGTCAGGTGATCGAGCAGGTGCATAATGTGGCGGACGACCGGTCCGAAAATATCATCCTGCTGCACGATGGCGGCGGCGACCGGGCGCAGACGGTGGAGGCGCTGCCGCGCATCATCACGCAATTGCGGGCGGAGGGCTACAGCTTCGTGCCGGTGTCGCAGCTGGCCGGGCTGCCGCGGCAGGCCGCGATGCCGCCGGTCAAGGCCGGGGATCTGCTGGCGGTGCGGGTCGATGTCGGCGTGTTCGTGATCCTGGCCCTCGTCAGCGCGCTGCTGGGCTGGATCTTCTATGTCGCGATCACCCTGGGGCTGGCCCGCGCCGTGCTGATGACGCTGCTCGCCTGGATCCAGGAGCGGCGCGAACGGATCGTGCCGCCGGAGCATCAACCGACCGTCTCGGTCATCATCCCCGCCTATAATGAAGCGCGGGTGATCGAGGCATCGGTCCGCCGCGTGCTGGCGAGCGATTATCCCGCGCTGCAACTGATCGTCGCGGATGACGGGTCGAAGGATGAAACCAGCGCCATCGTCCGGCGCGCCTTTGCCGGCGATCCGCGCGTGACGCTGCTGACGCTGGCCAATGGCGGCAAGGCGGCGGCGCTCAACCGGGCGCTGAAGGAAGCCAGCGGCGAGATCGTCATCGCCCTTGACGCCGACACCCAGTTCGAGCCGCAGACCATTCGCCGCCTCGCCCGCTGGTTTGCGGACCCCGCCATCGGCGCGGTCGCGGGCGATGCGCGGGTGGGCAACCGGATCAATCTCGTCACCCGCTGGCAGGCGGTCGAATATATCACGGCGCAAAATCTGGAGCGCCGCGCGCTCGCTGGGTTCGACGCCATGACGGTGGTGCCCGGTGCGGTCGGCGCCTGGCGCCGCGCGGCGCTGGACGCGGTCGGCGGCTATCCGGAAAACACGCTGGCGGAGGATCAGGACCTGACCATCGCGATCCAGCGCGCGGGCTGGCGCGTCACTTACGATCCCGAGGCGGTCGCCTGGACCGAAGCGCCCGAAAGCTTCAAGGCGCTTGCCAAGCAGCGCTATCGCTGGGCCTTCGGCACGCTGCAATGCCTGTGGAAGCACCGCCGCATCCTGCGCGAACGGCGGCCGACCGGGCTGGCGCTGGTGGGGATGCCGCAGGCCTGGCTGTTCCAGATCCTGTTCGCGGCGATTTCCCCGTTGATCGATCTGGCGCTCGTCACCTCGATCATCGGCACCGCCGTCCGCGTGCATCAGCATGGCTGGGCGCAGACCAGCCATGATGTGTGGATGATGGGCCTTTACTGGCTGGTCTTTACCGGCATCGACGTCGCCTGCGGCTGGGTCGCCTATGCGCTCGACAATCGCGACGTGCGCTATCCGCCGCATCTGCTGGTGGCGCAGCGCTTCGTCTACCGCCAGATCATGTATTGGGTGGTGGTGCGCGCCATCGCCTCGGCCATCGGTGGCTGGGTGGTGGGCTGGGGCAAGCTGGAACGCAGTGGCCGCGTCGCCGTGGCGCAGGACAAGCCGCCCATTCCGTCCGGGGCATGAACAAAGCTTAACATGACTTCATCCGTCACGCGCATCATCCTTCATCCGGCAGCGGAAGGCCCGGCGATCCCGGCCATCCGACGCCGGAAAGTGAAGGAGATGATCCATGAAATATCTGATCTTCCCTCTCGTCGCCCTGGGATTGGGCACGGCCGCCATGGCCCAACCGGCCCCCAGCGCGCCCAAATCCTATCCGCCATGCTCCAAAAGCGTGACGGACGAATGCATGGGCTCTTCGCACGCC
This sequence comes from Sphingobium estronivorans, assembly GCF_008692605.1. Taxonomy (GTDB): domain Bacteria; phylum Pseudomonadota; class Alphaproteobacteria; order Sphingomonadales; family Sphingomonadaceae; genus Sphingobium; species Sphingobium estronivorans. Next base: position 70,897 of record NZ_LFCT01000002.1, read on the forward strand.
ACGATGCATCATACGGCGATGCACCACACGGCCATGCGCTCCCATCGCAAGATGGCCACGCATCATCACAAGAGCGCCGCGCGGCACCACAAGATGGCGGCGCATCATGCGATGAAGGCCAAGCCCGCGCCGAAACCGGCCTGACGCCAGCACGACCGGGGAAGGATGGGCTCCCGTCATCCCTCCCCGGTGCATTCCGCGCGGGGGAGTGAGGCCGATGGCGAAGCGCTCGATCGACAATTATGCGACCGGACTGCTGCTCGCTTGCCTTGCCCTGTGCGCGCTGCTGATGAGCGGCGCCTTCTTCCTCCACGTCCGCCACGCCACGGACGGCCATCTGGAGGCGGCCGCAGCCCAGGCGCGCGCCCTGCCCGGCGTCACCCTGACCGACGCCCATCCGGGCGTCATCGTCACCAGCATGGAAACCGGCGGCGAGGCCGCGCGCCTGGGCATCAGCGTCGGCGACGGCGTGGTCAGCCTGAACGGCACGCCGATAAGCTCTCTGGATCAAGCCAGCAGCTATCTGTTACACCATCCCCAGCCACGGATAGCGCTGGGGCTGAAACATGCGGATCAACTGCGCGTGGTGATGCTCGACCGGCCGGAAAGGGGACGATGAGCCACAAGATCTTGGTGGTGGAAGACGACGCCGCCACCGCCGCCTACATCGCCAAGGGCGTCGGCGAGGCGGGCTTCACCGTCGACCAGGCGGATAATGGCCGTGACGGCTTGTTCCTGGCCAGCGACGGCAGCTATGGCGCGATCATCCTCGACCGGATGATGCCCGCCATGGACGGCATGGCGATGCTGAAGGCCCTGCGCGCGGCGGGGATCGAAACACCGGTCATCATCCTGTCAGCCCTCGGCACGCCGGAGGACCGGGTGGAGGGTCTGACCAATGGCGCCGACGATTATCTGGTGAAACCCTTCGCCTTCGCCGAACTGCTGGCGCGCGTGCAACTGTTGCTGCGCCGGGGCGGCAGCGGCAGCACGGTCGTCACCCATCTGCGTCATGACGATCTGGAAATGGACCTGCTCTCCCGCCGGGTGAAGCGGGGCAACCGGACCATCGACCTGCAACCGCGCGAATTCCGCCTGCTGGAATTCTTCCTGCGCCATCCCGATCAGGTGGTGACGCGCACCATGCTGCTCGAGGGTGTGTGGGATTATCATTTCGATCCCGGCACGAACGTCATCGACGTGCATGTCAGCCGCCTGCGCCGCAAACTGGACGAAGGCGGAGACAAGCCGATGCTGCATACGGTGCGCGGCATGGGGTATCGGCTTGGCCCCGAGAACTGACGCATCCGGGGCATTGCGCGGAAAAAGGGACGCCGCTTTTTCGCCATCCGGGGATGCGGCCGCCAAAGGCACTCGTCGCTGGTTCGGCTTTGCCCGATCGACCATCGGGCGATTCGTCGGCCTGGCTTTTCTCTGCCAGTTCCTGGTGACGGGGGGCGTGCTGCTGTTCGTGCAGCAGGCAAGCCAGCGCACCGTGGTCGCTGCCGACCGGCAGGCCGTGGAGGATGCCCGCGACGACCTGACCGCGCTCTATCGGGAGGGCGGCACGGCGGCGCTGCGCGGGGAGATTGCCCGCCGTTTCCGCAGCGTCGAGGGCGAGCGCGCCGTGCTACTCCTCACCGATGCGGCCGGACATTCCATCGCCGGCAATCTGGGCGCCTGGCCCGCCAGCCTTCCCGCCGACGGGCGCTGGCAGATCATGTCGCTCTACCGCGTCGGCCGCGATGAGCCGGAGCCGATCGGCGTGATCGCCATCCGGCTGAACAATGGCGATCAGCTGCTGACCGGCATGGTCATTTCCAACAGCCTGCAACTGGCGCGCATCTATGAAGAGGCACTGAGCGTCGCCTTCATCATCAGCCTGGTACTGGCGTTGGCCATTTCCATCATGTTGGGCCGCATATTGGCGCGGCAGGTATCGGACATCGCCCAGACGGCCAACGATGTCGCGGTCGGCGCGCTGGACAGCCGCGTGCCCACCGACGGCAGCGGCGACGCCTTCGACCGGCTGGGCCAATCGATCAACGCCATGCTGGAAAGGATCGACGCGCTGGTGACGCAGTTGCGGATGATGACCGACGGTTTGGCGCACGATCTCAAATCGCCGGTGACGCGCCTGATCTCCGTGGTGGAGCAGGCAAGCGCCCAGACCCGCGACGACACCGCGCTCGACGCGCTGGAGAAGGTGCATCAGGAGGCGCAGACGCTGCGCTCCATGCTGACCACCGCCCTGCTCATCAGCCGGACCGAGGCGGGCTTCGGCGGCGACCTGCTGCGCGACACCGACATTGGCGACCTGTTGCGCGACGTGGCGGAGGTCTATGGCCCGCTGATCGAGGACAGCGGCTTCGCTCTTAGCGTCAACGCACCTGAATCGCTGATTTTTCCGCTGCATCGCGAACTGGTGAGCCAGTCGCTCGCCAATCTCATCGAAAATGCGCTTTATTACGCGCAGGGCGGCGATGGCATCGGCCTCAGCGCTGCGCTGGAGGATGGCCATCTGCTGATCGAGGTCACCGACAATGGCCCCGGCATCCCGGCGAATAGCCATGCCGCCGCGCTCAAGCGCTTCGGCCGTCTCGACCCCGCACGCAGCAAACCCGGATCGGGCCTGGGCCTGTCGCTGGTGGAAGCGGTGGCGCGGCTGCACCACGGTACCGTGACGCTGGCGGATAACGACCCCGGCCTGCGCGTCACACTGACCTTGCGGCGGCCCTGAGAGCCTGACCTATCCTGAAAGCAAATGGCGGAGAGGGAGGGATTAATAACCCGAGGTGATTGAGCCCGGAATTCCTGCGATTTTCTCCATCAGTGTGCTGTTTTCCCACATTCAATACCACAAGCATCCCCACAGGCATCGGAAACCCGTGGCATACTGCTATTGTGAACAGACCCAAAGATGATGTCCAGCAGCCAATTGACTGCCCGAGAACGCCCTGAGGGATCACAATCGAAGAATTAATTTTGTTGTCCGAAACTGGCCGATAGGTGAACGTCCGGTTCGGGGCTGGCATGTGATGAAAGCTGCCGTTGGCGCGTGTCGCCTCCCGACCCTTCCTGGACGCTCAGGCGCCATTTTTCCGTCGCGAGGTCCGGTCGGTCTGCTTTTTCATCTGGGGGCCAAGGCTGGCCGATTCCCGCCTATCGGCTTAGAAACAAGAGTTTCAGAACGGATGCCATGCCCCGGCAGATGACCCGGCCGTGCCGCGCCCAGCCTGGGCTAGACGACGCAAGTGGAAAGTGCGCGCTGCTCGGCACCGCCGGTTCAGCGCTGGGAAGAGATATTTCCCCCATCCACCACGATCTGCGCAGCGGTGATATAGCTCGCCTCGTCCGACAACAAGAAACGGACCACGCGCCCGATCTCCTCCGCCTCGCCCATGCGGCCCAGCAGGATACGCTTTTCAAAATGGCCGGGTGCCAGCACATCGACGACCGGGCGGGTCATCGGCGTTATAATTTGCCCAGGCGAAAGCGAATTAATGCGGATGCCATCCTGCGCCAGCCTGTCCGCCAGAGAGCGGACCAGCGACAGCACGCCACCCTTGCCAGCCGTATAGACAGGGTTGATCGCATTGCCGAGCGTCGCATTGATCGATGCGGCAGCGACAATGGCTGACCCGGGCCGGCTTGCCAACTCAGGTAGGAACGCCTTTATGAGGAAGGGCAGCGCGCGGAGATGGACCGCGATACCGCAGTCCCAGCTTTCCTCAGTCAGGCCATCCAGTCCCTCTTGATCGACCACACCTGCGCAATGAACTAGCCCTCCGATGTCGGGCATTTGTGCCAGCGTTTCCGCGGCGCAATCGGTTATTGCCTGAAGATCGCGCACGTCGCAGCGCAGGCCCAGCGTCTCTACGTCGAACTGCGCCGCGATCTCCGCCGCCGCCTGTTCTGCACGCTCGGCATTCAGGTCCCACAGCACGACAGGGCGGCCGACCGCCGCCAGCGCCCGCGCCGATGCGAAGCCCAGGCCGGATGCTCCGCCGGTTATTACAACGCCCGTCGAGGGGGACCCCAATTTGGGACTAATATCAACCATCATATTCCGTATCCTTTCTATTGACCGTATTTCAGCTGCCTTGGGCGCTTTCGCGCCGCTGGCTGCGTCAGATAAGCGTGAGAATCATCGGCTAGAGGAAACCCCATCGTTGCGCCGTCCGCGCAGCCGGGATCAAAATGTGGCGGATCAGCACCTCATATTTGCGGCTGAAGGGCACATGCTCGGGTCGCTCGACCGGGAAGGGCAAGCTCGCCATGTCGTCGCGCGCCAGTCCGTCGGCAAGAATCTTGCCCATCAAGGGCGCCATGACATTGCCCCAGGCGTTGAAATACATCAGCCCGAAAATGCCTTTGCCAAGCTCGAACACGCCGGGGAACTGCGCCTTCCGCAAGGCAACCCGTCCCGTCCAATAATCCTCCATCTCGATTCTCATGCCGCGCGTTTCCGGCCAGATGCGATGCAGCCAGCGCAATTGTGACTGGAAATGCCATGACGCGTCATGGGCTCCGCCGACCCGCGGGATCGATGAGAGGATGAGGCGGCCATGGCGATCACGGACCATCGGATTGAGATCGATCGGCGCCTGCGCAAAAGTGCCGCCACCAGGGAGAATATGGTCCAGCGCCCCGGCTGGCAGCGGCCTGGTGGTGAGGGCATAGGCGGTCAGCGGATAAAAGGCTTTCCGGAATGCGGGTTCGATCCCTGTCGGATAGGCATTGGTGCAGAACACAATGCGATCCGCCAGCACGCTGCCCGCCCGCGTGCGGATGCGCCAGCGCTCACCTGCCCGCTCCAGCGCCAGCGCCTCGCTATCGCCATGAATACGCGCCCCGAGCCGGGCGGCCACTGCGACCATGCCATTGGTGAAGAGATAGGGATTGATACGGCCGCCATCTTCGAACAGCACGCCATAAGGATAGGCGGCCGATCCGGTATGGGCCTTCATGTCATCTCCTGACATGCGGACCAGCTTTTGCAGGCCATGGTCTTCCAGATAGGAAAATTCCCGCAGGAATCCTTCAAAGGCCCGCCGGGTCTTCATCCCGTTGATGTAGCCGGAGCGGACGGCATCGCAGTCGATCGCATAGCGGCCAGCCAGATCGAAGGGGATGGTGTGATGTTCGCGGAACAGCTTCAGAAATCGCCGGCCCTCGTCCGGAAAGCGACGGAACACACGCATGTCCCGCAGGATCGGGAGGACATGCCCGGCGTTGCGGCCCGATGCTCCCCAGCCGGGCTGGCGTGCCTCCAGCACGGTGACTGAAATACCCGCTTCTGCTAGATGCAGCGCGAGGGATGACCCCGCAAGGCCAGCGCCGATGACGGCGACATCGGTGGAAACCGCTTCCGTCAGCGCGGGCCAGTTGGGCGCGAGACCTTGCGGCTTGGTCCAGCCACTGGCGGATATCGGAATCTCGCCCCGTTCGAAGACGGCTTTGTTCTGCATCTACTCAATCTCCAGGGAAATTCTGTCAGTTCGCGCGCGCTGCCATGGCCGCCACGAACGGAGCACTGCGGCAGAAAAGCGAGGCGATGCTCGCCACCAGGGTCAGGGTGCCAAGGCAGAAGACCGGCAGGGCATAGCCCCCGCTTGCCTCATGGGCCCAGCCGACCGCGACCGGCGCCAGTGCGCCAACAAAGCCGTTAATGGTGAAGATGATCCCCAACATCGCGGGGTAGGCGCGCTGGCCGATCATCTCTGTCAGCAGCATGGATCCCGCCTGAGCTGGCAAACCGGCCACGCTGCCCCAGAGCATGATGAAAAGCGCGATCGCCGTCCGGCCCTGCCACAGAGGGTCGCCGCCGACCCCCAGCAAGGCTAGCGTACCCGCTGCCTGCAAGGCGAGGATGACGGGAAGGAGGATGCGGGCGCTGATCCGGTCGGAGGTCAGTCCGCCGATCAGGAGTCCCGGTAGGCTCATGAAATTGGCGACGCTGTAGACGGTGACCGCGTCCGCCTGATCGAAGCCGCTGTGCCGAAGATAGGAGATCAGGTTGAAGAGGATGGCATTCAAGGACAATTGGCTGATCGTGAGAACGATGGCCAGCAACCAGTAGCCTGGCTTCCTCAGAGCTTGTTCTCTTGTCAGGCCGAGGTTCTCCGCACCGTCTCCGTCGGAGGCGCCGCATCGGCTGCACGGAAGGAGATACACCACCCCTGTACATATCAGGCCCGCCGCCGCACCGATGGTCCAGAATGTCTCGCGCCAGCCCAATGCCTCGATAAGCCGCCCGCTGATCATCGGCATGGTCGCACTGGCAAGCGCGCAACCGCCGATGAAGAGCGCGATGGCCAGCCCCCTGTGCCGGTGGAAGCTCTGCGAGATGACCGCGATGCCCGGCACGATCGTGGCCATGCCGACGCCAAGGCCCGCCAGCGCCATCGCCGCCATGAAGAACGTTAAAGTCCCGGTGAAGCCTGCCGCGACCCAGCCGCAAACCGCCATGCCAGCCCCAAGGGCGAACAGCCTCTGGACGCCGACTGCCCGCATCGCCCGGCCAACGAACAGATTGCCCGCGCTCATGCCGAGCAGCAGCGCCACCGGCCCGGCGCCCATTTCGGCTTCACCCCAGCGGAACAGGGGCTGCATGACAGACATATAGACGGTGAGCGACGTCAGCATGCCACCAATCAGGAGGAAGCCGATGACGGACAGAACCACCATCACCCCCCACGGATCCGAGCCAAGGGGGACACTGCCTTCGCCGTACTTCACCATGTATTTCCTTCATTCCGATTACCCGTGGCATCGGGCGATTTGCTCTTGAGTCTGTTGGCCGCGGCTCGATAAGAGGGCGCATGACACGCGGCAGCATTCGCCCTGGTGGGCGCACGGAAAGGGTCAGGCAGACGGTTGCCGCCACCGTCTTGCAGTTCATCAAGAACGGCGAGATCGAGTTCACGATGCAGGACGTCGCGGAGCAGGCCGGCATTGCGCGCTCGACCCTTTACGCCCGCTGGGCCACGCGCGAAGCGTTGATCGTCGAAGCGCTGACGGCGCATAATGCGACCTTTCGGGTGAAACCGCGTGCCGACTGGCGCGAGCATCTGCAGGTCATTGCCATCGCCTTTCGCGACTTTTCGGCGCGGCCCGACGAAATCGCCATCAACGGCTTGGTCGCCCATCTCGGCTCCGGCTTCGTGAATGAGGAAACGCTGCGCCAGTGGCGCGCGATCGCCGAAGAGATGGTCGGCCCACTCGATGTCGCCAAGCAAGAGGGCAAGATCCGTGCGGAAGTGAACACGCTGATGGTGATCACGACCCTGTTCACTTCGATCGCGGGCCTGATCGTGATCGCCAAGGACCAGCCGTCCGATGCCTATGTGCGCCAACTTGTCGACCTGCTCATTGCCGGTTGCGAAGCATGAGGGGCCGCGATGAGCGCGGCCCCGTCCCGGTAGAGCGTCAATAGCTGAGCTTTGCGTCCACGCCGAAAGTCCGCTTCTTCTTGAAGGAGGCGCTGCCATAGCCAAGACTGCCGAAGTCGATGCCGAAATCGATATTGCGGTCGTTGGTCAGATTGTCGCCCCAGAAGCCCAGGTCCAGCCTGCCACCGCCGACCGCGATATCGCTCAGCGAGACACGGGCGCGCAGATTATGGTCCGGGCGTGATCGGATATCGCGATTGAAGGGATTGACCCGGTCCAGCGTGAACCAGTAGACGGTGCTGCGATAGGAATAGTCGGCACGCAGCGACAAAGTGCCGATGCCGAATTCGTGGTCATATTGCGCGCCAACATGGGTGTTTAACTTGGCGGTCTGTGACATGCGTGCTTCGGAGGCGACGTTGATCACCGCGTCGGTGATGGGATCGCGGTAGAGATAGCTCTTATATTTGGGTGAGGTATAGCCAACCGAACCATCGATCGTCAGGCCAGGGACAGGGACGGCGGTGAGTTCGGCTTCCACCCCGCGATAGGCGACGCGACCTGCATTGGCGATGGTCGATGTTGCCCCGCCGGTACCCGCCAGAAATTGCGGGATCTGCAGATTTTTATAATCCACATAGAAGGCCGACAGATTGGTGCGCAAGCGGCGATCAAACCATTCGGCCTTCACGCCGGCTTCATACGATATGGCCTTTTCCGGCGCGAAGATGTTGATCTCCGAAGCGGACGGATTGATGCCGCCCGCGCGGTAGCCGCTCGATACGCGGGCATAGGTCATCAAGTCCTGACGCAGCTTGTAATTGGCGGAGATCAGCCAAGAGAAGTTATTATAGGATACCTGACCATCGAGGTTGGGCTGCACATCACCGGCAAGCGTCAGCCATTTCCTGTCCTTTGTATAACGAGCGCCGCCGGTCAGTTCCAGATCGCTGCTTGGCGAATAGCTGAGCTGGCCGAAAACGGCATAGGAACGTGCCTTTCCATGAAATGCCTGGAGTGGCGAAAGATTTACACCCGCATCGCCCCCGGGAAGCACGAAGGTCAACTGTTGATAATTGGCTTCGGATGACTTTTCATGAAAATAGAAGGCGCCGCCGACATATTTGAACGCCCCGGCTTCGCCCAGCAACTGCACTTCCTGAGAAAACTGACGCTGACGCTGCGTAGTGTAGCCGTCATAGGGCGTCACCGGCTGGACTCCGGTGGGCAGGACGGTGCCGTCGACGAACAGCAGCGGGCTCAAGGTGAAGCCAAGCAACTGTCCGTTGCCCGACAGGCCGTTGGCGCCATCCTGGCGATAGGCGCGATAGGCCGTGATCGATTTGATCGCGAGGGCGGGCATAAGCTGATAATTGAGCGTCAGGGCATGGCCGTAGACCCGCGCCTTGACGCTGAAGGTTGGGTTACCATTGAGGTCCATGGCCGGTTGTTGTTCACCCCGGCGCAGTCCTTCTGGCCCGATCTGAAATGCTGAACCGCCGAGAGCCTGGGAACTTCCATAATAGGTACGAACATCATCTGTTGCATTGATGACCTGGAAGAAGGTCGGGGCGCCTTCACGGACATTATAATCGAAACCGTAATTGACGGTTAGCTTGCCGAAATCACCTTGGACAGCAGCGGTGACGGCATCGCTGTTGAGGGCGCCGGGGTCCTTGCTCGACGGAGCCAGACTATTGTCAAAATAGCCGTTTTTCTGCCGATGCATGTAGGAGACCGTAGCTTTGATCGGCATGTTGCCGATCAGGCCGGTGTCGAACCGCGCGCGCGCGAACCAGTCGTCGAACGTGCCATAACCCGCTTTCCCCTCAAAGCCCGGATCGTCGGTGGGCTTGCGGCTTACGAGTTGGATCGCGCCGCCCACACTGTTGCGTCCGAACAGCGTACCCTGGGGGCCGCGCAGCACTTCGATGCGCTCCAGATCGACCAGGTCAAAGATCGCCCCCGCTGATCGCGCGATATAGACGCCGTCGAGATAGATGCCGACGCCCTGTTCCGACACTGCACTAGGCGACGCGTTGCCGATGCCGCGAATGAACACCGACGCGGCGGTGATCGACGCGGGCTGCGCGCTGATGCCGAGATTCGGAGTGAATTGCGCCGTCGCCACCACATCGCGGATATTAAGCTTGTCCAGCATTTCGCCGGTCAGGGCGGTCACGGCCACTGGCGTTTCCTGAATATTTTCGCGCGTCCGCCGCGCAGTCACGACAATGGTGCCGAGTTGAGCATCGGCCTGAACAACCGGCTTTTCCGCCTGCGGTTCCGCCGCCCCGGCCGTACCGCAAATCGCGCTTAACGCCGCGCCAGAAAGCAACAAATTGCGCGATAAACGCCGTAACATCATGACATTTCCCTCTCTTTGCGTAGCCGGTTCGGCTTATCACTCCTGATTCTTTGCATGCTGACACAGAGTTTCTGCACAAACAAGACATTGTGTAGTGTTTGTGTCCGAGCTATACGATGGCGCTGCCGTCGCTGATCGCGCCCGGCGCCCGCAGGTCACGGAAAAAAGGAGAGGGAAGACATGTCCGATACCGATGCCGCCGCCAGCTATGGTTATTGCGAGGCACGCATCGCTGGCCGCATCCTATTCTGCTCAGGCCAGATCGGCATAGAGGTCGACGGCAGCGTACCGCCCGATCCGTCCCGCCAGTATGAGCTGGCCTTCGCCGCGCTGGGGGAGGTTCTGCGCCGCCATGGATGCGGTGCTGGCGATATCGTGGATCTCACCTCTTTCCATGTCGGCTATCCCGCGCACATGGACGGTTTCATAGCCGCGAAGTCCGCGTTCATGCAGGGCGGGAACACCTGCTGGACTGCGATTGGCGTCAGCGCGCTGGGCCATCCCGGCTCGATCGTCGAGATCAAGGCCGTCGCCCTGCTACCACACACCCTATAGCGCCCGCTTTCCCCCGCATTTCCATTCCTCTCCTCTTGGAGCGACCGCATGCAATCAGGCACAGAATTTGACTATATCATCGTGGGCGCGGGATCGGCGGGATGCGTCCTTGCCAACCGGCTTTCCGCCGATCCGCACGTTCAGGTCCTCCTCCTCGAAGCGGGCGGGCGCGATCGCAACCCCCTGATCCATATTCCAGCCGGTTTCTTCCCGATGCTGCAAGGTGGGATGGCAAGCTGGCACTATCAGACCACGCCGCAGCGGCATCTCGACAATCGCGTTTTGGCTGATGCGCGCGGCAAGGTGCTTGGCGGTAGCAGTTCCATCAACGGCATGTGCTACAGCCGTGGCAGTCCCGAGATTTTCGACCATTGGGCGAGCCTCGGCAACAGCGGCTGGTCCTATGAAGAGGTGCTCCCCTATTTCAGGCGCGCCGAGTGCAGTGCCCATGGCGAAGACCATTTCCATGGCGGCAGCGGCCCCTTACCGGTGACGCGCGCGGAGATCCGCAACTCCGGCCAGCGGGCGTGGATCGAAGCCGCGCAGCAGGCTGGCTATCCCTATAGCGACGATCATAATGGCGCGGTGCCAGAAGGATTTGGGCCCTCTGAACATACCATCCGCAACGGCCGTCGGATGAGCACCGCCGTTGCCTATCTGCATCCGGTCGGGGGGCGGCGCAATCTCACCGTCCAGACGAGGGCGACTGTGACCCGGCTGCTGCTGCGGGGCCAGCGCGCGGTGGGAGTCGAATATCGGCAGGGCAAGGAAATCCGCCAGGTCCACGCCGCCCGAGAGGTGATCGTGAGCGGGGGCACATTCCAGTCCGCCCAGTTGCTGATGCTGTCCGGCATCGGCGAAGGCGATCATCTGACATCGCTGGGGATCAGCACCGTCGTCGACCTTAAGGGCGTCGGCCAGAATCTGCATGACCATATCGGCACGCAGGTCCAGATCGGCTGTCCTGAGCCTGTCTCCGACTATAAATTCGCGACCAGCCCGGCGCGCATGGCAGCGGCGGCCTTGCGCTACATGGTTACGCGCGGCGGCCCGCTGGCGAACAGCGGCACCGATGCGGTTGCCTATCTGCGCTCGGGTGCGCCGGGGCATGACGAACTCGATCTCAAATATTATTACCTCCCGATGCTGCTGGGCGCGGGTGGCAGGCCGGTGCGCGAGCATGGCTTCACCAAGCTGGTGATCCTCACCCGGCCGGAAAGCCGGGGCGAATTGAAACTGCGCTCCGCGGATCCCACGGACCAGCCGCTCATAAATGCCAATTATCTCGCAGAGGAACGGGATCGGGATGCACTGCGCCGGGGCATCCGGATCGCGCGAGAGATTTTGGCGCAGCCCGCCTATGCCCGTTTTCGGGGACAGGAATATGCGCCCGGCAATGCCTGCGTGAGCGACGCTGATCTGGACGCTTTTTTCCGCAGCACCTGCAACGTCAATTATGAAGCGGTCGGAACCTGCCGCATGGGGCAAGATGCGCTTGCTGTCGTGGATGCGCGGCTGCAGGTACATGGGATGGAGGGGCTGCGGGTCGTCGATGGATCGGTCATGCCGCGCATCACCACCGGCGACCCCAACGCGACGATCATCATGATCGCGGAAAAGGCTGCCGACATGATCCTGGCCGGGGATTGAGGACGAAGGGAGAGATTATATGCATCGTCGACGCAGGTAGAATACTTCACACAGGTCGAATGCCATTCAACTGAGCGTGTCGTTTTCTCTTGCGCATGACCAAGGCGATGGGCGTCGTTCGAAATGCAGGTGGCCCTGCGAACTGACAAGCACGCGTGACTCGTAACGTCCGCTTTCAGGAACGGACATTTTCTCCTTGAAGGGTCAGAAGGGGCGCAGAGCCGACGCGATATAGGTCCTGGCTCCTCGCGAGGGTAAGGAGCCAGGCAATCTCAGATTTCTGTGCCCTCTGCCAACGTGAGGGCGTCCTCGACATCCACACCCAGGTATCTCACTGTGCTTTCAATCTTCGTGTGCCCGAGCAGGATCTGGACGGCCCGGAGATTTCCGGTCGCCTTGTAGATGATCGATGCCTTGGTCCGCCGGAGAGAGTGGGTGCCATAATCCTCACTGGGTAAGCCAATTCCTGTGACCCACTCATCGACAAGGCGGGCATATTGCCGTGTGCTGATGTGGGCCGCGTGGTCGGTGCGGCTGGGGAAGGCGTAGTCCTCCAGGGATCCACCCCGGAGTTCGAGCCACTTGAGGAGGCTGGCGCGAGCATCGTCCATCAGCTCAAACTGAACTGGCCTTCCGGTCTTTTGCTGAACCACGGTGGCTCGCGTTCGAATTTTCCTATCACAAACAATGTCGCTGATTCTAATCTTCACCAGGTCGCAGCCGCGCAGCTTGCTATCGATGGCGAGATCAAAGAGGGCCCGATCCCGAATGCGTCCATGCTGGTCGAGGAAGAAACGGACGGCCCAGATCTGACGGGGTTTGAGCGCGCGCTTCGCCCCCACCTTGCGTCCGGCGTTCCAAGATACTCGCTCGCGAGCGGCGGGATCAAATTCTGACAATCCCATGACACGTCTCCTAAGGCCATGATGGCCACAGGTAGAACGCTTCAGAGTAGGCCGACCCTTCTTAGCCGCTCAGGCGAATTTTTCAGCCTCCAGATAGCGGACATGGCATGGACGCGCTCGGTCGTCCGTCAGTCGGCTCTGTTGGACATTCGCGACAATCGGCTTTCAGCGATGAACCCCGGATATCGGATGTCGGCGGTGCAGACCACCATCCTGCTTCGCGCTTTTTAATCGCTAATCCAAGATACGCGGTTTACGTCATCGTGACCGGCTAAATGGCAGCGTTCGCCCTCCAAACTTCTTGACCTGGGCGGCGACGCCCTTTCGGATCAGCGACACCGCTCGTTCGTTGGGGTTCCCGCTAAGTAGGAAGAGCGAAAACTGACGCAGCTTGTGCCGGGTCATGATCAGGATCGGCTCGGATACGAAGCTAAATATAGAGCGCAGGCGCTCAGCTGCAAATCTTTCGACCTTGTCCGGGTCGGCATTTCGGCTCGGGCTTGCCGGTGCAGCGAAGTCGAAAAGATCGGCGGATTTGGGGCTGTACTGGTAGAAGTGCTGTTCCCAGTCAGCGGTGCCGAAAATCTCGTTGAGCGCGGCTCTTTTGCCCGCGTCGAGAGCGGCATGGTCATGGCTCAGCTGGCGAAGGGCGGCGTGGAGCGGGAAGAGATACCAGACATCCGCGCGCTGGGTGTCCGCCAGATACCGCAAAGTCTCCCATCGGACCGACATGCCATAAGGGTCGAGGAATACCACGGCGCGCTGAAGGCCGCTTCGGCCTGGCTGCGTCCACGGAATGTTCGAGAAGATCCTGCGCAATTCGTCGTTCGCGTCCCCGGGTACGCATCGGATGTCGCGGTAGGGGAAGTCGGACTTCACCCGCTCGAGGGCGGCGAAGCGTTGCTCATCCTTCTCGATGAAGACGAGATGGCGGAACGGCGGATCGACGGCGATTGCACGGCGCGCGGAACCCTCGAGGCGGACTCGCTCCATGACGCCTGACCCTTGGCCGAAAAGGCCGCCAGACTTGCTTTCGATTGTGCGGTCACCTGTTCCGGCGAATGCGTCGATGTACCAAGTTTCGAAGGGGTTGGTTGGCGACGGGCTCGCTTGAAGCGCCCGGGTGTAGAAGTTGAGGTAATCGGAAACGGCGTTGAGCTTGATCTCGGTCCATCCGCCGCCAAAGGTATGCTCAGTTCTTTCCACATCGGCCATGTCGGGTTTGTCTCGGTTGGGCCTCAGCGGCGTCGTTGATCTCGTCCGGTCCAGGAATGTCCATCGTTATGCGGCGCGCGACGCCACGGAAACCGGTAGCTCGTTCCATTCACGTCCGTCGAGATTGCGCCCGCCGGTCTTCGGGCGGATGCCGCCCCATTGCTTAAAGAAGAAGGCGACCCCCTGTTCTGCACACAGGTCGCGGATCTCGCGCGCCCACTCGATCGCCATCGGCCGGGCACCCGGTCCACTCTCTCCGCCAGCGATAACCCAATGAATCCCCGTAAGATCGACTTTCCCAACTGAACCAATCAGTGGTTCAACCGAGAGGAAGCGGACGCCGGCAGGTGCATCACGCAGGTGCGTGATACGAGCGCTCGACTTGCTGTCTTCGACAGAAACTCCGAGCCAGATGTGAGCGGGCGGTGCGACGTCACGGTAGCGGCGCTTGAGATAGTTGCGCATCAGCGAACTGCGTTTCGTCAGCACTTGGAAGACGTGCCAATCCGCCTTCTCCATCGTGTCGAAGACCTGATCGATGAAGACCCGTGGCACCTCTTTGTGGAATAAGTCGCTCATCGAATTGACGAAGATCATCCGCGACCGCTTCCAAGCAAGCGGCTGTGCCAGACGCTCGGGGCGGAGGGTCAGATCGAAGCCATACTCAAATGGGTGCCCAGGGATACCGCGCCACCGCTCGGAGAAGCGGGCGGCATAGCAGTTGTCGCAGCCGGCAGTAATCTTCGTACAACCCGTGACGGGATTCCACGTCGCATCTGTCCACTCGATTGCACTGCCGTCGGCCATATTCACGCGCCCCTAGAACGTACCGTGAATCCTGCCATATCGCGAATCGCGGAGCAACGAGTTTCGGTAACAAAATTGGAAAATACGAACGAAATGAATGAGAAGGGTATGGACAGTCGCTGTAAGTATTACTCATAACTCATCTATGGCCGCAGGGCGCCAACGAGGCATCAATCCATGGCAGGCAATCTGGGTTACGATTGGATCGTGGGCGGTAGTTTGCCCG
Organism: Sphingobium estronivorans; assembly: GCF_008692605.1. GTDB lineage: Bacteria > Pseudomonadota > Alphaproteobacteria > Sphingomonadales > Sphingomonadaceae > Sphingobium > Sphingobium estronivorans. The sequence continues at coordinate 86,017 of NZ_LFCT01000002.1, forward strand.
AACTCGGTCGCCATAGTGCGGCAAAGCATGAGATATTCGACGCCTATGTAGGGGCGTACATCCGCACATTGACGAAGAGCCACCGCACGCGGGCCTTGAACCTCACGATCGTCGATGGGTTCTGCGGTGGCGGCCGATATATGCTCGAAGGCACGCAGGTCGATGGATCGCCGCTCCGGATGTTAGCTGCGGTCGATCGGGTGCGAACGGAGGTGGCTGCTGCGCGCGTGTTGGGCATCGCCATCAATGTCGATTTCGTCTTTGTCGACGCGAACCGCAACCACATCGACTTCCTTCGCGACCTTCTGGAGCGTGAAGGCCATGGATCTCGAATTGGCCGCGACATTCATATCCTTACCTCGAAGTTCGAAGAGGTAGCCGGCGAAGTGATAGGGCGTATTCAGGCGAAAGGCCGCGCTCACCGCTCGCTGTTCTTCCTGGACCAATATGGATGGAGCGCAGTCACGTTCGCTACGATCCGCAAGATCATGGCAGCCCTTCAGAACCCGGAGGTAGTCCTGACCTTCATGGTTGACCATCTGGTGAACCTTCTGAACGACAGGATGATCGACACCGCTGGTCTCGCGGCTGTCGACCTGAGCCGCAGCGATGTGCAGGACATGTTGGAGATGAAGCAGATGCGCGGCTGGAAGCGGTTCATCCAGAATACGCTGTACGAGCATATTCAGCGCAACACTGGGGCGGATTACTACACGCCGTTCTTCATTCATCCTGAAGGCGGGTCGAACCGGGATTACTGGTTGCTACACCTTTCCAAGCACCATCAGGCCCGCGAGGAGATGGGTAAGATTCACTGGGCGATGGAGAACACATTCGAGCATTTCGGTCGGGCCGGCTTCAACTCACTTGGGTTCAATCCCGGCGAGGACGTGCGGAAAGACATGCTGGACTTCGGCTTCAATGATAACGCACGAACTAGGTCGGAGAGTGCCGTCGTTGATCAACTCGCCCGGATGCTGCATGCGCGGGCGGTCGCTGGCAAAGGACCGCTGACGAAAAAGGAACTCTTCGCATCCCATTGCAACGAGGCTCCGGTGATTGGTGAGATCGTGGACGCGGCGCTGGTGGAACTGCGGGCGGCGAAGGATGTGATCATCACCGCCAAGGATGGTGCGTTGCGAAGATCGGTGAAGCAATTCACTTGGGATGACGAGATTAGGGTTTCACGTGAACCGGGCTTGTTCTCTGTGTTCGATCAGCGGGCCGCGTAAGCCAAGTGGATCGGTCGGCCGCTTGGAACGAGCTAACAGCTGGGCGCTACGACACCCGTTCGATGCTCCAGCCATGGCAACGCTGCGTGGACAGCGCCATGTTGAGCATGGCATGCATGTGCATCGCATGTTCGGCCCTCGAGACGAGCAGAATCAGGTTGCCGCCCCACCGCTCGACCGCCTCATGATACAACCTTATCGGTAGCTTCGTATCGGTCGTGATCCCGTACGCCGAGATTTGGTGCCAGGCGATAGGTGCCCGGGCGTAATGCACGCCATGAGCTGAAAGACGATTGAAGAAGAATTCTCGCGACAAGCCGGGTAGATCGAAGCGAAGCACATCCCGCAAATCGATCACGAATTCTGGGGTGATCTCATCGACCAGCGTGGTTAAGCGACGCCCGTGAATCGTGTCCGTGACGGCGATCTTCAGCAATCTGAGTGCTCGGTCCCCAAGATCAAATTCAAGCTGCCGGTCGCCGGATTCGACAGACGGAAGCTTGTTATTATCGTCAGCCTTCGCTGGAACGGCCTCGACCTGTCCCGGAGGGAAAAGATAGCTGATGTTCATAGCGTTTTCGTCAGGGCAGCTTCAAGTTCAGGGTAGGCTGCGGTGAAAGGCGACCACTCGTCACCCCACTCCGGGGCCTGAATATCAAACTTGCCCGTAATTTTATCCTTCAGCCTACGCGTCTTCTCGAACGCACGAAGGTACAGTCTGGGTGCGACGCCTACAAAGGGACGAAACAGGACACGCCCCGAAACACCCTGCTCGACAGCCGCCTTACCTGGCTCACCTGCGGCTTTCCGGCGCCGTTTCGCTTCTGCCATGCCAGTCTCCTCCGGCGGATACCAGTTGCCTTCCTCGACCGCAATCGCGTCGTCGTGTAACTCAAGGGCAAGGCTCTTCGGATATGGCTCAATGAACTGCACCTCGTAGATCCCCGCACTAACGATGTGACGGGCGCAATAGTGACATGGAAAAGTAGTGACGAAAAGACGGGTTCCGACCGTCGATACGCCTTCGCGACCGGCCGATAGGAGTGCGTCCATCTCGGCGTGAACCGCTCGACTAAACTCGATCAGCTGCCCAACCGCGGTGTTGCGAAGTCGCTTCCTAAGCTCGGCCCTATCCTCGACCTCGCGTAGCGGCTGAATTGACTCGATCAGCTCATCGATAATGCGGTTCTGCTCTTTATTATTGCTGCAGTAGCGATCCTCCCGGAACGCGCACCGATGGTCGAATTCCTCCGGAGCGAGCGGCCGCTCGCCATATACGCCGCCGCCAGCCCGAGGAACTTCGTTCGTGCCGGTCGCCACCACCGTTCCATCACGATCAACCAGTGCCGCGCCGACCTGTCGTGACAAACAGGCGCTCCGGACGCGTGCAGAATGCGCATGATGCATCGCCGTCTCCTCGATCGTCGGGCGGATCAAGGAGTCGTGGGTAATTATGCTGATGAGGCGCGCCAGCGATTCGTCGAGCAGTTGATCCTCATCGGTTTTGTCCGAACGCGTATTGTCGACAAAAAAGTCAGCTTCGAAGAACGCGTCGGTTACATGCTGGCCGTGCGACGCTTCCTCGTCGTCGGCATCACGCTGGATAAAGGCATCTGCCTGAGCGACAAGCGCCTCATCACGACGCTCGGGACCCGTGAAGTACTTATCGAGGATCCGATCTCGCCTTTGGCCATCTTCGCAAACTACGCCGACGAGCGCGAACGCGCTGGCGTACGTGCGGCGGAAGAGGCTCGTCTCCGCTGGATGCCGGACGGAGTCGATGAGATACGCGATCTTCTTGTCCCCAGGCGGCACTACAGTGCCCTGCTCGAACTTTTCCCCGTTGAGTTCCGCCCGCAAGCTGGCGATCTTCGACAGCACGGCGCGCGCAATGCGGGTTGGATCGGCCTTACGCATCTCGTCGCCTACATTCTGTAGATGCTTCACCTTCTCGATGGGCTTCATCTCAGGTGTGATATCGAGACCCTGTGCCGCCCCCCATTCGCGGATGATAGCGCTGACCTTTACGGTCTGCGGGGTATAGCCCGCCGCGCGACAAGCGCGCTCAAGCGCTTCGCGTGCTCGAGATGCACCTGCACCAACGGGTCCAACCACGGCAAAGAAAATTTCGCTTGAACGGCTTCGTTGGATGATCAGTCGGCCATCGACATCTTCACCAGCATCATTTGCGCCCGTTGGCAGTGGTAGCGGTTTCGTCGCCATGATCAATGCATTCCCTGTAAGCGAGATTCGCCTAACGCGTTTGGCTGCGTTTGAAAATTATCAAATCTGTCGAGTACCTCGATTTACGGCTACTCACTGTCCTCGGAAGTGCTGAACGTACGCCCGCTTCTTGCGAGCAGATCTGAAGCCGCGAATGACGGCTTTCGGCGGCAGCGGTCATCAACGCGCGCCACCGCGAATGTCCGCATTCCTCGGGTCGCTTCCCAAACCTGACCGTCGCGAAGGTCCCAGACCCGGTCAAAGACGTAGAATGAGAGGCTGCCCGCGAACGTCAGCTTCCAAGCGCGTGCAAAATGCATTCGAACGGCGAGAACTGGCGCTAACCGATTGAGCATCAGCACCAGATTGCTCTCAACACTCAATGATGGCCCACGACGGGCCGTTTTCACTGAGGCGGGACGATATCAGCCCAGCAAGTGATTTCCTCGAAGACCTGCATGCTCTCGGGATCCTCCCAATCCTGCCGGTCAGGATCCCAGCGTCCGATGACCGGCTGATCCTCCTCCCAGAGCAGCATCTTTCGACCGTCCTTCCGGTCGGCAGGCAGTTCGGAGATGAGATGCCAGCCTGAGCTGCTCGGCATTGCCATATGCGCCTCCTGAGCGGCGACGCCTTCAGCCTCGGCTTATTCGTCGCACCTATGTCCTCTCGGGGCGACGGCCAAAGCCGGTTGTAGTAACCCGCTGAGACAACGAGCGCGCACACCTTTACCGTCACCGGCTGGACATGCGCGCATGCCACCCGGCCTCCAAAACTGGATGACCGAGCTTGTATGCTGAGGTTTCGAAGCCCCACTCCCACGTGTTTTGGGAGCCGGGGCAGATTGCGTGCTTCGGCTGCGGAAGCAAGCCAAATTTCCCCGGGCAGAACACCGGGGTGCGACGAACAGACTGTCACGCCAGTGGCAGAGTTCAGGAAAAGCCGGCTATCTGCGCTCTGTTCGCGCTGCCAGGAACGCTTCGAGCGAGGTGACAGGGATGAGCGTCATGCTGCCCACCTTGATGATCTCGATTTCCCCCTGCTCGATGAGGAGGTAGAGCTTCGATCGGCCGATGCCGGTCATCCGGCAGGCATCTCTGACGCGAACCGTAATGGGCTTTGGCGAAGGATTAGGGCTCATGCCTCGCCCTCCTCTGCGGCAATAGATTTTTGCGCCCCGCTGTCGGCGCGTCCAAGCCGCTGCTCGACCAGCCTGATGAAGGCGGCATAGCGTGCACTGCCAAGCCGGCTGGTCTCGACATCAAATGGTGGCTGATGCGCAACGAGGGTGAGCTGGTGGCGGATGAACAAGCCCAGCATCTCGGTCAGCGCATCCACTTTGCGCTCGATCCGCTCGGCGGTCCGGTTTTGCCGGTCAAGGCGAGGGCCGAAGCGTTGGTCGATCTCCTGCGCGCCCTTGCGCTCGAGCCAGGCGTTGAGCGCGTCGGTCAGGATCTGCGTCTTCGATGTCCCCGGCTTCGATGTCAGGGTGTCGAGCTTCTCGGACAGCGCATCGGGAAGATAGAACTGATGACGGGTTTTGAAGGTCTTCATGAGGAGCCTCGCTCTTTGCTCCCCGAATAATCGGCCATGACGCCATGGAGCGATAGAGCCTCCATGGGGACAGGAGGGGCTCTCTCAGAGCCGGCCGGTCAGCTGACACCAAGCCCCCTCGCCCGGCCGCCAATGGTCCAGCTGATCGGGCCATCACGCATGATGCCGGAGACCGGCTTGCCGATCGCCTGATCCAGCACCGGCCGCCAGGGCACGAGGCTGAACTCGCGAGAGTTCTCGATCACCGCGACGCGCTGGTCGCCGACCATGACGGCGCGCTTCACGATCCCCTCGATGCGATCGCCCGGTCTGGGGGCGACATGGGTCAGCCCCGTCTCGTCTCCGACCTGCCGGGCGGTCCGGTCCAGTTCGCGCTGCTGGAGGACCTGGACCATGTCGGGACGGTAGCGCAGGGTATCGTCCTCCTGCACGACCAGCCCCTGCTCGATCAGCCACGCCTGACGCTGGGCGAGGCTCCTGCGAACCTCGGCACCGAAGCCGCCTGCCAATGACGCGGGTCTCGGGCTGGTCAGCTCGCGGTCGAGCCAGGTCGCGCCATCATGATGGGGAAGATGATCGATCGAGCGCACCGACAGCGTCTCGATGCGAACCGGTACGCGCCGGTTTTTCTCCCGCTCGAAGCGTTCGGCATCGGCAATGTGATCCTGCCCGATCACCCAGCTGCCATCTGGCTGGCGCTCAGGTGTGCCGATGGCTCGCCGCATGGCTTCAAGACGGCGCACATGGGCCTCGGCCTTCTCCTGCGTCATGGCGGGGTCGTGGTCGAGGTGAAGGTCGACGCTGTAGCGACCGTTATGGGTTGCGGCGACCGCCGCCACGGTGCGATCGACATCGCGCACCTCGACGGGTGGGGATGACAACCGAATGACGCTGCCCTTTGCTAGGCTTTGCTGGTCCTTGCCGATGTCCGCATAATTGCTGTTGCCGTCTAGGCCATCGACGATGACATAACGCCGGTCGCGATACTCGTCGGACAGCCCTGTCGTCACCACCCTTCCGGTGATCGTGCCCCCATGCCCGGGATCGAAGATCGCGTGATCCTGTGGCGGGCGATGGATGCCGGCCTCGCGCAGTTCCCGGTTCAGCGTCCTGATGATGTCGCCGCGCTCGCCCATGCGACGAAGGCTCGGCTCCAGTTCGCTGTCCAGTGTCCAGCTGCCATCCCTCTGCTCCCCGGCGAGGCCGAGCCGGGACAGCGTGCGAAGCCGACCAATGAGCGAAGCATGCTGGCCCGAATCGGCCGGGAGGGTGTGGACTACCCCTGCCTCATCCGCCCGGCCCATCAACCTGCGGTCCAGACTGGTGAACCGCTCCTGCTCGATCTCGCGCGCCTGCCCAGCTGCGATCTCCCGCTCGGTGCGGGGACCAAGGTCAAGGGTGACGATCTCGGCCACGCGGGCGCGAAGGCCTTCGGTCATATAGTCGCGGGCAATGATCAGATCCTTGCCTGTCTCATCCCTGCCCCGGACGATGACATGAGCATGGGGATGGCCGGTGTTGAAGTGATCGACCGCCACCCAGTCCAGCTTCGTGCCGAGATCCTTCTCCGCCTGCTCCATCAGGCGGCGCACAACAGTTTTCAGATCGTCATATTGCGCGCCATCTTCCGGCGCGACGATGAAGCGGAACTGGTGGCGATCACCAGCGGAGCGTTCGAGGAAGGGCTTGCCGTCCAGCCGATCGGCATCGGTACCATAGAGCGATCCGCGCTCGCCCTCACGGGTGGTACCGTCACGCTGGAGATAGCGAAGATGGGCAGCGGCAGCCATGCCCTTGCCCAGCTTCACGATGCGGCTTTTCACCACCACCCGGCGAGCGCCTGATCCGGCAGGGTGACCAGCATCTCCCAACACCCGGCCAACGCCGCTGCCGCGTCCCAGCCGGGCGCCGGTAAAACGACGGCCGGAACCGCCAGCCTTGCCACCCATGCGGCGGGCGCGGGCAAGGCTCTTCCCGACGGCCGGCGTATCGCTGCCGACCCGGCCCAGCCAGAGTTCGAAATCATACTTGTCAGCCATGCGCAATCCTTATCCCGGCCGGTGCGAACAAAGGATGGGAAGGCACAGCGCAGGGCTTCAAGGGCCTCCATCTGCCAAGCCGGAAACACGGGCTGACCGCAAAACAGGGAGGCATGGCTGCCCGTATGCCTCCATCCAGAACCCTGTGCAGACGCCCCTTCCGACCACATCGGGAGGCAGGCGTTTAATCTTGCCATTCCTCTTTCCTTGCAGACCCTTCCTTATGTTCGCTTTATGTTCTATTCCTCAACCTTACCGATTCTCATGGGAGAAACCTGCTATGGGCGTGGAAATCGACGCCATGGATGGAGGAAAACTGAAGGTCACCGGCGATCTGGAGAGCCTGCTGCACCTGCCCGGACGCGCTGTGACGGACAGCTTTTTCTTCGCCTTTTCCGACGGCACATTGATCCGTGGTCACCATGATATCCCCACAGGACGATGCCATCTGACCCTTGCGACCGAGGGCGCTGCGCTGGTCAGGATCATGCGCACCGAGCGGCATGACTGCGTGGTTGTAGATTGGAAAATCGAGTGGATGACGCTGTCCTGCGGAAGCGAAACCCTGTGCCCGATCAGTGTGAAATCGAGCGACGATGAATCCTAGTTGCTGCTTGATATCGGCGCAAGGGAAGCCGTCTGACATGCTCCGGCGGATAGCCCTTACAGGCCCGCCGGCCCCTGTCTTTTGGTTTCCGTCATGATTGACCCGTCGGCACCGCCCTGCTCAACGCCGCCCATGCAAATTGACGAGCTGACCGTGATCATTACCGCCACTTTGTCGAAGACGCCGCAATGGATCAGGCACGATCTTGCAGCCAAGGACCACACGATACGAACGCGCGCAGAGGAAAGTCTGGCTGTAATTATCTCGGCAGCTCTGTGACAGTCGGGTGCGGAAAAGGATTGATTCGCGTGCCGGCCGTTTCACGATTGCGGGCAATAGCTGAAGCGCCCATCTGTCGCTTTGGCGCATGCCTTGCCCCATCTGCCAAATAGCCTATGAGCACCGGCAGCGAATGAAAAAGGTGCATGATGGCTGCGGCATTTTCGACGGACGAGCGACGTGAGCATTTTGCTTATTGCGTCCAGCTATTCGGCGGCACGACCGCTTTTTCGCGACGTCTCGGCATCGACGAGAGGGCTATCCGCCGCTTCATCAACGGCGAGCGGCCTCTTGGCGCTGGTCTTCTGGAAGAAACCGCGAAGGCACTTCGCCTGCTCGTCGCTGAGGCAACTGCGGCCGAGGAACAGATTGTCGCTATGTTGAAATCGGAGCCGGACGATCCGTCATAGAGGATGTCTTCACTGCCACCCTCGCTAACTCGACTGACGGTTTTTGGGACTTTGCCGCCGTTCCGGCATGGGCGTCGAAAGGGCGGTTTTAACCAGCACCCGACATTCTGAGAACCATCGACTCTAGGTTCCAGAAAGAGTGGCAGCCCGGCGTTCGAACCTGCTACACAGGATTACGAACGGCACGTCAGGCGAGACAAATCTCATGATTTTTTGTGAACTGGGTGTGCCACGTGGGCATATTCGATGAGCAATGATAGCGGACTGAGCGTCTGGGTCGGTGACCTTGACGGGTACATTAACTTAGACGCGATCAGCGCGGCGAACGAGCGTGAGGCCGAGCAGGCGGCGCTTGAGCTTGAGCTCGACGAGATCGGGGAGCTGCGGCTGCTCGCGGGTAAATCGACGTCGGCCAGACAGCTGAACTACAAGGACATCACGCCGTCTGATTGGCGTCATGCCGTGCATCAGGCCGAAATGGCAATCGGTTCGGAGCCTGATACCATCTTCGGCCATAGCTCACAAGGGCAGGATGGTGCGGAAGAACACCTCATTCGTGCCATGCTGAAGCTCGGTCATTCCTATGCTGTAGCGCGATATGCTCAGTGGGAACGCCTGGACTATCCGTCAGCGATCACCGCTACGCTACCGCACGGCATAAGGGCACTCATCAATCAGTTTCTCGCCGCCGAGGCCATTCCACGTTCCGCTGGCACGGAGGAACGCATCCGATCTGTATTGACCGATGACCAGACTAGCGCAATGACAGCATATCGCCGCGCCGGAATGTTGCAGGCCGCTCTGCATGACATCGCCGATGAAACGGCTGGTCATGCAGGGGGTGAGGCTCTTGATCGTGAAAGGACGAGGGCAATTCTCGCCCTGGCACGCCTTCGCTTCTCCGCACGGGAACTTCGACTGTCGTCCGTGACAGAACTTGGGGAACTCGCGGAGGCCTATACCGCCGATCGAGAAACGCTGGGGGCTAAGCGAGAATTGCTGCCATCAAATAGGCGATCCATCAGGAACTGGCGCCTTAGGCACATCCGCTCACTGCTGGATTTCTATCCCTACTCTATCCGACACGGCCTTGCTCGCGCCGCGCGTTCTGACCAGTTCGATCGCGTCGCGATCGTGAACGAACTAGCCCTCGCGCATTGTGGCATCTTGAGTATGCGTCGGGCAGGTCGAAATCGCACTCGCTCCCGATGAGCCAGGCCTATCGCTTCCACGGTCCAGCCAATGTGTCCGTGCCGGATCGGCCTGTGCTATTACGCAAGCGCAAGAAGCAGGCGCGGGAACGACTCCACCTCGTCGGAGCCGACACATTGTCGATCAGCGATCACAATGGGACGCGGGCGATCGAGACATATGCCGCAGTCGATGGACGCGCCGTCACGCTAACAAGGCGCGAGGTGGATCTGATCACACTAGCGAACCCCGGAATGGAGCCCCCAGCCGCGCTGGAGGATCTCCACCCGTGGCTTCCTGAGTGTCGTTTCCTGAATGATTCTGTGGCCAGTCTTCAAGCAGCCGATGCCATTGTCCGGCGCTTTGGGCAGCATTTTGTCTCCGCATCGTCGTTCTGCGACGAGAAATGGAACACCATCTGCAACGCGCTGCGCCAAAGCAGCATCTATGACGCGCGCTTCTATTCGGCCTGGCATCTGCCGATCCAGGAAGCGCAAATCCTTGAGGAGGTAAACTCCGACAGAAGCGTCATCGCGATCGATTTCAATGGCATGTATCCCGGTTGCATGCAGCACGATTTCCCCAAGCCATCTGCTCTGCGCCTGGTGCGCCTCGACCGAGATCTGGATCCGAGCGAAATCCTCACTACCGGCCTGTACCGCTGCGTGCTCCATGAGCCGGCCACGGACTTCATCGCGCGGCACAATCCGCTTCGCAGCTTCCATGCCGGACGGCATCTGGGTGCACAACTGAATGAGCCGATAGCGATCGACCTTAACGAATTCGAACTAGCCTTTTTCAGTAGGCATTTTCGCCGCATCCATCTCGTCGAAGCCGTTGTCTCGAACGAAACCATCTCGCACCCCCTCGCCAGAGAAGTGAGACGGTCATTCGCCCGAAGGAAAAACTATCGGCATCAGGGCAACAAGGCCCTCGCGGACAGGGAAAAATTCCTCGCCACGCTGATGACGTCATGTGCAAGTCGTCCATCGAGACCGAGGCGAACTTTCGAAACCCGGGAAGCAGCGATGGCGCACGTTCGATCTCACTATGGAATCGACGTGCCGGCAGATGAGCCGGAAGCCGCTACTGACATCTGGCTGGATGGCCGTAAAGGCGTGACGGTGCATCACGGAGACAATGGCGTCGATGTTCGCGGCCCGGCCCTTCAGAACGGTTCCGCATGCCATCTTCTGGGGCAACGGATCGTGGCACGCGGTCGCATCATGCTGCTGGAGATGATGGAAAGAATTCTTGTCAGCGCCCCGGATGTGTAAATCTGCTACACTAACATAGACTCTATCCACTTCTCGCTTCCGACCATTCATCGGGACCGCGTGGTCGATTGGCTGGAGCGCGAGGCGTCCGATGCGATGGGCTCGTTCAAAATCGAAGCGGTCACGCAGCACGGGCTGTGGTTGGAGCCAGGGCGTTACTGGCTGTATTCGGACACAGAAATCGTCAAGTTCAGGAACCGAAGCATCGGCGATCAGCAGCAGCCATTCAGGGATCATGCGATTCATGTTGCTGGCCGGCGCATCGGCGATCTCCATGTGCCCGTCCGGATGACGCTCGCTATGGAACGCACCATGTCTCCCTCCCGCTCGGTTAAGCCAGACGGCGATGACAGACTGGTCCGTCAGCGCCTGATCGAGATCGGTGACAACACGACCTTTATGGACGTCATGGGCAGGCTCGAACGCAATCAGCGGCAGGCTATCCCTGCACGCATGAAGGCATTTAAAGCCGTAAGGGAAAAAATAGATACTTCCCGCAACGCTGCCTCGGCGCGGGAAGATAATGCCATTGTCATGTAACCCCGAAGGGGCCCGCAAGGGGCGTGTTCAATGAACACTGGCTGCAAGAACAGATTGACTGGGCAGATCCTGCGCCAACTGTCATGCCATGAATCAAGGCCTGAGCCAACACGTTTATCCCCCGCGTCGCTACTTCAACGCGGTGGAGGATACCGTTTTCATGTAAGCCCGTGGGGGCTTCTGTGGCGGGCGTGTTCGGCAGGTGGGCGACCAGGATTGGGCATCCTAATCCCTAGCGAACGAACTCTCGAGTGGCCGGTAATGGTGTAAGCCGACTTTCAACTGGTGGCTGCGGAACGGCCTAGTTCGGTCGACAGCCGCCGATAACCGGACGTTCCGGAGCCGGGAACGGGAAAACCGCGGCTGAACGACCGGAAAGGGTCGATCACAGGAAGGCACTTAGAAAATCAGGCCTGGCGGTTGGCGCTGCCATGACAGCCGGTGCCGACCGTTCCCATTAGCGGGCTAAACGATCGGCACCCTTCTTTCTGCTTCAGGCCGAGCGTTTCACGGCCGGCTTTTGGATAAGTGTCAGCCTCGTTGTCGGGACATGAGGCGTTAGTTTAGCGACTTCGCCATTAACCGCTCCAGCCGCTCAGCAAAAGCGCGAGGATCCGCGGGTGGCTGACCTTCGGCGATACGCGCTTCGTCGAGGAGCAGGAAGGCGAGGTCGCTCCGCTCTTCGTCGTTTGCCCCGGCCTGGCCTAGCTTAGCGATCAGCGCATGGCCGGCATTGACCTCCAGCACCGGCTTTGCTCGCTCGGGCGCCTGTCCGGCCGCAGCCAGCATCCGCTCGAGCTGCAGGTCCATCGCGCTTTCCGATGCGACGATGCAGACGGCGCTGGTCGTCAACCGGTCGGAAACGCGGACATCGGACACCTGTTCGGCCAAGGCGTTCTTGGCAAAGCTGATGAAGCTGCTCACATCCTCGCTCGGCGCGTCCGTCGCTGCGCTGCCTTCAGCCAGCGGGATCAGGCTGAGGTCGGTCGCGCCTTGGGTCACCGACGTGAAGGGCTTCCCGTCATAATCCACACCAACGGTCGTCCAGAAGCTGTCGACCTGGTCGGGCAACAACAGAACCTCGATCCCACGCGCCTTGAAACCTTCGAGCTGCGGCGATTGAGCGATGCGATCGAGATCGGTCCCGGTCGCATAATAGATTGCGGTCTGGTTGTCCTTGAGGGAGGCGGCATAGTCCTTAAGCGAGCGCCACTCGCCGTTCGACGTGCTGGTCTTGAACCGGGCAAGGCCCAGCAACTGTGCGCGCCGCTCGAAATCCTCATAGAGGCCTTCCTTGAGCACCGCCCCAAAATTCTCCCAGATCGCGCCATAGCGGTCAGCATCGCTGGTTGCGATCTTGTCCAGTTCCGACAGGATGCGGTTGCTCACGCCCTTCTGAATCGCGGACAAGACAGGGCTGTCCTGGATCATTTCGCGCGACATGTTGAGCGGCAGGTCGGCGGAATCCACAAGACCCCGCACGAAGCGCAGGTAGCGAGGCAAGATTTCCGCCTCGTCGGTAATGAAGACGCGGCGGACATAGAGCTTGATCCGACCCTTGCGGTCGGGATCGAACAGGTCGAACGGCTTGGTTTCGGGAATGAAGATCAGGGCAGAATATTCGTGCCGCCCCTCCGCGCGATAGTGGAGCGTCAGCGCGGGCTTGTCGAACTGGCCCGCGACGCTGCGGTAGAAGTCGGCATAATCTTCTTCGCTAATATCCGACTTGGCCTTGGTCCAAAGTGCCGCCCCATCAGCGACCTGGCGTTCTTCCTCCTCGCTGCCCAGCTCCTTGATGAAGATGGGCACGGGGACATGGCCCGACTGCGCCTTGACGATCCGCTCGACCGTGTAACGCTCGGCATAGGTCTTCGCATCGTCCAGCAGATGCAGGGTCACCCGCGTGCCGCGCGCTGGCGCCTCCGCGGTGTCAACTGGCGCAATCGTGTATGTTCCGAGGCCATCCGAGGACCAACTGGCGGCCTCATCAGTTCCTGCACGCCGCGATACGACATCGACATTTCCCGCTACCATGAAAGCTGAATAAAAGCCGACACCGAACTGGCCGATCAACTGCTGGCCCTCACCATTCTTGTCAGCGGTTAGCTTTTCCATGAAGGCCTTGGTCCCCGACCGCGCAATGGTGCCCAACGTCTCCCCCATGTCGGCTGCGCTCATGCCGATACCATTGTCCTCGACGATGATTGTCCCGGCTTCCTTGTCGAGCGCCAGCGTGATGCGCGGCTGCGGTTCGTCGCCGAACAGGGCCGGATCGGAAATTGCCTCATATCGCAGTTTCTCGCACGCGTCGGCCGCGTTGGAGATCAGCTCGCGGAGGAATACGTCCTTGTCGGAATAGACCGAATGCACCATCATTTGCAGCAACTTGGAAACATCCGCCTCGAAGGCATGCGTTTCAGGGGCGCTCACGGTGTCGGTCGTCATGGGTCTTTGCTCTCTGATGTGGCAGACTGTGCGACGGTCAGATGGATCGAATGCGATTTCCATTCAAGAGGTGAGCCTGAAAGCCCGCCCGTCATGGCCCTGCCTGTTAAAGGCGGTGCCAATCAGAAATTTGTCGCAACCTTTGTTTCACAGCGACCCTGCGCAGGGATTTCTCGATCTCAACGCCACAAGAAGCGTCGCCTCGGTTCTTGAATGACGCCTTGTTCAGTTGCGCCAGGGCAGGCTTACTTGCAGCCGCCTCGACATCGGCGCGATGTGCGGCGCTGCCTCGACCAAGGTGTTAGCGATGGTGTAAAAAGCGATCCGCCATAGTGGTCCATGTCGACATTGCGGTATCGGCCACGCCTGTGCTGTCCGTTACAATCAGATATCCCGTCTCTTTTCTCAAACCATGGCGTGCGCCAGGCGCACCCCAGATCGCCATCAGCCGCGTTGCGCCAACTCAACAAGGGAAACGGAGAAAAAACCGGACCCACCGCAACTGGGGATCAAAACTTCTGGCCGAACGGCCGGTAAGGGTCGAGCATGTTAGCGTCGGGCCACTCCGATCAGCGCGGTTGATGGAACAGACAGGATGGGATGCCCCTCCGCAATTCGCCGAATCTCGGCGACAACAGCTGCTTTTTCCTCGTCGATAAGACTGGTCCAGTCGGGCGACATGCCAAACAATGTGTCGGGATCATCTAGGGCCGTGACCTCGAGAGTATAGTCATGGGTGACGCGCTCGATGTCTGGATCGCGATAGCCGGCGGCGATCATTTCGCGGGCGAAGTCGTTTGGGTCGCTCAGAGCTCTCACCGCTTCCGGCATCGCCATGCTGTCGCGACCGGGGAAGAGGTCCTGGCGAATGTTACCCAGCAGCAGGAAGGTTGCTGCGCCACGTTCCTGCCAAGTCGCGACGATGCCATGTCCGCCTGGACGCGTAACTCGAGCCATTTCGGCTAGCCCCTTGCGCCAGTCGGGGAACATGATGACCCCGAAGATCGAGAAGACGGCGTCGAACGCCCCGTCCGGCAGCGCGAGCGCCTGTCCGTCCATGACACCGGCTTCGACATTGGGTAGCTTCGCCGCCGCGATGCGGGCTACCATCCCCGGCGAAAAGTCGGTCGCAAGCACCTGTGCGCCTGTTCGGGCAGCCGCCAGCGCCAAGGCCCCGGTGCCGGCCGCGACGTCCAGGACGCGACTGTCAGGCCCCAACCTTATCCGTTTCAGCGCAGCCTCTGCATAGCGTTCGGTGAAGGGGTGGGCCGTCTTTTCATAGTGCTGCGCCGCCATGTCCCAATGGTCAGGGTTTTCGAACTCTCGCATTTCCTGTGCTCCACGAATCATGTAACATTATGAGTATCGTGAAATATCGGATTTGCCAATCCGGGCGGGCATGCAAAAGATCGGGTCGTGCGCAACGATAGTCGTCTCTCGCGGATGCTTCATGTGCTGCTCCATATGGCGCGGCATGAAGGGGCCATGACGTCCGAGACGATCGCGAGGATGCTAGGCACTAATCCGGTGGTCGTTCGACGCACCATGGCAGGGCTGCGGGACGCAGGATATGTGCGCTCCGAAAAGGGGCATGGCGGCGGCTGGGTTATCGCGGTGGATCTGGAGACAGTCTCGCTCCTCGACGTGCATCGGGCGGTGGGTGGCCCCCGCATTTTCGCTATCGGCAATGAGCATTCTCATCCCGAATGTGCAGTTGAGCAGGCCGTCAACGAGGCGTTGCAGGATGTGCTCGCGGATGCAGAGGCACTCCTGGTCGCTCGGTTAGGTGCGGTGAAACTCGCTGAACTGGCCCGAAACGTCGATGCGCGCTGCGCAATCGACAAGGAACGCGCGCCCTTGGGTTAATCGGCCCCCCTTCAGCAAGCGGACGGTCTGGTCATCGGGATCCGTAATTTAGCGCTGAATGACCGATTTGGGTCGATCACGCTATTACGTCTCAATCTCCGGCTTTGGCGGGACATCCTTGTTGGGGAGTTTGATGCAATGATCCGCCCAGTCAATCATGAGCTTGCGACGTTTCTCCAGCAGATTGCCTCGGCGATAGGCCGCCTCGGTCTTGTCGCGTACCTTGTGGGCAAGAGCCGCCTCGGCGACCTCGCCAGAATGATCCGTTTCTTCGCTGGCCCAGTCCCGAAAAGCTGATCGAAAACCGTGCGCCGTGCAGTCCTCTTTCATCTCGCGCAACAGCTTCGTGAGCGTCATGTCGGACATGGGGGCATCACCTTTAGCTCCAGGAAAGACTAGGATGCGCGATCCAATGCGTAGCTCGAGGCATCGCTCGATTATTCGGAGCGCGGGCGTGGATAGGGGAATGACATGTTCCCGGCTCGCCTTCATGCGCTCCTTTGGAATAGTCCACAGCTTGGCGTCCAGATCAAATTCATCCCAGGTCGCTCCACGGACCTCGCCGGAACGTACAGCCGTCAGAATAGCGAAACGCAGCGCAAGGCGACTGAAGGACTCTCGCCGGGCCAATCTGGTCATAAAATCGGGCACTTTTGTGTAAGGCATGGCTGCGAAGTGTCCGTCTTTCTTGGGTTGGCGAGGCAGCCCTTTGGTCACCGCCCGCATCGGCGCTTCGCTATCGCGGTAGCCAGAGGCATAAGCCCAGTCCAACACGGTGCCGATCCTTTGCCGCACCCTGCGAGCAGTTTCCGGCTTGGACAACCAAATCTCCGATAGGACATTACGGATCATCGGCCCGGTGATGTCATGCACCTGCAAGTCACCGATCTCGGGGAACACATAGCTGTCGAGCGTCTGGAGCCATTGCTTCGCGTGCTTCTCATTTCGCCAGTTTTTGCCATGCGATGCAATGACCTTCGCGGCGGCTTGCCTGAAGGTCGGGACACCCTGCAACTTGCGTCGCTCGAACAAAGGATCGAGACCCATTTCCACCCAGGTCCGGATTTCCCGAGCGCGCTCCCTGGCTATCGAGAGTGAAACCTTTGCCGCGCTGCCGAGGCCGAAATCGCGGCGGTTGCCATTTTTCTGTACGCGGCAGACCCAGCTTTTCGCGCCGCTGGTTTGGATCACCAGGAAAAGGCCGTCGCCATCACCATGTCGTCCTGGCCGCGTGGCCGCCTTTACCGAGGTCGCAGAGAGCTTTCCCATCGCTCAGAATCTCCCACATTTTTTCCCACATTGCCAATCGGTCACCGATGGACGGGAGGGGATGGGAGCGGACACGAATCGCGCTCAAGGCCGCACGAAAGCTGACCTTTCGTGATTCGCGATGGATGGGGGAAGACAGTGTATTGGCGGAGAGGGAGGGATTCGAACCCTCGGTACCCTCGCGGGCACGCCGCATTTCGAGTGCGGTGCATTCGACCACTCTGCCACCTCTCCGCAGAAGGTCCGGCGCGTGCCGTCCCGGTCGAGCGGCGGCCATTAGCGAATGAATTCACCCTTGCCAAGCGGCCGAGAGCATTTTTCTTGTTTCAGGCCGTAAGCATCCTAAATTACGTCATATGAACGACACGATTCAGATTTTCGGATCCGATATTTCCGCCCCGCCCATCGTCCACGCCCGCTTCAGCATCGGGGATGTGGTGCAGCATCGGCTCTTCGGCTTCCGGGGCGTGGTGTTCGACATCGACCCCGTCTTCGCCAACACAGAGGAATGGTATCAGGCCATTCCTGAGGGTGTGCGGCCGGACAAGGATCAACCCTTTTATCACCTGCTCGCGGAAAATGGCGAAACCAGCTATGTCGCCTATGTCAGCCAGCAGAATCTGATCGCGGACGACAGCGATGAGCCTGTGGACCACCCGGCCATTGCCGGCATGTTCGGCACCTACGCCCATGGCAAATATCAGCTGCGCCCGCTCCACCGGCACTAGGGTCCACCGGCGACGGGGGCTGGCAGGGCCGCTGTTCGCGGCGTTCCTGCTCGCGCCGACCAGCCCGCTTTGCGCCGCCGAGACGCAGCTTCCCACGATCAGGGTCAACGCCGACCCCGCCTTCCCCTTCTCGCGTGAGATCGAGGCTTTCGCCAAGGCCAATGAGGCGGGACCGCCCATCACCGATGCCACGCTGTTCCTGGGCAGTTCCAGCATCCGCCTGTGGGACATACCGGCCAGCTTCCCGGACATCGGCACGGTCAATCGCGGCTTTGGCGGGGCGACCACGCCCGATGTGCTGCATTATTACAAGCGCCTGCTGCCCAGGGCCAAGCCGCGTTCCATCCTTGTCTATGTCGGTGAAAATGATCTGGCCGCCGGCGCCACGCCCGCAGAGGTCGCGCATAATGTCCTGACCCTGCTCCGGCAGCTCCGCACCGATTATCCCAAGGCGCATATCGCCTATCTGTCACTCAAGCCGAGCCCGATCCGCTGGACGCTCTGGCCGAAAATGGCGGCGGTCAACATGACCGTGGCGGCGCGTGGGCGGGTGTCCGGCTTCGATTATCTGGACGTCGGCCGGGTGTTGCTGGCCCCCGACGGACTGCCTGACGCATCGCTGTTCCGGGCCGACGGCCTGCACATGAACCCGCGCGGCTACACGCTCTGGACCAGACTGGTCGATGCCTATCTCGACGGAGCCGTAGACGCCGACCGCAAGCCGGTTGCCCCTTCCTGACTCACTTTCCGATTGATCCACGCCCAAGCAACATTATTACCGGACATTGATAAAACAAGCGCAGGCAAGGGAGCGACCAGTGAGTAGTGCAGCGATAGGCGATTCGGCCAAACCGGCCCCCATGGCGGAGCTGACGCTTCGCGGCGTCATATTGGGCGCACTCATCACCCTGCTGTTCACCGCGGCGAATGTCTATCTGGGGCTGAAAATCGGCCTGACCTTCGCCACATCGATCCCCGCCGCCGTCATCTCCATGGCGGTGCTGCGCCTGTTCGCGACCGGCACGATCCTGGAAAACAACATCGTCCAGACGATCGCGTCGGCGGCGGGCACGCTGTCGGCGATCATCTTCGTGTTGCCGGGGCTGGTCATCATCGGCTGGTGGCAGGGTTTCCCCTATTGGCTTTCCGCCTTCACCATCGCCCTGGGCGGCATATTGGGCGTCATGTATTCGGTGCCGCTGCGCCGCGCGCTCGTCACCGGCTCCGACCTTCCCTATCCCGAGGGCGTCGCCGCCGCCGAGGTGCTGAAGGTCGGCGCGGGTTCGCGCGAGGGTCTGGAAGAGAATAAGCGCGGCCTTGCCGCCATCGTCGCCAGTTCGGTCGCCGCCGCCGCCTTCTCGATCCTCGCCAAGACGAAGCTGATCGCGGAGGAAGCCGCCACCTTCTTCAAATTCGGCGCGGGCGCCACCAGCGTCTCCACCAGCTTCTCCATGGCGCTGATCGGCGTCGGTCATCTGGTCGGCCTGTCGGTGGGCGTCGCCATGTTCTTCGGCCTGCTCATCAGCTGGGTCGGCATCGTCCCCACGCTCACCGCCCCGCTGCCCTCCGGCGCCGATCTGGCGGACATTGTCGGCACCACCTTTCGCATGAAGGCGCGCTTCATCGGCGCAGGCACCATCGGCATCGCCGCGATCTGGACCCTGCTCAAGATACTGGGGCCCATCGTCAGCGGCATCCGCTCCGCCCTGGCCGCGGCCAGGATACGCAAGGCCGGCAATGCCAGCCTGCTCGACCTGACCGAACGCGACCTGCCCATCGGCATCGTCGGCGGCACCATCCTCTCCTCGCTGGTTCCCATTGCCGTGCTGCTGTGGATGTTTGCGCAGGGCGGCCCCATCGCGCTCAATCCGGTGCCGATCATCGCCCTGACGCTGGCCTATATCCTGGTCGCGGGCATCGTGATCGCCTCGGTCTGCGGCTATATGGCGGGCCTGATCGGCGCGTCGAACAGCCCGATTTCCGGCGTCGGCATCCTCGCGGTGCTGGGCGCGTCGCTGATCCTCGCGGCGATCTACGGCTCGGGCGGCGATCCGAAACAGAGCGAGGCGTTGATCGCCTATGCCCTGTTCGTAACCGCCATCATCTTCGGCGTCGCAACGATTTCCAACGATAATCTTCAGGATCTCAAGACCGGCCAACTCGTCGGCGCAACGCCCTGGAAGCAGCAGATAGCCCTCGTCCTCGGCGTGATCTTCGGCGCGCTGGTGATCCCGCCGGTGCTGGACCTGCTGAACAGCGCCTTCGGCTTCGCGGGCGCGCCGGGCGCCAAGGCCAGCGCCCTTCCGGCACCGCAGGCTGCGCTGATCTCCGCACTGGCCAAGGGCGTGCTGGGCGGCGATCTCGACTGGAACCTCATCGGCTTCGGCGCGGGCATCGGCGTCGTCGTCATCGCCATTGACGAATTGCTGGGCAAGGCGGGCAAGCTGCGCCTGCCGCCGCTCGCGGTGGGCATGGGCATCTACCTGCCCATGGCGCTGACCCTGCTGATCCCGGTCGGCGCGGTCATCGGCCATGTCTACAACCGCTGGGCGCTGCGCCAGTCCAACCCCGAATTTGCCGAGCGCATGGGGGTGCTGATGGCGACCGGCTTCATCGTCGGCGAAAGCCTGTTCGGCGTGGCCTTCGCGGGCATCGTCGCGGCGACCGACAGCGACGCGCCGCTGGCGCTGGTGGCGGAAAATGGCTGGGCCGTTCCCGCCTCCATCATCCTGTTCGCGGCGGCGATCGGCGGGCTATATGCGCGCCTCAGGCGGCAAGCCGCTGCGCCTTTGTAATAATTTGCAACAAGGGCGTTTTTCATCGAACTGTCATCGAAATAACATTTCCCTGTAAGCTATAGCCGTCACTGCCCCCTCGACCGGATGGGGGGCAGCGGTTCGCCGCTGAACTCCCGTCGGCAACAGGGAGACTTCCGCATGAATCGTCTTTTCCGTGGCGCAAGCCGCGCGGCCATGGCCCTTGCCCTCACGACGCCCGCCGCCGCGCTGGCGGGCACCATCACCGGCACCGTGTCCGACGGCACAGGCACCCGCGCACTTCAATCGACCCAATTGCGCATCGTCGAACTGGGCCGCGTGGCCGAAGCGGGCCGCGACGGCAGCTACCGTTTCCCCGACGTGGCGCCCGGCACCTACACGCTCGAGGCCCGCTATGTCGGCGCCGATCCGGTGCGCGCGACCGTCATCGTCCCCGCCACCGGCGATGTCGACGCCGACATCCGCATCGGCTCCACCATCGACAGTTCGATCATCGTCGTCGGCCAGGTCGCGAATCAAGCCTCCGCCCTCTCTCGCCAGCGCGCCGCCGATGGCGTGGAAAGCGTCCTGACCCGTGACGCCGTGGGCCAGTTCCCCGATCAGAATGTCGCGGAATCGCTGCGCCGCCTGTCGGGGGTCAACATCCTCAACGACCAGGGCGAAGGCCGCTTCGTCTCGGTTCGCGGCCTCGACCCGGAACTCAACGCCGCCTCGGTCAACGGCGTGCGCCTGCCTGCGCCGGAAAGCGACGTCCGCTCGGTCGCGCTGGACGTGATCCCGTCCGAACTCATCGAATCCATCGAGGTCAAGAAATCGCTGACCCCCGATATGGACGGCGACACCATCGGCGCCTCGATCGAAATCAACACCACCAGCGCCTTCGACCGCAAGAAGGACCTGTTCTCGATCAAGGCCGAGGGCAGCTATAACGACCTGACCGACAGCGTCACGCCCAAGGGCAGCTTCGATTTTTCGAAGAAGATCACGGACAATTTCGGCATCGCGGGCGGCGCCAGCTATTATAAGCGCCGCTTCGCCACCAATAATGAGGAAATGGACGGCTGGGATGTGGACAACGGCATCGCCTATGCCGACACCATGGAATATCGCGACTATGACGTGACCCGCAAGCGTATCGGCGCTTCGCTCAGCCTCGACTGGCAGCCCAGCCCCTCGACCAAGCTCTACGCCCGCGGCCTCTACAGCCAGTTCGACGATCAGGAATATCGCCGCCGCCTGACCTTCGAAATGGACGAAGCGCCCTCCTCCGGCAGCGCGACGACCGCCGGCTTCGACTCGCAGGACGGCGAGATCACCGTCACCCGTGACCTCAAGGACCGCTTCGAACGCCAGCGCATCCGCTCGCTCAGTCTGGGCGGCGAAACCAATACCGGCCCATGGAAATTCACCTATATGGGCAGCTTGTCGAAATCCTCCGAGCGCGAGAATGGTTCGATCGACCCGGTCGCCTTCGAACGCAAGTTCGATGACGGCGACGATTTCGGCGTGGTCTTCGACTATGGCAATCCGCGCCGGACGGCCTATGCCATCACCTCGGGCGCCGACATCTTCCTCGACCCCGGCGAATATGAATTCGACAAGGTGGAACGCACCACGCTGAGCGATTCGCAGGATGAGGAATGGGCGGTCAAGGCCGACATTTCCCGCAAGTTTGCGATGAACGGCGGCGAATTCACCATCCAGGCGGGCGGCAAGGCCCGCTGGCGGACCAAATCCTATAATGGCACTTTCGATGTCTATAAGGGCTTTGACGGCGACCTGACGCTGGCCGATGTTCTGGGCAAGCAGGATTACGACCTTGCCAGCATCGATCCGGTCCCGGCGAAAAAATCCTTCCGCAAATATTTCAACGAGAATTTCTCCAGCTTCGAACTGGACGATGGCGACACATGGCAGGCATCGAACGAATCCGACTATAGCGTCGATGAGGATATTCAGGCCGCCTATCTGCTTGGCCGCTGGGACAGCGCAAAACTGCGCGTGGTCGGCGGCGTGCGCATGGAGCACACGAAGAACGACATCACCGGCAACCTGCTCGACCTCGACGCGCAAACGCTGACCGTGCTCAACGTCAAGCGCAGCTATACCGACTGGCTGCCCAGCCTCACCGCCCGCTATGAGCCGGTCGCCAACCTTGTCCTGCGCGCCGCCGGTTATAAGAGCCTGGTCCGTCCCAAGCTGTCGCAACTCGCCCCTCGCGTCGTCATCGAAGACAATGAGGGAGAATTCGGCAATCCCGACCTCAAGCCCTATCGCGCCTGGAACATCGACCTGTCGGCGGAATATTATTTCGGCCGCAACGCGGCCCTGTCAGGCGGCTTCTTCTGGAAGGACGTGAAGAATTTCACCTACGTCCAGGTGATCGAGGACTATCAATATGGGTCCGCGCTGCTGGACGAGGCATCGATCCCTGTCAACGGCGCGAGCGGCAAGATCAAGGGCGTCGAACTCAGCTACAGCCAGGTTTTCGATTTCCTGCCCGCGCCCCTGGACGGCCTGCTCGCGCAGGTGAACTACACCTATACCGACGCCAAGGGCACGGTGCTGACCGATGGCGACATTGCCGATCCGCGCAGGATTCCGCTGGCGGCGTCTTCCAAGAACACGCTGAATGTCGTGCTGGGCTATGAAAAAGGTCCGCTCTCGCTGCGCGCGGCGGGCACCTATCGCGACAAATATCTGGATGAAATCGGCGATAGGGCGGAGGAGGACCGCTATGTCGACGATCATTTCCAGCTCGACCTCAGCGCCAAATATCGCATCACGCCGGGCGTGCGCGTCTTCGCCGACTGGGTGAATGTCACCAACGCGCCCTATTTTGCCTATCAGAATCTGGGCGGCCGCCAGCGTCTGCTGCAATATGAAAATTACAGCTGGACCCTCAAATTCGGCGTGAGCGCGAACTTCTGATGAGGAAAAAACTCCTTTTCACCCTGCCCTTCCTCTCGCTCGCGGCCTGCGCCACGGGCGAACGGGAGGTCCCGGTCGAAACCCGCATCGCCAACGCCACCCCCGCCGCGACCGTCACGGCGCGGGGGGAAACCGTTCCCGTCGGCACCGCCAATGCCGACGCGGCGGACGATCCGGCGATCTGGCGCAACGCCGCCGATCCCGCGCAAAGCCTGATCGTCGGCACCGACAAGAAGGCCGGGCTGTATGTCTATGGCCTTGACGGCAAGACCCGCGACTTTCTGGACGCGGGCCGGGTCAATAATGTCGACCTGCGCGACGGCGTGGCGATCCATGGCGGAAACGGCATCCTCGTCGTCGCCAGCGACCGCAACGATGTCGCCCAGGCGAAGCTCGCCCTCTTCCGGCTCGATCCCGCCACCGCCAAGCTTTCGGCGCTGGGCAAAATCGATGCGGGCCAGGGCGAAGCCTATGGCGTCTGCCTGTACCGCGCGCCGGAAACGATCTATGCCTTCATCGTGCTCAAGGACGGCACGGTCCACCAGATTGCGCTCGACACCGGGAGCGCCGCGCCTTCGGGCAAGATCGTCCGCAGCCTGAAGCTCGGCACCCAATCGGAAGGCTGTGCGGTCGATGACCGCACCGGCATCCTTTATGTGGCGGAGGAGGATGTCGGCCTTTGGCGCTTCGACGCCCGCGCGACCGGCTCGACCGCGCCGACCAAAATCGCTGCCGCCGACGGCAGGAACCTCGTCATGGATGCCGAAGGCGTCGCCCTTGCCCCCATCGGGGAAAAGGACGGCTATGTCCTCGTTTCCAGTCAGGGCGACAATGGCTATGTCCTCTATCGCATGAGCGACGACAGCTATGTCGGGCGCTTCCGCGTGATCGACGGCATCCTTGGCGGCGCGGAGGAAACCGACGGCATCGAATTGATGCTGGGCGATTTCGGCCCCAATTACCCCGGCGGCCTCTTCGTGGCGCAGGACGGCCATAACGCCGCCGCCGCCCAGAACTTCAAACTGGTCGCCTGGAACGACATCATGAAGGCGCTGGGGATCACTCACTAACGCGCGTTCGTTCAGGAGAGGGCCTGCAAGTCCTCTCCTCCTTTCAGCCCCATTGCATTCAGCACCCGACAACGCGACATTC
The DNA here is from genome assembly GCF_008692605.1 of Sphingobium estronivorans. Classification (GTDB taxonomy): domain Bacteria; phylum Pseudomonadota; class Alphaproteobacteria; order Sphingomonadales; family Sphingomonadaceae; genus Sphingobium; species Sphingobium estronivorans. The sequence continues at coordinate 110,537 of NZ_LFCT01000002.1, forward strand.
CTCCAAAATGGGGGAGAGCTTCATGTCCATCGTTGAAACCTACCGCGCCAAGACCATGACCGCCGCACAGGCCGTCGCGCTGATACCCGACGCCGCAAAAATGGTCGTCGGCCTCGGCGTCAGTTACCCGCCTGCCCTGATGGATGCGCTGGCCGACAGGGTTCGCGCGGGCAACCTCACCGGCGGCACCCTCTATTGCATGCTGGCCTGCCCGGCCGCGAGCAAATCCATCCTCTCCTCCGACCTGCACGACCGCATCCGTCATGTCAGCCTGTTCCATGGCGGCGTCGAACGCGCCACCGACGCGTTGCGCGCAGGCACGACGCAGGCCTTCGTTGAAACGCTCCCGGTCCAGTTCCACCAGATCCCCCGCATCCTGACCGAGAATCTGCGCGCCGACACGCTGTTCACCACGGTCTCACCGATGGATGCCGATGGTTGCTTCAGTCTGGGCACCAATACGGATTATGCCCTCGCCGTCGCACGCAGCGGTGCCCGGCTGGTCGTGGAGGTCAATCCCGCCATGCCCACTGTCCATGGCGACTGCAAAATCCCGCTCTCGGCAGTCGCCGCCATTGTGGAGAACGACGCCCCGCTGTTGCAGATCCCCGCCCTCCCCCGGACCCCCAATGACGAAGCCATCGGCGCCATCATCGCGGAGATGGTGGAGGATGGCGCCTGCCTGCAAATGGGCATTGGCGCCGTGCCGGACGCGGTCTGCGCCGCGCTGATGAATCACCGGCACCTCGGCATCCACACTGAACTTCTGACTCCCGGCCTCGTCGGCCTGATCAGGGCGGGCGCGGTCGACAACAGCCGCAAGGCGATCCTGCCCGGCCGCTCGGTCTTCACCTTCGCCATGGGCGATCAGGACCTCTACGATTTCCTGCACGACAACCCGACGCTGGCAGCGCATCCGGTCGAATATGTGAACGCCCCCCACATCATCGCGCAGAACGACCGAGTGATTTCCGTGAACGCCACCATTCAGGTCGACCTCAGTGGCGCCTGCAATTCGGAATATATGAACGGTCGCCAATATAGCGGCACCGGCGGCCAGCTCGATTTCGTGCGTGGCGCCTATGCGTCGAAGGGCGGCCGCTCGATCATCGCCTGCCACTCGACCGCCGCGAAGGGGAAGGTTTCGCGCATCGTGCCCTGGCTCGACGGCCCGGTCACGACGCCGCGCACCGACACCCATATCATCGTCACCGAATATGGCTGGGCCGATATGAAGGGCAAGACGCTCTCCCAACGCGCCCGCGCGCTGATCGCCATCGCTCATCCCGATTTTCGCGAAGAGCTGGAACGGGCCGCCTTCGAACGAAGATTGTTCTAAGGCCCGTGGGGATTGAGTTCAGGGTGACGCGAAAATGGTGGCGTTCGAGAACCGGCGCGCAGCGTATTTAAAGGAGGCGAGCACCGGAAGCGCAGAAAGTTGGCCCGCCATGGGGTGAATCCCCCACACACCCTAGAAAAAAGGGCGGTGGATCGTTCCACCGTCCCGTCATTTCACTTCTTCGCAAACCAGGCAGTCAGCGCCGGCTTCAGCCGCGCCCGCGTCTCGATCCGCGTCTTGATCGCGGCGATGGAGCGATCCACCACCTTGCGCGATTCCGGCGTCAGATATTGGGTGGCATAGCTGTCCAGCTTCGTCGCCATCGCCGGATCGGCCGAATTGCCGCCCAGCCGCGCAATCGCCTGCGACCGCGCCGACACATCGATCATCGCCTCATATTGCTGCCGGTGCGCCAGCACATAGTCCACCGCCAGCATCGCATGTTCCGACCCGACGGCCGAAATGATCGCCGCACTGGTGGTCTTGCCCGGCTCGTCGGTCATGGCGAGGTCCAGCGCCTTCTTCGCCAGCGCCTCGTCCTTCGCCACGCCCAGCAGGGCGAAGGTGGTGCTCTTCTCCAGGTCGGACTTCGCGCCATTGGCCATGGCGCGCAGCTTGTCCCAGGTCGCCGCATCGGCATTCTGGGCAATGATGTGCAGCCACACATTGCGCAGCGGCCCGTCCAGCGCCGCCGGATTGCTGGCGAGCGCGGCAAAGCGCTTGTTGGCTTCCGCCACCACGGTCTTGTCGCCCATGCCGCCCAGGGTCGATACCAGCGCCGACCGCAGCACCGGCACCTGCGGATTTTCACCCGGCTTGGCATCATAGCCGACGCTCGCCAGCACCGGGCTGAGCTTCTTCGACGCATAGGCGGCCACCCTGGCCTGCGCCGCCTTGTCGCTCTCCACCATGCTATGGACGCTGTCGAGATAGCCCGGCACCTCCGCCAGCACGGCGGGACTGGCGGAAGCAGGCACCGCATCCACCAGATCCAGCGCCAGCCCCATGGGCTGATAGCCGCCCAGCCCAAGCTGGAAATTATCCGCCAGCAAGCCGATCTGATCCATGGACGACAATCGGGTGAAGTCCTTCGCCAGCGCCTTCACATTCGCTTCCGGATAGAGCGAGCGATAATAGCCTGTCTGCCCCGCATTGATGACATAGGCCCCGCAGCCCGGCAGCGTGACCTGTGCGGACCCGTTCAGGATCAGCCGCTGCTGCGCGCCGCCGATGGTCTGCGCCATCACCGGCACGTTCCAGCGCAGCGGCGCCTTGCTCTTCTGATCCCGGCTGAACTCGCCCTGGCTCAGCGACAGCACGGTCGAGCCGCCCTGGCACTGCGCGCTCTCCACCCTGACCAGCGGGATGCCCGGCTGGCTGGTGAAGTCATGCGCGATGCCGACCACGCCCTTGGCGCCCGCGCCCTCGACCGCCTTCCACAGGTCGTCGGTCACGGTGTTCCCATATGCGTGCTGCTTCATATAGGCGCGGATGCCCGAACGCCACGCATCCTCCCCGGCAAAGCCTTCCAGCATGGTGATGACCGCCTCACCCTTTTCATAGGTGATGTCGTCAAACGCCTGATTCACCTGATCGACCGTGTTGATCTTCTGGAGGATCGGATGAGTCGTCACCAGCGAATCGAGGCTCATCGCCCGCTCGCGGCCATTGACGCGGCTCAGCAGCATTTCCCATTCCGGGTTCAGCTTGTCCGTGACCTTGGTGGCCATCCAACTCGCGAAACCTTCGTTCAGCCAGAGGTCGTCCCACCAGGCCATGGTGACGAGATCGCCGAACCACTGGTGCGCCATTTCATGCGCGACGATGGAATAGATAGTCCGCCGCGTGCTTTCGGAGGTGAAGCGCGGATCGACCAGCAGCGCCCGTTCGAAGGTGAAGATCGCGCCCCAATTCTCCATGGCGGAGAAGAACTGGCTCTGGCCCGGCCCGGCGACATTGTCGAGCTTGGGCAGCGGGAAGGGCACGCCGAAATAGTCGTTATAATAGGGCAGGATCGCCGCCGAGGCATCGAGCGCCAGCTGCGCCTTGCCGGTATTGCCCCGGCCCGTGATGACGCCGACCTCGGTATTCCCGGCCATCTTGGTCGCACGGTCCAGCTCGCCCAGGCCGAAGAACAGCAGATAGGAGGACATTTTGGGCGAGGTGCCGAATGTCACCAGCTTCTTGCCGCCCGCGCTGTCCGCGCTGCTCTTGACCGGCATGTTGCTGACCGCAAGCTGGTCGGCAGGCACAATGGCGGAGAGGTCGAACGTCGCCTTGTAGCTCGGCTCGTCGAAGCTTGGCACGAAACGGCGCGCGTCCGGCGCCTCGAACTGGGTGAACAGCGCGCGCTTCGCCTTGCCGGCATTGTCGGTATAATCGAGCGCGAACAGCCCATTCGCCTGCGTATTGATGATGCCTGCATAGTCGATGGCGAGGCTGTAGCTGCCCGGCTGGACCGGCTTGCCGAAATCGAAAGTCACGGTCTGCGCGTCGGCGTCGATCTTCGCCGTTCCCTTCACTGCCTTGCCCTTTGCCGGGGTGAGCGTGACCGAGCCGATCGTCAGATCGGCGGCGTTCAGCACCAGCACGGGCATCGTCTGCGACACGCTGATGTCGATCACCGTCTGGCCGCTGAATGTCAGGTTCGCCGCGTCGGGCGTCACCTGAATCGCGTAATGGCTGGGCGCGGCGCCGCGCGGCAACTGGGTGGTGACGCCCGCGGCAGGTCCGGCGGGCAGCGCCGTCTGGGCCAGCGCCGGAACAGCCATGGCAATCGGCGCAGCCGCCACCATCAGCGGAAGAATTTTCGAAAAGGACATGAGGTTCACAACTCCGACACGTTGGAACGGCACGGCGAAAACAGGCCGCGCCATGATGACAGGGGATCGCCCCTTTCGCCTCATCGGTCAAGCCGGGCGCCCCGTCGCTGATGTCGTTAGTCGAAGTTTGTTGTTCGTTTGTCAAACAAAGGGATGGCGACGAAGGGTCGGTTGGCTTTTCGTCCCGGTGGAGTCGAAAAGAGTGCACCGGAGCGCAGCGCGCTCATGAGGAGGTGAGCGCGGGAACGCAGGAAATCGCTCTTTGCAGGCCCGCATCGGCGGAATGACGGCCGATCCTCAACCCCGGCCGCGATAGCCCGGCACATCCTGCGCAGGCAGCCACAGACCCGCAGGCGGTTCCCCGGATTGCCAGAACACATCGATGGGAATCCCCCCGCGCGGATACCAATAGCCCCCGATCCGCAGCCAGATCGGGTTCATCTCGGCAAACAACCGTTCCCCGATCCCCACGGTGCAATCCTCATGGAAAGCCGCATGGTTGCGGAACGATCCCAGGAACAGCTTCAGCGACTTCGATTCAACGATGGTCGCGGCGGGCGCATAGTCGATCACCAGATGGGCGAAATCGGGCTGCCCGGTCACCGGACAGAGCGAGGTGAACTCCGGCGCGGTGAAGCGCACCAGATAGGGCTTGCCCGGCCGGGGATTGGGCACATAGTCCAGCGCAGCGTCTTCCGGGCGCGTGGGCAGGGCGCTGTTTTGCCCCAGATGAAGTGGAGTCGGCATGTCAGTCATGGACAGGCCGTCTACGCGATTGCACGGCCAATGTCATCGTCACGCCTCTCTTGCCTTTCATTCATGACAGGTTCAACAGACGCCATGCCTTGGCTGCCACCCATGGGGTTCCGTTTCTCGCCGCTGTTCGCCGCGCCGCTGTTGCTGGCCGCGCCCGCCCTCGCCCAGCAGGACAACAGCACGGAACCGGTCTTCAACCTGCCGAACAGCCCGCATCCGCAAACGACCAATCCCAAACAGCAAGGCCCCGAACTCGACGTCTTTCGGGGCGCGCCGACAAGCGTGACGCCGCCGCCGGTGGTCCTTCCGACGATTCAGGTGCCGCCCGCCGTCACGCCCGCGCCCCAGCCCGCGCCGCAGCCCGCGCCCCAACCGCAACAGCAGCAACCACGCCGCCCGGTGACGCCCCCCGCCGAAACCCCGGGCGCACCCGAACCGACGCCGCCCATTGCAAGCCCGGCACCCGTCGCACCGGCTCCAGCGCCCCAGCCGGTCGAGAATCAGGCGCTCCCGGCTGCCGACAATGCCGCCTCCGCGCCCCAGGCGCCGCCGCTCATGCCCGCCGAAGAGCCGGCCTCCAACTGGACCTGGATCGCTGGCGCAGCCGCAGTCGTCGCGCTGATCGGCGCCTTCCTCTGGCTGCGCCGCCGCAAGCCGGAAGCGGCCGATGCGCCGGCTTATCAAGAGGAACCCGCACCCCAACCGTCGGCGCCGCGCCCCATGCAGCCCCAGCCGGCACCGCCCCAGCCTGCTCCTGTCCCGCCACCGGGCCCGGTCAAGCCCGACCCCGCGCCGGCCGCCATGGATCGCCCCTGGCTCGACCTCGCCATGGACGTGCAGGCCGCTCGCCTGACGCTGATGGGCGCAACCATCGGCTACACGCTGACCCTCCATAATCGCGGCACCCACGCGGCGGAGGATGTCCTCGTCCGCAGCCTGATCGCGAATGCGGACGCCCAGCAACAGCTGCTGTTCCAGCAGTTCTTCGCCGGTGAAACGGGCCTTCCCGTGCACTCCATCGTCACCATCGCGCCGGGCGAAACGCAAAAGCTCAGCGGCGAAATGCGCCTCGGCGCCCCGGAAATCGCGGCGATCCAGATGGGCGAGCGCGCGCTGCTGATCCCGCTGATTGCCTTCGACGCGCAATATCGCTGGACGGGCGAAGGTGAAGGCGCTGAAAATCCGGGCATCGGCCGCACCGGCCGCGCCTTCATCGTGGGCGAGGAGCAATCGCCCCCGGTCGAACGCCTCGCCCCCTTCCGTCTCGACCTCGGCCCACGCCAATATCGCACCCCCGGCAGCCGCGCGACCGCACTGTCGCTCGCCAGCTAGAGCATCGTGCGAAAAAGTGGGCACCGGTTTCCAGTTGGCCGTACGGTCAGCGGCTCGGAAAATGCGGCATCGAAGGATGGGAGCGTTTTCGTCTGGAACGCAAACACGCCCACGCCGATCAGCCCTTCCCACCTTCGTCTGCCGATCCTAGAAAGGACGGGAGTACGAAGGAAAAGGCCGCATGGACATATTGGTATCCACCGACTGGCTCGCTGGAGAGCTGGGTAAAGCCGATCTCGGGGCCGATCTCGGGGCCGACCTCAGAATCGTCGACGCCAGCCTCTTCCTCCCCGGCACCCCGCGCGACCCCAGGGCCGAGTTCGAGGCCGCCCACATCCCCGGCGCCACCTTCCTCGACCTCCCTACCCTGGCCGATCCGGACGATCCGCGCCCCGGCATGCTGCCGACCGACGCCTTCATGACCGAGCGTTGCCAGCAGCTCGGCATCGACGCCGACAGCCGCATCATCGTCTATGACAACAGTCCCACCCACAGCGCCGCGCGCGGCTGGTGGATGATGCGCCTCTATGGCGTCGGCCAAAGCGCCGCGATCCTCGACGGTGGCCTCGTCAAATGGCTGGCGGAAGGCCGGGCCACGCAAAGCGGCAACCCCACGCCTCCGCGCGGCAACGCCGTGGCCCGCCGCGCCCCCGCGCAGGTCCGCACCAGGCAAGACCTGCTCGCCAACCTGCAAAGCCGGGCCGAACAGGTTCTCGACGCGCGCGGTGCCCCCCGCTTCACCGGCGAGGAAAAGGAACCGCGGCCCGGCATGGCGTCGGGCCATATTCCGGGGAGCCGCAACATCCCCTCCTCGACCTTCTACAATGCCGACAACAGCATGAAGCAGGGCGAAGCCCTTCGCCGTCTCTTCCTCGATGCCGGTACGGATTTCGACCGCCCGATCATCACCAGCTGCGGCAGCGGCGTCACGGCGGCCATCCTGCTCGCGGGCCTCGAGCTGCTCGGCAAGACCGACGTTACCCTCTATGACGGCAGCTGGTCCGAATGGGGCCTCGACCCCGCCACGCCGAAGGAAACCGGCCCCGCAGCATGACCAAGAACCGCAAGCCCCTCACCCACCTCGCCCAGGCGGGCCGCAAGTCCGAATGGACCGGCATGCCCGGTCAGCCCGGCGGCATCGTCAGCCCGCCGGTCTGGCGCGCCTCCACCATCCTCTACGACGATGTCGCGCATCTGCGCAGTGCGGCGCGCGGCAGCACCCATGAACGTCTCTTCTACGGCCGCAAGGGCACGCCGACGTCATGGAGCCTCGCCGATGCTCTCACCGAAATGGAGCCGGGCGCCGAAGGCACGATGCTCTATCCCTCCGGCGTTGCGGCCATTGCCTGCGCGCTGATGGCGGTGCTGAAGCCAGGCGACCGGCTTCTGATGGTCGACAGCGCCTATGACCCCACCCGCAATTTTTGCGAACAGATGCTGCGGCCGCTCGGGATCGAGACGGTCTATTACGACCCCGGCATCGGCGCCGGGATCGCGGACCTCATCACCGACACCACCCGCGCCATTTTCATGGAAAGCCCCGGCAGCCTGACCTTCGAGGTGCAGGACGTCCCCGCCATCACCGCCATTGCGCGCCAAAAGGGCATCGCAACCCTGATCGATAACACGTGGGCGACGCCCTTGTTCTTCCCCGCTTTGTCCCACGGCGTCGACATCAGCATCCTCGCCTGCACCAAATATATAGTCGGCCATAGCGACGTGATGATGGGATCGGTGACGGCCACCCCGGCCCTCTTCCCGAAAATCCGCCAGACGGCCTATCTCTTCGGCCAGATGAGCAGCCCCGACGACGCCTGGCTCGCCTCGCGCGGCCTGCGCACGCTGGGCGTGCGCCTTCATCAGCATCAGGCGAGCGCGCTGAAGATCGCCCAATGGCTGTCCGAACAGCCCGATGTCGCCCGCGTCCTTCACCCGGCGCTGCCCTCCTGCCCCGGCCATGCGCTGTGGCAACGCGACTTCACCGGCTCGTCCGGCCTGTTCAGCTTCATCCTGCGTGGCGGCGACGAGCAGGCCCGCGCCGCCCTGATCGATGGCCTCGCCCATTTCGGCATCGGCTATAGCTGGGGCGGCTTCGAAAGCCTCGCCCTGCCGGTCGATCCCGCCCGCTATCGCAGCGCCACGCTCTGGCAGGCCGAAGGGCCCGTGGTCCGCCTGCAAATCGGCCTCGAAGATCCCGACGACCTGATCGTGGACCTCGACGCCGGCCTTGCCCGCTTCCGGGCGGCGCGCGGATGACGCCGGGCTTCCCCGCGCTGCTTGCCCTGATCCCCGGCGATCCCGCCATCGTCCATCCGCTGGTCGCATTGGCGGTTGCCGGGCTGATCTATCTCATTGCCGACGCGGTCGCCCATATTCTGGGGCCGCTGATGCGCCGCCGTATCCGCCCGCTGGGCGACGCGCTGGCGGGGCATCTCCGCCCGATCCTGCGTCACCTGCTGGCGGGCGGGCTGCTCATCCTGCCCACCGCGCTCTGGCCGGTCGACAGCCTTGCCCATCTGCTGCTGGGCGCCGCGCTCGCCTTCGCTTTTTCGGCCCTCGCCGTCCACATCTTGCGCAGCCTCGCCATCCCGCGCTGGGCCGTGGTGCCGATTGCCCTGCTCCTCTTCGTCACGGTCCTCTCCAGCAGCAGCGGCGGTTTCGCGCCCGCGGCCGGCATGCTCGACGGTGTCGGCATCAATCTCGGCAAACGCCGCATCACTCTGCTCGGGCTGGTCAGCATGGCCGCGACTTGCGTCGCCCTGTTCGCGCTTGTCCGCCTCGCCAACCGCATGATCGGGCGCAGCATCACCCACGCCCACGGCCTGGACGCCACGCAAAAGCTGCTCGCGCAGAAACTGGCCGCGATCGCGGTGATCGTCGCCGCCTTCTTCATCGGCGTCGATCTTCTGGCGATCGACCTCACCGCCTTCACCGTCTTTTCCGGTGCGCTGGGTCTGGCGGTCGGCTTCGGCCTGCAAAAGACCTTCGGCAACCTCATCGCCGGGATCATCCTGCTGATGGACCGCTCGATCAAGCCGGGCGACGTCATCGTCGTGGGCGACAGCTTCGGCTGGGTGAACAAGATCGGCGTGCGCGCCGTCTCCGTCATCACCCGCGACGGCAAGGAGCACCTGATCCCGAACGAAAATCTGATGACGCAGGAAGTGGAGAACTGGTCCTATTCCGACCGCAATGTCCGCGTCCGCATTCCGGTGGGGATCGGTTTCGACAGCGATCTCAAGCTAGCGCAGGAGCTGATGCTCCGCGCCGCGCAGGAAAGCCCCCGCGTGCTTCGCAATCCCAAGCCCAATGTCTGGCTGACCGCCTTTGGCGAGAATCGCGTCGAACATGACATATTGGTGTGGATTAGCGATCCGGAGAGCGGGGTCGGCAGCGTGAAGTCGGACGTGCTCAACCGGCTGTGGCTGCTGTTCCGTGAACATGGGATCACCATCCCCTATCCGCAACGCGTCATCCACGCGCCCCCCGGCGGCTCGCGGCCGCAATAGCTTTCCCTCACGGCAATTGCGGCGGAAAGCGCGCGTCCAGGGGATTGTCGCGCCACATTCATGCCCGATTTTGTTGCAGGTCAGCAACATTACGGAACCAAAAGACATGCATCAGCAATAAAATCTTGTGCACCGCAACGGAGACAGGCATCCCAAGGCCGTTGAGACAATCCGGTCCATCCCCCCGCGGGCAATAGAGACCGGGCGTCATGACGCAGGCGGGACGATCGCAGATAACCATCAAGGGGAAACCTCATGCGTAAGTCCATAATCGGCCTCTCGGCCCTCGCTCTTGCCGCGACCGTGTCGACACCGGCCCTCGCCCAGGACGTGCCCACGTCCGACCTGACCGTGTCCGGCAACGCCGCCGTCGTCACCGACTATCGCTTCCGTGGCATTTCGCAGACCGACAAGCGCTTCGCGCTTCAGGGCGGCATCACCGTCACCCATTCCTCGGGCTTCTATGTCTCGACCTGGGGCAGCTCGATCGACGACTATGTCGCCAATGGCAGCGACCAGGAACTCGACCTGATCGCCGGCTATTCCAAGACCATCGGCGCCGCCACGGTCGATGTCGGCGTACTCTATTATTACTATCCCGGCTCGCATGGCGCCAACACCGACTTCGTTGAACCCTATGCCTCGATCAAGGGCACCTTCGGCCCGGCAACCGCCAAGCTGACCGCCAATTACGCGCCGAAATCGCGCGCCCTCTCGGTCGACGGCGGCCTGACCCGGGAAGATAATCTGTACATCGCCGGCGACCTGTCGACCAGCATTCCCAACACCCCGCTGGGCGTATCGGCACATCTGGGCCACAGCTTCGGTCCCAGCTATCTGACCATCGGCAAGGAATATACCGACTGGAACATCGGCGCGACCTACAGCTGGAGTCACCTGACCTTCGGCGTGTCCTATGTCGACACCGACAAGTCGGCCTACAGCCCGAGCGGCCGCAACATCAGCAAGGCCGGCGTGGTCGGTTCCGTCACCGCGTCCTTCTGACGGAATAATCGCACGATCCAAATCCTCCCCATCGCCGGATGGGGAGGATCGAGTGCATCACACCCACTGCCTGTAGCAAGAAAGGGCGCATTTCGCGCCCGCATCCTGTCAATGGATCAGCGGCTCCACCGCGCCCAGATCGCCGTGGGCAGGCGCAATCCCCGCGCCTCTTCCCGCACCGCCAGTTCCCCCGCCTCCACCCTGCCGGGCAGATCGGCAAAGGCCTGTTTCAGCAGTTCACCGATCGCCAGCGCCGACATCCGCACGGCATAGACGGTCAGGAACAGGAACCGGCTGTCCGCGTCCAGCAACTGCCGACAATTGGCGATGAGGCCAGGAAGATCCTCTTCCAGCCGCCACACCTCGCCGTCCGGTCCGCGCCCATATTTGGGGGGATCGAGCAATATTCCATCATAGCGCCGTCCGCGCCGCACCTCGCGCGCGACAAATTTGGCGGCGTCGTCGACGATCCAGCGCACTGGCCGATCCTCCAGGCCCGACAGCGCCGCATTGGCCCGCGCCTGCGCCACCGATTTCTTGGAGGCATCGACATGCACCATCTGCGCGCCCGCAGCCGCCATCGCCAGCGTGCCGACCCCCGTATAGCCGAACAGGTTCATGACCTGCGCTTCGTTCTTGTCGGCGATCTTGCCCCGCATCCAGTCCCAGACCGGCGCCATGTCGGGAAAGAAGCCGAGATGCCGGAAAGGGGTGCAACTCGACTGGAAAGTCACCTCATTCCAATGCAGCGGCCAGCCCTCTGCGGGGACCGGCCGTTCATAGAACCAGCGCCCACCGCCTTCCTCGTCGGAACCGGGCACGAACTCGCCATCGGCCTGCCAGTCGGCCTGCGCCGGTGCCCACATCGCCTGCGGTTCAGGTCGGATGAAGCGAAAACGACCGTAGCGCTCCAGCTTCCGCCCATGGCCCGAATCGATCAGGCCATAGTCGGACCAGGGTTCACCAAGAAGGGCTTGAAGGTCCACCCCTCAAGCCCTCGGCGTCGCCCGCTCCGCGACATAAGCCGTGACCGCGTCGAAGGTGCCGGGCAGCTTGGCATAGGCTTCTTCCCGCGCGAACAGATCGCCCACGCGCGACGGCAGGGCCGGACGGGTGCCGGTCGCCCGCTCGACCGCCGTGGGGAATTTCGCTGGATGCGCGGTCGCCAGCGTCACCACCGGCACTGACGGGTCGAGATCGACCGTGCGTGCCGCAGCGAGGCCAATGGCGCTGTGCGGGTCGATCACCTGTCCCGCCGCGTCATAAGCCCAGCGCATCGCCATGGTCATACCGTCGGCATCGACCCGGGCGGAGGTGAACAGCTTCGACGCGCCATCCCGCTGCGCATTGGTGAGGCGCATCGCCTTGCTCGCCTCGAAACCCTTCATCTGCTCCGCCAGCGCCTTGCCGTCGCGCCCACCGGCATCGAACAGCAGCCGCTCGAAATTGGAGCTGACCTGGATATCCATGCTCGGCGTTGCCGTCGCCACCACCTGACCCTGGCTATAGTCACCCTCGGCGAGGGCACGGTGCAGGATGTCGTTGACGTTGGTGGCGACCATCAGCTTCGCTACCGGCAGGCCCATCTGCGCCGCGACATAACCCGCGAACACATCGCCGAAATTGCCGGTCGGCACGGAGAAGGCAATCGCCCGCTCCGGCGCGCCCAGCCGGACGGCAGCGTAGAAATAATAGACGACCTGCGCCATCAGCCGCGCCCAATTGATGCTGTTCACCGCCGACAGGTTGAACCGCCGCGCGAAGGCCGCATCGTTGAACATCGCCTTCACCAGCGCCTGCGCATCGTCGAAGCTGCCGTCGATGGCGATATTGTAGACATTGGGCGCCAGCACCGTGGTCATCTGGCGGCGCTGAACGTCCGACACGCGGCCTTCGGGATGGAGCATGAAGATGTCGATCTTCGCCCGGCCCGCCACCGCATCGATCGCCGCCGACCCGGTATCTCCGGAAGTCGCGCCGACGATAGTGAGATGATCCTCCCGCCGCGACAGGAAGCGCTCGAACAATTGGCCGAGCAGTTGGAGCGCCACGTCCTTGAACGCCAGCGTCGGGCCATGGAACAGTTCGAGCAGCCAGTGCCGGTGATCCAACTGCACCAGCGGCGTCACCGCATCATGGCTGAAGCGGCCATAGGCGGCGGTGCACAGCTCCCGCAGTTCCTCTTCGCTGAGCGATCCTGCGACGAAGGGCGCCATGACCCGCACCGCCGTCTCAACATAGGAAAGGCCCGAAAGCGCGCGAATATCCTCGGCGGAGAAGCTCGGCCAGCGTTCCGGCAGATAGAGTCCGCCATCGGACGCCAGCCCTGCCAGCGTCACATCCTCAAACCCGAGCGCGGGCGCGCTCCCCCTGGTGCTCACATATTGCATGATGGGGTAGCCCGGTAGCGCTGGACGCGGCTTCGAGCAAGCATTTAAGGCGTGGACCGCCGCCTGAAAGCCGCCAGAAGATAGATGATGACGGCAATGGCGGCGAAGATGAACCATTGCACGGCATAGGCCAGATGGTTGTTGGGCACATCCGCCACCGTCGGCGGCGCCAGCGGCTTGAGGCCCGGCACGGCCTCTCCGGCGATCAGCATCGGCCTCAGGGGAAGCGACTTGCCGCCGATCCGCGAGAACAGGGATCGATGATCCGGCTCCTCTCCAATCCACCCGCGGATCTGGCCGCCGCGCCATTGCGGCGTGGCATCGGGTCGAGCCGCCACGCCCGCCGCGACCAGCACGCCCGGCCCCTCGGCACCGGTCGCGCATTCGGCGATATAGCGATAGCCGGTCGATCCATCGGCCGCGCGGCCCGCCTCGCTATGCCAATGAATGACATGCAGGCAATGAACGGAAGAGCGGCGGAAGAGCAGGTCGGACGGCACCGGCGGAAAGGCGGGGAAAGCCACTGCGGGTCGCGCCGGATTGGCCGCGACCAACGCAAGCATCGCTTCCTTTTCCGCCCGCCGCTGCAATTGCCAGACACCAAGGCCGATCATCACCAGCACCGCCGCCGCGACGATCAGGGTCGGCAGGAGGGGGAGGCGCCGGATCATTGCTCACGCTCCTTGACCTTCCATTGCCCCTCACGCGCCCGGTTGCGATATTCCAGGATCAGCAGCATGGCCTTTGCCACCCGGAGGCTCCCGACGACAGCAAGCACCGTCAACGGCGTCCACAGCAGGATATGAAGCCAGAGCGGCGGATGAACCTTCAGTTCCAGGGTCAGCGCCAATACAACCATCACGGTGCCCACGATCAGGGTCAGGAAGGCCGCCGGGCCGTCGCCGACGTTGAACTGCGCAAGATCGAGCCCACAGGCCCGGCAGGAAGGGGCGAAGCGCACCGGTCCGACGAACAGCGTCGCCGCCCCGCATTGCGGGCAGCTTCCCTGCGCCGCTGCGACCAGCAAGGGCTGCGATGCGCCGGAACCGGGATCGGTCGATAGCATGGAATCAGGCATAAGGCCGCCTTTCCAAAAAGAAAACGGCCGGAATGCATCCGGCCGTTTCCACCCAAATCATGGACGGAGCCGTCCGATCAACCGCCGTGAACCGGCGCGCCCCAGCCGCCCCAAACATAGATGACCACAAAGAGGAACAGCCACACCACGTCGACAAAATGCCAATACCACGCAGCCGCCTCGAAACCGAAATGCTGGCGCGGGGTGAAATCGCCCCGATGCGCGCGGATCAGGTTCACGATCAGGAAGATGGTGCCGATCAGGACGTGGAAGCCGTGGAAGCCGGTAGCCATGTAGAAGGCCGAGCTATAGGGCGTATGACCGAAGGGGAAGGGCGCATGCGCATATTCATAGGCCTGGATCGAGGAGAAGAGCAGGCCGAGAATGACGGTGACGGTCAGGCCCCGCTTCAATCCCTCGCGATCGCCATGGATCAGCGCATGGTGCGCCCAGGTCACGGTCGTGCCCGAACAGAGCAGGATCAGCGTGTTGAGCAGCGGCAGTTCGAAGGCGTTCATCACCTCGATGCCCTTGGACGGGAACATCCCTTCGATCGGCGCGAGTTGGCTCGGGAAGAGCGAAAAATCGAAGAAGGACCAGAACCATCCGACGAAGAACATCACTTCCGATGCGATGAACAGGATCATGCCGTAGCGCAAATGAAGCTGCACCACCGGCGTATGGTCGCCGGCATGGGCCTCGGCAATGACATTGCTCCACCAGCTGAACATGGTGAACAGCACGCCTGCCACGCCGATCAGGAAAACCCAGCCGCCGCCGGCCGGCGTGGCGTCGGGATGCAGCCACATGATCGCACCAAAGGCCATGACCAGCGCCGACATGGACCCGAAAAAGGGCCAAATGCTGGGCGGAAGAATATGATAATCGTGGTTCTTGGCGCCTGCCATGACGTTCTCATCCCCGTTCGCGTTATTGTTGTTGCTTAGCTTGGCTTTTTATCCTGCTCAACAGGATAGAAGGTATAGCTCAGCGTGATTTCCTGCGTGTCCTTATTGTCGGAATCGCTCAAGATCTTCGGATCGACATAATAGATCACCGGCATGCGGACTTCTTCCCCCGGCTGCAAGGTTTGCTGGGTGAAGCAGAAGCATTGAATCTTGGTGAAATAGGCCCCCGCCTGCAGAGGCGTGACGTTGAAGCTGGCGGTGCCCGTGACGGGCTTGTCCGACATGTTCTTTGCCAGGAAAATCGCCATGCTGCGGGCACCGACGGTGACCGTCTGGGTCGGATGCTCGGGGCGAAATTGCCAGGGCATGCCGGGCGCCACGTTGGAATCGAAACGAATCGACATGCGGTGTCCGGCGGCTTCCCGGACCTGGACATCATCGCCAGCCCGTTGCGTGGTGCCGCCAAAGCCGGTGCGTTCGCAAAAAATCCGGTAGAGCGGCACCGAAGCGAAGCCGAGGCCCAACATGGCCAGCCCAATGCCCGCCATCCCGATCATGGTGCGCCGGTTGCGCCGGTCCCGGTCGAACGGAGAGGGAGGCAAGCTCGCCATCAATGGCCTCCGCCGATCTTGGCGATGGTGATCGCGTAGAAAAGAAGGACCAGCGCACCCAGCAACAGGCCCGTCACAATGGCCCGGCTTTTCTGGCGGGAGCGGATCTGGCGGTCTTCTTCGGGCGTCATGCGAATATCCAACGGTCGATCACCACCGCCCCGAACAGCAGGAAGAGATAGAGGATCGAATATTTGAACAGCCGCTTTTCCGGTCCCATGCGCACGGGATCGCTTTCGCGGCGACGGAAGACCTGAAAGGCAAAGACTGCAAAGAGCGCGGTGCCCAGCAGGGCCGCCGTGCCATAGACGGGGCCGGTCAGGCGCAGCAACACAGGCGCCATCGCGGCGACCGCCATGACTGCGGTGTAGAACCAGATCTGGCGGCGGGTGGCGACTTCACCCGAAACGACGGGCAGCATCGGAATGCCGGCGGCGGCATAATCGGTCTTCACGAAAAGCGCGAGCGCCCAGAAATGCGGCGGGGTCCAGAAGAAGATCAACATGAAAAGAGCGATTGGCAGCGCGCTGATATGGCCTGTCGCGGCCGCCCAGCCAATCACCGGCGGGAACGCGCCCGCCGCGCCACCAATCACGATATTCTGCGCCGTCCGCGGCTTCAGCCAGATGGTATAAACGAAAACATAGAAGAGGATCGACACCGCCAGCACGGCGGCCGCGAGCCAATTGGTGGCGATCCCCATCAGCAACACCGAAAAGAAGGACAGGCCAATGCCGAAATGCAGGGCCGATTGCCGATCCATCCGTCCGGCCGGGATCGGGCGATTGGCGGTACGCTTCATCTTGGCGTCGATATCGGCCTCATACCACTGATTGAGCGTCGCGGCCGCGCCCGCGCCCAGGGCGATGCAGAGAATCGCCGTGAAGCCCAACACCGGATGAATATGACCCGGCGCGGCAAGCAAGCCGCATAGCCCGGTGAAAACCACCAGGGTCATTACCCGCGGCTTGGTCAGCGCAACGAAATCCCGCCAATGCGCGGGAATCACAGAAGCCGAACCTTCCGACATGATCGGCGAACTTGCCATAATCTCCTCATGCGGCAGCCCGGCACGATGTCCGCGCCGGGTCTGCTCCCTATGTGCTGGGAACTGGCGCGCCCTTACGCCAATCCCGGCATTCCCGCAAATCGGAATGCCTCCGGCCGCGGTCAGTCGATGACCGGCAGCGTTTCGAACTGGTGGAAGGGCGGCGGGCTGGACAGCGTCCATTCCAGCGTCGTGGCGCCTTCGCCCCAGGGATTGCCCTCCGCCTTCTTGCCGGCAACGAGCGACCAGACAAGGTTGACGAAGAAGATCAGCATGCCGGCTGCCATGATTTCATAGCCATGGCTCGCGACCTTGTTCCAATAGGCGAACGCCTCCGGATAGTCGGGATAGCGGCGCGGCATGCCCGACAAGCCGAGGAAATGCATCGGGAAGAACAGCAGGTTCACGCCGATGAAGAACACCCAGAAATGCAGGTGGCCGAGGAATTCGTTATACATCTTCCCCGACATTTTCGGGAACCAGTAGTAGAACCCGGCGAACAGACCGAAGACGGCCCCCAGGGACAGCACATAATGGAAGTGCGCGACGACATAATAAGTGTCGTGCAGCACGTCGTCGACGCCGCCATTGGCCAACACCACACCGGTCACACCACCCACGGTGAACAGGAAGATGAAGCCCAGCGCCCAGACCATCGGGGTCTTGTAGCTGATGGAACCGCCCCAGATCGTCGCGATCCAGGAGAAGATCTTGATACCGGTCGGCACCGCGATCACCATCGTGGCGGCGGTGAAATACATCTTCACATTCACCGACATGCCGGTGGTGAACATGTGGTGCGCCCAGACGACGAAGCCGACCACGCCGATCGCGACCATGGCATAGGCCATGCCCAGATAACCGAAGACCGGCTTGCGGCTGAAGGTCGAAACGATCTGGCTGACGATGCCGAAGCCCGGCAGGATCATGATATACACTTCGGGATGGCCGAAGAACCAGAAGAGATGCTGGTACAGTTCCGGATCGCCACCGCCGGCGGCATCGTAGAAGGTCGTGCCGAAATTGCGGTCGGTCAGCAGCATAGTGATCGCCGCGGCCAGAACCGGCAGCGCCAGCAGCAGCAGGAAGGCAGTGACCAGCACCGACCATACGAACAGCGGCATCTTGTGCAGGGTCATGCCCGGCGCGCGCATGTTCAAAATGGTGGTGATGAAGTTGATCGCCCCCAGGATCGAGCTGGCGCCCGCAATGTGCAGCGACAGGATCGCCATGTCGACCGCCGGCCCCGCAGAACCGCTGGTGGAAAGCGGCGCATAGACTGTCCAGCCGGTGCCCGCACCATTGCCGGTACCGCCGGGGAAGAAGGTCGAACCCAGCAACAGCGTAAAAGCCGGGATGAGCAGCCAGAAGCTGATGTTGTTCATCCGCGGGAAGGCCATGTCCGGCGCGCCGATCATGATCGGCACGAACCAGTTGCCGAAGCCGCCGATCATCGCCGGCATCACCATGAAAAAGACCATGATGAGCCCGTGGGCGGTGATCAGCACGTTCCAGAGATGATAGGCTTGGTCGAGCGTGGCGCTTGGGCCATCGCTGAACTGCGCCCAGGTCTGGAGATACTGGATGCCCGGCTGCGCCAGTTCGGCGCGCATCAGGCCCGAGATCGCACCGCCGATGATGCCGGCGACGATCGCGAAGATCAGGTAAAGCGTGCCGATATCCTTGTGGTTGGTCGACATGAACCAACGCTGGAAGAAGGCCGGCTTGTGATCGGCGTCATGATGCTCGTGCACATGATCGCCGTGATGGTCTGCGGTAATCGTGGTCATGGCGTATATGCCCTTACATCAAAGCTTTGCGGCGGGAGCGGCGGCGGGCTGCGGCGCCTGGGCGGTCGTTGCCGCCCCTGCGCCCTGGAGCTTCCCGCCCTGCGAGAGCAGCCACTGGTCGAACTGGGCCGGCGGCAGCGCCTCGACCGCGATCGGCATGAAGCCGTGGCGGGCGCCGCACAGTTCCGAACACTGGCCGTAATAGACGCCCGGCTTCTCGATGGTGAAGCTCTTCTCGTTGAGACGGCCCGGCACCGCGTCCATCTTCACCCAGAGCGAAGGCACCGCGAAACTGTGGATCACATCGGCGCCGGTGATGATCAGCTTGATCGGACGACCGACCGGCAGGACCAGACGGTTGTCGGGCGCCAGCAGATAGGGCTCGCCATTGGCCCCCGCCTTGTCTCTGGGCAGCAGGTTGGAGACGAATTCCGGAATGCCGTTGTCGGGATATTCATAGCCCCAATACCATTGATAGCCGGTCACCTTGACGGTCAGCGCATCCTTGGGCGCGGGCTTGTACTGGTCGGCCAGCAGGCCGATCGAGGGCACCGCGATCACCAGCAGGATCACCACCGGCACCACCGTCCAGATCACCTCGATCAACGTATTGTGCGAGGTTTTGGATGGGATCGGGTTCGCGCTGCGGCGGAATTTCCACATCGCATAGGCCATCAGGATCAGGACCAGGATCGAGATCGCGAAGATGATCGGCAACAGCATCACGTCATGCAGCCAGCGGGCCGTATGGCCGGTCGGCGAAAACTGCTTCTGAAGGGTGATCTCCCCTGGCATCGGCATGCCGATGCCGAGGGTCGGCTTCATCCGCGGCGGCGCGGCGACCTTTTCCGCCGGAGCGGCTTCGGCGGCAGGTGCCGCCGCATGGCTGGCCGAATCGGCGGCCGCCGTGTCATTCCCGGTGGCGGGCGCCGCAACTGCGGCATTCTCCTGCGCCAGTGCCGGACCGTTCATCGCGAGTGTGGGCGCAAAGGCCAACAACCCGGCGAGGACGAGCGATTTCACCTTTTTCATAGCGTCTTCTTACCCCGTAACCCCTTGGCGCCGCTGCAACGAAGGCACATGCGTAGTTACGCCTCCCCCCGCCTGTTTCGGTCCGCCACGGCTTATAAGCATCGTTTTTTTATGCCTCAACCTTCCACAACCAGATTTTCTTCGCTGTTGCAACGCCTAGTTGGTGAGCCTATCTCGCTCCCCGCGCACAGGGGCGCGATCATGGGGCGACCCATGAGGGAAAGCCGGACCGCTTCCGCATCAGGCAGGCGGCGCGGACGAATGGATCGAAGAATCGAATGACCGACGAGGAAGTATTAGCGGAATTCAGGGCTGCCGGCGCATTGCTGGAGGGACATTTCATTCTGTCCTCCGGCCACCGCAGCGCCAATTATCTTCAGTGCGCCCGCGTGCTGATGAACGCCGAACGCGCGGGCCGGCTGGCGCGGGCCGTGGTGCAGAAACTGCCGCGCGAAATGCGGCAGGAGATCGACATGGTCGTCTCGCCGGCCATGGGTGGCCTCATCATCGGCCATGAGGTCGGTCGCGCGCTCGACAAGGATGCGGTGTTCCTCGAACGCCCCGAAGGCACGTTCGAACTGCGCCGCGGCTTCGCCATCGCGCCGGGCCAGAAAGTGCTGATGGTCGAGGATGTGGTGACCACCGGCCTGTCCTCGCGCCAGGCGATCGAGGCGATCGAGGCGGAAGGCGCCATCGTCGTGGCGGAAGTCGCGTTGGTCGATCGGTCCGCGGGCGAAGTCGATCTGGGCGTGCCCTTCTACCCACTCGTCAGCATCAATTTCCCGGTCTATGAAGCCGATCAGGTCCCGCCCGAATTGGCGGCGATCCCGGCGACCAAGCCCGGCAGCCGCAAGCAATAGGATCGCCCATGCCGCACTCCCCCGCCGCTTTGCGCCTGGGCGTCAACATCGATCATGTGGCGACCATCCGCAACGCCCGGGGAGGCGGGCATCCCGATCCGGTGAAGGCCGCGTTGCTGGCCGTCAAGGCCGGGGCGGACGGCATCACCGCTCATTTGCGCGAAGACCGCCGCCATATCCGCGACGAGGATATCGCGACCCTGATGGCGGCGCTCACCGTGCCGCTCAATCTGGAAATGGCGGCGACGCAGGAGATGCTGGGCATCGCGCTTCGGCATCGCCCGCATGCCGCCTGCATCGTGCCGGAAAAGCGCGAGGAGCGGACCACCGAGGGCGGGCTGGACGCCGCCGGGCAGATCGACGCGCTGCGCCCGATCGTCGGCGCGCTCAATGAGGCGGGCATCCGCGTCAGCCTGTTCATCGAGCCCGATCCGGCGCAGATCGAAGCGGCGATCCGTCTCGACGCGCCGGTGGTCGAGTTCCACACCGGCCGCTATGCCCATCTCACGGGCACAGAGCGGGCGGAGGAACTGCGCCGCCTGTCCGATGCCGCCGCGCTGGCCGCCAAGAACGGCATCGAGCCACATGCGGGCCACGGCCTGACCTATGACAATGTCGGTCCGATCGCCGCGATTCCGCAGGTGGCGGAACTCAATATCGGCCATTTCCTGATCGGCGAGGCGATTTTCAGTGGTCTGGAAGGCAGCATCCGCGAAATGCGCCGGCAGATGGATCTGGCGCGGTGATCATCGGCCTGGGTTCCGACCTCTGCAATATCGAGCGGATCCAGAATTCCCTCGACCGCTTCGGCGAACGATTCGAAAATCGCGTCTTCACCGATATCGAGCGGGCCAAGGCCGAACGCCGCCCCTTCACCAAGGCGGGTACGCTGGCGAAGCGCTTCGCCGCCAAGGAGGCTTTTTCCAAGGCGGTGGGCACAGGCTTCAACAAGGGCGTGTTCATGAAGGATATCGGCGTGGTCAACCGGCCCGGCGGCGCGCCGACGCTGGCATTGACCGGCGGTGCCCTGGCGCGGCTGGAATCGTTGGTCCCGGCGGGCCACCGCGCCGTCATTCACCTGACGCTCACCGACGATCATCCATGGGCGCAGGCCTTTGTTATCATCGAAGCCCTGCCGCTATGACGATGGGGACTCTTCAGCCGGAAACCCTCCCATGACGGCAGCGGACATGACCGAGAACAGCCCCCTCCCCTCCGAAGAGCCGACCACGCCCCCGGCAGAGGGCCCGGAAAAGACCTCGGTCGACTGGTGGCAGGAAGCCAAAAGCATCGGGCTGCTGATCCTGGCGGTGCTGGCTTTCCACAGCTTCGTCGCCAAGCCTTTCTATATTCCCAGCGAATCGATGATGCCGGTGCTGTTGAAGGGCGACCGGCTGGTGGTGAGCAAATTTCCCTATGGCTGGTCCTATGTCTCGCCCAGCTTCCATCCGCTGCCTTTCCTGAAGGGGCGGATTTTCGGGCACATGCCCCAGCGCGGCGACGTCGTCATCGTGTCGCCGCAGAACAAGCGCGAGGATTATATCAAACGCGTCATCGGCCTGCCCGGCGACATATTGGAAGTGCGCGGCGGCCAGATCATCCTGAACGGCGTGCCGGTACCGCAGAAGGTGCTGAAACCCATCCGCATTCCCGTGGACGGCAATGCCCCCTGCCCACCTCTGCAATTCCCCGGCGCGCTGATGACCGACGCCCAGGGCAAAAGCTGGTGCGAACTGCCCGTGCGGCAGGAAACCCTGCCCAACGGCAAAACCTATCTGGTCATCGACATGGGGCCGAGCACGCTCGACTGGTATGGACCGGTGCGGATTCCGGCAGGCCATGTCTTCCTGATGGGCGACAATCGCGACAACAGCGCCGACAGCCGCGCGCCGCTGGAGGAAAACGGTCTAGGCGGGCCGGTGCCGTGGGAAGCGCTCGGCGGCCGGGCGGAGTTCATCACCTTTTCGCTCGATGGCGATTCGGGCTGGAACCCGCTGGGCTGGCTCCACGCCTTGCGCAGCGGGCGCGCGGGGAACAGCCTGCGCCCCGCGAGCGTTACCGTCCCGAAATAAGCTATGGCATCAAAGGGGCATGGGTTGAGCGACGAACAGGTCCATATCGAGCAACCCGGCCCCAGCGAACGGCAAAGCCCGCTCGTCCAGCATGAGGCCAAGCGGGCGGGCGTCTGGTTCGCCCTGGGCATCGCCGTCGCGCTGATCGTGCTGCTGGCCCAACCGCTGCTGCTGGTCATGGGCGCGCTGGTCCTGACGACGATGATGGACGGCGGCACAAGGCTGCTGGGACGGATATTGCCGATCGGCCGGGGCTGGCGTCTGACGATCGTGCTGCTCGCCGCGCTCGCCTTCCTGATCTATACCCTCTACCTCACCGGATCGAGCCTGGCGGCGCAGGCGCAGGCGATGCGCACCATCGTCGAAACCCAGGTGAACCGCATCGGCGGCTGGCTCCAGCAGATGGGCGTCACCACCACGCCGGAGGATTTCAAGAGTCTCGCCAGCCAGGCGATGAGTTCGCTGGGCCGGGTGACGGCGGCGGTCGGAACCGCCGTGGGCGCGATCACCAGCGGGGTGATGATGCTGGTCCTCGCCATCTTCATCGCCGTCGAGCCCAAATTGTACGAACGCGGCGTCGCCTGGATGCTGCCGATGGACAAGCGCGGTCATTTCTACGCCATTGCCGACCGGATGGGCTGGACGCTGCGCCGGCTGATGTTCGGGCGGCTGATCGGCATGGCGGTGGAGGGCGTCGGCGTCTGGCTGCTGCTCTGGGCGGGCGGCATTCCCATGGCCGGACTATTGGGCATATTGACGGGGCTTTTCGCCTTCCTGCCCAATATCGGGTCGATCATTTCGGGTGTGCTGATCATCTTGGTGGGCTTTTCGGCGGGCGTTCATGCGGGCCTTTATGCCTTTGGCATCTATCTGGCGGTGCAGATCGTCGACGGCTATCTGATCGTGCCGATGGTGGCCAAACGCGCCACCGACCTCGCCCCCGCCCTTGTCCTGGCGGCCCAGATCCTGTTTGGCGCGCTGTTCGGCATCATGGGTCTGTTCTTGGCGGATCCCATCGTCGCGATGATCAAGGTGTGGTTGGAGGAACGATCCAAAACATTGGAAGCCAGGGCGGAGAGGTCCGCCACTGGCCCGGTTGCAGCGCAGGGTCTTTCCTGACCGGCTGGCCCGTTCGTCCGCTCGCCCGCGAAGGCGAGCGGCGTCCTCCAAGAAAAGGGCCGGCAAGAAAAAGGGCCGGGAAAATCCCGACCCTTTTCGCTTTTCGACTTTGACCGGAAATCAGTGCGCCGGCATAGCCTGCGGCATCCCGCCCTGCTGCTGCATCATCTGCTGCATCCGCATGATCTCCGCCTTGGACTTGAAATCATGCAGCTGGACGTCAAACACCAGCACCGAATTGGCCGGGATCGGGCCTGCCGCCTGATCGCCATAGCCAAGCTGCGGCGGAATCCACAGGCGGTATTTGCCGCCCTTCTTCATCTTCTGCATACCTTCGGAGAAGCCCGGCACCACGCCGTCGACCGGCATGGCGGTCTGCGGATTCTCATCGAACACCGTGCCGTCGAGCAACGTGCCCTTATAGCCGACCAGCGCCACATCGGCGGGCGTCGGGCTGGGGCCGGCGCCTTCTTCCAGCACCTTGTACTGCAGGCCCGATTCGGTCGTCACCACACCCGCCTCATGCGCATTGCGCGTCAGGAAGGTGGCAGTCGACGGCTCGACGCCGCGCTGCCCGGCCCAGGCCAGACCGCCTGCGGCCAGCGCAACCGCGGCAACACCGATCCAGAGGCGCGTCAGCGACCCCTTGGGGATAGGACGAAGGGGAACAGCTGTCGTGGACATGAACCTGGGCCTCGCAGTTGGTGCGGGTGGATTTTTCAGCAGAAGAACGGGACGATCGGACGACCGTCCCGGTAACGGCGATCCTTAACGGACGCCGTCGCGCTCGGCGCGCTTGCGCTCCAGCTTGCGCGCGCGGCGGACGGCCGCCGCCTTTTCACGGGCGCGCTTCTCGGAGGGCTTCTCATAGTGACGGCGCAGCTTCATCTCGCGATACACGCCCTCACGCTGCAGCTTCTTCTTGAGCGCGCGCAGGGCCTGGTCGACATTGTTGTCGCGAACGATGATTTGCATAAGCCAGTCAAACTCCAGTCGAAAACGAACGGATCGCCAGGAATAAACCCTTCCCGACGGGCCGCCCGAATAAAATAGCGGTGAGTCGCCGCAGGTCACCCTGCGCCGTGTGGGGCGCGCCCTACCAGCAGAGTCGGGCAAATTCAACCCAAAAGCCGCGCCTCTCGACACGGGCCGCCGCAAGGCGGATAGTCCGCGCCACAGGATAGTGAGGAGGATCGCCATGGCAACCGCCGCCAAGACCCCGCGCATGTCGGCTTCGGAATGGGAGGCGCGCCTGCAACTGGCGGCCTGTTACCGCGTCTTCGATCATCTGGGTTGGTCGGAACTGATCTACAACCATATCACCCTGCGCGTGCCGGAAGAGGAAAATGCTTTCCTGATCAATCCCTTCGGCCTTCTCTACAGCGAGGTGACGGCATCGAATCTGGTCAAGATCGACATTGACGGCCATGTGCTGGACGGCAGCCCCTATCCGGTCAACCGCGCCGGCTTTACCCAGCACAGCATCTTTCACCGGCTCCTGCCCGACGCCCATTGCGTCATCCATACCCATACGACGGCAGGCATGGCGGTCAGCGCGACGAAGGAAGGCCTGACCCCCACCAATTTCTATGCCGCCGCCTTCATCGGTCGAATCGCCTATCATGATTTCGAAGGCGTCACGATTCGGCCGGAGGAAGGGGAAAGGCTGATTGCCCATCTGGGCCAGCACCGGATCATGATGTTGCGCAACCATGGCACGCTGGTGATGGCGAAGAGCCTGCCACAGGCGTTTCTCACCCAATGGATGCTTCAGCGCGCCTGCGAGATCCAGATCGCGACCGGAGCCGCTGGCACGCCCCTCGACATCGCTGAGGATGTCATCGCCGTGCACCAGCGCGATCTGTCCGGCGTGCAATTGCCCGTCGGCCCCGGCATCCCCGATTTCGAGGCGATGGTCCGCCGGATCGACCGGATCGATTCGAGCTGGCGGGACTGAAGCGGCAACGGGCCATCCTTTCGCATCTGGCGCATCGCGCTTGCTCTCGCCTGATATTTCAGCATTCTGCATCCATGCCCGCCACCCGCCCAGAACGGTCGATCCTCCTTTTGCTCTTGGCATCGCTCATCGTCGTCGTGGCGGTAGGCGGCACCTATTGGCTTTATGCGGTGCAGCAGCGGGTGAATATATGGGTCCAGCATACGCTGCGCACCGAAAACCAGCTTTCCACGCTGCTCCTGCATGCTCAGGAGGCGGAAAGCAGCCAGCGCGGCTTCATGCTGACGCGCAAGGAATCGTTCCTTGGACCTTATGAAAGCTTCCGCAGAGAATGGCGGGGGGAAGTGGCGGCCCTGCGGACGGAGATGCACGACAATCCGCTCCAGATTCAATCGGTCGAAACGCTTGAGGACCTGCTCGACGACCGGCTTTTCCTGATGCGAAGCGGGATTGAGCGCCGCAGCAAGGGCGAATTGATCGCGCCGGACGATTTCAACGCCGGCATGGTCACCATGACGAAAATCCGCGCGCTGGTGGCGACAATGCGGGCGCGCGAGGCGCAATTGCTGAAGAGACGCACCGCCAACGACTATCGCCTGAGCCTGATGGTGTCGGTCGGCATGGCGATGTCCGCCGTGCTGGTCACCTTGCTGGGCGCGCTGGCGCTGCGTACCGCCCGCCGCCGCGTGGCGGAGGCGATCGAAAGCCAGCGGGCGCTGCGCCATGCCAACAAGCGGCTGATCGCGGAGGGGCTGGAGCGCGAAGCGGCCGAGGCGCAACTGCGCCAGATGCAGAAAATGGAATCCATCGGCCAGTTGACCGGCGGCATCGCCCACGACTTCAACAATATGCTGGCGATCGTCATCGGCTCGCTCGACATTGCGCGGCGGCGCCTGACGCCGGACATCGACCCCCATATCGCCAAGGGCATCGACAATGCGGCGGAGGGTGCCCAGCGCGCCGCGCAACTGACCGCGCGACTGCTCGCCTTTTCCCGGCAGCAGCCGCTCGACCCGCAACCGACCGATCTCAACAAGCTGGTCGGGGGCATGTCGGAACTGCTGCGCCGGACAATCGGGGAAAGCATCCGCGTGGAGACCGTGCTGGCGGGCGGCCTGTGGCGCGCGAGCATCGACGCCAGCCAGTTGGAAGCGGCGATCATCAACCTTTGCGTCAATTCGCGCGACGCCATGCCGACCGGCGGACGGCTGACGATCGAAACGGCGAACGCGCATCTCGACGATGCCTATGTCGCGGCCCATGAGGATGTCGCGGCGGGACAATATGTGATGGTTTCCGTGACCGATACCGGTACGGGCATGCCGCCTGAAGTGGTGGAGCGCGCCTTCGACCCCTTCTTCACCACCAAGGGGGTGGGCAAGGGCACCGGACTGGGCCTCAGCCAGGTCTTCGGCTTCATCAAGCAGTCGCGCGGTCATGTGAAAATCTATTCCGAACCGGGCGAAGGCACGATCATCAAAGTCTATATGCCGCGCCATTACGGGCCGGAGACGGCGGTTGGTACCATGGCTGCAAGCTCCACCGAACTGCCCCGCGCGCGCGGGGAAGAAATCATCCTTGTCGTCGAGGATGAGGAACGGGTTCGCCACATGTCGGTCGATTCCCTGAGGGAACTGGGATACACCATCGTCCAGGCATCGGATGGCGAGCAGGCGCTGGAAATGCTGGCCATTCAGCCGCGCATCGACATGCTGTTCACCGACATCGTCATGCCGGGCATCAATGGCCGGGTGCTGGCCGACCGCGCCCGCGAAACCCGCCCCGGCCTCAAGATCCTCTACACCACCGGTTACACCCGCAATGCCATCGTCCATAATGGCATGCTGGATCCGGGCGTGTCCTTCCTGGCCAAGCCCTTCACCCTCGATCAACTGGCATGGAAAGTCCGGCAGGTGCTGGATGCCGACGCGGTGGAACCGGCTTGATGGAGATTATGGACAGTGCGCAAAAAAGAACATATCAAGAACAATTATGGCCGCACTCACTGTCCGTCAAAAATTGGAGATTCTTGCCGACGCCGCGAAATATGATGCGTCCTGCGCCTCGTCGGGCACGGCGAAGCGGGACAGCGCGTCGGGTCGCAAAGGCGGGATCGGATCGACCGAAGGCATGGGCATCTGCCATGCCTATGCGCCCGATGGGCGATGTATCTCGCTCCTCAAGATTTTGTTGACCAATAGCTGCCTGTTCGATTGCCATTATTGCATCAACCGCCGGTCGAGCGATGTCCGCCGTGCCCGCTTCACCGTGAAGGAATTGGTGGAGCTGACGCTGAGCTTCTACCGCCGCAATTATATTGAGGGGCTATTCCTCTCCTCCGGCATCATCCGCTCACCCGATTATACGATGGAGCAATTGGTGGCCGTCGCCCGTTCGTTGCGGGAAGAGCATGATTTTCGCGGCTATATCCATCTCAAGACGATTCCGGACGCCGATGCCGAACTGATCCATCAGGCAGGGCTTTATGCTGATCGGCTGTCGATCAATGTCGAACTTCCGACCGAGGGAGGCTTGCGGCGGCTGGCTCCGGAAAAGAACGCCAAACGGATCGAGGGCGCCATGGCGGTCCTGCGCACCGCCATCGACGATGGCAGCGACGCGCGCCGCCGCTACGCCCATGCGCCGCGCTTCGCCCCGGCGGGTCAGTCGACCCAGATGATCGTCGGCGCCGATCAGGCGGACGATCGCGCGATCATCGGCCGCGCCAGCGCGCTGTACACCCGCCACCGCTTGCGCCGGGTCTATTATAGCGCTTTCTCGCCCATCCCTTCGCCCAGCGCCGTGTTGCCGCTTCAACGCCCGCCGCTGCTGCGCGAACATCGCCTCTACCAGTCGGACTGGATGATGCGCTTCTATGGCTATTCCGCGCAGGAGGTGGCAGCCGCGACCGATCCCGCTACCGGGTGCCTGCCCCTCGACATCGATCCCAAGCTGGCATGGGCGCTGCGCCATCGGGACGCCTTTCCCGTGGACGTCAACCTCGCTCCGCGCGAGAGGCTGCTGCGTGTGCCGGGATTGGGGGTGAAAGCGGTGGATCGCATTTTGACGAGCCGTCGTCATCGCCGGCTGCGGCTTGACGATGTCGCGCGCCTGACGAGTTCGATCGCGAAGCTGCGGCCCTTTCTGGTGGCCAGCGATTGGCGACCGGTGCGACTCGCGGATCGGGCGGATTTGCGGCCGCGCGCGCCTGTCCTCGCGCAATTGGAGCTTTTCGATGAATCGCCATGATTTTGCCGTTGATCGGAGCAGCCGTTCATGTTTTGCTGATCCGATAGCTGGAAAGGGTCAGGCATTTGGCGACGATGTGGAAGGATGGCGCAACGCACCCCATGGGCTTTGCCCGGCGGATGAGTACGCATCTGGCCGCGGCTCTGGTCGTTTTCTGCCTGCTTCAGATTTTCATCGTTGCCAAAATGGGCGGATCGCTTCTCCTCCACCTCGGCATCGTCATCGCGATTGGCGGCTTTGCCATCGCGGCGCGGGGACTGGAACGCCGCTGGGACATGCTGGACCGATCCGGCATGCCGCCCCAGAGACTTGTTGTGCGATTCCGCCGCGATGTGCTGCAACTCTGGACGGCGAGCGTCGGCGGCGGCCTGCTCTGGATTCCCGTCGCCATCATCTTCCGCGCATTCTTCGGTTAGGGCCGGACCCAAAGCGTCGGAGCGTCGTTGTCCTTCCTTCTCAAGAAGGACATGCCCCCATGGCCGATGCCAATATTTTCGACCGTCTGAAACAGGATCATGACGCCCATCGTCAGCTATTCGACAAGATGGCCGATGCACAGGACCAGCCGGACCGGCTGCAAAAGCTGTTCCAACAATTCCAGGTGGAAGTGAGCGCCCATGCCGCCGCGGAGGAGGAAACGCTCTACGCAACCATGCTGGCCCGCCCGGATTTACGGGAGGACGCCCAGCATAGCGTGTCCGAGCACAAGGAAATCGACGATTATCTGGAGGAATTGGATGGCCTCGCTTTCAATGGCGACGCCTGGCGGCGCAAATTCGCCGAGATGAAAAAGCGGTATCTTCATCATATCGATGAGGAGGAGGAAGAGATGTTTCCCGACGCCGCGAAAGAATTGACGGTCGAGGAGGAAAAGAAGCTGGCCGAACTGTTTGCCAAGCGCAAACCAGCAGAATTGCAGCGCGCGGAAAGCCAATAGCAGGATATGTACCGGGCGCGGTTGAACGGGCCGGATGATTTTGACGGCTGGCGGGACGCCGCGCGAAACTTTGCCATGGCGGGGATTCCGCCCGACGCCATTGTCTGGGAGAGTGGAACCGACGCGCCCGACCTGTTCGCTTCGGACACCCCACCGGCTGCGGTCGTCCACGGCACATTCCCGGTCCCGCGCGCTTTTCTCGACCTTGCCGAAATGGCGATCCTGCATTCCGATCCGGAACGTTTCGCTCTCCTCTATGCCCTGCTGACACACATGCGCGATCGACCGGGGAGCCTGGAGGATCGGGCCGATCCGCTGGTTCGGCGCGTCGAGGCCTTGGCCAAGGCGGTGCGGCGCGACATCCATAAGATGCGGGCCTTCGTCCGTTTTCGCGAGTTGGCCGACACGGACGGCCCCCGCTTCGTCGCCTGGTTCGAACCGGAGCATCACATCGTGCGGACCAATGCCGGGTTCTTCATGCGGCGGTTCGCCTCCATGCGCTGGTCGATCCTGACCCCGGAGCTCAGCATCCATTGGGACGGCGAGACGTTGACCGAAGGACCGGGCGCCAAGCGCGAAGATGCGCCCATGGACGATCCGGTCGAGGAAATCTGGAAGGGCTATTATGCGGCGATCTTCAATCCCGCGCGCCTCAAGGTGGGCGCCATGCTGTCCGAAATGCCCCGCAAATATTGGCGCAATCTGCCGGAGGCCGCGCTCATCCCGGAACTGGTGGCAGGCGCGCAGGCGCGGGAAGCGGCCATGATCGCGACGCCCCCTAAAAATGCGCGCCGGCCCGGAAATGCGGCGACCGTCTGGCAGGCGCTGCGCGAAGAGGCCATGGGCTGCACGCGCTGCCCGCTCTACAAGGACACGACGCAGACGGTGTTCGGGGAGGGGCCGGTCGACGCGCCGCTGATGTTCATCGGCGAACAGCCCGGCGATCAGGAAGATCTGGCCGGTCGTCCCTTTGTCGGCCCGGCCGGTCAAATTTTCGACGAAGCGCTGGAAACGGCGGGCATCGACCGGACGCGCGCTTATGTCACCAACGCGGTCAAGCATTTCAAGCATGAGCGGCGCGGCAAGCGCCGCATCCACCAGACGCCCGAAACACCCGAAATCCAGGCTTGCCGCTGGTGGCTGACGCAGGAACTGGAACTGGTCCGCCCCAGGATCATCGTCGCTCTGGGCGCCACGGCGGGGCGTGCCCTGCTGGGCAAGGCCGTGACGATCAGTCGCCTGCGCGGCGCGCCGATCGCGCTGGAGGGTGCGGCACAGGGCTGGATCACGGTCCACCCCAGCTATCTGCTGCGCATCCCGGATGCCGCGCGCAAGGCGCAGGAGCGGGCCCGTTTCATTCAGGAATTGCGCGCCATCGCCAAACAGCTCGAAGCGATCGGCTGAACGGAGTCAGATCAAGCCCAGCTTCGACAGTTCGCCGATCATCGCTCGCGGCATGGCGTCGAGATCGTTCGCCTCACCCGCGCCCAGATCAGGCGGCGCATCCTCTCCCTCCAGATAGCGCCAGCCCTGATGCGCGCGCTTGGGAACGGCGCGCACAGGAATGAGGCAGGGACGCAGCCTGATCCAATAGCGTCCCTGGCCGGTTTCCTGAAAGCCCAATATCGGGCTGCGGCCCACCAGTTGATGCCCATGAATCCAGTAGAGCGAACCGCCCGTCAGTTCCTCCAGCCGCTTGGGCAGATAGCGCGTGGTCAGCCGCGCCTCCTCCGCATGGCTTTCCAGCCAGGCCCGGAGCGTCGCGGGGCTTTCGCTCTGAAAGGCGATCTTGGTGAGGTGCAGCGACATGGCGAAAAGATCGGATGCCGACGCGGTCCGGTCAAGGGGCGGTCATAGTCCCCAGACCGTCGCCAGCCCCAGGAAGGAGAAAAAGCCCATCACATCCGTCATTGTCGTCACGAACACGGCGGAGGACACGGCGGGATCGACATTCACCCGGTCCAGCGCGACCGGGATCAATATGCCCGCCAGCCCGGCGACGAGGTTGTTGATCAACATGGCCAGCGCGATGACGATGCCCAGATCGTGATTGCCGTAGATCAGCCCCACAGCAACCCCGATCAATATGCCCAACGCCGTGCCATTGGCGCTGGCGATACGGAATTCCCGAACGATCTGGCGGATGGTGTTGGAACTGGTGAGCTGGTTGGTGGCGAGCGCGCGCACCGCCACCGCCATGGTCTGCGTGCCCGCATTGCCGCCCATGCCGGACACGATGGGCATCAGCACCGCCAGCACCACATATTTGGAGATGGTGGCCTGGAACAGCCCGACCACCGACGCCGCCAGGATCGCCGTGCCCAGATTGACCACCAGCCAGGACAGGCGCGTGCGCACCGTTTCCCAAATCGGCTGGTTGATGTCGCCCTCGCCCGCGCCCGACAGGCGCAGAATGTCCTCGCCCGCTTCCTCGGAGATGATGTGGACGATGTCGTCCACCGTGATCATGCCGACCAGCCGGCCGCTGCCATCGACCACAGCGGCGGAGATCAGCGCATATTTCTGGAAGCGCAGCGCCACCTCTTCCTGATCCATGTCGACCGGGATCAGCGTCTGTTCGCGCTTCATCAGGTCGGCCATGGCGACGCTGCGCGGGCAGGTCAGCACCCAGCTCAACTGGCAGGTGCCAATCGGCTTGTGCGCTTCGTCGACGACGAAGATTTCCCAGAAGTCGCTGGTCAGGTCGCGATTGTCGCGCAGATAGTCGATCACCTGCCCGACGGTCATATGCTCCGGCACCGCGACCAGGTCGCGCTGCATCAGGCGACCGGCGGATTCCTCCGGATAGGACAGCGCGCTTTCGATGGCGGCGCGGTCTTCGGGGTCAAGCGCTTCGAGGACGGCCTGCTGATCGGCCTCCTCCATGTCCTCGATGATCGCGACGGCGTCGTCGGTGTCGAGTTCGGCGGCAAACTCGGCCACCTGCTCGGGCGCCAGCGCGTCGAGAATATCCTCGCGGACATAGTCGTTGAGTTCGGACAAAACCTCCGCGCCGACGAGATCGCCCAGCGCCGCCGCCACTTCGCCGCGCCGTTCGGACGGGGTGAGTTCGAGAAGGTCGGCAATATCCGCCGGGTGAAGCGGCGATACCAGTTCGCGCGCCCGTTCGCGATCGTCATCCTCCACCGCATCCAGCACGGCAGAGACGAATTGCCCTTTCAGCCGGTCATCCTCGTCATGACGGGATTCGGCCTGCTCAGCGGCAATATCTTCCAGTTCGTCCGGCCGGGGTTCGGCCGTATCGGCTCGTTCGCTCATCGCGTCCCCTACTGTCCGGTTCCTGTAACATGTCGCTGCTTTTGCCGATGCTCGTCATAATTGCAATGCCCCAACGGTCGATGAAGCGCTTCCATCCCCGTCCCAACGCTCTATATGAACGAACATCCGCATTTTTCCCCCAAGAGAGGATTTTTCATGGCTGATGAAACCCTGACCCTTAGCCTCGACAGCGGTGGCGATGTCGTCATCAAGCTGCGCCCCGACCTCGCCCCCGGCCATGTCGAACGCATCACCGAACTCGCCAAGGACGGCTTCTATGACGGCGTCGTCTTCCACCGCGTCATCCCCGGCTTCATGGCCCAGGGCGGCGATCCGACCGGCACCGGCATGGGCGGTTCGAAACTGCCCGACCTGAAGGCGGAATTCAGCCGCGAACCCCATGTCCGCGGCGTCTGCTCCATGGCCCGCGCGATGAATCCGAACAGCGCGAACAGCCAGTTCTTCATCTGCTTCGACGACGCCACCTTCCTCGACGGCCAGTACACTGTCTGGGGCGAAGTCTCCTCCGGCATGGAACATGTCGACGCCCTGCCCAAGGGCGAGCCGCCCAAGACCCCCGGCAAGATCCTGAAGGCTACGGTTTCTTAAGCAGCCCGTCGGTGGCGGAGATGGCGTTGCCCGTCTCCGCCGTTTCCTGCGCAGGCGGTTGATAGGGGCCGATGCTCTCGATATGCCAGCGGCGATCCGCCTCGCTGGACCCGGGCACGTCATTGACCCGCCGCAGCGTCACCTGCCGCAGCCGATACCAGGGCTTGCCATTGGCGGCGAGCCGGCCATAGACCTGCACCGGCACGGTGACGAACAACGATCCCGCTGCCCCCTCCACGTCGCCCGGCGCGCCGATATTGGCGTGCACCTCGCTGAAATTGCGGAAGCGCGCGGCGAAGCGGACATCATCTTCGGCGCCGATGGCGCTGTTCTGGTTCCACAAATCCTGCGCGTCGTCGTAGCGCTTTTCCTCCAGCAGGCCGTAATAGCCCTGCACGACCTGCGCGGCGCCTTGAGCCCCCTTGGGATCGACCGCATCCTCCTCGACCACGGACTGCGGCTCGACCGGCAGGCCCCCCGGCGTACCCGGAGCGGGCGGCGCCAGCGGCTCCATCACCGCCTGCGCCTCCGCCCGGACATTATTTTCAACCTGCGTCGCATTCGCGCCATTGGCGAGATTGTCGATCGCACTCTCCTCCCGGCCGTCACAGGCCGACAGCAGCAGCAGACAAAGGGCCGCGCCGTGCCGAACCCGCATCAGTCGCGCCGGCTCCGCCAGCCGTCACGCCGCGACCGTCCGCCGCCATCGGAACGCGCCCGGGGAGTCGTATCCCGAGACCAGGTCCTTGGTGTCATATTCTCTTGTCCCCTTCCTGCCTGGGGCGACTGGGCGTTCGGGCGAGACGCCCGCCAGCCGCCATTCCAGCGATTGCCTTCACCATTTGGGCGCACCCGCCAGGCCGGTCCATCGCCGCGCCGCGATTCCCGCCTGCCTTCCCAATAGCGGCGCTGCCCATCGTTCCAGCGATGGCGGCGCCCGCCCCGGTCATAGACATAATAGCCGCTGCCCGGATAGTAATAGCCATCATACCAACCGTTATAATAGCCGGGCCGGTAATAGCCCGAATCCCAATAATCATCATAATAGCCGCCGCCATAATAGCCGCTGCCAACACTCACACCGCCATAATAGCCATCGTCATAGGCGCAACCGCCAAGGGCAAGTGCACCGACGAGACCGACCGCAGCCAACAGCCTGTGTCCGGTCCAGGTCATCGCCTTTCTCCTTATCCTTCCTATTGTGCCTGAATAACGCGCCCTGCTTGAATTGGTTGTGAATGAGAGTCGGTTTGGGAATGCGCGAAAGACATTTTGGGCGCGATCCGTTTATCGGAGGTTCAGAAACGCCGGTTCCGGTTCATCCTGCTGACAGAAACCGTTGTATTCCGGCCACAAATAATGGTTTTGCCGTTTTTCCGGTCCGGTTCATGCAACCTTCATGGGCCGGTGGGGATTGGTTGGGCATCGCCGGAGCCGCTTGCAGCAGCCTGACGCGATTGCCGCCGGGTCCACACCGGCGACCATATTTTCCAACAAATGAAGGGGAAACCCCATGAAGACTCTGCTGTTCACAGCGGCTGCCGCCGCGTCGCTCGTTCCCGCCGCCGCCATGGCGCAGGATGACGCCGGATCGCGCCGCATCGAACCTTATGTCGGCGTGATGGGCGGCATTCATAATTTCGACAGCGAAACCGGCAAGGAAGGCATTCCGCCGGTCGGCTATAAGGGCCGCATCATCGAAGGCGTGGCGGGCGTGAATGCCCGTGTCGCCGGGCCGATCGTGGTCGGTGTCGAAGGCACCGCGTCCAAGGGCGTCAGCGGCGATATCGACTGGGAATATGGCGTGGCGGGCCGCGCCGGGGTGAAGGCCGGCAAGGACAGCCTGATTTTCGGCAAGGTCGGCTATAAATGGGTCAATTTCGATGCTCTCGGCCCCGACAGCCGGGATTATCACGGCATGACCTATGGCGCAGGCGTGGAATTGTCGCCCGCCGACATGGGCGGATCGGCGCAGAGCAGCAATATCCGCCTGCGCGTGCAGGCCGATACGATGGGCAATTTCCGTTCGATCCGGCCGATGGCGGGTGTTGTCGCCAAATTCTGACGTGACCGATCGGGCGGGTCGTCCCTTGCGATCCGCCCATCCTGTCCAGTCCTCCGGCAAGGAGGATAGGGGTCCGGGGCGGCCATCGGACTGCGGCCGTCCCGGATTCTCCTTATGCGCGCGCGCCGCTCCGCCTGGGAGCAAGCTGCGCTGAATCAGACGCGGGCCGCTGGCTCTGCTCCTTTGTTGTCGCATCGGTTTTTACGAAAAACCCGAGCTCGGAGTCACGTGCCTCCGGCTCGCCCACTTTTTCGCACGATGCTCTAGCCGCTGTTGCGCAGGGCCGTGGCGATGGCGTTGATCGAGAGTTCGATGCCTTCCTTGATGCGGGGATCGTTCTCTCCCGTGCGGTGGCGCTTCATCAGCTCGACCTGAAGCAGATTCAACGGCTCGATATAGGGCAGGCGCAGGCGGATCGACGTGTCCAGCTTCGGATTTTTCTCCAGCAGGCGCGATTGGCCGGTGGCGGCAAGCAAGCCGTCATGGGTCATATCCCACCCCTCGCGAATGCGTTCGAAGATCGCAGCGCCGCGCGGCTGGTCTTCCACCAACGGAAGATAGTGGGCGGCGATGCCGAGGTCCGATTTCGCCAGCACCATTTCCAGATTGGCCAGCGCCGATTGCAGGAAGGACCAGTGCTGCGCCATGTCGGCCAGCAGCGCCTTGTCTTCGAAGGCGCTCAGTGCATGGCCGACGCCGTACCAGCCCGGCAGCATCACCCGCGCCTGCGCCCAGCTGAATACCCAGGGAATGGCGCGCAAATCCTCGATCCGCTTACTCTTCGTGCGGCTGGCGGGGCGCGAGCCGATCTTGAGGCCGGAGATTTCCTGGATCGGGGTAAGCTGGCGGAAGAATTCCTTGAACCCCTCCGTGCCGTAAACGAGATCGCGATAGGCAGCGAAGGCGGATTTCGACAGCTCGTCCATGGCGGCGGCGAAGCGGGCGGCGTCGCGATCCGAAAGGACTTCGGGTTCAAGACTGGCGAGCAGGGTCGCGCTGGTCATCGCTTCCAGATTGGTCATCGCGACATCGCGGGTACCGAATTTGGCGGCGATCACCTCCCCCTGCTCGGTGATGCGGATGCGGCCTTGTACCGTCCCCTTGGGCTGGGCCTGGATCGCCGCGAAAGAGGAACCGCCGCCCCGCCCGACCGCGCCGCCACGACCGTGGAAGAGTTGCATCGACGTGCCCGCCTCGGCAAAGACCGGGGCCAGCGCCTTGCTGGCCTGGAACAGCCCCCAGGTCGAGGTGATGTAGCCGCCATCCTTGTTGCTGTCGGAATAGCCGATCATCACTTCCTGATGACCGCGTTCCCGCACCACGCCCGCGATTTCGGGCAGGGCGAAATAGGCGGTCATGACCGTGGGCGCGGCCTCAAGGTCGGCGATGGTTTCGAACAGCGGCACGGCCATGATCGCGGCGTGCGGGGCATCGCCATTGCTGCCCGCGCGCCACAGGCCTGCTTCCTTGAGGAGGATGTTCACTTCCAGCAGGTCGGAAACGCTTTCCGCCTTCGAAATGATATAATGGGTGATGCATTGCGGGCCGTAGACGCGGTGCGCCTCCGCCGCGGCTTGCACAATGGCGAGTTCGGACGCGGTTTCCTCCGAATATTCGGAGAAACGCGTGCCGAGCGGGCGGTTGCTCGCCAGTTCGCGGCGCAGCAGCGCGACGCGGGCATATTCGTCGAGCGCGGCATAGTCCGCCTCGACCCCGGCGACCTTCAGCAGTTCCGCCACGACGCGCTGATGCACGTCGCTGTTCTGGCGCATGTCGAGCGTGGCGAGATGGAAGCCGAACGTTTCCACCGCACGGATCAGGCGGCCGAGCGCGCCGCCGGAGGCCAAGGCGCCGTCGCCTTCGCTGGCAAGGCCCTGCGCCACGGTGACAAGATCGCGGCGCAGATCCGACGGTCCGGCATAGGGTTCGCCCCGGAGGGTCGAGGGACGCGAAGGTTCCTTGCCTGTCAGCGCGCGATAGGTGGCGGCGAGGCGGGCGTAGATGCCGGAAATGGCGCGGCGATAGGGCTCGTCCCGGCGGCTGGGCGAGAGGTCACCGCTGGCTTCGGCGAGGTCCAGCACCGCCTGCGGCACCTGGGCGAGCTCGGTGGAGAGGGAGAGTTCGGCGCCGAGCGCATGGGACGCGTCCATGTAGAAGCCGAGCGCCGCCTCGCAACCCCGGGCGAGCGCCAGGCGCAACTGCGGCGCCTGGACGAAGGGATTGCCGTCGCGGTCGCCGCCGATCCAGTTGCCGACGCGCAGGAAGCTTTGCGGGCGGGCGCCCAGCACCCGTTCCCAGCGGGCATAAAGGGCGGGCAGAACGGGCAGGAACACGTCGCGGAAATAAGCGAGGACATTCTCGATCTCGTCCGCGACAAACAGCTTTTCCCGGCGCAGCGGGCGGGTCTGCCAGAGCAGGGCGATCTGGCGGAAAATCGCTTCGTCCAGATTCTCGCCATCATCGGTTTCGCTGCGGCCCGCGTCCTTGAGCAGCATCAGATCGGCGATGCGGTTCTTGTGATCGATCATGCTCTTGCGCCGCACCTCGGTCGGGTGGGCGGTCAGCACGGGAACGATCAGGGCGTGGGCGAGCAAATCGAGAACCGCGTCCCGCTCGATGCCATGGGATTGGAGCCGGCCCACGGCGGAGGCGACGTCGGCGCCCGGTTCAGCCTCGACCCCCTGCCGGTCCTCCGCGAGGTTCGCCAGCATCGAGAACAGCATGAAGCCGCGCACGAAGGACAATGTGTCGTCCAGGCTGAGCGCATCGAGGCCGGTATCGACCACGTCCGCGCCGTGCAGGCCGCGCGCCCGGTCGACCGAGGCCGAACGGATATATTCGGTCTGCTTGTAGATCTTCTCCCCGCCATAGGCGCGAATGACATCGCCCAGCAGGCGGCCGAGATAGCGGATATCGGGGTTCTGCGTGATCGCAGGGGCGGAGGAAGATGCAGGAGTCGCCATGGCGATCGATGCTGCATCGCAACAATGAGACGGTCAAGGAAATCGTTTCCCATAACGGCGCTTCCGCCAAATCCGGTTGCGCTGGAGCCACAGGCTGGGCCAAAGGACATATGTGACCGCCAGCATCAGCATAGGAAGCGACAGCAACGGCAATGCCGTTCTGATCGATGTGGAAGAATTGCTTGCCACCCGTCTGCTCGTCCAGGGCAATTCGGGGTCGGGCAAGTCGCATTTGCTGCGCCGGCTGCTGGAGGAAAGCGCGGCTTTGGTCCAGCAGGTGGTGATCGATCCCGAAGGCGACTTCGTAACCCTGGCCGATGAATATGGCCATGTGGTGATCGACGCGGGCGACTATAATGAGCGCGAGATCGTCAAGATGGCGGCAAGGATTCGCGAACATCGCGCTTCGGTGGTGTTGAGTCTCGAATCGCTGGAGTTGGAGGCGCAGATGAAATGCGCCGCAACCTTCCTGTCGACCCTGTTCGATGCACCCAGGGATCATTGGTATCCGGCGCTGGTGGTGGTCGATGAAGCGCAGATGTTCGCGCCGGTGGCGGCGGGCGATGTGTCGGACGAGGCGCGGCGCCTGTCGCTGGCGGCGATGACCAACCTGATGTGCCGGGGGCGCAAGCGGGGGCTGGCCGGCGTGATCGCAACGCAGCGGCTGGCGAAGCTGGCGAAGAATGTCGCGGCCGAGGCGTCGAACTTTTTGATGGGGCGCACCTTCCTCGACATCGACATGGCGCGCGCGGCGGACTTGCTCGGCATGGAACGGCGGCAGGCAGAGCAGATCCGCGATCTGGAGCGTGGGCGCTTTCTGGGACTGGGGCCGGCCATCTGCCGCCGTCCGGTCGCGGTGAAGATCGGATCGGTCAAGACCAGTACGCGCGGAGGCACGCACAAGCTGATGCCGCCGCCGGTCGCGGCGACCGGGAATTTGCAGGAATTGCTGTTCGCGAGCGCGGGCGAGGAAGAGGCTTTGCCCCCTCCCCCGGTGCGTTCGGAACCACCACCTTTGCCCGCCGAGGAATTGATGCGGGCGCTGGCCGCCGCGCCGTCTGCCAAGCCCG
Source organism: Sphingobium estronivorans (assembly GCF_008692605.1). Taxonomy (GTDB): domain Bacteria; phylum Pseudomonadota; class Alphaproteobacteria; order Sphingomonadales; family Sphingomonadaceae; genus Sphingobium; species Sphingobium estronivorans. The sequence continues at coordinate 150,337 of NZ_LFCT01000002.1, forward strand.
CCGCGCCGGAACTGGATTTCGGGCAGAATGAGCCGGTGGTGATTGCCGTGCTGGAGGAGATCGTCGCCGATCTGGGCGAGGCGCAGCCGAGCGTGTCGACACTGTACCAGGATTTCGGGGTGCGGTGCCGGATGAAGGGGCTGAAGACCCCGCCGCTCGATCTGCCCGCCTTCCGCAAGCGTTTCGCCATGGCGCAGGCGGGGATGTTCGATGCCGACGATCCGCGCTGGGCCGATGCGATGAAGGCGGCGGAACCGGTGCCGGAGGATATGTTGGCGCCCTTCCTGCTGATCGCGCGGGCGGCGATGCAGGGCCTGCCCTGCCCGGACGATGTGGCGCTGGCGCGGGCCTATGGCACCAGTTCGCCGGGGCGCGTGCGGCGGCTGATCGATTATATGGAGAAGTTGGGCGTGATCGTGGCGCGGACCGATTTTGGCGGGCGGCGCTCTATCGGCGTGCCGCAACTCGGCCTCAGCACGGCGGCGGCGGAGGGATGAGCATCTCGGTTCTCTTCGTGTGCCTGGGCAATATCTGCCGGTCGCCGCTGGCGGAAGCGGCTTTGCGGGCCGAGGCCGCGCGCGCCGGGCTGGATATGGAGGTCGATTCGGCGGGAACCGGCGACTGGCATGTCGGATCGCCGCCGGACAAGCGGGCGCAGGCAGTCGCGCTGCGCCACGGCATCGACATTTCGGGCTATCGCGGGCGGCAGGTGACCGCGGAGGATTTCCAGCGCTTCACCCATATCTTCGCGCTGGACGGCGAGAATCTGAAAAATCTGCGACGCGTTCGGCCTTCGGACGGGTCGGCGGAATTGCGGTTGCTGATGGATTGGGTGGCGGGGCGCGAAGGCAGCGGCGTTACCGATCCCTATTTCGGCGACGATGCCGGATTCGACGTGACCTGGGACGATGTGACGCGGGCAGCACAGGCGATTGTGGCACGGTTTCAGGTCGAGATGTAATAGCAAGCCCGTGCGGCGCTGGAGCCTTTCCAATCCGTGATGCGCCAGCATCTCAGCGGATTGGTATAACGCAGACGCTACAGCAGGAAATTCCCCTCGATCACGGTGCAGCAGGCGCCCGTCAGGATCACGCGGCTACCCGAAAGGCGGCACCCCAGGCGACCACCACGCCGGGACGCCTGATAGGCCGTCAATTTGCTCTTATCGAGCCGCTTCGCCCAAAAGGGGGTGAGCAGGCAGTGGGCAGAGCCGGTGACCGGGTCCTCATCTACGCCCGCGCCGGGGACGAAAACGCGGCTGACAATGTCGCTGTCCTCGCCGGGAGCGGTAGCGATCAGCATGATGTCTCCAGCCTTTTGGAGAGTGGCGAAATCGGGTTCCAGCGCGCGGATCGCAGCAGCGTCGGGATAGACGAAAATCGCATAGCCGCCCTCCCGCCAGTGGGTTTCCAATATGTCGCCGCCCATCGCGGGGGCCAAAGCGGGCAGCGGTTTCGGTTCGACCGCCCAGGACGGGAGCGAGAGGGCGTAGCCGTCCCGGTCGCGCGAGACCGTCAGGACCCCGGCCTGACGCGTGCGGAAGCGGACAGCGGTGTGGCCGCCCATCAACACATGGCCGCTCGCCAGCGTGGCGTGGCCGCACAGCTTGACCTCCAACGCCGGGGTGAACCAGCGCAGCGCATAGTCGGCGTCGGGATCGTCGGGCGTCGGGACGGCGAAGGCGGTTTCGGACAGATTATTCTCCTGCGCGATGGCCTGGAGCGTGGCGTCGTCCAGCCATTGGCCCAGCGGCATGACGGCGGCCGGGTTGCCGGTGAAGGGCGCGTCGGCGAAGGCGTCCACCTGGACGAAGGGCAGGTTGGTCATGGGCGCCATCATGGCGTCGCCATCCGCCACCGGACAGGGCCGGTTGGCGCGAATTGGTCCTGTATCCTTACCCCAGCAGCACCAGCGTCGTGCAGACCGCCAGCCCGACGATCAGGTTGAGCGGAACGCCGATCCGGACGAAGTCGGAGAAACGATAGTCTCCCGCCGCATAGACCAGCGCATTGGTCTGGTAGCCGATGGGCGTGGCGAAGCAAGCGGACGCGCCGATCATCAGCGCAATCACCAGCGGACGCGGATCGGTGCCCAGTTGGTGGGCCAGCGCGATGGTGAGCGGGGTGAGCAGCGCCGCGACCGCATTGTTGCTGAGCAGTTCGGACAGGAGCAGCGAGAAGAAATAGATCAGGAAGACCAGCGACCATGCGGGCGCCGTGGCCAGCAACGGCTTGATCCACCCGACGATCAGCGCGACGCTGCCCGCCTGTTCCAGCGCCAGACCGACCGCGAGCATGGCGAAGATCAGGATCAGCACATCGCCATCGATCGCGGCCCAAGCTTCCTCCGGATCGATGCAGCGGGTGACGAGGATCACTCCGACCGCGATGAAGGCGGCCAGCCCGATGCCGATCACATCCATGGCGGAGAGCAGCACCACCGCCGTCATGGCGAGAATGGCGATCCATGCCTTGCGCGGGCGGAAAGCGCGGGTGCGGCTGATGCCCACACCGATCAGATGGGCATTGTCCTTGAGCGAGCGGATGCTGTCGTCGCTGCCCGCGATCAGCAGGCGGTCGGCGCCCCGCACGCGGCTGCCGCCCAGATCGGGGCCGGGCAGATGGCGGGCGCGGTTGATGCCGATGATGCGCACGCGCAGGGCATGGAGGAAGGGAATATCCACCAGCCGCTCCCCGATGGAAGGATGGCTGGGCGCGATCATCGCCTCGATCACCGTACCGCCGCCGGGTGTTTCGGAGGAGGCGGCCAGCCCCATTTCGAAATGGCCGGATTCGCGGATGGTCATGATCGCCGTGCCGTCGGCCCGCACGATCAGGCGGTCGCCGGCATGCAGTTCCTCCTCCTCCAGATCGCGGCGGCGTATCTCCCCCGCCCTTTTGAGGCCGAGCAGCACGACCGAACGGCCGAATAGCGGGAGCGAGCCGATTTCCCGGCCGATCAGGTCGCTTTCATGGCCGACGATCAACTCGGTCAGATATTCCTGCGCGACGCCGCCATCCTCGCCGCCGATGGAGGGCGGGTCGCTCGGAAGCAGGAAGGATAAAGCGACCAGCGCCACGATGCCCGCCGCCACGCCGGCAAGGCCATAGGGGGTGATGGCGAATATGCCGAAGGGAACCATGCCCTGTTCGGCGGCGATGCCCGCAACGATCAGATTGGTGGAAGTGCCGATCAGCGTGACGCACCCGCCCAGCACGGCAATGGCGTTCATCGGGATCAGCAGCTTCTTGACCGGATAACCGGTTGCCTGTGCCAGCTTGAACATGATCGGGATCAGCAGGACGACCACCGGCGTGTTGTTGAGGAAAGCCGATAGCAGCACGGTGCCCAGCGCCAGTTCAGCCATGGCCAGGCGCGGGTGGCGTTCGGCGCGGGCCGTGATGAGGTCGGCCACGCGATTGATCGTGCCGGTGCGGACCAGCGCGCCGGAGAGGATGAACATCGCCCCCACCGTCAGCGGCGCGCTGTTGGAAAAGACCGAAAACAGGCCCTTCTCGTCGATCAGGCCGAGCACCGCATAGGCACAGGCGCCGACCACCGACACGACGGTGGGCGAATAGCGCTCCCGGACAAAGGCGATGAACATGAGGGCGAGGATGAGAAGCCCGATTTCCGCGCGATAGACGCCCATGAGCGCGGTGATGAAATGCATATGTGCGAAGGCCCCCCGATTGCCCTGCCGGTTAGCCGAACCTAACCCGTCTCTGGACGGAGGGAAAACGAAATGGGCCAGCCATGGTTGCATGGCTGGCCCGTGTTCGCGGCTTAAGGGGACGTTTTGACCGTCATGACATGCTTGGCACGATGACGCTCCCCAGGCTTACGCACTGCCGCTCGCCCTCCCGCGGGCGATCTGTGACAGGGATGTTACCGCAGATCGGGCGAGTCGTCTCGCGGGAATCGCATCTTCACCGACATTATGGTGCGGTTCGGCGTGTAAAAAAGCGGAGGGTCAGCCTTCGCCGCCGCACTGGGCGCGGTGGAGGAGTTTCTGATCGGCGAGCACCAGCGCCATCATCGCTTCGACCACCGGCACGCCGCGAATGCCGACACAAGGGTCATGGCGGCCCTTGGTGACGATTTCCGACGCTTCGCCCTGACGGGTGACGGTTTCGACCGGGATCAGGATCGAACTGGTCGGCTTGAAAGCGATGCGGATCTTGATCGGCTGACCGGTGGAGATCCCGCCCGCGATCCCGCCGGCATGGTTGGCGAGGAAGAGAGGATTGCCGTCCTCGCCGGGCCGCATCGGATCGGCATTCTGCTCGCCGCGCAGGCGAGCGGCGGCGAAACCGTCACCGATTTCCACACCCTTGACCGCATTGATGCTCATCATCGCGGCGGCGAGTTCGCCGTCGAGCTTGGCATAGAGCGGCGCGCCCCAGCCGGCGGGCACTCCGCTGGCGACGCATTCGACCACCGCGCCGAGCGAGGAGCCGTCCAGTCGGGCGTCGTCCACCAGCTTTTCCCAACGCTTCGCGGCTTCCGGGTCGGGGCAGAAGAAGGGATTGTTGTCGATCTCGCCCGCATCGAAGCGGGCATAGTCGATGGCGTCGCCGCCAATCTCGCTGACATAGGCGAAGATGTCGACATCGGGGATGACAAGCCGTGCCACCGCGCCCGCCGCCACGCGGCTGGCGGTTTCGCGGGCCGAGGACCGGCCCCCGCCGCGATAGTCGCGAAAGCCATATTTGGCGTCATAGCTATAGTCGGCATGGCCGGGACGATAGGCCTTGGCGACGTCGCCATAATCCTTGGAGCGCTGGTCGGTATTTTCGATCAGCAGGCTGATCGGGGTGCCGGTGGTGCGCCGGATTCCGTCCGGCGCCTCGAACACGCCGGAGAGGATGCGGACCGCATCGGCTTCGCGGCGCTGGGTGGTGAATTTCGACGTGCCGGGTTTGCGCTTGTCGAGGAAAGGCTGGATGTCGGCTTCGCTCAAGGGCAGGCCCGGGGGGCAGCCGTCGACCATCGCGCCGATGGCGGGGCCGTGGCTTTCGCCCCAGGTCGAAAAGCGCAAGACGCGGCCGAAGGTGTTGAAGCTCATATCTGCCTTTCATGGGGAGGGCTTGCGCCCTCACCCTCCCCTCTCCCGTCAGGACAGGGGGTCATGACTTACTTGTCCAGCGCGATGTCCGGGGCGTCCTCGGCCTTCATGCCGATGACGTTATAGCCGGCGTCGACATGGTGGATTTCGCCGGTGACGCCCGCCGCCAGATCGGACAGCAGGTACAGGCCAGCGCCGCCCACATCCTCGATCGTGACATTGCGGCGGAGCGGGCTGTTCAGTTCGTTCCACTTCATGATGTAGCGGAAATCGCCGATGCCGCTGGCCGCCAGCGTCTTGATCGGGCCGGCCGAGATGGCATTGACGCGGATGCCTTCCGGTCCCAAGTCCATCGCCAGATATTTGACGCTGGTTTCCAGCGCCGCCTTGGCCACGCCCATGACATTATAATGCGGGATGACCTTTTCCGCGCCATAATAGCTGAGCGTCAGCAGGCTGCCGCCCTCCGCCATCAGTTCGCGGGCGCGCTTGGCGACGGCGACGAAGCTGTAGGCCGAGATGTTCATCGTCAGCAGGAAGTTTTCCAGGCTGGTGTCGACATATTTGCCGCGCAGCTCATTCTTGTCGGAAAAGCCGATGGCGTGGACGACAAAGTCCAGCTTGCCCCAGCGCGCCTTGATTTCGTCGAACGCCGTATCGAGCTTGGCCATGTCCGACACGTCGCAATCGATCAGGAAATCGGAGCCGAGTTCCTCCGCCAGCGGCTTCACCCGCTTGGCGAGCGCATCGCCCTGATAGGAGAAGGCGAGTTCAGCCCCCTGCGCGCGCAGCGCCTTCGAAATTCCCCAAGCCAGCGACTTGTCGTTCGCCAAACCCATGATCAGACCGCGTTTTCCCGCCATCAAGCCTGTCATTTTACCGTCCCATTTCCTTTGTCGACCTGTGCGGCGGCTTCGGATTCCTCTTCGGGAAATTCCGCCATCGCCGCATTCAATTCCGCGCCAATTACCACGCCAAGCCCGACAAGGAAGAAGAAAATGAGCGTGATCATCACGCCCGCCAGGCTGCCATAGGTGCGGTCGTAACTGCCCAGCAGCGAAAGCGTCGGCGGCAACAGCATGGTGACGCCGTACCACCAGAGCGTCGTGGCGATGGCGCCGGGCCATTTGGGGAAGCGCGGATCCTTGTACAGGCTGGGGGTCAGCGAGACGTAAAGATAATAGAGCGCGACGCACAATATCGCCATCGGCGCCAGCTTGGTCAGGCTGACGATCTGGATCGCCTGGTCGGCAAAGGGCAGGATCTGGTGCAGGAACTGGTCGATGCCGGTGATGACGACCTGAAGCGAGAAGGCGAACATCACCGCAAAGACGCTGACCAGCGTGATGCCGATGGCGGTCAGGCGATAATGCCAGAAGGGTCGCGTACTTTTCGTCCCATAGGCGCGGCGGAGAATGTCGCGGATCGTCTCGATCAGGCTGCCGACGGTCCAGAGGCCGACCAGTCCGCCCAGCCACAGCAGCGGACCGGTGCGGGCGTGCAGCACGTCATGAATCGGCTGCCGCACCACATCGGCGACGCCGTGCGGCACATTGTCGAGAAAGGCGTTCACCGCCGCCAGCCCATCCTGCGACCGGCCGAAGATGCTGGCCACCGCCGCCGCGACGATGAAGAAGGGAAACAGCGTCATCAACGAGAGATAGGCGAGGTTCCCCGCATGGATGAAGCCGTCGCTATAGGTGCCGACGATGACACGCTTCGCGATTTCAAAGGGTTGCGTGCCCGGCTTCACCCGGTCGATCTGACGGTCGAACCGGTCGCGAACATGGTCGGCAAGGTGATGACGGCGCGATTCGGGGGAGAGGGGGGAAGGTTGCGGCATTCCTCCCTAACCCCTCAGACGCCCAGATGGGTCCGCACGGCCCGGCTGTCCTGCCAGCCTTCGACCAGCGCCTGGATCGCCGGATCGTCGGCGGGCACGTCGATCAGCAGGGTGACGAGCTGATCGCCGCGCTGGCCGCCCTTGCCGGTAAAGCCCTTGCCGCGCAGGCGCAGCGTCTTGCCGGACGTCGCGCCGGCGGGGACACCGAGCATCACCGGGCCGTCGACCGTAGGCACCTTGACCTTCGCGCCCTTGACCGCCTCGTCCAGCGTGATCGGCAGATCGAGCAGCACATTGTCGCCGTCACGGGTGAAGAAGGGGTGCGGCTTGATCTCGATCGTGACGATGGCATCGCCCGCACCGCCGGGACCCGGCTGGCCCTTGCCGGACAGGCGCATCTGGGTGCCGCTCTCGACGCCCGCCGACAGTTTCAGATCAAGGGTCTTGCCGTCCTGAAGCGTGATCCGTTGCGGCGCGAGCGTGGCGGCGTCGACGAATTGCACGGCGAGGCGATAGGAGACATTGGCGCCCTTTTGCGGCGGCGCGCCCCGGCCGAAGTCGCCAAAGCCGCCGCCCCCGCGACGGCCCGCACCGCCGCCGCCGCCGAACAGCCCTTCGAAAATATCGCCGAAATCGCCGCCGCCGCCGTTGAATTCAAAGCCGCCGCCCTGGCCGCCCGGATGCCCGCGAAAGCCGCCGCCCCCGCCGCCGAAACCGAAGGGCGCGGTCGGATTGCCGTCACCGTCGATCTCGCCCCGGTCGAAACGGGCGCGCTTGTCCTTGTCGGACAGCAGGTCATAGGCGGTGGTGACGGAAGAGAATTTCTCCGCCGCCTGCGGATTGTCCTTGTTCCGGTCGGGATGCAGTTCCTTGGCCAGCTTGCGATAGGCCGACTTGATTTCGGCCTCGCTCGCGCCGCGCGCCACGCCCAATGTCGAATAAGGGTCGGCCATGGCCGGGTGCACATCCTTCTTGAATGAAAAAACTTTGGCATCCTATGTGGCGAAAGGCGACGGATCGTTCAAGCGTGGGAAAGCCTTATCCAACAAGCCTTATCCTTGCCGCCTTATCGACATCGCAGGCGCCCGCGCCTAAATCATCGCCATGACCGATCCCTTTGCCCTGTTCGACGCCTGGTATCATGAGGCACGCGAAACCGAGATCAACGACAGCAACGCCATGGCGCTGGCCACCGCCGATGCGCGCGGGCGGCCTTCGGTGCGGATGGTGCTGCTGAAGGGGCATGGGCCGGACGGTTTCGTCTTCTACACCAATTTCGAGGGGCGCAAGGCGGAGGAACTGCACGTCAATCCCCATGCGGCGCTGCTGTTCCACTGGAAATCGCTGCGCCGGCAGATCCGCATCGAGGGACCGGTCGGGCCGGTGGACGATGCCACCGCCGACGCCTATTTCGCCACGCGCAGCCGGGACAGCCAGCTGGGCGCCTGGGCGTCGGACCAGTCGCGCCCGCTGGCGTCACGCGACCTGTTCATGGCCCGCTATGAGGAGGTGAGCCTGCGCTTCGAGGGCGGGCCGGTCCCCCGGCCGCCGCACTGGTCAGGCTTTTGCGTGAAGCCCGACCGCATCGAATTCTGGCAGGACCGCGAGCATCGGCTGCATGAACGGCGCCTGTTCGAGCGCGCCGGCGACGGCTGGCGCGAGGGGATGCTCTACCCCTGATCCGCCCGCCGCGGCGCGGCCCAACCGGTCCCTGATTGGTTGAATGCGATAGCCGCCCGGCGCGCTCCGATTGCGGGCGCTTCGGGCGCCTGTTAGGTGTAGCCGTCTGACAGGGGCAAAAACAGACGCGTGCCGGACAGGCCGGGCAAAAGGATCAAGATGCGAAATCGACTGACGGCCTTCATCCTGACGGGCATGGTTCTGGGGGTGATTGTGGGCTTCGCCACCAACCTCTGGGTCGGCGGCGACAAGGCGCTGGCGAAGGATGTTGCGGGCTATTTCCATCTGCTGGCCGACATCTTTCTTCACCTGATCAAGATGATCATCGCGCCGCTGGTCTTTTCGACGCTGGTGGCGGGCATCGCCCATATGGGAGACAGCGCGGCACTGGGGCGGATCGGCGGGCGGGCGCTGGGCTGGTTCATCATGGCCAGCCTGATCTCGCTGGCGCTGGGCCTCCTCCTCGTCAATGTCTTCGCGCCGGGCGAAGGGCTGAACCTGGTCCGGTCCGGCGCGGATGCGGGCGTCAATACCGAGGCGCTCAATTTCCGCGACTTCATCCTGCATGTGTTTCCGACCTCCATGGTCGGCGCGATGGCGGAAAATTCGATCCTGCAGATCGTCGTCTTCTCGCTGTTCGTGGGCGTCGCGCTGACCGCCATCGGCGAGAAGGGCAAGCCCATCGTCACCGTGATCGAGGCGATGGTCGAGTTGATGCTGCAAGTCACCGGCTATGTCATGCGCATGGCGCCGCTCGCGGTGTTCGGCGCGCTGGCGTCGGCCATCACGACCGAGGGGCTGGGCGTGCTCAAGACCTTCGGCCAGCTGGTGGGCGAATTCTATCTGGCGCTGGGTGCGCTGTGGCTGCTGCTGTGCGCGGCGGGATCGATCTTCCTGGGCAAGCGGATGCTGACGCTGATCCGCTATGTGCGCGAGCCGGTGCTGATCGCCTTTTCCACCGCCTCTTCGGAAGCCGCCTACCCCAAGATGCTGGAGCAGCTCGACCGGTTCGGCGTGCCGCGCCGCATCTACAGCTTCGTGCTGCCGCTCGGCTACAGCTTCAACCTGGACGGGTCGATGATGTATTCGACCTTCGCGACGATCTTCATCGCCCAGGCCTATGGCATCGACCTGCCGATCGCGACGCAGATCATCATCCTGCTGGTGCTGATGGTGACCAGCAAGGGCATCGCCGCCGTTCCGCGCGCCAGCTTGGTGGTGGTGGCGGCGACGCTGGGCCAGTTCGACCTGCCGGTGGAAGGCGTGGCCTTCATCCTGGCGGTCGATCATTTCATGGACATGGGCCGCACCGCGACCAATGTGCTGGGCAATGCCATCGCCACCTCCGTCATCACCAAATGGGAAGGCATGCTGGAGGTCGAGGAGCCCGAATATGGGGTCCATCCCCGGGCGCCCGCGCACACGCCGTCCCACGGCCGTGCAGGACTGGAGCTGGCGTCCGATATGGTGGACGAGGAAAAGCGGTCCTGAACCGGGGATAGTGGACCGCGGTGGCGTCAGCGGCGCACCGCTTCCCCCCAATAGACGAGGCTGCGGGCGAAGCTGGCAAAGCCGCGTTCCAACGCCGCGCCGCTTTCGCCATGGGGGCGGGCTTCGGCATCCAGCGTATCGCCGATCTGGCCGACGCTGAGGCGCTCGGGGATGACGGTCATGCCCATGGCATTGAGCGTCACGGTCCAGGCGGCATGGCTGTTGACCCCGGCGAAGCGGCCCATGGAATAGCTGGCGACGCCCGCCGGGCGGCCGTCGAATTCCTTGAGGAAATGGTCGGTGAGGTTCTTGAGGCCGGGCTGGACGCCGCGATTATATTCGCCCGCGACAAAGACGAAGGCATCGGCGGCCGCGAGCCGTTCGGAGAGCGCGGTCATGGCGGCGGGCGCTTCGCCGGCGGGATAGTCGCTGTAGCGCAGGTCGAGCATGGGCAGGCCAATGGCCTTGGCATCGATCAACTCAGCCGTATGGCCGAGTTGCTGGAAGCCCCGGATCAGATAATCGGCCAAGCGGATGCCGAGGCGGCCCCGGCGATAAGAGCCGTAAAGGAGGAGGATGTCGAGCGCCATGGGAGACTCCCTTGCTGGGTCGAGGGAGTGTCGCACTGGCGCTCGACAGCGTCCAGTCCTAGCGGAGTTTCGCGATGTTCAGCCCGTCCTGCTTGGCGCGGGCCTTCACCGATTCCTCGCTGCGGGTCAGGGCCTTGGCGATCGCCTTCAGCGCCATGCCCTTCTTCGCCAGCGTATGGAGCTTTTGCAGCTCGTCGGCCGTCCAGGGCTGCTTGTGCCGCTCGAAGCGATCGCCGGCCATCGGATCAATCCGCGAAAGGATCGCGGACGAGGATGGTGTCCTCGCGCTCGGGGCTGGTGGAGACGAGCGTGACCGGGCAGCCGATCAGTTCCTCGATGCGCCGGATATATTTGATCGCCTGCGCAGGAAGTTCCGCCCAGCTGCGGGCGCCCGCAGTGGTGTCGTGCCAGCCTTCGATCGTCTCATACACCGGTTCGGCCTTGGCCTGATCCTGCGCATGGGCGGGAAGATAGTCGAAGCTCTGGTCGCCGATCTTGTAGCCGACGCAAATCTTCAGTTCGTCAAAGCCGTCGAGCACGTCGAGCTTGGTCAGCGCGATCCCGGTGACGCCGGACACGGCGACCGACTGGCGCACCAGCACGGCGTCGAACCAGCCGCAACGGCGCTTGCGACCGGTGACGGTGCCGAATTCATGGCCGCGCTCGCCCAGACGCTGGCCGGTCTCATCTTCCAGTTCCGTGGGGAACGGACCGGAGCCGACGCGGGTGGTGTACGCCTTGACGATGCCCAGCACGAAACCGGCGCCCGACGGGCCAAGGCCCGTGCCGCTCGCCGCCGTTCCCGCGATCGTGTTGGAAGAGGTGACGAAGGGATAGGTCCCATGGTCGATGTCGAGCAGCGTGCCCTGCGCGCCTTCGAACAGGATGCGCTTGCCCTTGGACTTGGCGTCGTTCAGCGTCAGCCAGACGGGCTTGGCGAAGGGCAGGATGAAGCTGGCGATGTCGCGCAGTTCGGCCATCAGCGCGTCGCGGTCGATCGGCGCTTCGTTGAAGCCTGCGCGAAGGGCATCGTGATGCGCGGTCAGGCGGTCGAGTTGCGGACCGAGATCGTCCAGATGCGCCAGGTCGCAGACGCGGATCGCGCGGCGGCCAACCTTGTCTTCATAGGCCGGGCCGATGCCGCGGCGGGTGGTGCCGATCTTGCCCGCGCCCGATGCGTCTTCGCGCAGACCGTCCAGGTCGCGGTGGAAGGGCAGGATCAGCGGACAGGTTTCCGCGATCTGGAGGTTTTCGGGGGTGATGGCGACGCCCTGCCCCTTCAGCTTGGCGACTTCATCCCGGAAGTGCCAGGGGTCGAGCACCACGCCATTGCCGATGACCGACAGCGTGCCGCGCACGATGCCCGAGGGGAGCAGCGAGAGCTTGTAGACCTTCTCGCCCACCACCAGCGTATGGCCGGCATTGTGGCCGCCCTGGAAGCGGGCAACGACGTCCGCGCGTTCCGACAGCCAGTCGACGATCTTGCCTTTGCCTTCGTCGCCCCATTGGGCGCCGATCACGGTAACATTTGCCATGGATATAGTCCTCCGCCCGCCGCGCGGACCGGCCATGCCCTTCGACGGGACTCGGCATGCCGGTGGGATAAAGCGGGCGCATTGCCCTGTGTTGCGGGCCGCGCGTTAGCCGCGCTGGCCCGGTAAAGTCAATAGGCGCAAAGTCAATAGGCGCGCGGATCGTGGCCGTCGAGCCAGTGGGAGCAGCGCAGCATCTCGCCATTTTCCTGGCCCGTGAGCGCCGCGATGGTCTGCCAGCCTTCCGCCCGCAATTCGGCGGCGCGGGCCGCGTCATGGTGCAGCGGGAGGAACAGGCGTCGGGGTGCCTCGCCGCCGAAGCCCGCATCGATCAGCGGATCGGGATAGAGCGAGAAGCCCATCGCCGGTTCGTCCGAGCCGTCGGCGCGGGTGATGGCATAGCTGCCGCCCCGGCCGATCTCCCCGATGAAGCCCTCCGCGAAGATCGAGAAGCCGAACCAGTTCTGATATTCGAAGCCATGGCGCTCGGTCGGATCGAGCGTCAGGGTGATGTCCCAGCCAATGGGCTTGGCAATGGCGCGCAGGCCCGCGATCCGGCTGTCGATGGCGCCGCCGAGCTCGGCATTGAGCGCTTCCAGCCGCTCCATCGCGGCGTGGAAGGGACCGGTGGCCTCGATCAGCGGCAGATAGGCGGCGGCGGCCGGGCTGATCGCGACAAGCGCGCCAGCATCCTTGGCGTCGAGTTCGGCACGGACGGCCTCGACCTCTTCCGGCGCCAGCGGCAGCGGGCCGGCGGCGAGGCTGTCGATCAGGTCCGGCAAGGTGAAGTCGATGGTGATGCCGGTGACGCCGGCGGCTTGCAGCGCCTCGATGGCGACATTCACGATTTCGACGGCGGCAGTCGCGCTGTCGCTGCCGATCAGTTCGGCGCCGATCTGGAAGCGTTCGCGCTCGGGGCGAAGCTGATTCGCGCGCAGGCGGATCACCGGCCCGGCATAGGAGAGGCGCAGCGGACGGGGCGCGGACGCGAGGCGGGTGGCGGCGATGCGGCCAATCTGCGCGGTCATGTCCGGGCGGAGGGCCAGGCTGCGCTGGGAAACAGGGTCGATGGCGCGGACAAGGTCCTGCGCGCGCATCGTTTTCAGGCGGCCGACCAGCGTGTCCTCGAACTCCGCGAGCGGCGGCATGACACGTTCATAGCCATGCCCGGCGACGGTATCGAGCACGCGGCGCGCAAGGCGCGCGGAAGCCTCTGCCTGCGGGGGCAGGCGGTCTGACAGTCCTTCGGGGAGGAGGCCGGGCGGGATCGTGGCGCTCGTCATGGTCATGGGGCTGGCCTTTAGCGGATTATACGCAATAGGCCAGCCCGAACCGTCTTTATGCGAAGCGCAGCAGCTTCACGGTCTTGACGCCTGCGAGTTTGCAGATGTCGGCCAGAACGGCTTCGTTCACCGCGCCGTCGACCGAGAGCAGCAGGACGGCTTCGCCACCCTGATTGCGGCGGCCGAGGTGGAAGGTGCCGATATTCACCTGCGCCTCACCCAGCGTCGAACCGAGGCGACCGATGAAGCCCGGCGCGTCCTGATTGACGATGTAGAGCATGTCGCCCGCGAGGTCGGCCTCGACCTTGATGCCGAACAGCTCGACCAGACGCGGCTGCGAATGACCGAACAGGGTGCCCGCAACCGACTTGTCCCCGCTTTCCGTCTTCACGGTCACGCGGACGAGGGTCTGGTAGTCGCCCTCGCGGTCATGACGGACCTCACGGACATCGAGGCCGCGTTCCTTCGCCAGGAAGGGCGCGTTGACCATGTTCACCGTGTCCGAATAGACGCGCATCAGGCCCGCCAGCACCGCTGCGGTGATCGGCTTCTGGTTGAGTTCGGCGGCATGGCCCTCGACCTCGACCGAGACGCTCTGGATGCGGTCGCCTTCGAGCTGGCCGACCAGGCTGCCCAATTCTTCGGCCAGCGCCATATAGGGCTTGAGCTTCGGAGCTTCCTCAGCGGACAGCGACGGCACGTTCAGCGCATTGGTGATGCCGCCGTCGAGCAGATAGTCGGACAGCTGTTCCGCCACCTGAAGCGCGACGTTCACCTGTGCTTCGTCGGTCGACGCGCCCAGATGCGGGGTGCAGATGAAGTTGGGGGTGCCGAACAGCGGCGATTCCTTCGCCGGTTCGGTCACGAAGACGTCGAGCGCGGCGCCCGCCACATGGCCCGCGTCCATCGCGTCCTTGAGCGCGGCTTCGTCGATCAGACCGCCACGGGCGCAGTTGATGATGCGCACGCCCTTCTTGGTCTTGGCAAGATTTTCCTTGCTCAGGATGTTGCGGGTCTGGTCGGTCAGCGGCGTGTGCAGCGTGATGAAGTCGGCCTTCGCCAGCAGCGTGTCGAGATCGGCCTTTTCCACGCCCATTTCGACGGCGCGTTCCGGGGTCAGGAAGGGATCGAAAGCAACGACCTTCATCTTGAGGCCCAGCGCGCGGCTGGCGACGATCGAGCCGATGTTACCGGCGCCGATCAGGCCCAGCGTCTTGCCGGTGACTTCCACGCCCATGAAGCCGTTTTTCGGCCACAGGCCCTGCTGCGTCTGGGCGTTGGCTTCGGGCAACTGGCGGGCCAGCGCGAACATCAGCGCGATGGCGTGCTCGGCGGTGGTGATCGAGTTGCCGAACGGGGTGTTCATCACAATCACGCCCTTGGACGAGGCGGCCGGGATGTCGACATTGTCGACGCCGATGCCGGCGCGGCCGATGACCTTCAGGTTGGTCGCGTGATCGAGAATATCCTTGGTGACCTTGGTCGAGCTGCGGATGGCGAGGCCGTCATACTGGCCGATGATCGCCTTCAGCTCGTCCGGGGTCTTGCCGGTGATTTCGTCGACTTCGACGCCACGCTCACGGAAGATCGCGGCGGCGCGGGGGTCCATCTTGTCGGAAATAAGTACCTTGGGCATGACGAATTGCCTTTCAATTCGTCATCCCGGCGAAGGCTGGGATCTCGGGCCTCCAGGATTGGCCTGGCCGCCCGAGATACTGACCTTCGTCAGGATGACGGGGAATAGGGAAGAAGTTTGCTTAAGCAGCCTTGACGGTGGCGTAGGCCCAGTCGAGCCAAGGACCCAGCGCTTCGATGTCGGCGGTCTCAACCGTCGCGCCGCACCAGATGCGCAGGCCCGCCGGGGCGTCGCGATAGCCCGCGACGTCATAGGCGGCGCCTTCCTTCTCCAGCAGAGCCGCGAAGCTCTTGATGAAGGCTTCGTCCGCACCCTCGACCGTCAGGCAGACGCTGGTGGTCGAGCGCGACGCTTCGTCGGCGGCGAGATGGCCGAGCCAATCGCGCTCCTCGACGATCTTGTTCAGCGCCGCCGCATTGGCGTTGCTGCGCGCGATCAGGCCTGCGGAGCCGCCCAGCGACTTGCCCCATTCCAGCGCGAAGATCGCGTCCTCGACGGCCAGCATGGAGGGGGTGTTGATCGTCTCGCCCTTGAAGATTCCTTCGGCCAGCTTGCCCTTCGCCATCAGGCGGAAGACCTTCGGCAGCGGCCAGGCGGGGGTGTGGGTCTCGAGGCGTTCGACAGCGCGGGGGCCCAGGATCAGCACGCCATGGCCGCCCTCGCCGCCCAGCACCTTCTGCCAGGAGAAGGTCGCAACGTCGATCTTCGCCCAGTCAATGTCATAAGCGAAAACCGCGCTGGTGGCGTCGGCGAAGGTCAGGCCCTCGCGGTCGGCCGGAATCCAGTCGGCGTTCGGCACACGCACGCCCGAGGTGGTGCCGTTCCAGGTGAACAGCACGTCGTTCGAGAAATCGACGGTGGTGAGGTCGGGCAACTGGCCGTAATCGGCGCGGATGATCGTCGGATCAAGCTTGAGCTGCTTGGCCGCGTCCGTCACCCAGCCCTCACCGAAGCTCTCCCAAGCGAGCGTCGTGACGGGGCGGGCGCCCAGCATCGTCCACATCGCCATTTCGAAGGCGCCGGTGTCGGAGCCGGGAACGATGCCGATGCGGTGGGTTTCGGGCAGGTTCAGCAACTCGCGCATCAGGTCGATGCAATAAGCGAGGCGGGTCTTGCCGATCTTGGCGCGGTGCGAGCGGCCGAGGGACTCGGCGCTCAGCTTGTCAGCGCTCCAGCCCGGAGGCTTGGCGCAGGGACCGGAAGAGAAATAGGGGCGGGCCGGACGGGTGGCGGGCTTTTCAGCAGGCGCAATGGTGGCGTCAACGGCAGTCAGATCAGTCATGTAATGCGTCTCCTTACAGAGAGCACGCGCGGCGTTGGGACCGCGTGGCCCGCTGGCCGACCTAAAGAGTTGGAGCGAAGAGTCAAGCCGCCAAAGAGTCCAATCGAATGGCTGGATGCGATAAACCGAGTCCGCTGTTAACCCTTGATCCAGCCGGACGTGGTAAATGCTTTTTCCATGTTTGAGCGGGTTAGGGGGAAAGCGATCCTTCGCGGCATGGGCTTTGCGGCCCCGGCGGCGGTTGCGTTGATGCTGGCGGGCTGCGGCGGCGATCTGGTGCCGCGGGGCCGCGTGGAGCGCCCCTCCAAGCCGGTCAGGACCGCCCGTCCCGCTGCGCCGCCATCGATGGAAGTACGCCAGTGCATGGCGAAGCTGAATTCGCAATCGGTGTTGTTCACGCCCCTGCCCGACCAGAATTTCGGTGGTGGATGCAGCGCGGTGGGCAGCGTCAAGCTGCTCGACATCGGCGTGCCCGCGACCAATCTGGGCGCCATGACCTGCAACCTTGCCGCCAATTTCGCGGCCTGGGCGCGCTATGGCGTGCAGCCTGCCGCCCGGCTGATCCTGGGCGCGGAGATCGAGCGGATCGAGACGTTCGGCACCTATAATTGCCGGCCGATCGCGGGCAGCGGCAAACTCAGCGAACATGCGCACAGCAATGCGGTCGACGTGTCGGCCTTCGTGCTGAGCGACGGGCGGCGGATTTCCGTCGAGCGGGACTGGAACGGCGACAAGCGGACGCGCCAGTTTCTGGAGGTTGTCCACGCCAGCGCCTGCAAGCGGTTCCGCACGGTGCTCAGCCCCGACTATAACGCCGCGCATCACGATCATTTTCATTTCGACATGGGTGGAAAAGGCGGGTTTTGCCGCTGAGCGCCTTGGCTTTGTCGCTCCGCCATTCTACCTTGCTGGCAATGACCAGAAAAGAAATCGAAGAACGCAAATTCCGCCCAGCCCGACAGGAAGCGGCCGATGCCCGCAAGAATGTCGACACCCCCCAGACCAGCAGCGCCGCCTATCGCCTGGCTTTTCAGGACACCGAATTCCTGCTGCGCGAGGATTTGCGGCCGGTGCGGTTCCAGCTGGAATTGCTGAAGCCCCAATTGCTGATGGATGAGGCGAAGATCGAATCGACCTTCGTTTTCTACGGGTCCGCGCGCATTCCCGAGCCCGACCAGGTGCAGGAGCGGATCGACGCCGCGACCACGCCGGACCAGAAGCGAATCGCTGAAAATCTGGGCAGGAAGGCGCGTTATTATGACGAAGCGCGCAAGCTGGCGCGAATCGCGGCCCAATATCCGGTGAACGAGGCGGGATGCCGCCACTTCGTCGTCTGTTCGGGCGGCGGCCCCTCGATCATGGAGGCGGCGAATCGCGGCGCGGCGGATGTCGGCGCGACGACCATCGGCATGAATATCGTCCTGCCCCATGAGCAGGCGCCCAATCGCTTCGTCACGCCCGAACTCAGCTTCCAGTTCCACTATTTCGCCCTGCGCAAGATGCATTTCCTGCTGCGGGCGCGGGCGCTGGCGGTGTTTCCGGGCGGCTTCGGCACGTTCGACGAGATGTTCGAACTGCTGACCCTGATCCAGACCGGCAAGATGAAGCCGATCCCGATCCTGCTGTTCGGGCGCGATTTCTGGACGCGGGTGGTGGATTTCGAGGCGCTGGCGGAAGAAGGGGTGATCTCGCCGTCCGATCTCAACCTTTTGACCTGGGTGGAGACCGCCGAGGATGCATGGGCGGCGGTGCAGACCTTTTACAAGGATTCACAGGCACCCGGCTGCGGCTGAAGCGCAGGAGAATCCTTGCCCTTGCCCCCGCACGGGACTAGGGCGCGGCCATGCGCAGCGCCCTTAGCCATATCGATTGCTGGATCTTCGATCTCGATAACACGCTCTATCCGGCCAAGGCCGACCTGTTCGCGCTGATCGACGTCAAGATGGGCGAGTTCATCCAGGGGTTGCTGGGTTGCGATCCGGTCGTCGCCAAGGAAACGCAGAAACGCTATTTCCTGGAGCATGGGACGACCCTGTCGGGCCTGATGCACCATCATGGCATCGAACCCCACGCCTTCCTGGACTATGTCCACGATATTTCGATGGACCGGCTGGAGGTGGACGAGGCGCTGAACGCCCATATCGCCGCGCTGCCCGGGCGTCGGCTGATCTTCACCAATGGCGACGGCGCCTATGCGACGCGGGTGCTGGACAGGCTGGGCCTGACGGGCGCGTTCGAACTGATCCACGACATCCATGCCTGCCAATATATTCCGAAACCCGATCCGTCGGGCTATGCGGAACTGTGCCGGGTGCATGGCGTCGATCCGACCCGCGCCGCCTTTTTCGAGGATATGGCGCGCAACCTGCGCCCCGCCAAGGCGATCGGCATGTCCACCATCTGGGTCAATAACGGCTCGGAAGCGGGCAATCACGAGCATCATCCCGACTTCATCGATTTCGAAACCGACCATCTGACGCCGTTTCTGGCGGATATTCTTGGGGAAAAGCCATGAGCAACGAACTGATCGCGACCATCGACGCCGCCTGGGAAGACCGGGCCAATGTGAACCTGTCGACGCAGGGCGCCATCCGCCAGGCGGTCGACAAGGCGCTGGCGATGCTGGACAGCGGCGAGGCGCGCGTGGCCGAACCGGCGGGCGACGGCTGGCAGGTCAACCAGTGGCTCAAGAAGGCGGTGCTGCTGTCCTTCCGGCTCAACGACAACGCCCTGATCGAAAACGGTCCGGGCGCGGGCCACTGGTGGGACAAGGTGCCCAGCAAGTTCGCCGGCTGGGACGAGGCCGCGTTCCGCGCCGCCGGCTTCCGCGCGGTGCCGGGTTCCTTCGCCCGCGCCGGCGCGCATATCGCCAAGAATGTGATCCTGATGCCCAGCTTCGTCAACATCGGCGCCTTCGTCGATGAAGGCACGATGGTCGACACGTGGGTGACGGTGGGCAGCTGCGCGCAGATCGGCAAGAATGTCCACCTGTCGGGCGGCGTGGGCATCGGCGGCGTGCTCGAGCCGTTGCAGGCCGATCCCGTCATCATCGAGGATGACTGCTTCATCGGCGCCCGCTCCGAAGTCGTGGAAGGCGTGCGCATCGGCAAGGGTTCGGTGCTGTCGATGGGCGTGTTCATCGGCCAGTCGACCAAGATCGTCGACCGCACCACCGGCGAAGTGTTCATGGGCGAAGTCCCGCCCTATTCAGTGGTCGTGCCCGGCAATCTGCCCGGCAAGCCGCTGCCCGACGGCACGCCGGGGCCGAGCCTCTATTGCGCGGTGATCGTCAAGCGGGTGGACGCGCAGACGCGGTCCAAGACCGGGATCAACGAACTGCTGCGCGATTAATCCGCTCCGACAAATAAGCCACTCCCTCGTCAGGGAGGGGCTTATAAGTGGCATTTGCGGCTTGGCGGCCCTACATACCGCCCATGCCGCCATCCACGCCTGACAATTCCCCGCTGCCGCCCGTCTGGGCGACCATGCGGCGCTTCCTTCCCTATCTCTGGCCCGCCGATGCCCCTGCGCTGCGGCGGCGGGTGGTTATCGCCATGGCGCTGGTGCTGGTGGCGAAGGTCGTCAGCCTGGCCATGCCCTTCGCCTACAAGGGCGCTGTCGACCGGATGGTGCCGGGGATGGAGCCGGGCGTGGCCCTCGCCATGGCGCTGGTCGTGGCCTATGCGGGGGCGCGCTTCGGCAGCGTCCTCTTCGACAATCTGCGCAACGCCGTGTTCGAACGGGTCGGACAGGAGGCCGGACGGCGGCTGGCCGACGATGTGTTCGTGCATCTGCATCGGCTGTCGTTGCGCTTCCACCTCGACCGGCGCACCGGCGCCGTCACCAAGATCGTCGAGCGCGGCACGAAGAGCATCGACACGATGCTCTATTTCCTGCTGTTCAACATCGCGCCGACGGTGCTGGAACTCGCCGCCGTCTGCGTCATCTTCTTCGTGAAATTCGGCCCCGGCCTGGTGGCCGCGACGCTGGTGATGGTGGGCCTTTATATCTGGTTCACCCGGACCATCACCGAATGGCGCAACCAGTTGCGGCGCGACATGGTGGACATGGACACCAGCGCCGTCGCCCATGCCGTCGACAGCCTGCTCAATTTCGAGACGGTCAAATATTTCGGCGCGGAGGAGCGAGAGGCCACCCGCTATGCCAAGGCGATGCGCCGCTACGCCGATGCGGCGGTGAAGTCGGAAAACTCGCTGGCGTGGCTCAATATCGGCCAGTCGCTGATCACCAACCTGATGATGGCGGGGGCCATGGGCTATACCGTCTGGGGGTGGAGCAAAGGGCAGTTTTCGACCGGCGACGTGGTGCTGGTGAATACGCTGCTCAGTCAGCTTTTCCGGCCGCTCGACCTGCTGGGCATGGTCTATCGCACGATCCGGCAAGGGTTGATCGACATGGAGGCGATGTACAAGCTGATCGACACGGAGACGGAGATCGCCGACGCGCCGGAAGCGCCGCCGCTGCATGTCGAGGCGGGTGAAGTGCGCTTCGATCATGTGCATTTCGGCTATGATCCCGAACGGGAGATTTTGCATGGCGTGAGCTTCACCGTGCCGGCTGGCAGGACGCTCGCCATTGTGGGGCCATCGGGCGCGGGCAAATCGACCATCGCCCGACTGCTGTTCCGCTTCTATGACATTCAGGGCGGGCGCATCCTGATCGACGGGCAGGATGTTTCGGCAGTGACGCAGCAATCGCTGCGCTCGGCCATCGGCATCGTGCCGCAGGACATGGTGCTGTTCAACGACACGGTCGGCTATAATATCGGCTATGGCCGTCAGGGCGCGACCCAGGAGGAGATTGAGGCGGCGGCCAGGGCGGCGTCGATCCATGATTTCATCATGCGACTGCCGCAGGGCTATGCCACGCGCGTCGGGGAACGCGGCCTGAAGCTGTCCGGCGGCGAAAAACAGCGGGTGGCGATCGCGCGGACGCTGCTCAAGGATCCGCCGGTGCTGGTGCTGGACGAGGCGACCAGCGCGCTCGACAGCCGGACCGAAACGGAGATTCAGGACGTGCTGCGCAGCATAGCGCGCAAACGGACCACGCTGATCGTCGCGCATCGGCTGTCCACCGTGGTCGATGCCGATGAGATTATCGTCATGGAGCAGGGGCGCATTGTCGAGCGCGGACGGCATGGCGATCTGGTGCGGGCGGACGGACTTTACGCCGCCATGTGGGCGCGGCAGGCGACCGAGCGGGAGGAAATGCCGGCCGATCCGGGCGTCGAGCCGAGGATCGAGGACATGTTCGAGGTGGCGGACATACGCCGCGGCTGACCTCCGCCACCGTCCCGGGCGCGCCCTCTTCCCATGCGCCAAGGGAAGGATTTTCAAGCGTCCGTTGATCTTTCCAGTCTCCTCCCCTATGATCCCGCTCGCGGACCGGGCCCCTCTGGCGCGCTGATCTCCATGCAGCGCGTGATGTCGGACCGCATCGGACTATCCGGTGCGACTGACGGCTTGGTTTAGACCACCCCTTCCCCTTCGCAGCGGATTCTCCGGTCAACTTTGTTGTTGAACGAGAGGAGCATATCCCGTGGAATTTCTCTTCATGGACTGGCTGGGGACAGCGGCCTGGTTCTGGCTGGCCTTCTTCGCCATCGTTGTGGCGCTGACCGCCTTCGACCTCGGTTTCCTGCACAAGGAAAACAAGGAAATCGGCATCAAGGAGAGCCTGAAGCTCTCCCTCTTCTACATCAGCATCGCCTGCGCGTTCGGCGCATGGGTCTGGTTCGTGCGCGGACCGGAGCCGGGGATGCAATATTTTACCGGTTTCTTCATCGAAAAGGCGCTGTCGATCGACAATGTCTTCGTCATCAGCCTGATCTTCACCTATTTCGCAATTCCGCCGAAATATCAGTATCGCGCGCTGCTGTGGGGCATTATCGGCGTGATCGTGCTGCGCGGTCTGATGATCGCGGGCGGGGCGATGCTGCTGCATCAGGCATATTGGGTGCTGTACCTCTTCGCCGCCTTCCTGATCTTCACCGGCATTAAGATGATGTTCAGCGGCGACGAACCGATGGATGTCGGCAAGAATCCGCTGATCCGCTTCATTTCAAAGCATATGCGGGTAACGCCGCAGCTGCATGGCGAGCATTTCTTTGCGCGCATGGTCGATCCGAAGACGGAGAAAATGGTGATGGCGGCAACGCCGCTGCTGCTGGCGCTGGTGGTGATCAATTTCGCCGATCTGGTGTTCGCGGTAGACAGTGTGCCAGCGATCTTCGCGATCACGACCGACACTTTCATCGTCTATACCTCGAACGTCATGGCGATCCTGGGCCTGCGGGCGCTCTATTTCGCGCTGTCGGCCATGGTGCACCGCTTCCACTATCTGAAATATGCGCTGGCCGCGATCCTGGTGTTCATCGGCACCAAGATCTTCGTGGCGGACTTCCTGCTGGATGGCGGGAAATTCCCGCCCGCCTTGAGCCTGGGCGTCACCTTTGCGCTGATCGGCGCGGGGGTCGGCTGGTCGCTGTGGAAGACGCGGCAGGAAGAGAGGCGTCTGGTCTGACCGCCGTTCTAGAGCAAGTTGCTAAATCAGACGCGGGTCGCTTGCTCACCTCCTTTGTTGTCGCATCGTTTTTTACGAAAAACCCGAGCTCGGAGTCACGTCCCTCCGGCTCGCCCACTTTTTCGCACGATGCTCCAGGGGAGCCGCATTTCGCTGCCGAAACGCGGCTCCTCTTATACCGCTCAGCGGTTCGTCACGGTCGTGGTCGTCTTTTCCACGACCGAGGTGCGCGCGGGACTGCTGGTCTTGCGCACAACCCTATGTTTGACCGGAGCCGCCTTGCGCACGGCGGTCGTTGGAACGGTCTTGACCGTCTCCGTCGTGACGGTCGTGCTCGCGGGCGGAGGCGTGGCGGCCGCCGCACGAGCGGCCTGCGCGTCGGACGCCGCCGAGGCCGCGGCCCGCTCGGCCGCATCCGCGCGGGCATTGGCGGCGGCGGCGTCTTGCTGCGCGGATGCTGCGGTGGATGCCTGGATTTGCGCATCCGTTTCGGCGCGGACCTGCTTTTCGCCAATCGCGGTATCGGCAAATTGCTGCGCCTCGATCGCCGTCGTTATGGCGTCTTTCTTTTTACCGTTTCTAAGCTGTTCCTGGGCGAGGCGGAGCGACGCCTGGGCCTTGGCCATGACCGCAGGGTTCACGTCGCCGCTATTCAGCTTGGCGGCGGCGTCGATCTTGCCCCGGGCCTCCGCAATGGCGGCCAGAGCCCGTTTCTGGTCGTCGCCTGCCAGTGCCGGGCTGCTCACGAGAAATAAAGTCGATGCAGCAGCAAGCACACGCATTGAAGCGCCAATCCCACGCATAGTTTCTCCTGTCATCATGTTTAGTGGAGGAGAAAACGTGCGATCAGATCACGAAGTTCCAGACCGATCAATTGTCCAGAAAAGGCGCGGAAACATCCGGCGGAACACGGAGTATGCGACCGCTTTGCTTGTCGATGATCGCCCAGGTCGATTTGGCCGCGACTTTTACCTTGCCATCGGACCCGGTAAATTCCATATGCCGGTCGAAGCGGGCGCCACGCGGACCGTCCGGAATCCAGGTGCGGACGGAAACCGTTTCTCCCTGCCGAACGTTCCCGCGATAGTCGATTTCATGCCGGGTCACGACCCAGACATAGGCGTCGACATGCGCCGGGTCTGCGTCGCGGGTCCAGTGTTCGGTCGCGACCTGTTCCATCCATTGGACCCAGACGGCATTGTTCACATGGCCGAGCATATCGATATGCTCGGGCGCGGCCGTGAAGTGGGTGATGTAGGTCGAGGACATCAGTCAGCCACGCCCAGTTGCCACAGGATGAAGGCGAACTCCTCCGCCAGTTCGTGGAGGCTTTCGAACCGGCCCGATTTGCCGCCATGGCCCGCGCCCATATTGGTCTTCAGGATCAGCATATTGCCGTCCGTCTTGGTGGCGCGCAGTTTCGCCACCCATTTGGCCGGTTCCCAATAGGTGACGCGGGGGTCGTTGAGACCCGCCGTGACCATCAGCGGCGGATAATCCTGGGTGCTGACATTGCTGTAGGGATCGTAGGCAAGGATCGTCTCGAACGCCGCCTTGTCCTCGATGGGGTTGCCCCATTCGGGCCATTCGCCGGGCGTCAGCGGCAGGGTTTCGTCCAGCATGGTGTTGAGCACGTCGACAAAGGGCACATGCGCCACCACCGCGCCCCAGAGGTCCGGGTCGCTGTTGACGACCGCGCCCATCAGCTCGCCGCCCGCCGATCCGCCGGAGATGCCGATCCGGCCCCTGGAGGTATATTGGAGGTCGATCAGCCCCTTCGCCACGTCCACGAAATCGGTGAAGCTGTTCGTCCGCTTGTCGAGCTTGCCGTCGAGATACCATTGCTGGCCAAGGTCGTCGCCGCCGCGAATATGGGCGAGCGCGAAGGCGAAACCGCGATCCAGCAGCGACAGGCGGCTGGTGGAGAAGCCCGGCTCCATGGCGATGCCGTAAGCGCCATAGCCGTAAAGGTGCAGCGGCGCGCTGCCGTCGCGGGGCAGGTCCCTGGGGTAGACGATGGAGACGGGAATCTGCGTGCCGTCCCGCGCCGCGATCATCAGCCGCTCCGTCGCATAGCGGGTCGCGTCATAGCCCGAAGGGATTTCCTGCACCTTCAGCACTTCGAGTTCACCCGTGGCAAGGTGATAGTCGTAGATGGTGTCGGGCGTGACCATCGATTCATAGCCGATGCGCAGCTTCGTCACGTCATATTCGGGATTGTCGTCGAGCGACGCGGAATAGCTGGCTTCGGGGAAGGGAATGCGCTTGGGCGCGTGGGTCGCATAATCGCGCAGTTCGATCTGGTCGAGGCCGTCCTGCCGCCCTTCGGTGACGTAGAAGCCCTTGAACAGGGTGAAGTCGGTCAGGTAGAAATGCGGGTCGGACGCAATCACCTCTTCCCACCGGTCCGGCGCCTCCAGCGACGCCTTGACCAGCCGGAAGTTCGGATGGGTGTCATTGGTGCGGATATAGAGCGTGCCCTCATGCTCATCGACCTCATATTCGCGGCCGGGCTTGCGGGCAGCGACGAGCAAGGGTTCGGCCGTCGGATTGTCGGCGGGCAGCAGCCAGGTTTCGGTCGTCACATGGTCGCCGGTCGCGATCACGATCCACTTTTCGGAAGAGGTGAGGCCGACCGAGACGCGGAAACCTTCGTCATCCTCGTGGAACAGTTCGATGTCGCTTTCCACGCTCTGCCCCAGCCAGTGCAGGCGGGCATTATCGGTGCGCCATTGATCGTTGGCGATGCCGTAGAGCAGCCCCTTGCTGTCGCTCGTCCACACCAGCGAGGACAGGGTGTCGGGAATGATCTCCGGCAGGATGTCCCCGGTGAAGAGGTCCTTGATCCGCGCCTCGAACCGTTCCGAGCCGTTATTGTCGATGGCATAAGCGAGGTAGCGGCCGTCCGGGCTGACCGACATCGCGCCCAGGCGGAAATAGTCGTGGCCCTCCGCCAGTGCAGGCTCGTCGAGGATCAGCTGGTCCTCACCGCCCGCGACGGGCTTGCGATACCATTTGCGATATTGGGCGCCGATTTCGAACGCGCGCCAGTAGATATAATCGCCATCCTTCTGCGGGACCGAGCTGTCATCTTCCTTGATGCGGCCCTTCATCTCCGCAAACAGCGCGTCGGTCAGCGCCTTGTGCGGCTGCATCGCGGCTTCGAAATAGGCGTTCTCTGCCTCCAGATAGGACAGCACCGCCTCGTCCTTCACCTCCGGATAGCCGGGGTCGCGCAGCCACGCATAGGGATCCTCCACCGTGATGCCATGGCGGGAGAAGCTGTGCGGGCGGCGGTCAGCGGTCGGAGCGTTCATTCACTATCCTGATCTGGCGAAACGATATGGGTCTGCTTATGTTGGCGGCCATAGGCCCTGTGCAAGAGGGCCGACAAGTCCAAGGGAAATTTGATGTCTACTCATGAAGACCGGCTGAAGGCCCTGCGCGCCCAATTGGTGCGCGATAAACTGGATGGCTTCGTCGTGCCGCTGACCGATGAGCATATGAGCGAATATGTCGGCGCCTATGCCCAGCGGCTGGCCTGGCTGACGGGCTTCCAAGGCTCGGCGGGCAGCGCGGTGGTGCTTCCCGAAGAGGCGGCGATCTTCGTCGACGGGCGCTACACGCTGCAGGTGCGCGAGCAGGTCGACGGGGCGCACTGGCAATATGAGAGCGTGCCGCAAACCTCCGTGGCGGCGTGGTTGGGCGAGCATGTCCCGGCGGGCGGGCGGATCGGTTACGATCCCTGGTTGCACACCCGGGCCTGGGTGAAGGCGGCGAGCGAGGCGCTGGCCGAACGCGGGGCGGAGCTGGTGGCGGTCGACACCAATCCGGTGGACGCGGTCTGGCCGGACCGGCCCGCGCCGAGCGACGCCAGGCTGGTGGTGCATGAGGACCGCCATGCCGGGCGGTCGGCGGCCGAGAAGCGGCAGGCGATGGCGGACTGGCTGGCGGCGAAGCATGCCGATGCGGCAGTGTTGTCGGCGCTCGATTCGCTGGCCTGGACCTTCAACATCCGCGGCAAGGATGTGGATCGGACGCCGGTGGCGCTCGCCTATGCCATCGTCCATGCCGACGCGACGGCGGACCTGTATGTCGCGCCGGAGAAAATCGACGAGGCGGTGGTGAAGCATCTGGGCAACGCGGTGCGCGTGCAGCCCCGGGCCGATTTCGCCGATGCGCTGGCGGGCTTTGCCGGCAAGACCGTGGTTGCCGACCCGGAACGGGCCGTGGCCGCGATCTTCGAGGCGCTGGAAGCGGGCGGCGCGCAGGTGCTGGCGCTGCGCGATCCGGCGGTGCTGCCCAAGGCGGTGAAGAACCCCGTGGAGATCACCGGGCACAAGGCAGCGCAGGCGCGCGACGGAGCGGCGCTCAGCCGGTTCCTGCACTGGATCGCGGTCGAAGCGCCCAGGGGCGGCGTCGATGAACTGGGCGCGGCGGCGAAGCTGGAGGCGTTTCGCAAGGAAACCGGGCTGCTGGAAGATCTGTCCTTCGACACCATTTCCGGCGCGGGGCCGAATGGCGCCGTGGTGCATTACCGGGTCGAGGAAAAGACCAATCGCAGGATCGAGAAGGGCAGCCTCTATCTGGTCGATTCGGGCGGGCAGTATCGCGACGGCACCACCGACGTGACCCGCACCATCGCCATCGGCACGCCCTCGGACGAGATGAAGCATCGCTTCACGCTGGTGCTGAAGGGGCATATCGCGCTGGCCCGCGCGCAGTTCCCGCAGGGCACGCGGGGCGGACAGCTCGACGTGCTGGCGCGGCAATTCCTCTGGGCCGAAGGGCTGGATTATGCCCATGGCACCGGCCATGGCGTCGGCAGCTTCCTGTCGGTGCATGAGGGGCCACAGCGGATCGCCACCTTCGCCGGCGGCGACGAGCCGTTGCAGGCGGGCATGATCCTCTCCAACGAGCCGGGCTATTACAAGACCGGCGAGTACGGCATCCGGATCGAGAATCTGGTGCTGGTCGAACCGCGCGAGGTGACAGGTGCCGAGCGGGAGATGCTGGGCTTCGAAACGCTGACCTTCGCGCCGATCGACCGCAATGCGATTGCGGCGGACCTGCTCACCGGCGCGGAGCGCGCCTGGCTGGACGCTTATCACGCCAAGGTGATGGAGGTTGTGGGGCCGCAGCTTGAAGGCGCGGCGCTCGATTGGCTGAAGGCGGCCTGCGCGCCCTTGTAAGCGGGTTTACCCCCTGGCGTCGTCGGGGCGCTGGGGGGTTTCCACCTCCTTCGATTCGCGCGCCTGCGTCTTGCGGCGGCGCAGATTGTCCCGCAATGCCTGCGCCAACCGCTCTTTCCGTTCGTCTTGCCCGCCGGCTTTTCCTGTCATCATGGGCGGTCCTTAAGCAATTTACACAAAGTGCCGCAAGCCGCCTTGACATGGAACGATGAGGCGGCCATAGGCCCGGCTCCGCTGGCGCGATAAGCCAGACGGAGCTGAAAATAGTGCTGCCGTAGCTCAGTGGTAGAGCGCATCCTTGGTAAGGCTGAGGTCGCGAGTTCAATCCTCGCCGGCAGCACCATTTTCCTCCCGCGACCCTTTAGTCGCCTGATTTTCCAACATTCCGGGACTCGAGCGGTCCTAGCCCGCGATACACCTCACGGCATGTCGCTGATGGACGATGAAGCGCAGCGCCGTGCGGCGGTCCTCCACCGGCGTGGCGGTGGAACGCCCGAGGCCTGACTTACCGACTGAATCTGACGCCGATCCACAAAGTCCGGGGCGTACCCAGATCGATCGAGCCGTCCGTGCCGAGCCGGGTATAGATTTTTTCGTCGAAAAGATTCTCGCCCCTCGCGATCAGAGTCACGCCATGGCCCAGCGGCAGCCGTGCCACGGCATCCACCGTCAGCGCGTCGGGCAGCGCATAGGCCTGAAGATCATCCTCATATTGCTTGGCGACATAGCGCAGCGTGGCGGAGAGCGCTGGACCCTGCTCCGGTTCCCAGGCGAGCGTCGCGCTGGCGGCATGGCGCGGGCTTTGCGCGGGAGTCAGACCGTCGAACCGCATCCCCGGCGCATGCACCGTGCTGTGGCTATAGGCATAGGAGGCGGACAGCAGGAAATCCGCGATGCGGCCCGAGGCGGTCAGTTCCATCCCCTTCGCCACGATGGCATCGACATTCCGACGCTGGCGGGCGTTGAGATTGGATGGATCGGTCACATTCGCAATGGCGTCGTCCAGCTTGTTGTAGAAGGCCGTTGCGGAAAGGCTCACACCCGTTGCCGGGTTGATGTCGACGCCTGCCTCCAAGCCTTTCAGTTTTTCAGGCGTCAATGCAGCATTGGCTTCAGTCCTGACGGAGCCAACCACGAATGGCCGGTAAAGTTCATTGAGTGTCGGCAAGCGAAAACCGGTATACCCTGCGCCACGCACGGCGATCGCATCACCGAGATGGTAGAGGACACCAGCCCGGCCAGAGAACTGCCAATCGGAACGGTCGGCAAAAGCCGTGTTGAGTGTACCGACACCGGTACCATTGGCCTGACGGAAGAAGCCGTCGCTGATCGTCCAGCGATCCGCCCGCACGCCTCCGGTCAGCACCAGACTGCCAATGGTCCAGTCATCCTCGGCAAAGAAGCCGGTCGTCATCTGGTCCCCGCCCGCATGGCGGCGCGCCGTCACGACCCCCGCTGCGCTATAGACATCCTCATACATATCGCCGGTGGCAATACGGGTGTCGGCACCCACGCGCAGCACATGATCGGGGCCCACGGGCGGGCGTAGTTCGATCTTGCCGCCGATGCCAGTCGAGGGGGTGTTGCGCTGGTCGAGCGACTTGCGGGAGGTCGTAGGCGTGGGGGCGACGATCACGATGTTGGAGAAGTTGCGCGCCTGGATATAGGCCAGCGCATCGACCTGCCACGCCCCCCGCGAGATGAAGCGGATGGAGGCGTCCTGCCCCTCGCTCATGCTGTCGGCGCCCTTGAAGCGCAGCGTGCGGTCGTCGTGAAAGAGCGTGCCGCGAAACTGGATCTCCGACGTCGCGGAGAGCGGCGCCACGGCGCGCAGGTTCGTCGACCAGCCGTCATAGGCGGCAGGCGCGGTGGCGGCGACGCGCTGGTCTTTCGGCGTGGTCTGGAATCCGCCGCCCCGGTCCCAGCGACCCGAAAGCGAGACATAGCCGCCGCCCAGATCGGGGGCGATGCCGGCGGACAGTTCGGTCGCG
Organism: Sphingobium estronivorans; assembly: GCF_008692605.1. Classification (GTDB taxonomy): domain Bacteria; phylum Pseudomonadota; class Alphaproteobacteria; order Sphingomonadales; family Sphingomonadaceae; genus Sphingobium; species Sphingobium estronivorans. The sequence continues at coordinate 180,468 of NZ_LFCT01000002.1, forward strand.
TCCCGGCTGCCGTAAAAGGCGCTCGCGGCGAAGGTCGGCAACTGGTCGCGGGTGGCGCTGGCCAGTTCGATGGCCCCCGCCACCGCGCCCGCGCCGAAGGCCCCCAACCCGCCTCCGCGTGTCACCCGCACCACCGATAGGCGGTCGGGCACCAGCGCGCTGAACGGGATATAACCGAAAAAGGGATCGGCCATGGGCACGCCGTCCAGCAGCACCAAGGTCCGGCTCGACGCATTGCCGCCCAGCGCCCGCAGGGTCGCCCCCTGCGCCGAAGGATTGGCCGATCGGCTGTCGGAGCGGCGGAATTGCTGGAACCCCGCCACGTCGCCCAATATGCTCTCGATCCGCCCAGACGCGCTGTTCGCCAGCCGATCCCGGTCGATCGCCACAGATCCATAGGCTGGGGTCCCCGGCGGCAAGGCCAGCCCCTCCCCCGTCACGACGATCCGGGCCGGATCGGGCGCCTCCGCATTGGCCAACGCGACGGTCGGAATCGCGGCCAGCGCGAGTGACAGCGGAAGATATTTCATGGCGCCCTTTCCCCCTCTTTTGCGGAGCGAGTAGGGGCATCGCCTCAGAAGTTCAAGCGACCCTTTTGCCGGTCGACGCAGCCAGAATCCTGTCGATCGTCAAGGGATAGTCGCGCAGCCGCACCCCCGTGGCGTTGTAGATCGCATTGGCGACCGCCGCCCCTGCCCCGCAAATCCCCAGTTCACCGACGCCCTTCGCCTTCATGGGGGAGCTTTTGTCGTCCAGTTCCTCGATGAACAGCACGTCCTGATCGGGAATGTCGGCATGAACCGGCACCAGATATTCGGCCATGTCGTGATTGACGAAAAAGCCGAAGCGGGTGTCCACGGCCAATTCCTCCATCAGCGCCGCGCCGACGCCCATGGTCATGGCGCCGATCACCTGGCTGCGCGCCGATTTGGGGTTGAGGATGCGGCCGGCGGCAAAGGCCCCACCCATCCGCCGGATGCGGACCTCGGCGGTGTCGATGTCCACGCCGACCTCGCAGAAATGCGCGCCGAAGGTGGCCTGGGCATAGCGTTTGGCAAGGTCGCCAAATTCCATGCTGTCTTCCGCCCACAGCCCCTCTCGCCCGGCCAGCGCGCCGAGCGGTTGCGACTGGTTGCCCAGCCGCACCAGCCCATCCTCGAACACCGCCTTGTCCGCCGGGAATCCCGCCTTCTCCGCCAGTTTCGCGCGCAGGGCCATGGCTGCGGCGTAGACGCCCGCCGTCGAACTGTTCGCGCCCCATTGCCCGCCCGATCCGGCCGATACCGGAAAGCGGCTGTCGCCCAGCCGCACGGTCACCGCCTCCAGCGGCACGCCCAACATCTCCGCCGCCGTCTGGCCGAGGATGGTGTAGCTGCCGGTGCCGATGTCGGTCATGTCGGTTTCGACAGTGACATGCCCTTGTCCATCGACGCCGATGCGCGCGCCCGATTTGCCGACCAGATTGTTGCGGAAGGCCGAAGCGACCCCCATGCCGACCAGCCAGCGGCCGTCACGCACCTGCCCCGGCCTGGGGTTGCGGTGGCTCCAGCCGAACCGTGCCGCGCCCTGACGGAGGCATTCGACCAGCTTCCGGCTGGAGAAGGGACGCTGCGGCCCGGCTTCGGGATCATATTGCACATCGTTGCGGATGCGCAGTTCGACCGGGTCGACGCCGCACGCCTCCGCCAGCTCATCCATCGCGACTTCCAGCGCCAGCAGGCCTACGGCCTCGCCCGGCGCGCGCATCGCATTGCCCTCCGGCAGGTCGAGCGTCGCCAAGCGGTGCGTCGTCAGCCGGTGGGCGCCGCGATAGAGCAGGCGCGTCTGTTGCGCCGCCGATTCCGCGCTGCCGCCCGGCAGGTCGCCCGACCAGACATCGTGCGCGATGGCGTCGATCACGCCATGCCGGTCGGCGCCGATGCGGACGCGCTGGATGGTGGCGGGGCGATGCGTGGTGTTGTTAGGGATTTGCGGCCGGGCAATCGCCACCTTGACCGCGCGGCCGACCATCCGCGATCCCAGCGCCGCCAGCAAGGCATCGGCCCGCACGAACAGCTTCGCGCCGAAACCGCCGCCAATATAGGGCGAGACAAGGCGGACATTCTCCTTCGGAATCTTCAGCGTCTTGGCTATTTCCCCGACGCTCCACGCGATCATCTGATTGGAAGTCCAGAGCGTCAGCTTGTCGCCATTCCATGCCGCGGTGGTGGCGTGCGGCTCCATCATCGCGTGGCTTTGGTCGGGGGTGGTGTAGCTCTGGTCGACCTTCACCGGCGCCTTGGCGAAGGCCGTGTCGAAATCGCCCGTCCGGGTGTCCGTGCGGCCGCCGATAATGGTCGGGGGAGCGACGGCATTCGCGCGCTCCGCCGCAAGGTCGAACCGGCCCTGTTCCGGCACATAATCGATGCGCAGAAGCTGGGCGGCGTCGCGCGCATTTTCCAGCGTGTCGGCGATGACCAGCGCCACCGCCTGCTCATAATGTTCGATCCGCGGACCGCCCAGCAGATGGGCGGTGTTCAGATCGCCCTTGTCGAGCGGCCCGGCATTTTGATGGGTGACGATGCCCAGGACGCCCGGCGCGGCTTGCGCGGCGCGCAGGTCGATGGCGCCGATCCGGCCCTTGGCGATGGCGGACCCGACGATCCAGCCATAGGCGGGATCGGGCGCGACGTCATGCCGTTCATAGGCATAGGGCGCGGTGCCGGTGACTTTCGCGGCGCCGTCGATCCGGTCGTGGGGAATGCCGATGACCCGGCCCCGGTCGATCGGATTGGCGGTGGCGGGCGTATCGAACTTCATGGGGCTCAAGCCTCCTTTTGCCGATAGAGCGAAGCGAGCGTGCGCGCGGTCAATTGCTGCTTGAACCCATTATGCGCGGTGGGGCGCGCTCCGTTCAGCGCCGCTTCGGCCACCGCAGCCGCGCCGGAGGGGGCAGCGGCATCGGCGGCATCGCTGCGCCAGGGCTTGGTCGCGATCCCGCCGAAGGCGAAGCGCGCCTTGCCGTCCCGCGCGAACACCGCCGCGACCGAAACCAGCGCGAAGGCATAGGAGGCACGGTCGCGGACCTTGCGATAGACATGGGTTCCGCCCAGCGGTTGGGGCAGCGTCACCGACGTGATGAACTCGCACGGCCCCAGCGCATTTTCGACATGGGGCGTTGCGCCGGGCAGACGGTGGAAATCGGCGATGGGGATCGTCCGGCGGCTGCCATCGGCGCGCACCGTATCGACGCCGGCATCGAGCAGGCGCAGCGCGACCGCCATGTCGGACGGATGCTGGGCGATGCAGGCCTCGCTCGTGCCCAGGATGGCGAGGCTGCGGCTCATCCCCTTGAGCGCGCCGCAACCGCTGCCGGGCTTGCGCTTGTTGCACGGCATCCGGGTGTCGTAGAAATAGGGACAACGGGTGCGCTGAAGCAGATTGCCGCCTGTCGTCGCCTTGTTGCGAAGCTGGCCGGAGGCACCGGCGAGCAGCGCGCGGCTGAGCACCGCATAGTCGCGGCGGACGGTCGCATCCGCCGCCAGATCGGTATTGCGCACCATCGCGCCGATCCGCAGGCCGCCCTCCGCCGTCCGCTCGATCCGGTCGAGGCCGAGATGGTTGACGTCGATCAGATGGGTCGGCGTTTCGATCTGGAGCTTCATCAGATCGAGCAGATTGGTGCCGCCCGCGATGAAGCGCGCGCCCGGGGTTCCGGCGGCGGTCTTCGCCGCCTCCTCGACGCTGCCGGCGCGGCTGTAGGTGAACGGCCTCATGCCTTTTCCCCTTCCGCGACTTCGCGAATCGCCGCGACGATGTTGGAATAGGCGGCGCAGCGGCAGATATTGCCGCTCATCCGCTCACGCACCTCCCGGTCGGAAAAGGCGACCTTGTCGAGATCGTCCGTGACATGGCTGGGAATTCCCGCCGCGATTTCGTCCAGCACCGCTACCGCCGAACAGATCTGGCCCGGCGTGCAATAGCCGCACTGATAGCCATCATGGGTGATGAAGGCGCGCTGCATCGGATGGAGCTTCTCCGGCGTGCCCAGACCCTCGACGGTGGTGATCCGGTCGCCCTCGTGCATGACGGCCAGGGTGAGGCAGCTGTTGATGCGCCGTCCCTCCACGATCACCGTGCAGGCGCCGCATTGACCATGGTCGCAGCCTTTTTTCGTGCCGGTCAGGCGCAGATGCTCCCGCAACGCGTCGAGCAGGGTCGTGCGCGGATCGAGATGAAGATGCACTTCGCGACCGTTCACGGTCAGTCCTACGGGCGTCATGGACCCTTCCTCCTTCCGGGCATGCCGATGATCGGCAGGGGCGGCCCGCGCTTCACCCAGTGCAGGCAGCGCTGCGGCGGCGGCCGCGCTGCCCTGAAGCAGGTTGCGGCGGCTCATCGGTTCGACGGTCATGAGCGGCATTCCTCCTGATCCCATGCGATACGAAGCGGGGGGCGTTTATATCCCTTATGGCACGGCGAATGGAGGCCCGGAAGAACCCCGGATGGCGGCGGACTACCCGAAAGGACAGAATTTACCGGGTGAAACGGCCGAAAAACGGCTCTGGGCAGAAAAAAGCAATTTTCTGCAAATTCACCCTTGCCGAGGTGGGAAGCCGCTGCTAGTTGCCCCCCACCCGCCGAGAGGGACACTTCCTCCGGCCGCCAGAGCGGGCGTAGCTCAGGGGTAGAGCACAACCTTGCCAAGGTTGGGGTCGAGGGTTCGAATCCCTTCGCCCGCTCCAGTTTTCCCAGGGAAAGCAAAAATTTGAAGGGACCGCGATCAAGCGGTCTCTAAGCCCCTTTCGATCAGATAGGGTACCCTATTTCCCTGTTTTCCCCATGTTTCTTTAATCGTCAGACAAGGCAGGCGGCCTGAAGCCCCAGCTCATGAAATTGCCGACATTGAACGGAAGCCTGCGGCGATCCAGCCAGGAGCCGCGTAGCAGCCCGGTCAATTTTCGCTTGAGGCCATCGGGCATCGGCACCAGTCGCAGCCAGTAGCTTGGCCGGTAGCTATTGCGGAAACTCGCTCCGTCGACCGATTCATAACCATTCTGCCGGAGCAGGCATCGGGAACTTTTGGCCGAAAAAAGCTGCATATGTTCGATATCGACGATCGGCGAGCGCCGTCCCAACAGCCGGTTGAGCCACGCCCGCCGGTCATGCGTGACGGCGACGAACACGCCGCCCGGCCGCAGCAGGCGATAGGCCGCGCTGACCAGCGCGCCGGGGTCCTGCACATGCTCCAGCGTCATGAAGCAGCAGATGAGATCGAAGCTCTCTGCCGCGAAATCCTTCTCCTCGAAAATGCCTTCGCGAATCCAGGCCCTCCGGCGCGAGGGCGCGGCCGCAATCGCGGCGTTCGACGGTTCGACCCCCATCAGTTGCACAAAGCCCGACAGCTCCAGCCGCTCCAGGAAGGCGCCGGTTCCCGTGCCGATCTCCAGCGCGGCGCCCCGTCCCGTCAACCGTTCGAGCACGGGTTTCAGCGCGCGCGCATAGGCGTCGGCGGCATCTTCCGCTTCCTCCGCGCTGTCATAATCGGCGGCATGATAGCTGGCAGCCAGCGATGCCACGCTGGGCGGCCGGTCGACATAGGCCAGATCGCACTGCCGGCACCGGACCATCGCATGGCTCATATATTCCGGCACCTTGCGCGAAGCAAAGCTGGAGGCGCTGACCCGGCTGTCGTCGCGCGTGTCGGACAGGAAGGGTTCGGCCTGATCGGGTCCGGCTCCGCAAAGCGGACAGGGGCGTGCCTTGGCGATGGGATCATGCTTCATGGGACTGACGCTAGCCCGCTTTGGTTGAATAAATCTTAACCATATCCAGCGACTTTGCCGCCTATGAAAGAAGCGCCCTTCGTCGCGGCCGAGCCGCAGGACACGCAACCGCTCGCCCGCCGCATTCGCGGCCAGGCCCTGCGCATGGTCACGCGGGCCAAGGCGTCGCATATCGGATCGGCCCTCTCCATCGCCGACATCGTCGCGGTGCTCTACGGCCGGACGCTGCGCGTTCATCCGGCCGCGCCCGACCATCCGCAACGGGATCGCTTCATCCTGTCCAAGGGCCATGCCTGCGTCGCCGTCTATGCCGCCCTGGCGGAAACCGGCTTCATCGACCCCGCCCTGCTCGACAGCTATGGCAGCGACGGATCGATGCTGATGGCGCATATCAGCCATAAGGTGCCGGGCGCGGAATTTTCCACCGGGGCGCTGGGCCACGGCCTGCCCTTCGGTACCGGCAAGGCGTTGGCGGCGAAGCGGCGAGGGCAGGACTGGCGCACGATCGTCCTGACCAGCGACGGCGAATGGGGCGAGGGCAGCAATTGGGAAGCGGCGCTGTTCGCGGCGCACCATGGCCTCGACAACCTGGTCTGCATCATCGATTACAACAAGCTGCAAAGCCTGAAGACCGTGGACGAGACGCTGCGGCTCGAACCGCTGCATTCCAAGTTCGAGGCATTCGGATGGGCAGTACGCGAAGTCGACGGCCACGACCATGGCGCGCTGGTCGCCGCGCTGGAGGCTGCGCCCTGGGAACCCGGCAGGCCGATGATGCTGATCGCCCACACGATCAAGGGCAAGGGCGTCAGCTTCATGGAAAACAGGGTGGAGTGGCATTACCGCAATCCCACCCCCGAACTGCTGGCACAGGCGCTGACGGAAATCGCGGGGGAGAAGGGCGATGCGTAATGCCTTCATCGAGGAACTGACCGCGCTCGCCGAAAGCCATGACCATATCGCCCTGATCGTCGGCGATCTGGGCTATAGCGTGATCGAGGAATTTGCCGATCGTTTCCCCGACCGGTTCGTCAATGCGGGCGTGGCAGAGCAGAATATGACCGGCCTCGCCGCGGGCATGGCGAGCGAAGGCTATCATGTCTTCACCTATTCCATCGCCAATTTCCCGACCTTCCGCTGCGCCGAGCAGATCCGGAACGATGTCGACCATCACCGCCTGCCCGTCACCGTGGTCGCGGTGGGCGGCGGCGTTGCCTATGGCGCGCTGGGCTATTCGCACCATGCCGTGCAGGATTATGCGCTGATGCGGGCCATGCCCCACATGACGATCGCCGCGCCCGGCGATCCGCTGGAGACGCGCGCCTGCCTGCGCTGGCTGGTCGCCAATCCCGGCCCCTCCTATCTGCGGCTTGGCAAGGCCGGTGAGCCGCGCTTCCACGACAGCATTCCCGATGTCGCGCCCGGCCGCTGGGTCAAGGTGCGCGATGGAGATGACGATTCGATCCTGCTGTCCACCGGCGCGGCGCTGGGCGCGGCGATGAGCCGGGCCGAGGGCCGTGCGGTCTGGTCGCTGCCGCTCTGGAGCATGGCGGCGAAGGCGGATCAACCCGCGCAGATCGCCCGGCATGAGAGAGTGACGACGCTGGAAGATCATCTCGCCGATGGCGGCTTCGGATCCTGGCTGACCGAATCGGTCGCGGGCACGCCGGCCGCCGGCCGAATCGAACCGATCGCCCTGTCGGCGGAGATTTGCGACAGGGTTGCGGGCCAATCGACCCTCAATCGCATCGGCGGCCTCACCCTATAACGCTTTCTTTACCATGCCTGTTCATAGGATATGACCCATGAAAGCGATCATCCTTGCAGGGGGCCTCGGCACCCGCCTCGCCGAAGAAACCTCGGTCCGGCCCAAGCCCATGGTGGAGATCGGCGGCAAGCCCATTCTGTGGCACATCATGAAGATCTACGCCCATCATGGCGTGACCGAATTCATCGTGTGCCTTGGCTACAAGGGCTACATGATCAAGGAATATTTCTTCAACTACGCGCTTCACATGTCTGACGTGACGATCGACCTGCGGCGCGGCACGACCGACGTGCATCGCAACGCCTGCGAGGACTGGAAAATCTCCCTGATCGACACCGGCGCGGAAACGATGACCGGCGGCCGTCTGCGGCAGGCGATGCAGTATCTGGGCGAGGATGAGGATTTCTGCCTCACCTATGGCGACGGCGTCGCCGACCTCGACATCGCCGCCGCCATCGACTTCCACCGCGCCCATGGCCGCAAGGCGACCGTGACCGCGGTACGCCCCGCCAGCCGCTACGGCCAGCTCGACCTGGACGGCGATCGGGTTGCGGCCTTTGCCGAAAAGCCGGTGGAGGAAGGCGGCTGGATCAACGGCGGCTTCTTCGTCCTCAACCGCTCCATCGGCCAATATCTGGGCAATTCCGATGGCTGCATCTGGGAACGCGAGCCGCTCGAAGGGTTGGCGTCGGATGGCGAATTGCGGTCCTTCTTCCATGACGGCTTCTGGCAGCCGATGGACACGCTGCGCGACCGGCAGATGCTCGAAGGCATGTGGGAACGGCACGAGGCTCCATGGAAAAGCTGGCACTGAAACGGCACGGCGCGCGCGCCGTCACGCCCGATCCCCTCTTCTGGTCGGGCAGGCGCGTGCTTGTGACCGGCCATAGCGGCTTCAAGGGAAGCTGGCTGCTGGTGCTGCTGGACCTGTTGGGCGCCCGCGTCACCGGTCTGGCGCTGACGCCGGACACGACACCCGCCATGTTCGATCTGATCGATGGCCCATCATGCTGCGACCATCATGTCGCGGACATTGGCGACGCCGCCGCCGTCGAAGCGGTCATGGCGGCGGCGGAGCCGGAGATCGTCCTGCACCTTGCCGCGCAACCGCTGGTGCGCGCGTCCTACGTCGATCCGCTCGCCACCTTCCGCACCAATGTCATGGGCACCGCCCATATTCTGGAGGCGTGCCGCAAGACGACTTCGGTCGGCACCATCCTGTCGGTCACCACCGACAAATGCTACGCCAATGACGGCCGGACCGAGGGCTATCGCGAAGACGCCCCGCTGGGCGGTCATGACCCCTATTCCAACAGCAAGGCGTGCGCCGAGCTGGTGAGCGCCTGCTGGCGCGACAGCTTTCTGGCGCAGCGGAGCGTGGGCCTGGCCACCGCGCGGGCGGGCAATGTCATCGGCGGGGGCGACTGGTCGGCCGACCGGCTCGTGCCCGACGCCGTCCGCGCCTTTTCGGAAGGCCGCACGCTCGAAATCCGCAACCCCGATGCCGTGCGGCCCTGGCAGCACGTGCTGGAACCGCTGACCGGCTATCTGCTGCTCGCGCAGGCCCTCGCCGCCGACCCTGCCCGGTTTGCGCGCGGCTGGAATTTCGGTCCGGCCGCCGCCGACATGGCGAGCGTGCGCGAGGTCATCGAACGGCTCGCTGGCCATTGGGGCGCAACCCGGCCCTGGACGAAGCAGCCGGGCGAGCATCCGCACGAAGCGGCGATGCTGACGCTCGATTCCTCGGCCGCTGCCGATGCGCTGGGCTGGCGTCCGCGCCTGTCGCTGGACCGGGCGCTGGCTCTGACCGCCGACTGGTATCGCGCCGACGACAAGCGCGCCGTCACCCGCGCGCAGGCGGAGGATTTCCTCGCCATGGTGCCGGCATGAGCCGCATTCTGGTCACCGGCGCGGGCGGCTTCGTCGGGGCCGCCGTCGCCGACCTTGCTGCGCGCGACGGGCATCAGGTCACTGTGCTGGTGCGCAACCCATCGGCGCCGCGCGTCGTCGCGCTGGCCGGACGGTGCGCCATCGTCAGGGCCGATCTGGCCGACGGACAAGCGGTCCGCGCCGCGCTGATGCAGGCGCGGCCCGACATCATCATCCATTCCGCCTGGGAAGGCGTCGGCGGACCCGCCCGCGCGGGCGATGTCCAGCTCGACAATATCCGCACCACCGTCGCCCTGCTCGACGCCGGGATCGCCACGGGCGCCGGTCGTTTCGTCGGCATCGGCAGCCAGGCCGAATATGGCCGTCACGACCGCCGCATCGATGAAAGCGCCGCGACCGAACCGTTTCTTCTCTATGGCGCGGCCAAGCTCTCCGCCTGCCATCTCACGCGCCAGCGGGCGACGGAGGCCGGGATCGGCTTTGCCTGGCTGCGGCTGTTTTCGCCTTATGGCCCCGGCGACAATCCCAACTGGCTGATCCCGTCAGTCGCTGCCCAGATCTTGGCCGGACAAGCGCCGCGCACCAGCGCCGGTACGCAGAAATGGGACTATCTGCACATCGCCGATACCGCACGCGGCGTCATGGCGGCCGCGCTGACCGACAGCGCGCAGGGCGTCTTCAACCTGTCGAGCGGTCGCGCCGTCACCGTGCGCAGCATCGTCGAACGCATCCGCGACCTCGCCTGCCCGGGCCTGGCGCTGACCTTCGGCCAGCTTCCCTTCGGCCCCAACCAGATCATGCATCTGGAGGGCGATTGCAGCCGCCTTTCCGCCGCGACCGGCTGGGCGCCGCGCGTCGCCATAGAGGACGGCCTGATCACCGTGGTCGACGCGCTGAGGCAGGCGGCATGATCGCGACCGTGCTCGACCGCCGTTTCCTGGGCTTCCTGTTCGCGGGCGGGATCAACACGCTGTTCGGCTACACCGTCTACGGCGCCCAAATCTTGATGGGCGTGCTTCCCCATGTCGCGGTGATCGTCAGCACCCTGGCGGGCGTGCTGTTCAATTTCCTGACCACCAGCGCGGTCTTCCGCTCGCGCGATCTGCGCCGGTTGCCGCGTTTCCTCATCGTTTATTCGGCCATGCTGGGCCTCAACATCCTGTTGCTCGATTGCGCCATGCGCGCAGGTCTGGGTCCCTTGCTGGCCCAGGCGATCATCCTGCCGATCTTCGCGCTTACCTTCTTTGCCATGCGCCGCTTCGTGTTCGCGGCTTCGCCGGAGCAGACATCATGAAGACCATCTCCATCGTGACGCCCTGTTTCAACGAGGCGGACAATGTCGAGGCGTGCCGTGACGCGGTCGCCGCCCTGTTCGCCCCCGGCGCGCCGCTGGCGGGCTATGGCCGCGAGCATATCTTCGCCGACAATGACAGCAGCGACGGCACGCAGGACATATTGCGCGGGCTGGCGGCCGCCGACCCGTCGATGAAGGTGATCCTCAACGCCCGCAATTACGGCCCCTTCCGTTCCAACTTCAACGCGCTGCGCGCCGCCACCGGCGACGCGGTGGTCGTCTTCCTGCCCGCCGATCTTCAGGACCCGACGGAAATGATCCCCGAATTCGTGAAACTGTGGGAAAGCGGGGTGGAGGTCGTCGCGGGTGCGCGCGTCAACCGGCAGGAAAGCCTGACGCTCCGCACCTGCCGGGCGATCTTCTACCGCACCGTCCGCAGCCTCAGCGACATCGACATTCCCCTGAATGTCGGGGAATTCCAGTTGCTGGACCGCAAGGTCTGGGAGGCGGTCGTCAGCCACGACGATCACTATCCCTATATTCGCGGCATCATCGCGTCCGTCGGTTTCCGCCGCGCGATTGTTCCCTATACCTGGGCGGCCCGGCGATCCGGCATTTCCAAGAACAACCTGCCGCGCTTGATCGACCAGGCGCTGAACGGCATCTTCAGCTTCACCAACGCGCCCATGCGCCTGTGCACCTTCGCCGGCGTTGCGATGGCGGCGCTCTGCATGCTCTATGCGGTGGCGTCCGTCGGCCTCTATGCCCTGCGGCCCGACCTTGCGCCGCGCGGCATGATGACGGTGATCGTCGCGCTCTTCTTCCTGTCGGGCATTCAACTCGCCTTTCTGGGGATATTGGGCGAATATGTGACCTCGATCCACGCACAGGTGCGCAAGCGTCCGCTGGTGGTCGAGCGGGAACGCATCAACATGGATGCCGCCGCCGCTGCCGAAAATCCGGTTCATGCCCTCCAGCGGAAACTGGGCGCGGAGGCGGCATGACGCGGCATCTGGCCGCGAAAGAGACGGCGGGAATCCGGTACGCTCCGGCAGCATCCGTTCCGCTCCGTACGCTGACGGCGTCGCTCGTCGCCTTGTTCGCCCTCGACAATGTGCTGCTGCTGCGCCTTCTGGGCGGCTCGCCGGCCCTGGTGACGGCGCTTGCCCTGATCGTGCCGCCGCTGCTTGCCGGCATCGCCTACCGCTTCATGCCGGGTGCCTGTCGGATCGGTCTTTCGACCATCCTGTTCTGCCTCGCCGTCGCCGCGATCCTGCTGCTCCTGGGCGGAGAGGGGCGGCTTTTCTTCGCGCCGGCCGATTGGCAGGTCCGCGATGCCGTGCTCGCCGACATGGGCACCCATCGCTGGCCATTCGATTATTGGCTGGATGGACATTCGCAACTGCTGCGCGCGCCCGTCGGCATGTACCTGCTGCCCGCGCTGTGGGGCGGGGCCAGCCAAGTCGGTCGCGACTGGACCCTGTTCGCGCACAATTGCCTGTTCCTCGGCCTGCTGCTGGCCCAGGGTTCCGCGCTGTTCGACACCCGCCGGTCGCGCCTGATCGCCCTGGCCGTCTTCGTGGCGTTCAGCGGTCTCGACGTGGTGGGCAACCTGCTCGTCCAGTTGACCAATGGCGAGGCCCGTTGGGACCATATCGAGGACTGGGCGGACGGCTATCAATATAGTGCGCATATCACCCAGATCTTCTGGGTGCCCCAACATGCCATCGCAGGCTGGGCGGTCGCGCTGACCTATTTGCTCTGGCAACGGAAGCTCGCGCCGGTCGGCCTGTTCGCCGCGACCCTGCCGCTGGTGGCCCTCTGGTCGCCGCTGATCCTGTTCGGCGCGTTGCCCTTCGCCCTTTTCGCGGGCCTGCGCGCGCTTTGGACCAAGGGCTGGAGTTGGCGCGACGTCGCATTGCCTGCGATCGCAACCTTGGTTGCGATCCCGGCCCTGGCCTATCTGTCCAGCGGAGCGACGGCAATCGGGGGAGGCCTGCGCCCGCCCAAGGCCATCGTCTATGTCCTGCTCATGCTGTTCGAGGTGATCCCCTTTCTCCTGCCGCTGCTGCGCGATCCGGACAACAGGGTCGACAAGCCGACCATCCTGATTTCCGGCGCATGCCTTTTCCTGATGCCCAGCTGGTCCATGGGCATGTTCAACGATTTCCAGACGCGGGCATCCATCATGCCGCTGGCGCTGATGGCCGTGGCGTTCGGCGACTGGGCCGGGCGGATCGACGACCGGCGCACTCGGCTCTGCTTTCTGACGATCCTCCTGCTGGGGGCAGTGACCGGCGGCATCGGGATCGCCAATGCCCTGCGCCTCCCGCCATCCCCCGTGCCCCATTGTTCGGTGGCAGGTGTCTGGGACCGCCAGACCAACCTTTCAGCCCCGCATAATGCCTATTTCGCGGACCGCGCCGCATTTCCTTTTCCTATCCATCCCGTGGATCATGTGAGCCGCGTCAACCCCGCTACATGCTGGGATCGACCCTGGCCCGCGGCCATCGCAACGGCGGAAGCAAGGCAGGCGCGTCCATGACGTCATCCCTGACGATTATCGCCGCCTATGCCGGATTGCTCCTGCTGGTTTTGCTGGCGCCCTATGCGTCGGTCCTGGCCATGCGCCACGCCGGCGGGCAGCGATCCGGCGACCGGGCGATCTGCGCGATCTTGCTGATCGGCGCCGTCGCCCTGACGATCGCCCGACACGGGGCATTTCCGATGATCGGCATATTCGTGCTGATTCCGCTCATCGGCCTCGGTGTGCCCTCCCTGCTGGGCGGCATCACCGCCGCGCTGCTGTTCGCGACCGCCTTTTGGTGGACGCCATCGCCTCAATTGGGCTTCGTGCCGACGCTGATCGCCGCCCTGCTGGCGCTCGCCGCCGGATATCTGCCGCGCTGGAAAGAGGCGGCTGCCCGCCACGTCCCGCTGATGCCATGCCTGATCCTGTGCGCGCTTGTCGGCCTGGCCGTCGGGCTGTTCACCGCTCCGTTCGAAGCCTCGGAAACGACCTATGCGGCCTGGCATCATTGGGGCGCCTATCTCGCGCCGGTCGAGGCCTGGCGCGGCGGCGGCGTGCCCTATCGCGATTTTCCCATCCAATATGGCCTCGGTCCCACGCTCCTGCTGATGGAGGGTTGCGGCGACGACTGCTGGCGCGGCATGTACGCGACCGCAATCACCGCCAACGCGCTCTATTTCGCCACGCTTGGCGGCGGGGTCATCCTGCTGACCGCCCGGCTCTCCCGCGGCGTGCGGTGGCTCGCGCTGCTCGCGATGTTCTGCGCCGCCTTTTTCTGGACCGGCTTCCCCACCGAGTTCGCGGGACCGGCGATGACGCCATCGGTGGCGGGCCTGCGTTTCCTGTCCATTTCCGCGCTGCTGCTCCATATTCTCCATGCCGAACAACGGCAGGTCCGGCGTGACTGGATCGGTCATGCGATCTGGCTGATCGATCTCTTCTGGTCGCCCGAGGCGGCCTTTTTCGGAAGCCTGATCTGGTGGCCCTATCTCGCCCTGCGCGACGCCGAGGGCGCCAGCGGAAAGGCCGAGGCCGCAAGGGCGCTGGCCAAGGGGGCATTGCGCGGGGCAGGCGCTCTGGCGGTCGGGATGGCCGGCCTGGCACTGGCGCTCTGGCTGCTGTCGGCCAGGTCCATCGCGCTCTGGCAGTTTCTTGCCTATATCCAGCACCCGCCCGGCGCCCTGCCCGTCAATCCCGCAGGCACGGTCTGGATTGCGCTGGCCGCCATCGCCCTGGCCCTGCCGATCCTGGGGCGACGGGGTCTATCCGCGGCTGTCCGGCCGCTCTACGCCTGCCTGCTCGGACTGGCGGGCGCCGGCAGCTATTTCATCAGCCGGAGCCACGACAATAATATCCTCAACCTGTTTCCGCTGCTGGTGCCGCTGCTCTGCGCCATTCTGGTGAATATGCGGGAAAACCGGTCCCCAACGGCGCATTTTGTCCGGTGCTTCATCTATACCGGCCTCACGACCATGATCGCCTTCGTGACGGCATTCAATTTCGCCCATTGGCAACAGGGATCGGCCCGGTCGGGCCTGCTGACCCTCGGTCCGGCCAAACTGATTTCCCGGTTCACGCCGGATGACAATAACAGGCCGCCCTTCCTCTCGGCGGACGCGGTGGCGGGACTGGACTATCTGCGCGCTCGGCACGCGGGCATGGTCATGCTGTTCGACGACAATAAGCTGATGCCGAGAAGCCCCGCCGGCCTGGCCTGGACGGGCGTCAACAATATCGCGAATTTCGCGCCGCTGCCGGATGCGATGATTCAATATTATATCGAACGGGGCGCTGTTGCGTATCGGCGACCCGGGTGGATTCTGGTCGACCGGGACCATGCGGCGTGGGCGGCGGCGTTCCAACGCTGCTATGATGTGCGCGACCGAAAATCCTTCGGCCGCTATCAGGCCCTTTATCTGACCCCTCGCGGATCGCGATAGGGATACCCGCCCTCCCCCGGGCATGTCCAGTGGCCCAGGGCCATTCCAGCCATTGGCCCTTGCCGGGCGTCATCGACGCCCGGCACTGGGTTCAGTCATGCTCCCGCCCGCCGGCGCCCATATAGAGTTCGCTGCCGGTTTCGCGGAACATCTCGCTCATCTGCGCCATGCCCTTTTCGGCATCCTCGGCGGCGATGACGCTGTCGGCGGGCCTCGGCTCGCTTTGCGAGCCGGCTCCGGGGCTGCGGCCATCCCCCGCATGGCCGCTGACCGCCCCTACGCTCTGCTTGGCGGCGAAGTCCCTGACCTCCTGCGTGATCTTCATCGAGCAGAATTTGGGGCCGCACATCGAGCAGAAATGCGCGCTCTTCGCGCCCTCGGCGGGCAGCGTCTGGTCGTGATATTGCTCGGCCGTATCGGGGTCGAGCGACAGGTTGAACTGGTCGCGCCAGCGGAACTCGAAACGGGCGCGGCTGAGCGCATCGTCGCGGACCTTGGCGGCAGGGTGGCCTTTCGCCAGGTCGGCGGCATGGGCGGCGAGCTTGTAGGTGACGACGCCGACCTTGACATCGTCGCGGTCGGGCAGGCCGAGATGCTCCTTGGGCGTGACGTAGCAGAGCATCGCCGTGCCGTACCAGCCGATCATCGCCGCGCCGATGCCGCTGGTGATATGGTCGTAACCCGGCGCGATGTCGGTGGTGAGCGGCCCAAGCGTATAGAAGGGCGCCTCGCCACAGGCTTCCAACTGCTTGTCCATATTCTGCTTGATCTTGTGCATGGGCACATGGCCCGGCCCTTCGATCATCACCTGCACATCCTGTTCCCAGGCGCGCTTGGTCAGTTCGCCCAGCGTGTAGAGTTCGGCGAACTGCGCTTCGTCATTGGCGTCGGCGATCGAACCGGGGCGCAGGCCATCGCCCAGCGAATAGGCGATGTCATACGCCTTCATGATCTCGGTGATCTCGTCGAAATGTTCGTAGAGGAACGATTCCTTGTGATGGGCAAGGCACCATTTCGCCATGATCGACCCGCCGCGCGAGACGATGCCGGTGACGCGCTTCGCCGTCATCGGGATATAGGGCAGGCGCACGCCCGCGTGGATGGTGAAATAGTCCACCCCCTGCTCGGCCTGCTCGATCAGCGTGTCGCGGAAGATGTCCCAGGTCAGTTCCTCGGCAATGCCGCCGACCTTCTCCAGCGCCTGATAGATGGGCACGGTGCCGATGGGCACGGGCGAGTTGCGCATGATCCATTCGCGAGTGTCGTGGATGTTGCGGCCGGTCGACAGGTCCATCACCGTGTCGGCGCCCCAGCGGATCGACCAGACCAGCTTGTCGACTTCGCTCGCCACGTCGGAGGCCACCGCCGAATTGCCGATATTGGCGTTGATCTTCACCAGGAAGTTGCGGCCGATGGCCATCGGCTCCGATTCCGGGTGGTTGATGTTCGACGGGATGATGGCGCGGCCCCGGGCGACCTCGTCGCGGACGAATTCGGGCGTCACATAGTCGGGGATTTCCGCGCCCCAATCCTGACCGTCGCGAATATATTCAGCGAGGCGGGCGCGGCCGAGATTCTCGCGCTCGGCGACATATTCCATCTCCGGCGTGATGATGCCGCGACGGGCATAGTGCATCTGGGAGACGTTCATGCCCGGCTTGGCGCGCAGCGGGCGCGAGACGAGGTTGGGGAAGGGCTGGACGCGTCCGTTTCTGGATTCCGTCACAGTCGAGACTGTGCCGGTGGCGCTGCGATCGTGGCCTTTCAGGCCGTTATCTTCGGGCTGGATGGTGCGGGCGTCATATTCCTCGACATCGCCCCGGCCGATGATCCAGTCGCGGCGCAGAGCGGGCAGGCCCGCCATGATGTCGATGCGCGCATCGGGGTCGGTGTACGGACCGGACGTGTCATAGACGCGCACCGGCGGCTCGCCGCTGCCGGGTTCCAGGTCGATCTCGCGCATGGCGACCTTGAGCGGGCCGACATGGATTTTGCGCGAACCCCGGATCGGCCCGGTGGTCACGCGCATTTCGGTGCGGGAAGCCAGTTCAATCTTCGAATCGACGTCGGCCATGGATTTTCCTTTCAGGCGATGACGGTCGCGCGGCCAGTCAGGCCGGCGAGGAACAGGAGGATGCCCAAGACGATGCTGACAATCGCCCAGGCGCGGGTGAAATGGAGGGACCGGAAACCGATACGGATGAGCGGCCCGGGCACGGCGAGCAGAAGCGCCCCTTCGATCAGCGCGACATAACCGATGGCCGAAACGACGATGGACAACGGATCGCGCCAGATGCTGTGGATGAGGACCAGCGCCGCGCCGACCGCGAAAACTGGAAAGCCCAGCGCCATGACCAGACCCGGCGACCGTTGCAGATCGTCCATCATCTGCCGCCAACGCTGGGGCGCGGTGAGGCCGCCTATGCCAATGACGATCATGTAGAGACCCATGGCTTCGGCCAGACGCAGGGTCAGAACGGAGATCGTGTCCATGGCTTGCCGTCCTTCCTCTTGCATTTGGGGCGGAAGGCGGGTGCGGTCTGCTTTTGCAACAAGCCGTTCCCTCCCTACGCCGGTCTTATCCGGATCAGGTTCAGCGGGTCGCAGCCACATCAGCCGCCTCTCAACCGTCTGTGGACGGTCCCCCGGGGATGCAAGCCATGTAGCGGATTATGCGCCTGAGCGAAACCCGTTTCCGGTGCTGGACAGGAGCAGGATTTTTCCGCTTCATTATCAGCCATGAAGCAGCACGACCTGACGACGAAGGAAGGCCGCAAGGCGCACCGGCATGAGCTGCGCATGATCGCGGTGCGCCCTCGCCGTTGGAGGCTATGGCTGCTGACGGCGGGATTCCTGTTGCTGCTGACGCCTTCAGCGCTGAAGGTGCACAGCCTGTTCGGCTTGTGGCCGCCGATGTTGGGGGCGCTGTGCGTGATGATGGGCGTGCCGCTGCTGGTGACGAGCGTGGTGCTGAAGCGGCGCTATCTGCGACAACGAGTGGCCGGGCGGATCGGAGGGTGATGGGCGCCCCGATGGCTTTCCAAGTCTCCGCCCCAGGCCGTCACGCCTCGGACGAAACCGCCTCGAACATCAGCTTCATTCCTGTCCTTGGCCGGATGGTCAGGCGGCTGATCGGCTCCGGCCTGAAGCCCCTGGGCACAGACAGGCGATAGCGTCGCACGACGCTGGCGATCACGGTCATCACCTCCTGCTGGGCGAAGCCCGCGCCGATGCAGACGCGCGGTCCCCGGCCGAAGGGGAACCAGGCCTGCTTCACCATCTCCGCATTGGCGGGGTCATCGAAACGCTCGGGATCGAAGCTGTGGGGGCAAGCCCAATTGTCCCGGTTGCGCTGGGTTAGCCAAGGGGCGACGACCAGCATCGCGCCCTCCTCCAACTGCTTGTCGCGCATCGGCATGGGACACGGCACTTCGCGCGGGAAGAAAGCGACCGGCGGGTAAAGCCGCAGCGTTTCGCGGAAGATGTTGCGGATCGCGCCCATGTCCTTGAGCATCGCGGCGTCGAGCGGGGCGTTTCCGGCAATCTGCTCCACCTCGGCGCGGGCAACGTTCTGGATATGGGCGCATTCGGCCAGCATGTAGAGCGCCCAGGTCATGGTGCTGGCAGAGGTTTCATGGCCCGCGAGGAAAATGGTCGAGACCTGATCCATCACCTGTTGCAGGGTGAAGGGTTCGCCAGTTTCGGGATGCTTCGCCTCGATCAGCGACTGGAGGATGTCGCGATGGGGCGCTTCGCCGCGTTGGTGATACCCCTCATGGCGGGCCTCGACGATGGGGCGGAAGACGTCGTGGATCGCCTTGGCGGGCTTGAGAGAGCGTTGCTCGAACCAACGCGCGGGCGCGCCGTAGAGGCGCAGCATCGACGCGCTGTGGGCGAGGCGCTGGAACTTGCCGAAGGCAGTGTGGATGATGTTGGAACGATGTTCGTCCAGCGCCTGCGAAAACAGCGTGCGGAAGATGATGTCGGCCGCCACATGGGTCATCATGGGGTCGATGTCGACCGGCTTGCCGCGATCCGCCGCGTCGAGGCGGGCCAGCAGGTCGTCGGCGGCGGCCACCATCAGCGGCATGGAGCGATTGAGCGCGGTATGGGCGAAGGCCGGGTTCACCATCGCGCGCTGGCTTTCCCAATCCTCGCCATTGGCCGAGAACACGCTGTTGCCGATCAGCGGCGACAGGTTGCGGACCAGTTCGCGATGCTTGGGGAAGGCCGTGCCGCCGCGCAGGATCCTGTCCACCAGCGGCAGTTCATTGGCGATATACATGGTCTGGCCAGGCATCCGGATTTCGCCCAGCTTCATCGTGTAGCTCTTCTCGAACAGCACATGGATCCAGCTATGCCAGCCGCGCAGGAACCGCTTCATCAGGCCGCGCTTGGTGCGGGGCGGTTCGGGATAGGGCGGGGTGAAGGGCTCCGTCACGGGATGGTCCTGAACTGCGCTATGGCCTGGTCGACGGTGCGGCGGCCTGCGGTAAGGCTGACATAATCCACCGGCGAGAGGCGGTCGCCCACGCGCAGATAGTCGAAATGCGCCTCATATTTGTTGGACCAGCCCCCATGATAATTTTCCGGATCGTAGAAGAGGTGGAAGCGCGGCGAGAGCAGGTCGACGCGGGCGGCGCATCGGTCCGACACCAGCCGGATCGGGTGGACGTCATAATAAGCCGCGCCGTCCGGGGGGGCGGAGAAGTCGACGAGCCGGAAATGCTTGTCGTCCAGGGCCTTCAGATCGGCATGATACCAGCGCGCATCCTTGCGCAGCGCAATCACCGGGACGACCTGCCCCAGGGTGAGGACGGTGAAATTGTCAGGCAGCGGCCTGTCCCCGCGCAGGTCGAGGATGCGGCGCAGGACGCTCATCGCATAGATGGTACCGTTGCTGTGCGAAGCGAAGATCACCTCGTCATAGGGGCCGTCCATCTGCTCCACGATGCGGGCGGCGAACTGGTCGAGGCGGGCGTTCATCTCCGCACCCGGTCCCTCGGCCGCGACCGTGTGGTTGTAGTACATGAAACGCAGCAGCCAGGGCACGATCAACTTGTTGAGCAGACGGCCGGACAAAGCCGCGCTAACGGCGATGCCGATCAGCGCCGATGCCCAGAAAGGAAGCAGCAGCGACAGCAGCAGAGCGGGGATCAGCGCGAGGACCACCGGGATCAGCACAGCCAGCACCGGCGGATAGAGGATGGTGATCACTGGGCCTTGGCGCAGCTTCCGCATCCGCAGGAACTGCATGTGCCGGGCATGGGCGCCGTAGGTGGCAATGGAGCGCCATGCGAGCAGCAGCGGATTGCGAATCCACACCTTGCCCACCAGATCCTCCCAACGGAGGAATTCATAGTCGGTCTCGACTTCGGCACTGTGGTTGGTGATGGTCCAGAGGGCGGACGAAACCGGGCCGGACCGGCGCGCGCCGACCTCCACCTGCTCACCGGACAGACGCGTATAGGTTTGCGCCTGCTCGCGGTACATCTGGTGATAGAAACGCACCCCGCGCGGGTCGAATCCGCCAAGGTAGAAGAGTTTACGCTTGAACTTTTCCATGGCCCCTGTTCCACATCGGGCCATGACGACACCCGAACGCGACTACTGCTATTTCATAGACCACCGCAAATACAACCGAAACATCGGATGCCGGCGCCATGACAATGCCTATGGCATCAACGGGGGCGGCAGCGAGCGGGACCGGTGGCGGGCGGACATGGCCTTTTACCGGCATATGAAGGGCGAAGGCGATCCCATGGCGCTGCCTTCGCTGCTCGCGTGCCTGTGTTTCGGCTGGTTCTGCTGGAATTATCATCCCGGCAAGGGGCTGTGGCGGGGGCAGCTCTTGCGCCGCTTCGCAAAAGCGCCGAAGTGAGCGGCATGAAATCCAAGCATGTTTCCATCGGGCCGGTGACGGTCGGCAACGACCTGCCCTTCGTCCTGATCTCCGGCCCCTGCCAGATCGAGAGCCGCGACCACGCGATGATGATGGCGGAGCGGCTGTCGGACGCGGCCGCGAAGGCGGACGTGCCCTTCATTTTCAAATCCTCCTTCGACAAGGCGAACCGGACATCCGTGTCCGGACAGCGGGGCGTCGGGATCGATGCGGGGCTGGCGATCCTGGCCGAGGTGAGGGCGCATTTCGGCTGTCCGGTGCTGACTGACGTGCATGAAGCGGATCAGGTCGCGGCGGCGGCGGAGGCGGTGGACATCCTGCAAATCCCGGCCTTTCTCTGCCGGCAGACCGACCTGCTGCTGGCGGCGGGACGGACCGGCGCGGTCGTCAATGTCAAGAAGGGGCAGTTTCTCGCCCCTTGGGACATGGCGGCGGTGGCGCAGAAGCTTGCCTCGACCGGCAATGAACGCATCCTGCTGACCGAACGCGGGGCGAGCTTCGGTTACAACACGCTGGTCAGCGACATGCGGTCGCTGCCGGTGATGGCGGAAACGGGTTATCCGGTGGTGTTCGATGCAACCCATTCGGTGCAGCAGCCGGGCGGGCTGGGTTCAGCCTCGGGTGGGCAGCGGGACTTTGCGCCGGTGCTGGCGCGGAGTGCCGTGGCGGCGGGGGTCGCGGCGGTTTTTGCCGAGGCGCATGACGATCCCGACAATGCGCCGTCCGATGGGCCGGTGATGCTGCCGGTCGAGTGGGTCGGGCCGTTGCTGGAGACGTTGAAGGCGATCGATGCGGCGGTGAAGGGGTAACCCCCTCACCGCCTTGGTCAAGCCCGTGCGGCGCTTGAGCATTTCCAATCCGTGATGCGTCAGCATCTCAGCGGATTGATATAAGCATCAGGGCCGGGTCTGGCCCGTGCCGCGCACCAACCACTTATAGGTCGTCAGTCCCTCCAGCGCGACCGGACCGCGGGCATGGAGACGGCCGGTCGAGATGCCGATCTCGGCCCCCAGCCCGAACTCGCCGCCGTCCGCGAACTGGGTGGACGCGTTCCACATCACGATGGCGCTGTCGACCGCGTTCAGGAAGCGCTCAGCCTTTTCCGCGTCCTCGGTCACGATCGCATCGGTGTGATGGCTGGCATGGGTGGCGATATGGGCCAGCGCCGCGTCCAGCCCGTCGACCATGCGCACCGAGACGATGGCGTCGAGATATTCGGTATCCCAATCCTCGTCCGCAGCAGCAGCAACGCGACTGTCCATCGCCTGTACCGCCTGGTCGCCGCGCACTTCGCACTTGGCGTCGAGGAGCGCCTTCACAATGGCGGGCGCGGCGCCGAACGCCGTGTCGATCAGCACCGTCTCGGTCGCGCCGCAAATGCCGGTGCGGCGCATCTTGGCGTTCACGACCAGCTTTTGCGCCATGTCAGGGTCGGCCGCACCGTCCACATAGCTGTGGTTGATGCCGTCGAGATGGGCGAGCACGGGCACGCGTGCCTCTTCCTGCACGCGGGCGACCAGGCTCTTGCCGCCGCGCGGCACGATCAGGTCGATATAGTCCGATGCCTTGAGCAGCGCGCCTACGGCGGCGCGGTCGGTGGTCGGCACCAGTTGGACCGCGTCGGCGGGCAGACCGGCGGCGGCGATGCCCTCCGCCATGGCGGCATGGATGGCACGGTTGCTTTCCTTCGCCTCGCTGCCGCCGCGCAGGAGCACCGCATTGCCCGCGCGCAGGCAGAGCGCGGCGGCATCGGCGGTCACGTTGGGGCGGCTTTCATAAATGATGCCGATCACGCCCAGCGGCACGCGGACGCGGGACAGTTCCATGCCGTTGGGGCGAACCTGCTTGTCGATCACGCTGCCCAGCGGATTGACCAGCGTTGCGACCTGATCCACGCCCGCCGCAGTGGCGGCGATGCGGTCCTCATCCAGCCGCAGCCGATCCAGCATGGCCGGCGACAGGCCGTTGGCGGCGGCATTTTCCATGTCGCGGGCATTGGCGGCAATGATCTGCGGCGCCTGATCCCGCAACGCCTGCGCGGCGCGGCGCAAGGCATCGATCTTCTGCGCATCGCTGGTCGATGCCAGCACGACGGCGGCCGAGCGCGCCCGCGCGCCCATGGTCGCGATCAGCATTTCAGGGGTCTGGGTCAGGTCGTTCATGGGGTGTCTCGCTTATTGTGCGCGGGCCTTATCATGAAAGCACGCCAAAGCGAAACCGTCGCCCCCGCAAAAGCCAGTAGCCGACGACCGGGCCATGGGTCGCAAATGGCCCGGCCGCCGGCAGGCAGCGGAAACTGCCTCTTTCTCAGGCGTAGCGGCGAGGTCCGACACGCGCATACCCAGATTGGGGTATACGCGCGCGCAAACGCGAAAATTCCCGGCCAACATCGCGAAATTTCAGAGCGCGCCGCATTCGATCGGATGCGAGGCGGGCGCGCTCATTCTCCGTTGTCGCATCCCTTTTTTGCGCGATATTCTGGAGGCGACGCGAACGGATCAGGCCGCCTGGGCCAGCATTTCCCGTTTCGTCGCGGTGAACATGCGGCAGGGCGGGATGTTGCGCCATTCAACCCGTTCGTTCAGTTCCTCGAACTGCGGCGAGAGCAGGCGGCGCATATAGGCCGAATATTGGTAGACCAGGAATGCCCCGTCCGGTTTCAGCGCGGCCCGCGTTTCCGCGCAAATATCCTCCCCCATGCCGTCGGGCAGGGTGGAGAAGGGAATGCCGGAGAGAATATAGTCCGCCTGGCGATGGCCGGCCTCCCGGATGAAGCGGCGCACATCGGCCGCCGATCCATGCACGACGCGCAGGCGGGGATCGTCGATCTGCGCTTCGAGGAAGGCGACGAAATCGAGGTTGAGATCGATCGCCAGCAAGGTCGCCTCCGGGTGCATCCGCTCCAGAACGGTCCGCGTGAAGGTGCCCACCCCCGGTCCATATTCCACGAACAGCCGTGTATGGACCCAATCGACATCCGCCAGCATCGCATCGACCAGCGAGGCCGACGAGGGCATGATCGACCCGATCATGCCCGGATGCTTGACGAACTGCCGGAAAAACATCCCCCATTGCGCGAGGAAAGTGGAGGGCCGGACCGCATTCTTTGTCTTCAAGGGGATGGAGGCCATCAATTCTCGCCTGTCTGCCTTCATACGCCCGACTCGCAAAAATCCGCCGGGCTTGCAAGCGCCTTCGCGGCGAAATGCGGTACTTTGAATGGCGAAGCGGGCGAGAAAGGATGCCCCTTCCCCGCCCGCTTTCGATCAGCTCTTCGTGCCGCGCGCGCGCAACATGCCCGGCGCGACAAAGCCGATGGGATCGACCTGCATCACGCTCTGCTTGAGCGTGGCCTGAATCTGTTCATATTCGCGTTCCATTTCGGGCGTGACGGAAGCACGGGTATCCTCCAGCGCCGCTTCGAAATGAGCCTGCGTCACCTTGTCGACAGACAAAGACTCGCGCAATGCGATCAGACCCGCGCGACGCACGAGATCCTCCAGATCGGCGCCGGTGAACCGCTCGGTCCGTTCGGCCAACAGGTCCAGATCGACATCCTCCGCCAGCGGCATCTTGCCCGTGTGGATGGACAGGATGCGCTTGCGACCGGCCTTGTCCGGCACAGGCACATAGATCAGCTCGTCGAACCGCCCCGGCCGCAGCAGCGCCGGATCGACCAGCGTCGGCCGATTGGTGGCGCCGATGACAACCACCGATTGCAGTTCCTCCAGCCCGTCCATCTCCGCGAGGATGGTGTTCACCACCCGCTCCGTCACCTGCGGTTCGCCCAGCCCGCCGCCGCGCGCCGGAACCAGACTGTCCAGCTCATCGATGAAGATGACGGTCGGTGCTACCTGCCGCGCGCGGGCGAAAAGACGGGCAATTTGCTGCTCGCTCTCCCCATACCATTTGCTGAGCAGGTCGGACGATTTGGTCGCGATGAAATTGGCCTGCGCTTCGCGCGCCACCGCTTTCGCCAGCAAAGTCTTGCCGGTGCCGGGCGGGCCGTAGAGCAGGAAGCCCTTGGCCGGGCGGATGCCGATGCGGCGGAATGCCTCGGGGTCCTTGAGCGGCAGCTCGACCCCTTCCTTCAGCCGCATCTGCGCATCGTCCAGACCGCCGATATCGGACCAGCCGATATTCGGTGCCTGCACCATCACCTCGCGCATGGCGGAAGGCTGGACGCGCTTGATCGCGGCCATGAAATCCTCCCGCGTGACGGAGAGTTCCTCCAGCACATCGGGCGGGATCGTCCCTTCCTCCAGATTGAGGCGCGGCATGAAACGGCGCACCGTCTCGATCGCCGCCTCTCGAGTCAGGGCAGCCAGATCGGCGCCGACAAAGCCGTAGGTCATCCGCGCCAGTTCGGAGAGGTCCACCTTGTCGCCCAGCGGCATGCCGCGGGTGTGGATGCCCAATATCTCCCGCCGCCCGCGCTCGTCGGGAACGCCGACGATGATTTCGCGGTCGAAACGACCTGGGCGGCGCAGCGCCTCGTCAATTGCCTCGGGCCGGTTGGTCGCGGCGATGACGACAAGGTTGGTGCGCGGCTCCAGACCATCCATCAAGGTCAGCAATTGCGCGACGAGCCGCTTTTCCGTCTCGCCGGTGACATTGCCGCGCTTGGGCGCGATGGAGTCAATCTCGTCGATGAACAGGATCGACGGCGCGGATTTCGCGGCCGCCTCGAAAATCTCGCGCAACTGCTTTTCCGACTCGCCATAGGCCGACCCCATGATCTCCGGGCCGTTGATCAGGAAGAATTCGGCTTCCGATTCATTGGCGACGGCGCGGGCAAGACGGGTCTTGCCGGTTCCCGGCGGGCCGTGGAGCAGGACGCCCTTGGGCGGATCCACGCCCAGCCGTTCGAACAGTTCGGGATAGCGCAGAGGCAGCTCGACCATCTCGCGAAGCTGGTCGATCGCCTCCGCCATGCCGCCGACATCGTCATAGGTGACATCGGCGCGGCGCATGTCGCGCGGCTCCTCATATTCGGCGCGCAGTTCGACCTCGGTATCCGCGTCGATATGGACGAAGCCCTTGGGCACGGTGGACACCACCACCAACCGGATTTCCTGAAGGGCATAAGCGGGCGCGGCCAGCATCTGGCGCAGATGCGGCGGCATATCGCCCGGCGGCACCTGCTGCTGTCCCGCTGTGGCAACGATGTCGCCGGAAGCCAGTGGACGCTGGAAGAACACCCGTTTCAGCGCGTCGGGATTGCCCTGAAGCCGTAAATTATTTTGTGCAGGTGCGAAAACAACCCGTTGCGCGGGGCGGGGTTCGACCTTTTTGATCTGCACGAAATCGCCGGAGCCGACGCCTGCATTCGCCCGCTGAAGCCCGTCGAGGCGAAGGACATCCAGCCCCTCATCTTCCTTATAGGGTCGCACTACGCGGGCCGGAGTCGCCCGCTTGCCCACGATCTCGATCACATCGCCTTCGGCCAGATGCAGTTCCGCCATGACCGCCATCGGCAGCCGCGCAAGGCCGCGCCCCGCGTCTTCCGGCCGCGCATTGGCCACCTGGATCCTGCGTCCCGTGCTTTCTTCCTCAGCCACTCGCCATCCCCATTTCTTGTCGCTGCGTAACGAGATAGGAAACGTCGCAGCCGAACAAAAGGGGGCGCGGTGGATCGCGAAAGGAATAAAAAAAGGGCCAGCCCGAAGGCCAGCCCGGAAAGTTTATAGGAGAGGATGCCTGAAAGGCCTTTCCTATGTGCGGCGCAATATGTATTTTCGCAAGTGCGAAAAGAATCGAGGAGTTGCATTTTTTGCATCTTGCCAACCGCCCCTTTTTGCTGCTCAGTGGAATGAGGATGCTGGAAAGCCGGACCGCGCGCCGTTCGAGAAGGACAATGATGCGTCGCAGCGGGATCGGTCAGATGAAATCGATTGTTTATGCGTAGATTGCCGCCCCTTACGGCCCTGGAGGCCTTTGTGCAGGTCGCCCGCCTTGGCTCGGTCAAGGCGGCCGCCGAGGAATTGGCGCTCTCCACGCCGGCGCTCAGCCGCCGGGTTCAGGCGCTGGAACGGTTCATCGGCCGTCCGCTGTTCGACCGCAAGCATCAGGCGCTGGAGATCAATGCCGACGGTCAGCGGCTGCTGGACGACATTGCCCCGGCGCTGGATTCGCTGAGCCAGGCGCTGGAAAATATCCAGAGCGGCGGCAACCAGCTGCGCCTGCGCCTGGCGGTGATGCCGCTGTTCGCGACGCAGAGGCTGTTTCCCCATCTGGGCGCGCTGCGGCAACGGCATCCGCAACTGCATATCGACATCGAAACCACCCCCTATGCCGTAGCGCGGCTGGGCGAAGGGCTCGACGCGGCGATCGTGCTGGCCAAGGACATCGATCCGGCGCTCTACGCCCATGAACTGGATCATGACGAGGTCTATCTGATCGGGCGCAAGGCGCTGCTGGAGGCGCCCAATGCGCTGACCTCCCCGCAGGAACTGGCCAATCATACGGTCCTGCTGCATCGCGACATGGTGCTGGCGTTCGACGCGTGGAAGGAAGCGGTCGGCCTGCCCGATTTGCAACCGCTGGCGGTGGACAATTATGATTCGGGGCAACTCATGCTGGAGGCGGCAGCGCAAGGGCTGGGCGTCGCGGTGATGCACGCCAGCCATTATAATGAGTCGGGCGATCCTCGGCTGATCCGCCTGTTCCCGACCACCAAGGTCGAAAGCCCCTATCGCTATTATTTCGTGTGCCGTCCCCGGGCGTTGCAGACCCGCGCGGTGCGAATTTTCCGCGACTGGCTCATCGGCGCGGACATATAAAGGCCGGAATAGCGACATTTATCCCGATTCTTCGTCGGTGCGTCTTAACCTTGTTTCGCTGCCGCCGTATTAGCGGTCATGACTGGGGCATCATCATCCAACGCCAATGCGCAGCACGGCCTGACCGATCGTCTCGCCCGCTGGGCCCGAGGCCTTTCGGGGAAGGCCGACACCGAGGAGCCGGACGAACCGCCGGAACCTCAGCGCGCCCGGTCAGGCAGCGCGAACAACCGGGAAATCACCCGCAGACGCAAGCTTTATGAGGATATTGGCGACTTCCTGTTCGCCCATGACCTGGACCTGACGCCGCTCAATTTCGGCGTCGCCCATGACTATCTGACCGGTGCGCATATCGGCGTGGAGAAGGCGGTGAAGGCCGTGCTGACCGAGCGCGGCAAGATCACCAATGGCTGGGTCGAGAGCGTCGCCGCCGAGCAGCGCGCCGATGAGATCACCCCCGAAGCGCTCGCCACCATGCTCGACAAGGTCGAGGAAAATCTGGCCCAGGTCACCGGTCTCATGACCGAATCGCGCAATTCCGCCAAGGATTACGGCGCGGCCCTGCAGGAAGAGGTCAAGGGCCTGTCGGCGGGCGCGGACAACCAGCCGGTGCTGACGCGACTGGTCGCGCTGACCCGTTCCATGGTGGAAAAGACGCGCCAGGTGGAAACCCAGCTGCGCGACAATCAGAAACAGACCCAGTTGCTCAAGTCCAATCTGGACAGCGCGCGCCGCGCTGCGGAACATGACCATCTGACCGGCCTGCCCAACCGTCGCGCCTTCGAAGGCGTGCTGCGCGATGAGCTGAAGCTGGCGCAGGAACAGGGCCAGGCGCTGGCCGTCGCCTTTTGCGACATCGATCATTTCAAGCTGATCAACGATACCCATGGCCATGACACCGGTGACCGGGTGCTGAAATTCGTGGCCGGGCTGCTATCCCGCGCCAGCAATGACCAATGTCATGTCGCCCGCCATGGCGGCGAGGAGTTCGTCATGCTGTTCCGCGGCAAGACAGCGCCCGAAGCGTGCGAGGCCGTGGATGGCGTGCGGCACGACCTGTCGACGCGCAGCCTGGTCAACCGATCCAATGGCGAGCGGATGGAACGGGTGAGCTTTTCCGCCGGGGTCGCCAATGTCCTGGCCTATGAAGACGCGCGCGCCGCGCTGAAAGCCGCGGACCGCGCACTCTATCTGGCCAAGGAACATGGCCGCAACCGGGTATATCTGGCAGCGGAAGGCGATTGATCCCCCCAAATGGAGGGGGGGGCATAAGCTTTAGAAATCCGGCTTCTCATAATGGGGCGGCGGCGTGATCACCTCCATCCGCTCCGACAGCAGGGGCCGGAAGGACGGGCGCGACTTGAAGCCGGCATACCAGCGCTTCACCGTTTCATGCCCCGCCCAGTCGATGCCGCCCAGATAGTCGGCCACGGACAGATGCGCCGCCGCCGCGATGTCGGCCAAGCTGAGCGTGCCGCCCGCCATCCAGCTGCGATGGTCCAGCAGATAGTCCATATAGTCCATGTGGACGTTGGCGCGTTTCATCGCCTCCCGCAGGACGCGGGCGTCTGGCGGCGCGCGCTCGATCAGGCGCTTCTTCATCCGCTCGTGCAGCAGAGGGCCGACGACATCGCCGTAGAAATTCTGATCGAAAAAGGCCGTCAGCCGACGCACTTCGGCCCGTCCCGCCGCCGTGCCGGAAATCAGCGGGAATTTTTCGACCGTTTCCTCGAAATATTCGCAGATCGCCTGGCTGTCGATCAGGGTGATGCCCTTTTCCTCGTCCACCATCACCGGCGTCGTGCCGGCAGGATTGAGATCCAGAAATTCATCGCGCATCGCCCAGGGCGATTCGCGCACCAAATCGTAGCCGATGCCCTTTTCCCCCAACAGCAGGCGGACCTTGCGGGAGAAGGGGCAGAGCGGAAATTGGAAAAGTTGCCACATATTCCCCTCCTGTTAGGCCGAGCAGGGCGGCGCGGAAAGCGGCAAATGGGATGATCCTGCTTATTTGCGGGACGACGCCGCCTAATTGCACAGGACGATCGAATAATCCGGACTTCCGGTCGCTGCGGTCAGTCACTAGAAGCGACGCGAAGCGAGGATTTCGCAAAGGAAAGGATGCTGCATGTCTGACGATTTTTTCCCGGTTCCTGCTGAGTGGGCGGCCTCGGCGCTGCTCGACCGGGAGGGGCGTGCAGCGGATTACGCACGCTCGATCGGGGATGCGGACGGCTATTGGCTGGAGCGGGCGAAGCGGCTGGACTGGGTACGGTTCCCGACCAAGGCCAATGAGAGCAGCTTTGCCGAAGCCGATTTCGGGGTGCAATGGTTTGCCGATGGCGTGCTCAACGTCAGCGCCAACTGCATCGACCGGCATCTGGCCGAGCGCGGCGACCAGACGGCCATCATCTGGGAACCGGACTCGTCTGACGCAGAGCCGCGCCGCTACACCTATGCCCAGGTGCATGAAGAGGTCTGCCGCTTCGCCAATGTGCTGAAAGAGGCCGGCGCGAAGAAGGGCGACCGCATCACCGTCTATCTGCCGATGATCCCGGAAGCCGCCTTTGCCCTGCTCGCCTGCGCGCGGATCGGCGCGATCCACTCGGTGGTGTTCGGCGGCTTCTCGCCCGAGGCGCTGGCCGGGCGCATCGTCGACTGCGATTCGACGCTGGTCATCACTGCCGACGAAGGCCGCCGCGCGGGCAAGCACGTGCCGCTCAAGGCCAATGTCGATGCGGCGTTGAAGGAATGTCCGAACGTCAGGAAGGTCGTCGTGGTCAAGGCGACCGGCGGCGCGATCGGCATGACCGAAGGCCGCGACCTGTGGCTGCACGAGGAAGCCGCGAAGGTCGCCGCCGACTGTCCGGCGGAGCCGATGAAGGCTGAAGACCCGCTGTTCATCCTCTATACCTCCGGTTCGACCGGCAAACCCAAGGGCGTGCTGCACACGACGGGCGGCTATCTGCTGTGGGCCAGCCTGACCCATGAGCTGTGCTTCGACTATCGGCCTGGCGACATCTACTGGTGCGCCGCCGACATCGGCTGGGTCACGGGGCACAGCTATATCGTCTATGGCCCGCTGGCGAACGGCGCGACCACGCTGATGTATGAGGGCGTGCCCAATTACCCCACGCCCAGCCGCATCTGGGAGGTGGTCGACCGCCATAAGGTGCAGACCATCTTCACCGCGCCCACGGCGCTCCGCGCGCTGATGAAGGAAGGCGACGATTTCGTCCATTCCACCAGCCGCCAGTCGCTCCGCCTGCTCGGCACGGTGGGCGAGCCGATCAACCCGGAAGCGTGGCGATGGTATCATCATGTCGTGGGCGAGGACCGCTGCCCGATCATCGACACCTGGTGGCAGACCGAGACCGGCGCGGCGATGATCGCGCCGATGCCGGGGGCCACCGACCTCAAGCCCGGTTCCGCCACCTTGCCGATGCCCGGCGTGGTGCCGCAGATCGTGGACAGCGAAGGCCATGTGCTCGGCGGCGCGGCGGAGGGCAACCTCGTCATCGCGGGCAGCTGGCCGGGGCAGATGCGCACCGTCTGGGGCGACCATGAGCGGTTCTTCCAGACCTATTTCACGACCTTCCCCGGCAAATATACCACCGGAGACGGTGCGCGGCGCGATGCGGACGGCTATTACTGGATCACCGGGCGCGTCGACGACGTCATCAACGTGTCGGGCCACCGCATGGGGACAGCCGAGGTGGAAAGCGCGCTGGTGCTGCATGAGGCGGTCGCCGAAGCGGCCGTGGTCGGCATGCCCCACGACATCAAGGGTCAGGGCATCTACGCCTATGTGACGCTCAACAGCGGCGAGGAAGCCAGCGAGGAACTGCGCAAGGCGCTGATCGCCTGGGTGCGCGCCGAAATCGGGCCGATCGCCACGCCGGACGTCATCCAGTTCGCGCCCGGCCTGCCCAAAACCCGGTCCGGCAAGATCATGCGCCGCATCCTGCGCAAGATCGCAGAGGGCGAGGTCTCCGCTCAGGCGCTGGGGGACACCAGCACCCTGGCCGATCCGTCGGTGGTGGATAATCTGGTCGCCAATCGGCAGCGGTGAAAACGGACAGGGAAATGCCGGTGGATCGCTATAACAGCCTTGCCCGCACGCTGCACTGGATCCTGGCGATCCTGATCCTCTTCAATCTTGTGCTGGGCTTCGCGCATGAGGCCTTGCCCAAAGACTGGAAGGTCATGCCCGTCCACAAGTCTGTCGGACTGACGGTGATGGCCCTGACGATAGGACGCGTCTTGTGGCGGTTCACCCGCAAGGCGCCGCCCCTTCCCGCCGCCATGCCGGCGTGGGAAAAGGGGGCGGCGCATGCCACGCATTTCGCCTTTTACGCGTTCATGCTGGTCATGCCGCTGACCGGATGGATCATGTCTTCCGCCGGCAGCCGGCCCCTGAACTGGTTCTTCCTGTTCGACGTGCCGAAATTCGCCGTGTCGAAAGGCGATGCGATCGTCGGGATTTCAGGCGAGACCCATGAGATATTGGCCTTCGTCTGGGCGGCACTGATCGTCGTGCATGTGTTGGCGGCGCTGCGCCATCATTTCATCCTGAAGGACAGCGTGCTGCGGCGGATGATCTGATGCAATCAGACCATTTCCCCCGTGAGCAGCCGGGGAAGCGCGCCCGATTTCCCTCGCGCCTCCGCCATGAAGCGATTCTTGAGCAAGGACGTGCGCTGCACCGCCGCCAGCCCGGCCCGGCGGACGAGCGAGGGAATGCGACCGGGCACATCGAACAGGCGCACCAGCCCGTCCATCGCGACGCTGGTCATCATCGCATCCAGCCCCCGCCAGCGCTGATAGCGGGCGAGCAGCTGCGCATCGCCCGGATCGAGGCCCAGCCGCATGCCCTCGACCAGCACCTCGACCAGCGAGGCGACATCGCGGAAGCCCAGATTGAGGCCCTGCCCCGCAATCGGGTGAATGGCATGGGCACTGTCCCCCACCAGCGCGAGCCGGGTGTCGGTGATGCGCGCGGCATGATGGAAGCCGAGCGGATAGCTGGAGCGTGGCCCGGCCAGCTTGATGTCGCCCAGGAAACCGCCCATGCGCTTCTGCGCTTCGGCCAGCCATGCGCGCTCCGCCAATTTGAGCATGGCGGGCGCCTGCTCGGTCGGCACGGTCCAGACGATGGCGGAACGGGTGCCCGGCAACATCGGCAACAGCGCGAAGGGGCCGCCGGGATAGAAGATTTCATAGGCCGTATTGGCGTGCGGCACCGCATGGTCGATGGCCGTCACCATCGCCACATGCTTGTAATTCCAGCGCGTGGTGCGGATGCCCGCCGCCTCGCGGGTCGGGCTGTTGCGCCCTTCGGCGGCGACCAGCAGCGCGCCATGAATCGTCTCGCCGCTCGCCAGCGTCAGCGTCACGCCGTCGGCATTGCGGTCGACATGCGTGGCCCGGTCGGGCTGAAAGCGGGTGAGGTTTTCCGCCTGGCTCCCCGTTTGGGCCAGGGCGACGCGCAGGTCGCGATTGGGGAACATGATCCCCATCACGCCGTCATCCTCATCCGGCGCGAAGTCGAGCGCGCCCGGTTCCAGGCCGTCGCTGACCCAGATGCGGTCGATCGGGCAACCCTTGCCATGCAGATGTTCCGCCACGCCAATGGCCGAGAGCATGGCATAGCTGGTCGAGGAAATGGCCGACACGCGACCGTCGAAACCGGCGGCGGTCGTCTCCACGGGATTGGCCGGATCGATCACGGCGCAGCGCACGCCATGGCCGGACAGAGCGATGCCAAGGGTCAGGCCGACAAGACCGCCACCCAATATTACCACGTCGAACCGTTGCATGGCGGTTCTTCTAGGCGCTCTCCATCCGTTTGAAAAGCATCGCCCCCGCATTCGACGGGAATGCGGGGGCGATGCCTTGTCTCGCGAAGAGGCGGCGCCTGAGCGAAACCCACTTGTGATCGGTCGAAGGCCGAGCGCGATGATATTACAGCTTGCGCACCCAGCTCGCCGGATCGGCCACCGTGCCGCGCTGGATGCCCGTCAGTTCCGCGCGCAGCGTTTCGGTGACGATGCCGCCATCGCCATTGCCGATGGTGAAGTCGCCCTCGACGCTCTTCACCGTGCCGATCGCGGTGACGACCGCGGCAGTGCCGCAGGCAAAGGCCTCGCGCAACTTGCCGCTCTGCGCGTCGGCGCGCCACTGGGCGAAGCTGTACAACTCCTCCCGCACCTCATGTCCCTTGGCGCGGGCGAGGTCGATCAGGCTGTTGCGGGTGATGCCCGGCAGGATGGTGCCGGACAGCGGCGGCGTGACAATCGAATTATCATCCATCACGAAGAAGACGTTCATGCCGCCCAGTTCCTCGACCCACTTGTTTTCCGCGGCGTCGAGGAACACGACCTGATCGCAGCCATGCTTGCCGGCTTCCTTTTGCGCGACCAGCGACGCGGCATAGTTGCCGCCGCATTTGGCGGCGCCGGTGCCGCCCCGCGCCGCGCGGGTGAAATGTTCCGACACCCAGAGCGTGACCGCCTTCTTGCCGCCTTTGAAATAGGCGCCGGCGGGCGAGGCAATGACGCAGAAAATATATTCGTTGGACGGGCGTACGCCCAGGAAGGTCTCGCTCGCGAACATGAAGGGGCGCAGATACAGGCTGCCTTCACCACCCGGAATCC
Source organism: Sphingobium estronivorans (assembly GCF_008692605.1). Classification (GTDB taxonomy): domain Bacteria; phylum Pseudomonadota; class Alphaproteobacteria; order Sphingomonadales; family Sphingomonadaceae; genus Sphingobium; species Sphingobium estronivorans. The sequence continues at coordinate 214,995 of NZ_LFCT01000002.1, forward strand.
AGTCGGCGTCGATCTTCACCAGTTCCTCGATCGCTTCCATGAAGAGATCTTCCGGCAGGACCGGCATCGCCAGACGTTCGGCCGATTCGGCGAAGCGGCGGGCATTTTCCTCCGGCCGGAACATGGCGATGCTGCCATCTTCCAGACGGTAAGCCTTCATGCCTTCGAAGATTTCCTGCGCATAATGCAACACGGCGCACGCCGGATCGAGCTGGAACGGCGCGCGCGGGCCGATGGCGTGGCTGTGCCAGCCCTGCCCCTCGGTATAGCGAATCGTGACCATATGATCGGTGAAGAGGCGTCCGAACCCCGGATCCGAAAGCAGTACGGCGCGCTGGTCAGCCGATACAGCCTGGCTGTTGCGGGTGACGGTGAAGCGCGATGTCTGCTGGACGTCCATGATATAAGCTCCTTTGGTTGGACGGGGCCGCCTATGTCACAGTTGGCGCTTTGAAACAATATTACGCAAACCGTTTAAGGCCATTGGTGCGCAATTGGCCTCACCGTCCCCGCTTGCGCTTTGCCAAGGGCCGATTATCCCCCTTTCCATGCACTTTTTTTCCGACAATGCGACGCCGGTGTGCCCAGACGTCATGGTAGCCATGATGGCGGCCGACCGCGCCGACCATGGCTATGACGGCGACCAGTGGAGCGCCCGGCTCAACGGCGCCTTCTCCGACCTGTTCGGAACCTCCGCCACGGTGTTGTGGATCGCCACCGGAACCGCCGCGAACAGCATCGCGCTGGCCTGTCTCTGCCCGCCCTATGGCGGCATCATCTGCCATGACGAGGCGCATATCGCCGTCGACGAATGCGGCGCGCCGGGCTTCTACACCCATGGCGCAAGCCTGATGACGCTGCCCGGTCAGGGCGCCAAATTGTCGCCCGACGCCGTGACCGAACGGTTGAGGGCGATCCGGCCCGATGTGCATCAGGTGCCTGCCCGCGCGATCAGCATCACCCAGGCGACCGAATATGGGCTGGCCTATACGCCCGATGAGGTGGCGGCGCTGGGCGCGGTGGCGCAAAGCGAAGGGCTGGGCTTTCATATGGACGGCGCGCGCTTCGCCAATGCGGTGGCGCATCTGGGCTGTCATCCGGGCGATGTGACGTGGCGGGCGGGGGTCGACATCCTGTCCTTCGGCTGCGTCAAAAATGGTGGGATGATCGCCGAAGCATTGGTCTTTTTCGGAGACCGGGCGGAAGGCCGGGCGGCCGAGGCGGCGCGCTGGCGCAAACGGGCCGGACACCTCTCCTCCAAGGGCCGCTATCTGGCGGCACAGTTGCTGGCGATGGTCGAGGGCGATCTGTGGCTGCGCAATGGCCGGGCCGCCAATGCGGCCGCGCGGGCGCTTGCGGCGGGAGCCGAGAGGCGGTTGATACATCCGGTGGAGGCCAATGAGCTGTTCATCCGGCTGACGGCGGGAGAAGCAGCAGCCCTGCGCGCGCAAGGCTTCGATTTCCACGATTGGGGTGAAGGCGCGGCGCGTCTGGTCACCAACTGGTCCCAGGATGCCGCCAGCGTTCAGCCTCTGGCCGATGCGTTGCGGGCGTTGGCGGCATGACGCACGGCAAGGGCGGCATCGTTCTACCCTTCATCCTGGTCACGCTGATCTGGAGCTCGACCTGGATCGTGATCCGCGACCAGTTGGGCAGCGTGCCGGCAAGCTGGTCGGTCTGCTATCGCTTCCTGCTGGCTGGCGTGGCCATGGCGATCTTCGCCAGAATGCGCGGCGTGTCGCTGAATATCGGCGGCAAGGGGCTGGCCTTTGCCGGGCTGCTGGGCGTGGCGCAGTTCGTGCTGAACTTCAACTTCGTCTATCGCGCGGAACATTATCTGACGTCCGGCGTGGTGGCGGTGGTCTATGCGATGCTGCTGATCCCCAACAGCATCATGAGCTTCCTCTTCTTCCGCCAGCCGGTGAGCCGGGCTTTCGTCGCCGGATCGGTGGTCGCGTTGGCCGGCATCGCGCTGATGCTGGCGCATGAATATCATGCGGCGAGCGTGCGCCCGGACCAGGTGCTGCTGGGCGCGGCCTTTTCCATTGCCGGACTGATGAGCGCGTCCGCCGCCAATGTCATGCAGGGGACGAAGATCGCCCGGCGGCTGCCTATGGTGGCGGTGCTGACCTGGGCGATGCTGATCGGCGCGGGGGTGGATGCGCTGTTCGCGTGGGTGACGACCGGACCGCCGCTATTTGAAGCCCGGCCGGCCTATCTGGCGGGGATCGCATGGCTGGCGCTGGCCGGATCGGTGGTGACCTTTCCGCTCTATTTCCGGTTGATCCAGCACATGGGAGCGGGGCGGGCCGCCTATAGCAGCGTGCTGATCCCGGTGCTGGCCATGCTGATCTCGACCCTGGTCGAGGGCTATCGCTGGACCGCGCTGGCAGGCGCGGGCGCGCTGCTGGCGATTATCGGAATGGTGGTGGCGCTCAGGACCAAGCGGGTCTAACGGCGGACGCCCGGCTGATAGAGCCGCTTTGCCGCGTTCACCCTGTCGATCAGGCTGGTGAGCGGGACCGGCGTGGACGCGGCGCGTTGGGGCATGGACAGGCCATTGATGCGCTGGCCCAGGGCGGTGAAGGCGTGATCGAAACGGTCCATGTGCCTGTCCTCATGCAAAGCTGACAGGACCGCATGTCGGACACGGATGGTTAAGAAGGGGTTAGCGATATTCCCGCTTTGCGGCGAGCTGCGTCAAAGGCAGGCGCGCAGCCCTTCGCGATAGGTGGGGTAGCGGGGCGACCAGCCCAGCAGACGCTTGGCGCGGCCATTCGCGACCCGTCGATTTTCGGCATAAAAGGACCGCGCCATGGGGGAGAGTTGCGCTTCCGCCAGTGTCAGAAGCGGCGGCAGGGGCCGGCCAAGCAGGTCGCAGGCGGCCTCGATCAGCCGGTTCTGCGCGCAGGGCAGATCGTCCGAGAGATTGTAGATGCCGGACGGACCTTGGTGGAGGGAGGCGATAACGCCCGCGACGATGTCATCGACATGGGCGCGGCTGAAGATCTGATCGGGCAGGTCGATGCGGTGCGCCCGCCCTTCGCGCACCCGGTCGAGGGCCGAGCGGCCGGGACCGTAAATGCCGGGCAGGCGGAAGCGGCGCATATCCGGGCGCAGCGTCCCCCAGTCCATATCGGCCTGGGCGCGGGCGGCGCGGCGGCCCAAGCCGGCCGGGCTGGATTCATCGACCCAGGCCCCCGCCGCATCGCCATAAACGCCGGTCGAGGAGAGATAGCCGGTCCAGAGGGCGGGCGCGGCGGCGATGGCCGCGCCGTAGCGGGTCAGGACGGGATCGGCATCGCCTTCCGGCGGGACGGAGGAGAGGATGTGAGTGGCTTGCGCGAGGGCGGCGCGGATCGCGCGTTCGTCGTCGAAGGCAAGGGCTTCGGCATCGGCTGTGCGGCGGACGCCGGTGACCTGCCAGCCCTCGGCGCGCAGGCATAGGGCGAGGCGGGACGCTGTGTAACCCATCCCCAGGATCAGCATATGGGGCATCGTCATCCCAGGAGCATGATGGTCCTAAACCGTGAAGCTCTCGCCGCAGCCGCAGCTGCCCTTGGCATTGGGATTGTTGAAGACGAAGCCGGCGGTGAAATCATCCTCCACCCAATCCATCGTCGATCCGACCAGATAGAGGACCGAGGCACCGTCGATGTAAAAGACGCCGCCGGGCGTTTCGATCTTCTCGTCGAACTTGGCTTCCTCGCTCACATAGTCGACCGAATAGGCAAGGCCCGAACAACCCCGGCGTGGCGTCGACAACTTGACGCCGATGGTTCCTTCGGGGGCCTGCGCCATCAGATCCGCGATGCGCTGCTCGGCGCTGGACGTCAGGATGACGGCGGCGGGGCGGGCGCGGATTTTCGTCTCGGCGGTCATCAGAGCATTCCCAGTTCGAGCTTGGCCTCGTCCGACATTTTCTGCGGGTCCCATGGCGGGTCCCAGACGAGGTTCACCTGCGCATCGCCTACGCCCGGCACCGCGCCGACGCGCAGTTCGACTTCGCCGGGCATGGATTCGGCGACCGGGCAATGCGGCGTGGTCAGCGTCATGGTGACGACCACATGGCCGTCCTCCGTCACATCGACGCCGTAGATCAGGCCCAGATCGTAGATATTGACCGGGATTTCCGGGTCGTAGATTTCCTTCAGCGCATCGATCACGCCGTCATAGACGCTGCCGCCCGGCTCGCCCCTGGGCGTTTCGCTGGGCTTGGCGCTCAGGAAGCCGTCGAGATAGTCGCGCTGACGCGGTTCCTCATCGACGCGCGCCTTGGGCGGGGCGTCCACGGCCTCGACCTCTTCCACAAATATCTTCCGCTCTTCGCGATTCACTTCAGTCATGGGCGAAGATTTTCCTCACTCGTTCAATGCCTTTGACCAGCGCATCGACATCGCTGTCATCGCTGTAGATGCCGAAGCTGGCCCGCGCAGTCGCTTCGACGCCCAGATGGCGCATCAGCGGCTGGGCGCAATGATGCCCGGCCCGGATCGCGACACCCGTTTCGTCCAATATGGTGCCGACATCGTGCGGATGCACCCCGTCCACCTCGAAGGAGAGGATGCCCGCGCTATCCTCCGGCCCGAAGACGCGGACGCTGTTCAGGCTTTCCAGCGCAGCGCGCGCCTTCCCGACCAGCGCGCATTCATGGGCATGGATCGTATCGAGACCGATGGCCTGCACATAATCGATGGCGGCAGAGAGGCCGACAACGCCGGTGATATGCGGCGTCCCCGCCTCGAACCGGGTCGGCGCCGGGGCGTAGGTGGTTTTCTCGAACGTCACCTTGTCGATCATCGACCCGCCGCCCTGATAGGGCGGCATGGCGTCCAGCAATTCCTTGCGGCCCCAGAGCGCGCCGATGCCGGTCGGGCCGTAGAGCTTGTGCGCGGAGAAGACGTAGAAATCGCAGTCCAGCGCCTGCACATCGACGGCCAGGCGCGGCACGGCCTGGCAGCCGTCGATCAGGATCTTCGCGCCGACGCTGTGCGCGATGTCGGCGGCGCGACGGACGTCGAGCACGCTGCCCAGCACGTTCGACACATGGGCCAGCGCGACCATCTTGTGCGCGGGGGTGATCATCGCGGCCATGGCGTCGAGGTCGATCTTGCCGTCCGCCGTCAACGGCACGACGTCGATCGCGGCCCCGACTTTCTCGGCGATGATCTGCCAGGGGACGATATTGCTGTGGTGCTCGAGCATCGAGAGCAGGATGCGGTCGCCTGCCTTGAGTTGCGAGCCTACGCAGCTTTGCGCGACGAGGTTGATGCCCTCGGTCGCGCCGCGGACATAGACAATCTCGCTGTCCGACGCCGCGCCGATGAAGCTCGCGACCTTGCGGCGCGCCGCTTCATAGGCGAGCGTCATGTTCGCCGAACGCTCATAGACGCCGCGATGGACCGTCGCATAATCCGGGCCATAGGCGCGGGCGATGGCGTCGATCACCGCATTGGGCTTCTGCGCGGTGGCGGCGCTGTCGAGATAATGCCAGTTGCCGACACCGGGGAAATCATCCCGCAGCCGCAGCGCTTGGGCGAGGTCGCTCATACCAGCGTCTCCAGCTTGGCGAGCGCGGCAGCTTCAAGGCTGTCCTTGACCGCTTCGTCGGCCACATCGTCGAACACGCCCGCGACAAAGGCTTTCAGCAGCAGCGTCTTGGCCGTCACCGGATCCATGCCGCGCGAGGCCATGTAGAAGAGCGCCTGCTTGTCCAACTCGCCCACCGTCGCGCCATGGGCGCATTTCACGTCGTCGGCGTAGATTTCCAGCTCCGGCTTGGCATTGGCCGTGGCGGTGCGGTCGAGCAGCATCGCCTTGACCGACTGGAAGGCGTCGGTGCGCTGCGCATCGCGGGCGACATTGATGGAGCCGAGATAGCTGCCGGTGGCGCGTTGGCCCAGGATCGAGCGGATCGTCTGGCCGCTGGTCGCATCGGGTTCGGCATGGGTGACGGCGGTGACGATCTCCAGCGTCTGCTCACCGCCGCCGATGATCGCGCCGTTCAGCTCGAAATGCGCGCCCCTTCCCAGCGTGACGGTGAAGGTCACGCGGCCGAATTTGCCGCCAATGTTGAGGACATGGAAGTCGCAGCGCGCCCCGTCCGCGATGCTGATCGCATAATCATGCACCGCCGCCGCGCCGTCAGCCGCGTCCTGCAACAGATGGTGGCGCGCACTTTCCCCAGCGGCGACATCGATGCGCGTCGGCGCGGGCGTCGGCCAGATGGCGGCCAGCGCGTCGAGGTCGCTGTAGCGCCATTCTTCCGACTTGCGCGTGGGAAGGGTGAGCGTGGTCACGCGGCCACCACCTCGGCATAGCCCTCGCGCTCCAGTTCCAGCGCCAGTTCGGGGCCGCCCGACTTCACGATCCGGCCCGCCGCCAGCACATGCACGAAGTCCGGCTTCACATAGTCGAGCAGACGCTGATAGTGGGTGATCAGCAGCACCGCCTTGTCGGGCTTGCGCATGATGGCGTTGATGCCCGCGCCCACGATCTTGAGCGCGTCGATGTCGAGGCCGGAGTCGGTCTCGTCCAGAATCGCCAGCCTGGGGTCGAGAATGCCCATCTGCACCATTTCGGCGCGCTTCTTCTCTCCGCCTGAAAAGCCGACATTCACCGGCCGCTTCAGCATCTCCATGTCGAGGCCGAGCAGGCCCGCTTTCTCCTTGGCGAGCTTGATGAACTCGCCGCCCGAGAGCGGCTCCTCGCCCCGCGCCTTGCGCTGCGAATTGAGGCTCTCGCGCAGGAATTGCAGGTTGGAGACGCCCGGAATCTCGACCGGATATTGGAAGCCGAGGAACAGGCCAGCAGCGGCGCGCTCATGCGGTTCCATTTCGAACAGGTCGGCGCCCTCGAAGGTCGCGGTGCCGCCGGTCACTTCATAGTTCGGACGGCCGCCCAGCGTATAGGCCAAGGTTGACTTGCCCGCGCCATTCGGCCCCATGATCGCATGGATCTCGCCCGCGTTGATGGAGAGCGAAAGTCCTTTCAGGATCGCCTTGCCGTCAATCTCGTTGGTCAGGTTCTCAATCGTCAGCATCACTTATCCCTTATGCGCGCGCTGGAGCGTCCGCGCGGTCCAGAAGGCCATGTCCCGCACATCGCCCGGTGCCGGGAACAGCGTGTCGATATGGCGCTTGATCGGCATATAGGGCCACCAGTCGGCGCCCGGCTCGGGCGCGCCCTTTTCCAGCACCCCGGTCACGAACTCCGTCACCGGGCCCATGCGGGCGAGGTTGGGGGCCTTGGCCTTGTGGAAAGCCTTGTCGGCTTTCAGCTTCTCGGTGAAGGCGAGGTCGCCTTTCTCCAGCGCCGCGCGGCATTCGGCCTGATAGGCGTCGAGATCGCCGAAATCCTTGGCGGCACGGGCGGCGAGTTCGCCCTCTTCCAGCTCATAATCCTCGGTCAGGATGCGGACCGCGGCAGTCCATGCCTGGCCATTGCCGACATCCTCCGCGAAATCGGCGAGGGCATCCTGAATATCGTCTTCGTCGCTCAAGAGTCTTATCCTTGGTATGTTCGTGGGGCAGACCTCAGCCCACCGATCCTTCGAGAGAGATGCCCAGCAGCTTCTGCGCTTCGACGGCGAACTCCATCGGGAGTTGTTGCAGCACTTCCTTGGCAAAGCCGTTGACGATCAGCGATACCGCGCTTTCCTGATCCAGCCCGCGCTGCATCGCGTAGAACAGTTGATCGTCGCTGATCTTGCTGGTGGTCGCCTCATGCTCGATCTGCGCCGAGGGATTGCGCACCTCGATATAGGGCACCGTATGCGCGCCGCACTGGTCGCCCAGCAACAGGCTGTCGCACTGGGTGAAGTTGCGCACGCCCTCCGCGCCCGGCGCCACGCGCACAAGGCCGCGATAGGTGTTGTTCGAACGCCCCGCGCTGATCCCCTTGGACACGATGGTCGATCGCGACCCCTTGCCATTGTGGATCATCTTGGTGCCGGTATCGGCCTGCTGGAGATTGTTGGTCAGCGCCACCGAGTAGAATTCACCGACGCTATTCTCGCCGTTCAGCACGCAGGACGGATATTTCCAGGTGATCGCGGAGCCGGTTTCCACCTGCGTCCAGCTCACCTTGCTGTTGCGGCCCTGACAGAGCGCCCGCTTGGTCACGAAATTATAGATGCCGCCCTTGCCGTTCTCGTCACCGGGATACCAGTTCTGGACGGTGGAATATTTGATCTCCGCATCGTCCAACGCGACCAGCTCGACCACGGCAGCGTGGAGCTGATTCTCGTCGCGCATCGGCGCAGTGCAGCCTTCGAGATAGCTGACATAGCTGCCCTCGTCCGCGACGATCAACGTCCGCTCGAACTGACCCGTATTCTCCGCATTGATGCGGAAATAGGTGCTGAGTTCCATCGGGCAGCGCACGCCCTTGGGGATGTAGACGAAGGTGCCGTCGGAAAAGACCGCGCAGTTCAAGGTGGCGAAATAATTGTCGTGCATCGGCACGACCTTCCCCAGCCACTTCTTCACGAGGTCAGGATATTCACGCACCGCCTCGCTGATCGAGCGGAAGATGACGCCGGCTTCCTCCAGTTCCTTGCGGAAGGTGGTGGCGACGGACACGGAGTCGAACACCGCGTCGACCGCGACCTTGCGGCTGCCCTTGACGCCAGCCAGCATCTCCTGCTCGGCAATGGGGATGCCCAGCTTCTGGTAGGTCGCCAATATCTCAGGGTCGACCTCATCCAGCGAGTTCAGCTCCGCCTTCTTCTTCGGTTCGGCATAATAATAGGCGTCCTGATAGTCGATGGGCGGAATGTTGAGCTTGGCCCAGTCCGGCGCTTCCATCTTCTGCCACATCGCGAACGCCTTCAGCCGCCATTCCAGCAGCCATTCCGGCTCGTTCTTCTTGGCCGAAATGAAGCGGACCGTATCCTCATTGAGACCCTTGGGCGCGAAGTCCTGCTCAATGGCCGAGGACCAGCCATGCTCGTAGGTCGAGGCACGCTCGGCGGCCTCATGGGCTTCGAGATTGCGGATGGTTGTAGCTTCTTCGGTCATGCCATTTCTCGGGTTAAGCTGGCGATCGTCACGCCGGCCAATGCCGAACGGATCGCATTATTCGCGACATTCATGTGCGGGCGGACGCGGCAATCCTGCTCCAGCGAGCAGTCATGCGTACCATGTTCGGCGCAGGCGGTCATGGCGATGGGGCCTTCGACCGCCTCCACCACGTCGGCGAGCGTAATCGTTGCGGGAGGGCGGCTAAGACGGACCCCCCCACCGGTGCCCCGGCTCGACTCGAGCAAACCGGCCGCCGACAGCCTGCTGACCAACTTCTGCGCGGTGGGCAGCGGGATGCCGGTCTCAGCCGATAGCGTGGTCGCATTCATCTTGGCCGCGCCGCAATGGCGCGCGGCGGCCGACATCAGCACCACGGCATAATCTGCGAAACTCGAAAGCCTCATAAGCCCCGTCTTGCGAACCATTCTCAAATCGGATCGAATCAATCCGATTGCGCATGTGGTCCCGCGCGTCCGTGGAATCAAGGCATTTTTGCTTGGGAAGGACGCTCAGCTGTAACGGTTGATCACGGCCACGTCACCGCCCAGCGACCGTCGCAGAAGCGTGAGCTGCGCCACGGCCGTCGGCTCGGTCTGGAGTTGATGCGGGGTCAGGCCGATGAAATGCTTGATCTCCCGAATGAAATGCGACTGGTCGTAGAAGCGGCCGTCCTCGCACAAGGCCTGCCAGCTTTCATGATCCAGCGCGATCCGCGCGCTGCAACGCAGCGCCCGATATTTGCGCGCCAGCAGCTTGGGCGGGCAGCCATAATATTTGTTGGTGAGCCGCGCGAGTTGGCGCGGGGACAGGCCGGTAATGTCGGCCAGGGTCTCGATACGGGGCGACCCCTCCCCCATCAGCCAGCCGTCGACCGCCTCCAGCACCCGCCAGGTCGATTCGGGCAGCGCCACCAGCCGTTTGGTCAAAAATTCCCAGCACAGCGCCGCCATGACCTCCGCATCGTCCGTGGCGCGCAGCTTTTCCAGCAATTCGCGATAGTCTGGCCGGTCACCCAAATCCTGAACCCGATCGGTCAGGCTGCTGGCGTCGCCGCCATGCAGGGCGATCCATCCGGCGGGGAGCAGTGAAATGCCGACCACCCGTCCGGGACCGTTCAGTTCGAACCGGGTCGCGCCCAGGGTCGGCCCCAGCAGGCATATTTCAGGCGTGGGCGCGCTCGTTCCATCATGGAAATGATAGTTGCCGCTGCTTTCCAGCATGAAACGAAGTTGCGGCACGTCCGCGCGGGTCACATCCGAATAATGATCGGCCGCCTCATTGAACACATAGAGCGAACCGAAATAGGTGTTTAATTGTTCCGGCAGCGCAAAGTATCGCAATCGGACCAAACCATGTACCGCGTCGACCGTATAGGACAGCGGCGCCTGATCGTCTTTTGCCTTGATATTTGGCGTCCCCCCGGACGCTTCGCTGTCATGCGACCGCATATTTCACCCCGGCCCGCACTATGCGCCATCGTGGCGCAGGCGCAAGAGGTTATGCTTAACGAAATATCACTTTCCGGCCGTTTTCTCAGGGATTGCAGATGAAAAACGACCCGGCAGCTTTCACTGCCGGGTCAGGAAAGGTCTCGTCGGCCATGGGCCTAGAGCCTTCGGGTCGCAGGACTCTCTTACGTCCGAATCGGGGAAATTTTATTGGATGAATCGGACATGCGCCGGACCAAAACGGGACGAATCCCAAGGAATCTTGTTAAGAAATGTCGTTCCCACCCGACTGTTGCCACGACGCAACAGCGACTCGACGCCAGCCTTCCGCGCTGGCATAGCGCGGCCATGTCCTACAGCCTCATCCGACCGCTTTTCTTCGCGCTGGAAGCCGAACGCGCCCATCATCTGTCGATCAAGCTGCTCCGGCTGATGCCGACTCCTGCGCCTCTGGCACCCGACTCGGCGCTGGCCCAGACGGTGGCGGGGATTCGCTTTCCCAATCCCGTGGGGCTGGCGGCGGGCTATGACAAGGAGGGGCTGGTCGCGCACAAAATGCATGGCCTGGGCTTCGGCTTTGCCGAGTTGGGGACGCTGACCCCCCTGCCCCAGCCGGGCAATCCGCTGCCTCGCCTGTTCCGGTTGGTGGAGGACCGGGCCGTCATCAACCGCATGGGTTTCAACAATGGCGGCCAAGCCGCGGCTGCGGAACGCATCGCCAAGCGCAAGCGCCCAGGCGGCCCGGTGATCGGCATCAATATCGGCGCGAACAAGGATGCCACGGACCGGATCGCGGACTATGCCACGGGCGTGACCTGCATGGCGCCGCTGGCCGATTATCTGACGGTCAACATCTCCTCCCCCAATACGCCGGGGCTGCGCGCCTTGCAGGATCGGGCGGCGCTCGACCAGTTGCTGGGCGCGGTAATGGCTGCGCGGGGGGCGAACCGCACGCCGATCTTTCTGAAGGTCGCACCCGATCTCGAGCCTGCCGATGTAGAGGATATTGCGGCCGCCTGCCTCGATCATGGGATCGATGCGCTGATCGTATCCAACACGACCATTTCACGCCCCGCGCTGCATTCGCCGCAAGCTGGAGAAGGTGGCGGCCTGTCGGGGGCGCCGCTGCACGACATGGCGTTGCACCGGCTGCGCGATTTCCGGCGGCTGCTGGGCGCGCGCCTGCCGCTGATCGGCGTGGGCGGCATCGCCAATGCGGAGCAGGCCTACGCCCGCATCCGCGCCGGGGCGAGCCTGATCCAGCTCTACAGCGCACTGGTCTATGAGGGGCCTTATCTCGCCAAGCGGATCAACGCGGGTCTGAAAACATTGATGGCCCGCGACGGCATCCGGAATATCAGCGAGATAGTGGGGATCGACGCCTGATCCGCCCCATGGGTTGCAGAACGCAATGCAGCGATTAGGGTGCCGCGCATGACTTCCCGCCTGTCCGGCCTGCTGGCTCCCTTCGCCCTTTACGCCTTTCTTCCCGCGCCGCTCGCCGCGCGCGAGCCGGTTTCGGTCAATGCCACCGTTTCCGCCGCCGATCCCCGCGCCGCCGAAGCCGGGCAGGAAATTCTGCGCAAGGGCGGCAGCGCGACCGACGCCGCCATCGCCATGATGCTGACGCTGAATGTCGTCGAACCGCATAATAGCGGCATCGGCGGCGGCGGCTTCCTGATGCACCATGACGGGCGGACGGGCGTGCTGGACTCGATCGACGGACGCGAAACCGCCCCGGCGGCCGCGCGGCCCGACCGTTTCATGGGGCCGGATGGCCGGCCCCTGTCCTTCCGCGACGCATGGCCGGGCGGCTATTCCGTCGGTGTGCCGGGCAATGTGCGGATCGCCTGGGACGCCCACCGGAAATGGGGCAAGCTGCCCTGGGCCGACCTGTTCCAACCCGCCATCCGCTTGGCCGAACAGGGGTTCGAGGTGCGCCAGCGGCTCGACACGGCAATGAAGGCGGTCGCGCCGATCTGGGCCGGTTTCCCGGACATCCAGAAATATTTCTGGATCGACGGCAAGCCCGCGCCAATGGGAACGATCCTCAAGAATCCGCCGCTCGCCGCGCTGTTCCGGCGAATCGCGGCGGAGGGGCCAGACGCCTTCTATAGGGGCGCCAATGCCCGGGCGATTGCCGACACCGTCACCCATGCCCCGAAAAACCCGGTGCCGATGACGGAGGCCGATCTTGCCGACTATCGGGCCAAGCCGCGTAAGCCGGTCTGCGGTCCGTATCGCGTCTATACCGTTTGCGGCATGGGGCCAGCCTCGGCGGGCGGGATCACCGTGTTGCAGGTGCTGGGCATGGTCGAACGCTTCCCGCTGGCGCAATGGGGCAAGGACGATCCCCGGTCCTGGCATGTCATTGGAGAAGCGATGCAGCTCGCCTATGCCGACCGTGACACCTATCTGGGCGATCCCGAATTTGTGCAGGTGCCCATCGCCGGACTGATCGACCCTGCCTATCTCAAGCGCCGGTCCGCGCTCATCGACATGGGCAAGGCGCTCAATGACTATCGGCCCGGCACACCTCCGGGCGCGGAAAAGCGCACCGCCGCTTTGCCCCAGCCGGAATCGGGTACCAGCCATTTCGTCGCCATCGACCGCAATGGCGACATCGCCGCCTGGACCTCCACCATAGAGAGTTTCTTCGGCAGTCAGCTTGTGGCCAATGGCGTGATCCTGAACAATGAACTGACCGATTTCAGCTTTACGCCGGAGAAAAACGGCGCGCCCGTGGCCAACCGGGTCGAACCGGGCAAGCGGCCGCTGTCATCCATGGCACCCACCATCGTCTATGACGCGGCGGGCACGCCCATCTTCACCATCGGCGCGGCGGGCGGCAAGACCATCATCATGCAAGTCGCCAAGGCCCTGATCGCCCATTTCGACTGGGGGCTGTCCGCGCAGGATTCGATCGCGCTGGGCTTTGAATTCTTCGACAAGGACGGGCTGGTGCTGGAACAGGGCACCTCGCTGGAGGCCATGAAGGCGCCGCTGGAAAAGCTGGGGCATCAGGTGTCGATCAGCCGCTTCGGCCTGAAGGCCAACGCCGCCGAACGCACCGCGGACGGCCATTGGATCGGCGCCGCCGACCCGCGCAGCCCCGGCGTGTCCTTGCAGGAATAGCGTCAGACCTTCAAATCCAGTCCACCGACGTTGAACTGGAACGGGAAGGTCTTGTCCTTCGGCCCGACCACCAGATTGACCTTGATCGTCTGACTGCCCCTGATCGCGTCATAGGCCCTGGCGGCGGGCAGGACCTCGATACCGTCCTTATTCTCGGTCATCCGACCCTTCCACTCATGGGTCTTGCCATCCTCCGTGGTGGCGGTGACGCGGCAGTCGGACAGATCGCAGGTGAAGGGCGCGCCCACCAGCTTGACGGTGACGTCCGCCTCCCCCTTCTCCATGGGCTGGACCAGCAGGACGGAGAAAGTGTCCGCTGCGGTCATGGTCTGCACCGTGTTGGCGCTGCCGATATAGGCGACCTTGGCCTTGGCGCCCGGGCCGCCTTCATATTTCCAGACCTGCCCGATCTGGTCGCGCTGGGTCGGCGCCTTGTCCCCGGATGAGGAGCAGGCCGCGACCAGTCCCATGGCAGTCAGTGCCCAGAGGGTTCGCATCGCTTCTCTCCTTTTCCCGTCATCATTACGGAAGGAGAACGCATCAGCGTGGCGCGGTTTCCCTCGACTCAGCGATAGCGCGAGGCGGTTTCCCGGATCAGCGCGATCATGTTGGGGATGCCCTGCGTCCGGTTGGAGCTGAGCTGGTTGCGCAGGTCGAAGGGTGCCAAAGCGCCTTCGATATCGGTCGCGGCGATCGCAGCGGGTGCCTGATCCTGCACCGTCAGCAGCACCAGCGCGATGATCCCCTTGGTGATCGCGGCGTTGCTGTCCGCCAGGAAATGCAGGCGGCCCCCATTGGCAGAATCGGCGTCCAGCACCGTGGGATAGACCCAGACCGCCGCCGAACAGCCCCGCACCAGCGTCGCGTCGGTCTTGAGCGCATCGGGCATGGGCTCCAGCGCCTTGCCCAGATCGATGAGCAGCCGATACCGGTCGTCGGCATCGAGAAATTCATATTCTTCGACCAGATCGGTCAGGACGGGCAGCAAAGTCATACCCGCCATATAGGGGGAAAAGCGCGATGCGAAAGCCGCTTTTCCCCTCTTGTCGTTACAGGTCCACGCCTGCGGCGATGGCTTCCAGCTTGCGGATGCGTTCCTTCAGGTCCGCAACCTCGATCCTTGTGGTGGTCGAGGGCGGCGCGGCGTCTTCGCCTTGCCGCGCCAGTTCGGCCCGCTTCAGATCGAGCCAGCCGTTCCAACCGCGCAGGGCGGTGGCGGCGATGATGGCGAGTCCCGACAAACCCGCCACCGCCAATGTCAAAATGATGAGGGGGTCCTGCATATCGTCCTCCCTGTGGGCCATGTGCGCGCAGGCCGCGTCAGTCGCGGTCCCTGAGCTTGTCGAATTCCCGCTCCAGCGCGGTGGAGCTGTCGGTCGCCAGCCGTTCCAGCACGGCGACGCGATCCTTCAGCGCCTTCACCTCCGCGCGCAGCCGCTCCGCTTCCGGGTCGGGACCGCGAGACGCGAAATCCTCCCCCTTGTCGCGGCGCACGACGCCATATTTGGCGCGGATGACGCTGGCGATGGCGGTGATCGCAACGATGGCGACGACCATTTCAAACGGATTCATCGAATTTCCCCTTGCCTGCCGGCCTCGGACAGCCGGCATCTTTATGCATCCTCAATTCAACGGCGGCGCGTTCCGCAGCCGTTCGATCTCATCGGACAGGTCCATCCCCTTGTCGGTGACGATCCGTTCCAGCACCCGCACCCGCTGCTCCAGCCTTTCGGTCTGCGCCGCATATTGGGCGGTCTTCTCGGCGGTTTCGCGCGACTGCGCTTCCAGTTGTCGTTCCTTCAGGGCCAGCCAGCTCCTGAACCCCTTCATGCCGATAGCGGTCAGGGGGATGAGCACCCAGATCCAGCTTGCGATGTGATTCATCAGACTATCCTCAGTTCGGGGCCTCATTTGAGGCTATGCCGGCCTCCATGCGGCGCTTCTGCGCCCGGTCAGACCGCCTTTTCGACCGGCGTCGGGATCGGTTCGATGAACGGCAATCCCCTCCCGCCTTCAGCGCAGGCTGTCGATCTCGTCCGCGAGACGCGTGTTGCGGCTGGTATAATAGGTTTCGATGTCGGCCAGGCGCCGGTCGATGTCGCGGAACTTCGACCGGACATCGCGGGTGGAGCGGGCCGGATTGGACCGCACGCCCTGCCAGAATTTCTCGTCATCCCGGTCGGCATAGAGGCCCAGCGGCTTGTTCTCGGCAAAATAAGCGGCGGCGAAATAGGCGATCAGCGACCAGGGGAAGGCCCCCATCAGCGTCACCAGCACCGCGCCGACCCGGACCCAGACCACGTCGATCCCGGTATAGTCGGCAATGCCGGCGCACACGCCCATCCACTTGCCATTCTGCTTGTCGAGATAGAATTTGGTGCGACGGGCAGCCATTTCAGTTCCTCCGGTCGGGGTTTTGGCGGTCGATATTTTGGCGGTCGAAGTCATAGGCCTCGTCCTGCGAAGGGCGGACGGGACGAAAATCGGGATTGTCGGCGGCGACGATCCTCTCGACCGTCTGGAGCCTGTCTTCCAGCCGCCGGGCGAGCAGGTGAAGCTCATCCAGCAGCTTTTCGTCCTCATCGGTGATCTTGGGGGCCTGCTTCCATTTGGTGACATAGTGGAAGATCAGCCAGGGCATGCCGATAAACAGCATGCCGCAGATCATGATCGGTAGAAAAACATCCTCCATGGATCACCCTTCCCTGTTTCCACTGGCGTTCATGCTCGCCTTGAGCGCGGCGAGTTCGGCATCGACCTTGTCCGACGCCTTCAACTCGGCAATCTCTTCCTCCAGCGTCTTGGGCGCGGCGCCCATTCCGGCGGCGTCGGCGCGGCCTTCGGCCATGTCCACGCGGCGTTCCAGCATCTCGAAGCGGGCAAAGGCGTCGTTCACCTTCTCGCCGGCATAGGCTTCACGGACGCGGAGGCGATTTTGGGCGCTTTCCATCCGGGTCACAAGACCGTTCTGGCGGGCGCGGGCCTCGCGCAGCTTCGCCTGGAGCTTGGCGATGTCCTCTTCCGAAGCCCGCAGCGATTCGTCCAGTGCCTCGATCTCATGCGAAAGCTGCTCGGCCATATCGGTCGCCTTCTGCTTTTCGACCAGCGCGGCCTTGGCCAGATCCTCGCGATCCTTGCTGAGCGCCAGCTGGGCCTTTTCCGTCCAGCTGTCCTGCAAGCCCTGAAGCTTGGCGATATGGCGCCGCATCTCCTTCTGGTCGGCGATGGTGCGGGCGGCGGACGCGCGCACCTCCACCAGCGTCTCCTCCATTTCAAGGATGATCATGCGGATCATCTTCGCCGGGTCTTCCGCCCGGTCGAGCAGGTCGGTGACATTGGCGGCTATGATGTCTCGGGTGCGGGAGAAAATACCCATTTGAACTTCACTCCTGGTACGAACTGTGGGGCGGACCTTACGCCAGATAGTGCAGGGCCGCTGGGCAATCATGGGTGGCAGGCATGGGCAATTCGCTGGCGCGGGCCGGGCCGACCGCCGAGAGGATCAGGGTCGATCCGAACAGGACGGAGGCGATGGCGACGGACAGCAATTGACCGATTTCACGAACCTTGGGGCTTTGCTTTTCCATGACGAAAACTCCTGAACCTTGGCCTTCATAGGGGACCGCCTGATTGGTCGGCGGCGTTGCTTTCCGATATTGCAGAAGGCGTGCCAATTTTGAGAAATGGCGGAATTGCGGGATTTTTTACGACCGTCAAAATATAGGACTTGCCGAAAGGTGGGAAATTTCACCATAAGTTGGGCATGGAGAAAAATACCCAGTTTGTCGGCCAGTCGCTGGCCTTTCTGGATGCGGTCGAGCAGGCCGGGCGCGCCGCCGAACTCAACCGGCCGATCCTGGTGATCGGGGAACGCGGGACGGGCAAGGAGCTGATCGCCGAGCGCCTCCACCACCTGTCGACGCGTTGGGACGGGCCGCTGATCGTCATGAATTGCGCCGCCTTGCCGGAAACGCTGATCGAGGCGGAACTGTTCGGCCACGAACAAGGCGCCTTCACCGGCGCGGCGCGCGCGCGGGCGGGACGGTTCGAGGAGGCCGATGGCGGCACGCTGTTCCTGGACGAACTGGGCACGCTGTCGATGGCGGCGCAGGAACGGCTGCTGCGCGTGATCGAATATGGCGAGGTGACGCGGATCGGCGCGTCGAAACCGGTGATGGTCGATGTCCGCATCGTCGCGGCGACCAATGAGGACCTGCCGGCTGCCGCCGATACAGGGCGCTTCCGGCCCGACCTGCTGGACCGGCTGAGTTTCGAGGTCATCACCCTGCCCCCGCTGCGCGCTCGGGAGGGGGATGTCGCGGTGCTGGCCGACCATTTCGGGCGGCGCATGGCCGCGGAGATCGCGTGGCCGCAATGGCCGGGCTTTTCCGCCACCTGCATGGCCGAGCTGGAGGCGCATGACTGGCCCGGCAATGTGCGCGAACTGCGCAATGTGGTGGAGCGGGCCGTCTATCGTTGGGCCGATCCTGTCCGGCCGATCGCGGCGATCGTGTTCGACCCCTTCGCCTCGCCCTGGAAGCCCAAGCCGCTCATGCCCGCCAGAGAGGGGGCTGCTCCTGCGCTGTCAACGGCTCCGGGCGGGAATGGCCATGACGCAGTCACCGACCTTAAATCCGCCGTCGATGCGCATGAGGCCGCCATCGTGCGGGCGGCGCTGGAGCGTTACCGCTACAACCAGCGCGCGACCGCCAAGGGTTTGGGCCTGACCTATGACCAGCTGCGCCATTGCATGAAGAAGCACGGGCTGAGCGCTGGTTAGTGTCGTTCCCGCGCAGGCGGGAACGACAAAGCCGTGGCTCAGCGCGTCGGGACCGGCTCGGCGCCCGAATAATCGTAGAAGCCCTTGCCCGTCTTGCGACCGAGCCAGCCCGCCTCCACATATTTCACCAGCAGCGGCGCGGGGCGGTATTTGGGATCGCCGGTGGTGCCCTGGAGCACCTTGCAGATTTCCAGGCAGGTATCCAGACCCACGAAATCGGCCAGCGTCAGCGGTCCCATCGGATGGTTGAGGCCCAGCATCACGCCCTTGTCGATATCGACCACGCTGCCCACGCCCTCGCCCAGCGCGAAAATCGCCTCATTCAGCATCGGCAGCAGGATGCGGTTCACCACGAAGCCCGGCGCGTCGAAGGCATGCACCACCTGCTTGCCCAGGCTGGCGGCAAAGCCCTCCACCGCCGCGACGGTTTCCGCGCTGGTGGCGAGGCCGCGAATGACCTCGACCAGCGCCATCACCGGCACCGGGTTGAAGAAATGCACGCCGACGAAGCGAGCCGGATCCGGCGCCGCCTGCGCCAGCCGCGTGATCGGGATGGAGGAGGTGTTCGACGCCAGGATCGCGTCGCTGGCCAGCAGCGCGCCGACATTGGCGAAGATGGTCCGCTTGATCTCCTCACGCTCGGTCGCGGCTTCGATCACCAGTTGGCAGGCGGCAAGCGGCGCGATCTCGCCCACCGGCGTAATCCGCGCAATGGCGGCATCGGCATCCACTTGCGCCAGCTTGCCCTTTTCCACCGCCTTGGCGAATTGCCGGATGATGCCGTCGCGTCCCTTCTGCGCACGGGGCAGGTCGACGTCGGACAGGATCACATCATAGCCCGCCTGCGCCGCCACCTGCGCGATGCCCGCGCCCATCTGGCCCGCGCCGATCACACCCACGGTCCGAATATCCGTCATAGCTGGAACCTTCCTACACTTGAAATCGCTCGTTCCCCGCCCCCGTAGCGCCATGATAGCCGGGCCGCCAGAGCTTCCGGTGGGCTGAAAGCGGACGGAAAGCCCCGGAGCGTCGGCGGAGCGCTTTTCCGTCGTTCATTTCCGGCTTTGCGCCGCGCCTGCTTGATGGTTAAAAGCCCCGGCATGTCCGTTTCAGACCTGCTGCCCGCGCCGGCAACCGGAAGGTTCATTGCCGCCGTGCATCATTTCCCGCTGCGCGTCTATTTCGAGGATACGGATCTCTCGGGACTGGTCTATCACGCCAATTATCTGCGCTATATGGAACGCGCCCGGTCGGACATGCTGCGCATCGCCGGAATCGACCAGCGCGCCAATCTGGAGTGCGGCGAGGGCGTCTATGCCGTCACCGACCTGCAATTGCATTATCGCCGCCCGGCGCGACTGGACGACGATCTGATGGTGGTGAGCCGCGTCACCAAAGTGGGCGCCGCTTCATGTTCCATTCATCAGACGGTCATGCGCGATGATGAAAGACTGACCGAAGGCGACATCACCGTCGCCTTCCTGACACCCCAGGGCCGCCCCCGCAGGCAACCCAAGCCCTGGATCGATATTTTCAGCCGTTTGATGAGAGGGGAAGACATCAACCCATGAGCCTTTCGATGCCCGACGTTGGCCTTGCTGTCGGCAGTGCCGCGCAAGCCGCCACCATTTCGCCGCTGAACCTGTTTCTTCAGGCCGACATCGTCGTGAAGGTGGTGATGCTGGGCCTGCTGCTGGCCAGCATCTGGACCTGGGCGATGATCCTCGGCTTCAGCTTCACCCTGCGCAAGGCCAGTAAACAGAGCAGCGCCTTCGAACAGGAATTCTGGAAGGCGGAGGATATCGACCGCTTCTATGAAGCCCGCGGCAAGGCCGAATTCCCCGCTGCCAAGGTGATGGCCGCCGGGGTCACCGAATGGCGCCGCTCGACCGCGCAAAAGGTGATCGACCGCGACGGCACGCGCGACCGGCTGTCCACCGCCATGTCCAGCACCATCGCGGCGGAGGTGGATCGCCTCTCCGACCGTCTCAACATCCTCGCCACCATCGGTTCGGTCGCGCCGTTCGTCGGCCTGTTCGGCACGGTCTGGGGCATCATGCGCGCCTTCACCGGCATTGCCGCCGCGCAGAACAGTTCGCTCGCGGTCGTGGCCCCCGGCATTGCCGAGGCGCTGTTCGCCACCGCCATCGGCCTGTTCGCGGCGATCCCGGCGGTGATTGCGTACAACCGCTTCAGCCACGGCATCAACCGGATGGAATCCGGGCTGACGCGCTTTGCGGACGGGTTCTACTCGACGCTGAGCCGTGAACTGGAAGCGCAGCGGTGATGGGGGAGACGCTGTAATGGCCATGTCCGGCCCTCCCTCCACCCGTCGCGGACGCCACCGCGCGCCGATGGCGGACATCAACGTCACGCCGCTGGTCGACGTCATGCTGGTGCTGCTGATCATCTTCATGGTGACGGCGCCGCTGCTGGTGACGGGCGTGCCGGTGAACCTGCCCGAAACCCGCGCCAAGGGACTGGATCAGGACCAGAAGCCGACCGTCATTTCCGTCGATCGCGACGGCGGCGTCTTCATCGACGACGCGCAGATCAGCGACGCCGACCTGCCGGGCCGTCTGGCCGAGATCATGTCCGCCAATGCAGGAAAGACCGAACCGCCGCAGATCTTCCTGCGTGCCGACAAGGGACTGGATTATGGCCGGGTGATGCTGGTCATGGGCGAATTGAACCGCGCCGGTCTCAACAGGGTGGCGCTGGTCAGCACCGGTGCCGAGGAAGGCGCTGCCGTCAGCGGCGGTTCAGAATAGGGGCCATAGGTCTTGGCAATGGATCGTGCGGAGAAAATCGGCCTTGGCGTGGCAACGGCGGGACATGTCCTGCTGTTCGGCCTGCTGTCGACCGGCTTTCTGGCTACCCCCAACCCACTTAAACTGAACTCACCGCCGATGGACGTCAGCCTGGTGGACGAGGTCGCGCTGAAATCGATGGCACCGCAGGTCTCGACCCAGCCGCCCCCGCCCAGCGTCGCGCCCGAACAAGGCCCGACCGAGGACGCCGCACCCGCGCCGGAACCCGAACCCGCGCCCCAGCCCGAGCCGACCCCGGCACCCCCAGCGCCCAAGCCCGCGCCGCCCAAGCCGGTGGCGAAACCCGCGCCCCCCAAGCCGATGCCCGCACCGCCGAAAAAGGACGTGCCTGCGGCCAGGCCCAAACCGAAACCGGCCGCTGAAAAGCCCGCTCCGGCGCCGCCCAGGCCTGCGCCGGAAAAGCCCCGGCCCGCCGCCGCCGCACCCGCCAAGGCGGCGCCAAAGCCCGCAGCCCAGCCAAAGGCCAAGGCCCCGGCGCGCGCTTCGGGGCAGGGCAAGGCGGAAAAGCCCAAAGGGTCACTGTTGGGCAAGGATTTCCTCAAGGGCATCGACACCGAGTCCGACGCCCCGCGCAAGCCCGCGCCGCCGCCCGCCGCCGCCATGGGTCCGGCGCAGAAGGCCGCGCTGGACGCGGAAATCCGCCGCCAGCTCAAACCCTATTGGAAATCCCCGACCGGGGCGGATGTCGAACAGCTCCGCACCTTCGTCGATGTGCAACTGAACCGCGACGGATCGCTGGCCGGCCAGCCGCAAATCTTCAACACCACCGGCATCACCGCCAGCAACCGCGCGCAGGTGACGCTGCATCAGGAACTGGCGGTCAAGGCGATCCGCCTGGCCGCGCCCTTCAAGCTCCCGCCCGATCTCTATGACGGCTGGAAATCCCTCCGCATCTCCTTCGACAAGAGGCTATCGCAATGACCCCACCCTTCAGGACAGGAAAGGCCCGGGCCGCTTTTGGGGCCGCGCTCGGGGTTCTGCTGCTGGCATTCGCGCCCGTCAGCCAAGCGCAGCTCAGCGTCGACGTGACCGACGAATCCTCTTCCAATCTCAAGATCGTCGTGCCCGCCCTCCCGGCGCAGGCGGAGGTTTCCACGCCCGCCGGGTCCTCGACCGAACTGGGGCGCAAGATCGCCGAGGTGATCGCCTCCGACCTCAAGGGATCGGGGCTGTTCGATCCCTCGGGACCGAGCGGCATCCCGACCATCGCCTTCCCCGAAGTCACCAATCCCGCCTATGACAAATGGGGCGCCTATCAGGCACTGGTGCAGGGTTTCGTGCGCACCACCGGCGGGGAAGCGGACATCACTGTCGGCTGCTATCTCTATGACGTGGCGCTGAAGCAGGAACTGACGCGGCAGGGCTATGTCGTCGCCCCGCGCGACTGGCGCCGGGCCGCGCATAAATGCGCCGACGCCATCTATGCGCGCCTGTCGGGCGAAAGCCCCTTCTTCGACAGCCGCATCGCCTATATCGCGGAAAGCGGACCCAAGGGGAACCGCACCAAGCGCCTTGCCATCATGGATTCGGACGGCGCCAACCACCGCTTCATCACCAATGGCCAGTCGATCGCGCTGACCCCGCGCTTTTCGCCCGATTACAAGTCGATCGTCTATGTGAGCTACCTGAACAACCGGGTGCGCATCTACATCTACGACATCGGCACCGGTCAGCAGCGGCTGGTGACGGAAAGCAGCAACCCGACCTTCGCGCCGCGCTGGTCGCCCGATGGCCGCAACATCCTCTTCTCCATGGCGATTGCGGGCAATACCGACATTTATCGCGTCCCCGCCAGCGGCGGCGCGCCGGTCCGGTTGACCAACGCGCCGGGCATCGATGTCGGCGGCAGCTATTCGCCCGACGGCCGCCAGATCGTGTTCGAAAGCGATCGTTCGGGCAGCCAGCAAATCTATGTGATGAACGCCGACGGATCGAACCAGCGCCGGATCAGCCATGGCGGCGGCCGCTATGCGACGCCGGAATGGAGCCCGCGCGGCGACCTCATCGCCTTCACCAAGATTTCGGGCGACTTCAAGATCGCGGTCATGACCCCCACGGGCGACAATGAGCGCATCCTGACCAATGGCTGGCAGGATGAGCAGCCCAGCTGGTCGCCCAATGGCCGCGTCCTGCAATATTTCCGCACCACGCCCGGCCGCGAAGGCAGCAGCCAGGTGTGGCAGGTCGACCTGACCGGCGTGAATGAGCGGCGGATTCCGACGCCTTTGAGCGGTTCCGATCCGGCCTGGGGTCCGCTGCTGCCTTAATCCACATTATCGTCGGAACCGAAACGTCCCGACTGCGTAACGATTTTCAGACTATATTGAGGAGCAACCCATGAAACTTTCCCGCACCATGCTGGTGGCGACGGCCATCGTGGCCCTTGCCGCCTGCTCCAAGAAGGCCCCGAAGGAACTGCCCCCCGCCCCCGGCGCCGACACGTCCGCGCAGAGCACCGGCCCGACCACGCCCGCTGGCCCGGTCAAGGGCAGCCAGGAAGATTTCGTCGCCTCGGTATCGTCGGACCGCATCCTGTTCGGCACCGATCAATATGATGTCGATGCCCAGGACCAGCAGATCCTGCAGAGCCAGGCCGCGTGGTTGCAGCAGAACCCCAATGTCCGCGTGACGATCGAAGGACATGCGGATGAGCGCGGCACCCGCGATTACAATATCGCACTGGGCGAGCGACGTGCCAATGCGGCGAAGAACTATCTCGCCTCGCTGGGCATCGATTCCGGCCGCATCACCACGGTCAGCTACGGCAAGGAACGCCCCGCCGCCCTGGGCTCGGACGAAGCGGCCTGGGCCCAGAACCGCCGCGCGGTGACGGTGACCGTCCAATATTAAGAATTTCCCCTGAAGTCCTTGGGTCGCGCCCATGCTTCATGGCCCGCCGGTCTCAAGACCGGCGGGCCTTTCTTTTCCGGTCAGGACCAGCCCCCGCCCAGCGCCAGAAAGATCGCAATCTGGTCCTGCACCAGTTGCACCCGTGCCGCCGCCGCCGCCGCCTCGGCATTGGCGAGCGACCGTTGCGCATCCAGCAGAGACAGGAAATCCCCGCGCCCGAAGCGGAACAGCTTGCCTGCCTGGCCTGCCGACACGCCCGCGCTGTTCCGTGCCCGATCCAGCGCCGCAGCCTGATCCGCACGGCGCCGATAGCCTTCCAGCGCGGTTTCCGTCTGGCGCAACGCCTCCAGCACCGTCCCGTCGAAGCGCGCCAGATCGGCCTGCACCTGCGCATCGGCCTGCGCGATCCGCGCCTTCACGACCGGCCGGTTGGGGAAGGTCCAACTGAGCAGCGGTCCCAGGCTGAGGCCGAAGCTCGACCCCGATCCGAAGCTCTTGATCGGCCCGCCCAGCCCCAGCGACCCGCCGATGCTGATCTGCGGATATAAATCCGCCGTCGCCACGCCGACCCGCGCCGTATCCCCGGCGATGCTGCGTTCCGCCTGCCGGATGTCGGGCCGCCGCCGGATCAGTGCGGCGCCGTCCCCGACCGGCATCGGCGCGTGCAGGGCAGGAAGCACCGCGCAGGCCTCGACCTCGCGCGGATAATCCGCCGGCGCCCGGCCCAGCAAGGTCGCCAGCAGGTACAACGCCGACTGCCGTTGCGCCTCGAACACGGGAAGCGCCGCCTCGCTCGCATCCACCGCCGCCTGCGCCCGGCTGACGTCGAACGCGGTACCGCGCCCGCCCTTGAACAGGCGCCGCGTGGCGTTCAGCGTCTCGCGCTGCAAGCCGACCACCCGGCGATTGACCCCCAGCGAATAATTGGCGGCGCAGACCTGCGCATAAGCCTTGGCCGTCGCCGCGGCGACGCCGACCCGCACATAGTCGCGCGCCGCCAGGACGGTTTCGACATCGGCCGTGCTCGCTTCTATGGCCTGCTTGATCCGGCCGTTCAGATCGAGCGGATAGGAGGCGCCCAGCCCCAGATCATAGCCGACCACGCCGGGCAGGCTCTCGCCCGTGCCGGAGGGCCGCGCCAGGGTCGCGCCGCCGCTCACCGCCGTGCTGATCGTGCGCTGGGCCTCAGCTTCCCGCAACACGGCCTGCGCCGCCGCCAGATTGGCGTCGGCCACGCGCAGGTCCGTGTTGGCCGCCAGCGCCTGTTCGATCAGCGCGTCCAGCTTCGGATCATTGTAAAGCTGCCACCAATGGTCGGGCAGTTCGGCATTGCTGAACGCCGTCCCCGCCGCCGAAAGGAAATCTCCCTGCGCGCCCGGCGTCGTCGCCGCCGATTTTTCCGGCGGCCGATAATCGGGGCCCGCCGTCGCGCAGGCCGCAAGCCCCAGCGCCAGCAGGGGCGTCCAGAAGGACTTAGGCATGACGGCAGGCTCCCGGCTTTGCGTCCTTCCGGGCCGGCTCGACCGTCACGGTCGCGGTGCGCCCGGCGATGAGCTTCAGGCCGGGCGGCACGTTGGTCAGCCTCACCCGCACCGGAATGCGCTGGGCCAACCGCACCCAGGAGAAAGTCGGCTCGACCGTGGGCAGCAGATTGCCCGAATCCGAACGGCTGCTGTCGTTGATGCCATAGGCGATGCTGTCGACCCGCCCGTGCAGATCCTGCGCCTCGCCCATCAGCCGTACCGTCACCGGCGCGCCGATGCAGACCAGCGGCAGCTTGGTTTCCTCGAAATAGCCCTCGATGCGCAGGCTGTCATTGTCGATCAGCGCCATCGCCTGCTTGCCCGCGGCGACATAATCGCCCGGATGCAGATCCAGATTGGTGACCCTGCCATTGACCGAGGCCACCACCTGCGTCCGCTTGAGGTTGAGCGCGGCGGCGTCCCGCGCGCTCATCGCCACGGCCAGCGCCGCTTCCGCCGTCGCCACCCGCGCGACATTCTGTTCATGGGCCTCGGCGGCGACCAGATTGCCCAGCGCCAGGTCGCGCGTCGCTTCCCGCCGCGCCTGCCCCAGCGTCGCCCGGGCCGAAGCGATCTGCGCCTCTGCCTCCTCCAGCGCCAGCGCATAGCGGGGACGGTCGATCACGAACAGCGGGTCCCCCGCCTTCACCGCCTGATTGTCCCGCACCGAAACCGACGTGACGAGACCGCTGATGTCCGGCGTCACCCGTACCACATCGGCGCGCACGCGGCCGTCGCGCGTCCAGGGACTGCGCTCATAATGGTTCCACATCCAGATCGCGACCAGGATGGCGACGATGACGATGACGATGGTGGCGGCGCTGCGGATCAGCGTGGCAGTCAGACGGTTCATAGGCGGATTCCAAGGGTGGGGACGAGAAGAGCGAGCGCACCCAGCATCAGCACGAAAATGCTGAGGTCGACCGCCGCCCGATAGGCCAGAAAACGATAGAGGCCGAAGGCGCCGATCAGCCGGGTCATGGCCCAGCTGAGGATCAGCGCGACCAGCGCCAGCAGCAGAAGCGTGGGTATGTAAACGCCGCCCAGGGCGATTTCTCCGGTCATGCGGGCCGTCCGATCAGGGAAAGGGTTGGATAGGTCGCGCTCTCGGGGAACAGGTTGCGGCGCAGGCTCACCAGCGCGAGGATCGCCTCGCGCCGAATGTCTACGCGGGAATTGTGCGACAGGTCGCCAATGGCTTCGTCGATGTCGGCCAGCAAGGCGGGCGGCGCGGATTGGGGCGCGTCGGGGTCCAGCCGGCGATAATGCGCGCTGACGCCGGTCAGCACATCGGTCAGGGGCGCCGCTTCGCTGCCGGGCAGGCTCAGCCGCAACTGGCGCAGTTCCCCGATCGCAACCCCGGTGCGCAGGTCGCGCAGCGCATGGTATAGCGGCTCGCCGCTGTCGTTGCGCGCCGCCGCCAGACGCGGCGCCAGCAAGGCGATGCGGTCCAGCATCCGGTTGATCCATCCGCGCACATCGGGCGGCGTCGTCAGCGTGGCGCGGTTGGCGATGTCGTTCCAGCCCGCGCGCACGGTCCGCCGGATCGCGCGTTCGACCCCCGCGGACTGCAACAGTCCGGCCATGATGATCGCGAACCAGATACCGACCAGCTGTGCCACCGATCCGTTCACATAGCTGGAGAAGGCGCTGACATAATGATCCGACAACAGAACCGGGCTGCCCAGTCCCAGCAGCGTCGGCATCGCGATTCCGGCCCATCGGGGCGACGCCATCATCGTGCCCAAAAACAGCAGCATCGGCGCATAGGCCGCCGCCAGCAGGGCGAAGCCGTCGAGCCGGGGCATGATCGCATAGCCATAGAGCGCCCCCAGCACCGAAGCGGCGATGGTGCCGATCATGAAGCCCTTGAGCGGCGCCAGCGGGTTGTCCGACGCGGAGAACAGCGACAGGAACACGCCCGCCAGCATCACCGCGCTGCCGCCGTCCTTCCAGCCGCTGCCGATCCACAGCGCGCAGCCCACCGCCACGGTGAGGAAAGCGCCAAAGGCGCCGCGCAGGGCGGCGGCATAATCCTTGTGCAACTCGCGATTGCGGCGCCCTTCCAGCAGTTCGCCCACGCGCGGGTTGACCGGCTGGCGGCTGTGCGTCGCCATCTGGTCGTTCAGGTCGCGGCAGTCCCGATGGGCGGCGATCAGCGCCGCCAGCCGCGCGAACAGGCTGAGCCGCATCATCTCGGCCCAATTCATGTCCGCCTGCGCCGCCGGCTCCAACAGGGCGCAGCGGGCGATCAGCGCATTGGCCTGCTCGGTCCGCTCCGCCCGCTGTTCGCCGGGGTGCACGATCCAGGCGCGCGCATCGGCGATCAGGGCGCGAACCTCCTCCGGCACGGCGCCGCCGCTCGCGGCCTTGAGCATCGCCAGCCGGTCCTCCACCGCCGCGCCCAGCGGCAGCAACAGGGACAGCTGGTCCTGCATCGCCCGCACCGTGCGCACGCGCGGCGCCAGACGGGAAATGTCGAAGGGCAGGTGCACCGACATCTGGTGCAGTTCGGTGATGTCCTGCGCCAGCCGGCGGCGTTCCTGATCCAGCCCCTCCACCGGTTCCAGCGCGATGGCGTCATGCGACCAGCGCTCGGCGTCGCGCAGCATCGCCTCCACCCGGGACAGCAGCAAATTGGTGATGGAACCGGGAAAAAGAACGCCGTGGACCAGGCTGCCGCAGGCTATGCCGATGATGATTTCCTGCACGCGCAGCGTCGCCACGGTGAAGATGGTCTGCGGAATGTCGACATCGGGAAAGACGATCAGGCAGGCGCTATAGCCCGCCAGCACGAACATGTAGGATCGCGGCGTGCGGTCGAGCAGCGACACGAACACGCAAATGGCCAGCCACAGCGCCATGGCAAGCGTCAGCAATTCCGGCGAATTGACCAGCGGCGGCACGATGGCGACGGAGAATGTCGCCCCGACCAGCGTGCCGATGACGCGGAATACCGCCTTGGAGATCACCGCCCCTGCCAGCGGCTGGGCGACGATATAGCTGGTCAGAAACGCCCAATAGGGCCGTTCCAACCCGATGCGGAGCGCGATGAACAGCGCCAGCATGGCCGCGACGAAGCATTTGAGGGAAAACAGCGCGGCCGGCCAGCCGATGCGCTCGCCAAAGGCTTTCATCTCAGCCTTGCCCCCGCCGTTCCGCCATGCGCTTTTCCAGCAAGCTCAACAGGTTGACGGCAATTTCGATGGCGGCGTCGGGCACGCCCTCCAGCAACTCGGCCCGCAGATTGTCCAGCCTGGCTTCGATCTGCCCCACCATGTCCTGCCCTTCCGGCGTGAAGGCGACTCGGTTCGAACGCCGATCATCAGGGTTCGGCACGCGCTCGACAAGTCCCGCCGCTTGCAACTGATCGAGGGTCCGAACCAGCGAAGGCTGCGCAATGCCCAGTTCCTCGGCCAGATCGGCCTGTCGGGCATCCGGCCCGAGCCGGTCGAGATAGATAAGGCACCAGCCCGCGCTGTTCGATACCCCGAATTCGGCCAGCGCCAGATCGGCCAGTTGCCGCCACTGGCGCGCGACCTGCGGCATTTTATGCGCCAAAGCGCGTTTCAATTCCGATTCAGGCATTTTTCTTAGGTAGCTAACTAATAGCTTCAGTCAAGATGATAGTTTCGATTTGCTCCTTAAATTTTGTTCATGTTTGCGCGAGATCAGGAATGAAAAAGGGGCCGGGAACGCTGTGCTTCCCCGCCCCTTCCCAATGCCTGTTGGACCGTTCAGCCCCGACGTGTGCCCGAAAAGCCCGCCGCGCCGAAGGCGCCCAGTTGCATCGTGCCGGTGATGCTGTCCCCGTTCACTTCCGCCTCGCATTCCAGCGTCATCGGCATGGGTAGGGTCATGTTCATCTTCCAGTTCAGCTTGTTGCCGGCGACCTTGCCCTCGGCCACGTCGAGCGAGCCCATCATGCCCGCGAAGGTGCCGTGGAAATTGTCGCCCGCGCTGATGACGGTCAGCACGCCATTCTGGTCGCCCATCGGCGTCTTCGCCACGCAATCATAGGCCCCGTCCACTGCTGCCATAGCACTTCTCCTTTACGTAATCGTCAATCTGCCAATGTGCCCATTTCCACCGGAAGGCCGACCGCGTCAAGCTGCGGTTTCACCAGCTTCGCATCGCCGACCACGACCCAGATCAGGCGGTCGGGATGGATCGCCTCCCGCGCCGCCTTGTCCATGTCGGCGGCCGTCATGGCGCGATAGACGCCCGGCAGGGTCGCATAATAATCGTCCGGGCGCCCCAGCATCCGGTTGCGCATCATCGCGCCGAGCAGGTCGGACGAGGTTTCGAAGCTGCCCGGCAACGACAGGATCTGGCTGTTGATCGTCTGGTTACGCTCCGCTTCGGTCGTGCCCTTGGCGGTCAGGAAGTCGCCGATGTCCTTGCGCGCGGCGGTGATGGATTCGCCGGTCTTGTCGGTCTGCACCGGGGCATAGACCAGCAGCGGGACCGTCTCCTTGACCCCCGGCAGCGCGCTCCCGGCATAATAGGCCCAGCCCTTGCTCTCCCGCAGGTCCATGATCAGGCGCGAGGTGCTGCTGCCGCCCATCACTTCGTTGGCGGTGATGAGCGTCACCGGATTGTCGGTGCCCTGCTTGTTGGTGAGCAGGCCGGCCAGGATCATCGACTGCGGGCTTTGCGGCTTGTCGACCAGGATGATCCGCGCCGGGCGCATCATGCGGTCCATGCGGAACAGCTTGGCGCCCTTGGCGGTCTTGGGCGCTTTCCAGTCCCCGAAGCGCTTTTCCAGCAACGGCATCACATCGGCCAGAGTCGTGTCCCCGGTCACGAAGATCGTCGCATTGTCGGGCCGCAGCCATTTGTCATGGAAGGCGACCAGATCGGCCCGCGTCACCGCCTTGACGCCGCTTTCCGTGCCCGATCCGGTGAACGGAATGCCATAGGGATGCGCCTGCCCATAAAGCAGCGGTGGCAACAGGCGCTGCGCGATCGGCATGGGTTCGGTCTTTTCCGCCGCGATCCGGGTCAGCACCTGCCCGCGCAGGCGCTCGACCTCGGTCGGCGCGAAGGCGGGATTGCGGATGACATCGGCCAGCAGGCCGAGCGACGCATCCAGATTGGGCTTGAGCGCGTAGAGGCCGACATTGGTGGCATCCATGCTGTTGCCCGCGCTGATCGATGCGCCCAGCCGCTCCTGCTCTTCCGCGATCTGGATCGAGCTGCGCGTCGTCGTGCCTTCGTCCAGCAGCGCCGTGGTCAGCCCCGCCGTGCCCAGCTTCGCCTTGTCATCGGCGGCATTGCCCGCGTCGAAGGACACCGACACCCGCACCACCGGCACCGTCGCCCGGCGCGCGAACACCACCGCTATGCCGTTCTTCAACGTCGCATGTTCGACTGCCGGGAATTCCAGATCCTTGACCGGCTCGATCCCCGGTTCGGCGATCTTCGCGGGCGGCGGCGGGGTCGCCGCCACAGGCGCGGGCTTTTTGGGATCGCGGAAATAGGCGGGGTGGTGGATGGCGTTGCCCGCCAGCGCATTATCTTCCGCCGAGCGCGCGCCCGGCGCCACGGTCAGGCGGAACACCGGCCGCCCCAGCCATTTGCGCGCGGCCTCGCTCACCGATTGCGGCGTGGCGGCGGCATAGACTTCCAAGTCTTTCTTATATTTGGCCGGGTCGTTGGAATAGACCGCGCCCTCGGCCAGCGTCACCGCCTTGCCGTTGAAGCCGCCCACTTTTTCCAGCCCGCCGATGGTGCCCGAAAGCTGCTGCGTCGCGGCGCGCTGGACCTCATCGGCGCTCGGCCCCTTGGCGAGATAGTCGGCCAGAAGCTGGTCCAGCCGCTTGCCCACCGCCACCGGGTCCTGCCCCGGCTTCACATCCACCGTGATCTCGGCAATGCTGAGCTTTTCGAAGGGCTGGATGCTGGCCTTGACGCCGACCGCGACCTTCTCGTCGCGCACCAATATGTTGTCGAGCCGCGAGGATTTGAGTCCGCCGAACACGGCCATCGCCAGATCGAGCTGCGGCAGGTCGTCGCTATTCACCCCCGGCACGATCCAGTTGCGATAGAGCCGGGTGGCGGCGACATTATCGTGCATCACCTTCTCGACATCCTTGTCGAGCGTCGGCACCGTCGCATCCACATCCCTGGGCGCGGGACCGGCGGCGATATTGCCGAACCACTTCTCCACCTTCGCCCTGGCGGTCGGTACGTCGATGTCGCCCGCCAACACCAGCACGGCATTGTTCGGGCCGTAATGCGTCTTGAACCAGTTCTGCACGTCGGCCAGGCTGGCTGCGTTCAGGTCCGCCATCGACCCGATGGTCGAGTGGCGATAGGGGTGTCCTTCCGGCAGCATGGCAGCCAATTGGGCATATTCGACGAGGCCATAAGGCTCGTTCTCGCCCATGCGCTTTTCATTCTGCACGACGCCGCGCTGGGCATCGAGCTTGGTCTGTGTCACCGCCCCCAGCAGATGGCCCATGCGGTCGGATTCCAGGAACAGCGCCCGGTCGAGCGCCCCGGTCGGCACCGTCTCGAAATAATTGGTGCGGTCGAACCAGGTCGTGCCGTTCCAGTCGGTCGCGCCGATATCCTCCAGCCGCCCGAAAAACGGCCCATCGGCATTTTCCGAGCCGTAGAACATCAGATGCTCGAACAGATGGGCAAAGCCTGTCTTGCCCGCAGGCTCGAAGCGCGACCCGACATGATACCAGACCGACACCGCCACCACCGGCGCCTTGCGGTCGGTGTGGACGATGACGCGCAGACCGTTTTTGAGGGTGAATTCCTCATAGGGAATGTTCACCGCCGCCACGAGGCTGGAGAGCGGCGCGGGCGCAACCGCGCTGGCCGCCGCCGGAACCGCCATCGCCTGCATCGGCAGGATCGCAAGCGGAGACAGGCCGAGCATCAGGGCGATCCGGCGGGAAATGGGGGAAAAGGTCATGAGCGCCTCATGAAGGTCAGTGGATCGGCGGCAGCATAGCGGGGCGTTTTAGACGCGCAATACGCTTTCCGCTGGACAGTTTCCGCGAGGGAGATAGGCTCCGGTTTCAACCATAAAAAGAAAGGTTTCGCGCCCGATGCGTCTGCGGTCCCTGGCTTTCGCTCCGTTCCTCGCGCTCGCCACTCCAGGCGTGGCAATGGCCGAGGCTTCCCCTGCCATCTCCAGCGAGGCCATTCGGGCCGATATCGGCTTTCTGGCCGACGACCTGCTGGAAGGGCGCGACGCGGGCACGCGCGGCTATGACATTGCCGCCCGCTATGTTGCCGCGCGGTTCGAGACGCTGGGTCTGCAACAGGCGGTGCCGGATAGTTGGTATCAGCCGGTGACGCTCGCCGTCGCTCGGCTGGACCGGGCATCGGTGCCTTCACTGACCATTGGCGGCAAACGCTTCACCGACGATGTCGCCATCGGCGCCTTCGGCCGAGAGCTGCAACAGAGCGTGGAAGCGCAGGCCGTGTTCGTCGGCTATGGCCTGAAATCGGACCGCGAGAAGATCGACGATTATGCGGGCCTGAACCTCAAGGGCAAGTTCGCGGTCGCGCTGTCCGGTTCGCCGGTCGGGATGCCCAGCGAGATCGGCGCGCACCTCGCTTCCGAAAAATCGCTCGCCGCGCAACAGGCCGGCGCCATCGGCCTCATCACCATTCCCAGTACCGGCCTGCTGGCGCGCACGCCCTGGGAGAAGCTCCGTGAACGGGCACAGACGCCGACCGTGAGTTGGCTGGAAAAGGACGGCCAGCCCTATGTCCGCACGCCCGCCATTCGCGCGACCGGCTATGTGACCGGGACCGCCGCCGATGCGCTGCTCGCCGGGTCGGGCAAAAGCATCGCCGCCATCCGCGCGCAGGCCGAGAAGAAGGGCGTCCGGCCCAAGGGCTTCGCGCTCAAACCCACTATTCGGATCGACCGCGCCAGCACCGTCGAAACCGCGCCCAGCCGCAATGTGCTGGCGGTGCTGCCCGGATCCGACCCGGCGCTGTCCCATGAATATGTGCTGCTGATGGCGCATCTTGACCATCTGGGGATCAAGGAAAGCGCCAAGGGACCGGACAAGATCTACAATGGCGCGATGGACAACGCCTCAGGCGTGGCGACCATGCTGGCGGTGGCGAAGGCCTTTGCGGAAAGCGGTCGGCGGCCCAAGCGCTCCATCCTGTTCGCGGCGGTGACGGCGGAGGAGGACGGGCTGCTCGGTTCGCAATATCTG
The DNA here is from genome assembly GCF_008692605.1 of Sphingobium estronivorans. Classification (GTDB taxonomy): domain Bacteria; phylum Pseudomonadota; class Alphaproteobacteria; order Sphingomonadales; family Sphingomonadaceae; genus Sphingobium; species Sphingobium estronivorans. Next base: position 248,783 of record NZ_LFCT01000002.1, read on the forward strand.
GCCAGGAATCCGGTAATGCCTGCTGGCGGCAAGCTGGTCGGCGTGGTCAATCTCGACATGCCGATCCTGACCTATGATTTTCAGGATGTGGTGGCTTTCGGGGCCGAGCATTCGACCCTTGGCCCGATCGTGGAAAAGGCCGCCCGAGCGGAGGGCGTGTCGCTTTCACCCGATCCGCTGCCGTCCGAGGGTCTGTTCACGCGATCCGACCATTATCGCTTCGTGCAGGAAGGCGTGCCTGCCGTATTCCTGATGACCGGCTTTGCCGGGCCGGGGAAAGAGGCGTTCGAGCATTTCCTCAAGACCGACTATCATCAGCCCTCCGACCAGATGAGCCTGCCTTTCCATTGGGAAGCGGCGGCTAAGTTCGCCAAGGTGAACTATGCCATCGCCCGCGAGATCGCGGACGAACCGCAGGCGCCGCTGTGGTACAAGGACGACTTTTTCGGGGATGCCTTTGCGCCGGATGCGCCGAAGGCGGTGAAACCATGAACCGCATCGCGAATTGATGCGGTTAAGGATATTAGCTTAGGCCCTCTTGTGTTGCTTTTATGCAACATTACATCGTGACCAGTTTCACGAAGGGGCCAATTCCCAGAAGAGGACAGCATGAACCTCGAAAAATTTACTGACCGCGCCAAGGGCTTTCTCCAGTCGGCGCAGACCGTCGCGATCCGGATGAGCCATCAGCGCATCAGCCCGGAACATCTGTTGAAGGCGCTGCTGGAGGACCAGCAGGGCATGGCCTCCGGCCTGATCAAGGCGGCGGGCGGCGACGCCAGCGTGGCATTGCGCGAAACCGACGCGGCGCTGGCCAAGGTGCCGTCCGTCTCCGGCAGCGGCGCGCAGCAGACGCCCGGTCTCGACAATGACGCCGTGCGGGTGCTCGACAGTGCCGAGCAGGTCGCGACCAAGGCGGGCGACAGCTTCGTCACCGTCGAGCGGCTGTTGCTCGCGCTGGTCCTTGCCACCACGACAGCGGCGGGCAAGGCGCTGGCCGCGGCAGGCGTGAAGGCGGACGCGCTGAACAGTGCGATCAACAATCTGCGCGGCGGCCGCACCGCCGACACGGCGGGGGCGGAGGATCGCTACGACGCGCTCAAGAAATTCGCCCGCGACCTGACCGAAGCGGCGCGCATGGGCAAGCTCGACCCGGTGATCGGCCGGGACGAGGAAATCCGCCGCACCATCCAGATTCTGGCGCGGCGTACCAAGAACAATCCCGTGCTGATCGGCGACCCCGGCGTCGGCAAGACCGCCATTGCCGAGGGGCTGGCGCTGCGCATCGCCAATGGCGATGTGCCCGACACGCTGAAGGATCGCACGCTGATGGCGCTCGACATGGGGTCGCTGATCGCGGGCGCGAAATATCGCGGCGAATTCGAGGAACGGCTGAAGGGCGTGCTGGACGAGGTGAAGGGCGCGGAAGGCCAGATCATCCTCTTCATCGATGAGATGCACACGCTGATCGGCGCGGGCAAGTCCGAAGGCGCGATGGACGCGGGCAATCTGCTGAAGCCTGCGTTGGCGCGGGGCGAGCTGCATTGCATCGGCGCGACCACGCTCGACGAATATCGCAAATATGTTGAGAAGGACCCCGCGCTCCAGCGCCGGTTTCAGCCGGTCTTCGTGGGCGAGCCGACGATGGAGGACACTATCTCCATCCTGCGCGGCCTGAAGGAGAAGTACGAACTCCACCATGGCGTGCGGATCACCGATGGCGCGTTGGTGTCGGCGGCGACGCTCTCCAACCGCTACATCACCGACCGTTTCCTGCCGGACAAGGCCATCGACCTGATGGACGAGGCCGCCAGCCGCCTGCGCATGGAGGTGGAGTCCAAGCCGGAGGAGATCGAGACGCTCGACCGGCGGATCATCCAGCTCAAGATCGAGCGGGAGGCTCTGAAGAAGGAGACGGACAAGGCTTCGGCCGACCGTCTGGCCGCGCTGGAGGGGGATCTGGCGAACCTGGAGCAGCAGTCGGCCGAACTGACGCAGCGCTGGCAGGCGGAGAAGGACAAGATTGCGGGCGAGAGCAAGCTGAAGGAGCAGCTTGACGCCGCGCGGGTCGAACTGGATCAGGCGCAGCGCGCTGGCGATCTCGCCAAGGCCGGGGAGCTTGCCTATGGCCGCATCCCGGACCTGGAGCGCAAGCTGGCCGAGGCGCAGAACGTCACGCAAGGGGCGATGCTGCGCGAGGAAGTGACGCCCGAAGACATTGCCTCCGTCGTGTCGCGCTGGACCGGCATTCCCGTCGACAAGATGATGGAGGGCGAGCGGGAAAAGCTGCTCGCGATGGAAACGGAACTGGGCAAGCGCGTCATCGGTCAGGCGGAGGCGGTGAAGGCCGTGTCGACCGCCGTGCGCCGTTCGCGGGCGGGCTTGCAGGACCCGAACCGGCCTTTGGGCAGTTTCCTGTTCCTCGGCCCCACGGGCGTGGGCAAGACCGAACTGACCAAGGCGCTCGCCGGCTTCCTGTTCGACGACGACAGCGCGATGGTGCGCATCGACATGAGTGAGTTCATGGAGAAGCATTCGGTCGCCCGGCTGATCGGCGCGCCTCCGGGCTATGTCGGTTATGAGGAAGGCGGCGTGCTGACCGAAGCGGTGCGGCGGCGGCCCTATCAGGTCGTGCTGTTCGACGAGGTGGAAAAGGCGCACAGCGATGTGTTCAACGTGCTTCTCCAGGTGCTGGACGATGGCCGCCTGACCGATGGACAGGGCCGCACGGTGGACTTCACCAATACGATCATCGTGCTGACGTCCAACCTTGGCAGCCAGTTCATCGCCAGCCTGGCCGATGACGAGCCGGTCGAGAAGGTCGAGGATCAGGTGATGGAGATTGTCCGCGCCCATTTCCGGCCGGAATTCCTGAACCGGCTGGACGAGGTGATCCTGTTCCACCGTCTGGGCGCGAGCCATATGGCGCCGATCGTCGACATCCAGGTCGCGCGCATCGGCAAGCTGCTGAAGGACCGCAAGGTGACGCTCGACCTGACCGACGGGGCGCGGGCGTGGCTGGGGCGGGTCGGCTATGACCCGATCTATGGCGCGCGACCGCTCAAGCGGGCGGTTCAGCGCTATTTGCAGGACCCTCTCGCCGACCTGATCCTGCGCGGCGAAGTGCCGGATGGGTCGACGGTGAAGGTCGACGAGGGCGATGGGGCGTTGAAACTCAGCCTCGCCTGATCCACAGAAGCAAAAAAAGGGGCGCTTCCGGATGGAAGCGCCCCTTCTTCATTCGGATTGCGGCAGGCCGATCAGTAATCGACCTTCACGCCGACGCGGAACCAGCGGCCGGTGAAGCCGGCGCCTTCCCAGGCCACGTTATAGTTGTAACCCAGGCTGTAGGTCTGGCCCGGATTGAAGTCCGGCTTCGTGTCGAGCAGGTTCATGACGTTGGCGTAGAGGGTGAACTGGTCGGCGACCTTCACGCTGGCCGTCATGTCGAGATCGATCCAACGCTTGGCGCGGCACTTGAACGGCGAGCCGTCGCGATAGGTGTAGACCGAAGCGCCCGTGCTGGCTTCGCAATCGCCCTTCACGCCTTCATAGTCGATCGAGGCCATGTCATAACCGGACGTGTAATAGGCGGTCAGGTTGAGGAAGGCCTTGTCGTTGAAGTCGAGCGTGTTGCTCCAGGTCCCACGCCATTTCGGCGCACCCGAGCAGGACGTCACGTCGCACGGGCTGAGCGTGCCGTCATAGCGCTGGACGACGCCGCCGACCGTTTTCTGCAGCTTCATCAGATAGGACGCGTTCACGCTGCTGGTCAGACGGATGTTGCTGCCCAGATCGAAACGCCCCGTCGCCGAGAAGTCCAGACCCGAAGCGATCTGCGAATCCGAGTTCACGAACGAATATTCGATGAAGCCCAGAACCGGCAGCGCGCTCGGGTGATCGGGATCGGGGATACCCGGCTTGACCGTCAGACCCGGCAGATTCACGACGCCGTTATTCTGATAATAGAGCGTCGGGACTTCCGAATAATCGGGGCTACCGATCAGGCCCTTGATCTTGATGTGCCAATAGTCGGCGGTGAAGGAGAAGCGCGAAGACGGCTCGAACACGGCACCCAGCGTGTAGGAAGTCGACTTTTCAGGCTTCAGTTCCGGATTGCCGATGGCGGTCAGACCATAGGAATAGGGCAGCGATGCATAGGCGTTGCCGCCGTGAGCCTGGATGAAGGCAGCGCCTTCCGGCGTCGTCGGATCGATCGTCGTCGTGACATAACCGGTGGTCGGCAGACCATAGGCCTCGTTGAAGCTCGGGATGCGGAAGCCCTTCGAGAAGGTGCCGCGCAGACGGACCTGCTCGATCGGCTTCACGATCGCGGTGAACTTCGGCGAGAAATTCTTCTGGCCCGACGAATAATTGTCGTAACGGCCCGAAGCGTTCAGCGACAGCTGGTCGAAGACCGGGGCGTCCAGTTCGAAGAAAGCCGACTTGACGTTACGGCTGCCGATCGCGCCCACGGCGTTGATGCTGTAATAACGCTCGGACGGATTGTCGTTGTTCGGCGGATTGGCGCTCGGATTGTCGATCGATTCGTGACGATAGGCGCCGCCGATGGCGAGCTTCAGCGCGCCGCCGGGCAGCTGGAAGAATTCCTTGGCCAGCGTGGCCTGGACCTGCCACAGTTCCGAGCTCGACTTGTTGACGTTGACCGGCGCGATATAGTTGCGCAGCTCTTCCGAATTGGCGGCCGGATTGATGAAGTTCCACGAACCGTCATTGATCACGTCGACCAGATGCTGGGCGAAGAGAAAGTTCTTGTTCGTGACCTTCAGATCGACGCGCGACCAGGTGAAGTTCGCGTCATAGTCCCAGCCCGTGCCGAAGGAGCCGTTGATCCCGGCGGCCGCGCGGTAGGTCTTGGCATCGCTGAACGTTTCGCGCGGACGATCATAGCGATAGTTGACGCGAGCGAGCTGGCCCGACGAGGCGAAGGGATTGTTCGGGTTCAGCGTACCGTTCGCAGCGGTGCAGGTCACGGTGCCCTGCGGGCAGACATAGACCGGCAGCAGGACCGGGCTGAGGACGAAAGTGTCGCCGCCCGCGGCGGTCTGACCGGCGAAGGTCAGCGGCGCAATCGAGGACGCCGTCTTGACATTATAGAAGTTGAACATCGCATAGGCCTGGGCGCTGCTGCCCACATTGACCGTGGCGTGCAACGCGCCACCGATCCGTTCGATCGACGGCTGGGCCTGCAGATAATCCTTGACGTTATCCTGCTGGCACTGCTGCGCCGTCGCGCCGAGCGCCGCCTGCTGCGCCGGAGTCAACGTGATCGACGTCAGGTCGCGACATCCGGCTGCCGGATTGGCGAGTACCCAGTTGCCGCTCGGCGTCAGCGTGGTCGGATCATACGGACGCATGACGGGCACACGTGTGGACCCGATGCTCAGGATCGTGCCGTCGCTCTGGACGCCGTTGATGACGTTGTTGGCGAGGCAGCTTCCCGCCTCGTTGCAATAGGAGCTGAGATCGGCCGAGTTCCAGGGAAAGCCACGATCGCGGGCATAGAGCGGATCGCTCTTCTGATATTCGCCGTTGATGTAGATGTTGAAGCCGTCTTCGTTGAGCTTGCCATAGCCGTAGGTCGCGTCGATCCGGCGCTCCCCGGCGTCGCCGCGCTGCGAAATGCCGGCTGAGGCATTGGCGTGCAGACCGACGATTTCCTTCTTGACGATGACGTTGACCACGCCCGCGACGGCGTCCGCGCCATAGGTAGCCGACGCGCCGTCCTGCAGCACGTCGATGCGGTCGACGATGGCGTCCGGCATCGCGTTCAGGTCGACGAAGTTGCGGTGGCCGTCATCCGCCAGCGGATAAGGCGCGCTGCGCAGGCCGTCGAACAGGGTCAGCGTGTTGCCGCTGCCCAGACCGCGCAGCGACACGGCGGTCGCGCCAGTCGCGAAGTTGAAGCTGTTCCAGCTCTTGCTCATCGAACCCGCATTGTTCGCGGAGATCGACTGGACGGCATCGGAAATGGTGTTGACGCCGCGCTTGGACAGTTCTTCCGAACTGAGGACCGTCAGCGGAGCGGCTGTCGCCGTCGACGGATTGCGGAAGATGGAACCGGTAACGACGATGGTTTCGCCCGCCGTGTCAGCCTCAGCCTGCTGGTCGGCAGCCTGGGGAGCCTGTGCGAATGCGGGTGCGGAGAAGGCCGCGAGGCCGGCGCCGACAAGCGTCAACGCCTGGAGAGCCGCGCCACCGCGCAGCCCGATCTTGGTTATGCTCTTCACAATCCAGTCCCTTGCTCTGGAGTCATGTGGATCGCTCCACATGCTTGTTTGCGACGTGCGAAAGGAGCAACGGAGCCCGACAGCAGTCCCCTCCCACACGTACTACCGGGCAGTGTGCGCAGTCGTTTTATGGGTGTAAAGCAATGTGATCGAGGGCTAAGGCGGATTTGACGCAAACTGTAGCAATTATGCAACAAAGGCCTTGCAGCCTGTTGGACAGCCATATAATAATAATGTTACAGCACCGTGTTTCCGGGCAAAATTTTTGCTTGGAAGGCACCGTAACGAACAAATTAAATTATCGTTCCCTGTAACATTGTTTCAATTTTTCGGCATCGGTCCAACCAGCAGAAGAGGGTCGATCCGCGCCTCATTCCACTTCATGCCCCAATGAAGATGGGGTCCGGTTGCCCGGCCGGTGGCGCCGATCGCCCCGATGCGCTGTCCCTGAACCACATGCTGTCCCAGAATCACATCGATCCGCGACAGGTGCAGAAACGCGCTGTTGAGACCATGGCCATGGTCGATCATCAGCAGGTTGCCCTCCAGCGTGTAGGGATGGTCGGCGGCCAGGATCACCACGCCGTCGGCGGGCGCAACGACCGGTTCGCCGGTCGCTCCGGCAATATCCACGCCGCCATGATAGGCGCCCGGTTGCCCCTGATAGATGCGCTGCGATCCGAACAGGCCCGAAATGCGGCCCGTGCGGGGCCAGATGAAGCCTTGGCGCCAACCCCGCGCCTCCGTCACCTTGTCCCGGGCGGCGGCGATCCGTTCCAGTTCGGGTTGGCGGAGCGCAAGGAAGGTCTCGCTGTTCCGGGTGGGGCGCAGAGGGGCGTTGACCCGCTCGAGCCGCCAGGCGCGAGGCGAAACGGTGAGCGGGCGATCGAGCGTACGGCCATCGGCGAGCCGCGCGACGAGGCTGGCTTGCGGCGGCGCGTCGCGGTCGAAGGCGATGAGGAAACGACCGTCAGCGTCGACCGGAACGGGCCGGCCGTTGAAACGGAGTTCGACGGTGCCGGCGGGCGCGGTGCCGAGCAGCGTGCCGCCCTGCGTCGGCGTTCCGGCCAGGACGATCCCGTCGGCAAACGGCGCGGCCGATGGCGCGACCGTCGCACCGGTCAGCGCCAGCGCGACAGCGGCGATCCAGCGTCTCATCTACAGGTTACGCGCCTTCAATTCCGCCTGGGCGGAGAGTTCGGCGCTGGCATAGGGTTCCTGCCGGGCAATGCTCCAGTAGCGCAGATCATCCAGCGGGATCTTCTGGCCGCTGACGGCGCAGACGACATGGTCGCCGGTCTGAAGCACGCGGAAGCTGTAGGCCATATAATGCAGCCGGGCCGGGCGGTCGCGGTTGGACATCAGCATGGATCAAACGGCCTTTCCTGAACGCAGCGGCATCAGGAAAACAAATCCTGTTGCCCGCTGTCCTGCCCTTCGCGCGGCTTGCGGGGAGGGCGGGATGGAGTCGATATAGCCTCGGCGGGCGGCTTCTCAAGGGGGGTGGCACCTTCAATGGCCGCGTCGACCGCGCCGTCGCGGAAGTGCAGGCTGACGGCGCCCGCCGCCTGCGCCTCCGCCACCGATTTGACCAGCCGGTCGCCCGTCATCACCCGCGCAAAGCCGCGCTGCAGGGGCAGGTCGGGATCGACCGAGGTGAACAGGCGCGAAATGCGGTCGAACGCCGTGGCACGGTCACGATAGACCCGTTCCAGATAATCGGGGCGCAGTTGCAGGTGCCCGACGCGTTCCTTGGCGCGGCTGACATAGTGCTGGAGCAGCGCGGGGCGCAGCGCGCCGCTCGCCTGCCCCAGATGGGCGCGGGCATCGGCGACACGGTGGCGCAGGCCGCTGGCCATGCCCTCCGACAACTGGTCCAGCCGTTGGCGCTGGGGCGCGAGCAGCGTGTCGGGCGTGGGCATCAGCCGCATCTGCATTTCCAGCCGCTCGCGCGCTTGGCCAGCGCCACGCCGCACCGCCCGATCCATGCGCAGCCCCTGTTCGGTCAGCATCGCCAGCAATTCCGCCCGCACCGGCACCGCCATTTCCGCCGCGGCGGTCGGCGTCGGGGCGCGCATGTCGGCGGCATAATCGCAGAGCGTGGTATCCGTCTCATGCCCCACGGCGGAGATGATCGGGATCGAGCATTCCGCCACCGCGCGGACGACGATCTCCTCATTGAAGCTCCACAGATCCTCGATGGAACCGCCGCCGCGCGCCACGATCACCAGATCGGGCCGGGGCAACGGACCACCGGGCCGCATGGCGCTGAAGCCGTGCACGGCGCGGGCGATCTGCTCCGCCGCGCCCTGCCCCTGCACCAGCACCGGCCAGAGCAGCACCTGCGTCGGGCAGCGATCCTCCAGACGGTGGAGAATGTCGCGAATCACCGCCCCCGTGGGCGACGTCACGACGCCGATGACGCGCGGCATGAAGGGCAGGCGGCGCTTGCGGTCGCGGTCGAACAGCCCTTCCGCGGCAAGCTTCTGCTTCAATTTTTCGAGAAGCGCCATCAACGCGCCCTCGCCCGCCAACTCCATCCGCTCGATCACCATCTGATATTTGGAGCGGCCGGGATAGGTGGTCAGCTTGCCGGTGGCGATCACCTCCACCCCGTCCTGCGGCGCGAAGGGCAGGCGCGCCGCCCCACCCTTCCACATCACGCCGTCGATCACGGCATTGTCGTCCTTCAGGCAGAGATAGATGTGGCCCGATCCCGCCCGCTTGAAGCCGGAAATCTCCCCGCGCAGCCGGACATGACCGAAGCGGTCCTCAACCGTTCGCTTCAACATGGCCGACAATTCACTCACCGAAAGCGGCGGCGCGTTGTCCCCCGCGCGTTCCTCGGCTAACAGGCGCCCCGAGACATCGAAACCAGCTTCATATTCCGGGGACATGGGCGAAATGAACATCCTTCTGTTGGGCGGCGGCGGCCGCGAACATGCTCTGGCGTGGAAGCTGGCGCAATCGCCGGCTCTCGACACCCTTTATGCCGCGCCGGGCAACCCCGGCATAGCCCAGCATGCGACGCTGGTCGACCTTGATGCCACGGATCATCGCGCGGTGGTCGATTTCTGCCTGCGCCACAGCATCGGCCTGGTCGTGATCGGGCCGGAAGCGCCGCTGGTCGATGGCCTCGCCGACAATCTGCGGGTCAAGGGCTATCCGGTCTTCGGCCCCGGCAAGAGGGCAGCGCAACTCGAAGGGTCCAAGGGCTTTACCAAGGATCTCTGCAAACGCGCCAACATCCCGACCGCCGCCTATGAGCGCGTCAGCAGCAAGGACGGAGCCATCGCCGCACTGGACGATTTCGCGCTGCCGGTGGTCATCAAGGCCGATGGTCTGGCGGCGGGCAAGGGCGTCATCATCGCCGAAACGCGCGACCAGGCTGTCGAGGCGATCGAGGACATGTTCTCCGGCGCCTTCGGCGCAGCAGGCGCGGAAGTGGTGCTGGAAGAGTTCATGACCGGCGAGGAAGCGAGCTTCTTCGCACTGACCGACGGCAGCGCGATCCTGCCCTTCGGCTCCGCGCAGGATCACAAACGCGTCGGTGACGGCGATATCGGCCCCAATACCGGCGGCATGGGTGCCTATAGCCCGGCACGGGTGCTGACGCCCGAGCTGGAAGCACAGGTGATCGAAACGATCATCCGCCCGACCGTGGAAACGTTGGCGGCCGAGGGCATGCCCTATAGCGGCGTGCTCTACGCGGGCCTCATGCTGACCGCCGAAGGGCCGAAGCTGATCGAATATAATGCCCGCTTCGGCGATCCGGAATGCCAGGTGCTGATGATGCGCTTCGACGGCGATCTGGTGGACCTGCTGCTCGCCGTGGCGCAGGGCAGGCTGGCCGAACAAGGGCCCGTGCAGTTGGCGGACCGCACCGCCCTCACCATCGTCATGGCGGCGAACGGCTATCCGGGCACCCCGGAAAAGGGCGGCGCCATTGGCGGCATCGATGCAGCGGAAGCGACCGGCGCACGGGTTTTCCACGCGGGAACCGCGGACAAGGACGGCACCATCGTCGCCAATGGCGGGCGCGTCCTCAACGTCACAGCGACCGGCGATACGGTGAAGGCCGCGCAGCAGGCCGCCTATGCCGCAGTCGACGCGATCGACTTCCCGACCGGCTTCTGCCGGCGCGATATCGGTTGGCGCGAAGTCGCGCGCGAGGAAACATCGCGCTGATCCCTTGCCTGACGCGCGAAAGCGCTCATAAATAAGGCAAGTCAGACAGGGAGGGGTGAGCGATGCAAGAATTTTTCATGGACTATGGGCTGTGGCTGCTGATTGCGCTGCTGATCGTCATAGGCGTCGTCTTCCTGCTGTCCGGGCGTAAGGGATCGACCGAAGCGCCGGTTGTGGAGGCAAAACAGCCTGCCGCTCCTCTTGCCGCCGCACCCGTCGTTCCCGTGGCGCCCCCACCTGCGCCGGAGCCGGTTGAAGTCGCCGCTGCGGAACCGGTCGCCGCCGCCCCGGCACCGATCCCGGTTTCGCCGGCGGTTACGGCCGCGGCGGACGGTCCCGACGATCTGCTCAAGCTGAAGGGCGTGGGCCCCAAGCTCAACATGCTGCTGATTGAACTGGGCGTCACCCGCTATGCCCAGATTGCCGGGTGGAGCGATACGGACATCGCCGCCATCGACGCGAGGCTGGGTAATTTCAGGGGCCGCCCGGTGCGCGATCACTGGGTCGATCAGGCGACATATCTGGCAGCCGGCGACATTGCCGGCTTCGAAGCCAAATATGGCAAAATCTGACGCGTCAGACTGGCAAAGCCCCGGCGGGCGGCGCGGATTTCATATCCCGCCGCTCCGGCACGCTGCCGAAGAGCAGCGGCAACAGCGTCCCTCGTGCCGTCAGCCGGTTGGCGAAGGCCAGCAGCAGGATCGACAGCGCCAGCGTCGCCAGCGGCCCCACCTCCGTCATAATGACCACACCCATGACTAGTGGATGCCAGAGATAGAAGAACAGACTGTCGCGACCGATGGCACTGACCGGCGTGAAATCCATGCGCCATGCCGCCAGCATCGGCAGCAGCGCGATCAGGCCCAGACACATCAGCAACCGCGCGGGCACGAAGGCCCATTCATTGTCGGCGCGGTAAAGCCCCGACCACCAGAGAAGGCCAAGCAGCATGACGGCGATGGCGATCGGCCAATGGCGCCGCGAAACCGGACGCTCCGCCATCAGCATGCCGAAGAAGAAATAGACCGGATAGCGCAGGAAACGGCTGTCCAGCGACAACAGACTATCCCCCACCGGGCCATGGCCGAGGCCGAAGCCGTACATGATGGACAGGCTGACCGGCGTGCCCACGGCCAGCAACGCCAAAGGGGAGAAAGGCAGCAGCCGCGTGAGCATGATCAGGAAGAACAGCGTCGGCACATACCAGAGATGAAAGGGCGGGCGGAACAGCAGGTCGAACAGCATGGTCCAGCGCGGCGTGTCCCCGCTGGCGAGCAAATAGACGCTGGCGGCAAAGGCCCAGGGCAACAGCATCCGCCGGCCGTAGCGGGAAAACAGGGTGGAGGCTGAATCGCCCCGGGTTCGGCTGACGTTCAGCAGATAGCCCGAAATGCCGACCATCAGCGGCATGCGGAATCCCGATCCGACCCATAGTGCGATATCGTGGCCGCCGGTCAGCTCCATCACATGCCCGCCCATGACGAGCAGGATGAGCACGCCTTTCAGCAGGTCGATTGACGGATTCTTGCCCACGAATTTGCCCCGGAGTCCCCAAATCGGAACGATAGCGTCCGACGCTTGCGACATTGTTAATGGCGCCGGAGCAAAAAGGTTGGTTTGCAGACGGGAAAAAAGCGTTACCTATATCCTTTGATGGGGATTCCGCTGCTGCAACGCCTCGACGCCTCGCCTGTCGCCAAGCTGGCGACGGCGACGCTGATCTTCTGCCTGATCGTGGGCGGCTGGTTGGCCGTGCAGCAGTATCGGCAGACAACAGCCACCCTGCCCGATGACGAACAGCGGCAGGGCGATTGTTCGCTCTGGTTCGTGGGCAGTTCGTCCATGCATCGCTGGGTCAGCCTTCACCGCGACATGGCCCCCTGGGTGGCGCATAATCGCGGCATCGACAATGCGACCTTCGCCGACCTGTTGCCGCGCTTCGCCAATAGCGGGGCAGATGGACGGCCGGTCGCGATCATCCTCTATGCCGGGGAAAATGACATTGCCAACGGCGTGCCGGTTCGGTCGGTGATCCGCCAACTGGGCCATTTCCTGGACGTGCGCAACCAGGCCATGGGCGATGTGCCGGTGCTGATATTGTCGATGAAGCCCAGCCCCAAGCGCCGGTCGAGCTTCGCGAACCAGCAATTGTTCAACGCGGCGGCGCAGCGCTTCATCCCCCATGCGCGGCTTGCCTATTATGCGGATATCACCACGCCGCTGCTGAAGGGCGGCAGGCTGGGCGACAATTACCGGCCCGACGGCGTCCATATGAACCCGGCGGGCTACCGGATCTGGGCCGGCGTGGTGCGCAGGAGGCTAAACGAGATCTTGCCGCCCGAAACGGTGCACCGCTGCGCGCCCTGGAGCAAGCTGCGTTAAATCGGACGCAAGTCGCGCGCTCTAATTCTTTGTTATCGCATCGTTTTAAGCGGAAAACCGGTACCCACTTTTCCGCACGATGCTCTAGAGCGCGCTGCGTTAAATCGGACGCAAGTCGCGCGCTCTAGTTCTTTGTTATCGCATCGTTTTAAGCGGAAAACCGGTACCCACTTTTCCGCACGATGCTCTAGGGCCTAACCCCGTCCCAATATTTCCTGTGCCCGTGGCGCCAGACGCTCGACCGCCGCCGCGTGGATGCCCGGCGCGGCGCAGAGCAGGCCGAAGGCGGTCGGCTGCGGCCGGTTGAAGGAAAAAGGGTCTCCCAGCGCATCGGTGACGATGGCGCCCGCCTCCTGCGCGACCAATGCGGCGGCGGCGACATCCCATTCATTGCCCCAGCGGACGGTGGCGACCAGATCGGCCTCATCGGCGGCAACCATCGCCATGCGCAGCGCGATGCTGTTGGGCTTGTCCACGGTGACAAGATCGCGGTCATGACGGGGAGGCTGATCGGCGGGCACGCGGGCGCCCGGCAGCATCGTGCGGTCCCCCGCCTGCAACCGGCGGCCATTGCGGGTCGCGCCCGCGCCCGCCTGCGCGATCCACAGTTCATTGCGGGCAGGCGCCGCCAATATGCCCATGCGCACCGCGCCATGTTCCACCAAGGCCACCGACACCGCCCAGCCCGGCTTCCCCCGCAGATAATCGCGGGTGCCGTCGATCGGATCGACGACCCAGACACGCGGCAGGCCCAGCCGGTGCACGGTATCGGCTGTCTCCTCCGACAGCCAGCCGGCCGATGGATCGAGCGCGTAGAGCCGCTCGCGCAGCATGGCGTCCAGTTCCAGATCGGCCTCGCACACCGGATGGCCGGGCACCTTTTCCCACTGGCGCACGCGCGTTTCGCCGCCCGCCCAGAGCGTCAGCGCGCGGTCGGCCGCATCCGACACGACCGACACCAGATCGCGCAGCGGGACCTCAGCCACCGGCAATCGTCATGCCGTCGATGCGCAGGGTCGGCACATTCATGCCGTAACGGAAGGCCAGATCATTGGCCGGAACCAGCGTGCGGAACATGTCCTTCAGATTGCTGGCGATGGTGATTTCCGACACCGCCTGCGTCGCCGCGCCATTTTCGATCAGGAATCCCGCCGCCCCCCGGCTGTAATCGCCGGTAACGCCGTTGACGCCCATGCCGATCAGTTCGGTCACGTACAGACCGCGCTGAATGTCCGCCATCAGTTCCCCGGGGGAAAGCGTGCCCGGCTCCATATGGACATTGGTGATGCCCGCGCCCGGCGCGCCGCTGCCGCCCCGGCTGGCATGGCCGGTGGGCTCAAGACCGAGCTGCCGCGCCGAAGCGCTGTCCATCAGCCAGCCGGTCAGCACGCCCGCGTCGATCAGCGCCCGACGTTCGACCGGAAGCCCCTCACCGTCGAAGGGCCGCGAACGCAGCCCGCGCGGCCGCAGCGGATCGTCGATGATGGTGATGTCGGCGTCGAACAGCTTCTCGCCCAGCGACTCCAGCAGGAAACTCGACCGGCGCGCAATCGCCGGGCCGACCATGCCACCGATCAGATGCCCGATCAGGCTGGCGCCGATGCGGGGATCGAAGATCACCGGCATGACGCCGCTTTCCATCTTCACCGGATGGAGCCGCGCCACCGCCCGAAGCCCGGCGCGGGTGCCGACCGTTTCCGCATCGTCCAAATCCCCGATATGCCGCACGCTGTGGCTGGCATGGTCGCGCTGCATGTCGGCGCCGGTCCCGGCAAGCACGCTCGCCCAGGTCGAATGGCTGGTTCCGGCATAGGCCCCGGCAAAGCCATGGCTGGTCGCGAGCGCCATCTGGCTGCGGCCCGTCGCCGCGCCGCCGCCTTCGCTGTTGGTGACGCCCATCACCGCCCGCGCAGCCTCCTCTGCGATCATGGCGCGTTCCCGGAGGTCCGCCGGTTCCGGCTCGAACGGATCGATAAGGTCGAGCGCGGGCAGTTTCTTCCTGAGCAACCGGTCTTCCGGAGCAAGGCCCGCATAAGGGTCTTCGGGCGCCTCACGCGCCATGGCGATGCAACGTTCCACCAGCGTCGCCAGCGTGTCGGGGTTCATGTCCGACGCGGAAATGCTGGCGGACCGCTGGCCGACGAAGACCCGCAGGCCGATTTCCTCGCCCTCGGACCGCTCGACATCCTCCAGCGCGCCCAGCCGTACCGACACATTGGTCGAGGCGTTGCAGGCATAGATGGCGTCCGCCGCATCCGCCCCCGCCCGGCGCGCCGCCGCAACCAGATCCTCCGCGCGAGACTGGGCTTCTTCGAGGCTGAGCATGGACTTATCGGCTTCCTGTCTGGGGCAGAAGCTTGCGGCCTTACGCGCTTGGGTTGCCGCCCGCAACCTGCCCGTCCAGCCAGTGGCGCAGGAGGTGCCAGGCGACCGCCATCGGCGGCGGCGCGATGAAGGGTGCGCCCTCCTCCTCCGCCATTGCCGCGCGAACGCCCTCGGCGTCGCACCAGAAGGCGTGGTCCAGTTCGGCTTCGTCGATTTTCAGCGCATCGTCATCGGCCCGCGCGACGCAGGCGATCATCAGCGAGGATGGGAAGGGCCAGGGCTGGCTCATCACATAGCGCACCGAATGGACCGTGACGCCGGCCTCCTCCCCGATTTCCCGCGCCACCGCCTCCTCCAGCGTCTCGCCCGGCTCGACGAAACCGGCGAGCGCGGAATAGCGGCCCGCCGGCCAACCGTGCTGACGGCCCAGCAGCACCCGCCCGCGATGCTCCGCCAGCATGATCACGACCGGATCGACACGCGGAAAATGCTCGGTCCGGCAGGACTGGCACTGGCGCGACCATCCCGCCTTGGCCGGCGCGGTGCGCTGCCCGCAGACCGAACAGAAGCGATGCCGCGCATGCCAGGACAGAAGGCTGCGCGCCGCGCCATAGAGCGCCACTTCATGACCCGGCACCTCGCCGACCAGACCCCGGCTGCGCGCCGTGGCAAAGGCGCTGTCCGGCGAATCCGCCAGCAGTTCCGCGAAGATCGGGCGTTGCCCCTCGTCCTGGCCGAGCAGCACATGATGTTCTAGCCAGGCGTCGCCGGGCAGCGGCTCCATCCGCAGATGGCCGTCCTCCACCACCGGCTCCAGCCCCTCCAGCACCAGCCGGAGGGCAAGCGGCGAAGCGAAGGCCTGCGCCAGCAGATCGGGATTGGTGCGAATGTGATCGACCCGGTCCAGCCGTCCTCCCACATAGGCCAATAGCTGAGAATCCGGGGCATTACGGCCGTGCATCGTTCAATCTCTCCTTCATGGCGGCTTCGGCCGCGCGGGCGAACAGGGTCGGAAGGCCCGCCTTGCCGATCTCGGCCACCGGCCACCATTCCCCCGCCCCCGGCGGAGCCGCGTCCTGCCCGACATGGGCATGATGCACCGTCAATGCGAGGGAGAAATGGGTAAAAACATGCGACACCGGATCGGGCAGCCGGCGCCAGCGCGCGACGAGGGGCGGCGTCGCGTCGGGCGCCTCGTTCCAGTCGGAAGAGGGAAGCGCGCGCATCCCGCCGAGCATGCCCTTGTCAGGTCGGCGCACCAGCCAGACATGCCCGTCCGGCCGCTCGATCCACCAGCCATGGCCAAGGCGATGCGGCTTGGCTTTCTTCGCCGCCTTGACCGGAAAAGCCGCCGGATCGGCGGTCGCACAGGCCGCGCAATCCAGCCGCAAGGGGCAGATGCCGCAGGCCGGATTGCGCGGCGTGCAGATGGTCGCGCCCAGATCCATCATCGCCTGCGCGAAGTCCCCGGCGCGGGCATCCGGCGTGATGGCATCGGTCGCGATACGGATTTCCGGACGCGCCGCGGGCAGAGGCGTCGCGATGGCAAAGAGCCGCGCCACCACCCGCTCGACATTGGCGTCGACCACCACGGCGCGGCGGCCGAAGGCGATGGCCGCCACCGCCGCCGCCGTATAGGCGCCCACGCCCGGCAGCGCGCGCAGCCCCTGCTCGGTATCGGGAAATATTCCGCCATGCCCGCCCGCCACCGCCCGCGCGCAGGCGAGCAGGTTGCGGGCGCGGGCATAATAGCCAAGCCCCGCCCAGGCGGCCATCACCTCGCCATCCTCTTCCGCCGCCAGCGCCGTCACATCGGGCCAACGCTCCGTGAATTTCGCGAAATAGGGCCGGACCGCCGTCACGGTGGTCTGCTGGAGCATCACCTCCGACAGCCATACCCGATAGGGATCGGCGGCATTGGCCCCCGGCGGCGCGCGCCAAGGCAGGCTGCGCGCATGCACATCATAATGGGCCAGCAGCTTGGCCGCTATTTTCCTGGATGGTCCCTCGACGTGCATGGTGGCCCTATGCCATGATGCAGAGGATGACGGAACGCCCCGCGACACCCAAAATGAAAAGCCGCAAGACAGAGGCGGAGGAACGCCCGCGCGTCGGCGCG
The DNA here is from genome assembly GCF_008692605.1 of Sphingobium estronivorans. Classification (GTDB taxonomy): domain Bacteria; phylum Pseudomonadota; class Alphaproteobacteria; order Sphingomonadales; family Sphingomonadaceae; genus Sphingobium; species Sphingobium estronivorans. The sequence continues at coordinate 266,048 of NZ_LFCT01000002.1, forward strand.
CCGCGCCGGATCGCGGACCTGATGCCGGCCATCGGCGCCGCCGCCTTCCGCAAATTCGGCTTCGTGCAGTCGAGCATCGTCACCCGCTGGGCGGAGATTGTCGGCGCCCATTATGCCGCGATCAGCGAACCCGAATCGATCCGCTTCCCGGCGGGCAAGAAAGCGGGCGGCACCCTGCAACTGACCGTCATGAGCGGCCATGCGCCGATGATCCAGCATGTGCTGCCCGACATCATCGATCGGGTGAACCGCTTCTTCGGCTATGCCGCCGTCGCCAAGGTCGCGATGAAACAGGGCCTGATCCGCGCGGCGGAACCCGAACGGCGCCCGCCGCCGCGCAACCTGAAGCCCATTCCGGTGGAACTGGGCGATTCGCTGCGCGACATTGGCGACCCCGAATTGCGCGCCGTACTCGAATCGCTCGCGCAGGGGCTTGCCAATTCCAACGGTTTGCCGAAGATCAGCTGAAACAACCCATTGCCGTGCAGGGGCGGCGCTTCATTGGATCATCGCATGACGAAACTTCGCCTGGCTCTGCTTGCCTTGCTCGCCCTTCCCGCGGGCGCCGTCGCGGCCCCCGCCGCCAATTGGGCCGACCGTGTCACCATGACCCCTGCGGGCGGCCATGTGCTGGGCAACCCCGCCGCATCCAGCAAGCTGGTGGAATATATCAGCTATACCTGCCCGCACTGCGCCCATTTCACGGGAGAGGCGAGCGCGCCGCTCAAGGCCAATTATGTCAGGACGGGCAAGGTCAGCGTCGAAATCCGCAACGCCGTGCGCGACAAATATGACCTGACCGTCGCCCTGCTCGCCCGCTGCGGCGACCCGAAACGCTTCTTCGGCAATCATGAGGCGCTGTTCGCCAATCAGGAAAGCTGGATGGAAAAGGTGGTCGCCTATGACAGGGACGCGGCCAAGCCCGCCGACCAGAAGGCCGCCTTACGCGACATCGGGCAGAAGACCGGGCTTTACACCTTCATGGCCAAGCGCGGCTACAAGCCCGCCCAGCTCGACGCCTGCATCAACGACGCCAATGCGATGAAGCAGATACTCGCCATGACCGACGAGGCGTGGAACAAGGTGCAGATTTCCGGCACGCCCGGTTTCACCCTGAACGGCACGCTGATCCGCGGATCGGACTGGACCCATGTTCAGGCCGCATTGCCCGACGTCTCGCACTGATCTACACCCCTCTCATTCTCGCCCGACCATGGAGCCAAAAGAACGTGAAAGCCCTGTCCGGACTAGCCCTTATCGCCCTTTCCCTGACGCTGGCCGCCTGCGGCAAGAATGACAGCGCCAGCCAGCCCACCAGCGCGCCGGTCGCCGCCGTGGCGCCGCCGGCGGGCACAAGCTGGTCCACCACCATCACCGCGACGCCCGAGGGGCAGTTTGTGATGGGCAACCCCAATGCCAAGGTGAAGCTGATCGAATATGGCTCCTACACCTGCTCGCATTGTCGCGATTTCTCGGCCGAATCGTCGGAGGAGATCAAGCAGATGGTGGACAGCGGCAAGATGAGCTACGAGTTCCGCAACTTCGTGCGCGACCCGATCGATATCGCGACGTCGCTGCTGGCGCGCTGCGGCGGCAAGGATATTTATTATCCGCTGTCGGAACAGTTCTTCGCCAACCAGAATGCGATGTTCGAAAAGGCGCAGGCACTGGGCGACGCCAAATATCAGGCGTTGATGAGCGCCCCTCCGGCGCAGCGCTTCGGCCAGCTGGCCGCCGCCGTCGGCCTGATCGACTTCGCCAAGCAGCGCGGCATTTCGGAAGATCAGGCGAAGCAGTGCCTGGCCGACACCGCCGCCGCCGAAAAACTGGCGAAGGGCGTGGAAGAGGCCAACAACCAGTATAAGATCGAAGGCACGCCCAGCTTCATCCTGAACGGCGTGATGGTCGAAAACACGGCGGCATGGTCCGCCCTGAAGCCCAAGCTCAAACAGGCAGGGATCTGATTGGCAAAAAGGGGGCTGACATCATCGATGCGGCTTCCCGCTGACGGCGGGGCGGCTTTGCGCTGCCCTGACTGTACATCATGCAGATAAAACGCCTCAAGCTTTCCGGCTTCAAGAGCTTCGTCGACCCGACCGAGTTGCGCATCGAACCCGGGCTCACCGGCATTGTCGGGCCGAACGGTTGCGGCAAGTCGAATCTGCTGGAAGCGATCCGCTGGGTCATGGGCGAATCCAGCGCCAAGTCGATGCGCGGCGGCGGCATGGAGGATGTGATCTTCGCGGGCACCTCCACCCGGCCGCAGCGCGATTTCGCCGAAGTCTCGCTGCTGACGATTCAGGAACAGGGCGAACTGTTCAACGCGGTGGAGGTCGGCGCCGACGGCGAGCTGGAAGTCACCCGCCGGATCGAGCGCGGCGCGGGCAGCGCCTATCGGGCCAATGGCCGCGATGTGCGTGCCAAGGACATCTCGCTGATCTTCGCCGATGCCGCCACCGGCCCACACAGCCCGGCACTGGTGAGCCAGGGTCGCATCGCCGCCGTCATCGCCGCCCGCCCGCAGGAACGCCGCGCCATGCTGGAGGAAGCGGCGGGCATTTCCGGCCTTCATGTGCGGCGCAAGGATGCCGAACAGAAACTGCGCGCCGCCGAAGCGAACCTGACGCGGCTGGACGAAATCCTGTCCGACATGGATGCCCGCGCCAACAGCCTGCGTCGTCAGGCCAAGGCGGCGGAACGCTATATCCGCCTGTCGGAACAGATCCGCATGGCCGAAGCACGCACCACCTTCGCGCGCTGGCGCGAAGCCGCCGCCACCGCCGACGCCGCCCGGGCCGAAGCGAAGCAGGCTGAAAGTGCGGTCCTCGCCGCACAGGAAGCGCAGCAGGCGGCGGCCGTCCACGCCAATGCCGCCGTCGAGGCGCTTGCCCAAAAACGCGCCGCCGCCCAGAGCGCCCGTGACGCCGCCAGCGAGGCGGGGCACAAGCTGACCGCCCTGCGCACCGAGCGCGATGGGGTGGTTCGCCGCCTGCACGATCTGGCGCAGCAGGCCGACCGGCTGGAGGAGGACCGGCAGCGCGAAGGCACGCTCGCCAACGACGCGGCGCAGGCGATTGCCCGCCTGACCGACGAAATCGCCCGCCTGAAAACCCGCATCGCCGAAACCGAAGCGATGCGCCCCGATTTCGCCGGCCGCATCGCCCGGGCCGAGGATGCCGCCCGCGACTCCGAACTCGATCTCGCCAAGGCGATGGCGAAACAGGCGGGTGAGCAGGCCGAACTGCGCGTGGCCGAAGCCGCGCTGGCCGCGACGCGCAACCGGCTCGACCGCGCGACCCGCGAGGCGCAGCGGCTTGAAGCCGAAGCCGCCGCCTTGCCGGACGCCGTCCCGTTGGAGGCCCGACGCGCCGAGGCGTTGACCGCGCAACAACAAGCCGGCGCCGACCGCGACGCCGCCGAAACCGCGATCCGTACCGCCGAAACCGGTCGTGCCGAAGCCGCCGAAACCCGCGCCAGCGCCGAGGCCGCCCTCGCCGCTGCCCGTGCTGCGCTCGCCGCCCTCGACAGCGAAGCCGCTGCCCTGAAGCGCGCCGTCGAAACCGGTGCCAACAATCGCAACCGGGCGCTCGACCGGTTGAAGGCCGCGCCCGGCTATGAACGGGCGCTGGCCGCAGCCTTGGGCGACGATCTGGAAGCACCCATCGCCACCGAAGGCAAGCGCCACTGGGCGGGAGCCGCACCGCTCGACAGCGATCCGAAATTGCCCGAAGACTGCACCGCTCTGTCCGCCCATGTGACCGCGCCGCCCGAACTGGCTCGCCGTCTGTCGCAGGTTGCGGTCGCGGATGGCGACGAAGGCCAGCCGCTCGCCGTCGGTCAACGCCTTGTCACCAGGGACGGTCAGCTTCGCCGCTGGGATGGCTATGTGGCGATGGAAGGGGGAGCCGCCGCCGCCGAACGGCTGATCCGCCTCAACCGCCTCGAAGCCATCGCCGCCGTCCGCCCGGCTGCCGATGCGGAGGTCGAAACCGCCCGCACCGCGCAGGATTCCGCCGCCGAGCGCGAACGCGACGCCGCGAAGACTTTGACCAGCGGTCGAGCCCAGCTTTCCAACGCCGACCAGCGCCTGCGCGCCGCGCTCCGCGCCGCCGACGAAGCCGCCACCGCCCTCGAACGGCTGACCGGCCGCCGTGAGGCCATGGAAGAACGCCTCGCCGAGGCGCGTGCCGACCTCCGTTCTGCCGAGGCAGAGCATGAAAAGGCGCGAGCCGCCCGCGTCGCGGTGCCGGACGGTGAGGAAACCCGCGCTCTTGTCACCGCCTTGCAGCAGGCCAGCGAAAAGGCCCGCCTGACCGTCAGCCAGCTTCAGGCCGATCAGGCGCTCGCCGACCGGGCGCTCGGCAACGACCGCGAGCGCATGACTGCCGCCGATGCCGAGGCCAAGGGCTGGCGCGCCCGCGCCGGCGAAGCCGCCAAGCGCATCGCCGCCATGGTCGAGCGCAACGACGCTATCGCCAGGGAACGCGCCGATATCGCGGATCAACCGGACAGCCTCGCCGCCAGGATCGCAGCGCTCAACGAACAGGGCAACGCGCTGACGGAGGCCGCCGACGCCGCCCGGTGCGAGGAAAGTGCGGCCGAATCCGCCCTGCGCACCGCCGAGCAGCGGGCCTCGCAGGCGGGCGAAACCCTCGCCCAATGCCGCGAAACTCGCGCCACCGCCGTCGCCCGCGCCGAAGCGGCGGACGAGAAGCGCGCTGAAACCAACCGCCTGTCGGGCGAACGCTTCGAATGCCCGCCTCCGGTCCTGCCTGAAAAGCTGGGCTTTCCCAGTGCCGACATCCGCATCGCGCAGACCGAACAGGGGGAGCATGACCGCCTTTCCACCGAACGCGAACGAATCGGCCCGGTCAACCTCGTCGCCGCACAGGAACTGGAGGAACTGGAAGCCACCCAGGCGAGCAGCCGCGCCGAAAGCGAGGAACTGAGCCAAGCGATCAACCGCCTGCGCGGCTCCATCGGCAGTTTGAACCGCGAGGGCCGCCAGCGCCTGCTCGCTGCCTTCGAGGCGGTGGACGGCCATTTCCGCCGCCTCTTCACCACCCTCTTCAACGGCGGTCAGGCGCATCTGGAACTGATCGACAGCGACGATCCGCTGGAAGCGGGGCTGGAAATCATGGCCCAGCCACCGGGCAAGAAACTCGCTGCGCTGACGCTCCTGTCGGGCGGTGAACAGGCGCTTACCGCCGTCGCCCTGATCTTCGGGCTGTTCCTGACCAATCCGGCCCCGATCTGCGTGCTGGACGAGGTCGACGCGCCGCTCGACGACGCCAATGTCGAGCGCTTCTGCGATCTGCTCGACGCGATGGTGGAGCAGACCGACACCCGTTATCTGATCGTCAGCCACAATGCCGTGACCATGGCGCGGATGCACCGCCTGTTCGGCGTCACCATGGTCGAACGCGGGGTCAGCCGGCTCGTTTCGGTCAATCTGGGCGGCGCGGAAGCCCTGCTCGCGGCCGAATAGATCCGCTTCCCTCCGTCACGCGCTGCCCACCACCAGGCAGCACAGGAACATCAGCAGCCCGGCAAAACGGTTGGACCGGAATTTGAGGAGCGGATCGGCGCCATTCTCCTTGAGCGCCGCCACCTGCCAGAGCAGGTGCATCGCCATCGGCAACAGCGCCGCCAGCGCCAGTCCCTGCGGCCGCACCTGCCAGATCGCCGCCGCCCACAGCGCCAGCGCCAGCCCGTAGCAAAGCGTCACGCCGCTCCGCACATGCCGGCCCATGGAGAGGGCACTCGACCCGATACCGATCAGCGCGTCGTCCTCCCGGTCCTGAAGCGCGTAAATGGTGTCATAGCCGACCACCCAGAAGATGCAGCCGCCATAGAGCAGCAGCCCCGCCCCGGTCAGCGCACCGGCGACTTCGCTCCACCCGACCAGAGCCGCCCAGGAAAAGACCAGCCCCAACCAAAGCTGCGGCCATCCGGTGATCCTCTTCATGAAGGGATAGGCCGCCACCAGCGCCAGCGATGCCAGCGCCACGATCTGCGCGTAAAGATGCAGTTGCAGCAGCACGGCCAGCCCGACCAGACAGAGCGACACCAGCCAGATCCAGGCGGTCCTGAGCGAGACCGCCCCGCTCGCCAACGGACGCGAAGCCGTGCGCGCCACCTGCCGGTCCAGATCGCGGTCGACAATATCGTTGAATACGCATCCCGCCCCGCGCATGGCGATGCTGCCCAGCAGCAGCCACAGGATCAGCGGCCAATGGGTCCGCGCGCCGCCCGCCAGCACCACCGCCCAGGCGCCGGGCCAGAACAGCAGCCACCAGCCGATGGGCCGGTCGAAACGCGCCAGCAGGGCCAGGGCGCGCGGAACATCCGGCAGGCGCGCGACCAGACCGCGCGCTTCGCTGTCGGGAACTATCGTCTGATTCACCATGTCTCCGTTCGGGCCAAAGCTTGTCGAAGCCCTCCCCTTCTCTTTAGAACGGGCCGACCACAAGCAAAGAGACAAAATGACCGCAACTCCCGCCTGGCCGCCGCAGAGCGCCCCGCGCCTCCATGTCGAAACCCCGCTGGGCGAGGGCGTCGCCGTGCCGGTCGACGGCAACCCGGCCCATTATCTCATCAGCGTCATGCGGGTGAAGCCGGACGACATCGTGCTGCTCTTCGACGGCCGATCGGGCGAATGGGCCGCCAGGGCGCGCGACATCCGCAAGCGCGACCTGATTCTGGACGTCGTCAGCCAGACCAAGGCGCCCGAGGATGTCCCGGATTTCTGGCTCTGCTGCGCCCCGATCAAGAAGGGCCGGATCGACCTGATCGCGGAAAAGGCCTGCGAACTGGGCGTTGCGCGGCTGCAACCCGTGCTCACCCGCCGCGCGGTGGTGGACAAGCTCAACCTCGACCGCCTTCACGCCCATCTGGTCGAGGCCGCCGAGCAATGCGGGCGCACGGCGCTGCCAGAGCTTGGCGCGATGATGAAGCTCGACGCGCTGCTCAGGGATTGGGCGGAGGACCGCTGGCTGTTCTTCGCCGATGAAACGGGCGGCGCCCCCCTTGCGGACACGCTGAAAGCCCATGCTGGCCCGGCGGCTTTCCTGATCGGCCCGGAAGGCGGATTCGACCCCGCCGAACGGGCGGCGATCCGCGCGGTAGCCAAAGCCGTGCCTGTCTCGCTTGGGCCCCGCATCCTGCGCGCCGAAACGGCCGCCATCGCCGCCACCACCGCCTGGATGACGATCAACGGCGACTGGCGCTGACCGGCAAGGCGGCTTTCATACCGTTTTCTTCCGCAACCGGATTGAAGCTGTCATAGACGCAGCTTATCTGTGCGCCGAACGTTGCGCGTTTGACGCATCGGGGGGATAGATTAAGGCGGGGCATGAGCACCAGAACCGACTCAGGGGGCAAGGATCCCATCATCGAAAGCCGCGAGCAGTTGATCGCGGCCTTTGCCAAGGGCGCCAAGCCCAAGGATCGCTGGCGGATCGGCACCGAGCATGAGAAATTCGTCTACAGCCGCAAGGATCATCATGCGCCCTCATATGATGAGCGTGGCGGCATCCATACGCTGCTGATCGGGCTGACCCGCTATGGCTGGAATCCGGTGTTCGAGGGGGAGAATATCATCGCCCTGTCCGGCACCGACGGCACGGTCAGCCTGGAACCGGCGGGGCAGCTCGAACTGTCCGGCGCACCGCTGGAAAATCTGCACCAGACCTGCGCGGAAACCAGCCGGCATCTGGAGCAGGTGAAATATGTCGGCGACATGCTGAACCTGGGTTTCCTGGGTCTTGGCATGTGGCCGGACAAGAGCCGCGAAGAACTGCCCATCATGCCCAAGGGCCGGTACGACATCATGCTGCGGCACATGCCGCGCGTGGGGTCGCTGGGCCTCGACATGATGCTGCGCACCTGCACCATTCAGACCAACCTCGACTATGGCAGCGAGGCGGACATGGTGAAGAAGTTCCGCGTCTCCCTCGCCCTGCAACCGCTGGCGACGGCGCTCTTCGCCAATTCCCCCTTCACCGACGGCAAGCCCAACGGCTATCTGTCCTACCGCAGCCATATCTGGTCGGACACCGACCCGGGCCGCACCGGCATGCTGCCCTTCGTGTTCGAGGACGGCTTCGGCTATGAACGCTATGCCGACTATGCGCTCGATGTGCCGATGTATTTCGTCTATCGCGACGGCCGCTATATCGATGCGGCGGGGCAGAGCTTCCGCGATTTCCTCGATGGCCGACTTCCCGCCCTGCCCGGCGAAAAGCCGACCGAAAAGGATTGGGAGGATCATCTCTCCACCGCCTTCCCCGAAGTGCGCATGAAGAGCTTCCTGGAAATGCGCGGGGCCGATGGCGGACCGTGGAACCGTATCTGTGCGCTGCCCGCCTTATGGGTCGGCCTGCTCTACGACGAAAGCGCTCTCGACGCCGCCTGGGATCTGGTCAAGGACTGGAGCATGGAGGAGCGTCAGATATTGCGCGATTCCGTCCCGAAACTGGCGCTCGACGCGCCCATCGCGGGTGGGCGCAGGCTGCGCGACATCGCCGGCGACGTGCTCGCCATCGCGCGCAGCGGCCTTTCCGCCCGCGCGCGCCTCAACGCATCCGGCGACAATGAAACCGGCTATCTCGCGCCGCTGGACGAGATCGTCGCCTCCGGCCAGACCCACGCCGAACGCCTGCTGGCCCGTTATCATGGGGAGTGGCAAGGCGATTTGAGCCGCATCTATGCCGAGGAGAGCTTTTAGCGCTCGCCCCTTTATCCGCGCGCGGCGAATGGGTGATGGGGGGAAGCCCTCTCACTCCGCGGGGTGAACGATATTCTCCTGCCGGGGATTGCGCCCCGCCACCCAGGTGAAGAAGCGGGGCACAATCCCGTTGCGCGCGATCCACGCGCTATAGGCTTGGTACTCCGGATCGGCGGCGAGATGCGCTTCCTCGGTCCTGGCGCGCCAATAATAGACGCCATTAGTAATCGCGAGCATCGCGCAGTTCCGCGCGATGTCGGTCAAACTCCCCGAAATGCTGAGAAATGGAAGCGCGGACAACCACCAGAAGAGATTTTTCGAGAGATACGCCGGATGGCGCGTCCAACGATAAGGGCCGTGTGTCAAAATTCCACGATGCGTCAGGTTCGAAAAACGGGGGCCAAAAGCCACCGTCGCCCAGGCATAGATGGCGGTGAGCAGCACCAGCGCGCCACCCAATAACCATTGGAGCATCTGATGTCCCTGCGTCCAATAGTCCCATTCGGCGCCGCCCGCATGATAATCGAGCGGCCCGCCATTGCCCATGAGTACGAAGGGCGGATAACAGATCAGCGCCGCCACCCAAGCGCCCAGAAAAGGATTGGCGGTGCGGATATGCGAATCCAACGGCCTCATCGTGAGCATATATCCGACGGTGGCCATGCAAACATCGATCATGAACATGATCGCGATCAGCAATTGGGTCAGGGCCACCGGATGGGAGAAGGCATCCTCCACTCGCCACTGAACCACGCTGGCGAAATTGCCCGGCACGATCGACAGCATGAAGGCCAGGAAAAATCCCTTCACCGCCCAGGCCCGCGCATGATGGGCAACTTCGGCTCCGTCCGGCATGCCGGCGGTGCCACCAATCACCCATTGCCCGAAGGCATAGGTGGCGTCCCTGGGTTCCGCCAGCCGTCGGTCCAGCCAGATCACATAAGGCACGGAAACCGCGAGCAGCCAGGGCGCGGCGCTCATGAACAAAGTCATGGAATAGTGGTAATTCCCGCTCCAGTACCAGCGCGCGACGCAGTAAAAGACAGCGATGGCCAGCCAGGTCGTCCAAAGTCCGGCAATTTTCACGACGCTGATATCCAACACCGACCGCCAACAGCGTGGGGGAGTCTGCCAATCGATTCCGGTCGATGCATTGCGATGAACCTTGTCGATCAGGAGCGACCATAGCACCATCGGCACAGCGCAGGCGATCACGGCGGCAAAGCCCGCATTGGGTCCGTTCATGCCATAATGCCGCGCTATAATCGCCCAAATCCCGAGTCCGGAGAGGCCAGCCAAGCCGACGCCATGGCTGACAGCGGATTTGGGACAGGGAATGGCATGTTTGCGCATGGCATCGGCTTAGCCAAAAATGGTAAGTAAGCCGTGAAGGTATGTCCGCGAACGGTTTCCGACCAAGATCAGGAATCCCGGCGGCCAGCCTGCAAGAGTTTGCGACAGGCAGCGGGAACGACAACGCTCAGAAACGACCAAAGGCCCCTCGCGATGGCGAGGGGCCTTTTAGTGGTTGTTTGGTTGCGGGGGCAGGATTTGAA
>NZ_LFCT01000020.1 GCF_008692605.1 Sphingobium estronivorans
TCCGAATTTCCGGCACCACCTCAGTCTGCGATGGGTCGGGTGCCAATGAGTGGATAGGCGAGGTCGAGCAGCCACCGCATCTTTTGGAGCGTTTTGGGCGCACGCCCCTCGATCTCCAGGCGGGCAAGCCATTCATCAGCGATAGCCTTGAAGGTTTCTTCTGATTTGGCCTTTGCCTCGCGAACCTTGGCCTTCCGCACTTCAGCCGGGTCTTGCCCGTCCGCCAGCGCTTCTCGCGCCGCCGTTCTCTTCTCGCGAGCCTTAGCGAGAGACACTTCGGGGTAGCTGCCGAAGGAGAGCGTCTTCTGTTTTCCGAGGAAGCTATAGTTCATCCGCCAGAGGCGGCCGCCGTTCTCCTTGACCAGAAGATACAGGCCCAAGCCATCGGTCAGCTTGTAGGGCTTATCCTTTGATTTTGCTGCATTTATCGCCGTCACTGTGAGGGCCATCATGGTATCTCCGAAATGGCAAATTGCCGGATACCATGAAAATACCATGATCAGTGTGTGGCTGACAGTGCACCCCCGGGGACGTACGGGGACGATGGGCTATTCAAAAATCCAGGTTTTCCGCCATTTTCTAGACGGCGCTGGATGCTGCTGGATGAGGAAAAAAGAACAAATGGTGCCCGGGGACGGAGTCGAACCGCCGACACTGCGATTTTCAGTCGCATGCTCTACCAACTGAGCTACCCGGGCACGGGTACCGGCGAGGACCGCCGGCGCTTGGTGAGGCGTGCCTATAGGCATCAGTTCGGGGTGCTGTCTACCCCATCGTCGTCACTTTTTTTCATCTCGTCGGCAGCGGGCGCTCCGGGGACGCGATAACCCTCGCCCAGCCATTGCAAAAGGTCGCGGTCGCGGCACGCCTTTCCGCAGAACGGACGGGTGTCGGGATGCGAGGGCTGGCCACAGATCGGGCAGGAAGAGGCTTTAGGCGACATGGCCGGCCGATATGGCGAGGGCAGGGTCCGCCTTCAAGCCGATCGAGCCGCCCCGGCGGCGCGCGAGTTGTTCGATCCAGTCGGTCGCCTTGTGCAGACGGTCGATGATCGCGGGGGCGGCCGTGATCGTTGCCGGCCCGCCATTGCCGTGGCGCTCGGCGCGGCGCAGCAGTGCAAGCGCCGCCGTTTCCACCGGATCGGCGCGGAGCAGTTCCATGAGGTTCATGCGCTCGCGGCGGCGGATGATCTGGATAAAGCCGAAACCGTTCACCGCCGTGCGCTCGAAGGGGAGAGACAGATATTTGTCGATCTGGGCGGAGGCGACGGCGCGTTCATCCTTGTTGTTCATCGTCGGCAGGTCGATGCCGATGGAACCGGTCAGGCCCATGCGGCGGATTGCCTGCGCCGCCAGTTTCGCACCCTTGGGGCCGAGCTTGGCGGGCGGCATGGAACCGTCGACGTCGATCAGGATCATCGCGGGCGTGGGAAAGATGCGCAGGGCCGCTTCCTCCGTGCCGATGTCGCCGGACATCGCCTCTTCCATGAGTTCGCTCCAGCCATGGGCTTCCAGCCGGTCTTCCTCATGCGCCGGGCACGGCACGATGGGGATGCCGGTCGCGCGGATGCGCTGGAGCAGGCTGGGAGCAGAATGCGCTTTCGATCCGGGCTGGGCGATGCGCGCCTTGGCGAGCTTGGCGCGGCCTTCCTCCGGGATCGCTTCGCGCAGGATTTCGAGCAGGACCGTCGCGCCTTCCGCGATTTTCGGCGGGATGGGCTCGACCAGCACTTCCTCGCCGGAAATCAGACGGGCAATGCCGCGCTTCTTCGGAATGACGGTGTGGGTCAGCTTGCCCTGTATCACCGCGCCGGCGCGGGCGGTGTCGCCTTCACGCTCGATCTGCGCTTCGACCAGACGGCCCTTTTCGATCAGCGCCGCGCGGGCCTCGCCAATGCCTTCTTCATAAAGCCATTCGGCCATGGGTATATTCCTGTTGGTCGGGATTGCCGAGCCGGGAAATGTGCCATTTCCCGCGCAATCCCTCTAGTCCAGTGGATAGCCCGCTGCCTTGAGCAGCGCGCGGGTTTCGTAAAGGGGCAGGCCCATGATCGCGCTATGGCTGCCCTGAATGGCGCGGATCAGGCCCGCGGCGCGACCCTGGATCGCATAGCCGCCTGCCTTGCCGTGCCATTCCCCGGACGCGATATAGGCCTCGATCTCGGCACGGTCGAGGCGTTTGAAGGTCACGACGTTGGTCGAGAGGCGGTGGCGGGCCTTCCCCTCCGCATCGATCAGGGTGATGGCGCTGAGGACGCGGTGGCGGCGGCCGGAAAGAAGGTCGAGGCATAGGCGCGCTTCGGCTTCGCTTTCCGTCTTGGGAAGGATGCGGCGCCCGGCGGCCACCACCGTATCGCCGGAAAGGACCAGCGCGCCCGGATGGCGGGCAACCACCAACGCGCCCTTGTCGGCAGCGACGCGCGCAGCATAGGCGGCGGGCATTTCGCCCTTCAGGGGGGTTTCGTCAAGATCGGCCGGGTCCACCGCATCGGGGGACACGCCGATCTGGCCCAGAAGGTCACGCCGTCTGGGAGAAGCCGAAGCAAGGATAAGCCGCATGGGAAAAGCGGCTTATTTGAATCGGTAAGTGATCCGACCCTTGGTCAGGTCGTAGGGGGTCAGCTCGACCAGCACTTCGTCGCCCACCAGCACGCGGATGCGGTTCTTGCGCATCTTGCCAGCGGTGTGGCCGAGGATCTCATGATCATTTTCAAGCCGCACACGGAACATGGCGTTGGGGAGAAGCTCCACAACCTGTCCGCGCATTTCCAGTAGTTCTTCTTTTGCCATAATATCCTGGGAAGTCGAAAAATCGCGCCGCCATAGCGCCAAAATGTCGAAAAAGAAAGTCAGGCTGAAACACCGAATGCATCGCCGGCTTTCCGGAGCACCGCGAAGACGCGATCGAGTTGATCTGCGTCAAGGCAATAGGGTGGCATCAGATAGATGGTGTTGCCCAGCGGACGCAGCAAGAGGCCCTGTTCCCCGGCAAAGGCCCGCAGGCGCGGCGCGAGGTCGGAGAGGTAGCCCGCGTCCGGCGTCATCAGGTCGATGGCGATGACGGTGCCCAATTGGCGCGGATGGGCGAAGGCGGGATGTTCGGCCAATTTGTCGAGGCGCTGTTCCAGACCCCGTGCCAGAGTCGCGATGCGGCCCAGCACATCCTCCTCGCGCCAGATGGCGAGATTGGCGGCAGCGGCGGCGCAGGCGATGGCGTTCGCGGTGTAACTGCTCGAATGGTAGAAAAGGCGCGCCCGGTCGGTGGATTTATGCGCCTCGAAAATGCGCGACGTCGCGAGTGTCGCCGCAAGCGGGATCGCGCCGCCGGTGATACCCTTGGCCACCGCCATGATGTCCGGCACCACCCCCGCCTGCTCACAAGCGAACAGCGTGCCGGTGCGACCCCAGCCGGTCATCACCTCATCCGCGATGAACAGGACGTCGTGGCGCGCGCAGATCGCCGCCATCTCGCGCAGGACCCATGCGGGATAGATCAGCATCCCTCCCGCACCCAGGATCAGCGGTTCGACGATGAAGGCGGCGGGCTGTTGCGCGCAGGCGGCCTCCAGCGCGTCGAGCGTCGCCTGTTCCTGCCCCTCATGGGGGAAGGGGATCGTATCGACATCGAACAGCAGCGGGGTCCAGGCGGCGTTATAGACCCCGCGTTCGCCCACCGACATGGTACCGATGGTGTCGCCATGGTAGCCGTGCTGGAGGACGAGAATGCGATGGCGCGGCGCGGCCAAGCCGTCCAAAGCCAGATTATGCCAATAGCCGAGCGCCATTTTCAGCGCGACCTCGACCGCCGTGGAACCGCTGTCGGAGAAGAATATATGGGCGAGCGGGTCACGGTCTGCCGCCTTGGGAGCGAGGTCGATCAGGCCCCGCGCGACCTCTTCCGCCGGTTCATGGGTGTATCCCGCAAAGATGAGCTGGTCGAGCTTGCCCGCCTGTTCCGCAATGGCCGCCGCGATCCGGGGATGGCAATGCCCATGGGTCGTCACCCACCAGCTGGAAATGCCGTCGATCAGCGTGCCGCCATCGGCCAGATGCAGCAAAGCCCCCTCCGCCTTGACGACGTGGGGGATCGGCTCATTCAGACCGTGTTGGAAAAAGGGGTGCCAGACAGGGGAGGTCATAGCGGCTGCTTAAGCCCATGACCTCCCCCTCTGCAATGTCCGTCTTATCGCACGGCGCCGCGCGGGCTATTACTGTTGCGGTGCAGCCGGAGCCGCATCGGCGGCCGGCGCCGCTGGAGCCGCCGCAGCCGGAGCGGCCGCCTGGATTTTCTGCTGGAGCGCCGGATCAGCGGCTGCCGCCTGGCCGATCTGGTTGAATTTTTCCGGCGGCATGCCCGACGCCTGAAGCGCCGCCAGCATCTTGGGCTGCTTGTCGGCAGCCGCGATCGAGCTGTCCTGCTGAATCTTCGTCACTTCGACAGCGGCGGCGGCGAACTGCTTGATTTCAGCATCGGTGAAAGCGGTGGCGCCCGCAGCGGGGGCAGCCTGCGCCGGAGCGGCCTGAGCCGGGGCTGCGGGAGCGGCGGCGCCCTGCGCCAGAGCCGGCGCCGCAACGGCCAGTGCGATGGACGCGGCAGCGGATTTCAGAAGAATGTTGTTCAGACCCGTCAAAATACTTCTCCTCAACTTTACCCGACCAAGCTGTGGAAGAGCGGAAACGGTTTAAAGAGGCTTCCGGCAAAGCGTTGCATTTAAGAGACAGTCAACGAGGAAAATGCAATTGATCGCTGGAGTCGAACGATCCACCGCCGGCGCCCATCATTGCCTTACCGAAATGGAAAGGAGGCAGGATTCGCGAAACCCGCCTCCCTCCCCTATTACCAGATCTTCACGCGATCCTGCGGTGCGAGATAGATTTTCCCGCCCGGCTGCGGCTTGAAGGCTGAATACCATTGGTCGAAATTCCGCACGGTATCGGCGCGATATTGCGACGGCGAATGCGGGTCGGTGACGAGTCGCTGGCGCAGATTGGGCTCGCGATAATTGCGCCGCCACACCTGCGCCCAGCCCAGGAAGAAGCGTTCATCGCCGCTCGTGCCGTCGATCACCGGCGCAGGCTTGCCGCCCAGCGAGGCGTGATAGGCGTCCAGCGCCACCGCGACTCCGGCCAGATCGCCAATATTCTCGCCCAGCGTGAAGGCGCCCTTCACATGCGCGCCCGGGAAGGGTTCATAGGCGTCATATTGCTTGACGAGCTTGTCGGTCAGCGCCTTGAAATTGGCGACGTCCTGATCGCTCCACCATTGGTTGAGCTTGCCGGTCTCGTCATATTTCGCGCCCTGATCGTCGAAATGATGGCTGAGCTCATGGCCGATCACCGCGCCGATGCCGCCATAGTTCACCGCCGGGTCGGCATGCGGATCGAAGAAGGGCGGTTGCAGGATGGCGGCGGGGAAGACGATCTCCACCATGCCGAAATTGGCATAGGCGTTGATCTCCATCGGGGTCATGCCCCATTCCCAGCGATAGATGGGCTTGCCGAGCTTGCCCATCTGATAGTCGAATTCAAACTGGTTCGACCGCAACGCATTGCCGAACAGATCGTCCCGCTTCACCGTCAGGCCCGCATAATCGCGCCATTTGTCGGGATAGCCGATCTTGGGCGTGAAGGCGGCCAGCTTCTTGTGGGCACGGGCCTTGGCGGCGTCGCTCATCCAGCTGAGGCCGTCGATGCGGCGGCCCATGGCCGCGATCACATTCCTGACCAGCTGATCCATCGCCGCCTTGGTTTCGGGCGGGAAATATTGGGCGACATAGACCTTGCCGACTTCCTCGCCCATGGAGGCTTTGAGGAAATCCACCGCGCGTTTCCAACGGGCCTCGCGCTCGGGCGTGCCGGAGAGGGTGGTGCCGTAGAAAGCGAAATCGGCGTTGGCGATATTGTCGGGCAACTGATCGGCAAAGCTGTGCAGCGTGCGCAGCAGCAGCGCGTCCTTCAGCACGCCGATCGGCGCCTTGGCAATCAGCGCGGCTTCGCCGGTGACGGCGCTGGGTTGCGACACCAACAGGTCTTTGGGGCCAAGCTTGTTGGCCGCGAAATAGGCGGTGAAGTCGAAGCCCGGCGCCGCCTTCTGCAAGTCCGCCAGCGTCATCTTGTTATAGGTCTTGTCGGCGTCGCGGCTGTCGACCTGGGTCCAGTGGACTTTGGCGATGTCCGTTTCAAAGGCCATCAGCGCGGCGGCGCGGGCCTTGGCGTCGGCTTCCCCGGCGAGGGTCAGCATCTGTTCGAGATGCGCGACATAGGCGGTGCGGATCGCCGCCATCTTCGCATCGGGTTCCAGATAGAAATCG
Organism: Sphingobium estronivorans; assembly: GCF_008692605.1. Taxonomy (GTDB): domain Bacteria; phylum Pseudomonadota; class Alphaproteobacteria; order Sphingomonadales; family Sphingomonadaceae; genus Sphingobium; species Sphingobium estronivorans. The sequence goes on from NZ_LFCT01000020.1 coordinate 6,311, forward strand.
CGGTCTGGCAGGCCCAACCCATCCTGATGCAGCACGAGGATGTAGGTTTCGGGGTCCTTGTCGTCCTGATTGACATAGAAGCCGAAGGGCCCGTCAATGCCGGCGCGGGCAGCCTCGGCAGCGAGCGTCGCATAGCCCGCCCTGTCCTTGATACCCTTGATCTTCGCGATCCACGGCCTGGCGGGGGTCAGGCCCTTTTTCTCGACGGTGGCGGCGTCGAGATAGCTGGCATAGGCATTGCCGATCTTGCTGTTGGGATCGTTCCGCGCTGCGTCGAGAATGCCCCTGGTCCGTTCCCGCGACAGGTCGTCCAGCGTGTTGAACGCGCCATAGTTGGACTTGTCCGCCGGAATCGGCGTGTTCTTCGCCCATGTGCCATTGGCGTAATCGTAGAAATCGTCGCCGGGCTTCACCGACCTGTCCATGCCGGCCGTATCGAAACCATAGCTGCCGTAGGTCGGTTTTGCCGCGCTCTGTTGCGCAGGATCGGTCTGCGCGACGGACGCGCCAGCAGCCAGCGCAACCGCCGCTGCGCCGAGGAGGAGATATTTCATCAAAGCTTTCCCTTGCTTCATTTGGTCAGGGCACGCGGACGCGCCCATGATGGCCGGGAGTTGAGCGCCTCAAGGCGGCGATGTCCATGTCGTTGGTCGAAAAATCTCAGGCGCTTGCGGCTTGGGCAAAAGAGCAGCTGCGCTCCTGCGCAATGCCTCAGGGCAGGCGGATGGCCGACGCGAACGCTGTCCGGAGCGCGCTCGCATCCAGCGGATCGAGATGCGGCAAACGGCCAAGGCACGGCACCTTGCCCAGCGCCGGAATGATCCGTTCATTCTCCGCATGCGGATCGCCGATGAACACGATCCCCGCAATCGCTATCGCCCGCGCCCGCAAGGCCTCGATGCTGAGCAGGCTGTGGTTGATCGTGCCCAGCCCGGTCCGGGCACAGAGGATGACCGGCGCACCCCAATGCGCGAACAGGTCGATCATCAACACCGTCTCGCTGACCGGCACCATCAGTCCGCCCGCGCCCTCCACCACCAGCGGGCCGTCGACCTTCGGCAAGGCCAGAGCGTCGAGGCCGATCTCCACCCCGTCGATCCGCGCCGCCAGATGGGGCGATGCGGGGGTGGTCAGGCGGTAGGCTTCGGGCAGGATGCGCGACGGCGGAAGCCCGGACAGCGCGGCCACCCGTTCCTTGTCGCCTTCGGGGTCGATGCCCGCCTGAACCGGCTTCCAATAATGCGCGCCCAGCGCTCCCGCGAGGCCCGCCGCGAACACCGTCTTGCCGATATCGGTATCGGTGCCGGTGACGACCAAGACGCTCATGCCGCCACCCGCAGCAAGGCCTCACCCAGCGCGGCGATGTCGGCGCGCCCGACATTCAGGGTCAGCGAAATGCGCAGGCGGCTGGTGCCGGGCGGCACGGTCGGCGGGCGGATGCCTCGCACGTCGAATCCAGCCTCCTGCAAGGCGGCGGCGGCAGCCATGGCGCGGCGGTCCTCCCCCAAAATGACCGGGATGATCTGGCTGCGCGGCGCGGGCAGGCCAAGCGGGGCGCAGATCACTTCGCTGGCGTCGACCTGCAACGTCTTCAATCGGTCGCGCAGGTCGCCCGCCTGTTCGATCCGGTCGAGCGCCGCCGACACCGCCACCGCCATCAGCGGCGAGGGCGCGGTCGAGAAGATAAAGGCCCGCGCCCGGTTGATGAGATAGTCGATCAGGATGCGCGGCCCGCAGATCAGCGCGCCCTCCACCCCCATCGCCTTGCCGCAAGTGTGCAGCGTCACGACATTGTGCAGGCCGTCCAGCCCTGCGGACAGGCCGCGTCCCGACGGACCGAAAACCCCTGTCCCATGCGCTTCGTCGAGGATCAGCATGGCGTCATGCTTCGCCGCCAGCATCGCCAGATCATGCAACGGCGCCATGTCGCCATCCATGGAATAGAGCGTCTCGACCGCGATCCACACGCGGCCCTTGCCGCCTTCCTGCCGCCACGCGACGATCAGGTCGGCAAAGCTCTGCACCTCATTATGGCGGGCGAACACCGTCACCGCCTTCGACATGCGGATGCCGTCATGGACGCTGGCGTGGATCAGCTCGTCCGCGACGATCAGGTCGCCGCGCTGCGGCAGGGTGGAGAACAGCGCCAGATTGGCGGCAAAACCGTTCGCCATGAACAGCGCGGCCTGGGTGCGGAAGAAGGCGGCGGCCTTGGCCTCCAGCCCCTCATGTTCGGGCGCGTTGCCGCGCAGCAGGCGCGATCCGCCCGACCCCACCGGCACGCCCCGCGCCACGGCGTCGGCCACCGCCTGGCCGATGATCGGATCGCCGGCGAGACCGAGATAGTCGTTGGAGGCGAAGTCCCGCCCGGAACGGGGAATCAGACGGCGCAACCGGCCGCGCTTCTCCAGCGCCGCGAGCTGCGAACGGAAAGGTTCGCTGGTCATGGCGAGCCTATAGGCCTTCGCGCCATGACCGGGCAAGCGCACCCCCTCTTTATTGCCGGGCCGCTCATTCCTTCCCCGGACAGGGCCCGAAGGATGGGGCCTTTAGAAAGAGAAGCTCAACGAGAAGGAGGCGACATTGTCGTTGCTGTCGTCGGCATCGGGACGGAAACCATGCTGGTGCAGATAGCCGATTTCCGCATTCACATTCCTGGCGACCGGCGTGGTGATGGCGATCAGGTTGCGCATCCGTTCCTCACCCTCGACGCGCTGAAAGCTGGTGGTGTTGAGATCGATGAAGCTCTCATGGCTCAGCACCAGCGCGGTCTTGCCGCCTTCCCTGAACGGCAGCACATATTTGACATAGGGGCGAAACCGCCAGGCCGTGCCGTCGATCCCCTCGCGCCAGCGCTCCTCCAGACGCAGACGGGCGCTGAGCTGGCCGGGGCCGATCTTCACGATATTGTCGAACGTCACCTGCTGGCGACCGCGATGCTCCATCACCGAAAAATCGCCGCCATTATATTGCGGGTCATGGGTGTAGCCCGCCCAGATCGTCACCCGCTTGTTCAGCTTGTAGCCGATCAGCGAGTTCATCTCGACTTCGTACAGCCCATCGCGGTCATTGCTGAACCGACCGACAACCTCCTGTGAAAAGCGCCAGCGATCGCTGAGCTTCACCGTCGCGCTGGCGGTGGTCCAGATTTGTCCGTCCTCGCTGGCATGGGCCATGACAGGCAGGCTCAAGGCGATACAAGCGGTGGTTAGTTTCAGGCGCAACGACATTCGATTCCCCAACGGTCCGGTAACGGGGGCCGTCTATGACCGTTTCGCGTCTTTAATGTTGCGGTTCTGTTTCACTTTAGTGACAGCCGCCTCGTCCGGCCCGAAAATTCCGGACGGGATGATGTCATCAGGCCAGTGGAAGGCTTCTTGCCCACCGGCCGTTCGACGACTCCAACCGGGCAGCTTCAGGAAATCGGGCTCGGGTCGATGTCGGAAATCGTACGGTGAAATGGATGGGAAACGGCCGCAAAAGCGGACAAAAATAACCCCGCCCATATCTGGGCGGGGTTATTTTTTGTCTTTCCCTTTTCAATCGATGAATTACGCGCCGTGCGCGAGCGCCGCCAGCAGCAGCAGGGCGACGATATTCGTGATCTTGATCATCGGATTGACGGCCGGACCGGCGGTGTCCTTATAGGGATCGCCGACCGTATCGCCCGTCACCGCGGCCTTGTGGGCTTCGCTGCCCTTGCCGCCATGATGGCCATCCTCGATGAACTTCTTGGCATTGTCCCAGGCGCCGCCGCCCGAGGTCATGGAGAGCGCCACGAACAGGCCCGAAACGATCACGCCCAGCAACAGCGCGCCCAGGGCCGCAAAGCCATTGGGCGTGCCCGCCACCGCCGAAATCGCGAAATAGACGACGATCGGCGCCAGCACCGGAAGCAGGCTGGGCAGGATCATCTCCTTGATCGCGGCGCGGGTGACGAGATCCACGGTCCGGGCATAGTTGGGCCGCGACGTACCCTCCATAATGCCCTTGTTGGTGGCGAACTGGTCGCGCACGTCCTTGACCACGTCACCGGCCGCGCGGCCCACGGCGGTCATGCCCATCGCGCCGAAGAGATAGGGCAGCAATGCGCCCAGCAACAGCCCGACAATGACATAGGGGTTGGAGAGGCTGAAATCGACCGGCTCGGTGAGGCCCAACGCCGAGTTGTAGAATTTCAGATCCTCCGTATAGGCGCCGAACAGCACCAGCGCGGCGAGGCCCGCCGATCCGATGGCATAGCCCTTGGTCACGGCCTTGGTGGTGTTGCCCACCGCGTCGAGCGCGTCGGTCTTGACCCGGACGCTGTCTTCAAGCTGCGACATTTCCGCGATGCCGCCCGCATTGTCGGTGACGGGGCCGTAGGCGTCCAGCGCCACGACCATCCCGGCAAGCGCCAGCATGGCCGTCGCGGCGAAGGCGATGCCGATCAGGCCCGCCAGTTGATAGGCGACGATGATGCCGACCACGATCACCAGGGTCGGCAGCGCCGTGGCCTCCAGGCTCACCGCAAGGCCCTGAATGACGTTCGTGCCATGGCCGGTTTCCGATGCACGGGCGATGCTGCGCACGGGGCGATAATTGGTGCCGGTATAATATTCCGTGATCCAGACGATCAGGCCCGTGACCGCCAATCCGACCATCATCGACCAGAACAGCGCCATGCCGGTATAGCCGCCGCTGCCGTCAAGGTCTGTGCCGAAGCGGGCATTAAGATCGCCCAAGGTGAAATGCGCCGCCGCATAGAGCGCCGGGATCGACAGGATCGCCGTCGTCCAGAAGCCCTTGTAGAGCGCGCCCATGATCGACTGGCTCGCCCCCAGCCGCACCATATAGGTGCCGATGATCGAGGTGATGATGCACACGCCGCCGACGATCAGCGGCAGCGACATGAGCTGCATCAGAAAGGCGTTGTCCACACCCTTCACCAGCAGGGCGGTCAGCACCATGGTCGCGCCGACCGTCACCACATAGGTTTCGAACAGGTCCGCCGCCATGCCCGCGCAGTCGCCGACATTGTCGCCCACATTGTCGGCGATCACGGCGGGATTGCGTGGGTCATCCTCCGGAATGCCCGCCTCGACCTTGCCGACAAGGTCCGCGCCGACGTCCGCCGCCTTGGTGAAGATGCCGCCGCCCAGACGCGCGAAGATGGAGATAAGGCTGGCGCCAAAGGCCAGAGCCACCAGAGAGTCGATCACCAGCCGGTCATCGGGCGCATGCCCCGCAGGCCCGGTCAGATACCAGAAGAAGACGCTGATCGCGAGCAGCGCCAGCCCTGCCACCAGCATGCCGGTGATGGCACCCGCCCGGAACGCCACGGTCAGGCCGCTTTGCAGCGTGTCGCGAGCGGCTTCGGCGGTGCGGACATTGGCGCGCACCGAGATGTTCATGCCGATGAAGCCCGCCGCGCCGGAGAGCAGCGCCCCGATCAGGAAGCCGATGGCCGACGTCGCGCCAAGGAAGAAGAAGACCAGCGCCGCGACGACGACGCCGACCATGCCGATGGTCATATATTGCCGGCTGAGATAGGCCTTCGCCCCTTCCTGAATCGCGCCTGCAATCTGTTGCATGGTATCATTGCCGGCGGAGGCCGCCAGCACCTGTCGACTGGTGAACAGGCCGTAGAACACGGCCAACAGGCCGCACCCTATGGCAATCGAGACAATCTGCATGGATGTTCCTCTCCCCCTGTTATGCCTGTCATCGGCCGCTCCGCAGGGAATGACGGGCGGACGAAAGGCGCAGAGACGGGCGGCCGGAATTCACGCATCCGGCATCAGGCACCGCATCAATCAGCATCAGGCTCACGCACATCATGCGGTCCTACCGGGCTGAGAAAGGTCGGGGGTGAAGCTACAGGGCGGACGGCTCGCGTCAACCCGTTACGAATCAGAGCGATTCAGCCATGTTGCCAGCCCAGCCGGTCTGGCAGGGGGAAGACGACCCCGTCGATCATCAGCGTCAGGCCCGATCCTGCGGAAAAATGCCCGACCGGGATCGCCCGCACCGGTGGCTTGATCGCGGCCGGGAGCACAAACAGCAATTCATAGTCGTCCCCGGCCCGCGCCGCCGCGATCTGCACGGCACTGCTGGCGCCGCGCGTTGCCTCCAGGGCGGGGGACAGCGGGATATGATCGATGGTGACGGCAAGGCCGCTCGCCTCCGCCATGCGGGCCGCGTCGATCAGCAACCCGTCCGATACATCCATCATCGCATGAACATGGCGGGCAAGCAGGGCCCCTTCGGCGAGGCGGGGGCGCGGTCGGCGATAGGCGTCGACCAGAGGACCCGACGCGCCGGGCATGGATTGCAGCAGGTCAAGGCCCACGCCCGCATCCCCCACCGGGCCAGTCAGATACAGCCGGTCGCCCGCCTGCGCGCCGCCGCGCACCGGCACCGGCCCGGTCGCTTCGCCCAGAGCGGTGAGGCTGTAGCTGCGGGGTGCGCCCTTCGGCATCTTGACCGTATCGCCGCCCAGCAGCGGCATGGCATGGCGGGCCAGCGCCTCGCCCAATCCCTCCAGAAAGGCCGCGTCCCACGCATCGTCGCCCGACAGCGCATAGTTGAGCAGGCAGCCGACCGGCTTGGCACCCTTGGCGGCAAGGTCGGACAGATTCACCGCCGCCAGCTTCCAGCCGATGTCGGCGGGCGGGTCGGTGGCGAGATAATGCACCCCCTCCACCATCGTATCGCTGGTCAGGATCAGCCGCGCATCGCCGATCTCCAGCACCGCCACATCGTCCTGCAAGCCCTGCGCGGCCGGGTCGTTCGCGAGCAGGCGCAGCAGGGTCAGAAAGCGGGATTCAGCGGACATGGCTTCCCCCCGCTTGGCCCAAGGCCGTTATTTCCGCACGTCCTTCGCGACAGCATCGAGCAGGCCGTTCACGAAGCCCGCCTCGCGCTTGTCGTAGAAGGCGTGGGCGACATCGACATATTCGCTGATGACCGTGCCGGTCGCCACATCCTTGCGGGCGAGCAACTCATAGGCCCCCGCGCGCAGGATTTGCCGCATCGGCTTGTCGAGCCGCTCGAGACTCCAGCCCTTGGACAGACGCGCCACGATCAGCCCGTCGATTTCCTCGCGGCGGCGGTCCACGCCCTGCACCACATCATCGAAGAAGCTCTCTTCCGCCTGTGCATAGGTCACATCCTCGATGGTCGCGCCCAGGCGGTGCTGGTGGAACTCATGCAGCAGCACATGAAGCGGCGTACCCTCCATTTCGAGCTGGTAGAGCGCCTGAACCGCGGCAAGACGCGCGGCGGAGCGGGATTTCGAGCGATCGTTCATCAACAGGTCCATAGCCGTTCGAACCGGAAAAGTCGAAACCGGTCCGAGGGGAGAAAAATGACCCCGCATGACGCGCGGGGCAACGGATTATTTAAGCCGCGCCGCCACCGAGGCCGCATGCGCCGGAAGCCCCTCCGCCTCCGCCAGCGCGACGGCGGCGGGACCGATGGCATCGATGCTGCGCTGGTCGAGGCTGAGGAAGCTGGTGCGCTTCATGAAGTCGAGCACCGAGAGTCCCGAGGAAAAGCGCGCACGCCGCCCGGTCGGCAGCACATGGTTGGGACCGGCGACATAATCGCCCACCGCCTCGGGCGTCATCCGGCCAAGAAAGACCGACCCGGCATGGCGCACCTGCCGGAACAGCGCGTCGGGATCATCCACAGCGAGTTCCAGATGCTCGGCGGCCAGACGGTTGACCAGCGGCATGGCTTCTTCGAGATCGCGCACGACGATGATCGCGCCATTGGCGTTCCAACTCGTGGTCGCCACCGCCTGCGTCGACAGCAACGGCAGACGCTTGTCCACCGCCGCTGCTACCGCATCGGCAAAGGCTGCGTCGTCGGTGAACAGGATCGACTGGCTGGTCGGATCATGCTCCGACTGGCTGAGCAGATCGGCGGCGATCCAGTCGGGATTATTCTTCCCATCGGCTACCACGGCAATCTCCGACGGCCCGGCCACCATGTCGATGCCGACCACGCCATAAAGCTGGCGTTTGGCCTCGGCTACCCAGGCATTGCCGGGACCGGTGATGACGTCGACCGGCTTGATCCGGTCCGTGCCGTAAGCAAGCGCCGCGACCGCCTGCGCCCCGCCGACGCGCCAGATTTCCTCGATCCCGGCGATGGAAGCGGCCGCCAGCACCAGCGGGTTGATCTCGCCATTGGGGGTCGGCGTGACCATGGCGATGCGATCGACGCCCGCGACCTTGGCCGGGATGACATTCATCAGCAGCGAACTGGGATAGGCGGCGCGCCCGCCGGGGACATACAGCCCCGCCGCATCCACCGCGCTCCACCGCGCCCCGAGACGGACACCCGCCGCATCGACGCTGTCGCTGTCCTGCGGCTTCTGCTTTTCATGATAGGCGGTGATGCGCGCCGCCGCGAGTTCCAGCGCATCGCGCAATTCGGTCGAAAGCCCGTCCAGCGCCTTGCGGCATTCGGAAGGCTCCACCGCCCAACCGCTGATGTTCAGGTCATGCCGGTCGAAGCGGCTGGTATAGTCGGCCAGCGCCGCATCGCGCTCGGCCCGGACGCGCTTCAGGATCGCGGTGACATCGCGCGAGACATCCTCGTCCGCCTCGCGCCGGGCATCGACCAGCGCGGTGAAGGCAGCGGCGAAATCCGCGCTCGCGCTATCGAGCCTAAGCGACATCCTTCACCCCCACGGCCTTGCGGAAGGCTTCGACCAGCGGCGTCAATTCCGCCGAACGCATCTTGAATGCAGCACGATTGACGATCAGCCGCGCCGACACCGGCATGATGACATTGGTCTCGACCAGGCCATTGGCCTTCAGCGTCGCGCCTGAGGACACAAGGTCCACGATCCGCCGCGACAACCCCAGCGAAGGCGCCAGTTCCATCGCGCCGTTCAGCTTCACGCACTCCGCCTGAATCCCGCGCGCCTCATAATATTTGCGCGTGAGGTAAGGATATTTGGTGGCAACGCGGACATGGCTCAGCGCCGCTTCATCCTCATCGGCGAGACCGACAGGCTCCGCGACCGACAGGCGGCAATGGCCCATGTCGAGGTCGACCGGCGCGTAAATCTCCGAATAATCGAACTCTTCCAGCACGTCCGATCCGACGATGCCGATCTGCGCCGCGCCATGCGCCACGAAGGTCGCGACGTCGAACGCCCGCACCCGGATGATCGACACATCGGGCCGGTTGGTGGCGAAGCGGAGCGCGCGGCTCTTCTTGTCATGGAACTCCGCCTCCGGTTCGATACCGGCTTTGGCGAGCAAGGGCAGCGCTTCATCGAGGATGCGCCCCTTGGGGATGGCAAAGGTGAGCGGACGAGTCATGACCCGCGCGCCTTACTTGCGAAGGGGCGAAAGGGCAAGGTAACGCATAGGATCTAGGCCGCCTCCGCCAGCGCCGCCTCGGTCGCCGCGATCCAGCCGCCGCCCAGCACCCGGTCGCCGGCATAGAGTACCGCCGCCTGCCCTGGCGCCACGCCATATTCCGGCGCATCGAAGACCAGCCGCTCGCCCTCCAGCCGGGCCGGAACCGGCTTCGCCATCGACCGCACCTTGGCGGTCAGCGGCCCGGTGAAATCCCCGCCCAGCCAATTGATGTCGCTCAGCCGCGCCCCCGACACCGCCAGCGCCGCCTTCGGCCCGACGATCACGCGCCGCGCCTCGGCGTCCAGCCGCACGACGTAGAGCGGTTCGGCCTGTCCGCCGATTTCCAGCCCCTTACGCTGGCCGACCGTATAGTGGATCATGCCCTTGTGCGTGCCCATCACGCGCCCGTCGATATGCACGATGTCCCCGCCCTCATCGGCATCGGGGCGCAGCTTGCGCACGATTTTCGCATAATCGCCGTCGGGGACGAAGCAGATGTCCTGGCTGTCGGGCTTCATCGCCACCGACAGGCCCAGTTCCGCCGCGATCTCGCGCACCTGGGGCTTGGGCAGGCCACCCAACGGAAAGCGCAGATAGTCGAGCTGCGCCTGAGTCGTGGCGAAAAGGAAATAGCTCTGGTCCCGCGCCGGATCGGCGGCGCGGTGCAGTTCCGCGCCCTGCGGCCCCTCCACCCGGCGGACATAATGGCCGGTGGCAAGGCAGTCCGCGCCCAGGTCCCGCGCGATCTGGAACAGGTCGGTGAACTTCACCCCCATATTGCACTTCACGCAAGGGATCGGGGTGCGCCCGGCCATATATTCATCGGCGAAATCAGCGATCACCGAATCCCGGAAACGGCTTTCATAATCAAAGACATAATGGACAATGCCGATGCGGTCAGCGACCGCGCGCGCATCGCGAATATCCTGCCCGGCGCAGCAGCTTCCCGTGCGGCCCACCGCCGCGCCATGATCGTAGAGTTGCAACGTCACGCCGATCGTTTCGGCGCCCGTGCGCGCGGCGAGCGCGGCAACGACGCTCGAGTCCACGCCGCCCGACATGGCAACGACGATGCGCCGCGCGTTGAGCGGCTCTGAAAGCTGGAACTGGGGCTGCATGCCCGCGCATATAGTCGCCCCTGCCCCGGCATTCCAGCGGGATTCAACCCGCGAAAACAAGATGGCGCCAAAATCCGGGTCAAGTTTACCGGACCTTATCCTTTAGCGCGTAGACCCCTTTCCCATGGATTTGGGATTCCTTCGGACAGGCGGGCTGAAGCCCAGCTTCGTCAAGCCTATCGGGCGTCGGCGCGTCCCGGTCTGGCCATCGCTGCGGGCTGCTTCGGCGGCGGCGCAGGCGGCCAGCCCGACCGCGCAGGCGGTCGCGGGCGTCCTGCGGGGGCAGGAAATCGAAGGCGACTGGATCCAGGAACTGGCCGATATCCTCGCGCCGCGTTCCAGCGGCCATATCGAGGCTGAAGGGCTTGCGGGTAGCTTTAACCCGTTGATCGCAAACCGTTTAAGGGTGGGGCAAGGATGATGAAAGGGGCGTTTACCGTGGCGCTTTAGACCCTGTTCAGGGCTTGAGGCGCAAACAGTTTCGCACTGCTGAAAAAACGGCAACGCCAGTGCCGCTTATTGAGGGTGATAATGATCGAAAATCAAAAAATCAGACCTGCCCAGGTCGTCGGGCCGCTCGGAGAACCCCTGACTCTGGAGAGCCTGCCGCCGGTGGATACGACCCGCTGGGTCGTGCGCCGCAAGGCGGAAGTCGTGGCGGCCGTAAATGGCGGACTGCTGACCGTGGACGAAGCCTGCGCGCGCTATTCGCTGACGCTGGAGGAATTTGCGAGCTGGCAGCGCGCGGTCGACCGTTCGGGCATGCACGGCCTGCGCGTGACGCGTATCCAATATTACAAGTCGCTCTACGAACGGCAGCAGAAATACTGAACACCCAAAAGGGTCGCATCGCAACGAACAGCAAGGCCGCCGGATCTGGCATCCGGCGGCCTTCTGCTTACCCTTTCATATCGCCTAGGGAACGGAAAGCCGACTTTTCCGTTGAACAGTTCAGCCTTCCCGGAAGGGGCTGTGGTCCAAGGAGAGTAAGACAATGGGCATCATCTTATGGCTTGTCGTCGGCGGCATCATCGGTTGGCTCGCCAGCATGGTCATGCGCACTGACGCGCAACAGGGCATCTTGCTGAACATCGTCGTCGGCATCGTCGGCGCCTTCATCGGCGGCCTGATCTTCAGCGGCGGTTCCATCAACGACGGCCTGACGCTGTACAGCTTCCTGGTGTCGCTGGTGGGCGCCATCGTCCTGCTGGCAATCGTCAATCTGGTGCGGCGCGGCTCGGTCCGCTAAGCGCCTTTCGTTAAGCCGAAGAGGGCCGTGCCAGACGATGGTGCGGCCCTCTTCATGCGTCAGCCGCGCCCGGCGAAGAACCGATAGAGGGCAAGCACGCCGATCGACCCGAACACCGCAGCGATGAAACTGGCCTGCTGGCCCGGCGCATAGACGCCCAGCATCCGCCCGACATAGCCCGCCAGCAGCGCGCCCGCTATGCCCAGCAGGATGGTCAGGACGCAGCCGCCCGGAGCGCGGCCGGGCATGACCAGCCGCGCGAGGGCGCCCGCAAACAGCCCGACGATGATCCACCCCAGCAATTCCATCCCGCCTTCCCCCTTCCGTGTCCGGACCATAGCGCCATAGCTGCGCGGCTTTGGCAAGGGCAGGCGCGGGGATCGTGATAATGGGACTTGAGCGGGGTGATGTATTCTTATAATACAGCAATCCGCGCGGCGCTTTTGGCCGGAAGATGGATTCAGGATGAATTACGAAACCCAATTGGTCGGCGATGTTCCGGCCCATATGCTGGATGAGCGGGAACAGCGCCCGATCTGGCGCAGACGGCTCGTCATCGGCGCGGCCGCCGCGATCGTCCTGATCGCCGTCGCGACGTGGATCGGCATGCGCGGCAAGGGCGCGGACAGCGTTCCGGCGGCGGCGCAGGCACCGGTGGTCACGGTGATCAGCCCCGGCCGGTCGGTCGTGTCGCACACCGTCAACGCCACCGGATCGCTCGCCGCGCGCGTAGACATGCCTGTCGGCGTCGTCGGCGAAGGCGGCGCGGTGACGCGCGTGCTGGCGCAGCCGGGCGACTGGGTCAAGGCGGGTCAGGTGCTGGCGACGGTCGAACGGTCGGTCCAGACCGAGCAGATCCGTTCGCTCGCCGCGCAGGTGGAGGTGAACCGCGCCGACGCCAAGCTGGCCCAGGCGCAGCTCGACCGGGCCAAGGCGCTGGTGGCGCGCGGCTTCATCAGTCAGGCCGACATCGACCAGCGCACCGCCACGCGCGACGCCGCCAATGCCCGCGTCAATGTCGCCGTCGCGCAACTGGCCGAACAGCGCGCCCGCACCGGGCGCCTCGACATCCGCGCGCCGGCAGCAGGGCTGGTGCTGACCCGCACCGTGGAACCGGGCCAGATCGTGGGCGCGGGCAGCGCCGTGTTGTTCCGCATGGCCAAGGACGGCGAGATGGAAATGCTGGCGCAGGTCAGCGAAGGCGATCTGGCCGCGCTGCGCGTCGGCAACGGCGCGACCGTCACGCCGGTGGGCGGCACCGCGCAATTCGCCGGCCGCATCTGGCAGGTCTCGCCCGTGGTCGACAATCAGAACCGTCAGGGCGTCGTCCGCATCGCCCTGCCCTATAATCCGGCGATCCGTCCGGGCGGCTTTGCCTCCGCCTCGATCGTCAGCGGCACCGGCGCCGCGCCGATGCTGCCGGAATCGGCGGTGCAGACCGATGAGAAGGGCCATTATGTCTATGTCGTCAACGGCCGCGAGGAAGTGCAGCGGCGAGACGTCAAGACCGGCCAGGTGACCGATGCGGGCGTATCGATCCTGAACGGGCTTAACGGCGATGAACGCATCGTCGCTTCGGCCGGCGCCTTCCTGACGCCGGGGCAGAAGGTGAAGCCAGAGGTCCGAACGTCGAAATAAGGCCGCGCCGCGCGCCCGTTCCGCGCGCCGCCCGGCAGGCGAGGAAGCCGACATGAGTTTTCGTAATATTTCCGCCTGGGCCATTCGCAATCCGGTGCCGCCGCTCGTGATGTTCGTGGCGCTGCTGCTGGCCGGGATGGTCAGCTTCAGCCGGATGGACGTCAATCAGCAGCCCGACGTCAGTTTCCCCATGGCGAGCGTCGTCGTGCTGCAACCCGGCGCTGCCCCGACCGAACTGGAAACCCAGGTCACCCAGCGCATCGAAGCCGCGGTGCGCGGCATCAGCGGCGTCGATGAAATCACCTCCTGGGTGTCGGAGGGCGAATCCCACACCAGTGTCCAGTTCCAGATCGGCACGCCGGTCGACCGCGCCGTCAACGATGTGAAGAACGCCGTCGACCAGATCCGCAGCGACCTGCCCGAAGGGATATTGGAACCGCAGGTCAGCCGCGTCGACATCGACGGCGGCCCGATCGCCTATTTCAGCGCCGAAGCCACCGACATGACGCTGGAGGAGCTGTCCTGGTATGTCGACAACACCGTCGCCAAGCGGCTGCTGGCGGTGCCCGGCATGGCGGCGGTCAAGCGCGGCGGCGGCGTCAGCCGCGAGATCCGCGTCATCCTGGACCCGGTCAAGCTCCAGTCCCACGGCATCACGGCCAGCCAGGTCAATCAGCAGCTTCAGCAGGTGAACCTGAACGCCGCGGGCGGGCGCACTGAAATCGCCGGCGCCGAACAGGCGATCCGCGTGCTCGGCAACGCCCGCGACGCCTATGCGCTGGGCCAGACCCAGATCGCCATTTCCGGCGGCCGCACCGTCAAGCTCGCCGATCTGGCCGATGTGCGCGACATGTATGCCGAACAGCGCTCGCTGGGGCTGATGAACGGGCGGCAGGTGACCAGCTTCAGCATGGAAAAGGCGAAGGGGTCGTCCGACGTTACCGTGTTCGACGACGCGATGAAGGTGCTGGACCAGCTCAAGAAGGAAAATCCCAAGGTCCAGTACAAGCAGCTTTATACCAGCGTCGAATATACCAAGAACCAGTATCACAGCGCCATGCAGTCGATGATCGAGGGCGCGGTGCTGGCGGTCGTCATCGTCTTCCTGTTCCTGCGCGACTGGCGCGCGACGATCATTTCTGCGCTGGCCATCCCGCTCTCCGCCATTCCCGCCTTCTGGTTCATGGACATGATGGGCTTCACGCTCAACATGACCTCGCTGCTGGCGCTCAGCCTGGTCGCGGGCGTGCTGGTCGACGACGCCATTGTGGAGATCGAGAATATCGTCCGCCACATGCGCATGGGCAAAAGCGCCTATCAGGCCGCCATCGACGCCGCCGACGAAATCGGCCTCGCCGTGCTGGCGACCACCATGGCGATCGTCGCGGTGTTCCTGCCGGTCGGCATGATGCCGGGCATTTCCGGTCAGTTCTTCATCCAGTTCGGCCTGACGGTGGTCGTGGCGGTGCTGCTCAGCCTGGCGGTCGCGCGCCTGATCACGCCGATGGTCGCCGCCTATTTCCTCAAGGCCCATGGCCAGGAAAGCCATGGCGAAGGCTGGCTGATGGATGTCTATATGGCGATATTGCGCTGGTCGCTCGACGAACGCCGCGCCATCGCCCACCGCGCCCGCGGTGGCCGGGCGCGCCTGACCGCCTGGCTTCGCGACCATCGCATCTGGACGATGGGCCTGGGCATATTGGCCTTCATCGCGACCATCGTCGCCTTTGGCACCCTGCCCATGTCGTTCCAGCCAAGCATGGACACGGATTTCAGTCAGGTGAAGATCGAAACCGTGCCGGGCAGCACGCTGGAGCAGACCACAGCCATCACCCGCAAGGTCGCGGACATGCTGGCCGCCGACAAGGACACGGTCGACGCCGCCTTCGCCGACATCCAGACGACCGGCGCCGACATCTTCCTGACGCTGCGCAAGGACCGGCCCACCAGTTCGGTCGAATGGGAACGCAAGGTCGCGCCCAAATTCCAGCAGGTCGCCGACGCGCGGGTCAATTTCCAGTCGCAATCGGGCGGCGGTTTCGGTCGGGACATCATCATCATGTTCGGCAGCGACGATCCGGCCCTGCTGGAAAGGACCGCGAATCGGCTGGTCAAGGAAATGGCGGGCATTTCCCTGATCCGCGCGCCGCGCGTGCAGGGCGACATGAACCGGCCCGAAATCGTCATCAAGCCGCGCTTCGACCTGGCCGCCAGCATGGGCGTGACGACCGCCGCGCTCAGCCAGACGATCCGCGTCGCGACCATCGGCGACATCGACCAGAACAGCGCCAAATTCTCCCTGTCGGACCGGCAGATCCCGATCCGCGTATCGATCGCGGAACACAGCCGCCGCGACATCGCCACGATCGAGAATATGCCGGTGCCCACGGTCAATGGCGGCTCGGTCCCGCTGAAGGTCGTCGCCGACATCGAATTCGGCGCCGGGCCGACGCAGATCCGCCGCTACAACCAGATCCGCCGCATCGTCGTCGGCGCCGACCTCGCCCCCGGCGTCGTCACCAGCCAGGCCATGGCCAAGATCAACGCCCTGCCGACGATGAAGGCGGTTCTGGACGGCAGGATTCAGGGCGTGCAGAAGATCAATATTGGCGACAGCAAGTTCGAAGCGGAGATGATCCAGAATTTCGTCATCGCTGTGATTTCCGGCATCCTGCTGGTGCTGGCGGTGCTGACGCTGCTCTACAAGCGGCTGATGCCGCCCTTCGTGAACCTGGGGTCGCTGCTGCTGGCGCCGCTGGGCGGGGCGCTGGCGCTGCATATCGCCGGGCAACCGCTGTCGATGCCGGTGTTCATCGGCCTGCTGATGCTGCTGGGCATCGTCGCCAAGAACTCGATCCTCGTCATCGACTTCGCGCTGGAGGAGATCGGCAAGGGCGTGCCCAAGCTGGAGGCGATCATCGACGCCGGGCACAAGCGCGCCCAGCCGATCGTCATGACCACGGTGGCGATGGTGGCGGGCATGGTGCCCACCGCCCTGTCGCTGGGCGGCGACGGCGCGTGGCGCGCGCCCATGGGGATCACCGTGATCGGCGGGCTGCTGCTGTCCACCGTGCTGACGCTGGTGATCGTGCCGGCATGCTTCAGCCTTGCGCTGGGGATTGAGGAATGGGTCGGTCCGCGCCTTGGCCGACGCCTGCTGACCTACAAGCCCGGCGATGGCCGCCCGGGCGAAGCGCAGCCGGCGGAATAACGAAGCGCCCGGAAAAGAAGTGCTTGCCTGAACGAAACGGCGGCGTAACCGTTGGTTCGTCATGAAGCTGCTTGCTCCATCCCGGTCCATGGCCCGGCCCGATGCCGACAGCCCAGTCCATCCGGCCCGGCGCATGCGGCTGGTGGCGACCGGCATGCTGCTGGCAATGGCGGCGCTGTTCCTCGGCGCGCGGGCGACGGTGCACCTGCATCCCGCCATCGGCTTCGTCCAGGCCTTTGCCGAGGCGGCGATGGTCGGCGGCCTGGCCGACTGGTTCGCGGTGACGGCGCTGTTCCGTCACCCGCTGGGCCTGCCGATCCCGCATACCGCGATCATTCCGCGCAACAAGGACCGGATCGGGGACACGCTCGCCTTGTTCCTGCGCGACAATTTCCTGACCCCCACCGTCGTCGCCCGGCGGATGCAGCGGCTGGACGTGGCGGGAGCGGCGGGGCGCTTCCTCGCCAGTCCCTCCGGCGGCGACGGGCGGCTGCGCGAAAGCGCCTCCCGCCTTGCTGCCGATCTACTGGAGACGCTGGATCAGGAACGGTTGGGCGGCATGGTGAAGGGCGCCATCGCCCAGCGGCTGCGCGGGATGAACCTGGCCCCGCTGATCGGCCAGGCGCTGGAGGCTGCGATGCGCGACGGCCGCCACGCTCCGGTGATGGACAGCCTCATCCACTGGGCCGACCGCACGCTGGAAGCGAACGACCATCTGATCCGCCAGATGGTGCACGACCGATCCGGCAAGATCATGCGCTGGACGGGTCTTGACGAGAATCTCGCCAATGCGATCATCGACGGGCTGCGCAAGCTGTTGACCGACATGGCGCAGGACCCCGGCCACAGCCTGCGCCTGAAGGCCGAGGAAGGCATGGCGAAGCTCGCCGCCGACCTGCAATTCGACCTGGAGATGCACGCCCGTGTCGCCCGTATCCGCGACGAAATCGTCGACAATCCGGCCATGCAGCGCTGGATCGACGGCCTGTGGGAACAGGCGCGCACCGGCCTGCTGCGCGCGGTCCGCGATCCGGGCAAGGCGATGGCGGGGCGGCTGGGCGAAGCGCTCCGCCAATTGGGCGGCACCTTGCAGGAGGACGCCCGGCTGCGGCTGCTCCTCAATCGCTTCATGCGCCGTGCAGCGGTTGGAGCGACAGCGACCTACGGAGACTCCATCGTGACTCTGGTCAGCGAAACGGTGCGCGGCTGGGACGCGGGCACCGTCACCAGCCGACTGGAACATGCGGTCGGCCGCGACCTGCAATATATTCGTATCAACGGCACGCTGGTCGGCGGTCTGGTCGGTTTAGCCATCCACGCCATCGATACGTTGCTTTAAACGCCCTTCCTTCAAAGGCGGTTCGCTCCCAAAAAATGATGTTGCAACATATCATTGAATAATGTTGTATCATTACATTGCGATTCCCAAGAGATTCGCAAAACAGGAGGATGCGAGATGCGACTGATGACGTTGCGGACGGCAGGCGGGACGACAGGCGACGAGCGGCTTTCCGGCTACAGGAGGGGCAACCGATCCCCCATCGGCATAGGCGGCGCTGTGGCCGTCCATGCCTTGGTCGTCGGGGTGCTTCTGCTGATGCCCAGAGAGATGATCGCGCCCTTCACCGGCGGCACGCTGACCACCTATGACGTGCCCGACCCCGTCCCGCCGCCACCGGAGACATTCGTCCCCGAAACCCACGCCAAGCCCCCCGAAGGCGGTCCGGCCATCATGGCGGTCAAGCCGGTCATCGACACCCCGGCCAACCCTTTCGCGGTCAAGGAAGACCCTCTTGCCACAAGCGGCACAGGCGGTGGGACAGCCACCATCGTCACCCCGCCGGTCACGCCGACCCTGCCCGATCCGGTGCTGGTCGAAGCATCGATCGACCCGCGTGCCCTGGCGGCGTTCCAGCCTGACTATCCCGGCGCGATGATCCGCCAGGGAATGGAGGGCAAGGTCACCGTCCGCGTGGCCATCGGCCCGGATGGCCATGTCACCGGCATAGAACGACTGTCGGCCACGGACGATGCCTTCTGGGTCGCGACCCAGCGTCATGCCTTGCGCAAATGGCGCTTCCGCCCCGCGACTCGGGACGGCGTGGCGATCGGCTCCAGCCGGGTGCTGACCGTTACATTCCGCCTCGCAGACGTCTGAAATCAGGGCAAAGGGGCCGGGCATGGCCGCATCGGACAACAGCGCTTTTGCATCCGGCCCCGCCTTATCCTATATCGGCGCCATGGCGATCTTCCCCCGTCCCGTGTCCCCCAAGAGCGCACTCAGCGATCTGTGGAGTTATTTTGGCAAGGACCGGCCCCATAAATGGCCGTTGCTCGGCCTGTCCGTCGCGTTCACCTGGGTCATCATCTGGGCCTTCATCGTCGACGCCAACACCAACACCATGCCGACGCGCAACAAGATCATCTATGTCCAGAGCTGGGACGCCAACCGTTCCGACGCGGCGATCATCCTCCAGCAGAAGATCGACCTTGCCAAGAGCGAGGCGGCGCTGGCCAAGCAGCAGAAGCGGATGCAGGGTTTCGCCGACGCCTTCGGCATCGAGTGGAAGGAGGAAGCCGCCCGCAACGGCGCGCGCCATCAAGAGGCGTTGAAATATGTCAACGCCCAGCTCGACGCCCGGCTGGCCAAGGCCGAAGCGGAAGAAAAGCCCGCGGCAGGAGCGAAACAGCCCTGAGCCCCCGCAGCAAAGCCGCAATCCCCCCCGCCGATTCCGCAGCGGACCGGCGCTTCATGGCCGCCGCCATCGCCCTGTCGGAACGGGGACGCGGGCTTTCCACGCCCAACCCCAATGTCGGCTGCCTGATCGTCAAGCACGGCCGGGTGGTCGGGCGCGGCTGGACGCAGAGGGGGGGCCGTCCCCATGCCGAGGCGCAGGCGCTGGATCAGGCGATGGACCGCGCCCGCGGCGCCACCGCCTATGTGACGCTGGAGCCCTGCTTCCACCTGTCCCCGCGCGGTCCGCGCTGCGCCGATCTGATGGCCCGCGCCGGCGTGCGCCGCGTCGTGATCGCGCTGCGCGATCCCGATCCGCGCACCGATGGGCAGGGCGCCGCCTGGCTGCGCCAGCGCGGCATCGCGGTCGAAATGGGTCTGATGGCGGAGGAAGCAGCGGCGGCCATGCGCGGCTTCGTGCTGCGTCAGACGCTGGGCCGACCGGCGGTGACGCTCAAGCTCGGCCTGTCGCTGGACGGCCGGATCGCGCTGGCGGACGGGTCCAGCCGCTGGATCACCGGACCGGAGGCCCGCGCCCACGCCCATCTGGAGCGGGCGCGCCATGACGCCATATTGGTCGGCGGCGGCACCTTGCGCGCCGACGCGCCGCGCCTCGACGTGCGCCTGCCCGGGCTCGAGGATCGCTCGCCCCGCCGCCTGCTGCTGAGCCACGGCAAGACGCCAAAGGGCTGGGAGAAGATCGCCGCGCCGGAGGACATCGCCACCCTGGCCCATGTCGATCATCTGCTGGTCGAAGGCGGCGCGCAGACGGCCGCCGCCTTTCTGCGCGCCGATCTGGTCGACCGGCTGCTGCTCTATCGCGCGCCGGTCCTGATCGGCGACGGGCTGGCGGGGATCGGCGCCATCGGCCTTACCGATCTGGCCGATGCGCATGGCCGCTGGCGCCTCGATGACGAGCGGCAATTGGGCAATGACCGGCTGGAGGTTTACCTGAGAAGCCGGAACGCCTAGATCACCGCCCACGTCCCACGGAATTGACAGGCCCCGCTTCATGTTCACCGGCATCATCACCGACATCGGCACCATTCGCACGGCGGAGCAGCGGGGCGACCTGCGTCTCGTCATCGGCTGCGCCTATGAGATGGAGGGCGTCGCCATCGGCGCGTCCATCGCCTGTTCCGGCGCCTGCCTGACCGTGGTGGAAAAGGGCGCCGACTGGTTCGCGGTCGATCTGTCCGCCGAAACCGTCGCCCGCACCGCGCCGGGCCTGTGGGCGCAGGGCGGACGTCTCAACCTGGAACGCGCGCTGAAGGTCGGGGATGAGTTGGGCGGCCATATCGTCACGGGCCATGTCGATGGCATCGGCACGCTGGTGTCCGCCACGGCGGAGGGGGATTCGACCCGCCTCGTCATCGCCGCCCCCGCCGCGCTGGCGCCCGCGCTCGCCGCAAAGGGATCGATCACCGTCGACGGCATTTCGCTGACCGTCAACACCGTCGAGGACCAGGCCGACGGCAGTGTGCATTTCGGGCTGAACATCATCCCGCACACCGCCGCCGCCACGACATTGGACAGTCTCACCGAAGGCCGCGCCCTCAATCTGGAGATCGACGTGCTGGCGCGTTATCTCGACCGGATGCAGAGTTTGCGCCGTTAATCTCCCGCAAAAATGGTAGCAATGTGATTATCTCTTGCCATAATCACATTGCAGTGTGATAAGCGGCGCCAACCCATCCGGGTAAGGAGTCGTTGCCATGTCGTCCGCACTGATCGATACCGTTCGCTCGCTTGTCACTGACGGCGGCATGTCCCGTTCCGGCCTGGCCCGCGCCGCCGGCCTTCACGCCAATTCGCTGCGCAAGCTGGGCGAGGCGGACTGGAACCCCACGGCGGAGACGCTGGGCAAACTCGAAGCCTATCTCGCCAAGCGGGAGGGAGGCACCGCGCTCGCCAGCCCTGAAGAGATCATCAACGAAGCCCGCAACGGCCGCATGTTCATCCTGGTCGATGACGAGGACCGGGAAAATGAAGGCGACCTCGTCATCCCCGCGCAGATGGCGACGCCCGATGCGATCAACTTCATGGCCACCCATGGCCGCGGCCTCATCTGCCTGGCGATGACCAAGGCGCGGATCGAGGAATTGGGCCTCGACCTCATGAGCCGCAACAACGGCACCCGCCACGAAACCGCTTTCACCGTGTCGATCGAGGCGCGCGAGGGCGTCACCACCGGCATCAGCGCAGCCGACCGCGCCCGCACCATCTCCGTCGCGATCGACGGGTCGAAGAGCGCGGACGACATCGTGACCCCCGGCCATGTCTTCCCGCTGGTCGCCAGGGACGGCGGCGTGCTGGTGCGCACCGGCCATACCGAAGCGGCGGTCGACGTCGCCCGCCTCGCGGGCTTGAACCCGTCCGGCGTGATCTGCGAGGTGATGAAGGATGACGGCACCATGGCCCGTCTCGACGATCTCATCCCCTTCGCCCAGAAGCACAAGATGAAGATCGGCACGATCCGCGACCTCATCGCCTATCGCCGCCGGCACGATCACATGGTCGAACGCCGTGCCGAAACCATCTTCAACAGCAAATGGGGCGGCGACTGGAAGGCGATCAGCTTCTTCAACAAGGCGACCCAGACCGAGCAGATGGTGCTGCAGAAGGGCAATGTCAGCCAGGATGAACCCACGCTGGTCCGTATGCATCAGCTGTCGCTGCTCGACGATGTCTATGGCGCGTCGGGTCCTCGCGACGGCTTGCTCGCCAAGTCGATGGAGATCATCGCCGAGCAGGGTTCGGGCATCATCGTCGTCCTGACCAGCCAGTCGCCGGGCGATTTCGTCTCCCGCATCCTGCGTCACCATGCCGGCCAGCCGGGGACGGGCATGGATGAATTGCGCGACTATGGCGTCGGCGCGCAGATTCTGGCCGACCTTGGCGTGCATGACATGATCCTGCTCAGCAATTCGCATCACAGCCTGATCGCGCTTGACGGCTATGACCTCGCCGTGGTTGGGCAACGGGCAATCGAGCTTTAAGGAGCGCTACCCATGGCAAAATTCCTGATCGTCGAAGCGCGCTTCTACGACCATCTGAACGACCTGCTGATCGAGGGCGCGGTCGCCGCGCTGGAAGCGGAAGGCCATAAATATGAAGTGGTGACGGTTCCCGGCGCGCTGGAAATCCCCGGCGCTGTGGCGCTGGCGGCGGAAAGCGGGCGCTATGACGGCTTCGTCGCCATCGGCGTGGTGATCCGCGGCGAAACCTATCATTTCGAAGTGGTGTCGAACGAAAGCGCGCGTGGCCTGATGGCGCTCGGCATGGACGGCATCGCCATCGGCAACGGCATATTGACCGTGGAAAACGAGGCGCAGGCCCTGACCCGCGCCCGCAGCAGCGAAAAAGACAAGGGCGGCGAAGCGGCGAAGGCCGCCATCGCCATGCTCGCCCTGCGCGAAAAATTCGGCGCCTGACAGGCGCGTCGATAAAAAAAGGGGCCGCCGTTGCGCGGCCCCTTTTTTGTTCAGGCCGCTTCCAGCGCGGGATAGTCGACATAGCCCTCCGCGCCCTGGGTATAGAGCGTCGCCTGCCTTATATCGTTAAGCACCGCGCCCGTGGAAAGCCGCTCAGGCAGGTCGGGATTGGAAATGAAAGGCCGACCGAAGCTGATCGCCTGCGCCAGCCCGCTGTCCAGATCGGCCTGCGCCCGCGCGACGTCATAATCGCTGTTGAGCACCAGCGGCCCGGTGAAATGCTGGCGGATCAGCGGCGACTGGCGCGGCACGTCGCTGGCGCCGCGCGTGCCGTCCGGCCGCAATTCGCGCAGTTCCAGGAAAGCGATGCCGATCGGCTCCAGCGCCTGCGCCACTGCCAGCGACAGGCTGGCCGGATCGCTGTCGTCAGTCCCCTGGGTATCGCCGTTCAGCGACAGGCGAACCGCCGTGCGGTCGGCGCCGATGGCATCGGCCACCGCCTGGGTGATTTCCTTGAGCAGCCGCACGCGGTTTTCGGGCGAACCGCCATAGGCATCCTCACGCTTGTTGGTGCCGTCGCGCAGGAATTCGTCGATCACATAGCCGTTGGCGCCGTGAATCTGCACCCCGTCGAACCCCGCCGCGATGGCGTTACGCGCCGCCGTCGCAAAGCTCTCCACCAGCGCCGGAATCTCCTCGGCGTTCAGTGCGCGGGGCTGTTCATAAGGCTTGTTGCCTTCATAGCTATGGGCATGGCCGGGCGCGGTGATCGGGCTGGGCGCGACCGGCTGCTCGCCCGTCACGCTGGAATGGACCAGTCGTCCCATATGCCAGAGCTGGGCGAAGATCCGCCCGCCCGCCTCATGCACCGCCGCCGTCACCGGCTGCCACGCTTCGACCTGCTCCGCCGACCAGAGACCCGGCGCATGGGGCCAGCCCATGCCCTGCTGCGACACGCCGACGCCTTCGCTGATGATGAGGCCCGCCGACGCGCGCTGCCGATAATAGTCCGCCATGATGGACGTCGGCACATGGGCGCGTGTCGCGCGGGCGCGGGTCAGCGGCGCCATCAGCACGCGATTGGGTGCGTGGACCGCGCCGAGCCGGACGGGTTCGAACAGATGGGTCATGAAGAAATTCCCTTTCGAAAGTTGCAAATTGCAACGGGACATCGATGCTGAAGCCAGCTAGGGAGCCGCCATGGTTCCTTCAACCCCCGCCCCTCGCGCCCGCGGCCCAAGATTTGCTTTCCCAGCGCTGATTCTGGCTAATGTCTTCCTGCCTCTGGGGCCGGTGCTGGTGCGCCTGTCCGACGTGGGACCGGTGGCGGCGGCGTTCTGGCGGCTGACCCTGGCGCTGCCCTTCCTGCTGCTGCTGGCCCTTCCGGGCCTGAAGGCCGCGCGCCCCGGTGCCCGCGATTGCGGCGCGATGCTGCTCGCCGGGCTGTTCTTCGCCGCCGACCTCGCCACCTGGCATCTGGGCATTCCGCTGACCAAGGTCACCAACGCCGCCATTTTCGGCAATATGAGCGCCATCCTCCTGCCGCTCTGGGGCCTGCTGGTGCTGCGCCAGATTCCCCGCGCCCCCCAGGCGGTCGCGTTGATCCTGGCGGCCATCGGCGCGGCGATCATGATGGGCGGCAGCTATGAACTCTCTCCCCATTATCTGCGCGGCGACCTGTTCTGCCTGCTCGCGGGGATATTTTACACCGGCTATCTGCTGGTGGTGCAGAATGTTCGGCAGCGGCTGAACAGCTGGTCCATCCTGGCCGGCTCCAGCCTCACCGGCGCGCTGCCCCTGCTGCTCCTCGCTCTCTGGCTGGGCGAGCGGGTGATGCCGGGCAACTGGACCCCGGTGATCGCGCTTGCCTTGTCCAGCCAGCTCATCGGTCAGGGCCTGCTGACCTATGCCATCGCCTGGTTCCCGCCGCTGGTGCTGGGCCTCAGCCTGTTGCTGCAACCCGTGGTTTCGGCGCTGTTCGGCTGGGTCCTGTTCCACGAACTGCTGACCCCCACCGACTTGATCGGCGCCTGCGCCGTGGGCGTGGCGCTGGTGCTTGTGCGCCTGCCCGGCCGGGCGTAGAACCCCGCCCATGACCCCGACGCACGAAGACATGACGCTGGACGAAGTGCGCGCCGCGCTCGCCCCGATATTGCCCCGCCACGCCGCCTTCGATGGCTGGCGCGCCGAGGCCGTGACCATGGCGGCGGAGCAATGCGGCATCGATGCCGACATTGCCGGGCTCGCCTTTCCGGGCGGGACCATGGACATGATCGACGCCTGGTTCGCCAGCGTCGACGCGCGGATGCTGGCCATGCTGCCACCCGAAAAGCTAGCGGCGCTCTCGATTCGCAAGCGCATCCTCGCGCTCATCGAAGCCCGCCTCACCTTGCTGGCGCGCGACCGCGAAGCGCTGCGCCGGGCGCAGGCGATCCTCGCCATGCCGCGCAACGCCGCCCGCGCCGCGAAGCTGGGGTGGCGCGCGGCGGACGGCATGTGGCGCGCGGCGGGCGATGAGACGACCGACCTCAACCATTATACCAAGCGCATGACGCTGGCGGGGGTCTATGCCGCGACCCTGCTGGTTTTCGTCGATGACGAGAGCGAGGACTGGGCCGAAACCCGCGCCTTCCTGGCCCGCCGGATCGAGGGCGTGATGCGCTTCGAACGCGCCAAGGCCCGGTGGAAAGGCATTGGCGGCGGCGAGCGGCTCAGCCTGTCGCGCTTCATCGGGCGGTTGCGCTACCCCGCCATCTGATCCGCCACCGAAGAACAGCGATTCCCGCTGGCCTTTTGCAATCGGTATTGATAGTCACTCGCAGAAGTTTTTGACGAGTGCCTTACCCTTGCGCCTGACCGACCTGCCGCTGCGCCAACCCGCTTATGTGGACCTGATCGACTGGAACGCCCTGTCCGCGTCCGACGGACAGCGGCTTCGCGAATTCGGCCTGTGCGAAGGCGCCAGCGTGGAGGCGCTGCACCATGGCGGCCTGTTGGGGCGCGGGCCGATTGCCTGCAAGGTGGGGCGCATGACCGTGGCGATGCGCCGCAACCATGCCGCCGCCATCACCGTCCGCACGGGGCCCACGGAAGAAGAGGACGCATGACCGGCCTGCCGCTGATCGCGCTGGTCGGCAATCCCAATGCCGGCAAGAGCGCCCTGTTCAACGCCCTGACCGGCGCGCGGCAGAAGCTGGGCAATTATCCCGGCGTCACCGTGGAGCGCAAGGCGGGCCGCTTCTCCCTGTCGGACGGCCGCCCGATCGAGCTGGTCGACCTGCCCGGTACCTACAGCCTCAACCCGACCAGCCCCGACGAACAGGTGACGCGCGACGTCATCCTGGGCAAGCAGCAGGGCGAACGCCTGCCCGACGCGCTGGTGGTGGTGGTCGACGCCTCCAATCTCGACAATCACCTCCGCTTCGCACTGGAGTTGATCGCGCTTGGCCTGCCGACCGTGGTGGCGCTCAACATGGTCGATCTGGCCACCCGCGACGGGCTGGAACTGGACGCCGCCATCCTTTCGCGCGAACTGGGCGTGCCGGTGATCTCCACCGTCGCGGTGCGCAAGCGCGGTCTCGACCATCTGCGCACCGAACTGGAATCGATGCTCGACGGCAGCGCGGGCAAAGTCCGCGCCTCGACCGACCAGCTTGATTTCGACGGCCTGCGCAAGGAAGCCCGCCGCATCGCCCGCGCCGCCATCGTCCGCGAAACCCCATCCCGCCGGATGACGGCGGCGGTCGACCGCGTGCTGCTGCATCCCGTCGCCGGTTTCGTCATCCTGCTGGCGCTGCTGTTCGTGATGTTCCAGGCGGTGTTCAGCTGGGCCGCCGCGCCCGCCGACATGATGGAGGGCTGGGTCACGGCGCTGGGCGAAACCGTCACCGCCATCCTGCCGCCGGGCATTCTCCACGACTTCCTGTTGCAGGGCGTCGTCGGCGGGGTCGGCGCGGTGGTGGTGTTCCTGCCGCAGATCCTCATCCTCTTCTTCTTCATCCTGATGCTGGAGGCGACCGGCTATATGGCCCGCGCCGCCTTCCTGATGGACGCGCTGATGGCGCGGGTCGGCCTGTCGGGCCGGGCGTTCATCCCGCTCCTCTCCTCCTTCGCCTGCGCGGTGCCGGGGATCATGGCGACGCGCACCATCGCCGATTCGAAGGATCGGCTGACCACCATCCTGATTGCACCGCTGATGACCTGCTCGGCGCGGCTGCCGGTCTATGGCCTCATCATCGCGGCCTTCATCCCGGCGCGCAGCGTGGGGCCGGGCATCGGCCTGCAAGGGCTGGTGCTGTTCCTGCTCTATGTGGCCGGCATCGTCGGCGCGATGGTCGCCGCCTGGGCGCTGCGCCTGACCGTGACCAAGGGACAGAGCGGCGGCTTCCTGATGGAAATGCCGAAATATCAGTGGCCCCGCCCGCAGGACATCGTCATCGGCCTGTGGCAGCGCGCCATCATCTTCCTGAAGCGCGCAGGCACCATCATCCTGATGACCAACATCATCCTCTGGGTGCTGGCCAGCTTCCCGCAGGCGCCCGCCGGTATGCGCCAGAGCGAATACAGCATTGCCGGCCGGATCGCGGGCGGCATCCATGTGCTGGTCGAACCGATCGGCTTCAACCGCGACATCAGCCTGGCCCTGCTGCCCTCCATGGCGGCGCGGGAAGTCGCCGTGTCGGCGATCGCCACCGTCTACGCCATCGATGCGGGCGATGATGAGGACGCGATGAACCGCACGCTGGGCGAACGGCTGCAAGGCCGCTGGTCGCTGGCGACGGCGCTGGCCTTCCTCGCCTGGTTCGTGTTCGCGCCGCAGTGCATTTCGACCATCGCCGTCACCCGCCGCGAAACCAATGGCTGGAAGTGGCCGATGTTCATGATCGGATACCTGTTCGCGCTGGCCTATGCCGCCGCCGGGCTGACTTATTGGACCGCCGTGGCGCTCGGTTTAGGGTAGCGTCCGCCCGAGAGCGTTCTATAAGGACCGGCTAACGCATCGGAGGAAACATGGCGGGTTCGGTCAACAAGGTCATTCTGGTAGGCAATCTGGGCGCCGACCCGGAAGTGAAGAGCTTCCAGAATGGCGGCAAGGTGTGCAATCTGCGCATCGCGACCTCCGAAACATGGAAAGACCGCATGTCGGGTGAGCGCAAGGAGCGCACCGAATGGCACAGCGTCTCGATCTTCTCCGAAGGTCTGGCGGGCGTCGCCGAACGCTTCCTGCGCAAGGGGTCGAAGGTCTATATCGAGGGCCAACTGCGCACCCGCAAATGGCAGGACCAGTCGGGCAATGACCGCTACACCACCGAAGTCGTGTTGCAGGGGCCGGGCGCGGTGCTGACCATGCTGGACGGCGCGCCGGGCGGTGGCGGTGGCCAGGGTGGCGGCTATGGCGGCGGCGGTCGCTCGCAGGGCGGCGGCAGCGACTGGGGCGCCAGCTCGGGCAGCTTCAGCGGCGGCAACGACTATGACGATTTCGGCGGCGGCGGCTTCGGCGGCGGCAGCGGTTCGGGCCGCTCCTCGGGCAGCGGTCGCGGCAGCGCGGGCGGGCCGAATTTCGACAATGATCTGGATGACGAAGTCCCGTTCTGAAGGAACGGTGTCCCGGAACAAAAAAGGCGGCGCCCCCGATGCGCCGCCTTTTTTTATCAAGCGGATGGCTGCTATCGGCCATTTGCGGACATCCAGATCATCCGGCATCACCGTCCCCTTGTCGTCACCCCAGCGAAGGCTGGGGTCTCAGGCCGTCAGGGGATGAGGTCCGAATATTCCGCCATTGAGGATTGCTCTCCTCAATGAGCCGGATCTTCCATGCGCGCTTCCATGTCTTCAAAGCCTTTTCGCTGGCATGACGGATAATTTTTCGTCTGATTTCCTGAAACTAATCCGATACCCGCCAGTCCCCTAACCCACCCAACTCAGCCACAAAAAAGGACGGCCCGGCACAAAGCCGGACCGCCCCCGTCCCTAATCCCGACCGTTCAAGCCGCAGCGGCGATCCCGCTGACACCCAGCTCCGCCAGCGCGAACTCGCGGATATGGTCGCCCAGATCCTCGCGATCCAGCGCCAGCGCCAGATTGGCCTCGATATAGCCCGCTTTCGACCCGCAATCGAACCGCCGCCCGTCGAAGGTCACGCCATGGAAAGGCTGGCTCCCGATCATCGACGCCATGGCATCGGTCAACTGGATCTCGCCGCCCGCGCCCTTTTCCTGCGTCTCCAAAATCTTCATGACCTCCGGCTGGAGGATATAGCGGCCCGGCAGGATCAGGTTGGACGGCGCGGTCCCCGGCGCCGGCTTTTCCACCAGCCCCTTCACCTCGGTCAGCGCCCCATCACGCGCACCCGGATCGATCACGCCATAGCTCGGCGTGTCGGCCATCGGCACCTCCAGCGCGCAGACCAGATTGCCGCCGACCTTGTCATAGGCTTCGACCATCTGCTTGAGGCAGCCGCGACCCGGCGCACCCTTCATGAACTCGTCCGGCAGCAGGATCGCGAACGGCTCGTCGCCCACAATATCACGCGCGCACCAGATCGCATGGCCCAGGCCCAGCGGCTCCTGCTGGCGCAGGAACACCGCATTACCCGGCGACAGGCGGGTGCCCTCCAGCGCGGACAGGTCCTTGCCCCGCTCGCGCTGCGTCGCTTCGGCCTCATAGGCCATGTCGAAATAATCCTCGATCGCACCCTTGCCGCGCCCGGTGACGAAGATCATCTGCTCGATCCCCGCCTCCCGCGCCTCGTCGACCGCATATTGGATCAGCGGACGGTCAACGACCGGCAGCAATTCCTTGGGCACGGACTTGGTCGCCGGAAGAAAGCGCGTGCCGAGACCCGCGACGGGGAAAACGGCTTTGCGAATCGGTCTGTAGGACATCAAGTCTCCATTCTCGCTGACGCATTTCCAAAGCTGCCGGCAAGCAGCCAGTGGAAATATGATTCAAGGGTAGCAGAACGGTTCACGCAAAGTAAAACCGCTCAAAAAAGTGCGGACAGAAATTCCGCCCCTCTCCTAAAGATGAAGCGTGGAGGATTATTTAACCCGTTCAGACAGCCAGCAGACGCTGCGCCACCATTTCGAGCGAGCCAATCTCCGCTTCCAATTGTTCGAGCGACACATGCGATTGGTTATTCCGCGCATCGCGGCAGGTGAAGCCGCCGGGCGCGGGCTGCTGAAAGCCGCCGATGATGAGCGACCGGAACCGGTCGATCCTCTGCATGTCGCGCTCTATATCCGATATTTCCATCAATGCGCTGGCGTTGCGCCGGTCCCGCATCGCCACCATGGTCCGCAATTCGGTCATCAATTTGGTCATGCCCGGACGCATACGGGCGCCCACGGTCCGCACATCCCCCATGGATTCGCGCATCATGCCGACCTTGGCCTCCAGGCTCTGTTCCAGCATCGTCCAGGCGCAGACCAGTCGCCCCACCGCACAGAGCAGCGCCGCATCCTCCGGCGCATAATCCGAAACCGACCTCACATTGATTTCCGCAACCACGTTCACTTTACTCGCGCCCCGATATGTTCTGCTTTCCGCTCAAGGGGAAACTGCCCATTTTGCAGCGCAAAAGGCTAGGGGCGGACGGAAAACCCCTCGCACCATCGGCACAGGCCATCGCCAACTGTGCCCAAACAGCGATGAGCCGTTAACCGTGTTTCGCCCAACCGGAACCGACCGGTCAAAAATCGATAGCGATTCCCTTGCGTTCCCAGTCGCCATAGCGAACCGGGCTCAATTCCTCGTCATGGCGGGACAGCTGGTCGATGGGGTCCGGCTGCGGCACGGGCGGGCTCTTGGAAAGATGCGCGGGCGGCTTCACATGCGCGGGGCGCTTGCCGTTGAAGGTTCCCATCGATCCATCCTTTCGATTGCGGGGCAAGCTCCGTCACCCCATATTCACACCTGCCCGCTAAGTGGGCCGCCAGGGAGATTTACGCAAGTGAGTGGTTTTCGGACGGTGATGCTGTTGTCGGCGCTGACGGCGCTGTTCATGGCGTTGGGCTATACGCTGGGCGGCAGCGGCGGGGCGGTAATCGCGCTGCTGGTGGCGGCAGGCATGAACCTGTTCACCTTCTGGAACGCCGACAGGATCGTGCTGTCGATGCACCATGCGCGGGAAGTGGACGCGACCAGCGCGCCGGAATTCTACAATCTCGTCGCGGAACTGGCGCAGCGCGCGAAACTTCCCATGCCCCGCGTCTATCTGATCGACGAACCGCATCCCAATGCCTTCGCCACCGGCCGCGACCCGCAGCATGCCGCCGTGGCCGCCACCACTGGCCTGCTGTCCATGCTGAGCCGGGACGAAGTGGCCGGCGTCATGGCGCATGAACTGGGCCATGTGCGCAACCGCGACACGCTGATCATGACGATGGTGGCGACGATTGCGGGCGCGATCTCCATGCTCGCCAATTTCGGGCTGTTCTTTCGCGGTGGGCACAATGAAAATGGCCACAGCAACATGGTCGCGACCCTGCTGGCGGTGATCGTCGCCCCCTTCGCGGCGATGATCGTGCAGATGGCGATCAGCCGCACCCGCGAATATGGCGCGGACGCCGCGGGCGCGGAGATCAGCGGCAACCCGCGCGCTCTCGCCTCCGCCCTCGCCAAGATTTCGGGCCGGGCGGAAATGATCCCCAACCCGGTCGCCGAGCGCAATCCCGCCGCCGCCCAGCTCTACATCGTGCCGGTGCATGTGAGCGAACTCTTCTCCACCCACCCCGCCACGGAAAAGCGCATTGCCGCGCTGGAAGATCTGGCGCAGGACATGGGCGCGCCGGTCATCACGCAGCGCGCCTCCGCCCTGTCTCCGGCCCCCGCTCCGGTGACGCCCCTAAAGCGCAAATCAAGCGCCCTTGATCCCCTCCGACGCGACAGAGGTTAACTTCGCGGCCAATCTGGCCTAATCGGCGCTGATGGCAAAATCCCCACGCTCCGAAGACGTCCCCGGCCTCCCCGCCCGCCGCGCCGCCCTGCGCCTGCTCGATGCCGTGCTGCGGCGGGGCGACCCGCTGGAACTTGCGCTGCACGGCGCCGCGCAGGGCCTGCCCCCGGCTGACCGCGCTCTTGTCCACGCCATCGTTGCCGAGACGCTGCGCCACCTGCCCGATCTCGACGCGCTGATCGACAGCGCCACCCGTCAGCCGCTCCCGCACGATGCCAAGGCCCGCATGGTCCTGCGCATAGCGCTCATTCAGACCATCGCGCTCGGCACCGCCCCCCATGCCGCCATCGCCACCGCGTTGCCGCTGGTCGACGGCGGCCCGCGCAAGCTGGTCCATGGCGTCTTCGGCACGCTGACCCGCGCCAATCCCGCCCTGCCCTCACCCCCGACCCTGCCGGCCGAGGTTACGGCCCGCTGGGCCGGGCAGTGGGGCGAGGCGATGCCGCAAGCCGCCGCGCAGGCCTATGCCGCCCGCCCGCCGGTGGACCTGACCCTGCGCGACCCCGCGCAGACCGCCCATTGGACCGAGCAGCTGCACGGCCAGAGCTTCGCCCCCGGCCATGTCCGCCTGCCCGAAGGCGCGAACATCCCCGATCTCCCCGGTTTTGCCGAGGGCGCCTGGTGGGTGCAGGATCTCGCCGCCTCCACCCCCGCCCGCCTGCTGGGCAGGGGGGAAGGGCGCCACGTCCTCGACCTCTGCGCCGCACCGGGCGGCAAGACCATGCAACTCGCCAGTGCCGGCTGGCGCGTCACCGCCGTCGATCAATCGAAAAAGCGGCTCGAACGCCTCAGCGAAAATCTGGCCCGCACCGGCCTGTCCGCCGAAATCGCGCAGGCCGACCTGCGCACATGGGCGCCCGACGCCCCCGCCGACGCCATCCTGCTCGACGCGCCCTGCACCGCCACCGGCATCTACCGCCGCCACCCGGACGTGCTGCACCGCATCGGCCCGCGCCAGATCGCGGACCTGGCCGAGCTGCAAGCGGAACTGCTGGCCCGCGCCGCCCCATGGCTGAAGCCCGGCGGCATGCTGATCTACGCCACCTGCTCGCTCGAACAGGCGGAAGGCGAGGAGCAGGTCGCGCATTTCCTGAACGCGCATCCGGATTTCACCTCCGCCCCCGCCACCCCCACCGAATTGCCCGAGGGCATCGCCCCCACGGCGCGGGGCTGGGTCCGCACCCTGCCCGAAACACTCACGGCACAGGGCGGCACGGACGGCTTTTTCGTTGCGCGACTGGTGCGATCCACTTAGTTTTAACCAAATCGCCTCATGGTGCGATCCTGACAGAAAAGGATTCAACCTTGCGCCCGACCGAGCCTCTTCCGCTGCACCATAGCTGGCCGCTCTATGCCCTGCGCGAGCATCTGGCGCCGGTGATGCTGGATGACCGGCTGGCGCGCGACGACGAAGCGCTGGCGGAACGGGGCCTGGGCCTGTGGCATTGCGACCTGACCGACGACAGCCTCAACTGGACCGATGGCGTCTATGATATTTTCGGGCTGGAACGGGACAGCATCGTCCCCCGCCCGCTGGCGATCGCGCTCTATTCACCGGACAGCCGCACCGCGATGGAACAGCTCCGCGCCTATGCCATCCGCCACCGGCGCGGCTTCACGCTGGACGTCGACATCCGCCCGGCGGATGGCGGCGAATGCGCCATGCGTCTGATCGCCGCGCCCATCGTCCAGAAAAATCAGGTGGTTGCCCTGCATGGCGTCAAGCAGTTCCTGCCCAGGGGCGCAGGCCCGTCGAGAGGGCTGGACCCGACATTGTTCGTCCTGTCCTGACCGCTATTTTCCACGGTCGCCAAAATCCCTGTGGATAGCGCGAATCGGGCGTTGCCCTTGGCCCCGGCCAAGGCTAAGGCCAAAGGTCAAATGACCAGCCCGATCCTTATCTCGCCCTCTATCCTGTCCGCCGATTTCGCCCGCCTGGGCGAAGAGGTCCGCGCCATTGACGAAGCGGGTGCCGACTGGATTCACATCGATGTCATGGACGGCCATTTCGTGCCCAACATCACCATCGGTCCCGGCGTGGTGAAGGCGCTGCGCCCGCACACGAAAAAGCCCTTCGACGTCCACCTGATGATTTCCCCGGTGGACCAATATCTCAATGCCTTTGCCGAAGCGGGCGCGGACATATTGACCGTCCACCCCGAAGCCGGTCCCCACATCCACCGCTCGATCCAGCATATCAAGTCGCTGGGCGTGCAGGCCGGCGTGGTGCTCAACCCCGGCACCCCGGCCAAGATGCTCGACTATCTGATGGATGACGTCGACCTGATCCTGGTGATGAGCGTCAACCCCGGCTTCGGCGGACAGAGCTTCATCACCAACCAGCTGCGCAAGATCGAGGCCATCCGCAAGATGATCGAGAAGTCGGGCCGCGACATCCGTTTGCAGGTCGATGGCGGCATCGACTTCATCACCGCCCCCCTCGCCATCGAAGCCGGCGCGGACGTGTTGGTGGCGGGCACCGCGACCTTCCGCGGCGGCGCCTCTGCCTATGCCGACAATATCCGGACGCTGCGCGGCGGGTGAGCGACCGCCGCCGCCTTTCCCCCCATTCCGCCACGCTGGAGGCCGGACCCGGCCCTGAGGAAGACGGAATCGAAGAGGGCAAGCGGCTCATCCGCATCGCGGATGACAAGGGCCTGTCCCTGGCCCAGCGCATTGCCAACCGTTTCTATCTGCTCAGCTGGAAGACGCCGATCCACGGCCGCCGGCTCAAGGGCAAATATCCGCTCAAGCTGCTCGCCGTTCCCGATGATGAAATCCCCGGCAGCGCCCATGCGGGTCAAGCGATCAGGGCCGGCTATTTCCTGTTCCGGGGCCTGAAACAGCCGCTCGGCAAACTGGATTTCGCCGATCCCGGCCTCACGCCCGGCTTCACCGACTATCTGCACGGCTTCCGCTGGCTGCGCGACCTCGCCACCGTCGCTACCCGCGAACAGGCCGCGCCGCTCGCCGAAGGCGTGATGCGCAAATGGCTGGATGCCCATGCCGACACGCCCAGCGAACCCGCCTGGCGCGCCGACAATGCGGGCTGGCGGCTGCTCTTCTGGTCGGCCCATGCGCCACTGATCCTGTCGTCCAGCGACCTTGTCTACCGCTCGCTGGTGCTCAACTGCATCGCCCGCACCGCCCGCCATCTCGACCGCAGCGCGGACAAGGCGCATATCGGCCTGCCCCGTCTCGTCGCCTGGGGCGGCATCGTCGCGGCCTCCATGCTGCTGCCCGGCGGCGCGACGCGCAAGCTGTTCGGCGAAGCGGGCCTCAAGCGCGCGCTCGACAGCGGGCTTCATGCCGACGGCGGCATCATCTCCCGCTCGCCGCTGGACCAACTGGACGCGATCATGCTGCTCACCATGGTGACGGCGGTTTATGATGTGCGCCGCGAACAGGCGCCGCCCTTCCTCAAGGAGGCGCTGGCCAAGGCCGTCCCTGCGCTGCTCGGCCTGGTCCATGGCGATGGCGGCCTTGGC
Source organism: Sphingobium estronivorans (assembly GCF_008692605.1). Classification (GTDB taxonomy): domain Bacteria; phylum Pseudomonadota; class Alphaproteobacteria; order Sphingomonadales; family Sphingomonadaceae; genus Sphingobium; species Sphingobium estronivorans. The sequence goes on from NZ_LFCT01000020.1 coordinate 41,501, forward strand.
AATTGGCAAGGCGCGGGCGCCGTCGATCCCGCCACCATGGAGGCGGTCATCCGCGCCAGCCGCGTGCGCGCCCGCCCGCTGCGCCAGGCCAATGGCTGGGGCTATCAGCGCCTCGCCGCCAGCGGCACGGTGGTGCAGGTCGACGCCGCCCCGCCCCCGGTCGCGCAACTGGCCGATGCGGGCTGCGCCTCCACCGGCGCGATCGAGATCAGCGACGGACAGCAACGGCTGATCGTCAATTGCGGCGGCGCCGCGCTGGAGGGCGCGTGGATCACCCGCGATCTCGCCCAGGGCCTGCGCACCACCGCCGCGCACAGCACGCTGGTCCTCAACGACAGCAACTCCACTGCCCTGCTGCCCGATGGCACGCTGGGCAAGGGCGTTACCGAAGTCGAGATCAACCGCCAGGAAACGGAGAGCGGCAGCCGCCTCGATCTGTCCCATGACGGCTATGTCCGCCGCATGGGCTATGTCCACCGCCGGCTGTTGCTGATGAGCGGCGATGGCAAGGAAATACGGGGCGAGGACATGCTGACCCCCGCCGCCCGCCGCCGCAAGCCGGTGAAGCTGCCGGTCCAGCTCCGCTTCCACCTCGCCCCCGGCGTGGAACCCACGCCCACCGCCGATGGCATGGGCGCGCTGCTGCGCATCGACCATGGCGCCACCTGGCAATTCCGCGCCAATGCCGGGAAACTGGCAATCGAGGAAAGCCTCTGGACCGACGCCGAAGGCCGCCCCCATGGCACGCGCCAGCTCGTCATCACCGCCGAAGCCCTCCCCGGCGGCTCTACCATCGGCTGGCTGTTCAAGAAGGTCGGCTGAAACCCGACTGCAATGATCGCCGTCGGTAACAGGCGGATGCTCATCCCAGTTCCTCACCCCGGCGAAGGCCGAGGTCTCAGGCCGTGCTGCGCTCTCCTGAGATATCAGCTTTCGCTGGCATGACGAAGGTGGCCAAACCCCCGCCATCCTATCTTCCACCCTACAAGCTTGCCGCAAAGGCCAAGCGGGACTAGAGGGCTGCGCAAGCGAAGAGCGGCACCCCGAACAGCAGGAAGCATCATGACCGACGTCACCATCAAGCGCGCCCTCCTTTCCGTGTCGGATAAGTCCGGCCTCATCGAACTGGGTCAGGCGCTGGGCAAACATGGCGTCGAACTGGTGTCGACCGGCGGCACCGCCAAGGCGCTGCGCGATGCGGGCCTGGAGGTGAAGGATATTTCCGACCTCACCGGCTTCCCCGAGATGATGGACGGCCGCGTCAAGACGCTGCACCCCAAGGTCCATGGCGGCCTGCTCGCCGTGCGCAACAATCCTGAGCATGTCGCCTCGATGACCGAGCATGACATCGGCGCGATCGATCTGGTGGTCGTCAACCTCTACCCCTTCGCCGCCACCGTCGCCAAGGGCGCCGAGCGCGAGGAGATCATCGAGAATATCGACATTGGCGGCCCCTCCATGGTCCGGTCCGCCGCGAAGAATCATGAAAGCGTCGCGATCGTCACCGACCCGGCCGACTATGCCCGCCTGATCGCGGAAATGGCCGATAAGGGCGGCGCCACCAGCTATGACTTCCGCCGGATGCTCGCGGCCAAGGCTTATGCCGCCACCGCCGCTTATGATTCGATGATCGCCAGCTGGTTCGCCTTCGCCGATCAGGGCGTCGACTTTCCCGAAACGCTGAGCCTGTCGAGCAAGCTGGGTTCGACCCTGCGCTATGGCGAGAATCCGCACCAGTCGGCCGCCCTCTATCTGCCTGTGGGGCCTTCTGCCAACGGCATCGCCCAGGCGCAGCAGATCCAGGGCAAGGACCTCAGCTACAACAATTATAACGACGCCGACGCCGCGCTGGAACTGGTCAGCGAGTTCCGCGACGGCCCGCCGACCGTGGTGATCGTCAAGCACGCCAACCCCTGCGGCGTGGCGACCGGCGATACGCTGATCGAGGCCTATGAAGCCGCGCTCGCCTGCGACAGCGTCTCGGCGTTCGGCGGCATCATCGCCGTCAACCGCCCGCTCGACGGCCCGACCGCCGAGGCGATCAGCGGCATCTTCACCGAAGTCGTCGCCGCCCCCGGCGCCGATGAGGACGCCAAGGCGATCTTCGCGAAGAAAAAGAATCTCCGCCTGCTGCTGACCGGCGAACTGCCCGATCCGGCCCGCCCCGGTCTCCAGATGAAGTCCATCGCCGGCGGCATACTGGTGCAGAGCCGCGACAATGGCCGCATCAGCCGCGACCAGCTCAAGGTCGTGACCAAGCGCGCCCCCACAGAGCAGGAACTGACCGACTGCCTGTTCGCCTGGACCGTCGCCAAGCATGTGAAGTCCAACGCCATCGTCTATGCCAAGGGCAACAGCACCGCCGGCATCGGCGCGGGCCAGATGAACCGCCTCGAATCCGCGCGCATCGCCGCGTGGAAGGCCAAGGACGCGGCCGAGAAGGCGGGCTGGAGCGAAGCGCGCACCATCGGTTCGGCGGTCGCGTCCGACGCCTTCTTCCCCTTTGCCGACGGGCTGCTGGCGGCGGTCGAGGCGGGCGCGACGGCGGTGATTCAGCCGGGCGGCTCGATCCGGGACGAGGAAGTCATCGCCGCTGCCGACGAAGCGGGCCTCGCCATGGTCTTCACCGGCATGCGCCACTTCCGCCACTGATCGCAAAGCCGGGGCCGTTCCGCTCGTCCGGGACGGCCCCGGCCCGCCCGTCATCCTTACCGGCCATTAACCAGTCCTTAGAGGATTTCCTTCACTCCCGGATGTGGAACTGACCATCCCGGGGGGATTTCGAAGATGCCGCGTATCGACCAGAGCGTGGACGTCGCCATTATCGGCGCCGGTCCCGCCGGCCTCACCGCCGCCTATCTGCTGACGAAACAAGGATATTCCGTCACCGTCATCGAAAAGGACCCGGTCTATGTCGGCGGCATCAGCCGCACGGTGGAACTGAACGGCTTTCGATTCGACATTGGCGGGCATCGCTTCTTTTCCAAGTCGCAGGAAGTCGTCGACCTCTGGAACGAGATTCTGCCCGATGATTTCATCCAGCGCCCGCGGATGAGCCGCATCTATTATGAGGGCAAATTCTACAGCTACCCGCTGCGCGCCTTCGAAGCGCTGGGCAATCTCGGCCTCTGGCGCTCGACGCTCTGCATGGCGAGCTTCGCCAAGGCGAAGCTGTTCCCCCGTCGCAACGTCCGCTCCTTTCAGGACTGGACCGTCAACGCCTTCGGTCACAAGCTGTTCTCGATCTTCTTCAAGACCTACACGGAAAAGGTCTGGGGCATGCCCTGCGATGAAATGTCGGCGGATTGGGCAGCGCAGCGGATCAAGGGCCTGTCGCTTTGGGGCGCGGTGGTGGATGGGCTGAAGCGCTCGCTCGGCCTCAACAGGAAACCCAATGACGGCATGGCGACCAAGACGCTGCTGGAAAGCTTCCGCTATCCGCGCCTTGGCCCCGGCATGATGTGGGAAGCGGCGCGCGACTTCGTGGTGGCCGGCGGCAATCAGGTGCTAATGGCGCACCGCTTCAAGCAGCTCTCGCAGGATCAGGGCAGCGGCCGCTGGCGCATGGTGGCGCAGGGACCGGAGGGCGAAGTGATCGTCAATGCCGGTCATGTCATCAGTTCCGCGCCGATGCGCGAACTGGCCGGGCGCATCCATCCGCTGCCCGCGACGCTGGGCCATGCGATGGAACTGAAATATCGCGATTTCCTGACCGTGGCGCTGATGGTGAAAGGTGAGGACATCTTCCCTGACAACTGGATCTACATCCACGATTCGAAGGTTCAGGTCGGCCGCATCCAGAATTTCCGCAGCTGGTCGCCGGAAATGGTGCCCGACCCGGCCCTGGCCTGTGTCGGCCTGGAATATTTCTGCTTCGAAGGCGACGGCCTCTGGTCGTCGAGCGACGCCGATCTGGTCGAGTTGGCGAAGAAGGAAATGGCCATACTGGGCCTCTGCAACCCCGACGATGTCGTCGGCGGCGCCGTGGTGCGGCAGGAAAAGGCCTATCCGGTCTATGACGACGATTATGCCGCCAATGTGCTGGCGATGCGCACCGAATTGCAGCGGCTCTATCCGACGCTGCATCTGGTCGGCCGCAACGGCATGCACCGCTACAATAATCAGGACCACGCGATGATGACGGCGATGCTGACCGTCCGCAATATCGCCGCGGGCGAGCAGCTTTACGACATCTGGTCGGTCAATGAGGACGCCGAATATCATGAGGCGGGCGAGGAAGGCCAGGATGTCGCCGGTCAGCGCGCCGCGCTCGCAAGCGAACGGCAGGTGCCGGGCAGGCTGAAGGCGGCCTGATGCCCCTGCTGGCCAGACTCCGGCCTCTGATCGCGCGGTTCATGTTCGCCCGCTATATGCTGGTGAGCCTGTGCGCGCTGTGCACGGACATGGCCCTGTTCCTGGCCCTGTCCCATGCGGGCCTGCCGCCGGCACCGGCTGCCTTTTGCGGCTATGTCGGCGGACTCGCGCTGCACTGGATGCTCAGCATCCGTTTCGTGTTCGCCACCCAGGGCGGCGTGACCCATGCGCAGCGGCTGGCTTTCATCGTCAGCGCGTTGCTGGGCCTGGGGATCACGGTCACCATGGTGACGGCCCTGTGCGCCGTGGGAATGACCCCCGCTGCCGCCAAATTGTTTTCGGTCCCCCTGAGCTTCCTCTCCGTCTATGCGATCCGCAAATATGGTATTTTCGCCCGCGCCTGAAACGGCCACCCCACTCGCGCAAAGCCCCTTTGCGTCCTGGGGCACGGCGCGCTGGGCCTTTGTCGCATGGCTGTTATGCTGTGCGATCATGATCTGGCTGTTCCGCAGGGATTTCGCGGTTCTGGCGTTCCACGATCCTGACGATGCGCTGCGCTTGCAGGAGGTGCACGACTGGCTGGCGGGACAATCCTTTTTCGATGTCAGCCAGCATCGCGTGAACCCGCCCTTCGGCGGACCGATGCACTGGTCGCGGATCGTCGACCTGCCGATCGGGGCGCTGATCCTGCTGGCCCGTCCCTTCGTCGGCGCGGCCCATGCGGACATCTTCGCCTGCGTCGCGGCTCCGCTGCTGCTGCTGGGGGTGGCGGCCTGCGCGCTCTACCATATGGCGAAACGCATCGGCGCGGGAGAGATCGCGCTGGGCTCGGTCGTGCTGCTGCTCGCGACGCCGACCATTCTCATCCAATATATGCCCTTCCGCATCGACCATCATGGCTGGCAGATCAGCATGGCCGCGGTCGCTCTGGCAGGAGTGTTCGACCCACGGCAGCGACGCGGCGGGATGACCAGCGCGCTGGCGCTCGCGCTATGGCTCCAGATTTCCAGCGAGGGCCTGCCCTATGCCGCCCTGCTCGCGGGCCTGTTCGGCCTGCGCTTCCTGATGGCGGGCGATCAGGGGCCGCGCTTTTCCAGCTATGCTTTGACGCTCGGCAGCGCGGCGCTGGCCCTGCTGGTTGCGACGCGGGGCTTGCAGGCTCCCTTCGATCCGCATTGCGACGTGCTTTCGGCGGCCTATGTCTGGCCGTTGGTCGCCTTTTCGGCAGCCACGGCCATCGGCCTGGCGGTCATCGCGCCGACCTCGACCGCCCGGCGGTTCGCCCTGTTGAGCCTCGGCGCCGGCGCGGCCGTGCTTCTGTTCGCGATGGTCGGCGGCCAATGCGTGTCCGGCGATCCCTTCCAGGCGCTCGGCCCCATTGCCTATAAGCATTGGTACATGCAGGTCATGGAAGGACGTCCGATCTGGGAACAGGATCTGGTGAAGGCGGGCGTGATCGTCCTGCCGTCGCTGGTCGGCCTGCTCAGCGCCTTGCTCGCAGCCCGCCACGCCGCGCCGGACAGCCGGGACAGGACGGCATGGCTCACCCTCGCCCTGCTGATCGTGGGGACCGCTGCTGTCGCCATCATGGTCATGCGCGCGCTGTCGGTGGCCCATCTCACCGCGCTGGCCGCCACCGCCTGGCTGATCCTGCGCCTGTGGCAGCGCATCCAGGCTTCGCCCCGGGCGCTGGTCCGCATCCTGGGTTCAGCGTCGCTGATCGCACTGACGCCCGCGGGCATCTGCGCGCTCTGGGGTGTCGCCACAGCCGAGGCGGACGAGCCCGGGAGCGCTTTGGCCCAATGTCAATCGATGCCGGCCCTCCATGCGCTGGCATCGCTGCCCGCCGCAACCCTGTTCGCGCCGATCGACATGGGTCCTGATATTCTTCTCAAGACCCATCACAGCGTCATCGCCACCGCCCATCATCGCAACGCCGCCGGCATCACGGAGGTCATTCAGGGCTTCATGGCCCGTCCCGATGCGGCGCGCGGCCTGATCGCCCGGCTGCGCGACGGGCGCGGCGCCGACTATGTGATCGGCTGCGACAATCTCAACGAATTCACCTATTATGCCAAGGCCAGTCCCCATGGCCTGGCCGCGATGCTGGGCAAGGGCCGCCATCCCGACTGGCTGACGCCGGTATCCGGCGAGGGGCCGGTGCGCATCTACAAGATTGTCCGCTAATTTGGCAGGAAAGCCAGAGCGACGCCGTTCATGCAGTAACGCTTGCCGGTCGGCTTCGGCCCGTCGTCAAAGACATGGCCGAGATGCCCGCCGCAACGGCCGCAATGCACTTCGGTCCGGGAATAGCCGAGTTCGAAGTCGCGCGATGTGCCGACCGCACGGGGCAAGGGCGCCCAGAAGCTGGGCCAGCCCGTGCCGCTGTCGAACTTCGTCTTCGAACTGAACAGCCGCTGGGCGCACCCCGCGCAGGTGAAGGTGCCGGCGCGATGCTCCTTGTTGAGCGGGCTGGTAAAGGGATATTCGGTCGCCTGGTGACGCAGCACATTATAGGCGAGCGGACTGAGGCGTTTGCGCCATTCCGCGTCGCTCAGGGCAAAGGGATAGGCGCGCGCCGCCGCCCATGGCCAAAGGGCCACTGCCGCCGCCGCCAGTCCGCCAGCGCCCAGAAATTGCCGCCGATCCATAAAGCGAACCATAGCAGGATCAGCCTGTCGCGTTTCTGAACAATTGCTTCCACCAGCCGCCGCCCGATTTGAGCACATGGCGGCGGAACAGCAGCACGCCGACGCGGATGATGAGGCCGACCCAGATCATCTGCCAGATGATGGCCAGCAGATGCGGCCAGAGCGTGTCCACCTGCGCCGCCCGCGCGATCATCGCGAAGGGGGAGGAGAAGGGCAGGATGATCGCGGCGATTTCCGGCGGCGATCCCATCTTGTCGACGGCATAGGTGGCGAAGAAGAAGATCAGCATCTGCCCCATGGTGATGGGCATGTTGAGCGTCTGCACTTCCCGCACGGTCGCCGCCTGCGCGCCGATGCCGATGAAGAGTGAGCCGAGCAGCGTATAGGCCATGGCGAAGTAGATGAGGCCGAGCATCAGGAAGAGCGGCCAGCCAATAGCCGGTTCCGGGATGCTGGTGTCCGGCCCCTTGATCGCCAGGAAGGCGGCGAAGGCGGTGCTGCCCCAGAAGAGGATGCCGACGAAGCTCATCGCCAGCATCGCCATCAGCTTGCCGAGGAAGATCGCGTCCACCGGCACGGCCGCGGCAAGGATCTCGATGATCTTGTTGGTCTTTTCCTCGACCAGATTGGACAGGATCATGCCCGCCAGCAGCAGCGTGAGGAAGAAGATCACGATTTGGGCGATGCGGCCGATGATCAGCCGCCCCTGCGTCTGCGCGCCGATGCTCGTGGACACCGGCTGCGGCTCCACATGCACCAAGTGCAGCGACCGTTCGGCCAGCGCAGCGCTGGCGATCAGGCTGATGTCCCCTTCCAGACGCCTGATGTCGTCGGGCTGCCCGGTCATGATCGGGCGCATCAGCGAACCGGACACGATCACCATGACATCGGCGTTGGCATTGGCCAGTTGGACATCGGGCGCGGGTGACAGCGGGACCCGACGCAGCACGGGCAGCGTTTGCGCCGCCATGCGCTCGCCCAGCCGCGCTTCCGCCTGTTCCATCCGCGCCGCGTCGGCGGGCGGCATCGCCAGCCCCACGACGGGCCGCAGATCGGTGCTGGAGATCCGGCTGCCGAGGCCCCCGAACGCCATGCCGATAAGGATCGGGAACAGCGGCCCCAGCAGGAAGAAGATGAAGGTGCGGGACAGCACCACGGCGGCGAAATCCCGCCGGGCGATGACGAAGGCGGCGCGCAACATTTCCTTCATGCCTCTTCCTCCACCCGCGTCTGATCTTGGCGCATCTGCCGGGCCGCTGCTTCGCCGGCAATGGCGACGAAGGCGTCGTGCAGGCCGGGCCGTTCGATGGACAGGCTTTCGATCCCGGCATTGCCGTCGAGCAGCGCCCGCAGCAGCGGTTCGATCCCCTCTTCCGGCAGGGCGAAATGCCAGGCGCCATCCTCCGCCAGCGTTTCGGCGGGCAGGGCGCGGCGCCAATGGCCGTCGCTCAGCCTGGTACGCAGCCGCACCTGCGGGCGCAGGCGGTCGCGCGCCTGCGCCACCGTGCCGTCGAAGCGGATGCGACCGCCGGCGACGATGGCGACGCGCTCGCACAGGCGTTCGGCATGGGCGATGACATGGGTGGAAAACAGCACCGTCACGCCGCGCCGGGCCTGATCGCGGATCAGCGCCTCCAGCTTGCCCTGGTTGAAGGCATCGAGGCCGGAAAAGGGTTCGTCGAGCACGATCAGTCGCGGCTCATGGACGATGGTGCCGAACAACTGAACGGTCTGGGCCATGCCCTTCGACAATTGGCGGATCGGCTTTTCCGCCGATGCGCCCATGCCATAATCCTCCAGCATGGCGCGGGCCCGCTGGCGCCCGGTCTTGAGCGGCAGGCCGCGCAGCGCACCCATGAAGGCGACGGCTTCGAACGCCTTCATCGAGGGGTAGAGGCCGCGTTCTTCCGGCAGATACCCGACATTGCGGGCCTGACGCAGCGGGGCGGGATCGCCCAGCAGGCTGCGATGCCCCTCGTCCGGGTCAATGATGCCGAGCAAGGTGCGCAACAGCGTGGTCTTGCCCGCGCCATTGGGACCCAATATGCCATGAATGGATCCGGCAGGGACGGCGATGTCGATGCCATCGACCGCCCTGAAATCGCCGAATGTCTTGACAAGACCATGGCCTTGGACGGCATAGGTCGCTGAGGAAGCCGGAGTGTCACCGATCATCGGCCTCTGATAGTCGCATCGCATGCCAACGCAAAACGAAACCTTGGAACAGCGGCTGAAAGCCGAGGCAGCGCGGCTGGGCTTTGCCGCCTGCGCCATTGCGCCTGCCGATGCCGCGCCGCGATCGGCGGAAAGGCTGCGGCAATGGCTGGACGCCGGGCACCATGGCGAGATGCTGTGGATGGAGGAACGCGCCGGGCAACGCGGGTCGCCGCAAGGGCTGTGGCCCGATGTGCGCAGCGTCATCATGCTGGGGATGAGCTATGCGCCGGGGCGCGATCCGCTGGCGCTGGCGGAGGTGGGCGAGCGGGGCCGGATCTCGGTCTATGCGCAGGGGCGCGATTATCATGATGTCGTGAAGAAGGGGTTGAAGGCCCTTGCCCGCTGGCTGGTCGAGCAGCAGTCGAGCGCGCTCAAGGTCTTTGTCGATACCGCGCCGGTGATGGAAAAGCCCTTGGCGGAGGCGGCGGGGCTGGGCTGGCAGGGGAAGCACAGCAACCTTGTCAGCAGGACGCATGGCAGCTGGCTGTTCCTGGGCGCGATCTACAGCGAGATCGCGCTGACCCCCGACGTGCCGGAGACGGACCATTGCGGCAGTTGCACCGCCTGTCAGGCGGCCTGCCCGACCAATGCCTTCCCCGCGCCCTATGTGGTCGACGCGCGGCGGTGCATTTCCTACCTCACCATCGAGCATAAGGGACCGATACCGGAGGATTTGCGGGAGGGGATCGGCAACCGCATCTATGGCTGCGACGATTGCCTGGCGGTCTGCCCGTGGAACAAGTTCGCGGACAGGGCGGCAGCCAACCGGGCCTTTATCGGGCGGGCGGAACTGGCGGCGCCGGAATTGGCCGATCTGTTGGCGCTGGACGATGCGGGCTTTCGCGAGATTTTCTCCGGGTCGCCGATCAAGCGGATCGGGCGCAACCGGATGGTGCGCAATGCAGCCATCGCCGCGGGGAACAGCGGCGATTCGCGGTTGATCGAACGCCTTCAGCCGCTGATCGGGGATGACGATCCGGTGGCGGCGGAAGCGGCAGGATGGGCTTTGCGGCGGTTGACGCGATAAGGCGGCGCGGGCCTATTTCGACTGAAGCGCCGCTGCGCAACTGGCGGCGTCAATGTCCGTCCCCGTCAGCGTGCGCGCATCGACATGGGTGACGAGCGGCTCCTTCCCCTGCGGCGGCATGTAGAGATAGGCGTCCAGCACGCAGCGGCCATTGGCGAATTGCAGCTTGCGCATGGCGCTTTCGCGAATGTCGAGCCGGGGCGTGCCAAAGAGGCGCATGAGTTGCTTCGCGTCGGAGCCGATCAGCGGGCCGGACCGGGTGAAGGCGCTGGCCGGGGGGCCGGCGGGCGGCCGTGCGATCGTGGTCGCGGGCGGCGGCACCACGCCGCCGCACGCGGCGAGCGGGAGGGACAAAGCTGCGGCGAGGGCCAGATGGGAGCGGGTCATGCGGGATTCCTTTGGCGGCCGTGCAGCATATGGACCGCCATAGCCGCGCTCCAGATCGGCGCAAGCAGGTTGAGGACCGGTACCAGGAAGATCAGCGCCGAAACGAGGCCCATGAGCCACCGGCTGCCACGCGGGATCGGCGGCAGGTCGGGTTGGCGCGGCTCGACCATGTCAGACAGGTCGCGGCCGAGCAGATAGGCGTTGAGGACAAGGAAAAGCCCGATGGTTCCGATGCCGGTGACCAGCAGCAGGACATAGGCGGGCAACGCGATCAGGTTCCAGCCCAGGGTTCGCGCCAGGGACCGGAGCGCGAAATGCAGGCTGCGTCCCCAGCCGACCGGACAGGCGCGGGCGGCGGCCTGCGGATAGCTGTCACGTTCCACCGCGACGATGATGTCGTCAGCGAACAGGGTCATGATCGCCATGGCGACAGCGCGGAACAGCAGCCAGGCGGCGGCCAGCATGGCGAGGGTGGTGGCGGCAGCCTCCGCCAGTCCGCTCCAGCCTGCGGTGGCGCCCCAGCCAAAGTGGAGGCGGGCGGCGTGGATGCCGCCCCACAGCGCGGCGGCGAGCAGCGCGAAGGCGAACAGGGTCAGCAGCAGCGTCTTGAGCAGCAGGCGAAGCGCCGCGCCGTGGAAGATCGACGGCAAAGCACGGAAGGCGGCCCTGAGGATCATGACGCTGCTATTCCGCGCCGTTCGCCGCCCGTCAATCCGTGCGTTGCACGGCGCCCCAAGGATCGGTAGAGACGGCAGGATTTTTCCCGTTTTTCATCATGAAGGATTTTGCGTGACCGCTGCTGCCCCCACGCTTGATGTTGTCGCCATCGGCAACGCCATTGTCGACGTGCTCGCCCGGAGCGACGACGCGTTTCTGGCCGAACATGCGCTGACCAAGGGCGGCATGCAGCTGATCGACGCGGACACCGCCGAGAGCCTGTATGCCGACATGGGCGCGGCCAAGGAAATCAGCGGCGGATCGGCGGCGAACACGCTGGCCGGGCTGGCGGCGCTGGGCAAGAAATGCGGCTTCATCGGCCAGGTCAATGACGACCAGCTGGGCGCGGTGTTCGCGCATGACGTGCGGGCGCTGGGCATCCGTTACGACACGCCGACGATGCAGGGCGACGTGCCGACGGCGCGCTGCCTGATCTTCGTCACGCCCGATGCGCAGCGGACGATGAACACCTTTCTGGGTGCGTCGCAGTTCCTGCCCGAAGCGGCGCTGGACCTGGACCTGATCCGGTCGGCTTCGATCCTCTATCTGGAGGGGTATCTCTGGGACCCGGAACAGCCGCGCGCGGCGATGCGGGCCGCCATCGACGCGGCGCGGGGCGCCGGGCGCAAGGTTGCCTTCACCCTGTCCGACAATTTCGTGATCGACCGGCATCGGGCGGACTTCATCGACCTGATCGACCAGGGGCTGATCGACATCCTCTTTTCCAACGAGGGCGAGATCCAGTCGCTGGCGCAAATTGACGATTTCGAGAAGGCAGTCGCCGCCGTCGCCGGGCGCGTGCCGGTGCTGGTGTCGACGCGGAGCGAGAAGGGCGCGATCGCGGTGGTCGACGGGGTGCGCTATGAGGCGCTCGCGGCTTCGGTCGACCAGATCGTCGACACCACCGGCGCGGGCGACCTGTTCGCGGCGGGCTTCCTGGCGGCGCATCTCGATGGGCTGGAAGTCGAGAAGTGCCTGAAGCTGGGCGCGGCGGCGGCGGCCGAGGTGATCTCCCACTGGGGTGCGCGGCCGGAAGAGGATTTGCAGGCGATCCGGGCGAAGACGCTGGGATAAGGGCAAGAGGCCGGGCGAAAGTCCGGCCTTTTTCTTGGGATCGACGCGCCGGTCGTCAGGCCTGTTTCTGCTTGCGGAACAGCGCCCGGTCGTCCGGACCGAAGCCCCAGCGCCAGATGACGAGACCATAGACGCCAAGGATCGTGAAGACACCGAAGACCAGCTCGACCCATTCGAGGCTGGGTGGCAGCGCGACAAAGGCCGCGCCGACGATGCAGGCCGCGCCGCAGGCGCCGAGCAGCGGCCAGCGCCAGGCGTTGATCGGCGCGCCGAGCAGACGGGAGAGCAGGCGCGCCTTGACGAAGGCGCTGGCGCCCAGCGCGATGGTGAGCGCCAGCGCGGGCGCGGCGGCGAGGGCCATGGGTTGGAAGCCCAGACGGCGGGCCAGGAAGATCAGCGCGAAGCTGAGCGTGGCCTGAAGGGCGATCATCAGCAGCGAGATCATCAGGTTGCGGTGGCGGGCGATATAGACCAGCGCGGATTCGCTGACGACGGCGGTGGCGGCGACGACTTCGGCCAGCAGCAGGAAGGCGAGCGCGCCTGTACCGCCGACGAAATGCGGGCCGACCAGGCCCATGACGGCCTCTCCGGGAATGCCGAGGGCGAGCGCGATGCCCGCTTGCGCGGCGATGATCCAGAAGCCGACCTGGCTTACCTGACGGGCGATGGCGGTCAGATTGCCCTCCGCCAGATTGCGGGTGATGACCGGACCGAGAATGGGGTCGAAGCTGGTTTTCAGCTTCTGCGGCAGGGAGGCGACCTGCTGCGCGACATAATAGATGCCAACCACCGCCGGGCTGACGAAGAGGCCAAGGATCGCCATGTCGAGCCGGCGCGAGCCCCATTCGACGCCGTCCGCTGCCGCCAGCGGCAGGTTGCGGCGAGCCAACCGCCAAAGCCGGCCGAAATCGGGGCGCCAGCCATAAGGGATGCCATAATGGCGGGTCATCGGAATGATCGAGGCGACCAGCGCAGCAACCATCGAGACGACATAGGAGAGGATCAGGCCGTCGCGGGTCGAATAGAAGGCAAAGGCAAAGGCGCCGATGCTGATCGCCCATGGCTCTATGATCGATCGTGCGCGGACGGTCGCGCCGATGTCGAAGCGGTAGGCGCAGGCGGCCAGCGCCACATCGGACCCGGCGACCGCGATCACGATCAGCGCGAGCAGGCGATCCAGGCCGTTAATGCCGCTGTTCGGGAACATCGCCTGCGGGAAGGCGACCAGTAGCGCGCTGCCGATGAGGGAGGCGATCAGCGTGACCACCATCGCGTCGGTCACGACATGGCTGTGCGGACGTTCGGTCTGGGCGAGCGCCCCGGCGAGGCCGCGTTTCAGGCCGAGGGTGGCGAGCTGGGCGATGAATTCCACCACCAGCACCGCATAGGCGAAACGGCCGAGCGCATCGGCGCCGTACCAGCGACCGGCGATGAACAGGAAGGGCAGGCGCGCGGCAAGGCGGAGCAGGAAGCCGAACACATTGGTCCGTCCACCCTTGGCAAGCGCCGCAATATCATCCTGCTGCGCGGGAGAGGCCCCTTCAACCGGCAACGAATTAAGATCCCCCTGTGGCATCAATGCTGTGGCGTCATTTTTACGGAGCCGGACTGTAGCAATATCTGGAAAGAGCGCGAGTTTTTATTCGGCGCGCAGCGGTCGGGCGAGCAGCGCGTCGATGACATCCGCCAGGGGCGCAGCGTCCTCGAGCAGGGCGCAGACGGCTTCGACCACCGGCATTTCGACCTTGGCGGCGCGGGCGGCTTCGCGCAGGACGGGGGCGGTAAAGGCCCCTTCCGCTACGGTTCGGCGGTTGGCGAGGAGGGCCTTGGCCGATTGGCCTTCGCCCAGCCCCTTGCCCAGCGAGAAGTTGCGGCTGTTGGTCGAGGAGCAGGTGAGGACGAGATCGCCCAGGCCCGAAAGCCCGCCAAGGGTTTCGGCGCGGGCGCCTCTTGCCAGGCCGAAGCGGGTCATTTCGGCGAAGCCCCGGCTGATGAGCGAGGCGCGGGCATTGAGGCCCAGGCCCGCGCCATCCGCAACGCCGCAGGCGATGGCGAGGACGTTTTTCACCGCGCCGCCAATCTCCGCACCGACCACATCGTCGGAAAGATAGGGGCGGAAGGCCGGGCGCGCGATGCGGGCGGCGATCTTCGCGGCGAGATCGGCATCGGCGCAGGCGAGCGTGATGGCAGTGGGGAGGCCCTTGGCCACCTCATGGGCGAAGGTCGGGCCGGAGAGGACGGCGATGGGGGAATGCGGCTGCGCCTGCGCCGCGACCTCGGACATGAGCAGGCTAGTGCCCGCTTCAATGCCCTTGGAGCAGAGGATGAGCGGGGTGCCTGCCGGGGCCTGCGAGACGACAGAACGGAGATGCTGGGCGGGGCTGACGATCAGCAGCAGGTCGCGGTCGGCCATGGCGGCCATCGCGCCCGTGGCTTCGATCGAGCCGCTCAAGGGGATATTGGGGAGGTACAGGGGATTTTGACGGTCCGTATTGACCGCCTCCACCACGTCGGGTTCCAGCGCCCAGAGGCGGACATGCTGGCCGCCCGCCGCGAGGGTTTGCGCCAGCGCGGTACCCCATGCCCCCGCTCCGATCACGCCAGCCTTCATGCTTTCACTCCTGCTCCACGCGCCTTTTCCGCGCTCGGGTCGAGCGGCCAGCGCGGGCGGGCCGGTACAGTCAAATCGTCGATCAGACCCGCCGCATAGCGCTCCGCGCCTGCCCAGGCGATCATCGCCGCATTGTCCGTGCACAGCCACAGCGGCGGAGCGACGAAGGGCAGGTCGTGCCGGGCAGCCAACGCTTCGAGCGCGGCGCGGATCGACTGGTTGGCGGCGACGCCCCCCGCGCCGACCAGGGCGGTGATGTCGGTGAGGTGGGACAGTTGCCGCTCTGTGCGATCGATCAGGCAGTCGATCACCGCTTGCTGGAAGCTGGCGGCGATGTCCTCGGTCGAATATTGGCCGGATTGGGCCGCACGCATGACGGCGCTTTTCAGACCCGCGAAGGAGAAATGCGGTTCCGCCGTGCCGACCAGCGGGCGCGGCAGGGGGACAGCCTTGGGATTGCCCTGCGCCGCGGCCTTTTCGACCGCCGGACCGCCGGGATAGCCGAGACCGAGCAGCTTGGCCGTCTTGTCGAAGGCTTCGCCGCTGGCATCGTCGATGGTGGTGGCGAGGCGGGCATAGTCGCCGGGGCCGCGCACATGAAGAAGCTGGCAATGACCGCCCGACACCAGCAGCAGCAGATAGGGGAATTTGAGACTGGGGTCTGCAAGGCGCGGCGAGAGGGCATGCCCTTCGAGATGGTTGACCGCGATCAGGGGCTTGTTCGCCGCATGGGCCAGCGCCTTGCCGGTGACAAGGCCGACCATCACCCCGCCGATCAGGCCGGGACCGGCAGTGGCGGCGATCACGTCGACGTCGCTAAGGGTCAGGTCCGCGTCCCTGAGCGCTGCCGCGATCAGGGGGGCAAGCGCCTCCACATGGGCGCGGGCGGCGATTTCGGGGACGACGCCGCCATAGGGGCGGTGCGCCTCCTCCTGCGTGGCGAGGCGATGGGCCAATATCCGACCCTCCGCCGTCACCAGCGCCGCCGCGGTTTCGTCGCAGCTTGATTCCAGGCCGAGGATGATCGTCATTGCTGCTTCCATCTAATGTCCGCGACCATTAGAGCAAGCGGGATCATGCAAAAGCCTTCCCGTCCCCCCCACACTCCTTTGCGCCTTGGCACCCGTGCTTCCCCTCTCGCGCTGGCGCAGGCGCATATGACGATGGCGGCGCTGCGCGCCCGCCATGGCTGGGACGAAAGCGCCATCGAGATCGTCACCGTGCAGACCAGCGGGGACCGGATACAGGACCGGGCGCTGGCCGAGATCGGCGGCAAGGCGCTGTGGACCAAGGAGCTGGACCGGGCGTTGCTGGCCGGCGAGATCGATTTCGCGGTCCATTCGTCCAAGGATGTGGAGACGATCCGTCCGGCCGAAATCCGGATCGCCGCCATGCTGCCGCGCGCCGACGTGCGGGATCGGCTGGTTGGCGCGGCGAGTTTCGAAGCTCTCCCGGAAAATCCGGTGATAGGGACCAGTTCGCCCCGGCGCGCCGCACAAGTGAAGCGCGTGCGTCCGGATGCCGAGACCGTGCTGTTTCGCGGCAATGTCGCGACGCGGCTGGCGAAGCTGGCGGCGGGAGAGGTTCACGCGACGCTGCTCGCGGCGGCGGGGCTGGACCGGCTGGGTCAGGGAGATGTGGGCGTCGCCATTCCGGTCGAGATCATGCTGCCCGCTCCGTCGCAGGGCGCGGTGGGCATCGAAACGTTGAGCGGCAATGCCGCGATGCTGGAATTGCTGGCGTCGATCAACGACGCAGACACATATGATTGCGTCCTGGCGGAGCGGGCCGTGCTGGTCGGGCTGGGCGGGACCTGCCATTCGCCCATCGCTGCGCTGGCGCGGCTGGAGGATGGGCAGATTTTTCTGCGTGCCGAGATCATCAGTCCTGACGGGCAGGAAACGGTCGGGGATGCGTTGCGGATCGCGCGGGGTGATGTTGCCGCCGCCGAGGCCATGGGACGCGGCCTGCTGGAGCGGGCAAGCCCGGCGCTACGCATACTGTTCGAGGCGTGAGGCCGCTTGTCATCCTGCGGCCCGAGCCGGGCGCGGGCAAGACGGCGGACCGGGCGACGCGACTGGGGCTGGAGGCGCAAATCATCCCGCTGTTCGCGCCGCAAGCGCTGCATTGGGAAGCCCCTGCCCCTGACCGATACGACGCGCTGCTGCTGACCAGCGCCCATGCCGCGCGGCTGGCCGGGGAGCGACTGGCCGATTATCGGGGCCTGCCCGCTTATGCCGTCGGGCGGGCCACCGCAAAGGCCATGCGGGAGGCCGGCTTCGCGCAGGTCGTGGCTGGGGACAGCGACGGGACGGCAATTGCCCGGCGGATAGCGGCGGACGGACATGGCACCGTGCTGCATCTTGGCGGGCGAACGGTTGCGTCGATCGATGCAGGGCCGCTGCGGATCGAGCGGATCGCCGTTTATGAGATGGTGCGCGCCGCCGATAACGGGTTGGCGGAACGACTGGAGGCAGGCAGCGTCCTGTTGATACACTCGCCCCGCGCCGGGGAAGTGCTGGCGCAGCTTGTGGGTCTGGAGCAGCGCGCAAGTCTGCATCTGATCGCAATCAGTCCCACCGCGCTGGCCGCCTGCGGCCCCGGCTGGGCCAGCGCCCAGGCGCCCGACAAGCCCGACGATGAGAGGATGCTGGCTCTTGCCGTCCGATTATGCGAATGAGTCGCCCACGATGGATGACAGGCCCTTGATAACCGACACGGACGGCGCGGCGAACGGCATGGCGACACCGGCACCCGCGCGTCGGCGGGGCCTCTGGCTGATGGTCGTGCTGGTGCTGCTCGCCTTTGCGGTCGGCGTCGTCATCACCGTGCTGGCGCTGCCCCGTATCCAGCGCTGGAACGCGCCGCAGCGGCAGGCGGCGATGACCGACCCGCTGCTGAACGGCATGCGACCGGGGACCGCAATGCGGCCGCTGACCGCCGATGCCGCGCAAATGCTGGATGCGCGGGTGGTGCAGCTGGAAGAACGGCTCAACCGCATCACCGTGGAGGCGCAGGCCGCGTCAGGCAATGCGGCGCGGGCCGAGGGCTTGCTGGTGGCTTTCGCGGCGCGCCGGGCGCTCGATAGCGGGGTGCCGCTTGGCTATATCGAGGGGCAGTTGCGGCTGCGCTTCGGTCAGGCGCAGCCGCGCGCCGTGGCGACGATCATCAATGCCGCGCGCGAGCCGGTGACGCTGGCCGATCTGCGCGCGGGGCTGACGGCGGTGGCCGACCGGGTGACGGTGCCGCCCGCCGACGCCAGCTGGTGGGATGCGCTGGAGCATGAGGCGCGCGAGATCATCACCATTCACAAGGCGTCCACCCCCTCCCCCCGGCCGCAGGCGGCGCTGGATCGGGCGCTCCGCTATATTGACGGATCGCGGGTCGGCGCGGCGCTGGCGGAGGTGGAGCAGATGCCGGGACGGGCGGCGGCGGACCGCTGGATGCAATATGCGCGGCGCTATCTGGAGGCGCGACGGGCGCTCGACCTCATCGAAACGGCAGCGATCCTGGAACCGCGCCCGGTCCGCGCGGCCGATGGCGGCGGCATGGCGCAGACGTCGCCTCTGGCGCCCTGAACCCCTGTCACAAACGACGAACCGTTGGCTCTGATGGATGAATGTCCATGGACTTGGCAACCGCTGTCATGAGAATGTCATTTTTCCATCTGGAAAGAGGAAAGACATTTTCGTGCCGCCTTATGCCGACGCCATTGCCAGCTTCTGGAAAGGCCGTTTAGCCAGCGGTCCACGCGCGGCCGAGCGGCCGTCGCTCCAGCATCTGCTGGGCAATGCATCGGTACCGTTCGACCTGGTGCGGACGCGGGCGCAGGCGCCTGCCCTCGCAAAGGCGATCAGGGGTGACGGGCGGCCGGTCTTGCTGATCCCGGGCCTGATGGCCTCCGAGCAGCGCATGGAGCCCTTGCGCGCGGTGCTGACCGCGGCGGGCTATGATGCCTTTGGCTGGGGCATGGGGCGCAATTTCGGGCCGAAGCCCGACAGCCTGGAGCAGATCGACCGGCGGGTGGACGCCATTCGCCGCAAGACCGGTGCTCCGGTAACATTGGTGGGCTGGAGCCTGGGTGGGCTGTTCGCGCGGGAATATGCCAAATTCGCGACGGAGAAGGTCGGCGGGGTGGTGACGATGGGCACGCCCTTTTCCGGCGATCCTCGCGCCAATCATGCCTGGCGGCTCTATCAGCTGATTTCCGGTTTTCCGGTGGATCGGCCGCCCTTCACGTGCCATCGCGAAGAAAAGCCGCCGGTGCCGACCGTCGCCCTGTGGTCGCAGCGCGACGGCGTGATCCTGCCGCAATGCGCCAAGGGGCGCGCGGGGGAGCGCGACCGGGCGATTGAGGTCGATTGCACCCATATGGGCTTTGCCGCATCGCCGGAGGGGATATTGGCGGTGGGCAAGGCGCTGGACGCTATCCGGCGCTGAGGCGCTTCAACGCTTCCTCTTTTCCGATCAAGGGAAGCATCTGGCCCATGTCGGGGCCGTGATCCATGCCGGTCAGCGCGCGGCGCAGGGGCAGGAACAGCGCCCTGCCCTTGCGGCCGGTTTGCGCCTTCAGCGCTTCCGTGAGGGTACGCCAGATGGCGGGGTCGAAATCCGCTTCCGACAAAAGGTCGTGGGCGCGGACGAGAAAGTCGCGGTCCTCTTCCGCCGGAGCGGGGGCGTCGATCGGGCCGGTGACGATTTGCCACCATTCTTCTGCGCCCGCGACGGTTTCCAGATTGGGGCGGATGGCGTCCCAGGCGGCTTCGTCCATGGCTTCGGGCAGGCGGTCGGACACCGCGCTGTACGGGAGGAGGTGGACGATCTTCTGGTTGAGGGTCGCCAGTTCCGCCTCATCGAAGCGCGCGGGGGCACGGCCGAAATGGGCAAAGTCGAAGCTGTCGATCAGCGGCTGCCTATCCGCGAACGGTTCGATGGGCATGGAACTGCCAAGGCGGGCGAGCAGCGAGGCGATGGCGGCGGGTTCAAGGCCGATTTCGCGGAAATGGGCGACGCCGAGGGAGCCGAGACGCTTGGAAAGCTTGCCTTCGCTGCCGGTCAGCAGGGCTTCGTGAGCGAAAGCGGGTAGATTCGCGCCGAGCGCGGTGAACATCTGAATCTGGGTCGCGGTATTGGACACATGATCCTCCCCGCGCAGGACATGGGTGACGCCCATGGCGATGTCGTCGATCACCGAGGGGAGCATGTAGAGCCAGCTTCCATCCGCGCGTCGGATCACCGGGTCGGAGAGCAGCTTCGGGTCGAAGCGCTGCTCGCCGCGGATAAGGTCGGTCCAGGCGATGGGCTGGTCGTGATCGAGCTTGAAGCGCCAATGGGGCCGGCGGCCTTCCGACTCATAGGCGGCGATCTGGTCCGGGGTCAGGGACAGGGCGGCGCGGTCGTAGACCGGGGGGAGGCCCCTCCCCAACAGGACCTTGCGGCGGAGGTCGAGTTCCTGCGCCGTTTCATAGGCGGGATAGACATGGCCCGAGGCTTTGAGGGCTTCGAACCGCGTTTCGTAGAGGGCGAAGCGATCGGACTGCTTCTCCTCCCCGTCCCATGGGAGGCCCAGCCATTGCAGGTCGGCCTTGATCGCCTCCGCATATTCGGGTCGCGAACGTTCGAGGTCGGTATCGTCGAGGCGCAGCAGGAACTGGCCGCCGCTCTTCCTCGCCCACAGCCAGTTGTGGAGCGCGGCGCGGATATTGCCGACATGCAGGTGGCCGGTCGGCGACGGGGCGAAGCGGGTGATGACGGTCATGGGGCTTACAACGTGCGGAAGGCGTTGGTGATCGGATAGCGGCGGTCGCGACCGAAATTGCGGATGCCGAGTTTCACGCCCGGAGGCGACTGGCGGCGCTTATATTCGGCGATGTAGAGCAGGCGCTCGATGCGGGCGACGGTGTCCTTGTCGAAACCGCGGGCGACCAGTTGCTCGACCGAAAGCTCCTCTTCCACCAGGCCGTAGAGGATGGGGTCCAGCACCTCATAGGGGGGCAGGCTGTCCTCATCCTTCTGATTGTCGCGCAGTTCGGCGCTCGGCGGCTTGGTGATGACGCGTTCGGGCATGACCGGGCCTCTGGGGCCGAATGCCTCGCCCAGCGACGGAACATTCTCGTTCCGCCAGCGGCAGAGGTCGAACACCGTCGTTTTATAGGCGTCCTTCAGCACCGAATAGCCGCCCGCCATGTCACCGTAGATGGTGGCGTAGCCCACCGACATCTCGCTCTTGTTGCCGGTGGTGAGCAGCATATGGCCGAATTTGTTGGAAAGGCCCATCAGCGTCACGCCCCGGATGCGCGACTGGATATTTTCTTCGGTGAGATCGCGCTGACGGCCGATGAAAACCTCCCCCAGCATGGAATCGAAAGCCTCAACCGCCGGTTCGATGGGGATGGTGTCGTAGCGGACGCCGAGCAGGCGGGCACATTCGACGGCATCGTCCAGACTCTCGTGACTGGTGAAGCGCGAAGGCATCATCACGCACCAGACGCGGTCGGCGCCCAGCGCATCGACGGCGACGGCGGCGGACAGGGCGGAATCGATGCCGCCCGACAGGCCCAGCACTACGCCGGGGAAGCGGTTCTTGTTCACATAATCGCGCAGGCCCAGCACCATGGCATTGTAGATGTCGGCCGGGCGCGGATCGAGTTCGTGGCGCTCGCCGGGCAGGCAGACCCACTGGCCGTCCCATTTCTCCCAACTCGTCAGCACCAGCGATTCTTCCCAGTCGGGGAGCTGCTGGGCGATGCTGAGGTCGGGGTTCATCACGAAGGAGGCGCCGTCGAACACCAGTTCATCCTGCCCGCCGACGCGGTTCAGATAGATGAGCGGCAGGCCGGTTTCGCGAACGCGGGTGCCGGCGACGGCGTTGATGCGGCGGTCGTCCTTGTCGACCTCGAACGGGCTGCCATTGGGGCTGATGAGGATTTCCGCGCCTTCCGCCCGCAGATGCGCGGTGACGAACGGGAACCAGATATCCTCGCAGATCGGGACGCCGATCTTCACGCCCCGGAAATCGATGGGCGCGGGCAGCGGTCCGGGAGCGAACAGGCGTTTTTCGTCGAAGGTGCCGTAATTGGGCAGTTCGCGCTTCTGGCGGATCGCGGTGACGGCGCCGTCTTCCAGCAGGGCGACGACGTTGAAGAGAACGCCCTGCGACGCGACGACCGTGCCGACCAGCATCGCCGGGCCGCCGTCCGCCGTGGCCTGGGCCAGACGGTCCAGTTCGTGATTGGCGCGGTCGACCAGCGCGGGCTTCAGCACCAGATCCTCGGGCGGATAGCCGATCAGCTGCAATTCGGGATAGACGATAAGGTCGGCATCCACGGCCCGCGCGCGCCATTCCAGCATCGCGTCGGCATTGGCCTGAAGATCGCCCACGCTCTGCGTCATCTGGGCAAGGGCTATCACGAGTTTGTCGGTCATAAGCTGCGCCCCTAGAGCATTTTGGCTGCGAGCCAAAATGCTCTATTATCTGTTGCCGCATTTTCAAACCGGAGACCCTTTTCACAGCCGTTCCGAAAATGCGTCGGTCGATTTTGTCCCAAGGCGCAAAAGCGCCTTTTCAGCGAAGGGTTGCGTCGCTAAAGGGGCCGCGTTCTCGCATCGTCATCAATTCGTCACGGGGGTTTTGGCCATGAAACTCATGACCGGCAATTCCAACAAGCCGCTTGCGGCCGCCATCGCCGACTATATCGAAATCCCCCTGACCGACGCCAGCGTCCGTCGCTTCGCGGATGAGGAAGTTTTCGTGGAAATCCATGAGAATGTCCGCGGTGAAGACGTGTTCGTGCTGCAATCGACCAGCTATCCGACGAACGACAATCTGATGGAGCTGCTGATCATGATCGATGCGCTGAAGCGCGCATCGGCCAAGCGAATCACAGCGGTCGTCCCTTATTTCGGCTATGCCCGACAGGACCGGAAGCCCGGCCCCCGCACCCCGATCTCGGCCAAGCTGGTCGCGAACCTGATCACCACGGCGGGCGCCGACCGCGTCCTGTCGGTCGATCTGCACGCCGGGCAGATCCAGGGCTTCTTCGACATTCCGACCGACAATCTGTTCGGGGCGCCGGTGATGTCGGCGGATATTCAGGCCCGCTTCGGCGACAAGAACATCATGGTGGTGTCGCCCGACGTCGGCGGCGTGGTGCGCGCCCGGGCGCTGGCCAAGCGGCTGGACAACGCCCCGCTCGCCATCGTCGATAAGCGGCGTGAGCGCGCCGGCGAATCGGAAGTCATGAACATCATCGGCGATGTGAAGGGCCGGTTCTGCGTGCTGATCGACGATATCGTCGATTCGGCGGGCACGCTCTGCAACGCCGCCGCCGCGCTGAAGGCGGCAGGCGCCGAGGACGTCGTCGCCTATGTCAGCCATGGCGTGCTGTCAGGCGGCGCGGTCGCGCGCGTCGAGGCGTCGGAACTGCGCGAGCTGGTCATCACCGACTCGATCCAGGGCACCGATGCGGTGAACGGCGCGAAGAGCATCCGTCATCTCCCCATCGCGCCGCTGCTGGGCGAAGCGATCAAGCGCATCGCGGACGAAAGCTCGGTGTCGAGCCTGTTCGACTGAGGCGAGCCGACCATAGTTTTCAAGAAACGCTGCCGGTGACATCACTGGCAGCGTTTTTTTTGGAAGTGGCGTAAAAACGGGCCTTCCGGACCGAAGTCGCGCGGCGCGACTTTCGGTCACAGGCGGGCGATCAGGCGGCGGGCAGCAGGATCAGAGGCGCGCAGAGCACGAGAATCAGGGCGACCATGATTCGCTGGCCGCGCGAAACACCCAGCGGTTTTTCGCGCCAGATCATCGGGCAACTCAGCAGCGCGAACAGGATCAGCAGGTTGGACAGCATCGCGGAACCGCCGACCGGCATGTCCTGCCGCAGCGCCAGGGCCGCGAACAGCGCCATGAAACTCAGTATCCAGCCGACCAGTGCCATGTGTAACTCCCGCGATTTCCAGGGAGAATAGACGGCGGGCGTTGCCGAAACTTAAACTTTCCAGGGGTCGTAGGTGCCGAAGCTCCAGACATTGCCCTCCGGGTCGAGCGCGTCATAACCGCGACCGGGATAGCCGATATTGTCATGCGGCTCATTGACCACGACCGCGCCCTCATTGCGGGCGTGCAGGCAATGGGCGTCGACATCGGGCACCACGACATAGATGCAGGTCGTGACCCCGCCCAGTTCGCGTGGCGTGGCCCAGGTGTAAAGCGATTCCCCCTCCCCGTCGCGACGGCTGCCGAGCATCACCATGCCCTCACCCAGCACCAGTTGCGCGTGATGAACGATATGGGGGTCCGCCTCATCCTCATAGGAAGCATGCACTTCAAAACCGAAAGCGTCGCAGAGAAATCGGATGGCGGCAGGCGCATCGACATAACGCAGGCCGGGGATGACGGGTGAGCCGGGCATCGGGTCCCTCCTTGTGGGATCGCGGAATCGGGATGGCGCAGCCTAGCGCGATCCCCGCTTTACCGCTAGGCGGGTAGATTATGACGACCCGCGACGATCTGGCCCTTGCCAACCGCCTAGCCGATGCCGCCGGCGCGGCGATCCGCCCCTTCTTCCGTGCCCGCTACGACATGGAATTCAAATCCGACAAGTCGCCCGTGACCGAAGCCGACCGCGCAGCGGAAGCGGCGATCCGGGCGATATTGGAAAAGGAACGACCGCAGGATGGCATTATCGGCGAGGAATATGGCGCGACCCGCGAGGATGCCGAGCGGGTGTGGATCCTCGACCCCATTGATGGCACCCGCAGCTTCATCGCCGGGCGGCCGATTTTCGGAACGCTGATCGCGCTGACGCAGGCGGGCTGGCCGACGGTCGGGATCATCGACCAACCGATTGCCAAGGAACGCTGGGCCGGGATGATGGGGCAGCCGACGACCTTCAACGGCAAGCCGGTGACGACACGGGCCTGCCGCGATCTGGACGAGGCTATTCTGGCGTCGACCGCGCCCCAGCTCTTCCCCGGCTGCACCGGTGAGCATTTCTCCCGGCTGGCCGGTCAGTGCCGCGATACGGTGTGGGGCGGCGACTGCTATAATTACGCACTCGTGGCGTCAGGCCATGTGGATATCGTGGTCGAGGCGGGGTTGAAGCTGCACGATCTCGCCGCGCTGGTGCCAGTGGTCGAGGGCGCGGGCGGGCGCATGTGCGACTGGACGGGCGAACCGATCACGGCGGACAGCGACGGGCGGGTGATCGCGCTGGGCGATCCGGCGCGGCTCGACGACGTGCTGGAGGCTCTGTCCGAAGGACATGACCATCATTAGGCTGCTTATTATTTCATCGATCAGGCTTAATTGAGGTAAAAGTCGACGGTCGTGACGACGCGGACCTTTTTGTAGGGCGTGTCGCTGGCGCCATCGGCTTCTCCGTCGCGCGGTTCGATCGAGAAATAGCCCTGGGTTGCACTCTTGATGCCGCCGACGCTGGCGCCGCTGTCGCGGGCGAACTGTTCGGCGGCAGCGCGGGCGTCTTTGGTGGCGGAGGCGACCATCGGCGGCTTCACATCATTGAGTTTGGTGAAGCTGTAGCGCATGCCCGATCCCTCCTGCAGCGTGACGCCGCGCCGGACGAGGTCGAATTGCTGCGCGACCGCGCGCTGGGCGCGGGCGATGTCGGTGGTGCGCAGCAGCATGCGCTGGGTGATGGTGATCGTGTTGACGCCATTGTTGATATATTGATTGACCCCCGCCCCGGTCGCGGTCAGCGCGTCGGGCCCGAATCCCAGACCGGCGAAATAGGCGCGCAATTCCTTCGTATTATCGTCGATCTGGGCGCGGACGGCGGGCAGGTCGAAACCCGTGGCGGAATAGCTGATCGACCAGGTGGCGAGGTCGGCGGTCACATCCTTTTCGGCAAGGCCGCGCACGGTCACGGATCGGTCGGCCGCCTTGGCGCGTTTCAGTCCGTCCCCCAGCAGATAGCCGCCGCCGAGTATCCCGACCGCCAGCAGGCCCGCGCAAGCCAGCAGGATTTTGTCACGATCGGCCAAAGCCATGGCAGTCCCCTTCCTTCCGGAGCCAACGCATCTTATCTTGGAAAGGTTCCTGCCATGGATGAGATGAACCGTTGCTTTATGGCGACGAATGGAGTGGAGAATTGCCCAAATATCTGCACACGATGATCCGCGTCGCGGATGTCGACAAGACGATCGCCTTTTTTGAGCTTCTGGGCGTGAAAGAGGTAAAGCGTTTCGACAGCGAACAGGGGCGCTTCACGCTGGTCTATCTGGCCGCGCCGGGGGACGAGGATGCGCAGGTCGAACTGACCTACAACTGGCCCCCCGCCGATGGCGGCCCAGCCGAAACCTATGATGGCGGGCGCAATTTCGGTCATATCGCCTATCAGGTCGAGAATATCTACGAAAGCTGCCAGCGGCTGATGGATGCGGGTGTGACCATCAACCGCCCGCCGCGCGACGGGCACATGGCCTTCATCCGGACGCCCGACAATATCTCCATCGAACTGTTGCAGGATGGGCGGCTGGACCCCGCCGAACCCTGGGCGTCCATGCCCAATGTCGGCGTCTGGTGAGCGCCATGCTGGAGGTGGTCCGCATCCCCGTCCTCAACGACAATTATGTCTGGCTGCTGCACGACGGGGCGAGCGGCGAGACGGTCGCTGTCGATCCCGCCGTCGCCGATCCGGTGCTGGAGGCGGCGGCGGCGCGGGGCTGGACGATCAGCCAGATCTGGAACACCCATTGGCATGGCGATCATGTCGGCGGCAATGCCGCGATCAAGGCGGCGACAGGCTGTGCCATCACCGGCCCCGCGGCGGAGGCGGAGAAGATCGGCACGCTCGACCGGACGGTGGCGGAGGGCGACAGGGTCAGGATCGGCGATCATGCGGCCGTGGTGCTGGAAGTGCCCGCGCATACCGCCGGGCACATCGCCTATCATCTGGCGCAGGATCGCATCCTGTTCGTGGGCGACACGCTGTTCGCCATGGGGTGCGGCCGGCTGTTCGAAGGGACGCCCGCGCAGATGTTCGCCAATATGCAGCGCCTTGCCGCGCTGCCGGACGATACGGCGGTCTATTGCGCGCATGAATATACGCAATCCAATGGCCGCTTCGCGCTGACCGTGGAGCCGGACAATGCAGCACTGCGCAGCCGCATGGCGCAGGTCGACGCGGCGCGCGCGCGCGGCGAGCCGACCGTCCCGACCAGCATCGGGTTGGAGCGGGCGACCAATATCTTCATGCGCGCGCGGGACGTCGCCCAACTGGCCGAGCGGCGGGCGGCCAAGGATGCCGCATGACGGACCGCGCGGCCTGTGGCCGTCTTATCAGCGGGGACGAATGAGGAGAGAGGTCATGCGTCCATGGATAGTTCTGGCGCCGCTGCTGATCGCGGGATGTTCGGGCAGCTATGAACCGCCCCGGCTGACCGAAAAGCAGACCGGCGAGCTGGAAAGGGCGCTGGCCGGCAAGGTCGCGGGCGAAAAGACGAGCTGCGTCAGCCGCCCGTCCCAGGCGACTCTGACCGCGATCAGCGGCAGCGTCCTGCTCTACCGGGTCAACGGACGGCTGGTGTACCGCAACGACCTGATCGGAAGCTGTCCCGGCCTGACGCGCGGCGACACGCTGATCATCAAGAGCTGGGGCTCGCAATATTGCCGGGGCGACATCGCGACCAGCGCCGACCTGCCGAGCGGCATGGTGACGGGCAGTTGCGCGCTGGGCGACTTCACACCCTATCGCACGCCGGGGAAATAGCCGCGATTAGCCCTTGTACAGCGCGTCCAGGCGATCCTGATAACGGGCGCGGATGACGTGGCGGCGAATCTTCATCGACGGCGTCATCTCGCTATTGTCGATGGTGAAAGGATCGTCGGCCAGCGCGAAGCGCCGCACCCGCTCGATCACCGAGAGATCGTCATTCACCCGGTCGACCGCCGCGCGGAGCGCCGCCTGATAGGCGGAATCGGCTTCGATCCCCTCGACCGGCCGCCCCTGCGCCTCCGCCCATTCCCGCGTCCATTCGGCATCGGGCACCAGCAGCCCGACCAGATGAGGACGGCGGTCGCCATAGACCATCGCCTGACCGATCTCCGGCTGGAGCGTCAGCATCCCCTCCACCTTCTGGGGCGAGACATTGTCGCCCTTGTCGTTGACGATCAGGTCCTTCTTGCGGTCGGTGATGCGGATGCGGCCCCTGTCATCGATCTCGCCAATGTCGCCGGTGTGCAGCCAGCCGTCTTGCAGCGCCTTCTCCGTTTCCGCCGGATTGCGCCAATAGCCGTGCATCACCAATTCCCCGCGCACGAGGATCTCGCCATCCTCGGCAATGCGGACCTCCACGCCGTCGAGCGGCGGACCGACCGTGTCCATCGCAATGCCGGCGCGCGGGCGGTTGCAACTGATCACCGGCCCGGCCTCGGTCTGGCCATAGCCCTGAAGCAGGGTCAGCCCCATCGCATCGAAGAACAGGCCGACGTCGGGATTGAGCGGCGCGCCGCCCGACACCAGCGCCTTCATCCGCCCGCCGAAGCGCGCCGCGATCTTGGGCTTCAGCGTCCGCGCCAGCAGCGCCTTCATCGGCAGGTCGAGCAGGGATTTGCGCCCGTCCTGTTCCTTCGCAGCGATGCGCATCGACTGGCCCAGCAGCCAGGTCGGGAATTTGCCCTGTTTCTCGATCGACTTGATGATGCGGGTGCGCAGCACTTCGAACAGGCGGGGGACCACGACCATGATCGTCGGCCGGGTTTCCTCGATATTGCTGGCGAGCTTTTCCAGCCCCTCCGCATAATAGATTTGCGCTGCCAGCATGATCGGCATGAACTGGCCGCCACTATGTTCATAGGCATGGGACAGGGGCAGGAAGGACAGGAACACTTCCTCGTCCCAGCCGAAATCCTGCTCAAGCAGCCGGCCCGCCCCCTCGATATTGCAGAGGATGGAACCATGGTGCTGCATCACCCCGCGCGGCGCGCCGCCGGTGCCGCTGGTGTAGATGATGCAGGCCAGATCGTCGCGCCGGGCCGTCTGGCCGGCGGCGCAGGCGTCGATGTCAGTGGGATAATGGGCGATCAGGTCGCTCCATACATGGCAGGCGATATGGCCCTGCGTGCCGCGCAAGGGCTCCATGCCGATCACGAAGCTCGCCTGCGACCGCAGCACCGCGGGCATCAGGGTCTGCGCCAGCTTGGCGGTGGAAACGATGACCGCGCGGGCGCCGCTGTCGGTCAGGATATGCTGGTGATCGCGGGTGGTGTTGGTGGTGTAGGTCGGCACCGTGACGCAGCCCGCCGCCATGATGGCGAGGTCCGCGATGCAGAATTCCGGCCGGTTTTCGCTGACCAGCATCACCGGATCGCCGGGCTTCAATCCCTGCGCCTGGAGCGCGCTGGCGAGCGAGGCGACTTCAAGGGCCACTTCGGTCCAGCTCAGCGACTGCCACTGGCCCGCCGTCTTGCGCCACAGGAAGGGCGTGTCGCCCATCGCCTTGGCACGGGCGAAGAACATGGTCACCAGATTGGGAAAACGCTCAATCGCCCTCAAAACGGCATCTCCTCACTTGTGGCGGGTCTGTATCGCCTGCCCGGCAGCCTATAGCCGGGCCATGCCGTAACGGCCACGGTTTTTCGGGGTTTTGCCGAGATTTGCCTTAGTCGAACAGCCCGTCCTGGACATTGGACGGCGGGTTGAGGCCAAGATGCTTCCAGCCCGGTCCATTGAGGCAACGGCCCCGCGCGGTGCGGGCGATCAGGCCGAGCTGGATGAGATAGGGTTCGATCACTTCCTCGATCGTGTCGCGGGCTTCGGACAGGCCCGCCGCCAGCGTTTCGACCCCCACCGGCCCGCCGCGATAAATATCCGCGATCATCATGAGGTAACGCCGGTCCATCAGGTCGAGGCCGAGATGGTCGACCTCCAGCCGGGTGAGCGCGGCGTCCGCCACCTTGGCGTCGACCGCCGGCGCGCCCGCGACATTGGCGAAATCACGCACCCGCCGCAGCAGGCGGCCGGAGATGCGCGGCGTGCCGCGCGACCGCCGGGCGATTTCAATGGCGCCGTCGGAGGTGATGGCAAGGTCGAGCAGCCGCGCGGCGCGGCGGACGACCAGTTCCAGTTCCTCGACGGTGTAGAATTGCAACCGCACCGGAATGCCGAAGCGGTCGCGCAACGGCGTGGTCAGCAGGCCCTGCCGCGTGGTCGCGCCGACCAGGGTGAAGGGCGGCAGGTCGATGCGCACCGACCGGGCGGAAGGCCCCTCGCCGATCATCAGGTCGAGCGCGCGGTCCTCCATGGCGGGATAGAGCACTTCCTCGACAGCGGGATTCAGGCGATGAATCTCATCGACGAAGAGCACGTCGCCTTCATCCAGATTGGTGAGCAGGGCGGCCAGATCGCCCGACTTGGCGATCACCGGGCCGGAAGTGGCACGGAACCCCACGCCCATTTCGCGGGCGACGATCTGGGCCAGTGTCGTCTTGCCGAGGCCGGGAGGGCCGAAGAAAAGGACATGGTCCAGCGCCTCGCCGCGCCCCTTGGCGGCCTCAATGAAGATGCGCAGATTTTCGCGCGCCGCCTGCTGACCGACAAATTCAGCCAGCGACTTGGGGCGCAGCGCGGCGTCGGCATCCTCGACCCGGCGGGTGGACGCAATCAGGCGGTCCTCGCTCACTTGGCGGCTTTCCGCAGGGCGAGACGGACAAGGGCATCCAGCGATGCGCCGTCACCCAGTTCCTCTTCGGCGGCGGCCACGGCCGAACTGGCTTCGGCAGGCCTGAAGCCGAGATTCTGGAGCGCCGACAGGGCATCGGCGCTAAAGCCGCCGCTGGGGACCGCCGTCAGCCCAATGCCGACCGCGCCGGCGGACGTGGGTACAGCGCCGATCTTGTCCTTCAGTTCATTGACGATGCGCTGGGCGAGTTTCGGGCCGACGCCATTGGCGCGCGCCACCATCGCCTTGTCGCCGGTCGCAACCGCGCGATGCAGTTCCGCCGGTTCCAGCGCGGAGAGAATGGCCAGCGCCACGCGCGATCCCACGCCCTGCACGCCGGTCAGCAGGCGGAACCAGTCCCTCTCCTCCGCCCGCGAGAAACCGACCAGCCGGATCGCATCGTCCGACACCAGCATTTCGGTGTGGACCGTCACCGCCTCCCCCACAGGCCCCAGCGCCGCCAGGGTGCGGGACGAGGCGCCGACCAGATAGCCGACCCCGCCGACATCGATGATGGCATGGTCCAGCCCCGTGCTGTCCAGCCGCCCTTTCAGTTTCGCGATCATGCCCCACGCCCTTTGGTCATGGTCTGTTCTTTAGGGGGCTTGTTCCGGGGGCGCCAGTCAAAAGCGATGCCCTTTGGCCTCATCGGTCGAAGGAGATGGGAAATGCCTTGTGAAAAGCCGATTTTGCCTTTTCTATGCACAGGATGAGCCGCCCGCAAATCTTCCCCTGGCGCTACGCCATGTTCCTGGCGTTGCTGGCCAGCATGGCGCCCTTTGCCCTGTTGCTGCCCTGGCATGAGGCGGTGATGGCGGGGTTCGACATAGCAGCGCTGGCCTTTTTGCTGTCGGCCTGGCCGCTGCTGGATTCCGACCCGGATTCGATGCGGCGCAAGGCGGCGGACAATGACGCCAACCGGCAATTGATGTTGCTGCTGACCGGGATTGTATCTCTGGTGATCCTGGTCGCTGTCGGCGTGGCGGTCAGCCAGCACGGCGGGCCTGGCGCGGCTTCGATCGCCCTGTTGCTGGCGACGCTAGCCCTGGCCTGGCTGTTCTCCAACCTCGTCTATGCCATGCATTATGCCCATATCTTCTATCTGGCGAACGAGGGGGGCGGGGACAGCGGCGGACTGGATTTTCCCGAAACGGATGAGCCGGGCTATTGGGATTTCGTCTATTTCGCCTTCACCCTGGGCATGACCTTTCAAACCTCCGACACAGCCGTGACGTCAACGGCGGTGCGGCAGACGGTGGTGTTCCATTGCCTGGCGGCCTTCGTCTTCAACCTCGGCATCCTCGCTTTCACGATCAACGTGCTGGGCGGGAGCTAATATCTTGGGGCGTGTAGGGATTTAGCCCATGGCGGGCTGCAAATGGCGGCTTTCTGCGCTTCCGGTGCTCACGTACTTTAAGTACGCTGCGCGCCGGTTCTCGAACGCCACCATTTTCGCCTCACCCTGAACTCAATCCCCACACACCCTAGAGCACGATCATCGAGATTTGCCGGCCATAATCCGGCTCGCTGCGATGGCATGAGCGCCGGTAGCTGTAAAAGCGATCAGGCTGGCTGTACGTGTCCTCATCCAGCATTTCGATCCGCCCGATGCCCGCCCCGGCCAACCGGGCCGCGACATAAGCGGCGATGTCGAACTGGCAATGGCCTTCTCGCCCCGCGGTGAAGAAGCGGTCATTTTCTCCATCTTCCGCCGTGAAGCGGGCGACGAAATCCAGCGTCACTTCATAAGAGGAGCGGCCGATGCACGGGCCGATGGCGGTGGCGATCCGGCTGCGGTCGGCGCCCAACGCCTCCATGGCGTCAATCGTGCGGTCGGTGACGCCGCCGATGGCGCCCTTCCACCCGGCATGAGCGGCCCCGACAATGCCCGCCCGCGCATCGGCGAACAGCACCGGCACGCAATCGGCCGTCAATATGCCCAAGATCAGCCCCGGACGATCCGTCACCATGGCGTCGGCGGCGGGCCGGTCGGTCTCGGGAATCGGCGCGGCGACGGTCACGACGTCGGGCGAATGCACCTGATGCACCGTCACCAGAGTCGCGCCGGGCAGCAGAGCGTCGCGCACCAGATCGCGGTTGCGCAAGACCGCTTCCCGTTCATCGGCCGAACCCAGGCCGACATTCAGCCCGGCATGAACACCCGTCGAAACACCTCCGCGCCGCCCGGCAAAGCCATGTTTTACATCGCTCAGGGCCGGCGTCCGCAGCAGTTCGATCATCCGTCACTCCTTTAGGGACCGGCTTGGAAAGCGTTATGGATCCATGTCTCAAATGCGCAACATACTTGCGCGCGCCAGATTAGGCGATAGTCTCCGCTTCATCACAAAAGGGGAGTGGCCGCAACGGTCGCCCGGGCAAAAGACATCGAAGATAAAGGGCTCCATCATGATTTTCGGGCGCATAAAGCCTTTGGATGCCATATTGGCCACGGCCGAGAAGAAATCGCTCGTCCGGACATTGGGGCCGATCCAACTGACATTATTGGGTGTCGGTGCCATCATCGGCACCGGCATTTTCGTTTTGACCGCCGCCGCCGCGCAAAAGGCCGGGCCGGGCATGATGTGGAGCTTCGTGATCGCGGGCGCGGTCTGCGCCTTCGCCGCGCTCTGCTATTCGGAAATCGCATCGATGGTGCCGGTTTCGGGGTCCGCCTATACCTATACCTATGCGGTGGTCGGCGAATTGCTGGCCTGGATGGTCGGCTGGGCGCTGATCCTGGAATATGCGGTCGCCGCCAGCGCCGTGTCGGTCGGGTGGTCCGGCTATTTCATGGGGCTTTTGAAAAGCATAACCGGGCTTGAATTACCACAGGCCCTGTCCGCCGGTCCGGTCTGGACGATGCATGGCCTGATCCCCCACGCCGATTTCGCCCATGGCGTCATCAATGTTCCCGCCATCGTCGTCGCGCTGGCCGTCACCGCGCTGCTGGTCATCGGCACCACCGAAAGCGCCCGCGTCAACGCGGTGCTGGTCGCGATCAAGGTGACGGCGCTCACCGCCTTCATCATCCTGACGCTGCCGGCGCTCAAGACCGGCAATTTCTCGCCCTTCGCGCCCAATGGCTGGTTCGGCCCGGAGGGCACGAGCGGCATGGGCATTGTCGGCGCCGCCGCTTCGATCTTCTTCGCCTATGTCGGCTTCGACGCAGTGTCGACCGCGGCGGAGGAAACCAAAAATCCCCAGCGCAACGTGCCCATCGGCCTGATCGGCAGCCTTGCGCTCTGCACCGTCTTCTACCTGCTGGTGGCCGCCGGCGCGGTCGGCGCGATCGGCGCGCAGCCCGTCCTGGGTCCCGACGGTTCGGTGGTCGCGCCCGGATCGCAGGGCTTTGCCGCCGCCTGCGCCACCGCCGCCCATGCCAAGGATCTGGTCTGCTCCAATGAGGCGCTGGCCCATGTGCTGCGCCAGATCAACTGGACGGTCGTGGGCAATGCGCTGGGCCTCGCGGCCAACCTCGCCCTGCCCTCGGTCATCCTGATGATGCTGTTCGGCCAGACCCGCATCTTCTTCGTGATGGCGCGCGACGGCCTGCTGCCCGAAAAGCTGGCCAGCATCCACCCGAAGTTCAAGACGCCGCATATCGTCACCATGCTCACCGGCGTCTTCGTCGCCATCGCCGCGGCGCTGCTGCCCGTCGGTCAGTTGGCCGACATCTCCAACTCCGGCACGCTCTTCGCCTTCTTCATGGTGTCGATCGCGGTGCTGGTGCTGCGCGTCAGGGAACCGGGCCGGGCGCGGCCGTTCCGCACCCCGGCGGTCTGGGTGATCGCCCCGGTCGCGGCCTGCGGTTGCGTGTTCCTCTTCCTCAACCTGCCTGTCGACGCGCAGATGGTGCTGCCGGTCTGGGGCGGCTTCGGCCTCGTGCTCTATTTCCTCTATGGCTATCGCAAGAGCCATGTCGGGCGCGGAATGATCGAAACCCACGAGCAGGATGTCGGCATTCCACCGCAGCCGGTTCCGCCCCTGCCGGGCGCCCACACGCCAGGCGGCCAGGACGCCTGATCGAACGCAAAACGGGGCGGGTCACACCGCCCCGTTTTTTTTAATGCATGCCTTCGAATTCGCGCAGCGCCGCATGATGCGGCCGGGTGAACAGCCGCCCCTTCTCCGCCCAGACCACGATCAGGAAGGAGATCGCACCGAAGCTCGCCAGCCCCAGCGTCAGCGGCATGGTCGTCCCGTCAAAGGCCCGGCCGACCATGCTGCCGAGCGCGCTCGACACCGCGGTGGTCAGGAACGACTGGAAGGAGGAAGCGACGCCCGCCCCCTTGGCGAAGGGCTCCATCGAGATCGCGCTGAAATTGGACGCGGTGAAGGCGACCGTCAGCATGGTCGCAGCCTGGAGGACCATGAAGGTGACGATCGTCTCATGCCCCGACAGGACCACCGACACATGGATCAGGTTGATCGCCACCAGCACCAGCAGCGCCGTCTGGCTCAGCCGCCGCGCACCGAAGCGGGAGACGAGGCGGCTGTTGAGCAGGCTGCCGATGCCCATGCTGCCCGCGATGCAGGCGAAGGCGATGGGAAAATATTTCTGCGCGTCGAAAATATCGAAGAAAATCTGCTGCACCGACAGGATAAAGCCGATCAGCCCGCCCATCACCACGCCGCTCGCCAGCATATAGCCGATGGAACTGCGCGTGCGGACGATCGTGCCGACCGCGCCGAAGATGGTTTTCGCGCTCATCCGAAGCCGGTTTTCCGGCAGCAGCGTCTCGGGCATCCGGCTCAGCATCCACAGCAGGACCAGCGTCGCCAGGATCGCCAGCGCCCAGAAGATCCAGCGCCACGGCGCGATCCACAGGATCGCCTGGCCGAAGGTCGGGGCCATCACCGGGATCAGCATGAACACCGCGAAGATCAGAGACATGACCCGCGCCATGGCGTCGCCCCGGAAGCGATCGCGGATGATGCCGACGGTGATGACGCGGCTGGCGCCCGCGAAGAATCCGGCACAGGCACGCCCGACCAGCATCATCGTGAAGCTCTGCGCCCCGGCGCAGGCAATGGAGGAGAGGATGAACAGCGCCATGGCGCTGCCCAGCACCCGCTTGCGCCCGAATCGGTCGGACAGCACGCCGAACAGCAGCGACCCGAAGCCCAGTCCGAGAAAATAGATGCTGATGATGAGCTGCCGGTCATTGGCATGGGGAATCGCCAGATCGCGCCCGATTTCCGGCAGAGCGGGCAGCATCGGGTCGATCGACAGCGCGTTCATCGCCATCAGGCAGGCGCAAAGCATCACGAATTCGCGAAAAGCTATGTCCTGTTTCGGGGGCGCCGCGGCGGTTTCGGGGCGAATGGTCATGGCAGGGGCTATGGGGATATTCGCGGGGCGGCGCCACCCCTTTAGTAGCCCCTGGAGGCCGTTAACCGTGTGAAACGCCCCATTTGCGTCATCCGACCTCCCCTTGCCGCGATCGGCGTTAACCATTTTTTATCCGCATTCGATGCACTCTGCCGCTCGTCGAAAACCATCATGACGATTCCACAGGGGGAATTGGGTTATGGCGAACAGTCTGAAGAGTGCGCAGTTTCTGATGGAAAGCCGGCTTTCGGGCGCGGCAAGCGAATCCGCGGAAGCCTGTTTCGATCTGGGCGTGGCCTATAGCTGCGGCACCGGCGGCGTCTCGGTCGATCTGATCGAAGCGCATAAATGGTTCAATCTCGCCGCGCTCAGGGGCAGCGAGGAAGGGCAGGCGATGCGCGCGGAAATCGCCGGGGAAATGTCGGCGCGCGAAATTGCCGAAGCCCAGCGCCAGGCCCGCGCGCTGATCGCGATGACGCCCTTGCGCGCGGCCTGAACCGGCCCAAAACCCGATCAGGCCCAAACCCGATTAGGCCCAAACCCGATCAGGAAAGCCGCGTCTCGCCCTTGCGGAACGGGGTGCGCGCGGTCAGCCAGTCGCGGTCGCGCTGCACGCCCTGTCGTTCGCTTTCCAGAAAATCGGCGACGGCGCGGCGGAAGCTCGCATTGGGAATGAAATGCGCGGAATAGGTCGGCTCGGGCGCATAGCCCCGCGCCAGCTTGTGCCCGCCCTGCGCTCCGGCTTCCACATGTTCGAGACCCCGGGCGATGGCGATGTCGATCGCCTGATAATAGCAAAGTTCGAAATGCAGATGGGGTACCTCTTCGGTGCAGCCCCAATAGCGGCCATAAAGCGTGTCCGCGCCGATCAGGTTCAGCGCCCCGGCAATCGGCCGGCCATGCCGCCGCGCCAGCACCAGCAGCACCCGGTCCGCCATGCTCTCGCCCAGCATCGAGAAAAAGGCGCGGGTCAGATAGGGCCGCCCCCATTTGCGCGCGCCGGTATCCTGATAGAAGGTCCAGAAGGCGTCCCACTGCGCTTCGGTCAGCGCATCGCCGGTCAGATGGACGATCTCCAGCCCCTCGACCGCGCGTTCGCGTTCCTTGCGGATATTCTTGCGCTTGGCGCTGGACAGATCGGCCAGGAAGTCGCTGAAATCGCCATAGCCGCGATTGGTCCAGTGGAACTGGCTGTCCTCCCGGATCAGCCAGCCCGCCGCCTCGAACAGCGGCACCTGTTCGGGCGCGATGAACGTCGCATGGGCGGAGGACAGCTCATTCTGCTCCACCACCGCCTCGATCCCCGCGATCAACGCCGGGGCAAGGCCCGCGTCGCGCAGCAGCAGGCGGGGCCCGGGGACCGGGGTAAAGGGCGCGGCGACCTGAATCTTGGGATAATAATGCCCGCCTGCCCGTTCCCAGGCGTCGGCCCAGCCATGGTCGAACACATATTCGCCCTGGCTGTGGGTCTTGCCGTAAAGCGGCGCGGCGGCGGCGATCCGCCCGTCCGGCCCATCGATGACCAGCGGCAAGGGCTGCCAGCCGCTATTGCCGCCGACGCTGCCCGACCGTTCCAGCGCGGTCAGGAAATCCCAGCAGACAAACGGATTGCCGGTCCCGGCGCAGGCGTCCCATTCCTCACGCGGCAGTTGCGCGACGCCCTGGGCCATGCGCGCCACGCATTCCGTCATGCGGTGCGCTCGAAAATGATCTGGTCCGCGTGCTGCGCCGCGCGGGCGCGCTCTGCCTCGCTGCGCACGGTCCAACTCAACACGGGCATGTTCCGTTGGCGCATGGACGCGGACAGGGGGGATGGCAGGTCGCGAATATCACAGGCGATAAAATCGGGTTGCACCGCCCAAAGTGCAAGGGCGCGCCCGATCTTCGCCCGCCAGCCCTTGCTGTTTTCCTCCGTGACGACCAGCCCGCGCACGACATCGGGGCGGCGGCGGGCGAACCAGCGCATCGCCGCGGGGTTGAAGGACATCACCGCCGCCAGCGTCTTGGGGCGCCGCGCCAGTTCCTCGGCCACCGCCGCGCAGATCGGGGCGACACGCCACCCGTCCACCTTGATCTCGATGAGCAGCGGCACATCGGTTCCGCACAGGTTGAGCAGGTCGCGCAGGCGCGGCACGCTGCCGCCATCGGGCAGCATCAGCCGGTCGATCGCCTGCGCCTCATGATCGCAGACGGCGCCGCTCGCCCCCGTCATGCGCTGGAGCGTGGCATCGTGAAAGACAATGGCCACGCCGTCGCGGCTGAGCCGGACGTCGCATTCGATGCCGAAACGGCCGGCAATGGCGGCCGCGAAGGCCGCCATGCCGTTTTCACTGACCCCGCCCCCATGCAGCCCACGATGGGCGAAGGGGCGCGACGTCAAAGCCGCAAGGACGTCAGGCCGGACGGACAAGGACGATGGCGTCGATTTCGACCACCGCGCCCAGCGGCAACACCGGCACGCCCACGGCGCTGCGGGCATGTTTCCCGGCTTCGCCAAAGACCTCGACCATCAGTTCGGAGGCGCCATTGGCGACCTTGGGCTGGTCGGTGAATTCGGGTGTGCTGCTGATGAAGGCACCCAGCTTCACGATCCGCTCGACCCGGTCGAGGCTGCCAAGCGCCGCCTTCATCTGGGCGATGAGGTTGAGGCCGCAAGCCCGCGCCGCCTTGACGCCATAGTCGAGATCGCGGTCCTCGCCCAGCCGCCCGGTCATCAACTGGCCGTCGGACAGGGAGATCTGCCCGGAAATATGCAGCAGGCCATTGGCCTCGACCGCCGCGACATAAGCGGCGACCGGCGCGGCGGCGGCGGGCAAAGCGATGCCCAGTTCGGTGAGGCGGGCTTCGATGCTCATGCGGAGACTCCTTGAATGGTCGGAAAAGTTTCAGGCGCCGGTCCTTCGGCCAGCCGGGCAGCGATCCAGGCTTCGGCGGCGGCCCAGTCGTCGATCCGGGCGTGGGCCAGCGGCGCGGCGGCGACATCGGCGGCGATTTCCGGCTCGCCCACCATATGGAGCCGCCAGACGCCGGGCGCATGGTCCGCCACGGAGGCATGATGCTCCGCCAGGTCGTCAATGAACAGCGCGGCGCTGGGTTGGCGTTCCGCAAGGATGGCGGCCAGCGGCCGACCCTTGCCACCCTGGTTCCAGTGGACCGGGAAGGAAAGGCCATGAGAGGCCAGCTGCTCCTCCCGCAGACGATGATGGCGTTCGGTGATGTTGGTGAGGACGACGATGTCGGCGATGGCGCTGAGCCGGCCAAGCGCCTCCACCGCGCCGGCGATCGGCATCTGGCGATGCATCTGCGTGTCGAAAAAGCCGAGCAGCAATTCCCACACCAGCGCCCGCTCCAGCGGCAATCCGCTATCCTTGTGCCGCAATGCCTCTGCAAAACCGCGCTCGCGCATGTCGAAATGCACGTCATGGGTCGCATCCAGCCACTCCCGGAACGGCACGACCATGTGCAGCAGGACTTCATCGCAATCGGTGATGATCAGCGGGCGGTTCATGCGGCGAGGGTCTCCTTTGCGGCGATCAGGGCTTCGGGCGTGCTCTCGATGCTCTCCGCGCAGGCGATCAGGTCCGGCTCATGATCGGCCAGGAAGCCCAGCACCGCCCCCAGCACCGCAGGATCGCCCACGCCCGTCCGCAGCGTTTCAGCGTCCAGCCCGGTCAGCGCCAGCAGCCGGTCGGCGCGGCGGTCGTCCGCCAAGGTCCAGGCCAGCGCCATCAGCGCGAGGACGGATGGCTCTCTGTCCTCGCTTGGGCTATGCTGCTTGCCATGGTTAATGTCGGGACGCATGATTGATCTCTATGGGGGGCGGGCTTAGGGCACGCGCTTGACGAATTGGCGCATCTTCTTGAAACGCGGGTGAGTGGTGGCAAAGCGCGTGCTCGTTGTCGAGGACAACGAACTTAATCTCAAACTTTTTTGCGACCTGCTGCGCGCGCACGGGCGTGAGGTGCTGCCGCTGCGCGACGGGCGCGACCTGTTGGCGCAAGCGCGGGAGTTTCACCCCGATCTGGTGATCACCGACATCCACCTGCCGCATATCAACGGGCTGGACCTGATCGTCTCACTGAAGGGCGACGCGCAACTGTCCTCCGTCCCGATCATGGCCGTCACCGCCTATGCGGGGCATGGCGATGAGGAGCGGATTCGCGGCGCCGGGGCGCAAGCCTATGTGTCCAAACCGATTTCCGTGCTCCGCTTCGTCGAACAGGTGAACGCGCTGCTGTAACGTCCCGGCCATGACCGTCATTCCGACGTCATCAAGCCTTCATGCCCCTGTCGCACGGACGCAGCCTTGGCGTCATCTGCCTCTGCCAGCCAGCCGGGCGCAAGGGCGCGGCGTCCCGCCGACAGCCCGCATGGCATACAGGGTCTGAAGAGTTTCTTCGTCACCATCCAGCATCCGACCGGCAACGGGCCGGTATCGGGTCAGCCGCCGCGTTCCTCGACCATCGTGGTCCGCCGCACCGACGGCCAGCCGGTCGGCACCTGATTCTCATCCTTCCTCCCCTTCGGGCCGGGAAGGAAAGCAACAAGGAAAGGCCCGTTCCCTCCAGGGGACGGGCCTCTTCGTTCCGGCATGCGCCGCGAACCCAAATGCCGTCGGGCGGCCGGAGCCGCCATCAGATCACTTGATCTTGGCTTCCTTGAACTCGACATGCTTGCGCACGACGGGGTCGTACTTCCGGAAGCTCAGCTTCTCGGTCTTGGTGCGCGGATTCTTCTTGGTGACAT
The DNA here is from genome assembly GCF_008692605.1 of Sphingobium estronivorans. Classification (GTDB taxonomy): domain Bacteria; phylum Pseudomonadota; class Alphaproteobacteria; order Sphingomonadales; family Sphingomonadaceae; genus Sphingobium; species Sphingobium estronivorans. The sequence goes on from NZ_LFCT01000020.1 coordinate 82,258, forward strand.
AGAAGAAGCCGGTGTCAGCCGAGCTGACGAGGCGAATCTTGACGGTTGCTGGCTTGGCCATGGCCTTAGTCCCTGGTCGTGAATATCATGAAAAAGAAGAGCGGCCCCCCAACCTCTTTCAAGGAAGGAACCGCCCCGTTTCAGCGGCGGCTCATGAGGGAGATTCGGATCGATGTCAAGGCTCGTGGCTGAAACCCTGCATGCATGCTACACTTTACGCGGCCTTAACCAGCACCGGTCCATGATCGAGTCGGCGCTAAAGGACGGGGGAGTCACGCCATGCGACATGATCCGATGTTGGCCATTCTTGCCGATCTGCTGCGGCGCGTCGACGGACTTGCGGGAGCGCGGGGGCATGTGCCCGTGCCACGCCTGCGCGATGAAATCGACCAGATCCGCCATGTCGCGCGCGCCTTCCACATCGATTCGGTGGAGGGATTGGCGGGCACGCTGCAATCGGCGCTCTCCGTCCAGGGCGCAGGGCCGGTGGTCATGTCCTATCTCGACCTGATGCGCGAAGCCATCACGGCCGAATTGCCCGACGCGCAGGTCATCCCCATGCCGGTCTCGGCCTCCGTCACACATCTGTCCGCCTGACACCGAATCAGACGACGCCCGCTGAATGGACGCATTGCTGATCGCGCTGCTCGGCTGCCTGTTGGGGGAGATCGGGGACAAGGGGCAGTTGCTTGCCTTGGCTCTGGCCACCCGCTTCCAGCGGGACAGGGCGATAGTCGCGGGCATCGCCGTCGCCGCCATCGCCAATGCCGCCATTGGGGCAGCGGCGGGCGCCTTCGTCGCACCCATGCTGGGGTCCGATGCGCGCCTGCTGTTTCTGGCGCTGGCCCTGATCTTCCTGGCCATCGCCATACTCTGGCCCGTCAAGCGGCCCGATCCGCTGGCGAACTGGCGGTTGGGGCCGTTTCTCACGACCACGCTCGGGCTTTTCATCCTCGGCTTTGGGGATGGCGCGCAATTCCTGATCCTGGGAATCGCCACGCGGACCGCCGATCCCGTGCTGGCCGCGACCGGCGGCGCCATCGGCATCATCGCCGCGACCGTGCCCGTGGTCCTGCTGCGCGACCGATTGTTCAAGATGTTCCCGCTCCGGGCCATCCGCCTTGGCGGTGGGGCATCGATGCTCCTGATCGGCCTCAGCGTGGCGGTGTCGGCGCTGCATCTCGTCTGATCGAGCTTTTCCATCAGACTGACCGAAACTTTCGGCTCAAAATTCGGCGGTGATCATGGCACCTTATCGGCAACGGATCATTATATGTGCGAAACCAAGTCACTTAGCAGGAGCCAGGCATGACCTCCCCCGACCTCAAGACCCCAACGGACCTTCGCAGCAACGCGACCAAGTCGGTCGCACAGGCGTTGAACGGCGTGCTCGCGGACAGCTATGCGCTGTATTTCAAGACCAAGAATTTCCACTGGCACGTCTCCGGCCCGCATTTCCGCGACTATCACCTGATGTTCGATGATCAAGCGACGCAAATCCTGGCCACCACGGACCAGATCGCGGAGCGCGTGCGCAAGACCGGCAACACCACGCTGCGTTCGATCGGCGACATCGGGCGGCATCAGACGGTCAAGGACAATGACGCCGACTATGTTAGTCCCGGCGACATGTTGAAGGAGTTGCGCGAGGATAATCTGAAGCTGGTCGAGGCCCTGCGCGCGGCCAAGGCCGCCGCCACCGAAGCCGGCGACAACGCGACCGAAGGCATTATCGACGACTGGACCGATCAGGCCGAGGAACGCGCCTGGTTCCTGTTCGAGGCTGGTCGTAACGGTTGATCGAGGAAAAGCCCTCCAGCGCGAACTGGAGGGCTTTTTCCATCCATGGGAGGGATTATGCCTCCAATATCGGTTCAATCCCGAGAATCGTCAGCGCCCCCGGCTTGCCCCCGAAATCGACGGCCTCGCCTTCTTCCGCATCCATCATCGCGCGGGCGAGCGGCGCGGAAAAGGCGATGCGCCCCTCCGCCGGCTCCGCCTCATCATCGCCGACGATAGCGATCTGTTTCTCCTTGCCGTTCAGCCGATAGGTCACGCGCGATCCGAAGGCCACGGCCTCCCCATCCGGCACCGGCCGCACCTCCGCCGTCGCCAGCCGGGTCCGCCAGTAGCGCAGTTCGCGCTTCAGCTTCTTGGCATCCTCCTCGGCCATGCCGTCGGTCTCGACCGCCTCCAGCGCGTCCACCTTCTCCCGCGTCAGCCGCAGACCACGCGCCGTCACCCAATTGGGACCGGGCGGCAGGGGTATCTCGAAACTGGGTTCCAGATGCTCCTCGTCGCTCTCGCGACGAAAGGCGACACTCATTGCACTCTCCTGTTAAAACGCTCGTTCGCGCCAACATGAGGTCGAAATTTCCGTGCTTCTTTTCAAGGGAAGGCCGGGCCTCGACATCGTGAAAGCCCGAAAAAGCAGGGCTTCTAATCTTCGTCGAACAGTCCGGCGAGTTGCTCCACCATGGTGCCGCCCAGCTGTTCGGCGTCCATGATCGTGACCGCGCGGCGATAATAGCGCGTCACGTCATGGCCGATGCCGATGGCGACGAGCTGCACGGGCGAGCGGTTCTCGATCCATTCGATCACCTGCCGCAAATGCCGCTCCAGATAGGTGCCGCTGTTCACCGACAGGGTGGAATCGTCGACCGGCGCGCCGTCCGAGATCACCATCAGGATGCGGCGTTCCTCATGGCGCGCCAGCAGGCGACTATGCGCCCAGAGCAGCGCCTCCCCGTCGATATTTTCCTTGAGCAGCCCCTCACGCATCATCAGACCGAGATTCTTGCGCGCCCGGCGCCAGGGTTCGTCGGCCTTCTTGTAGACGATGTGGCGCAGGTCGTTGAGGCGCCCCGGCATGGGCGGACGCCCGGCGGCCAGCCAGTCCTCGCGGCTCTGCCCCCCCTTCCACGCGCGGGTGGTGAAGCCCAATATCTCGGTCTTGACCCCGCAACGCTCCAGCGTGCGCGCCATAATGTCGGCGCTGATCGCCGCGATGCTGATCGGCCGCCCGCGCATCGAGCCGCTATTGTCGATCAACAGCGTGACCACCGTATCGCGGAACTCGGTATCCCGCTCGATCTTGTAGGAGAGCGAGCGCGTCGGATCGATCACGATCCGCGCCAGCCGCGCCGCGTCGAGCAGCCCTTCTTCCTGATCGAAGTCCCAGCTTCGCGACTGCTGCGCCATCAACCGCCGTTGCAAGCGGTTGGCGAGCTTCGTCACCGCGCCCTGCAAACTGACCAACTGCTGATCCAGGAAACCGCGCAGGCGCAGCAGTTCGTCCTCGTCGCACAGATCCTCGGCGGTCACGACCTCATCATGCAGCACCGTGTAGGGCTTATAGTCGAAGCCCGGCGGCAGGTCGCCCATCGGCCGGTTGGGGCGAACCGGCATCATGCCTTCCTCGCCCATGTCGTCGACGCCTTCATCGCTGGCGGCGTCGAAATCGTCGCTATATTCGGTTTCGCCGTCCTCGGTGTCGCCGCCCTGATCCTCCGCGCGGGCTTCGGCAAAGGCGTCGCTGTCGCCGGCTTCGTCCTCGCCGCTGTCGCCGTCCTCCTGCTGCTGCTCCTCGTCCTCGCCCTCGTCCTGCGGCTCGGAATCGTCGGTTTCAGGCGGGGTATCGGCGTCGACAAGCTGGAGATGCTCCAGCATGGCGGACGTCAGCTTTTGAAAGGCCCGCTGGTCGTCCAAGGCCATGGCCAGCGCATCGAGATCGGCTCCCGCCTTGTCCTCGATCCATTGATCCACCATCGCCATGCCCGAAGCGACATCCTTGGGGATGGCCTGCCCGGTCAGCCGCTCGCGCACCTTGAGCGCCAGTGCCGTCGACAGAGGCACTTCATCGGCGGAGCGCGCCCGGCGGAGGGGATCGGACTTCAGCCGCAGGTCGAGCGCATGGTTGAGGTTCGCCCGGACTCCCTCCATCGACCGCGAGCCGATGGCTTCCACCCGTGCCTGCTCGACCGCATCATAGACCGCCCGCGCCACCGCGTCGGAGGGAGCGGCGGCATTATGCACCTTCGCATTATGATGCCGCAATTTCAGCGCATTGGCATCGGTAAAGCCGCGCGCCAGCGCCACCTGATCGGCGGGCAGGTTGCGTCCCGGCGTCGGCACCTTGATCGCCTTGCCCGCCATATGCGGCGTGTCGGCGGTGAAGTTCACCTCCACCTCCGCGTCGCGCGCAATCGACCGCGCCGCGCCGGACAGCACGTCCTTGAAAGCATCGAGGGGCGAACGGTCAGCCATCAGTTCAGCAGCATCCCACGCATGGCCTCGCGCGCCGCCGCATCCACGCCCAGCACATCGGTCAGATAGCCGTCGATACCGCCATGCGCGTCATCCAGCGTCGCAAACAGGGCGTCCAGATAGGCCGCGTCAGCCTTCAACAACGGGTCCAGCACATCGGCCCTGGTTCCGCGCGCCCGCGCCACCAATGTGTCGCGCTGCGCCAGCAACCAATCCCAATTGGCATGATCGTTGGTCGCCAGATAATCCGCGATAATCGTAGCCCTGGGCACGCCCAGCGCCGCCAGAACCAGCGCGGCGCCGACCCCGGTGCGGTCCTTGCCCGCCGAACAGTTGATGAGCAACGGCAACCGCCCGCCCGCGATCCGCGCGAACATGGCGGAAAAGGATTCGGCATGGTCGACCGGAATCACCCGGTACATGGCGATCATCGTCTCGCGCATGTCGCTCGCCGTTGCGCCGTCGCGCTTCAATATCTCGCCCAGCAGGCCGCTGCTCTCGCTATAGTCGCGGCAGAAATAATCGACCTCCGCCCCGTGCCAGAGCGTGGGTTCGGCCGTCCGCTCATTGGGCCGACGAAAATCGCAGATCGCCTTGATCCCGAAGGAGCGCAGATGGTCCGCATCGGCATCGGTCAAGAGCGCCATAGTCCCCGACCGATAGAGCATCCCGCGTTTCACGCAGCGCCCGTCGGCCGTCGCATAGCCGCCAAAGTCGCGCAGATTGAACGCGCTCTCCAGCGGCAGGCAGCCTTCCGGCGTCAGGACAATGGGTTCGCTCACGGCCGCTCGCCTTCCCCGACATAGGGCACGGCGATGGTTTCGATCTGCGTCTCGACCTCGCTCATCAGCTTGTGCACTGGGCATTTCGCCGCCACCGCGATCAGCCGATCATGCTGCTCCTCGCTCAGCGGGCCGGTCAGCGCGATGCGCGTGGTCAGCTTGTAGACGCCCTTGCGCTCCTGGCTGTTGTCGCGGACCACGCCGACATGGATGCCCTCGACCGGAATGCCGTTGCGCTGGGCGTACCAGAGCATGGTCATCGCCTTGCACGCGCCCAAAGCCGAATCGTACAGGTCATGCGGGTCCGGCCCGGCATCATCGCCGTCCGGCGCCGACATATCGGCGATCAGTTCATGCCCGCGAATGCTGATCCGATGGGCCGTTCCACCCGCGGGATCGATCCGTTCGACGACGATCATGGCTTTTCCTCCCTGCGGGACTCAGGCCGCGCGGTGGGCGACGCTTTCGGGCAGATCCTTGCCGAAGACGCGCTGATAATATTCGGCCACCAGCGGCCGTTCCGCCTCATCGCATTTGTTGAGGAAGGACAGGCGGAAGGCGAAGCCGATATTCTTGAAGATCAGGGCATTCTGCGCCCAGCTGATCACGGTACGGGGCGACATGACGGTCGAAATGTCGCCGTTGATAAACCCTTGGCGAGTCAACTCCGCCACCTTGATCATATTCTCGACTTCCTTGCGGCCGCCCTCATGATCATATTCGCCCGACTTGGCGAGCACCACCTGCGCCTCGGTCGCGGCGGGAAGGTAATTCAGCGCCACGACGAGGTTCCAGCGATCCATCTGGCCCTGGTTGATCTGCTGCGTGCCGTGATAGAGGCCGGTCGTGTCGCCCAGACCCACGGTATTGGCGGTCGCGAACAGGCGGAACCAGGGGTTCGGGCGGATGACCCGGTTCTGGTCGAGCAGCGTCATCTTGCCGTCGGTTTCCAGCACGCGCTGGATCACGAACATCACGTCCGGGCGGCCGGCGTCATATTCGTCGAACACCAGCGCGACAGGCCGCTGCAAGGCCCAGGGAAGCAGGCCCTCGCGGAATTCCGTCACCTGCTGCCCGTCCTTGAGGACAATGGCGTCGCGACCGACCAGATCGATACGGCTGATATGCGCGTCCAGATTGATGCGGATGCACGGCCAGCGCAGGCGGGCGGCGACCTGCTCGATATGGCTCGACTTGCCGGTGCCGTGATAGCCCTGCACCATCACGCGGCGGTTAAAGGCAAAGCCCGCCAGGATCGCGAGCGTGGTGTCCGGGTCGAACACATAAGCGGGATCGAGATCGGGCACCCGTTCATCCGCCTCCGAAAAGGCCGGAATCTTCATGTCGACATCGATGCCGAAAACTTCGCGCGCATCCACTTCGCGGTCGGGCGAAGCCAACAGCGTTTCGGCGCGGGTATCGGGCTGGACGTTGGGGATGTCGGTCATGATCTTGTCTCTTCGAGCGGTCTTGTCATCCATGCCCTAGCCATCGGGGACGGGCATGTCGATAGAGTGGGGCTTGTCGCCCGCCCAATCAAGCAGCCCATTCGGCCAAATTGGCCTCCTGCCCGATCAGCGCCAGTCCATGGGCGATCGAGGTCAATTCGCCGCCGGTGGCGATATGCTCCTTCCCGAAGCGCCGGTCGAAGATTCGCCGGATCGCCGGGATCAGCGATGTTCCGCCCGTCAGGAACACCCGATCGATGGCTTCGGGCGACACATTCGCCTTGGCCAGCGCCTTGTCCACCGTGGCCTCGATCTGCGCGATGTCCGGCGCGATCCAGCCTTCGAAATCGGCCCGCGTCACTTCCGCCTCGATGGCAAGGCCGCCGCCTTCGAAGGCGAAGGTCGCGCTTTCCACCTCCGACAACCGCCGCTTGAGCGACCCCACCGCGTCATAGAGCGGATAGCCCAGCTCCTTCTCGATCACCGTCATCATCCGGCCAATGGCGTCGGGATCGTTGGCCGTTTTCTGGAGCCGGGCCAGTTCCTCCATCGTCCGCCGGTTGCGCATCAGCGCCAGCCGCGACCAGTCGGCGAAATCCGCAAAATAGCTGCGCGGAATCTCCAGTTCCTTGCCGAAGCTCTGATAGCTGCCGCCCTTGCCCAGCATCGGCAGCACCAGCCGGTCGACAATGCGATAGTCGAACCGGTCCCCGGCCAGACCGATGCCCGCCGACCCGAGCGGCACGCAGCGGCGCGCCGCCCCCGGCGCCTCGACCCGCACGATGGAAAAGTCGCTGGTGCCGCCGCCGAAGTCCGCGACCAGGATGGTCGCCGCTTCGGTCAAGCGGCTGGCATAGCTGAACGCGGCGCCCAGCGGCTCATAGACATAATGAATCTCGTCGCCAAAGCCGCCGAACATGGCGTCATAGCGCCGCCGGGCCAGCGCTTCATCAGGCCGCGACCCGGCATATTCCACCGGCCGCCCGACCACGATCCGCTCCGGTCGCCGGTCCAGCGTCCCACCCGCATGACCGACCATGCGCGACAGGAACATCTGTCCCAGTTCCTCGAAGCGGAAACGCTTCTCAAACACGCTGGCGCTTTCGAAGATCGGGCTGGCCGCCACCGATTTGAAGCTTTGCAGGAAGCGGCTGTCCTCGGGAAATTCGAGATATTCGGCAATCGCCCACGGCCCGGCCTCATGCGCCATGCCGCCCTTCGCATCGCCATCATGCCAGAAGCAGAGCGCCGACCGGAACACGGCGCCGGCCGCCTGCTTGCCCGCAAATTCGACCAGTTCCGAACCGCCGTCTCCGGCAAGCGCGGCCACGCTGTTGGTCGTGCCGAAATCAAGGCCCAGGGCGCGGGGCGTCGTCATGAAATTCTCCGGGAGATAGGGGGTCGGCGCCTATGGCAGCGCCCATGGGTTATCACAACCCTTCATCTCATCTCCGCGCAGACGCGATCGCCTTCAGGCGAAAACTTCTGCCTTCCGCAACAATTGGTACGCCTCGATCACGTCTTGCAGGGCGGCTTCATGGCTCCGATCCCCGCCATTATGGTCGGGATGATAGCGGCGGAGCAATTCGGTGTAGCGCTGCCGCAAAGCCTTGCGGTCGGCATCGATCGGCAGCCCCATGACATCCAGCGCCCGTCGATCGTCCTTCGACAGGAACTTCCCGTCCTGCCGCATCTGATTGTCCGCCCGCGCCTTCGCGACCCGTTCCTTGAACTTCGCGCCGATGGCATCGAGCGGGTCCTGAAAATCCGACCATTTGGGCGGCGGGCTGGCGGCATTGGAGGAAAAGGCCCGCGTCTCCCGTTCCCACCCGGCATAGGGACGCTGGGCGGCGTTGATCTCCTCCGGGCTCATGCCGGTGAAGAAATTATAGCCCTGGTTGAATTCCCGCACATGATCGAGGCACAGCCAGCGCCAGCGCGGCCCCTCCTGGTTCGACCGCCCCCCCTCCAGCGGCGGCGCGCGGAACTCGCCCGGTTCGGAACAGCCGGGGACCGCACAGGCACGGTCGCTTTCCACGCGGCCATGGAAACGGTTGAACCGCCGGGTCGAGAAGGGATCGCTAGCCAAGATTGTCCTGATGCAACTGCGGGCAAAGGGCCTATATAGGCGCCATGACCGATGTTGCAAAAGGCCCGGTGGCCACTGAAATCGAAGCCCGGCTGCGCGCCGCCCTTTCCCCCGAACGGCTCGCCGTGATCGACGACAGCGAGATGCATCGCGGCCATGCCGGACATGACGGATCGGGCGAAAGCCATTTCACCGTGGACATCGTCTCCAGCCGCTTCACCGGCCAGAACCGCGTCGCCCGCCAGCGGCTCGTCAATGCGGCCCTCGCCGACCTGCTGCGCGACAAGGTCCATGCCCTCGCCATCAAGGCGCGCGCGCCCGGCGAATGAGACCTTGAGCCGGCCCATGCGTTGTCCCGCCGTCAAAGGAGGCGCAGCGCATGGCCTATGATTTCTGGTACTGGTCCACCATCCCCGGCCGGGGCGAATTCGCCCGGCTGACGCTGGAGGCGTGCGGCATCGCCTATCGCGACCGCGCCCGCATCGATGGCGACGACGCGCTGATGGCCGACATGGAGCGGCATGACGCAGGCCCCGCCTTTGCCCCGCCCTATCTGGTGACGGACGGCCGGACGGTGGCGCAGACCGCCAACATCCTGTTCTACCTTGCCGAACGGCATGAATGCGGTCCCTCCGGCATGAAGCCGCGTTACTGGCTGGCGCAGGTGCAACTCACCATCATGGACATGGTGGCCGAAGCCCATGACGTGCATCATCCCATCGGCCCGAACCTCTATTATGAGGAGCAGAAAGCCGAAGCCCTGCGCACCGCCCATGGTTTCCGTTCGGGCCGCATCCCCAAATATCTGACCTATTTCGAACATGCGTTGAGCGCGGAGCCGGGCGACTGGCTGGCAGGCGGGCGCTGGAGCTATGCCGACCTTTCGCTGTTCCACCTGATCGCGGGGCTGCGCTATGCCTTTCCGCTGCGCATGGCGACACTGACGCCATCCTTCCCGCGCCTTGCCGATCTTCACGAGCGGGTTGCGGTGCTGCCCGAATTGCGGGACTATCTGGCGAGCGACCGGCGCCTGCCCTTCACCCGGGAAGACGTCTTCCGCCACTATCCCGAACTGGACGCAGCATGACCCTGACCGACCCGATCATCCAGACCATCACGCCCACCACCCATAATCTGGGCGATTTTCGGGTCCATCGCTCCCTTCCAGCCAAGGAGCGCACCATGGTCGGCCCGTTCATCTTCTTCGACCAGGCCGGCCCGGCCCGCATCGCTCCGGGCCAGGGGGTGGACGTGCGCCCGCACCCGCATATCAACCTCGCCACCGTCACCTATATGTATGAGGGCAGCTTCCTCCACCGCGACTCCCTGGGCACGGAACAGTTGATCGAGCCGGGCGCGGTGAACCTGATGACGGCGGGCAAGGGCATCGTCCATAGCGAGCGGTCGCCCGATGAGGACCGGGCGAAATTGTCCAAGCTCTCAGCCATCCAGACCTGGCTCGCGCTGCCCGACCGCCATGAGGAAATGGACCCGGCCTTCGAGCATGTCAGCGAAGGGGGGCTGCCGATCATCGATTGCGGCCAGGCCCGCGCGCGGGTCATCATGGGCAGCCTCTGGGGCGAGACCTCGCCCGTCACCACCTATGCGAAGACGATCTACGCCGACATCCAGCTTTCCCCCGGCGGCTCGGTCCCCATCGATGCCGAAGCCGAGGAGCGCGCCATCTATGTTTCCGGCGGCGATGCGGCCTTGGACGGAATGATGCTCCAGCCGCAGACGCTCTATGTCCTGCGTCCCGGCATCCGCGCGACGCTGATGAGCGTCGATGGCGGCCGCGTCGTGCTGTGCGGCGGCGAGGCGTTCCGGACACCGCGCCATGTCTGGTGGAATTTCGTGTCCTCGACCAAGGACCGGCTGATGCAGGCCCGCGACGACTGGGAAGCCATGCGCTTCCCGCTGATCCCCGGCGACGACAAGGAATTCATCCCGATCCCTCAGGGCCGCCCGAAGACGGTAAGCTATCCCTGAATCAAGCCGTCATTTCCGATCACTGCACGAAGGTCAACGACAGATTCTCGGCATTTTTCGGAATGTCGATCCGGCTTTCGTTGATCGACGCTTCCTCGCCGGGTTTCAGGCTGGTCCGATCCGCCTTGGTGGTCCAGCTGAACACCAGCCGGTTCTGCCGGTCACGCAGCTGCACCAGCACCGGCGGCACCGGCAACTGCTGCTTGCCGCTGTTCACGATCCGCGCGCCGAAGGCGAAATATTCCTCCCCGGTCGGCAATTTGCGCCGCTCGGCAGGCTTGGACAGGTAGAAAAGCAGATCCGGGTCGCCCTCTTCAGCCACCAGCCCCAGGTTGATCGCCCAGCTCGGCGTGCCGAAATACCAGAGCGCCCCGCCCGCGGCCGCCACCAGCAGGCAGAAGCCCGCCGCGGCATAGGTCCACATCTTCAATCGGTTGCGGCGCGGCTTGAGCGGCGCTGCGGGCGCCTCCGGCTCCGACGCACGGCCGTAAACATCGTCGAACCGATAATCGGGCGCCGTCACCTCTGGCGCAGGCGGCACGGGCGGCACGGGCACAGCATCGCCAACGGGTTGGGGCGCCTGCGCCATCGCGGCCACCGGCTCGGGCTCGGACGGCGGAGGTGATGGTGGCGGAGGAGGAGGTGATGGCGGAGGCGGCGGCGGCGCGGCCATCGGCTCGGCGGCGCCCACGGTCGCCAGCGCCTCTTCCCGGGGCGCCAATTGGGCACCTTCCTGGAACCAGCTATGTTTGCAGGAGGCGCAGCGAACCTGGCGGCCGTTCGGGCCGACGGCGCTGTCCGGCACAATATAGCGCGTGGCGCAGTTGGGACACACCAGGATCATGACGCTTCATAGGCATGAGTTGGATTCGAGGGCAAGCGGCTTCAACATGCCGATGAAACAGGGTGCGACTCGCGGGAAGAGGCCGCATGGGCTTTACGGCCGCCCGTCCGCTGTGCCATGGCTGCATGTCAGGGGAAGCAGCGAGCGCAGGGGCGCAGTCATTCATTCATGTCCGCCATCGTCCAGTTCGAAAATGTCGGCCTGCGCTATGGTCTGGATAGCGAGACGCTGTCCGATGTCAGCTTTTCGCTGGCGGGCGGCGGCTTTTATTTCCTGACCGGCGCGTCCGGCGCGGGCAAGACCTCGCTGCTGAAGCTCCTCTACCTCGCCCAGCGACCCAGCCGGGGCGTCATCCGCCTGTTCGGCGAGGATGTGGTGACACTGCCCCGCAAGCGCCTGCCCGGATTCCGGCGCCGCATCGGCGTGGTGTTTCAGGATTTCCGGCTGGTCCCGCATCTGTCGGTCTATGACAACATCGCCTTGCCCCTGCGCGTCGCGGGAATGCAGGAAGCGGACATCGACGCTCCGGTCAGCGAGATGCTGAACTGGGTGGGGCTGGGCGACCGGGGGCAGGCGCGTCCCGCGACCCTCTCGGGCGGCGAACAACAGCGCGTCGCCATCGCCCGCGCCGTCATCGGACGCCCGGAAATATTGGTGGCGGACGAACCCACCGGCAACGTCGACGCGGACATGGCCCGGCGGCTGCTGACCCTGTTCGAAGCGCTCAATCGCCTGGGTACCACCATCGTCGTCGCCACCCACGACCTGCCGCTGATCGCGCAGGTGTCGGGCGCGCAGATGATGAAGCTGGACAAGGGCCGCCTGTCCGACCCAACCGGATCGCTGCGCTATCCGCCCAAGCCGCAGGTGAACGGCTGATGACCTCCGCTTCCCGCATGTCCGACCGTCGCGCTGCGGCCGCCGCGCGCCATCGGCTGCTCCCGGAAGGACGCGTGGCAGGCCCGATGCCCTGGATCATCGCGATCATGATGTTCCTGACGGTGCTGGCGGCGGCCACGGGCCTCAGCCTCGGCGCGGCCGTGGAGGCGATGGGCGCCGACCTTGCCGGGCGCGCCACGGTCCAGATTGTTGAGGCCAATGCGGAGCAGCGCGACCGGCTGAGCGCCATTGTCGCCCAGACCCTGCGCAAGGACGGCACCGTCCGCGCCGTTCGCCCGGTCGCGGCCGCCGCACTGGCCGACCAGATCCGCCCGTGGCTGGGGCAGGACGCGGCGAGCGGCGACCTGCCGATCCCGGCGCTGATCGACATAGAACTGACTCCCGGCCAGACCCCCGATCAAATTGGCGCGAAGGTCGAGCGCCTGCGCCACCAGTTGAACGCCGTCTCGCCCAAAATCCGCATCGAACCCCATGCCGCCTTTCTGGCGCCACTGGCCGGGCTGCTTTCGGCGCTCGGCTGGCTGGCGGCGGGCATCGTGCTGCTGATGACGCTGGCGACCGGCGCGGTGGTGGTGCTGGCTGCCCGCGCCGCGCATGACAGCCACCGGTCGACCATCGATGTGCTGCACCTGATGGGCGCGACCGATGTGCAGATCGCCCGGCTGTTCCAGCGCCGTATCGGCCTGGACGCGCTGTTCGGCGGGGTCCTGGGCTTTACCGTTGCGCTGCTGGTCATCGTGCTGCTGGGCACGCGGCTGCTGGCGACCGGCTCCGAATTGCTGAGCGCCATTCATCTGCCCTGGACGAACTGGGCGATCCTGGCGGCTTTGCCGGTCGGCGGCGTGCTGCTGGCAACGTTGGCCGCGCGCTGGACCGTGCTGCGGTCGCTGGGGCGGCTGCTGTGATCGTCCGCTTCATCGCCGTCACGCTGCTGGCGTGGATGCTGGGCTTCGCGTGGTTCGCGATCTTCCTGCCCCAGCCGCTGGACGGGCGCGAGACCGACGCCATCGTCGTGCTGACCGGCGGGGCGGGACGGATCGATCGCGGCCTGTCCCTGTTGCAGGACGGCGCGGCGAAACGGATGCTGATCTCCGGCGTCGACCGTTCGGTCCGCCCGTCCGAGCTGGCGGCGCAATATCACGCGCCCGAACGCCTTTTCACCTGCTGCATCACATTGGGTCGCGAGGCCATCGACACCCGTTCCAACGCCATCGAAACCGCGCATTGGCTGGAACGGCGCGACTTCAAGACGGTGCGCCTCATCACCACCGACTGGCATATGCGTCGCTCCGCGCTCGAACTGCGCCAAGCCTTGCCGGGGCGGGTCACGCTGGTCTACGACGCCGTACCCAGCCGCCCCAGCCTCACCATGCTGGCGCGGGAATATAATAAATATCTGCTGCGCCGGGCTGCGGCGCTGATCGGTATCTGACGGTTTTCCCCCATGCTCACCGCCCTGCGATCCCTGGTTTTCATGCTGGCCTTCTATATCGGCTCGGCGCTGTTCGTGCTGGCGGCGATGGCGGCGAATCTGGTCACGCCCCGCTCGATCCCGGCCGTGGCCACGCAATGGAGCCGCTTTCACCGCGCCTGCGTTATCTGGCTGCTCGGGCAGAAAATCCGCGTCGAAGGGGATTTGCCCAAAGGCCCCTATCTCTACATCCTCAAACATGAATCGATGTTCGAGACGATCGACCTGCTCTGCCTGCTCGATCGTCCGGCCATCGCTGCCAAGCGCGAACTGTTCGACATCCCGTTCTGGGGCGGCATTGCCCGCCGCTATGGCCTGATCCCGATCGAACGCAGCGCGGGGGCCACCGCCCTGCGCGCGCTGCGCGCCGCCGCCCGGGCCACGACGGCGCAAGGCCGCGCCGTCTGCCTTTTCCCGGAAGGCACCCGCGTTCCCCATGGCGAAAGCCCACCGCTGCTGTCCGGTTTCGCCGGCCTTTACGCGCTGCTCGGCCTGCCGGTGGTGCCGATCGCGATCGACAGCGGCCGCGTCTCCCCACGCGGCAAGTTCATGAAGCGCGCCGGCACCATCACCTACAAGGTCGGCGAGATCGTCCCTCCCGGCCTCGACCGCCGCGAAGCCGAAGCCCGCGTCCATGCGGCAATCAATGCACTGAACAAACCCGCTTAGTGCGAGCGGCCGAAGTCGGGCTTGGGATCGTCCTGTCCCTGTTCGATGATCGACCGGCGGATCGCCCGCGTCCGGGTGAACAGGTTGAACAGCGCATCCCCGTCATTCCACCGGATCGCCCGCTGCAACGCCGACAAATCCTCGGAAAAGCGCTGGAGCATTTCCAGCACCGCTTCCTTGTTGGCCAGGAACACGTCCCGCCACATGGTCGGATCGGACGCGGCAATGCGGGTGAAGTCGCGAAAGCCGCCAGCGGAATATTTGATGACCTCCGACTGGGTGACATCCTCCAGATCGCTGGCCGTGCCGACGATGGTATAGGCGATCAAGTGCGGCAAGTGGCTGGTCACCGCCAGCACCAGATCATGGTGCGCCGGGTCCATCATCTCGACATCGGCGCCCACGCGCCGCCACAGTTCAGCGACGCGCTCGACGGCGGCCGGATCGGCCTCCGCAGGCGGCGTCACGATGCACCAGCGTCCCCGGAACAGCGAGGCGAAGCCCGACTCCGGCCCGCTATTCTCGGTCCCCGCCACCGGATGCGCCGGAATGACGGTCCGGCCGGGCAACGCCGCGCTCAATTGCGCCAGCACATCGCCCTTGCACGATCCCACGTCGCTGACGATCGCCTCGGTGGGCAAATCATCGGCGATCTCCGTCGCTGCCACGCCCATGGCCCGCACCGGCACGCACAGCACGACCAGATCGGCGTCGGTCACGCTCGCGCCCGCCGTGTCGGTCACGTCGTCGCACAGATCGATCGCCCGCGCGATCTCCCGGACCCGTGCGTCGGCGTCATAGCCGGTCACCCGCACGGTCGGCATGGTCTCGCGGATCGCCCGCGCCAGCGAAGAGCCGATCAGGCCCAGCCCGATGATCGTGACCCGCGCGAAGGGCAGCATCAGGCCGCTTCCGCCATGGCGCGCAGCCGGGCGGCGACGCGGCGCATCTGATCCTCGCTGCCGATGGTGATGCGCAGGCCGTTGGGCAGGCCCTGTCCGGGCAGCCAGCGGGTGGCGAAGCCCTCATCCCACAGGCCCTTCATCGCCGCCTCGGCGCTCAGCTTGCCGTCGAACAGGATGAGGAGGAAATTCGCCTTGCTCGGCACGGCGCGCAGGCCATGGTTGGATAGCGCGGCGACTTCGCCCGCCAGCCATTCGCGCCACTGGCGGTTATGCACCCGGCTCGCCTCGACCCAGGCGGTATCGTTCACCGCCGCCACCGCCGCCGCCTGTCCGGCCGTGGTCACGTTGAACGGCGCCCGGATGCGATGCAGCACGTCGATCACATCGGCGCTGGCATAGCCCCAGCCGATCCGCTCGGCGGCGAGGCCGTAAATCTTGGAGAAGGTCCGCGTCACGAACACATTGGATGCCGTCCGCGCCAGTTCCAGCCCGCCATCATCCTCATCCGCGTCCAGATATTCGGCATAGGCCTGATCCAGCACGAACAGGATGTCGGGCCGCAGCCCCGCATGCAGCCGCGCAATCTCCGCGCGCGAGGTCATGGTGCCGGTCGGATTGTTTGGATTGGCGAGGAAGACGACCTTGGTCTTGTCCGTCACCGCCGCCAGCAGCGCATCGACATCGGTGGCATAATCCTGGTCCGGCGCGATCACGGGCGTGGCCCCCACGCGCCGCGCCGCGATGTCATAGACCGAAAATCCGTAGCGGACGTAGAGAATCTCATCCCCCGGCCCGGCATAGGCGCTCGCCGCGATATGCAGCAGTTCGTCCGATCCGGTGCCGTAGATCACCCGCGCCGGGTCCAGCCCATGCACGGTCGCAATCGCCTCGCGCAGCTTGGCTGCGCCGGGATCGGGATAGGTGGCAAGGTCCGCCGTCGCCGCCACCAGAGCGGCCCGCGCCGCCTCCCCCGTGCCCAGCGGATTTTCATTGGCGGACAGCTTCACCAGCACGCGGCCGTCATCGGCGGCCGACTTGCCCGGCACATAGGGCGAAATACCGAGAATCCAGTCTTTGGGGGCAGGCTTTGTCATGGCCCGCGCTTTAGCGTCATCGAAGCGAAACGCAAAGTGCCAGCATGTCCCTACACCACCGGGGTCAGCAACGGCTCCCCCGCCGCCCACGCATCCAGATTCGCCAGCACCAGATCGGCCATCCCCTTGCGCGTCTCGATCGTGGCGCTGCCCTGATGCGGTTGCAGCACGACATGATCCATGGCGAACAGCGCCTCAGGCACATGCGGTTCATCCGCGAACACGTCGAGGCCCGCGCCCGCGATCCGCCGGTCCGCCAGCGCCGCCACCAGCGCGTCCTCATCGATCACGCTGCCTCGGCTGATATTGACGATGAACCCCGCCGGCCCCAGCGCGTCGAGCATGGCGGCATCGACGAGTCTCCGTGCTTCCGGCCCGCCGGAGGTCGCGACGATGATGACATCGCTCTGCGCCGCGAAATCCAGCGCATCAGCGACATAGCGATAGGCGGTATCCGCCGCCGGCCGCCGGTTATGATAAAGGATCTCGCCTGCCACCGGCTCCAGCCGCCGGGCGATGGCGCGCCCGATCCTGCCCAGCCCCAATATCCCGATCCGCTTGCCCGTCACGCGGCCGCACAGCGCCGGCCTGACGCCCCGCGCCCAGTCGCCCGCCCGCACCATCCGGTCATGGGCGGCGATATGGCGCACCGTCGCATAAAGCAGGCCCACCGCCAGATCGGCCACATCGTCGGTCAGCACGTCGGGCGTGTTGGTGACACGGATACCCTTGGCCCGGGCATGATCGACATCGACCTTGTCATAGCCGACCGAAAAGAGGCCGATCATCTCCAGACGGGGCAAGGCATCCATGATCGCTGCGGAGGCGCCGACCGACCCGAAGGAAACCAGCGCCCACGCCTCCCGCACCTGCGGCGGCAGTGCGGCCGGATCGGCATCCGCCGCCACGGCATGGACGATAAAGCGCCGGGCCAGCGCGTCATCGAGATAGGGATAGAGCGGGCCAAGGACGACAATGGGGATGGGGGCGTTATCGGTCATGCCCGGCCTGTAGGATAAAGGACCTCCGGTTGACAGACGTCAGCCCGGCCCCGGCCTATCTTTCCTTGGTCGCGCTGAACCTGACCTTGGGATGGCGCTCCTGCTGGTAGCTAATGTCCCAGGCGCTCTTTGCCATGAAGACGAGGTTGCCGTCGCGATCCTTGGCCATATTGGCGCTGTTGAACGCGACCAGATCCTTGACCGCCGCGTCGTCCCCCGAAACCCAGCGCGCGGTATCGAAGGGCGACTGTTCCAGCCCCGCCGCGACCTTATATTCCGCGTCCAGCCGCGAAATCAGCACCTCCAGCTGCAACTGGCCGACGACGCCGACGATCCAGTTCGACCCGATTTCGGGATAGAAAACCTGAATCACGCCCTCTTCGGAAAGGTCGTCCAGCGCCTTGCGAAGCTGCTTGGTCTTGGTCGGGTCCTTGAGCGCCACGCGGCGCAGGATTTCCGGCGCGAAATTGGGCAAGCCCGTGAAGCGCAGGCCCGGCTTTTCGGACAGCGTGTCGCCCACGCGCAGCGCGCCATGATTGGGAATGCCGATGATGTCGCCGGGAAAGGCTTCGTCCGCCAACTCACGATCCTGCGCGAAAAACAGGATCGGGGAGTGGACGGCCAGCGGCTTGCCGCTGCCCGACGGAGTTAGCTTCATGCCGCGCCGGAACTTGCCTGAAACCAGCCGCATGAAGGCGATGCGGTCGCGATGCATCGGGTCCATATTGGCCTGCACCTTGAAGATGAAGCCGGTGACTTCATTCTGCTCCGGCTCGACGGCGGCGGGTTCGGCGGGCTGGGCACGGGGCGGCGGAGCGTGCTGGCCCAGCGCGTCGATCAGTTCGGTCACCCCGAACAGCTTCAGCGCCGATCCGAAATAGACGGGGGTCAGGTCGCCCGCCCGGTACCGTTCAAGGTCAAATTCGGCATAGCCGCCCTGCGCGAGTTCCGCTTCCTCGCGCAGCTTCTCCAGCGCGCGGGGGGACAGATAATCGGCCAGCCTGGGGTCATCGACACCGCTGAACTGATGCCGCGTGCCGTCAAATTCCTTGGATGGCCCGCTGGGCTGCATCAGCCGGTTGGTGGCGAAGTCGTAAATGCCCTCAAACTCGCCGCCCATGCCGACCGGCCAGCTCATCGGGCAGACGTCGAGCTGCAACTGGTCCGCCACTTCGTCGAGCAGGCCGAAAGTCTCGCGGCCTTCGCGGTCCACCTTGTTGACGAAGGTGATGATGGGCACGTTGCGCAGGCGGCAGACCTCGAACAGCTTGCGGGTCTGCGGCTCGATGCCCTTGGCCGCGTCGATCACCATCACGGCGCTGTCCACGGCGGTCAGCGTGCGATAGGTATCCTCGCTGAAATCCTCGTGGCCCGGTGTGTCGAGCAGGTTGAAGGTGATCGTGTCGCCATCGCGCGTTCGCTCGAAGGTCATGACCGAGCTGGTCACGGAAATCCCGCGCTGCTGTTCGATCTTCATCCAGTCCGACCGGGCGCGCCGGTTCGCGCCGCGCGCCTTCACCTCGCCGGCCAGGTGGATCGCGCCGCCCTCCAGCAGCAGCTTTTCGGTCAGCGTGGTCTTGCCCGCGTCAGGGTGCGAGATGATGGCAAAGGTGCGGCGGGAAGGAATGCTCATGGGCGGCCCATATAGCGAGTCCTTCCGGATTCGCCAGCCGTGCCTCAGCCGGCGATGCCAACATCCATGCGGAACCGCCGCTCCCCGCCGGGGGCGAGCCGCATGATGCCCTGCTTTTCCCACACATCGCCGGTAAAACCGACCGGATCGGCCATCCCGGCCCAAGGCTCGACGCAGAGATAGGGCGCGCCCGGCTTCTGCCACAGCCCAAGCCAGGGCGTGTCGGGAAAGTCGATCCGAAGCCCGGTCCGCCCCGGCACGCCCCAGAACAGGCTGCGGCTCTCCAGCCGGTTCCAGATCAGCGCGTCCCCCTCGAACATGGCATGGGTCGGCGCCAATATCTTGCCCTCGACCGGCGACGGCGCGCTTTCCAGCGCGATCAGGCCCGGCTCATCGCCCACCTTGCGGATCGGCGCGGGCTCGGCCTTCTCGAACAGCACCCGATGCTCTTCCGCCGTCCCGCCATAGGGGAGAGGCCAGGCAAAGGCGGGGTGGTAGCCAAAGGAAAAGGGCATGTCGGTGCCGCCCCGATTGGCGACCGTCGCGGTCATCCGCAATGTCCGCCCCTCGACCAAGAAACGCATGTCCAGCCGAAAATCGAAGGGATAGGCCGCGCGCGTCTCCGCATCCGCCTCCAGCCGGAAGGTCACGGCATCGGCGCTGCGTTCTGCCACGGCAAACTTCTCTCGCCGCGCAAAGCCATGCTGCGGCATCGGATATTCCCGGCCCTCGAAACGATAGGCATCATTCCGCGACCGCCCGACAAAGGGAAAGAGCAAGGGCGCATGCCCCGTCCACCAGCGCGGATCGGCATCGGTCATCAATTCACGCCCGTCCGCATCCTTGAACGACCACAGCTCCGCGCCCAGCGGATGGATGCTGGCGCTCAGGCCGTTCGAAGCGATGCTGATGAAATCGTCCGCCATGGGCTCAAATCTCCTTGGGCACCGGCATAACGATGAAGCCGGCAAGGAACCACGCCCTATCTCAAGCGGTTGCAGAAGCAACACGGAGAAAAATGAATGAAATGGATCGGGGTAGCTGCGCTACTGTTCTTGTCGACCTCCGCCATCGCGCAGGAGCAGGGGAAAAAAGACGACACTCTCAAAAAAGCCGGCAACATCGCCACCCAACCGGCCCGGGACGTCGGCATCGACAAGGGCAAGATTCCGCAAGTCCTGCAAGATGCGGTGGAGAATCCTTACAGGCGCCCGCCGTCGCGGACCTGCAAGGGGCTGAAATCCTCGCTCGATGAACTGGACGCCGTCCTTGGCCCGGATTTCACCGTCAGCCAGAAGGCCAATGAGAACCGCACCGGCAAGATCGCGGAAGCGGTCGGCAAGACGATCGTCAATTCGATCATCCCCTTTCGCGGCCTGGTGCGGGAGATCAGCGGCGCCGCGCCTGCCGAGCGTCGCCTGCAAGCCGCCGTCACCGCCGGCATCGCCCGGCGCGGCTATCTGCGCGGGCTGGCGGCGGACAAGGGCTGCAAGATCATGAGTCCGCCGCCGACCCCGCAGGAAAAGGCAGAGGGCGCCGCCGGAAAATAGGCGCCCCCCAACCTCAAGCCCGGAGCGTGCCGCCCAGCTTCCCGGCGGCCGTGACCACCGCCGCGCTGATCGCGTCCAGCTCCTCCTGGGAGAAGCTTTTGTCACCCGGCTGAAGCGTGATTTCGATGGCCAGGCTCTTCTTGCCATCCTCCACGCCCGGACCGACGAAGACGTCGAACAGCCGCGCATCGACAATCGCCTTCTTGTCCGCGCCCTTGACCGCGCGGACCAGCGCATCGGCCTCGACCGACGGGTCGACGAGGAAGGCAAAGTCGCGCTTCACCGCCTGCAAGGCGGGCGGCGCATAGGGCGCGCGCATGAAGCCGCTGGCCCGCTTGGCCGGAATCGCGTCGAGGAATATCTCGCCTGCGACGACCGTACCGGCCAGCCCGAATTGCTTGGCAAGGCTGGGGTGCAGCACGCCAAATTCGGCCAGCACCATCTTCGGCCCCAGCCGCAGCGTGCCCGACTGGCCCGGATGATAGGCGCTGGATGCATCGCCGAAGCTTTGAAGGTTCGCCACCGGCGCACCGGCGGCCGCCAGCAGGGCGATCACCTCGCCCTTGGCGTCGAAGGCGGAGAAAGCCTGTGCCTTGCCCGTCTGCCAGCCGCGCGCGACCTTCTCGCCCGCCAGTACGAAACCGACCGTCGCCCGCTCCCAACTCCCATCATCCTGGCCGGCAAAATAACGCCGCCCCAGTTCGAACAGCCGCACCGCAACCGCCCCGCGATCCATGTTCCGCCGCGTGGCCGACAGCAGGCCGGGCAGCAGCGAGGGCCGCATGACCTTGAGGTCTTCGGAGATCGGATTGGCCAGCGTCCAGTCGCCGCCGCCCACGGAGGCGGCTTCCTTGTCCGACAGGAAGGACCAGTTGATCGCCTCGGCCAGCCCACGCGCCGCCGCGGTGCGACGCACGCGCCGCTCGACCAGTTGCTCCGTGGTCGCGGTCGGCTTGGCCACGCCCGGCATGCGGGGCAGCGGGGTGGAGGGCACCTGATCCAGCCCGACGATGCGCACCACTTCCTCGACAATATCGGGCCAGCCGTCGACATCGCGGCGCCAGCTCGGCACGGTTACAGTCCAGTTCGCGGAGAAGCTCTCCTCGACCCCGAAGCCAAGCCGCTCCAGAATCCGCTTCTGCTCGGCTTCCGCTACATCGACGCCGGCGAGCGCCAGACATCGCGCCGGGTCGTAGCTGACGGTTTTGCTGGCCACCGGCGGCGTACCCGCCCGCGTCGCCTCGCTCGCCGTGCCGCCGCACAGCTTCACCACCAGATCGGTCGCGATCGACAGGCCATCGTCCAGGAAGGCCGGGTCCACCCCACGCTCGAACCGCCCGCGCGCGTCGCTGGTCAGCGCCAGCTTCTGCCCCGTCACTGCGATCCGTTCCGGCGTGAAATAGGCGCATTCGATCAGCACGTCCGTCGTGCCGTCCTGCGCGCCGGAATGTTCGCCGCCCATGATGCCGCCAATGTCGTGCACCGCTTCATCGTCGGCGATGACGGTCATCGTCTCGTCCACGGCGTAGGTCTTGCCGTTGAGCGCCAGCACCTCTTCACCGGTGCGCCCTTTGCGCGCCACCAGTCCGCCCTTCAGCGTCGCCATGTCGTAGACATGCAGCGGCCGCCCCAGATCGATCATGATATAGTTGGTGATGTCGACCAGGGTGCTGATCGGCTTCTGCCCGATGGCCTTCAGCCGTTTCGCCATCCACGCGGGCGATGCGCCGTTCATCACGCCCTTCACGGTCCGGGCGAAGAAAGCCGGGCAGCCATCGGCGTCCTCGACCCGCACATCCGGTCCCGGCCCGACGCCCTCGACAGTCGGCACGACAATCGCGTTCAGCGTGCCAAGGCCCGCCGCCGCCAGGTCGCGCGCGATGCCGCGCACGCCCATGCAATCCTGCCGGTTGGGCGTGATCGACACGTCGATGACCGGATCGTCCAGCCCGGCCCATTGCGCATAGACCTGCCCGACCGGCGCATCGGCGCCCAGTTCGATGATCCCGTCATGATCCTCGCCCAGTTCCAGTTCGCGGAACGAGCACATCATGCCGTTGGATTCGACCCCGCGAATGGCGGTCTTCTTGAGCACCATGCCATTGACCGGCACCACCGCGCCCTCGGTCCCGAACACGCCGACCAGACCGGCCCGCGCATTGGGCGCACCGCAGACGACCTGCAACGCGCCATCGCCCGCATCCACGGTCAGCACCTGCAACTTGTCCGCCTGCGGATGGGGCTCCGCGGTCAGCACCTTGGCGATGCGGAAGGGGGCGAGCTTCTCCGCCGGATTTTCCACGCCCTCGACCTCCAGGCCGATATTGGTGAGGCCCTTGAGGATCGTCGGCAGGTCGGCGTCGGTCGCCAGATGCGTCTTGAGCCAGCTCAGCGTGAACTTCATGCGCCCACTCCTCCGCTCAGCGTGGGCACATCCAGCGCCGAGAAGCCATAATGTTTCAGCCAGCGCAGATCGCCGTCGAAGAAAGCGCGCAAGTCGTTCATCCCATATTTCAGCATGGCGAGCCGGTCGACGCCGGTGCCGAAGGCAAAGCCCTGCCACTCATCCGGGTCGAGGCCGCACGCCTCGATCACCCGGCGGTTGACCATGCCGCTGCCCAGCACTTCCAGCCAGCCGCCGCCCGGCGCGTCGCCGTCGCCGCCGATCACCCGCTGGCCGTTGGTGAGGGTGTAGCCGACATCGACCTCGACCGAAGGCTCGGTGAAGGGGAAATAGCTCGGCCGCAGCCGCAGCACGATGTCGTCGCGCTCGAAAAAGGCCTTGAGGAAGGTTTCCAGCGTCCACTTCAGATGCCCAAGGGTGATGCCCTTGTCGATCACCAGCCCCTCGATCTGATGGAACATCGGCGTATGCGTCGCGTCGCTGTCCGACCGATAGACGCGGCCCGGCGCGATGATGCGGATCGGCGGCTCCCCGTTCATCATCGTGCGGATCTGCACCGGCGAGGTGTGGGTGCGCAGCAGCATCTTTTTGCCCGATTCAGCATCGGGGAAGTAGAATGTGTCGTGCATCGCCCGCGCCGGATGCGTTTCCGGAATGTTGAGCGCGGTGAAATTATGCCAGTCGTCCTCGATCTCCGGCCCGGTGGCAACGGAAAAGCCGAGATCCGCGAAAATCTCCGCCAGTTCGTCCATCACCTGGGACACCGGATGCACGGACCCCTGCGCACCCGGATCGGCGGGCAAGGTCATGTCGATCTTCTCGGCCGCGAGCCTGGCGTCGAGCGCCGCCTGCTCCAGCGCCGCTTTCCTGTCGGCCAGCGCCGCCGTCACGCTCTCTCGCAAATCCTGGATCGGTGGGCCTTTTTCCAGCCGTTCCTCGGGACTCATGCCGCCAAGGGTCTTGAGCAACCCCGTCACCACGCCATTCTTGCCCATGGCGCCGACGCGCAGCGCTTCCAGCGCGTCGAGCGTATCGGCCGCGGCAATGTCGGCGATCAGGCCGGCTTTCAGATTGGCAATTTCACTCATTCCAGTGTCGTTCCCGATAAGGCGGAAATATGGGCGCGCCTTAGCGGGCCGCGCCGCGCAAGGAAAGGGGCGGGCGGCGTTGGATGCACGCCGGGACCCGTCCCTTGCCGCATAAGCAAAAGGGCGCCGAAGGCTTATGCCCCGGCGCCCCTTTGACGATCTTGCGACCGGTCTAGGCTCAAGCTGCGGGCAGCGCAGCCTTCGCCTGGGCGATGATGGCGCTAAACGCCTCGCCTTCGTGCATCGCAATGTCGGCCAGAACCTTGCGGTCCAGCTCCACGCCGGCCAGCTTCAGGCCGTGCATGAACTGCGAATAGGTCAGGCCCTCGGCGCGGACGCCGGCGTTGATGCGCTGAATCCACAGACCACGGAAGGTCCGCTTCTTGACCTTGCGGTCGCGATAAGCGTACTGGCCGGCCTTTTCGACAGCCTGACGGGCGATGCGGATCGTATTCTTGCGACGGCCATAATAGCCCTTCGCCTGATCCAGAATCCTCTTATGCTTCGCCTTGGTGGTCGTACCACGTTTTACGCGTGCCATGTGCCTCTACTCCTTACTTCAGGCCGTAGGGCGCCCAGAGGCGCACATGAGCCACGTCGGCGTCGGACATGACCGAGGTGCCGCGATTCTGGCGGATATACTTTGCGTTGTGGCTGATCAGGCGGTGACGCTTGCCAGCGACGCCGTGCTTGACCTTGCCGGAAGCGGTGAACTTGAAGCGCTTCTTCACACCGCTCTTGGTCTTGAGCTTGGGCATTTTCGTCTCCTTTTTCAGCGCGACGATTACGGACAGCCACGGCAGCCCTGGTTAGCCGGGCAGTCCTTCCGAATATCGCGAAGGGCGGCCCATAGTCGGAAGCATCCCCGAACGCAAGCGATTCGGACCCAAAATACGCGCACGGCGTTGAGCCGTCATGGCCGATGCCGATCCTCCCCGGCCGGACCGTCCGGCGCAGGCGGTGCCGCACCCCGGCGGCGCGCGCCAGCATTTCCACCGCGCCCGCGAGCGTTGGCGCGGACTGCCCCTGCCGATCCGCATCCTGCTCTGGATGGTCGGGATCATCGTCGCGCTCTGGCTGATCCTGTTCATCACCAAGGGCCGATTCCTGAAACATCCGTTCGAACGCTTCCTGACCCACCGCCTGGAGCGCTCCGTCCTCGTCGGCGGCGATTTTCAGCTCTATTTCGATCCCTTCCTCATCAAGTTCCGCGCCGAACGGATGACGATCGCCAACACGCCCTGGGCCACCCGCCCCCACGTCTTCCGCGCCGACCTGATCGACAGCCGCATCGCCCCGTTCAGCCTGCTCTTCGGCGCCAAATACAAGATTCGCTGGCTCAACCTGCGCAACGCCGCCGCCGATCTCGAATGGTCGCGCGACGGCAAAAGCAATACATGGACCTTCGGCGATCCCAACAGGAAGGGCGAACCGCTCGACCTGCCGTTGATCCGCCGCGCCCTGCTGGCGGGCACGACCCTGCGCTATCGCGATCCCCGGATGCAACTCGCCACCGACATCGGCTTCGAAACGGTGACGACGCAGGACACCCGCTTCGCGAGCGACGTGCGCTTCTCCGGCAACGGCACCATGCGGGGCCGCCCCTTCAGCCTGCGCGGCGGCCTGCTTTCCCCCAATGAAACGGTGACAGGGGGCAAGAACAGTCTTGCCCTGCACGCTCAGGCCGGCGCCACCATGCTGGAGGTCAGCGGCACCCTTCCCGGCGCGACCGAGATCGAGGGCGCGGACCTGCGCCTCATCACGGGCGGCCCCAATCTGGCCCTGTTGTTCGACTTCCTGGGCGTCGCTATCCCCGAAACCCGCACTTATCGCCTGACCTCCGCGCTCACCAAACAGGATGGCGAATGGCGCTTCACCCATCTCAAGGGCCATTTCGGCGACAGCGACCTTGCCGGGCGGCTGACCGTTTCGCTCCCCGACAACCGCCTGCTGCTGAACGCCGACCTGACGACGCAGACGCTCGACATCGTCGATATCGGTCCCGTCATCGGCTATGATCCGCAAAGGCTGGAGGCGCAGGGCGCGAAAGGCGCGATCACCACCGTCAATGGCACGCCGCGCATCCTGCCCGATGCGCCGCTCCGGGTCGAAGCCCTGCGCAATTTCGATGCCCGGCTCAAATATGAGGTGCGCCGCGTCCGGGCGGAGCATGTCCCGATCTCCAATATCGGCCTCACTCTGGCGCTCGACCACAGCTTGCTCACCCTGTCGCCGCTGACCTTCGACATGTCGGGCGGCCATGTGAGTTCCGACATCGCCATCGACGCGCGCGGCCATCCCGTGCGCGCCCGCTATGACGTCCGCCTGTCGCCCACGCCCATGGGCAAGCTGCTCGGCCGCTGGGGTGTCGAGGAATCGGGCACCACCGGCACGATCAAGGCGCGCGTGCAGTTGGCGGGACTGGGCGACACGCTCCATGATTCTCTCAGCACGTCGAACGGGCGCATCGCCGTCATCCTGCCCGCCGGTTCGATGTGGGCGCGCAATGTTCAGCTTTCCGAACTCGACGTCGGAACCTTTGTCACCAAGATGTTCGAGAAGAAGCTGAAGGAACCGGTCCAGATCAATTGCGGCCTCATCGCCTTCACCGTCCGCAACGGCGTGGCGGCGGCGGACCCCATCATCATCGATACCCGGAAAAACGTCATGCTGGGCCGGGGCGGCTTTTCCTTCAGGAATGAAAGTCTTGACCTCGCCTTCCGCGCCGACGGCAAGAAGTTCAGCCTCTTTTCCGGTCAGTCGCCCATCGGCCTCCACGGCAGTTTCGCCAGGCCCGGCATCGACGTCATCAGCCCCGAACTGATCGCGCGGGGCGGTGCCGCCGCTGCACTCGGCATCGCTGCCAGTCCGCTGGCCGCCGTCCTCGCCTTTGTCGACATAGGGGATGCCAAGAGCGCCGCCTGCGGTCCCGTCCTGGCCGGCGCGACCGCCACTGCCCAGCGCACGAAAAGCGGCAAGCCGCGCGACGATGTCGGCCGCGGCACCACCGCCAAGGATGAATCGGGCAAGGGCGGTCCGAAGGAGAAAAAGAGTCAGGAGAAGAAATTCCTGGGCATCTTCTGATCCGCCTGCAAACCGCCTATCGTCCGGCGGGCGTTCTTCCCGCGCTTTCGGCGCGACCGAACTGGTGCGCCATGGGGCGTCAGCGCATCATGCACGCCCATCTGCGCATCAACGGCGTGTCTGGTCGATTGGCGGGCCGATCAAGGAAGAGAGCGGTTTCTTGACTGTCCGATGACGCCATCTGACTGGAAAATCGCTCAAGCGATCAGGGCGTAGCCTTGGCCGCCGGCAGCCGCGACAGATTGTCGGCGGCGGCTTTACCTGCCGGCGAATCCGCCGCCAGCGTCACCGCGCGCTGCCAGGCGGAACGAGCCACATCCTCCTGATCGGTCAGGACGGCGATATTCCCCTCCTCCAGCGCGACGGAGGCATCGTCGGGCGACAGTTGCACGGCCCGCGCGATATGCGCCTGCGCCAGCTTCATTTCCCCCGAGCGACGGGCCAGCGTCGCCGACAGCAGCCACGCCAGCGGGTCCTTCGGCACCTGCTCCAGCGCGATGTCGAGCGAGTCCCGCGCGCCCTTGCTGTCGTTCAGCGCCACCAGCGCGCGGGCGCGGTCGAGATGAACCTCTCCCTTTTCCACGCCATCGGGCAAACCCCGCGCCAGCGCCGCATCGAAATCGTCGCGCGCCTTGGCCGCATCGCCGCCGGCCAGCGCGGCATTGCCCGCCTGCGCCCAGAGCCGTCCGCTCTGCACCATTTCGCCGCCTCGCTCCGCCTCATCGGCGCCCTGCTCGAAAGAGACGATGGCCGGCGCCCAGCGTTCGGCCCGGGCATAGGCAAAGCCCATGCAATTGCGGGCATAGAAGCTGCCGCCATCGATCCGCCATTGCTGGGCGAAGGCGACACCCTTTTCCGGCGATTCCACCGCCTGGTCGAGACAAGCCTGGAATTTCGCCGCATATTTGTCGGGTACCGGAATACGGCCATCGCTCGCTTGCGCTGGGGCGACGGGCGGAGCAGCGGCGGCCGACGCGGCGGCTTCCGCCTTTTCCTTGCGCTTGCGGTTCATGACCGCCTCGATCTCCGGATCATAACCCTGCGGGGCGAGCAGCAGCAACGGGAGCAGAAAGGGCATCAGAGGCTGTCCAAAAGGCTGGCAACGGTCCGGATCAGCAGCGCGATGTCCGGGTCGCGGGAAAGACGATGGTCGCCATCCTTAATCAGCAGCGTCTGCACATCGGATGAACGCAGCCGCTCGGCGATGCGCACGGCGGTATGCCAGGGCACATCGGGGTCCTCCTGTCCCTGCAACAGGCGGACCGGACAGTCGATGCCGATCTCGCCTGCGAGCAACCGGTTCGCCTGACCGGATTCCCAAAAGGCCAGGGTGGTCACATAAGGATCGTCGCCATAGGGCGTCGGCTCCAGCAAACGTCCCTCGGTCGCCAGCAACGCCTTGTCCGCGTCGGTGAAGCCCCATTCTGTGAAGTCGGGCGCCGCCGCGATGCCGACCAGCCCCGCCACCCGTCCCGGCCGCGCCAGTGCGATCAGCAGCGCCAGCCATCCCCCCATGGAGGAGCCGACCAGCACCACAGGCCCCTGCGTCAGTGAATCGATCAGCAGCAGCGCATCGTCGCGCCAGCTCGCCAGGGTGCCGTCCTCGAACCGTCCCTCGCTTGCGCCATTGCCCGCGTAGTCGAGCCGCAGCATCGCCCGCCCCTGCTCGCCCGCCCATGCATCGAGGGCGACGGCCTTGCCTCCGTCCATGTCGGACATATAGCCGGGCAGGAAGACGATCGTCGGCCCCACGCCCGGCCTGTGCCGGCAGGCAAGCCGCAGGCCATCGGGGCGGGCGAGAAAGGATGGCGGGGCTATGGCGGGGCTGGTCACGGCATTGTCTCCACGGGCGGGCGAGGCTTTCACAGGAGCCGTAGGAAGCTCCGGGCCAGGAGACCAGAAAAATAAAAATAATGCATGGAGCGCGTTGACAGCCCCCAGACCAGCGGCTAGTTGCGCGCTCCTACCCCGTGCCCAGATGGCGGAATTGGTAGACGCACCAGCTTCAGGTGCTGGCGATCGCAAGGTCGTGGAGGTTCGAGTCCTCTTCTGGGCACCATTTTTCCATTCCCCGTTGTAGCTAAGAGCATCGCCAAAATGGCGGAAAACTGCTAGTTTCTGGCATGTTCCGTCGCGGAGTGTGTCTCGATGTGCCTGGGCAATTCACCGATTCTGTGTACCTCACTGTGTCCATATTCGCGGCTGGTGCCGTCACTATGTACACACACGGTTTGTGAGGAGATGCGGCCATGGCGTTGAATGATGCCGCGATCCGAGCACTGAAGCCCCAAAGCCGAGGCTATGTCGTCGCCGATGAGAAGGGCCTCTGCCTTGAAATCGCCGTGAGCGGATCGAAGCTGTGGCGCTACCGCTATCGTTTCGCAGGCAAGCCGAGAAAACTTGCCCTCGGCCCCTATCCAGAGGTTTCGCTCAAGGAGGCCCGTCAGTATCGTGACGAAGCGCGCGCCCAGCTGCGAGACGGCATTGACCCGGGTGTTGAGAGGAAACGTGCCAAGCTCACCGCCGCGCTAAGCGCCGCCAATACGTTTCAGGCAGTCGCCGAGGAATATATCGAGCAAAAGCTGACCAAGGAGGGGCGCGCTGCCGTCACAGTCGATAAGGCGAAATGGTTGTTGCTTCAGCTCAAGCCGATCTCTGACCAGCCGGTTGCGGAGATCGAGGCGGTGGAACTCTATGCGGTGCTGCGGCGTCTCGAAGGCCAACGTAAACACGAAACTGCCAAGCGTTCTCGGGCTTTCGCCAGTCGTGTGTTTCGCTACGCGGTTGTGACTGGGCGCGCGAAGGCCGATCCGGCTGCCATGCTGGGAGGTGCGTTGATCGCGCCGAAGGTGAAGCATCATGCCGCCATTCTTGACCCAGCCAAGCTGGGCGAATTGCTCCGCAACATCGACGAGTATGAAGGTGCGCCCATTACCCGCCTGGCCATGCAGATCGCGCCGCATGTCATGGTCCGACCCGGCGAGTTACGGCAAGCAATATGGGATGAATTCGATCTCGAAGCGAAAATCTGGCGGATTGCTGTCGAGCGCATGAAAATGCGCCGCCTCCATGCAGTGCCCCTCTCGGATCAGGTCGTCGCGTATCTGCATGAATTGCGGCAATTTAGCGGTCCGGAGGGGTATGTTTTTCCGGCCTTCCACACCACACGTCGCCCCATGAGCGAGAACACGATGAATGTCGCGTTCCGTCGGATGGGATATTCCAGCGATGAAGTAACCGCCCACGGTTTGCGTACAACTGCGTCGTCGCTGCTGAATCAAAGCGGGTTATGGCATCCCGATGCGATCGAACGGGCACTCGCCCACGGCGATAGCGATGCTGTGCGCGGCATCTATAACCGGGGACAATATTGGGATGAGCGCGTAAGGATGATGCAATGGTGGAGCGGTTATCTTGACCGGCTGCGTAAAGGTGGTGAGGTCGTTCCGTTTGAACATCGACCATCCATCGCCTGATATTCTTGCATAGGAGGCTAGGTTGGCTGATCCGTTGGGAAACGAAGCCTGGAAATGGCGCGCGGTGCGCGAAACGGTCGAAGGGCAGCAATCTCCCAGCAGTTGTGCCCTCACTGATGGGCGGGTCATCTTTTCAGCCAGACCCATTCCCAAAGGCGCGCAACCGAATCTGAAGTTTCTCAGCCAAATTCTTCGCAGCGATGAGCCGTTGCCGCCAGTCGCTCGCGAATGGCTCGCCGATCTGTTCGATCCAGATGCGGAATCGGACTATCAGATCAAAACCCTCGCTCGCAGACGGCGCGGAGCCAAGCAGGTGGGCATTTCTAACAATTGGGATGCCGCTCGATATGCGTTGGAGCGCATGGATTGCGGGGATCAGGCCGATGATCCGCAAGCGCGCGATGACCGGGCCGATACGTGGGAAGTCGCTATCATGGTGGCTGCCGAAAAATTTCGCATATCAGAGTCGGCGGTTGAAGCGGCGGTGAAATCTTATCGGGAAGCGAAGGAAATTCACGATCAGATCGTTTAGCCAATGCCACCCCAGAAAATTACGGCTTTTCTTTGGGGTATGTAATTGCTGACCGGCGCCAAAATCTGATTACGGAAAGTGGCTGCCCTGCCAACAGGAGACAGCCAATGACACCATATAGCGAGGCCATTTCTCATGGCCCCAGATTCATCACGCTCTCGCAATTCTGCCAACGCTATCAGGTCAGCCGTTCCACCGTCTATCGACTGGCCCATCAAGGGGGCTTCTCAATCGTCAAATTTGGCAGATCGAGCCGGATCGCCTTGGACGAAGTTGAAGCGTGGGCACAGTCCCTCCCGGTGATGGGAGAGGAAAGGTGAGCAACGAAGAGCCTCTTCGTCTATGGCGGAACATACCGGAGGAAATGCAAAAGCGGCCGCAATGGTGCGTGTGTGGGCCCGAATATGATCGCAACAGCCCAAAGCGCCCCTTCAATCCGCTCACGCGCCTTCCCGCATCTTCGACAGATCCCGATAGCTGGGTAACATTCGAGGAAGCGGCGCAGTCGGGCGCGCGACATATCGGTTTCGTTCTTTCGGCGGATGACCCTTTCTTCGTGGTCGATCTCGACACTTACAAATCACAGGTGCCAGAAAACCATGAGCTGATTCTCGGAGTGATCGAAAGCTATGCGGAGCGCTCGCAGTCGGGTGCCGGTGCTCATGTGGTCGGGATGGGTGAGGTGGCCTCGCCTTCTTGGAC
>NZ_LFCT01000021.1 GCF_008692605.1 Sphingobium estronivorans
CGGCGGCGTCTACATGCCCTGAAAAAAAGGATCGACTATGCGGTTGGAAAATCAAATTGCCATCGTCACCGGTGCAGGCGGCTTCGGCGGCATCGGGGCAGCGATCGCCCGCCGCATGGTGGCGGAAGGAGCGACGGTGTTCATCTGCGACATCGACCTGGCCAAGGCAGAAGAGGTCGCCACGTCGCTGGGTGACAACGCCATTCCCTGGGCCTGCAACGTCACCAACGCGGACGAGGTAAACGCGATGGTGGATGAGGCCGTCCGGCGCTTTGGCAGGCTCGACATTCTCGTCAACAATGTCGGCTTCACCACGCCCGGCTTCCTGGGTGAGCTGTCCGATGAGGACTGGCATCGGGTGGTGAATGGCAACCTGTCCTCGACCTTCTACGGCGTTCGTGCGGCGCTCCGGCCGATGCGGGCGCAAAAGAGCGGCTCGATCGTCAATATCAGTTCGGCGGCAGGCATTGGCGGCGCGCCGGGTCTGGGCGTCTATGGCGCGGCGAAAGCCGGCGTGATCAGCCTCACTCAAACCGCGGCGGTGGAGAATTTCAAGAGCGGCGTGCGCATCAACTGCGTGCTGCCCAACGCAGCGACCAAGCCTTTGTTGGCCTGGTTCGAGGCGACCGAGAGCGGCAAGGAAACACGCGAACGGATCGAAGCCTATGCGCGTTGCGGCGAACCTGAGGAGATCGCGGCAGCGGTGCTGTTTCTGGCGTCGCCCGATGCCAGTTATGTCAACGGCGCGGTGCTGCCCGTCGATGGCGGCCTGTCGGCCCGCGTGGGATGCATCGACGCCAAGATAGAAGGATAAGACCCATGCGCGCCGCCTTTTTTCAGGAGATAGGGAAGCCGCTGTCGGTGGGGTCGGTGGCCGACCCCACACCGCAAGCGGATGAGGTGATCATCGGGGTGGCGCGCGCGGGCATCTGCGGTTCCGACCTTCATATCACGCAATATGGCGCGGTGCCGCCGGGCACCGTGCTGGGGCATGAATTTGCCGGCGAGATCGTGGCGTTGGGCACCGGCATCAAGGGCGACTGGAAGGTCGGCGACCGGGTGACGGCGCTGCCGCTCCACGCCTGCCATCAGTGCGACGCCTGCGACATGGACTTGCCCGCGCTCTGTTCGCAGGGGCAGTTCACCGGCACGCAGGCGAACAAGCCCGGCGCTTATGCGCAGTTCGTCGCCGCCCGCGCGTCGATGCTCCAGCGGCTTCCGACTGGCGTGTCGGTCGACGAAGGTGGCATGGTCGAGCCGCTCGCGGTCGCGCATCACACCGTCGAACTGGGTCGGATCGGCAAGGGCGAAGCGGTTCTGGTGATCGGCGCGGGGCCGATCGGCGCGGCGGTCACGCTGTTCGCCCGGTTGGCGGGCGCCGCGCATGTCGTCGTCAGCGAACCCGCCGCGACCCGTCGGGCGCTGGCGATGGATCTGGGCGCGACGGCCACGATCGATCCGAAGGCGGAAGATGTCGGCGCCCGTTTCCGCGCGCTGACCGGCTGTGCGCCGCACGTCGTGTTTGAATGCGTCGGTATTCCCGGTCTCATTCAACAGACCATCCAGTTGGCTGGCGTCCGTGGCCGTGTGGTGGTGGCCGGCGTCTGCTTTGGCGAGGACAGCATCACCCCGCTCGTCGGCTTTAGCAAGGAAGTGAATGTCCAGTTCGCCCAATGCTATACCGAAAAGAATTTCGAGCAGGTGATCGATCTGATCGCGCGCGGAGTGGCGAAAGTCACGCCGATGCACACGAAGACAATCGGCTTTGCCGAGTTGCCGGAAACCTTCGAAGCGCTGCGCACGGCTGTCGGCCAGTGCAAGGTGTTGATTGACCCGACAAGAGCATAACCGCCCCCCAAGCAACAAGCTGAAGGGGCACAGCGATAGTATGGAGAGGCAAATGCGGCACGGTTTGGGTTCACGGCATTGGTTCGTGTCGGCGGCGTTGGTGGGCCTGGTGTGTGCCGGGGTTCCCGTCCAGGGCCGCGCCGCCCCGGGGGGCGAAGTCATTCTGCCCAAGCCGCCGCAACCCTTCGCGGGCAAGATCGGGCCGACCGTCGCCCAATCCGTCCCCGCCGCCGCCGTGCCGGTCAAGGCGCCCGCCGGAGCGCCCAACATATTGCTGGTGATGACCGACGATGTCGGCTTCGGCGCGGCATCGACCTTTGGCGGGCCGATCCCGACGCCCAATCTCGATCGTCTGGCGTCGCGCGGGCTCAAATATAACCGCTTCCACACCACCGCCATGTGCTCGCCGACGCGCGCGGCCTTGCTGACGGGACGCAATTCCCATGTCGTCGGTACCGGCGCGATCACCGATTTCGCCATGGACTTCCCCGGCTATAACGGGGTGATCCCGAAAAGCGCCGCAACGGTGGCCGAGACCTTGCGCCTCAACGGCTATAATACGGCGATGTTCGGCAAGCATCACAATGTCCAGGCGGGGGCCGCTTCCCGGGCCGGGCCGTTCGATCAGTGGCCGACGGGCCTGGGCTTCGAATATTTCTACGGCTTCATCGGGCCGCAGGCCAACCAGTATGAGCCCCCCCTCTATCGCGGCACGACGCCGGTCCCCGCCGTGAAGGACGAAGTGCTGGACAAGATGCTGGTCGACGATGCGCTCGACTGGATCCACAACCAGCAGGCGGCCGATTCCGACAAGCCCTTCTTCATCTATCTGGCGCCGGGCACGGCCCACTTCCCGCATCAGGCCCCGGCCGACTGGATCGCCAAATTCAAGGGCCAGTTCGACCAGGGCTGGGATCAGGTCAGGACCGAAACGCTGGCGCGGGAAAAACGGATCGGCGTCGTTCCGGGCAACACCGCGCTGACGCCGCGCCCCGACTATATCCCCGCCTGGTCGAGCCTGACGCCTGCGCGGCGGCAGATCAGCGCGCGGATGATGGAAGTCTATGCCGCGATGCTGGCCTATCAGGATGCGCAGTTCGGCCGTCTCATCGACGAGCTGGAGCGCATGGGCAAGTTCGACAACACGCTGGTCATCTTCATCGAGGGCGACAATGGCGGCTCGGCGGAAGCGGGCGTCGACGGCAACATGAACATGCTGGGCACCTTCTTCAACGGCGTG
This sequence comes from Sphingobium estronivorans, assembly GCF_008692605.1. Taxonomy (GTDB): domain Bacteria; phylum Pseudomonadota; class Alphaproteobacteria; order Sphingomonadales; family Sphingomonadaceae; genus Sphingobium; species Sphingobium estronivorans. The sequence goes on from NZ_LFCT01000021.1 coordinate 3,089, forward strand.
AAGGAGAGCGACGAGGAACTGCTGGCGCGGCTGGACGAGTTGGGCGGGAAGCGCTCCTTTGAAAATTATCCGGCGGGCTGGGCCTGGGCGATGGGGTCGCCCTTCCAGTGGACCAAGACCTATGCCTCGCATCTGGGCGGCAGCCGCAACGGGCTCGTTATTTCCTGGCCCGACCATATCAAGGAACGGGGCCTGCGCACGCAGTTCCACCATGTCATCGATATTGCGCCGACCATATTGGAAGCGGCGGGCCTTCCCCAGCCCGATGTCGTCGACGGTGCGCGGCAGCGGCCGATGGACGGCGTGGGCATGAGCTACAGCTTTGCCGACCCCAAGGCGCCAAGCCATCGGCACACGCAATATTTCGAGCTGATCGGCAATCGCGGCATCTATCATGACGGCTGGTGGGCCGGCACGACGCCGCAGAATATCAACTACAACCGCAAGGGCACGCCGATCCCCGACTGGCCCTGGGAACTCTACAATCTGGACAAGGATTTTTCGCAGAGCCATGATCTTGCGAAATCCAATCCGCAGAAGTTGGCCGAAATGAAGGCATTGTTCGCCGCCGAAGCGGAACGCAATAATGTCTTTCCAGTCGACGACCAGGTCGACAAGCGCGCGGCAGCCGTCCTCGCCCATTCGAAACCCAAAAGCCATTATGTCTATTGGGGCAAGAATATCAGCGTTCCTTTCGATACCGGGCCTCGTCTGACCGGCAGCTTCACGCTGACGGCCCAAATCCGAACCGCCAGCGGCGCGCAGGACGGGGTTCTGGCGGCGCTGGGCGGTCATTTCGGGGGCTGGAGCTTTTATCTGAAGAACGGGCTTCCGGTCGTCACCATGGCCGGATCCACACAGGCCGAGCGGGTGTTTCGCGTCGCGGGGCGCGAACCTGTCCCTTCGGGAGCGGCGACGGTCCGCTATGATTTCACCGCCGACAAGGGGCCAGGCAGCGGCGGGCTGATGCGCATCAGCGTCAACGACCGCGAAGTGGCATCGGGCCGGATCGAACGGGCGCTAGTGATGCCGACAGAGATCACCGACACGTTCGACATCGGCCTCGATGCCGGCACCCCGGTCACCGACGACTATACGGGCCCAGCCGCGTTCAAGGGCGACATCGTCAAGCTGGAAATAGATCCCAAGGGCGCGGGCGCGCCGGCCGGGCAGGAGTGACGAAGACATGACGAAAAAGCGACTGGCTTTGTGGCCGCTGGGTATCCTGCTGATCTTGGTCGGCGTGTTGCTGACGGCGGGCGGAGGCTGGCTCGCGGCCTTGGGCGGGTCGCTTTATTACCTGCCGACAGGGCTTGCCTGCCTGCTGTCGGGCGTCTTCATCTGTCGCGGCAACAGGCTTGGTCTGTGGCTCTATCTCATCGTCTTGACGGCGACGCTGGTCTGGGCATTGGCCGAGGTCGGTTTGCAATTCTGGCTTTTGCTGCCTCGCCTTGGCGGCCCCGTGGTCCTGGGTCTCTACATGCTGACGCCCTGGGTCCGCCATGCCTTCGGTCCTGAACGGGCCTCGAGGGAACCGCCTGCGACCCGCTCCAGGTCACGCGCGCCTGTCGCCGTGGCGGTGGCGCTGCTCATCGTCGGCATCGCCGCGCTGACGCTGCACTGGCAGGGGGGAACCGCACAATCGGCCGGTCCGCTCACGCCGCAGGCCGCGACGAATTGGTCCGACTATGCCGGCAGCAAAGCGGGCCAGCGCTTTTCGCCCGCCAGTCAGATCACCCCGGCCAATGTCAGCGGGCTAAAGGTCGCCTGGACCTATCGCACCGGCGATCTTCCCAAGGACCCCCGTCAGCCGCAGATGTTCGAGGCGACACCGCTTCAGATTGGCGACACGCTTTATCTCTGCACCGGACATAATATCGTCATTGCGCTGGACGCGGACACCGGCAAGGAACGCTGGCGGCATGATCCCAAGACCGCTGCCAACGGGGTCTACACCCTCGCCTGCCGCGGCGTCGCCTATCATCAGGCGCCCGATCCTGCGATCAAGGCGTGCCACAGCCGCATATTGGTCGGCACCATAGACGGGCGCATGCTCGCGCTCGATGCGCAGACCGGGCAGCGTTGCCAGGATTTCGGCCGCAACGGGGAAATTTCGCTCCATGTCGGCCTTGGCGCCGTCAAGCCCGGCGTCCAGTTCGTGACTTCGCCGCCGATGATCGTCGGCAATGCCGCAGTCGTGGGCGGCTTCGTGCTCGATAATATGGGTACGCAGAATCCATCGGGCGTGGTTCGGGCCTTTGACGTTCTCAGCGGCAAAGAACTGTGGAGTTGGGACGCCGGCCGGCACGATCCCAATGCGGTGTTGAAGCCGAGCGAAACCTATGTCCATGGCTCCCCCAACGCCTGGAGCCTGTTCAGCGCCGACGAGAAGCTTGGTCTGGTCTACATTCCCACCGGCAACCCCTCGCCCGACCATTTCGGCGGCCAGCGCAGCGCGGACATGGACCGCTATGGCAGTTCGGTCGTGGCGCTGGATGCCGCAACCGGCCAGACGCGCTGGTCGTTCCAGACCGTGCATCACGACCTGTGGGACTATGATGTCGCTTCGCAACCGGTGCTGGTCGACATGCCGATCAACGGGCAAACCGTTCCCGCGCTGATCCAGGGGACGAAACAGGGCGAGATCTTCCTGCTCGACCGGCGCACCGGCCGCCCGCTCGCGCCGGTCCAGGAACGTCCCGTCCCGCAGGGAGATATGCCCGGCGAGCGCTATTCGCCCACCCAGCCGGTCTCGCTGGCCTTCCCCAGCCTGGTACCCCCGCCCCTTCGCGAAGCCGATATGTGGGGCGCAACCCCGGTCGATCAGCTTTGGTGCCGCATCGCATTCCGCAAGCTGCGCTATTCCGGCCGGTTCACGCCGCCTTCGCTGGACAACAGCCTGATCTTCCCTGGCAATAACGGCATCATGAACTGGGGCAGCATCGCGGTGGATGCCGAGCGTCAGGTCATGATCGTGCCGACATCCTATATGCCGCTGACCCTGAAACTCATCCCCCGTAAGGAAGCCCCCGCCACGGACGAGATCGTTCTCGACGGGCGCGGCGCCATCTCGCCGATGCGCGGCACACCCTATGCGGTTCGTACCGAGCGTCCGTTCGTCTCACCGCTCGGCCTGCCGTGCAATGCGCCGCCCTGGGGCCGGCTGACCGCGATCGACCTCAAGACGCGGCAGATCCTGTGGCAGCGGCCGCTTGGCACCACGGCCGATCACGCGCCGCTGCGTATTCCCGTGCCCGGCGTGTTCAATCAGGGCGGCGCGATGGTGACGCGCGGTGGGTTGGCCTTCATCGGCGCGGCGATGGACAATTATCTGCGCGCCTTCGATCTGAAGAGCGGCAAGGAATTGTGGAAGGGCCGCCTGCCCGCCGGCGGCCAAGCCCTGCCGATGAGCTATGTCTCGCCCCGAACCGGTAAACAATATGTCGTCATCGCAGCGGGCGGACATGCATTCATGCATACAACCATCGGCGATTATGTCGTCGCCTACAGCCTCGATCGTTGAATTACCGATGAATGGCGGCCCAATCGGCCAATTCGTCTTACGCATTTAAATTTACATGTGAAGTTTGAAAAATCATTTGCGTAAATTACAAGTAATAATTATACGCGATGAGAAGCGACTTGAATCATCGCGAAGAAAAGGCCGGGTTTCCGTCAATGGCAATCCGGCCAAGATGACATATTGCAAATTGGCCGTTTTTTAATGTTGCGGCGCCGAAAAACTTCGCGAACCCGGCATCGGGCGACCGGGAAGCAAGATGCCAGCGCCTCAAAAAGCATTTGATTGGAAAGGGAGAGAAGATGGTATCCGCAGGAACATCCATGATGCGACTGGCATTGCTGGCCGGCACAGCCGTGGCCGGCCTGACGCCGGGGATCGCAATGGCCGCTCAGGGCAGCGAACAGGGCGCATCGCAGGAAAGCGGTCTCACGGAAATCATCGTGACCGCGCAGCGCCGTGAAGAACGCTCCCAGACCGTGCCGATCACCATCACCGCGGTTTCGTCCGAAGGCCTGCGCGAGCGCAGCATCAACAATGTGCAGGGCCTGCAAAGCCAGGTTCCCTCGCTGACCATCGCGCCGAACGGTCAGGCCAATCGCGACGTCATGTCGCCTTCCATTCGCGGCCAGGGCGCTTCGTTTCAGGGTTCGCCGGGCGTCGTCGTCTACCTGAACGAAGTGCCGCTCCCGATCGGCTTCAGCCTCAGCCAGCAGGGCGGGCCCGGCAATTTCGTCGACCTTCAGAATGTTCAGGTGCTGTCCGGCGCGCAGGGCACCCTGTTCGGCCGCAACACCACGGGCGGCGCGGTGCTGCTGACAACGGCGCGTCCCACCGACCGGCTGGAAGGCCATCTGTCCGGCGCATTCGGCAATTACAACATGACCGAGTTCGAAGGCGTGCTGAACCTGCCCGTCACGGACACTCTGCGGGTCCGTCTGGTCGGCGCGTCGCGCGACCGCGACGGCTACACCCAGGACATCCACTGGAACAAGGATCGCGACAACGAGCATTGGCGCATGGGTCGCATCGGCGTCGAATGGCAGCCGGTCGAAGCCGTCACCAACTATACCATGGCCTATTACGGCTATTCGAAGACCAATGGCACCGGCATCGTTCCCATTGCCTTCAACTATCCGCTGCTTCAGGGATTCAGCGCCAGGGCAGCCACCCTGCCCGCCGCCGTCGGGGCCACGCTCAACTTCTGCCCGGCCAGCGGGGCCAATGCCGATCCCAATTGCAACGCCTTCCGCCAGTTGATCGCCGATCAGCAGCAGCGCGGCATCCGCAAGGTCGCTCATGGCTTGGACGATTTCGCCAAGGTCGAAACCTGGGGCATCAACAACAGCACGGACATCGCGCTGGCCGATGGGCTGAAGCTGCGTAACATCATCAGCTATGCCTCGCTCAAATCCTTTTATGCGAGCGATCAGGACGGCACGATCATCAACCTCAACGACACGGGCGTGACGTCGCTGAGCCGGACCGCGCCGAAGGACGATTTCCACCTGTTCACCGAAGAGCTTCAGCTTCAGGGCGAAGCGCTTGACAGGAAGCTGACCTACACCCTCGGCGGCTTCTATTCCAAGCAATCGCCCGGCGGCACGATGCACTATTACGGGACCACCGTATGCGCCCTGCCAGGGGAAGCCGGGTCCCTGGCGTGCGCGGGGGACCGCATCGTCGGCGTGACCAACGAATCGAAGGCGCTGTTCGCGCAGGCCACGCTCGATTTCGGCGCTTTCGTTCCGGCGCTCGATCGCCTGCGCCTGACGGCTGGCTATCGCTATACCTGGGACCGGATCGACGGTTTCACCATCGGCTACAACCCCGCCTTATATTCGGGCACCGGCCCCGACAATGTGAGATGCTCGTTCAACGGTGTGTCGGTGGCGCGCGCCAATCTGGCCAATCCCATCGACGCAGCGACGCCGGGTTGCCGGTATGAAGGGCATCTGCGCAGTTCGGCTCCGAACTGGACCATCGGCCTCGACTATCGCCCGATCAACAATCTGATGATCTATGGCAAGGTTTCGCGCGGCTATAAGGCGGGCGGCTTCAATGCCTATGCGGTCAATCTGGAATTCACGCAGTTCGGTCCTGAATATGTGACCGATTGGGAGGCGGGCTTCAAATCCGATTTCCGTATTGCCGGCCGCCCCGTTCGCCTGAACGTCAACGGCTTCAATATGGATTACAACCACATCCAGCGTGGTCTGGCCGACTTCAACCCGACCACCAACCAGACTGGTGCGGCAACGCTGAGCACTGCCAAGGCGGTGATCCGCGGCGTGGAAGTGGAAACCATGTTCAAGCCGATCGACGCACTTGAGATTGGCGGCAACTACAGCCACACCGATGCGCATTACAAGTCCTTCTCCTATAATGCGCCTCAGCCGGTTTTCGATTGCAACTCGACCGCTTCGAACAATTTCGCGCGGACGACCACCCCAGACCTGCGCTGCATTCCGCTGCAATATCTGGCGCCGGATATCTTCTCGGTCTATGGTCGGCTTACCCTGCCCACTCCGGATAATATCGGCAAAGTCAGCCTGTTCATGAGCTATTCGTGGACGTCCAGCCGCCAGCAGGCCGGCAACCAGCTGGATAAGTTCCCCGGCACGAACGTGACCTGGGAACCGGGCTCCAAGCTGCCGTCCTTCGGCCTGCTGTCCGCGTCGCTGGACTGGAAGAAGGCCTTGGGCACGGATCTCGACGTGTCGGTATTCGGGACGAATCTGCTGAACAAGGCCTATTTCATGTCGAACAGCGGCGTGTACAATCAGGTCGCTTCGCAGTCGCAGATCTTCGGCGAACCGCGCATGTATGGCCTGCGCCTGCGCTATAATTTCGGAAGCTGACAAACTGCCAAAAAAAGAACGTCCCCCTGGTCTTGCCAGGGGGACGTTCTTTGTACAGATGGTACCCCGAAACCGGGATTGAGGCGGGATTTCAGCCCGCCTGCCGTATCGGCATTTCGCCCATCGTCGCAACAGCGCTTAGCAGGGCCTCCGGCTTGAAAGGTTTGCCAATGACGGCCACGCCTTCGAATTCGGCAGGAAGATGATCGCTGTCATAACCGCTGACGAACAGGAAAGGGATGTTTCGCGCGGCAAGGGCATGGACGATCGCGTCCACCGATTGTCCCTGCAAATTCCCGTCCACCAGAGCTCCGTCAAAATCCGCCTGAGCGATCTGCTCCAGCGCCTGATCCACGGTGGAAACCGGCCCCGATACGGCAATGCCCGCATCCTTTAGAATAGCGGTCAGTTCGAAAGCGATCAGTGTTTCATCCTCCACCAGCAAAAGCCGACGCCCATGCAGGTCCGCCGGTTGCTGCTGACCTGTGGCCGACCGCCCTCCCCTGCCAAGCGGGGTGGAGGCGCTGCTCTTGCTCTGCCGAACGCCCGACAGGATTGGCAGCGTCAGGGTCCATCCCATTCCATCGGCGGTGTAACGCGGTTCGGCGCTTCCCCCATCGGCGCGCAGGCTGCGCTCGATCAGCGCCGTACCGAACCCGCGACGCGACGGTGGCGAGACGGCAGGACCGCCCTGCTCCTGCCAATCCAGCATCAACCGCTTGTCCTCTACGCGCCAGTTCAGCGAAACCCGCCCGCCCGGCACGGACAGCGCCCCATATTTATGCGCATTGGTCACCAGTTCGTGCAGGACCAGAGCCAGGTGCAGCGCGGGTTCCGGCTGGAGGTCCAGATCGGGTCCCGTGGCTTCGAACCGATCCACGTCGATGGCGCCAATCGACAATTGGCCCTCGACCAGGTCGCGCAAACTCGCCGCCTGCCAGGTCGCATTGCTGAGCAGCGAATGCGCGCCGGCCAGCGCATGAATGCGACCGATGAAGGTCGGGGCAAAATCGGAGGGACCGCTGCTGTGGCGCAGCGTCTGCGTGGCGATGGCCTGGACCGATGCGAGCGTATTCTTCACCCGATGATTGAGTTCGCCGACCAGCAGTTTCCGGGTATCCTCGGCCCGCTTCCGGTCGGTCACATCGAGTATCTGCAACGCCACGGAAATCAATCCGCCCGCGCCATCCAGCAGTGCGGAACCATAGCATTCGCAATGGAGGACCGCCCCTTCCATGCTGTTAAACTGCAAGGTCATCGATGCACGAGGCCGGTCGCCCGCGATCATTTCCTGAATCAACGCGGCAAAACCGCCGGCGTCCTCCTGATGCAGCCACTTGATCTGCGCAGGGCAAAAACCGGCGACCTCGCTATGCCGCCAGCCGAAAAGACGCTCGGCACCCTTAGACCAGGCGACAATGCGCTGGTCCGCGTCCAGTTCGACAAGGGCAAGCGGCGAATTGTCGCTATGCGCCTGCAACCGGGCCAGTGCGGCGGCATGGCTGTCCCGCTCGTGGGCCAGTTCCTGTCGGTGGCGGAACAGCTCGATGAAAATATCCACCTTGTTGCGGACGATTTGCGGATCGACCGGCTTCAGCAGATAATCGACCGCGCCCGTTTCATAGCCGCGGAAACGGCGGCGCTCATCCGTGGCCACGGCGGTCAGGAAGATGATCGGTACGCGGCGGGTCCGCTCCGTCCCGCGCATCAATTCCGCCAGTTCGAAGCCGTCCATGCCTGGCATCTGCACGTCAAGCAGCGCCAGCGCCACATCATGCACCAGCAGCAGTTCCAACGCTTCTATTCCGGACCCGGCCCGAAGCAGTTCCAACCCCTCACAACGCAGCAGGGCGTCCAAGGCGGCAAGATTTTCCGGCACGTCGTCGACGGCCAATATCTTGACCGGCTCACGTTGCATGGGGGGTCTCCTTCAGGACCATGGTGTTGCGGCGATAGATCTTCTCATCCTCATCGAAATCGGCGAAGGCGGCGGCATGCTGCGAAAAACGCAGCGTCTCCTTCGACCCCAGTCCCAGGAAACCGCCGCGCACTAGCGATTCCCCGAACAATCCCAGCGCCCGATCCTGCAACGCGCGGTCGAAATAAATGAGGACATTGCGGCTGGACACGAGTTGCACTTCGGAAAACACCTCATCGCTGACGAGATTATGTTCGGCGAAAACCGCCCTGCGGCGCAACGAGCGATCAAGCAGGGCGCCGCCATATGCCGCGGTATAATAATCGGAGAGCGAGCTTTTCCCACCCGACCGGCGATGATTTTCCGTGAACTGGGCGATACGGTCCAGACTGTATATTCCCGTCTCGGCCTTTTCCAGCGCGGCGGGGCTGATGTCCGTGCAGTAGAAAATGGTGCGCTCCTCCAGTCCTTCCTCACGAAAGAGGATGGCGAGCGAATAGAATTCCTCGCCATTGGCGCATCCGGCGATCCACACCTTGAGCGACGGATAGGTGCGCAGATGCGGAATGACTCTTTCGCGCAACGCCCGGAAATAGGCGGGATCGCGAAACATCTCACTGACCTGGATGGTGAGGAACGCCATCAGGTCGGCAAAGGCCGCTCCGTCGCGAAGGATGCGGTGCTGGAGCTGCGACAGGCTGGTACAGCCGAAGCGTTGCTGCGCGCGCGCCAGCCGGCGATGGAGCGACCCCCGCGAATAGCCGCGAAAGTCGTAATGATAATGGCGCCGGATCGCCTCCAGCAGCAAATCCAGCTCGATCCCCTCATGGGACGCGATGTCGGGCTCGTTCAGCGCGGCATCCATATGCGCACCAGACTCAGCAGCTTGTCGACATCCAGGGGCTTGGCCAGATAGTCGTTCGCGCCCGCGTTCAGGCATTCCTGCTGGTCGCGCGGCATCGCCTTGGCCGTCAGCGCAATCACCGGCAGATCCTTCCCCCAGGACTGGCTGCGGATTTCGCGCGTGGCCGAAAGACCGTCCATTTCCGGCATCATCACGTCCATCAATACCAGATCGACCGGCGCGGACAGCGCACGCGCGGATTCGTCAAGCGCGACAAGCGCTTCCCGGCCGTTGCGGGCGATGCGGACATTGACCCCATGCGGTTCGAAAATGCTTGTCAGGGCATAAACGTTCCGGATGTCGTCCTCCACGACCAGAATATTTCGGCCTTCCAGCGCCTCGTCGCGGTTCAGCGACTGGGCCAGCAACTGCTGCTGCGGCTCGGGCAGTTCGGACACGACCTGATGCAGGAACAGCGTGACCTCGTCGAGCAGCCGTTCGGGCGATTTCGCGCCCTTGACGATGATCGACTTGGAATATTTGCGCAGCCGCAATTCCTCATCCTGACTGAGATCGCGGCCGGTATAGACGATGACCGGCGGGAAACCCACGCTGTCATCGGCGCTCAGCCGTTCGAGCAGATCAAGGCCGGTGGCGTCGGGAAGGTTCAGGTCCAGCACCATGCAATCGAAAGTATCGCGGCCTAGCATGTCGAAACATTGGGCGGCGGAATGCGCCTCCACCGTTTCCACATCGCGGGACGCCAGCAGCAGCTTGATGCTCTCCGCCTGCTGGGCGTCATCCTCGACCACCAGTACGCGCCGCATCCGCTGCGCCATGCGCGCTTCCAGCCCTTCCAGCATCTCCACCAGGCGCTCGCGCTTCACCGGCTTGAAGAGGTAGCCGATCGCGCCGCTGGACAGCGCCGCCTGGCTGTCATCGTCCACCGATACGACGTGCACCGGTATATGCCGCGTGCGCACGTCGCGCTTGATACGGTCGAGCACCGACAGGCCGGTATGATCGGGCAGGTTCATATCCAGGATCACGGCGTTGGGAAGATATTGCCGCGCCATCAGCGCGCCTTCGTCCGCCGTGCCCGCGATCAGGCATTGAAAGCCCTGTTCATGAACGATGTCGCGCAGGATATGGGCAAAGACCGGATCGTCCTCCACGATCAGGATGACGCGGCTGCCGCCCTCCAGTCCTTCCCGGTCGTCCTCCGCCACGGCGGGACCGCGTGGGCGCATGGGCGCGGGCGCGGGATTGGCTGGACGCGGCCGCACCGGCTCCACCCCGGCCAGCGCGGGTTCGAAGCGTTCCGGCAGGATCAGGGAGAAGCTGCTGCCCTGCCCTTCCGCGCTCTCCACCTTCACGTCGCCGCCCAGCAGGCGAGCCAGTTCGCGCGAGATGGAGAGGCCAAGGCCGGTGCCGCCATATTTGCGGCTGACCGTCCCGTCGCCCTGATGAAAGGCTTCGAAGATCAACTGCTGCTTGTCCGCCGGGATGCCGACGCCGGTGTCCCGGACCGTGAAGCCGATCCGCCCGTCCTCCAGCCGCGCGACGCCCAGCGACACTTCGCCGCGTTCGGTGAACTTGACGGCGTTGGACAGGAAATTCTTGAGCACCTGCTCCAGCCGCTGTTGATCGGACTCGATCTCCTCGACGCCTGGCTGCGCCTCGACGCGGAAGGCAAGGCCCTTTGCCTGCGCCGCCGGGCCGAAGACCGCCCGCATCTTGTCCAGCAACGGCGTCGTGCGGAAACGGCGCGGTTGCAGTTCGAGCTTGCCCGCCTCGATCTTCGAAATATCCAATATGTCGTTGATAAGGGTCAGCAGATCGTTGCCGGATGTTTCGATGGTTTCGGCGTGGCGGACCTGCTCCGCGCTCAGATTGCCGCCCCGGTTCTCCGCCAGCAAGCGCGCCATGATGAGCAGCGAGTTGAGCGGCGTGCGCAACTCATGGCTCATATTGGCAAGAAATTCGGACTTGTAGCGGCTGGCCTGTTCCAGTTCGCCCGCCTGATTTTTCAGCGAAGCCTGCGCGCGCGCCAGATCGTCACGCTGGAGCTGGAGTTGACGGGTCTGGTCCTCAAGCTGGGCATTGTTCTGCTCCAGTTCCCGCTGCTGCGCCTCCAGCCGGCCGGCGGCGTCCTGCAACTGGCGGGTCTGCGCCTCCAGTTCCTCATTATTGGCGCGCAGTTCCTCGCCCTGCGCCTGCAATTCCTCGGCCTGTTGCTGTGTCTCCTCCAGCGCATCCTGAAGCCGGGCACGGAAATGCGCCGACCGCAGCGCGATGCCGATCGCGCCGCAAGCCTCGTCCAGCAGGGCAAGGGTCGCTGAATCCACCGGTTCGAAGAAACCCAGTTCGATCACCGCGTTGACGACATCGTCGGCCGTCGAGGGCAGAATGACGAGATGCCGGGGCCGGTCACGGCCAAAGGCGGAACCGATGGTCAGATAGCGGTCGGGCACGTCGTCGATCACCAGTCGGCGGCCCTCCGCCGCTGCCTGGCCCAGAAGACCTTCCCTGACGGCGAAGTCGAGCGGCACCTCCGCATCGGCCGGAACGCCCAGAGTGGCCATCCGACGGAAATGGCCATCCTCGCCGGTGAAGAGCGCGCCCCCCTGAAATCCCAGATACCGGGCGAGGAATGCCAATATCGCCTGGCCAAGCTGTTCGACGGACTGGTCGCCCCGCATCGCGTCGGCCAGCCCGATTTGCCCCGCCTGCAACCATTGTTCCCGCAGGCGCGCCCGGCTGCTCCGCCGGACCAGCGTGAAGACGGCGATCGTCAGCGCCGCGCCCAGAAGGCCGGACACAAGCCCACTGGTGATGGCGGTCCGCGAGGCGGCCGCCATCTCATCGAGCCGGACCTGACGCAGGCGCAGTTCTTCCCGCGCCATGATATTGAGCTGCGCGCGAATGGCGTCCATCTCACCCTTGCCACGGTCGTTCGTCACCACGGCCATCGCCGCGGCCATGCCCTTGGCGCGCCGCAGTTCGACAGTGTCGCGAAGTTCCGCCAGCTTGGCATCGACATGGCGTTTCAGCGGACCGATGCTGGCCTGCTGGGCGGGATTGTCCCGCGTCAGCCGGGCGACCGTTTCAAGGCGCTGGGGCAAGTCGGCGACCGCCGCCCGATATGGCTCCAGATAAGTATCGTCGCCAGTCAGGATATAGCCCCGCTGCCCCGTCTCCGCGTCCTGGGCGGAGGACAGCAGATCGTTGAGGCCGATCAGGACTTCATGGGTATGGCGGATGGCCCGGTCATTCTCCCCCAGCGTCTGGATGTTGAGATAGGCGACAGCACCGCTGATGAGGAAAAAAGCCAGCCCCAGAACCAGACCGATAAATGACCATGCGTCCAGGCGCGATCCGAACCGGGCTTCTTCTGATTTTTTCATATCCGTCGGATCTCGCGAAAAGGGCACTGAATTTTTGCCTAGCGATTTTTCGGGCAAGGAATCAAGCGCTACTGCCAGCCTTCGGCTGCGTAGCTAACCTCCATCAATCTCTGGATGCGGATAAGGCGACTATCCGAATTATCCGGGATTGGTTGGCCACCGCCCATCATGTCCGTGCACCGCTTCGCCCCAATTCCATTCCGGGATCCGTAACAGGTTCGGATCGACCTGACGGCGATTTCGTTTTTCCTGAAATTGATATTGGAAGGAGAGAAACCATGGCCGATCCGATTGCGACCGAGGAAACCACGCGCCTGATTGCATCCAACAAGGTGGAGGGTACGTCCGTTTATAACCATGAGGGCGAGAAGCTGGGTTCAATTTATAATTTCATGGTGGAAAAGCGGGAAGGCCGCGTTGAATATGCCGTCCTGCAATTTGGCGGACTGTTCGGCATTGGCAGCGAATATTATCCGTTGCCGTGGAATGTCCTCACCTATGATCCGTCACGCGGCGGCTATGCCATCGATCTGGACAAGTCCGTGCTGGAACAGGCACCGCGTTACGCAGTGGGCAAGGAGCCCGATTTCGACCGGGCTTATGGCCGCACAGTCTATGATTATTACGGCGTGACCTATCCTTTCTGACGCGGTTGACAGAAGCGCGCCCCGGACCCGCCGGGGCGCGGGATGAAACAGGCTTTTTGGCGAAGCGGCGTGTCATACCAAGGCGCGAGGAGTTTGACTCATCGGACCTTGGTAAAGCCCGCGCGGCGCCTGAGCGAAACCCACTTGTGATCGGTCGAAGACCGAGCGCGATGGTATCAGAGGCCGAACTTGACGCCGGCATATAAATAACGGCCCACGAAGCTGACGGGATAGCTGTCGCTCACCGCAGCGACCGATGCCTTCTGATCGAACAGATTGTTCGCGCCAAGGTAAAGGCGAAAACGATGCTCGACATCATAGGCAAGGTACAGGTCATGCTGCCACTTTTCCTTGTACCAGACATAGTGGGCGTCCGAAATATCGGGATTGGCCGCCAGTTCCTCGCTCGTGTAGCGCCGGGTCCTGCTGAACCAGCTCATGCCGTAATTGACCGTCAGCGCTTTATATTTCCACGTAAGATCGCCGGTGGCGTTCCATTTTGGGAAATACGCCTCCAGCCGGTCGACATCGACATTCGCGCCCGGCGTGGGGATGAACTCCAGCCGATCAAGATAGCCACCCACCAACGAGAGGCGGAACTGCCCAATCCGCGCCGTGTCGAGGCTGTAGTTGAGCCTGATGTCGGCACCGGCCGTGCGGAAATGGGCGACATTCTGCGGCTTGACGAAATAGCTGGAGATATAGCCGGTGCCGTTGGCGCGGCTGATATTCTCGCAATAGACATTGTCGAGCGTGGGCTGATCCACGCAGAGCGCGGCGATATCCTGCGCGTCAGGCGTATTGATCGCATTTTTGAGTTTGATGTCGTACCAGTCGAAGGACGCGAGCAATCCGGGGATGAAGCTGGGCCTGAACACCATGCCCGCGGTCCAGGTGCGCGCGCTTTCCTGCTGAAGATCTGGATTGCCGCCCGAAGTGCCCGGCAGGGTGATCGTTGCGACCGGATCATTTTGCGGGTTGAAGCTGGCGATCTGCGCCGGCGTCAGACCGGCGGCCTGCAAGGCATCCCGACAATTGGCGGCGCGATATGGCGTGCCTTCACCGACAAACACAGGATCGCACGGATCGGCGATAAAGGAGAAAGCACCATTCCGCGGCGCGTAAAGCTCCGTGATATTGGGCGCGCGGACGGCCGCCGACCAAGTGCCGCGAAATGTCAGGTCGCGGATGGGCGCATAGCTGCCGTCCACCTTCCAGCTCATGGCCTTGCCGACGGTGGAATAGTCCGACAGGCGCAGCGCGGCGCCGAAGCTCAGATTATGGGCCAAGGGCATTTGTTTGAGCACCGGAAAGGACAATTCGCCGAATATTTCCTTCACGGCGAAGCTGCCCTGCTCGGGCAATCGGAGGGAAAAGTCGGCAATGGCGCCCTGCTGCAACAGCTCGTCAGGCAAAAAGCTGCTCTTTTCCTTCCGATATTCGGCGCCCATGGCAAAGCCGACAGAGCCGCCCGGCAGTTCGAGAAACTGGCCGAAGTCGCCGGAAATCGAAGCGGAAAGGACATGCTGCTGCAACTTGGCGCGGTTCACCATGTTCGCGTCGATCCAATCGACCGCGGCCTGGCTGCGCACGCCGCTGCCCAGAATATTGAGCGGCACGCAGCCGCTGGTCGGGCCGGGGGTGAAGGTGGATGCCGGCGCGTCGTAATTATGGGGATCGATATTCCCATCGGGGAACAGGGTGGATCGGCAGACGGCCGCATCGGTCGCCGGGTCCCGGACCGCATCGAGCGCGGCGAAATAGCGATCGGCGATACGAAAATTCGTCAATTCGATCTGCGACCGGGTCTGACCGAACACATAGGATAATTCATAGCGTGCGGAGTTGGAAATCCGGCCTTGAAATCCACCCACGAAGCGCATGGTTTCCCGGTCGTCGCTTTCCCCGCGTATGCCGAGATCGAAATTGTCCCGGGACACGAGCGCGCCCTGCACCGTCGCATCGATACCGAATCGATCCTGAAGATAGGGATTTTCCGGCGTCAGATAGGTGAAGAAGTCGAAGGACGGCTGATTCAGGGTGAATGTCTTGTTCCGGACATATTTCGCTTCGAAAAAGAAGGAGACGTCATCGCTGAAATCATAATGCGACAGCAGATTGACATTATGGACCCGATTATAGGCCTGAAGATCGCCTTGATAGCCCGCCAACGGCGTGCTGTCGCCGCCCTGCGTCAGTCCACCCGATGACGGCAGCAGGGTACCACGGTCATAGAACTTGCCCGAGCCGGTAAATACCGGATCGCAAATGCCGATAGCGTCGTTCCCGCAATCGGCGACGTTCAGGACGACCGCGCCGTCGGGCGAACTGTCGGCATAGCGCAGATCAGGGATGGGAATCCGGTCGGGCACTTCGGGATCGTCTGGAAAATCCGCCGGATTGCGGACGATGCCATAGGTTTTGAGCGGATTGCCGGTGCGTTGGCGGTCGAAACTGCTGACCCGGTCCTGTTCGCGAAATTCGTAGGACAAGGCGATATTTCCGCGTCCGCCGCCAAAATTCATGCCATAAGTGAGCGAACCGTAGCGCTGGCCGGCATCCCCCCGGCTGGAAATGCCGATCTGGCCGCTGGCCTTGAAACCGTCGAAATTGCGCTTCAGCCGGAAATTGACCACGCCCGACACGCCGTCGGCGCCGTAGATGGCGGAAGCGCCGCCGGTCAGCACATCGACGCCTTCGATCAAATCGATAGGGATCGTGTTGATGTCGACGGCGGCCGTCCCGGACACGCCCGCCACATGGCGGCGCCCGTCGACCAGCACCAGCGTCCGGTTCTCCCCCAGCCCGCGCAGGTCCAGCAGGGCAACGCCGACCGCGCCGAAGTCGCCTTCGGAACCTGCCGTCCTGTAGCCGCCAAGGGAGTTCAGCAAAGCCGGATTTTGCGCGAGCGTATCCATGATCTGGACATTGCCGGACCGCTCCAGTTGCTCGGCGGTGACACTGACCAGCGGATTGGCGAAATCATAATCGCTGCGTTGGATATGGGTGCCGGTTACGACGACATGGCCGCCTTCGTCCAGAAGAGTCGTTTCCTGAGCAACGGAAGGCGCAGCGATGGAGGAGGAAATGGCACCGATCACAAGGAACCGTCCCATGAAGCCGGACCTGCGATCCGTCATGGCGCCGCCGCGGCATGAAGCCCGGCGCGGACACGATCCATCACGCCGGCGTCCGCCTTGGTCGAATGCACCATATAGGCCGAATAGGAAAATTCGGGACTGCCCGGCACGAGCGCCAGCCGCCCCTCCTCCAGATAAGGGCGAATAAACCCCTTTCGGAAATAGCCGCTTCCACCCGTCTCCAGTATGTAATCGAGCGCCAGCGGACCATAGCTGATCGATACGACTGCATTGGGCTGGTCAGGAAACGCCGCCTGATAGCTGGCGGCGAACTCCTCGCCCCAGTCGATCCGCACATGATCCTCCGGCGCCAACGGCCCATTGGCCGGTGTGGTGCGGACGAGCACCAGTTTTTCCTCGAACAGCAGTTCGGCGATCACGCCGGGCCGGCTGGGCGCGGCATAAAGCACCGCGACGTCGAGCGTCCCATCCTGCACCTGCTCCATCAGGCGGTCGGACGTCTCTATATGGGTGCTCACAGCGATTTCGGCGCATTCGCGCCGCATCCACAACAGCCAATGGCGCAGCAAGGGGCTCCACAGGCTGAGTTCAGCCCCGACCGTGACCACGGTTTCCCGGCCGGGCGGAAGGGCAACCGCCCGCTGCGCGCGCGCCCATACCTGTACAAGCGTCGTGGCGAACCGCAGGAACTGCTCCCCGGCCGGCGTCAATTTCGCGCCCGCCTTGTTGCGGATGAACACCGGCCGGTCGAGTTGCTCCTCCAGCACGCGGATGCGGGCGCTGACGGCGGTCTGGGTGAGATGGAGATTATTGGCGGCGCCCACGAAACTCCCCGTCTTCACCACCTCCAGAAAGGTGCGGGCGACGCCAATATCCATTCATGCAAATCCTTGCGCTCAATGCACGATGAAATGCATTTTCTTCATATTTTTAGCAAGGGCGGGAGAGCGCCACAAGAGGCACGGCGCGGCCCTCGCGCCGTCATTCCTTCGCCGATGCGACCGTCCATCCACCGCCCAGCGCCAGGAAAAGCGCGATCTGATCCTCATTCGTCGCTGCCCGGCTTTCGGCCAGCGCCTGATCCGCGGCGACGAGATCGCGTTCGGCCTCCAATGCCGGAAACTCGGCGATCTTGCCGCCCCGGCGCAACTGCATCGTGCGCTGCGCGACCCGCTCGGCGTCCGTCCGCGCCTGTTCCAGGATCCGCTGCTGATCCATCCCGGCCGCATAGCCGTTGAGCGCCATTTCCACTTCGCGCAACGCCTTGACCACCACGCCGTCGAACGCGGCGAGATCGGCGCTGCCCTGCGCCTGCGCAGCCGCGATCCGGGCGCGCGCCGCATGCCGGTTGAGCGTCCAGCCGATCAGCGGACCGAAGCCGAAGCGGTTGGTCAGTGGCGAAAGGAAATCCGCCGCCGCGCCCGTCGACCCGGCGGAAGCACCCAGGCGGATGTCGGGATAGAGCGCCGCCGTCTCGACCCCAATGCGCGCCGTCGATCCCGCCAGCCGGCGCTCCGCCATGCGGATGTCAGGCCTGCGCTTCAGCAGCGCGCGGCCGTCGCCGACCGGGAGAATTTGCGTGAGCGCCAGCGGATGGCGGCACTTGAGAAGTCCGTCATCCGCCCTATCCGGCGTCTGTCCCTGCAAGGCGGCGATGCGGAAGGCGGCGTTGCGCTGGCGGGCCGCCAGCCGGGGCAGGCGCGCCTTGCTGCTTTCAAGAGCGGCCTGACGTCGATCCCGCTCATAGGCCGCGGCGCGGCCGTAGCGGATCAGCACGTCCGTCAACCGCAATCCCTTCTCCTGCAACGCGATCGACCGGCTGAGCACATCGATCTGGAACCCGCTGTTGCAGGCGTCGGCATAAGCGCGCGCAGTCTCCGCCGCCACATTGACGCGCACCAGATCGCGAGCCGCGACGGCCGCCTCGGTGTCCGCGCCCGCCGCCTCGATCCCGCGCCGCAGACCACCGAACAGGTCGAGATCGTAGCTGACGGCGATGCCGGCATTATAGATTGGGCGGGTCGGGGGCTGCACATGCTGCAACTCGGCCTCGGCGGATCGTTGGGCATAGCTGGTTTCCGCGCTCAGGCTGCCCTGAACCTCCCGGCTTGCGCCGCGCGCGTCGAGCAAGGCGAGGCTGCGCTGAAGATTGGCCTCGGCAACGCGCAGATCCGTATTCGCCGCCAGCGCCTTTTCGATCAGGCCGTCCAGCAGGGGGTCGTCATAAAGTTTCCACCAATGATCGGGCAGCGGATCGGCCTTTGCGACCGTCCCGCCCGAGAGGAAATTCCCTTGCGCGCCCGGCGCGTTGACGGATGCGGTTTCCGGCAGCCGATAATCCGGCCCGACGGTCGCGCAGCCCGTCAACAGGCTCAGCAGGGAGAGGAAGAGAGGCCGCCTCACCATGGCAGGCTCCTGTGCACGCTGCGGCCGTCCTTGCGGGGATGGACGATGACGGTCGCCGTCTGGCCGGGGATCATGCGGACCTGCGGCGGGATTTTGTCGATGGTGATCCGCACGGGAATGCGCTGCGCCAGCCGGACCCAGGTGAAGGAGGGATTCACATTGGCAAGTTGGCCGTCCGCCCCGGCGCGCTCGCGATCCTCGACGCCGCCGGCGATGCTTTGCACATGGCCCTGTATCTCGTCGGCGACCCCCATCAGATAGATGCTGGCCGGATCGCCGACGCGGATGGCGGGCAGCTTGGTTTCCTCGAAATAGCCCTCCACCCGCATGGACTTGCCGTAGACCAGAGCCAGCGCCGGTTTGCCCGCCGTGAGATACACGCCCGGTTGCAATGACATATTGGCGACCGTGCCGTCCACCGGCGCGCGAACGAAGGTTCGGTCCAGGTTGAAGCGGGCCAGGTTGCGCGCGGCGACCGCCTGACCGATGCTGGCCCGCAACTGGTCGACCCGCGCCCTTCCCTGCTCGACCGCTTCCGTCGCGATCGCTTCGGCCATGGCCCGGTTGCGGCGATCCTCACGCAGGGCCTGATCCAGCGCGGCCTGCTGGCTGGCGAGGTTCGCCACCGCCTGGTCCAGCGCAAGCTGGTAGCGCGGACGGTCGATGACGAGGAGAATATCGCCTTTCCTGACCGGCTGGTTGTCGCTGACGCGCACGTCCGTCACCAGACCGCTCACATCCGCCGCCACCGGCACCAGATCGGCGCGCACCTTGCCGTCGCGGGTGACGGGTTCGACCTGATAACGCAGCCAGAGCGCATAGATCCCGCCAAGAATGACGAGGATGACGAACAGCGTCATGGCCGAACGGAGCAGATTTTGGCGATGCAGCATATCAGGAAGCAAACCATCGATAGAGGAAGGCGTCGGCAAGGGCGCCCAGCCCCCACCAGAACAGGACGAACAACGCCAGTTCCAGCAGGCTGGGGTGCCAGAGCAACCGGTGGAGCGGAAGGCGATGCAGCGGCGCGCGCAGCAGATAGACGAGGATGACCGCCAGCACGGCCCAGGCCAGCGCGGCGGGCATGTAAATGCCCAGCAGGTGGATTTCCTCGATCATGCCGTGACCTCCAGACCGGGCGGGCCTGCGGTCGGGAACAGGTTGCAGCGCATGCCGACCAGCGCCCGCAGCGCCGCGCGCCGGAACTCGTCCATCGGCAGGCCAAGCAGGGCGTGCAGCGCCCGGTCGATGGCCGCAAGCAGAAGCGGCGGCGGCGCCTCCGCCCGGCCGTGGCGGCAGCAGGCGGCGTAGAAACGCGTGAGACCGGCGAGCACTTGGCCGAGGCTGTGGCGGACATCGTGCGGCACATGGGACAGCGCCCGGCGGAGCGGAATGATGTTACGGCCGATACGCAGGTCGGCAAGTCCGTCGGCGGCATGCAGATCGTCGCCCGGCGCGACGATGGCCATCCGCGCCGCGATCTGTCCCAGCCGATCCACCGCCATGGCGGTCCAGCGCTGCGGCATGAAAGGCCGGCGGATGTCGGCCAGCTGCGCCATGTCCGCCCAGTTGGCCCGCAAGATCCGGCGCGCGGTCCACGCCATATTGGCCGACCGGAACATCTTGGTGATGGCAAGGGTCGTCACGATCCCGCCGATCTGCGCCAGGCCGGTATTGACGAACAGCGCGAAATCGGCCTGGAACCGGGCCAGGAAACCCATGGCGACGATGAAGCAGGAAAACATCGGCAGCGCCTGGGGCGACCGCTTCGGGTCGGCCTGAACATAGCCCATCCATAACAGCGCCGGAGCCAGCGTGACGATCAGCATTTCGTACCCGTCGACGCGCGGCAGGATGACGAAGAGATAAAGGGCGGCGAGCGGAAAGGTCTTGAGCGTCGCCAGCAGATAGCGGCCGATCACCGGCGCGGGATCGTCCTGAGTGGCGAAGGAACAGGTGATCAGCGCAGCAAAGGCCGCCGTTGCCGAACCGTTCGGCCAAGCGAGCAGGATCCAGACGGCGCAATAGATGACGATCGCCATGGCGGTCGCCAAGCCCGCCAGTGCCGCCACGCCATGATCCCGCGCCAGCGCGAAGGATGCGGCCTGCATGGCGGGGATGCCGGGCCGTCCGGGCTTGCCGATCCTGTCGGTGAGGCGTCGGCTCGCGGCCAGGGCGGATAGAAACTCCGCCATGCGGATGCAGGCGCTCGCCGTCAGCAGCGCGGTCCAGCTTCGATCCGCTTCCGCCTTCGCCGCCATGATCCGGCTTTGCCGGATCAGCGGTGTGGCCTGTCCGGGCCGGCTGTCCTCATCCACCAGCCAGGCGGAGATGGCGTCCAGCAATCGGCTCAGTTCAGGCGAAAGCGCATGATCCGCGCGCAGCAGATCGAGCCGGTTCGCCGCCGCGGACGCCAGCGGCAGGACCGTGGCCAGTTGGTGCTGAAGGGCCGTCACCCGGCGCCTGGTCGCGGGCGCCCAACGCTGGTCGAAGGGCAGATGAAACGCGATCATGCCCAGTTCGGTCACGTCAGCGGCCAGCATCCGGCGATGGTCATGCTCCAGCTTGGTATGCCGGCTGGACAGCGCCTCCGCCGCCCAGCGTCGCGCATGGCCGATAAAGGATTGCGCCCGTGCGCGGATGACCGGGGTGGCGCTCCACGGCTGCAACAGCGCGTGGACCGTCGTAACGCACAATATGGCGACCGTCATCTCCTCCACGCGCGCGATGGTGGTGTCGAAGATATTGGCGGGATCGTCCAGATAGGGAAAGCTGATCACCGCCGAACTGAAGGCAGCCATCTGGAACAGAAAGGCGCGCGGCGTCCGGTCGAGGACGGCGAGGTAGATGCAGAAGCCGGTCCAGGCGGCGAGGCACAGAACCAAAAATTCAGGCGAATTCTGCAAATTAGGCACGAGCAATATCGTGACCGCCGCGCCAGTGGCAATTCCCGCCAGACGATACAGGACCTTGGGGCGGAAGGCGCCTGCCATGGGCTGTGCCGTCACGTAAACGGTCAGCAGCGCCCACCAGGGCCGAGGCAAGCTGGCGGAAAATGCGATGGCAAGCGTGATGGCGGCGGCAAGCAGGCTGCTGAAGGAAAAGAGTAATTTCTGTGGATCGAGGTGGAGGGTGGGAAGTTGCAAGCGTTTCTTCCCGCCTTCAGGCGTAACCGTCATCTCAGCGAACCGTGACACAATGGATCCTGTCACGATCGCGGGTGATCGTGCTCATGCTCCTTTTCGTACGCGCCCTAAAGAAGTCGGGTTACGATCCATAGATCAAAATATTGTTGATTTACCGCAATAATTTTGCATGATGCGGGGACGCCCAACGCCCCCGCAAGTTAACAATCAGGGCGTGATCCCCGCCTGCCGCACCGGTTCGCTTCCCCTGTTCCGCCGCCCTTCGGCTAGGATCAGCCCATCGAGCAACGCATTGCGCAGATCGCGAGGATCGATGACATTGTCGAAACCCATTTTGTCCGCCAGGTGATAGGCGCCTCCTGCCTGCTCCGCGGCGATGCGGGCACGCGTCGCCGCATCCAGTCCGGCAGCGTCGGCGCCGCTTGCCGCCGGCATCGCGCCCAGGGCGATGGCGGGAAAGGACAATGAGATCGTCTGGCCGTCAAAGGGGTTCATGGCCATGATCGAGGAGCCGAAACCAAAGGCCTTGCGCAGGGTAACATGCAGCTTGGGCACCTTGAGCCGATGCTGCGCCACGAACATGCGGGCCGCGTGCCGAAGAACGCCCGACCGTTCCGCCGCCGTACCCGCCATGACTCCGGGATTGTCGGTCAGGAACAGGACGGGCAGATGGAAAGCGCCTGCGACATCCATGAAATGCGCCGCCTTTTGCGCGGCTGCGGCGTCAATGGCACCTGCGCCCACGGCAGGATTATTGGCCACGATGGCAACGCTCTGACCGCCAAGTCGCCCAAGGGCAGTGACGAGCGATGCGCCATATTTCGGCTGAACCTCGAACAGGGTGCCTTCGTCGACCAGCATGGCCAGCAGCAAGCGCATGTCGAAGGGGAAGCGCGGATCGGGATCGATCAATCCCAATATATCGTCCAGCCGACGCCGTCCGAGATCGCCGTCCCGAACAAGCGGAGGATGTTCCCACGCATTGAGGGGGAAATAGGACAGATATTGCCGCGCCATGGCAATGGCGGCTGCATCGTCATCCGCCAGATTGTGCGCGACGCCCGATGCCAGGACGTGCATCTGCGGCCCGCCCAGTTCTTCTTTCGTCACCACCTCGCCGATGGCGCCCTTGACCAGGGGCGGGCCGGCCGCGAACATGGACGCCGCCTGCGTCATGACCACAAAGTCCGACAGGGGCGCGGTCAGCGCGCCATGTCCGGCCGAAGCGCCATGCACAAGGCTGACCATCGGCACCTGCCCCGACAGTTCGGCCAGACCCTGAAGATCATTGGGACTGCGCCCCGGATGCGTGTTGGTCAGCCGATGACCGGCGCCTTCCAGCATGAACACCAGCGGCACCCTCTCCTGCGCGGCCAGTTGCGTCAGGCGGTACCGTTTGTCGGACGCGGCATCGCCGATCGATCCTCCCAGCACGGTGAAATCCTCGACCCCCGCCAGCGCCGGACGGCCGTTGATCCGTCCGAAACCGGCGATCAGGCCGTCGGCGGGCGCGGGCGTTTCGCTCGTTTCGCTGAGAATGCCGGTCAAGGCCCCAATCTCGACGAAACTGCCATCGTCGAACAGGGCCGCAGCCCGCTCGCGCGCGTTCAGCTTCCCTGCCTCGCCATGGCGCCGCAGGCGGGCGCCACCGCCCATTGCGCGGGCAAAATTTTGCCGCCGGTCGAGTTCGCCCAGAATAGCCTCCCACCGACCGAGATCTGACGTCATCATTGTCCTCCAACAAAATTCCTGCGGCACATCGATCGCTTTATCCACGAACACAATGTGACCTCAAACTTTTCATGAACCGATCGCGGAACCCGAGCAGCATAGGTCAGGACATGGACCCGAACCTCCCCCTTGAGGCGCCGTGCCGACTCATGCAAAAGCAAAGGCAACACACAGGAACGCAAGATAATGGCTGATCCATCCTATCCCTCCATGGAGCCGCCGGCGATCGGCGATGGCACTGCAACCCAAGTTGCCGATGGAATATTCTGGCTGCGCATGCCGATGGACGGGAAGATCGAGGCGATCAACCTGTGGGCGCTGGCCGATGGCGATGGCTGGACCATCGTGGACACAGGTCTGCGGACCACCGAAACCGCAGCCGCCTGGCGCCGGGCATTTTCATCGACCCTGGCGGGTCGGCCGGTGCGCCGGATCATCGTCACGCACCTTCATCCCGATCATAGCGGCATGGCCGGATGGCTGACGCAGAAGCAGCCGGCGCGCCTCTGGATGACGCGGCTGGAATATATGACCCTGCGCGTGCTTGCCTCCTATACCGGGCAGGAGGCGCCCGAAGAAGCGATCCGCTTCTACAAGGCGGTGGGCTGGGACGAGGATGCGCTGGACCATTATCGCGCGCGCTTCGGCGATTTCGGCAAGGCGCTCTACCCCTTGCCCGACAACTTCCATGCATTGGAGGACCGTCAACGCCTCTCGATCGGCGGCCGCGAATGGATCGTCGTCGTGGGCAAGGGACATTCGCCCGAACATGCCCTGCTCCATTGTCCCGAGGCGAAATTGCTGATCTCCGGCGATCAGGTGCTGCCGGAAATCTCCTCCAATGTTTCGGTGCAACCGCTGGAGCCTGAGGCCGACCCGCTCAGCGACTGGCTGGACACGCTCAAGGCGATCCGTGGGCGCGTACCGGACGATGTGCTGGTCCTGCCCGCCCATGGCAAGCCGTTCCACGGCCTGCATGCCCGGATCGATGCGTTGGTCGATGGCCATGAAACCGGGCTGGAAAGATTGCTCGCCCTCCTGACAACGCCCAAAAGGGCCATCGACGTCTTTCCCGCGCTGTTCAAACGCCAGATCGACAAACATGTCCTGGGCCTCGCCACCGGGGAGAGTCTGGCCCATCTGGCCTGCCTGCGCAGCCGCAAGCTCGCGATGGAAGAAACGGACGACGCGGGCATTCGGTGGTGGCGCGCTTCTGAATAGGGGAAACGCCGATATGCCTTGCCCCTTTGCGTCCCCGATCGGATACCGGGCGGATGGCGGAGCGCCGCACTGAAAAGGCCTTGTGCTTGTCTACCGAGCCGTGCGAGGGCGAACGGCGATGCCCCGACGCAAGGACATATGGAAATGCGGGATCGTCGCCCAGCCCATCGCGACGATCCTGACGGCGGGCGGTATCACCGGTCCGGTGACATGGCTGTCGGAAGAGCCGAATTTCCAGTTTCTGGCCGACCCGTTCGGCTGGCGAGGCGAGGATGGGCGGCTGCATGTCTTCGCGGAACATTATGACTATCGCATCCGGCACGGGACCATCGAGACGCTGGTGCTCGACGAGGACGGGCATCTCCTCGAGCGCCGTCCCTGCCTGGTCGAGCCATGGCATTTGTCCTACCCGCAGGTCTTTGCCGGGGAAGGCGCCCTATGGATGCTGCCCGAAGCGCATCGGTCGGGCGGACTGACGCTCTATCGCGATCATGGCGGACTTGTGGACTGGCGCGCGGAATGCCGGATCATGCTGGACTGCGTGCCGGTCGACGCCAGTATCCTGCGGCATGACGGGCGGTGGTGGCTTTTCTATTCCCCGGCGACGAGCAAGATGACGAAGCTCTCGCATCTCCACATCGCCTGGGCCGAGCGGCTTTGCGGGCCGTGGACGGTGCATCCCGGCAATCCGGTACGGATCGACCCGCGCTCGGCCCGGCCCGGAGGTGCGCCGGTGGCGATTAACGGCCGCATCATGGTGCCGGTGCAGGATTGCGCGACGACCTATGGCGGGGCGATCCGGCCATTGTGGATCGATCGGCTGGATGAGACCGCCTTCGTGGGGGAAGCCGGGGACGCCCTGACGATCCCCGCTTCAGCCGACGCCTATCGGGACGGGATGCATAGCTTGACTGCCTGCGGCGACGTGACGCTGTTCGACGTGAAGCGGATCGACCGCTCGTTGCGCGGATTGATGCTCGACGTCAGGCGCGGGCTTGGCGGATATGGCTGAGTATTTCGGTGCCGATGGCGGCGAACCGCGCCCGGGAAAAGCGGTCGAGCATGTCGCGGCGGGCGGCATCGCCCATGGCCTGACGCCGCGCGGCATCGGCCATGAGGATTTTCAGCGCCTGCGCCAACGCCTCTGCGTCGCCGGGCGCGACGGTCAGGCCAGTTTCACCCTGGCGTATGGAGAAAGGCAATTCGCCAACCGCGGATGCGACAACCGGCAGACCTGCGGTCAAGGCTTCATGCGCGGCGATGCAGAAGCCTTCGGAACGGGAAGGCTGCACATAGAGGTTGAGGCCCGCCAGATAGGCGCGGGGATCGTCGGTGTAGCCGGTAAACTCGACTTTCACGCCGGTTTCCCGCGCAAGGGTCTCAAGACGGGCCCGCTCCGCGCCATCCCCCGCGATGGAAAGAGTGAAGCCTTCGCCCTTTAACCGGGCAAGCGCGGCGATCAGCACGTCATAGCCTTTGACCGGATGGAGGCGACCCAGCGTGCCGATGCGGACCGGCTCGCCGGGCTGCCAGGGCCGGGCTTGCGGCATGGCGGGATCGGCGGCGAAGATCGGCCAGCAGAAAAGGCGGTCCTGGGGGACGGCCAGCCGCTCGGCCGTCAACGCCGTCACGGATTGGGAATCCCCGATCCACAGCAGGGCGCGGGAGGCGAGCAAACGCATCAGCCGCTCATTCCAGGGCTTCAGGAAGGCCGCATGCTGCCAGCTTATCACCGGCAGGCCCATCATCGGGCCAAGGATCAGGCCCAATATCGTCGCCCGGCTGAGCGAGGTCCAGATATGGGTCGCGCGCCATTCGATCAACGCCCGCCGCAACCATAAGGCGGCGGCGAGATGATCGGTCAGGCCGCCTTCGCGCACGGCCGGGTCCAACCCCGCTTCCACCATGGCGGGCAGGCCCCGCCGGTCACGGGGCGTCAGCGCGAAGACCCGCACCTGCGCGCCTGCATCGCGCAGGACGCCAGCGATGGCGGGTACCGGCTGGGCCGCACCGCCGCCCTCGCCGGAGTTGATGACATAAGCGATCCTCAATGGACGAGGCTCCGGCGCCAGACGAGGCCGGCAAGCAGGGTGCTGGCCAACAGGGCTTGCCCGACGGCTTGCGCGCCCGCGCCCATCAGGCCCCATTGGTGGAGGAGGAACGGCAGCGCCGGCAGGAAGATCAGGCTGGCGAAGAGATTGGCGCTCATCGACAGCGCCGGGAAGCCCATGGCGGAAAGTGCGGCGCTGCAAGGCGGGCCGACCACCGCGATCATCCGCGCCGCGATCAGCACGACCGTGACGCCACCCGCCGCCTTAAACGCCGGACCCGCGAGCAGGGTGACGATGGGCGTGGGGAAAAGCGCGGCGATGATCACCACCGGGGCAGCGGCGGCCAATGCGATGCCGATGACCCGGATCAATGTCCGGCGCAGCGGCGCTCCGCCCTGGCCGGCGGCGACCATGCGGGCCAGTTCGGCATAGGCTGTGTTTCCCAATATCTGGGCGGGCTGGGCGATGATGACGGTGGCGCGTTGGGCGACGGCGAACAGGCCCGCCATGGCGGGACCGAGTATCCAGCCGACGATCAGCGGCGCGATGCGGCCCGCCAGCTCGCTCAGGGTGACGTCCGCATTGCTCGCGACCAGAAAGCGCCAGATGCCGGGATTGTCCTGCACCGCGCTGCCGGCCTCGGGACGGCGTAGCGCCGGACCCAGCCGGTTGAGCGCGCAGATCAGGCCCATGCCCCACAACACCGCGAACTCCGCCAAGGCGGCCGCCAGCCAGGCGCAGAGAAAGCCCTTCAGTCCCCAGCCGAGCCACCAGGCGAGCGTCGCGCCGATCAAGCGCACCAGCGGCTGCACCATATTATGCAGGCCGATCAGGTCGAAGCGGTCGATCAGCTGCAAATAGCCCGCCGGGGCCGATCGCACCGATCCCAGCACGGCGAAACTGTAGGGGATGGCGAAGGCCACCGTCTCTGGCGGCCATCCCAGATGCGGCCCGACAAAAGGCGCGAGCGCCATGGCGGCGACGATCGCCGCCGCGCCGCCCAGCAGTTCGACCGTCGTGCCGAAGCGCAGCAGCCGGGCCAGCCTGTGCGGCGCATCCTCCGCACAGGCTTCGGCGCCATAGCGCACGATCGCCTGCCAGGCCGGAAATTCGACAATGCCGACCACCGCCGTCACATATCCATGAACCAGCACCAATATGCCATAGTCGCGCGGGCCCAGGGCCCGTGCCGCAAGGATGAGATAGGCAAGGCTGATCAGCCCGGCGCCGGCCTTTCCACCCAGCACCAGTCCCAGCCCTCTGAAAATTCGTCCCGTGATCCCGCTGCGATCCGTCATGCGCCGTTGGAAGACCAGTCTTTCCGGCGCAAGGCAATACCCATGCCGTTGCGGGCTGCGAGGCGGCGGCCCAGAAAGCGATAGAAATACCAGTCCATCGCGGCGCGCGGCGCATAGCGGTAAAGCAGCCGCTCGCCGCGGGTCCAACTGACCGCCGTGCGCGATGTCCGCCGGTCGGACGGAAAGCAGATATGGGCGGGGTGATAGACGCTCCGGCCATGCGCCATCACCCGATGGACGATCTCATGGTCTTCCAGCACATAGGGCCAGCGGGCCGCGTCGAAGCCGCCCGCGGCCCGCAGCGCATCGGTGCGGAAGGCCTGGGCATAGCCGCCCGCATGGCATTTGGCGGCGAAGCGACGGCTTTTGCGCAGGATGAAGGTGATGCGCTTGCGGGATCGGCGCGCGCTTTCCGGGGCATGGAGGTCGATTGCCATCACCGCCGCCGCGTCGGCATGATCCCGGAAAAGGGCGACGATCTGCCCGACATAGTCGCGCGGATAGAGAGTGTCGGCGTCGCAAGTCGCGACTAGCGGCGTGGTCACATGCGCCAGGCCGTGCGCCATCGCGTGGATCTTGCCGGGGGTGGCGCAGGGAAGGATGACGGCCCGTTCGCCCAGCGGGGCGGCCTGGACGGCGGCTTCCCGCGCCCCTGCGTCGGTAGAGCCATTGTCGACCAGCAACAGGCGGAAACGCTGGTCGCTCTGCCCGGCCAGGGAGTCGACGGTCGCGCCGATCCACCCCTCCTCATTGAAGAAGGGCAGGATGATCGTGAGCAGGGGATTCATGCGGCGCGGCCCGTCGAGGCCGGATCGCGGCGGGCGGCCCGGCGCTCCGCCAGCGCGGCGATCACTTCGGCCGCCCGTTCGGAGGAAGGCCTGCCGTCCAGGTCGAAACTGTCGGCGAACATGGCCTCCTGCACCGCGCGATATTGACGGACATGGAGGTCCTCCGCACGGTCGAGCGCCGCGCCCAACTCCGCCGGATCACCGATCACCTCGCCCATGCGCCAATGCGCGAAATTGGGATCGCCGCGCCAGTCGGTCCGGTGACTGTCGAGGAAGATGCACGGTCGCGGACGAAGCAGATATTCATAGACCTGACTGCTGGCGTCACCCAGATAGATGTCCGCCGCCATCGTATAGCTCATGTCGGTCGAGGCGCGGCTGCCAAGGTCGAAATGGATATTGTCGCCATGCAGATAGCGGTTCTCGATCGTCCCTGCCCGATTGACCGACAGCCTGTCGATGGTGAGCACGAAAGGCCGCTCGAACAGCATGACATGGGGTGCGAAGATCAGTTCCCTGTCCGTATGCCGCACGAATTGGTCGAGTACCGCCCGGCCGTGCCGGTACCAGGAGGAAAGATGCGGCGAGACATGGGGGTTGTAGAGCACGACCGGCCGCTCGCGCGTGAAATGGTGGGTGCGGCCCGCCTGGCGCACCATGTCGAACTTGGGATAGCCGACGATGCTGATCGTGTCGGGATCGACCCCGGCCTCCACGATCAGGCGGCGGCGGATCTTCTCGCCCGAACAGAGGACATGGTCAAAACGGGCGCTCGCCCCGTCGAAGCCGATCGCGCGGTCGCCCGCGCCATGGCGGGTATGAATCATGACGAGATCGTTGAGGCCGTAGCGCGTCTTGAGCAGCAGAGACGTCTTTTCCGCGACGACCAGCATGTCGAGGCTGCGGAAGAAATCCAGATTGTCGCGATAGAATAGCAGCTTGCCTGCGGGGATGAAGTTCCCGAGCAAGTCGGCGATCCGCGCCGACCGGGGCGGGAGGGAGAGGCGGACATGGGCGATGCCCGACCCGATCCATTCGCCCGCCAGTCGCTCCACCTCCGCCGCCAGCCGGTCATTCGTGGTCGCGACAATGATCTCGCCATCGAACCCGCCCTTGGCGAGCGCCATGGCGATGGGCAGGCTGTGGGCGATCTGATGAATCTGGTCGTGGTTGAAGAGGAATCCAATGCGCATGAGACGACGACGCCACGCCCGGCGCCTCACCGCAGTTCCCGTTTTCACGCGACATCGAAATTCTTCCCCGGTCCTGCCCGCAGCGAGCCGGACCGGGCAACAGCGCGGCCTATGCCGCCAGCAGGCTGGCGGAGAGGATTCGCCTCATTTCAGCAGCAGATCCACCTTGCGGATTTCTCCGTTGAATTCGCGACCGTTGGGATAGTCGACCACCGTCGCGCCCGTATCGTCACCGATGTCGAAGGTTTCGCCCAGTCCAGCCGGCACCACGATTGTACGGTCGATCCGTCCGCTCGCGACTTCTTTGCCGTTGACGCTGATATGCATCACGCCGCCGCGACCATAGCCGCCCCCATCATAGTCGAAACTATAGGCGATCTTGGCGGGACCGGCCGGGATCGGCGCGGTGGCGGCCACGTCCCATTGATGGTTGGGCTGCTGCGTCAGCGCCATATGGGCGGCTGGCTTGCCGTCCTTCAGGTAGAAGCTCCAACCGCCAAACTTGCTGCCATGCGACACCAGCGCGCCATTGCCGCCGCTTTGCGGTATGTCGACATCGGCCACAATCTGGAAGGAGCGGCCCTGAAGCGACGGCGCGACGCCTTCGGGCAGGCTGATGCCTTTCCCCCAATAGGTGAAGTTCTTGCGGTGCGAGGCAAAGGCCATCCGCCAGGCCGCAGCGCGTTCATGCGTCTGCCGGTCGTCGAGTGGGAAGACATTGTTCTTGTTGGCTTCCGTAGTCCAGAGCGCCTCCAGTTCCTTCAGCTTGTCCGGATAGCGCGCCGCCAGATTATTGGCCTGCGCATAGTCCTTGTCGAGATTGTAGAGTTCCCAGTCATAGGCCATGGGCGAACGGCCCGAATCCCCCATTTTCCATGGCATGCGCGCGGGCGTGGTGCTGGCCAGCCAGCCCTGATGGTAAATCGCGCGGCTGCCGATCATTTCGAAATATTGCGTATCGTGCCGTTCGGGCGCCTTGGGCGCGTCGAAGCTGTAGGCGAAGCTGACGCCGTCGATCCGCTGCTGCTTCACGCCATTGACACTGTCGGGGGCCTTGATGCCGGCCGCCTCCAGGATCGTCGGCATCACGTCATTGACATGGGTGAATTGCGACCGGATGCCCCGCGTCTTGATATGGTCGGGCCAGGATACCACCAGCCCGTTGCGCGTGCCGCCCAGATGCGAGGCGATCTGTTTCATCCAGGGGAAAGGCGCATCGACCGCCCAGGCCCAGCCGACGGGGAAATGACCGTAGCTGTCCTTCCCGCCCAGCTTGTCCACCATGCTGGTCAGCCAGGCCATATCCTCCTTCGCGCCGTTGGCGAACGTGCCCAGTTCGTTGGTGCTGCCCTGCATACCCCCTTCGGACGAGGCGCCATTGTCGCCTTCGATGAACATGACGAGCGTGTTGCCGCTCTCGCCCATCCGGTCGAGTTCATCCAGCAGGCGGCCGACCTGCGCGTCCTGATAGGCAAGCATGCCCGCATAGACCTCCATCATCCGCGCGGAGACGCGCTTCTGATCGGGGGTGAGGCTGTCCCAGGCCGGAATATCCTTGATCCGGGGCGTCGCCTTCGTTCCTGCGGGCGCGATCTTCATCGCGATCTGGCGCTGGAGCGTTTCGGCGCGAACGGCATCCCAGCCCTTGTCGAACCGACCCTTGAATTTCGCGATCCATTCGGCCGGGGCCTGATGCGGCGCATGGGCGGTGCCGGGGGCATAATAGAGGAAGAAGGGCTTGTCGGGCGCCGCCGCCTTTTGCGTATGGACATAGCGGATCGCCTCGTCCGCGAGGTCGCGGTCGAGGATATAATCGGGATCCTTATCGTATTTCTGCTCCGCCGGCGCATTGCCGCGATACAGCTTGGGCGTCCATTGTTCGGTATCGCCGCCGATGAATCCGTAAAATTGTTCAAAGCCAAGACCGGTCGGCCATTGATCGAACGGGCCGGCAATCGAGCTTTGCTGTCCGGGAATATTGTGATGCTTGCCGAACATGGCGGTGTTGTAGCCATTCTGGCGCAGCACCTCCGCAACGGTCGCGGCGCTTTTGGGGATCGTCGACCAATAGCCGGGATAGCCGGTCGCGATGTCGCTCACCACGGCATTGCCCACTGCATGATGGTTCCGACCGGTGAGCAGCGCGGCGCGGGTGGGCGAGCACATGGCGGTCGTATGGAAGCGGTTGTAGACCAGACCCCGCGCCGCCAGCCGGTCAAGATTGGGCGTGGGGACAGGCCCGCCGAAAGTCGATGCGGAGCCGAAGCCCACATCGTCGGTCATGATGAGCAGCACATTCGGGGCGCCCGCAGGAGCAACGACGGGCTTGGGAAAGGCCGGAGTCGAATCGGCATAGGTCTGTCCGATCTTGCCCGCGAAGGGCTGAACCGGCGGCGGCAACACTGTCTGGGCCGCCAGCGGCGCGGCGCTCCCCAGCATCAGTGCCAGATAGCCCTTTCCGCAGTTCAGCTTCGATAATTTGCGCATTTTTGCTCCGCCTCAATTCAATTCAGTACCGCCTTGTATCGTACGGAAGAAGGAACTTCAATCGGTGAACGGTGCGTCGACGCGCATTCCGAAAACCGCCCCTTGCGGACCGCTTCTATCCCGGCTATTAACTGAACCATATGGTTCAGTGTCAAATCGATCGCCTGGATACATCTTTCGCCGCGCTTTCGGACGCGACGCGGCGCGGCGTGTTGGCGCGGCTCGCACGGGCGGACGAATCCATCTCCACTCTTGCTGAGAGCTTCGACATGAGCCTGACCGGCATGAAGAAGCATGTCAGCGTCCTGGAGCAGGCCGGGCTCGTCATGACCGAGAAGATCGGGCGGGTCCGTACCTGCCGGCTGGGCCGCCGCGACCTGGCAACGGAGTTGGCCTGGATCGAGGAGCATCGCCGGCTCTGGGCGGCGCGCTTCGACGCTTTGGACGAGATTGTCGGGGAATTGAGGATGAAGGAGGAAGCCGATGCGCCTGAATGATGCCGAAACCGCTATGGAGCGGACATCCGAACGCGAACTGATCGTCACGCGAACCGTCAGGGGACCGGCGAGGCTCGTGTTCGAGGCATGGGCCAGGCCCGAGCTGTTCCAGCGATGGTGGGCGCCCAAATCCTTTCAACTGACGATCCTATCCTATGAAGCCGATGTCCGTACCGGAGGCTCCTACCGCCTGGTGATGGGGCATCCTTCTTCGGAACAGCCGATGGCCTTCTTCGGCAAATATATCGAGGTTGTGCCCAATGCCCGCATCGTTTGGACGAACGAGGAAGGCGATAGCGACGGACCCATCACGACGGTGACCTTCGAGGAACGAGACGGCACAACGCTGGTCACCGTTCAAGAGCTTTATCCCTCGAAGGAAGCGCTCGACGACGCGATCGCTTCCGGAAGCACGAGCGGATGGAGCGAACAGTTCCAGCAATTGCAAGCGCTTCTCGCCGACCTCGGCGAAAAGGCGCAGAACGACTGACCATCGGCCGGACTGGAAACCCGCCGGGTCGCCAATGGCCAGCCAGCTTTACTGACAGGAAAGGTTAGACATGGACATCAACGGATTGGCCGCCATTGTCACCGGCGGCGCATCGGGCCTTGGCGGCGCGACGGCGGCGCGCCTCGCCAAAGCGGGCGCGAAGGTGACGATCTTCGACCTCAATGCCGAACTGGGCGAAGCGCACGCAAAAGCCATCGGCGGCCATTTCGTCCCGGTCAACATCACCGACGAAGCAATGGTGGAAGCCGCCATCGAGCAGGCCGAAGCCCTGAACGGCAAGGCCCGCATCCTGGTCAACTGCGCGGGCATCGCGCCCCCGGCCAAGGTCATCGGCCGCGACGGCAAGGCGATCCCGCTCGCCGATTTTGCGAAGATCGTGACGATCAACCTGATCGGCAGCTTCAATGTCCTCTCGAAATTCGCGGCGCGCATTCATGATGCAGAGCCGGTCGCCCTCGAGGAACGCGGCGTCATCATCAACACCGCCAGCGTCGCCGCCTATGACGGGCAGATCGGCCAGGCCGCCTATTCCGCCTCCAAGGGCGGCGTGGTCGGCATGACGCTGCCGATCGCGCGCGAATTCGCCCGCTACGGCATCCGCGTGATGACCATTGCGCCGGGCATCTTCCTGACGCCCCTGCTCGCCAGCCTGCCGCAGGAAGCGCAGGATTCTCTGGGCAAGCAGGTGCCCTTCCCCAGCCGCCTCGGTCAGCCCGACGAATATGCGCTGATGGTTGAGCAGATCATTGCCAACCCGATGCTGAACGGCGAGGTCATCCGTCTCGACGGCGCCATTCGCATGGCGGCGAAATGAGCGGCGGCGGTTACGAGAGGAATGCGATCTTGAAGCCAGTCATGACGATATAAGCGAATTGAGAATGATTCGCATTGCGCAGATTTCATAATTGGCGGCGTTGCGGGGATATGAAGACCCTGCACGACACTGGCGAGCTATCGGCGGCGATTGCGGCGCTGGCCGATGCTCTGCCCTGGATTGCCGAGCCAGATGGTTGTGAACCAGCCAGCAGTGGCGCAGGCCCCCAACCACAGCAGGAATGCCGAAGCATCGCCGCTCAGGGCCAGCGCCATGCCGGGAAGCAACGCGACAAGCGTGACCGCGATACGCTTTCGCGCCGTGGTGGGCTGCGCCTTCAGGCCAGCCGCGCGGAGCCGCTTGGGATCGCCAAGGGCCAGACCCATGATGCAAGCCACGGAAAGGCCTGTCGCGAGGCAAGTCTCCACACTCATGCGATGGCAACCGGGGTCGATAAGGGCGCCGCTGGCGTTCGGGCCCGTCGAGCCTTGGCCCCCTGCCGGATCATGCAAATCCCCCCGAGGACGAAGGCAAGGTCGAGAGCGGCGATGACAGGCTGCCCTGCTTCGATCGCGGTGGGCCAGCCGGGGCCGCCCATCGCCAGTCGCACGGTCGGCAGCGCCATCATGAGCAGCCCGGTAGCAAGTTGTAGCAGGGGCGCGAGCATCGCTGACCGAAGCGAAAATCCGGCGACACTCACGACCGCAGACGCGATCAGAAAAGCTGTCGGCGTCCAGAAAGTTGCCGAGCCCAGCGGCATGGTTACGAGGAATCCGGCCGCAGCCGCGACCAGCGCCAGCGGGAGGCCAAACGCCACCACGGCGACGGTCCGATCCAGCCATTCGAGCGAACGCGCAGTCTCTCCGCGACGCGCCAGCCATAGTCGCATCCCGGTGATCGTGACGTAACACATCGCGAAGCCCAGCGCGAACCAGACGGCCTTCGACAGCAGGCCCGCGAAATTCCCGAAATGGAGTGGCGCCATGATCGCCGCCAGCGTGCCGCCGGTGGACGGTTGCGTGCCGATCGACGGCTTGGTCTGGATAAACCGTCCCTTCGCGCCATCGTAGAGCAAGGTCACAGGTTCGATGTCGCCATCGCGCGGCGGGTGGAAACTTGTCACTTTTGCATCGGCGCGGCCGAAATTCTCGATGGAGACGAAGGTGGGAACCTCCTTGCTGCGAGCAATGGCATCGGCAGCGATACGGTCGAGATTGCCGATGACGGCGGGGCGCGGATCGGGACGGCCGGGATTGCCGAACACCGTATCGTTGAGCGCCTGTATGTCGCCGCCAAAGGCCGCCATCGCGACAATCGGCACGCCGATCGTGCCGAAAAAGGAAAAGAAGCTGCCCGTAAACGCCA
Organism: Sphingobium estronivorans; assembly: GCF_008692605.1. Taxonomy (GTDB): domain Bacteria; phylum Pseudomonadota; class Alphaproteobacteria; order Sphingomonadales; family Sphingomonadaceae; genus Sphingobium; species Sphingobium estronivorans. The sequence goes on from NZ_LFCT01000021.1 coordinate 38,895, forward strand.
GGATGAAGGCGAAGGGCAGGCTCCACGATCCCGCAACGCTGTGCCGGTCGCGATCGACCAGAACCGGATTGGCGTTGCGGCGCAGCGTGAAGATGTCCTTGAGCAGATGCCGGTGGATCAGCAGACCGGAAATCGCCGCCACCAGCATGACAAGGCCGACAATCCCGGTCAGCAGCAACCCCCAGGGATTGGGCACATGAAGACGGACATGGGTATCGACCAGAAAGTGGCTGAGTGCGTCGTCATTATTTGCACCGAATACTTCTTCTCCGGTCCCGAATTGCGTGTTGGCGATCGTGCCTTCCCGATTGAGCCGATAATAGAGGCCGCGGCTGACGAATGTCCCGTCGGGATCGGTTTCGTGGCGGTGGAAGAAAACGCCCAGATTATGATCGCCCACCTCGAACAGATCGACGCCTTCATGATATTTGGGCGGCGTCTGAGCAGCAAGGCGCCGGACAGCGCTGTCGATCGGCCGCTCGAAAGCGGATCGACTTTCGACATGGCCGGAGGACCAGCTGCCGATTTCCTCGGCGAAGACCGCTGCCATGCCGGTGAACACCACGGCATACAGCAGCAGACCCAACATAATGCCCGCCCAGCCGTGGACGGCAATCATCAGCTTGGTCTGGTCCTTTTTCAGATGGATCACTGACCGCTCTCCTTTGCGGCAGGCCGTGGCTCGGAGAATTTGTGCGCGATCAGTCCCCCGTGGACGAGAAACAGCACGCCCGCCACGATCGCCACGCGGGCAAGCCTGCGATCAAGGCAAGCATGGAAGAACAGCGCAGCCCATATCAACGGAACCAGGATCAACGGCAGCACCAGATTGTCGACGCCCGCAGCGCCGCGCGGGAGCCAGAGCGGCATTCCCCCCATGATGACGAGCGAAACGAAAACCGCGCCCGGCCCGGCAAGGAACAGGCGGATCCATTTCCGCAATGATTGAGACACGCGCCCTCCCTCGGCAGCCTTCCTTCCGATCACCCCACCGATAGCGCCCAAACAGCGAGGGAGCAAGCAAATTGCTATTGAGAATCGGTTTCATCTTATATATTGCGCCCCCGGCTTGCAGCAGAAAGGGAATGTACATGAAAAATTTCGCTATCGCCGGCGTGGCAGGCTTGCTGTCGATCCAGCCGGCCCTGGCAAATGACGGCGCCGTCGATGCGAACCAGACAGCAGAGCAGAGCGATTCCATCATCGTCACCGCGTCGCAATATGCGGGTACCAAGACCGAAACCCCGCTGGTCGAAACGCCGCAGCCGATTACGGTCATCACGTCGGACCAGTTCATTGCACAGGGCGCGATCAGCATCAGCGACACGGTCAAATATGGCGCCAGTGTCCTGGCTAATCCCTATGGCCGCGATACCCGCGTCGACGGTTTCAACATTCGCGGCATCGACGCGCTGCAGTTTCGTGACGGCATGCGCGACATCTTCAGCTATTATGCCAGCATCACATCGGACCCGTACAATTTTTCTCGCGTGGAAATCGTGCGCGGCCCCGCCTCCGTACTTTATGGTCAGGGCTCGATCGGCGGTCTGGTCAACCTGGTTTCCAAGACGCCCACGTTCAGGACGGGCGGCGAACTGAACCTCGTTTATGGCAGCTATGATCGCAAGGAGGCGATGGGCGACGTCAATATCGCGCTGGCCGACAATCTGGCGATCCGCGCCGTCGCTCGTGTCCGCGATGCCGGCACCTATATCGATCACGTCTCCGACGACCGCGTGATGTTCGCGCCGTCAATCCGCTGGCAGCCCACGCCCGACACGGATATCGTGCTGACCGGCCTCTATCAGGAGGACGATACCGGCTCGACCTCGCAATTCCTGCCGATCGTCGGCACCTTCCGGCCCAACACCGTCGCGGGCGAGCAACTCGATCGGTACAGCTTCGTCGGCAAGCCGGGCTGGGACCGCTATGCCGGCCGCTCGCTCCAGGGCGGCGGCTCTGTCACCCACCAATTTTCGGACAGCATCAAGTTGAGCATGAAGGCCCGCTATATCGATAGCGACCTGGAATATAACACCCACTATGCCGATAGCTACAGCAATCCCACCGATCCCTTTTCGGTCTACGGCACCGATGGACGCACCATCGGCCTGACCGCCGATGCCAGCGACGCGCGGATGAACGTCTTCTCGACCGACAATAATCTGCAATTCGCTTTCAACACCGGCGCGAACATCAAGCATAAACTGCTGGTCGGCATCGACTATAGCTGGAACAAGGTGGGCAAGCGCTATGATGGCGGCGGTCAACTGGTTGACCTCTACGACATCGATTATGATGCGCTGCTGACCTACGATCCCAGCGGCCCCTTCACCACGGAATCGCAGAAGCAGCTGGGCATCTATCTGCAGGATCAGATCCGCTTCTACGACCGCGTTTCCGTCGTGCTCGGCGCGCGCCGCGACCGCGTCACCGGCTCTTCGGGCCAGAAGGACAATGCCACCACCTTCCGCGCCGGCATCATCGGCGAAATCGGCGCGGGCATCTCGCCCTTTTTCAGCTACACGGAAAGTTTCCTGCCGGTGGCGGGCTCCATCGATAATGGCGACGGCACCTTCGGCGCTCCTTACAAGCCCCAGACGGGCACCCAATATGAAGTCGGCATCAAATGGCAACCCGACGTCAAGACGCTGGTTACCGCCACCGCCTTCCACATCAAGGAACGCAATCGTGTCCTTTATCTGGCCAACGGCGCCACGACCCAGTCAGGCGAACTGACGACCAAGGGCTTCGAGATCGAAGCGAGCCACACCCTGCCCGGCAATTTCGAACTGCTGGCCAATTATGGTTACAGCAAGCTCAAGTCGCAGGTGAACACCAGCCTCGACTACATGCCGCGCCACACCGCGTCGATCTGGTCAACCAAGACATTCGGCCTGCCCGACGCGGCCCAGCTGCGCCTAGGCGGGGGCGTTGTCTATAATGGCAAGAGCATATCGACCAGTTCGATCTGGTCGATCGTCGCCCCATCGCGCACCACCGTTGACGCGTTGGCGGAGATAAGCTGGCAGAATTGGCGCTTCGCGATCAACGCCACCAACCTGCTCAACAACAAATTCTATGCCTCCTGCCTGGCGCGGGGCGACTGCTTCATAGGCGCACCGCGCAACGTGATGGGCACCGTCGGCTTCCGGTTCTGAACGGCCGCCTTCTTCTAAAATCGAGTCATTCCAGGGGGTGGACAATGGCCCATTCGTGTCTTCCGACTTTCAACCTTTCTTTCGTGGCGGCGACGTTTCAAATCGAACCGAAGCCGATATCATCGTCGTCTAAGGCAGCGGCACAGACAGGAATGCCGCCGCCGCCGGACTGGACCTGACACCGCGCGATCGGAAGGACCAGCACAGCGGCGTGATGTGGGCGCAATGGCCCTATAGCTATGCCGACGGCACGGTAGCCGGCTGGTCCCGGTCTTCAGCCTGGGCGGTTCAGCCTGCTGGGAAAGCCGGCCTCCCCAGATCACGCAAAATCCCGCCACCGGCGAGACGGAGAAAGTGGGTCATAGCTGGTTTGGCGGTTATATTTATGGTGAACCGCGTAATGTTCGCGCGACCCTGAGTCATGGATTCTGAGATATGCGATCCACGCACCGGGCCGGCATTCCCTCTCCAATTTTATGCTGTTGACGCATCAGACCGATCCGACGATCTGCCATCAGCGCAGGACATACATTTCGTAAGTCTGGATAACCGGATTGAGGGTCAGCATCCCTCGCCCCGCGACTTGCGTGTGATTGAGCCAGGCATATTTTTCATGGGCCGGATCGATGTCGATCTGGCCGGTCAGGATGACGGGCGTTTGGCCCGCGGCGTGACTCTTCATTTCCCCGCGCGAAATATATTCGATGAAGAAGCGCGTGCCGTCCTCAATCTCGAAGGCGGCGCGGATCTGGATGTGCGCGCCATGGTCGCCTTGCAGATATCCGCCCATGCCGAACAGCAGGGTCGCGGTGCCGAACAGATCGTTGGTCCAGTTGCCGTCATGCAGCCGACTGGCCGACCGGAAGGCCACCGGCCCCGGATTTTGCGACGACAGATCGGAACTGACCCTATATGTGCCGAACGGCTGCAATGCCAATGCCATGAACAATCCTTTCTGTAATCAGGCCGCTTCCGACTTGAGCGCGGCAGCGATCGCGCGGCCCGCCAGCCGTCCGAAATAGGTGCCTTCGGCCAGTTGCAGGCCGCTCGAGCCGCCCGACTGGGCACTGAGACCCGTGGCGGCGCGGCCGACCGCATAAAGGCCGGGAATGGCCCGGCCCTCCGCGTTCAGCACTTCGCCGGTGGGAGCGGTGCAAAGACCGCCCAGGGTGAAGGAATAATAGACGCCGGTCGCCTCTATGCCGCAGTCGAACACGGCATAGGGCGGCGCGGTCAGCGGTTTGACGAATTTCGCCTTTTTCCCGAAGAGAGGGTCATGGCCTTCGTCCGCATGGCGGTTATACACTGCCAGCGTCGCGCCGATCGACCCGCGGGGCCAGCCCAGTTCATCTTCCAGTTCCTCGGGCGTGTCGCCGGTGGCGACAATCGGCCGCACCCCGGCGGGCTGTTCGAATATCTCGCTGTCGACCAGCAGGAAGATCCGGCCGTCCTGACGCAGCACGGCATGCTCGCCGATGCGTTTGTGATTGACATCCTCGGGGACGAACCGCTGCCCCCGTTCATTGAGCAGAATGCCCCGGATCAGGCCCGGCGGGTTCAGCACCGGGCAGCTGTAGATCGCGGCGTGCATGTTGGCGGTGGCGCCCCCCGCCGCCTCGCCCAACACAATGCCCGAGCCGTTGTCGAACGGATTGCCGAGCGGCGCGGTGCGCGAGGCGGCGGGCGCGAGCCGCGCCACCATCTCGCGGTTCATGACGAAACCGCCGGTGGCGATCACGACGCCGCCACGCGCGCGGATATACCGCGTTTCGCCGTCGTGGCGCACGGCCGCGCCGACAATCGCTCCGTCCCGGCCAGCCACCAGCGCGATGCAGTTCGCGTCGGTCATCACCTCGACGCCCTCGCGCAGCGCGACGTCGACGAGCGTTTCCATGAGCAGCCGGCCGCCCATGCACGACCCCTCGGCCTGGACGGTGTGGCCGCGCGGCGCCGGTTTCGCCAGACGGTTGAACGGGGCGCATTCCTCACTGCCCGAATAATAGAGACAGTCGTCCGTCGTGGGTTCGTAATTGTGGGGCCAGTAACTGGCCTTGAACGGGATGCCGAGCGAGACCAGCCAGTCGAAATGCGCCACGCTGTCGCGGCAATACAGGTCGATCTTTTCCGCATTGGGGCAATCGCCGGTCGACGCCATGAGATAGGCCCGCATGGCTTCGACGCTATCGTCGAAACCGCAGGCCCGCTGGATCGCCGTACCGCCGCCGCAATAGATGACGCCGCCCGACAGGGCGGAACTCCCGCCCGGCGCGCTCGACCGCTCGACCACCAATACACGCGCGCCGCCGCGCGCCGCCTCTATCGCGGCGCAGCCTCCCGCGCAGCCGAAGCCCAGCACGAGCGTGTCGACGTCATCGTCCCAACGGGAAACGCTGCTGTCCTGAACCAGGCGGGAAAGGTTCATCGCGTCCCTTTTCGATTTACCGGCCATGCCCTCGCGTCCTCCCGCGCAGCAACTCGCTCATTTTCCGACTTGCTGCTCGCGAGGATGCAATCCCGGATGAACAGCAAGGGCGAAGGACGTGCACCGAATTCGCCGGTGCGCGAAACGATTGACCTCATCCTTAGCCTCCACTCCTTTCCCGGTCTTTATTCTGTCCGATGCTTGCATCGCCTGCGTCTTATCTAACCGGCAGGGATTTAATGTAACGATGGTACCTTTAAAGTCAATGACGGACTGGCAGCGTCGACGCGCTACGCGCGGTGACCGCCTCTATGTTCGACGTCAACCATCGCGAGAGCATCCGTTGTTTTCGACCAGCGGCTGAAAAGGCGGTTTCCCGTGCCTGTAGCCACGCGACAGCGTCGATCAGGAGTTCCTGATTTCCGCAGCGGAGGTGAGCGACGTGAGGTGCGCCTCATATCGCTCCAGCACATCGTCGATCACCTGTTGCCTGGTGAGGCCCATCAGGTCATAGCCGCCCGAGCCGCTCGGCGTGAACACCTCCAGCCGGTAATAGACGTCGGTCTCCCGCGACATGCGGCCACTGAACATAGGCACCGGCGCCGCGACGATCGCGACCTGATAATGGAAGGCGGGGAATATATCCATCGACACCCGCAGCAATGGTTCCTCGATCCCGCTCGCGTTGGTCACGGCGCTCCGTTCGACCTCATAGCCCTGGTTGCGGAATTCAGCGGCGACATCGTCCAGCGCCGGCCGCACCGTGCGGTCGAGGAACTGGGCCGCCTGCCGCCGGGTCGGGAAAGCGAGCAGCCGTTCGAGCCGCTGCTTCCACGACCGTTCCGGCACATGGCCGCCGATCGGGGCCATGGACCGCCTGCGCAGCACCTGCCCCTCGCGCTCGGCCCGCTCCATCCGCAGCGCCTTGTAGAAGGACGCCATCACCAGATAGGCGATGATCGTGACCGGCAGGGCGAAGATCAGCGTGGCATATTCCATCGCCGTCACGCCGCCCGCCAACAGCATCGCCACGGTCAGCACGGCGGTCAGCACGGCCCAGAAGATTCTCAGCCATTTTGGCCCGTCCTGCGACGGGTCCGGGATGGAGGCAGAGAAATTCGACGTCACCATCGCGCCTGAATTCGCGCTCGTCAGGTAAAACAGCAAGCCCGAGAGCGTCGCCAGACCCACCAGGAACATGGGTGCTGGAAACATCTCCAGCAGGGCGTACCAGCCGCGTTCCGGGCTCTGCACCGCCAGTTCGGCGAAGGCCCTGTCGCCCTGTAGCACATGGTACAGGGCCGAATTGCCGAACAGCGAAACGATAATGAAGTCGCACAGCACGGGCGCGGTGATCGCCGCGATCACGAATTCGCGGAGCGTGCGTCCGCGCGAGATGCGGGCCAGGAACACGCCGACAAAAGGCCCCCATGCGAGCCAGAACGCCCAGAAGAACAACGTCCATCCGCCCATCCATTCCGCGCCGCCCGGCTCATAGGCGAAGGTTTGCAGCGTCCGCACGGGAAGGGTAACGAAAAACTGGCCGATATTCTCGACCAGGGCATTCAGCAGGAACGCCGTCTGTCCGGTGACGAGGATGTAGACCATCATCACCGCCGCGCTCCAGAGGTTCAGCTCGGAAATCCAGCGAATGCCGCGATCGACGCCGGAGGTCGTGGCGGCGATGGTCAGGATCACGGCACCCACGACCAGCGCGATCTGGAGCGTAAGGCCCGGCTCCAGTCCGAACATCACCGCGAAGCCGACGCTCAGCAGAACGACGCCGATACCCATTGAGGTAGCGACGCCGAACACCGTGCCGACCAGCGCGATAATGCTGATGCCGTCGCCCAGGGAGCCGCGTACGCGCTTGCCGAACAGCGGATAAAGGGCCGCGCGGATCGACAGTGGCATCCCCCACCGATAGGCGAAATAGCCCATCGCCATGCCGAGCAGCGCATAGATCGACCAGCCCGCGATGCCATAATGGAACATTGTCCAGACGACGGCATCCTGCGTCGCCGCGGGCGTGCCGCCTTCGCCGGAGGGGGGATGCAGATATTGCGCCACCGGGCCGGTGACGGAATAGAACAGCATATCGATCCCGACGCCGGCGGCAAACAGCATCGCGACCCAGGTCACGAGCTTGTACTGCGGCCGCGAGTCATCCGGCCCGAGCCGCACATCGCCCTCTTTGGAAAAAGCGACGAAGAGCACGAAGCCGATGACCAGGGTGATGGTGAGCACATAATACCAGCCGAGGTTCGTCGCGATCCATTCGACGGCAGTCTTCATCGTCGCCCGGGCCTCGTCGGGCATCAGGATGGCCCAAACCGAGAAGGTCAGGATCACCGCAGACGAGATCAGCAGCACCCCCCAATTGACAAGCACCTTGTTCTGCTCGAGCAATTCCTCCGGGCCCTTGCGGAGGTCGCTGCGGGACACCGGCGCATCACCATCGACGGGACCGTCATGCCTGCGTTCCGCGCGGCCGAAACGGTCGCGCTCCAGCGGCGGATGCGCCCTCGCCGCCTGCGCGTGCGATGCTGACATGCCGGCCCGATCGGCTTGGGCGCGCTCGTCGTCGAATGGCTCGACCGGCATGGGGCTGACTCCTTATTCGGGGTGAACCCCTCTTAGGATGCTGATAACGCTCGATCCCCGACTCGACAAGGCGCTCCGCGATTGGATGACATGCCGGCCGCCGCGGTCAGCCCGGAAGCACGGCAGCCCGGCCTCCTACCCCGCCCCTGCCTGCCGGTCGGGATGGGCCGCCATAACGGCGGGCTGTTCGCGGACACGCATCACGGTTTCGACAAGATACGGAAAGGCATCGAGCGCGACGCCAAAGCGCTCCGCGGAATAGACCTGCGGCACGATATGGCAGTCCGCCATGGTCAGCCCGTCACCAAAGCAAAATGCCCCGCCATGGCGCGCGATCAACGGCTCTAGCGCCTCAAAGCCCGCAACGATCCAGTGCGCGATCCACGCCTTCACCGCATCGGCGCCCGCATCCATTCCATCGCGAAGCCGGTTCAACACCCGCACATTGTTGAGCGGGTGAATATCGCAGGCCACGATCAACGACATGGCGCGAACGACGACCCGGTCCTCCGCATTGCCGGGAAGCAGGGGCGGGTCGGGATAGCGTTCCTCGAGCCACTCGATAATCGCCGTGGACTGCGTCATGACCCGGCCGTCCACCTCCAATGCGGGGACCAGCCCCTGGGGATTGAGCGCCAGATAGTCCATGGCGCGCTGCTCCCCAATGCGCAGGTCATGGCTCACCTGCTCATAGGCAAGACCCTTCGCATTCAGCGCGATCCGCGTCCGGTAGCTGGTGCCCGAACGCCAATAGCCGTGCAAAATCATGGGCGCGTCGCGCATCGGCAAAATCCTCGCATCGCACAAAAGGTCAATCGCCTTTCCATAGGCCAGCGACCTGCTCCGGTCACGCCTCGTGCGACCGGAGCGGATCGCTTTCGCCTAATTCCAGTCGCGATCGACTTCCGCAACACGCGCCCGATTGCCACTTTTCCGCACGATGCTCTAATATCAAGGCGCTACGATGCTGACGCATCACGCCTTGGACATGCTCCAGCGCCGCGCGATACTCTAACCGGCAGAGGCAACCGGCCGCATCAATTCAATACGGACGCCATTCGGGTCGGCACCGTGCAGCAGTTCGATGACAGGGGTCTTCACATGGGCCTGTTCGACGAAATAGCCGCCCCGATCGGTGAGCCTTGCCGCCGTGGCTTCGGGATCGTCATCCCAGAAGGCCAGATGCGTGAGGCCGAACCGGTTGAGCGGCTGGCGTTCGCGCGACCCGAAGCAGGCCGGCTCGAACACCTTCAACAGCTCGATTGTGTTGCCCGCGGGGTCCCGCATCATCTGCGCGCGCAATTTGATCCCCGGCACTTCGTTGATGACGCCCAGCCAGTCATAGCCCTCATCGAGGACATAGTTTTCCGCGGGCGCGAACCCCAGCGCGTCATAATAAGAGAGGGCAATGTCAATATCATCCACGCAAATGCCGCTGTGGGAAAAACGCTCTGCTTCGCCCGACGCCTTCATCAGTTCAACCCGCACGCCGTCCGGATCCGTGCAATAAAGCATCGTGGTGGTGTTACCGGCGAAATAGGCCCGGGTCTCTTCATGGACCGTGCCGCCCGCGCCCGCGATACGCGCCGCCCAGCTGTCGATATCGTCGACATAAAAGGAAATGTGCACCAGGCCATATTGCAGGGTTGACCGCTTTTCGCGGGGGCCGGTGGCTGGCGGATTCAGAAACTGCAGCAGTTCGATGACCGGTCCATCCGGGCGCTTGAGCATCACCGCCCGCAACCGGACGTCCGGGATCTCCATCGTCTGGGACATGTCGGGACCTTCGATGAGCCCGTGGTCCTGATAAGGCTCGAAGCCCAGCGCTTCGCGATAGAAGCGTTCCGATGCCGCGATATCGCTCACGCAAATCCCGCGATGTGACAGACTGACCATGATCCTCGCTCCTTGATTGTGGAACGCTATCCGCCGTCGGCTGGATGCGTCCTTTGAACCCTCTATATTTGTTGTCCCGGCATTCGATACTGCCGCGTCCCACCCGATGCCGGATGCCGCGCCGGTAATGATCCCGACCTTGCCTTCGAGTGCCCCCTCATCCGCTGCTGGGGACCCGTCCGACCCCGTGCATCTCTTGGCGTGGTCTGGCGATCTTGCACGTCCGCCGATGCCTGACCTCGTCAAAATGGAGTAGACGCGCATCGGACCTTGGAAACCGCTGCAGGTCAGCGCTGGGGTGTGACCCCGTTGCGGCGCCCGCGTCGGCGCGCCCGCGCCCATGCCGCCATAGCTGCCAAGCCCGGGACGCTCGGGCCTCTATCGGGCATTTCGCGGATATTGTGAAAATAGCCTCAATGATGCGAACGGCTTTTCCCGGCTCGCGCAGACGAGACAATTCCCATATTATGCGGATGCGTAGAAATTTTGCCGTATAGCATGATATTCTATAGGCAATGACCGCATATTCATGAATATATCCGCAGTTTGATCGAATCACGAATGCGGAACCCCTGTCGCAGAATTCGGCCGTGACGCCGGGGCGGAACGGGGCAGATGAAAGCGGTACGGACAGGATTCAGCCGCCGAATCTTTGGGAGAAGGATAGGATGGCTGGACGGATAGGTCTGTGGGCGCTTGGCGGATTTCTGCTGCTTGTCGGGCTGGCGCTCGCGATCGGCGGCGGCTGGCTGGCCGGACTGGGCGGATCACCCTATTATGTTCTGGCGGGCATTGGCTGCATCGTCGCAGGCATTCTCATCTGTCGCGGACGCCGTCTTGGGGCGCAAATCTATCTGTGCGTCTTCCTGGCGACCCTGCTGTGGGCAGTGTGGGAGGTAGGGACCGATTTCTGGCAGCTGCTGCCGCGTGTCGGCGGCCCGCTGGCCGTGGCGCTCTATGTGGTGATGCCGTGGGTGCAGGGAGCGTTCCGCGATGCGCCCGCGCGCAAATCAGCCGCGCGGCTGGGCGAAGGAACGGTAGCCGTCGCCGGCATCGCCGTCCTGATCGGCGCGGCCCTGTTCCCGCTGAACGGGGGGGCCGGCGAACATAAGCAGGCAGCCGGGCTGGTCTCGCCCGATGAAGCGACGGCACCCAATGATTGGGAGCAGTTCGGGCGCACCCAGTCAGGCACCCGTTATTCGCCCGCCAGCGCGATCACGCCGCAGAATGTCGGCAAGCTGCAAGTCGCCTGGACCTATCGCACCGGCGACATCCAGGCCAACTACCCCAACACCAAATCGGCTTTCATGTTCGAGGCGACGCCGATCAAGGTGGACGACACGCTCTATTTCTGCACGCCGCACGATGTCGTGGTCGCGCTGGATGCCGATACGGGCAAGGAACGGTGGCGTTACGACCCCAAAACCAACGACCAGGGCGTGGCCATGCTCGTGTGCCGCGGCGTATCCTATTTCAAGGCGCAGGAAGCCGTCGCCGACTGTCCGACCCGCGTGCTGGTGGACACGATCGACGGGCGCATGATCGCGCTCGACGCGAAAACCGGCAAGCCTTGCCGCAGCTTTGGCACCAACGGCCAGATTTCGCTGCTGGAGGGGCTTGGGCCGACCAAGCCGGGGTTCCAATATTCGACCTCCCCGGCGACGATCATTGGCAATGCCGCCGTGGTGGGCGGCTTCGTGCTGGACGGCGTGGCGACCAACCTGCCGTCTGGCGTGGTGCGCGCGTTCGACGCCCGCAACGGCAAGCTGCTCTGGGCGTGGGACCTGGGCCGGCCGGAAGACGCCGCGGCGGCGAAGCCGGGCGCGATCTACACCCCCGGCACGCCCAATGCATGGACGCTGTTCAGCGCCGATCCGAAACTGGGTCTGGTCTATGTGCCGACCGGCAACAGCACGCCGGATTTCTTCGGCGGCACCCGGACGGCGCTGGCCGACCGCTATTCCAGTTCGGTCGTCGCGCTGGATGCGGTGACGGGCAAGGCGCGCTGGTCCTTCCAGACTGTGCATCATGATCTGTGGGATTATGATGTCGGATCGCAGCCGGTGTTGATCGACATGCCGACGCCCAAGGGCACGGTCCCGGCACTGATCCAGCCGACCAAGCATGGCGACATCTACCTGCTCGACCGGCGCGACGGCAAACCGCTGGCGCAGGTGGAAGAACGGCCGGTTCCCAAGGGCGACGTGCCCGGGGAACGCTATGCGCCGACCCAGCCCTGGTCGACGGGCATGCCCAGCTTCACGCCGCCGCCGCTGACCGAAGCGGACATGTGGGGCGCGACCCCGCTGGACCAGCTATGGTGCCGCATCCAGTACAAGCAGATGCGCTATCAGGGCAAGTTCACCCCGCCCTCAACCCACCGCACACTCCAGTTCCCTGGCAATTTCGGGGTGATCGACTGGGGCAGCGTGGCGGTGGACGAAGCGCGGGGGATCATGATCGTCAACAGCTCGGCAATGCCGCTGACGGTCCGGCTGGTGCCGCGCAAGGAAGCCGACAAGCAGATCATCGCGAGCGCCGGCAATGGCCACGCAGGCCTGTCGCCGCAATATGGCACGCCCTATGCCGTCGACTTCGCGCCCTTCATGTCGCCCCTGGGCCTGCCGTGCAACGCGCCGCCATGGGGCAAGCTGTCGGCGGTCGACCTGAAGACGCGCCAGATCGTCTGGCAAACGAAGCTGGGCACGACCCGCGACCACGCCCCCCTTGGCATCGCGGTGCCGGGCGTGTTCAACCTTGGCGGCGCGGTGGTGACGAAGGGCGGCGTGACCTTCATCGCGGCGACGATCGACCATTATCTGCGCGCCTTCGACACCCAAAGCGGAAAACTGCTCTGGGAAGGGCGGCTTCCCGCAGGCGGACAGGCCAGCCCGATGAGTTACACGTCTAGCCGCACCGGTAAACAATATGTCGTGATCGCGGCGGGTGGGCATCAATTCATGGGGACGAAGCTCGGCGATCAGGTCGTCGCCTATGCCCTGCCCGATTGAGGGCTGCGGGTTGTGAGACTATAGGAAGCCGCGGTCGGCGCACGGCGATCTTTTGGAGGTGCTGCTGGGGTTGCCGCTCGCGTAAGAGAATTTGACTGTGCCGATTTTCATCCGCACATCAGGCACCATGGATGAGATTGTTGCGAAGCCGCGTCGCGGCAGGCCGCCCGGACGCAGCCCCTATCAGGAAGAACGGCGCAGGCAGACCCGTGCGGCCATATTGGACGCTGCTGCCAATATCTTCGCGGCCACGCCCTATGTCTATGCGACGATCGACGACATCATCCACGCGGCGAAAATCAGCCGGGCGACCTTCTACGATCATTTCGAATCCAAATTCACCCTCGCCCTCGCCATTTATGACGGCATCGCGGCCGACTGGATTGGCCATTTCGACCGGCTGGCCGAACTGGACCCCGCGAGAAACAGGGATCTTCGCGAGTGGATCGCCGAGCTGGCCCAGCTGTATGTAGCCCATGGCTATGTGACGCCACTGGTCGAGCAACTGGCGATTTTCGAGCAGAATTTCCGGATGCGCCTGGATCATGACCGCGACGCGCTGATCGACCGGTTGGCGACGGCGGGGCTGCGCGGCTTTGCGGCCGCGATGGGCACGGATCATGCGGCCCGGTTCCAGCGGGCGCGGCTGCATCTTCTGCTGAATCGGCTCGATCAGCTATGTGGAATGCTGACGCGACCGGGCAGCATCCCGTCCGATGATGCCAACGCCTATATTTCCATTCTTGCCGAAGAACTGGGCCAGCGTCTGATCGACTGATCCCGCGCAGTCCGCGATGTCCTAATTGACCAGACTCATAGTTCGGTATAAATCCCTTTCCCTAAGGAGAGGGTTCAGCATGGATAATGCCGACGAGCAGTTAATCATTGACGTATCGAGCGTCGGCCAATGGACGCAAAGCGCCGATGTCGTGATCGTCGGCTTCGGCATGGCGGGCGCCTGTGCCGCGATTGAAGCGGCCGAATCGGGCGCCTCCGTCATCGTCATCGAACGGAGCAGCGGCGGGTCGGGCAGCACGTCCGCAGCAGCGGGGCATTTCTATCTGGGCGGCGGAACCCCGGTGCAGCAGGCCTGCGGTTTCGACGACAGCGCCGATGCCATGGCGCGCTATCTGGAGGCGGCTTCGCTGGAACCGCACCATGAAAAAATCCACCTTTACGCCAACGGGAGCGTCGCGCATTTCAACTGGCTGGAGGCGCAGGGCATTCCTTTCGACCGCAGCTATTATCCGGAGAAGAATGTCGTCCAGCCGGGCCGTGAATGCCTGATCTGGACTGGTAACGAGCAGGTCTGGCCCTATCGCGACAAGGCCGAGCCAGCACCGCGGGGGCACAAGGTCGCTTTCGACGGGGAAGAAGGCGGCGGCGCGCTGGCGCTGCGCATCCTGTCGGAACGCGCGGCGGCGCTGGGCGCGACGGCGATGGTCGACAGCAAGGTCGAGGCGCTGGTGCGCGAGCGCGACCGGATCGTCGGCGTGCGCATCCGCAGTTTCGGCGAGACGCGCTTCGTGCAGGCGACCAAGGCGGTGATCCTGGCCGCCGGCGGCTTCGGCCAGAATGCCGAAATGGTCGCGCGCCATGCGCCGATCCTGCAATCCGCCTTCGTCCAGGGCAGCCCCCATGACGACGGACTTGCAATCCGGCTGGGCATGGCGGCGGGCGGCGCGACCGAACATATGGAGGAGGCGTTTCTCACCTCCCCCTTCTATCCGCCGCAGGATTTGCTCAAGGGCATTCTCGTCAATCGCGAGGGCAAGCGCTTCGTCGCGGAGGACAGCTATCACAGCCGGTCGAGCATGGCCTGCGCGCGTCAGCCGGCGGGAACCGTCTATCTGGTCGTGGACGCGGACATCTTCGCCTATCCACGCTTTGCATCGCTGACCAACCAGAGCCTTGTCGACGGGTTCGAGACCATCGCCGAGATGGAGGCGGGGCTGGCCCTGCCGGAAGGCAGCTTGCAGGCGACCATGGCCACTTACAACGACCATGCCGCCAACGGCGAAGACCCGGAATTCCACAAATATCCCAAATGGATCAAGCCATTGGACAAGGGCCCCTATGCGGCCTTCGACCTGTCTTTCGGCAAGGCGGTCTATACCGGCTTCACGCTGGGCGGGCTCAAAGTGTCCGTCGATGGTGCGGTATTGGGCGCGGATGGCGCGGTTATACCCGGCCTCTATGCGGCGGGGGCCTGCGCCTCCAACATTGCGCAGGACAGCACGGGCTATGCGTCGGGCACCTGCCTTGGCGAAGCCTCCTTCTTCGGGCGCCGCGCCGGGCGTCATGCAGCCACGATAAGGGAATGACCATGAGCCGACAGAAATATGGCCCGATCGATCAGATCGGCTTCGTCGTAGAAAATCTCGACGCCAGCGTCCGCCACTGGAGCGAGACCATGGGTCTTGGCCCCTGGATCGTGTTCCGCAATGTCAGTATGGAAAGCCAATGCTATGGCCGGACCGGCACCGTCATGATCGATGTCGCCATGGCATGGCAGGACGATACCCAGATCGAGTTTATCGAACTGAAGAATGACGGCCCCTGCCCCTATCGCGACGAAGCGGGCAAGCTGCTCGTCGGCATGCATCATATCGCCTGGCTGACCGGCAATCTGGATACGACGGTGGAGGACGCGCTCAAGGACGGGATGAAGGTCGTGTTCCGCGCCGAAAACGCCGCCACGAAGGTCGCCTATCTGGAGGCGCCCGGCGAAAAGGGCGTGTTGTTCGAATTTATCGAGGGCGAAGGGACGCGCCAGCTTTTCATCGAGGGCCGCGCCGCCGCCAAGACATGGGACGGCAGCAATCCCATTCGCGAGATCGACTTCGCCGCTCTGTAGGAGAGACTGTATGGACAAGAGACTCGGCGGCAAAAAGGCGCTGATCCTGGGGGTCGCGCCCCAAAATGTCGGCACCGCCATCGCGCGCACCTACAGGGATCATGGCGCGCAGGTGGTGATCGCCGGGCGCCGGGTCGACCCCCTGAAACAGATCGCAGACGAGATTGGCGCGGACTGGGTCGCCTGCGACATCACCGACGAGGGCAGCA
Organism: Sphingobium estronivorans; assembly: GCF_008692605.1. GTDB lineage: Bacteria > Pseudomonadota > Alphaproteobacteria > Sphingomonadales > Sphingomonadaceae > Sphingobium > Sphingobium estronivorans. Next base: position 55,055 of record NZ_LFCT01000021.1, read on the forward strand.
TCAACAAGGCGGTGGAGGATGCCGCCGCGAAGATGAACGGGCTGGATATCGGGGTCAACAGCACGGGTTGGGGCCTGCTCAACCCGTTCCTCGAAACCAGCAAGCAAGAACTGGAACAGATGGCTGCGGTGCAGTTCACCGGGCCCTTCCAGTTCTTCCAGGCGCTGGTGCGCAACATGAAGGATGGCGGATCGATCATCCAGATCTCCTCGGTTACCGCGACGATCATGTTCGAGGACCATGCCGCCTATATGGGCACCAAGGCGGGGATCGATCATGTCATCCGCACCATCGCAAACGAGTTTGGCGGCAAGGGCATTCGCGCCAACAGCATCGCGGCGGGCGGCGTGGCGGACGCGCCGATGTCGGGCGGGGGCATGGCCATCCCGGCGATGCGGGCGCTCTACATGCGCGAAATTCCGTTGCAGCGGCCCGGCGTCGCAGCCGACATCGCCAACGCCGCGCTATGGCTGGCAAGCGAAGAATCCAGCTTCGTCACCGGGCAGGTCCTCCATGTCAGCGGCGGCCAGACTCTGCGGCGCAATCCCTCCATCGCCGAAGTTTATGCCGTTTTCGAAGCTCAGGGATGAACGACCTCAGCCTCGATTGTTTGACCTTGCCCGATATTGGGTCCGCTGACCTGTTCCGCATCGCTGCGGAGGCCGGATACCACTCTGCCAGCCTGTGGGTGCAGGAACCCGCGCTCTATCCTGTGATGCTGGCGACGCCGGCAATGCACGGAGAGATCGCGCGCGCCATGGCTGATTGCGGGGTTTCGCTCGGCAATCTGGAAGTGTTCAACCTGAACATCGACGGCCCAATAGCGGACTATGAGCCGGCGCTGACCTTTGGCGCGAGCCTGGGCGCGCGGACGGCAACGGCAATCAATTTCGGCGTGCCTCGTCCCGACATTGTCGAACGGCTGGCGGCTTTTCATGCCCTGTGCGCGAAACATGGGCTGGAAACCCTTGTCGAACCGATTTCGATGGGCGTGACGCGGACCTTGCAGGACGGTGTCGACCTGATCGAGGCGGCTGGGGTCAACGCCCAACTGGTTGTCGATTGCCTTCACCTGATCCGTACCGGGGGATCGCCACAGACGCTCGCCGCGATTGCACCGCACCATGTCGGTTATGTGCAGATCTGCGACGGTCCGCTTGTCATTGCGCCGGACGAGATCGGACCGGAATCGGTCGCGAACCGGCTCTATCCCGGCGAAGGCGAATTTCCGCTGACCGGAATTTTGGGCGTCCTTCCGCCCCATGTTCGACTGGGTGTTGAAACGCCCAATCAGGCGCGGTTGCAGCGCAAGCTCAGCCCGCTGGAACGCGCACGCGAAGCCTTTTCAGCGACGCTGGCACTGCTTGGGGAGAAAGCGCAGTAAAGGACCGGCAAGGTCGGCGTCGTCATCGGCGGTTGCGGCGGCAGCGGCCGGGCGATCGTCGAAACACGTGTCGCAATGGCCCTGCCTCCAGACCGATCCGCTCCACCACCAGTCAGAGTGCCGAACCCCGCAATGAGCGCGCTCGGCTCGCTCAGGAGCTTGGCCTCCGCAGGGGATCGGTCATTCCAGCCTCTCGTCAGACAAGGAGGACATAGCCCGCCCCGATTGCTGCGCACGCGCCCAGAATGGGCAGGACGTCCAGCTTGAAGCGGAAGACCGCGATCATGGCCCCGATCGCCAGCAATGCCGCCGGGATGTCGATCGACGCCAACACCGGCACGTCAAGCGATCCGGCCGGTGTCGTGACCGGCCTGACCTGCCGGAACAATGTGTGGATGGCGAACCAGATCGCAAGATTCAGGATCACGCCCACCACGGCGGCTGTGATGGCGGTCAGCGCCGAGGACAGCGCCTTGTTGCCGCGCAGCCGCTCGATGAAGGGGGCGCCCGCGAAAATCCACAGGAAGCAGGGCACGAACGTCACCCACGTCGTCAGGATCGCACCCAACGTCGCCGCCAGCAACGGGGCGAGCGGCGCGGCGTCGCGGAAGGCGGCAAGAAAGCCCACGAACTGCGTCACCATGATGAGCGGTCCAGGCGTGGTTTCCGCCATGCCGAGGCCGTCGAGCATTTCACCGGGGCGTAGCCATCCGAAGGTGCCCACCGCCTCCTGCGCGACATAGGCCAGAACCGCATAGGCGCCACCGAAGGTCACAACCGCCATCTGACTGAAGAAGCTGGCGATTTGCGAGAACACGTCATCCGGCCCCAGCGTCAGGAATAATGCCAGAACCGGTCCGAGCCAGAGCAGCAGCAGCACCGAGCATATCCGCAGCGACCAACCGAGATTGGGCCTGACATGTTCGGGCAACGCTTCGCCAAGGGCGGTATCGCGGTCATGAATGACCTCCCCGCTGGCCGCCCCATGGCTGCCGCCGCCTTTGAACTGGGCGACGCCGATGCGCTCACCGAGATAACCGATAAACCCAGCCGACAGCACGATCAGTGGGAAGGGCGCGCCGAGAAAGAAGATCGCGACGAAAGCCGCGAGCGCAAGGCCGCGCATGGCATTGTTCTTCAGCGCGCGCGAGCCCACGCGCGCCACCGCCTGCGCCACAATCGCCAGAACGGCTGCCTTGAGCCCGAAGAACAGCCCTTCGATCAGCAACACATGACCGAACAGCACATAAATATAGCTGAGGCCCAATATGGCGAGGAAACCCGGCAGCACGAACAGAACGCCGGCAATCAACCCGCCCTTTGTCTTGTGGAGCAGCCAACCGATATAGATGGCGAGCTGTTGTGCTTCCGGCCCGGGTAACAGCATGCAATAGTTGAGGGCATGGAGGAAGCGTTCCTCCCCGATCCACCTTTTCTCTTCGACCAGGATGCGGTGCATCATCGCTATCTGCCCCGCCGGACCGCCAAAGCTGAGCGCGGCAATACGCGCCCAGACGCGGGTCGCTTCACTCAGGGCAATGCCGTGGTGACCGCCGGAAGTTTCATCCGGGGCGGTGGAAGAGGCACCGGCCATCATCGATCTGATTTCCGACAGCTGAAATAGGCATGAAACGGGTTGAGCGCATCGCTCGCCACGGCGATGCGCTGGAGATCGTCGTGCATGGGCGCGCAAACGCCCTCCTCGCGATCAACGGCATGCAACGGGCGCGCGGTCCCTCAGGCATCGCTCCTCGACCTCACAAACCCTTCATAATCATTGTGGACCGCATGGGTGCAGGCGGCCGAATATTGCGGGAAGCCACCGACGTAGATCATGAACCCGCCCTTCTTTCCTTCGATATTCTTGCCGTTATACCAGGAGTCGGCGAGCTTGTGCACGGTGCCCTCGGAAATCATGTCGACATGGTCGTGCCACTGATTTTCGGCTTCGGGGGTGGTATCGATCCTCGCATAGCCCTCCCGCTCCATGTCGTCGATGACGTCCGCGGTCCAGTTGACCTGCCACTCGCCCGTGGTGATCATCTGGGCCTGGGCCGCCGGAGTAGTCGGGCCGTGGATCATGAAAAGATTGGGGAAGCCCGCAATCATCGAACCAAGATAGGTGGTCGGCCCGTCGGACCATTTGTCCGCGAGCTTCACGCCGTCGACGCCCTCGATGTCGATCCGCATCATCGCGCCGGTGATCGCGTCGAAGCCGGTGGCCGTGACGATCACGTCGAGATCATAATCCGCCTTGGCCGTGCGCAGGCCCGACGGCGTGTAGGCGACGATCGGATCCGATTTCACGTCCACAAGCGTGACGTTGTCGCGGTTGTAGATCTCATAATAGCCGTTATCGACGCACAGCCGCTTGCCGCCGATCGGATAGGTCGTGGGGCAGAGCAGCTCAGCCGTCTGCGGCGACTTCACGGTCTCGCGAATCTTCTTGCGCACGAATTCGCACACAATGTCGTTCACCGCCATATCGGTCATGACGTCCCTGAAGACCACGAGCATCTGCATCGCCTTCTTCGAGTTCCACGCCTGTTCCAGCATCGCCTCCTGCTGCTCGGGCGTGCAGTCGTGCGCGGAAATATCGGTATATTCTACCAGCGATGCGCCGTAATTTTTGAGCATCTCCTTCCGCCGCCCGGCATAGTCGCTCTTCCATTCATTTTCATATTCCGCGTCCAGCGGCCGGTTGCCCGATGGCATGCTGAACACCGGCGTGCGCTGGAAGACGAACAGATGGTCGGCCTGTTCCGCGATGAGGGGAGCGGCCTGGATGCCGGTCGAGCCCGTCCCGATCAGGCCGACGCGCTTGCCCGACAGGTCCAGCCCTTCGCGCGGCCATTGCGTGGTGTGATAGATGTCCCCGGTGAACGTCTCGCGCCCCGGCCAGTTGGGGGCATTGGGCACGGTCAGGCTGCCGGTCGCCGCGATCACATAGCGGCAAATGACCTCTTCACCCTTGTCGGTATGGACATGCCAGCGGTTCGTCGCCGCGTCGAACCGCATCTTCTGCACCATCGTGGAGAGCCGGATATGCTCGCGAAGCTGGAAACGATCCGCGACATGGTTGGCGTAGCGCTCCAGATCGGGCTGGGCGGAAAAATATTCCGGCCAGCGCCACTCCTGCTGCAAATCCTCGTCAAAGCTGTAGGAATATTCAACGCTTTGAATATCCACCCGGGCGCCGGGATAGCGGTTCCAGTACCATGTGCCTCCTACGCCGTCGCCGGCTTCGAAACACAGGACGTCATAATCCTTCCGCAGGCGGTGGACGGCGTACATCCCCGAAAATCCCGCGCCGATGATGACGATATCGACATTCTTGACCAAAGCATTTTCCTGCACGTCTTAACCCCAGCGAAGCTCAATATTCAGTCTCAAAATCCGGCGGACGCGGGATGCGCCAACACCGGTCACTTGTCAAAATCGGGAGGCGCGATCGCCGGCATCCGGGCCGATGCCGCGCCATCGACCGACAGGATCACGCCGTTCACGAAACTCGCCTCGTCAGTGGCGAGAAAAAGCGCCGCCGCCGCAATTTCCTCCGGCCTGCCGAACCTTCCGGGCAGCAAGGTCGCCTCATAGGCCGGAACGCCGCCCGGCAGGTTGTTCGCCCAGGCGAGAATGGCCGGCGTCTCGATCGAGCCGGGCGCGATGGCGTTGATGCGCACGCCGCTGCGTGCATTCTCCACCGCCGCCGATTGGGTGAGATGGTTGACGCCCGCCTTGGCGGCGCCATAGGTGGCGAGACCCGGCGCCCCGGCAAATCCGGCGCCCGAGGAAATGTTGATGATGCTGCCCGACCGGTTGGGCAGCATCGCGCGCAACGCGGCCCGCGTTCCATAGAAGGTCGACGACAATGTGAGGGCGAGAACGCGGTTCCATTCCTCATCCGTCGCATCGGTGAGCAGTCCCGCCACCGACTGGCCGACATTGTTGACCATCAGGTCGATCCGGCCGAACCGCGCGACGACATCATCGACCAGCGAATCGACTGCTCCCGCCCCGGTGACGTCGCAGGTCTGCCCGACGATCCGTTCCTGGCCTTCGGCGGTCCGGGCGACGGCATCGGCGTTAATGTCGGCGGCGATGACGCTCGCCCCTTCCGCCGCGAATCGACGGGCAATAGCAGCGCCGATGCCCGATCCCGCCCCCGTGACGATGGCGATCCGCTTGTCCAACCGCATTCTTCCACTCCTATTTCGACAAGCCCGGCCATTCTTTCGTCCCGCGACCGGCGGGAAACGAGAACGTTCGTATCCATATCTAGCCTGCCACTGGCATGGAAGACGATCCGATGCAACCGGATAGCCGCGCCCGGAGCCTTTTGATTTTACATTGGCCCAGAGCGGCGCAATTGGACCCGTCGCCACAGATATTGGCGACGGGTCCCCATGCAGCCTGCCCACGCCCATATGGTCGGGTTGGCCGGAGCGCTGACCCGCCTCTGCGCGGGCGGACGCCGATAATTACTGGGCCAGGAAGCGTATGATCACTCCTTGGAAAGGCGCCGGGCGGATCACACCGGCGCCTTTCCATTCAACCGACGCGGCGTCCCGTCACGAGATTATACACCAGGACAATCAGAGCCAGCACGAGAAGAAGATGGATCAACGCGCCGCCGACCGGGACCACAAAGGCACCCAAGGCCCACAACACAAGCAAAATCAATATGAGAGTCCAAAGCATGATCGATCTCCAAAAGAGAGAGAAGGTGCATCTTTAATTGTTACGCACGGCGATAGTTCCCCGCGATGAGCCGATAGCGGTGACCTCTGCCTCCACAGCCTGCCATTTCTCGGGCTCTTCCTGCAATTCGCGCGAACACCCCGCGTCCGCTTGGCCGCGACAGAAGATTGGTCGTTGTCCGCCCGATCATTTGGCGGTGGTGTCGAGCTTTGCGTGACTGCCTTCCTCGCTCGGATTGATTTTCCCGCCGAACAGCATCTTGAGCTTTCCGGAAAGCGAGACATCCGCCTCCCACATTTCCGCCTCATCGATGTCGAAACGCAACAACGCCAGATTAGGGTCAGACTTACCGCCGGGAAACCAGGCCTCCACCTGCTTGGACCAAAGCCTGTCAATCATCGCCGGATCATTGTCGATTCCCACCTTCCCTGACAGGCAGGCGAAGAAATCATGGCCCTTTGAGACGAACTGGCCCATCGCTGGTCCGCCTGTGGCGAGGCGGTTATCTTTGCCAATGAAAAACCAAAGTGTATCGACCTGACCCTTGTCAAGCTGTGCCGTAAGAGGCTCGCTATGGTTTCTGCCACCTGTGAGGCCCAGCATCATGAATGGACTGGCCGTCATACGATCCCAAAAATGTTCTTTCAGCTTTTGCGTGTCAGTCATGGCCATCTCCCAGTTGCTGGAGACCAATATACGATCAATGGGCATGAAAGGTCCGCGCATCGGTCATGGCAGAATCTACCGTCGTGACCAGCTTCCCCGGTGAACGGGCGAGAGTCCCTTCAGTCGAACGGCACCGGGCCGATGGATAAATCATTGGTTATATAGGATTTATTTGTGAGATTGCGCCCCGCATCCTTGATCCCGATGTCCCTGCCCAATAGGCCAAAGATACTCCGATGATGCTGGGATCAGAGCCCAGGTCGAAAGGGGGGCGCGGCCGGGATCACTGCGATTCACAGCTCACCCCGGCCGGGGGCTCCTTTTGCGTGCGTTGAACGGGGCTTATCAGGACGCCATGTAACTGCCGCCGCTGACGCTCAACATCTGCCCGGTGAAATAGGACGACGCATCAGAGGCCAGGAAGAGCGCGGCGCGGGCGATGTCGTCGGGACTTCCCGCGCGCCTCAGCGGCAGGTCGTCGCCCGAAATATAGCTGTCGGTGCCGGCGGCGATCCGTGCCCGCGCATCGTCCGGGTCGCCGAAGACATCAAAGGCGAAGCGCCGCCAGTTGCTGCCGCTGGACACGTCCTCGCGCGAATAGGGGATGATCCATCCCGGCGAGATGGCATTGACGCGTACGCCCTTGCTCGCCCATTCGAAGGCCAGGGCGCGGGTCAGGGAGTCCACATAGCCCTTGGTCCCGGCATAGTTGACCATCCCCATGCCCGATTTCGGCACGACCGAAGAGGCGGAGGAAATGTTGATGATGCTGCCGCCGCCCGACGCCAGCATGGTTTTCCCGACGGCCTGGATGCAATGGATGACGCCCCGGATGTTGAGGTCGATCTCCCAGTTCAGCGCGTCGTCGTCCTTTTCCTCAAAGGGGGAAATGGTCCCCGGCCCGCCCGCATTGTTGATGAGGACGGAAATCGGGCCGAAATGCTCCATGGCCTGGCGGGTCATCGCTTCCACCGCCGCGCGATCCGTCACGTCGGCTTGCAGGGCGATGGCGCGGCCGCCGAGCTTTTCGGCGCGCGCGGCGACTTCGCGCGCCTTGTCCATGTCGCGGCCGACGATGACGACATTGCACCCTTCCGCCGCGAAATGCAGGCTGAGGCCGATGCCGATGCCGCTGTTGCCGCCGGTGATGATCGCGGTCTTGCCCGCCAGTTGCAGATCCATGGGAGAAAGCCTTCGTTCGGAAATTGTCGACAAAATTACAGGGCGGCGGATCGCCTCAGGGCTGGACCCAGACCTCGGCCACATCGATCGTCACCGTCGCCCGCTGCGCGTCCGGCGCGTCATAGGGATATTGGTCCATCCCCATATGATGGCGGGCGATGCTGTCGATGAAGACCCGATCCGGGTCGTCGGCCAGCACCGCCCGCCCCCGGATTTCCAGATAGCGCATGGGGTTTTGCGGATCGATCAGGCAGAGCGAGACGCGATCGTCCTTCACCAGATTCTTATATTTGCCGCGCGTTTTCAGGGTGCTGAAACGGACCTGCCCCTCTTCCAGAAGCGCCGAAACGGGATGCACGGAAAGCAGCCCGTTCGCCTTCGTCGTGGCGCAAAAGCAGGGCGTCCTGTTCTCGAACAGATCGAGATGCGACGCCGGGATTTCCTTCTCCAGACCCATGGACTGTTCCTTCGTTCAGCAGCTTCTTTCGCGCAACGCCACATGGCGCTGGCGGATGGCGATCGCGGCTCGACGCTCCTGCGGCGTCAGGCGGACGGTTTCGGCGGGCAGCAGCGCATCCAGCGCGTCCGCCTTGATCCGGCGCATGGTCACGTGCGGATTGTCCTGCGTCCATATCCAGCGCCAGATCAAGAGTCCTGTCGTCCGGCCGCAAGTGTCCAGCCAATTGGCGATACCGGGGTCCCGATGCGCGACCACGATACGTGCCACGCCGTCATCGTCTATCCTGATCTGGCGGCAGTTCAGGCTGGTCTGGTGATTGGCATAGTCCATGCTGACCATGGCGTTATTCTGTAACTGGAACGACCAATATTGCGCGTCCGGCGGTGTGAATTCCAGCAGCAGCATCTCGTCTGCGGACAGTTCATAGCCATTGTTGCCGTAGAGAATATCCTTGGCGCCGCCGACATAGGATTGCGCCTGATTGAAATGACCGGCTTTGCGCTGCCGATGATATTCCTCCATCCACGGCGTCCAGAACAGGGCATTGCTCTCGATCCACGCCGCCGCGTCGTCCAGCAGGCCGGCCATGCGGGCGGCGGTGACCGGGGTGGGAGGCAGGCCTTCATGCCCGATCTGCTCGATCGCGATGGAGGGCGGCGCTTCGCTTTCCCAGTCGAGGAAATAGCAGCGGATGACGAGTTGCCGTCCCTCCGGGTCGAGCGGCAGCCAGTTGCCGTCGCGCGGTTCGCCGCCCAGAATAATTTCGAAACGTCCATCGGGATCGACCGAAAATGCTTCGTCGAAACGCACCGTGGCATAGGTCCGGGCGTCGCCCTGCTGCATATAGCCCTGCGATATTTCGACCATCATGTCGAAACAGTTCCGGCGTTCCCCGAAGAGGCGATAGGTTTTCGAAGGGTCCAGCCGGGCGACGAGGTAACGATTGTCGGCATTGTCGCCGGAATGTTTCACGCCGTTCCCATTATGCACCCACATCGGCACTGCCGGATCGGCATGATCGATCGCGGTGCGGATGCCGCCATTGACGACGCCCGCGAGATAGTGGAATGCGTCGACATAATCGAGTTCGCTCCAGTCGATATCCATCGCCAGCATATGCTCGCCCGACCGCTTGATGGCGTCGCAGAAATCCGCCCAGGCCTGCCCGTTCTTCAGCCGGGCCGCGTTGGCGCCGTCGTCGCGCGGTTCCGCCCTGACAAAGCGTTTGCGTGACGATCCCCCCGCACTCGCGCCGCCGATCCGTTGTGGCGTGTCCTTGTCCGTCGTCATGACTGTCCCTTGATCTCGTCGGGCACGCCGTAACGCGCCTGATAGCGGGTGAAATAGGGCCGGTCGCGGGCCACGCGTTCGGGCGAGGGATCGTCGTAGCGATGGCTTCCATGCGATGCGCCCTGCTTGGACGCCAGATAATCCATGACCTTGCGGCGCTGCGCCGCATCGAAGCTCAGTCCCAGCCGTTCATAGACCAATTCCAGCGCAGCCAGTGGATCGTCGACCAGTTGCGCGAACACTATGTCGGTTATCGCGTCTTCGCGGATCACGCCCTCGTCGCGCAACGCCATGACGCCCTCCAACTGTGCTGCCATGCCGGGCGCGAGCATGAGGTCCTCGAAGGCGGACGAATTGAACTGCTGGTCGCTTTTTGCCCAATAGAGCGTGCCCAGCAGGCTTGTTACCGAAGCCATGGTTTTCAACGGATCGCGATGCGTCTGGATAAACCGAGCATCCGGATAGATTTTGAGAAGCTCCGGGATGTGCGTCATGTGGTTCGGCGCCTTGAGCAGCCAATGCGCCTTCGGATTCCGATATTGCAGGATCTTCAATATCGTGCGGTGATATTCATAGGCCGGTGTCCAGTCGTGGCTCATGATCCACTGGCTGTAACTGGGCGACTGGTAAAAGGCGTCGATCTGATCGGCGATGAAGCTGTGGCCCATGATCTGGCCGCATTCGATGGGAATATTACCGCCAATGTCATGCATCGCCTCATGCTCTGGAACGATGCGATTGATCTGGGTGAGCAGGCGATCCGCCTGCTCGATGCGCGGATCGCGGGCACAGGTCGCGGCTTGCGAGGGCGGGACGGGAAATACCGCCTCCCAGCCCAGCAGCACGCGGAACCGTTCATCCTGCGCCAGCAATTCATACAGGATGGTCGTTCCCGAACGCGCGGTGCCGATGATGAACAGCGGCCGGTCGATGACGACATCGTGGATGTCGGGATTACGCTTCAGCAGGTCGGTGATCTTCAGCCTGTTCTGGAGCCAGTTGAGAATTTCCGTCCGCGCCGCCATCCGGCCCATCAGGTGAAGGTCCGCCTCCGTTTCCAGGCCGTGCAGCAGGACGCTGAACGGTTCCCGCCAGGCGTCGCCGCCAAAATCATCGAGGCCGGTGTTGCGCCGCGCCCAGTCAAGCAAGGAGTCCGCATCGAGCGGCACCAGCGCCGGAAGGTCCAGGCAATCCGCCTCCGCATTGACACGGGCGACCCACTCAGGCCGCCTCGGCGCGCGCCAACCGGTTGTATCCGCCAATCACCCCTCCTGCTCCCACCACCATGCCCACATCCTCAATAGGGTACCGATGGTATTCATAGGGATGAATGAAGTCGCGATCCTCATTTGTCAACGCTCTGTCGGCGGATCCGGGCGAAGGTCGAGGCGCCGCGCGGGCTTTACCAAGGTCCGATGAGTCAAACTCATCGGACCTTGCTATTAATCGCCAAGCCTCCAAGAAGAAGGGGTACGGCCGTTGTCCATGTCGTGTGGGCAATCGGCTTAGCCGAGTTCTGCCTGTAGTTCCCGCAAGGTCTCCTTCATATCCTTGGGAATTTTCGGCAGGTATCCAGCAATACAGGACAGCACGGAAATTTTCAGAAAGAGAGCGAAATTCTCTTCGGACAGCCGGCCGGAAAAAACATCATTGATGACCGCATATTGCGTGTTGGAGATCTGGGTGCAGATCAGTTCTTTCAACTGCTGGCTCGGCCGCATCCGCGTTGCGGCCAGCGCATTGTCCAGAAAGGGGAAGACGTGCGACAGCGCCATCTGCTTCAGAACGTCATAAATCGCCTGATCGACATTGGGCGAAAAGAATATGGGCGACAACGCCTTCGAATAGCTCCGCGATTTTTCGATGACGTCGCACAGGCGATCAAGCCGCTCAACGACATCGGCGACCGTCGCAGGATCGTTCTTGCTCGAATCCAGTTCGAGGGATTGGTGGAAGAATTCCTTGATCGCGACACTGATCATCGCCTCGCGATTATCGAAATAGAGATATAATGTACGCAGAGCGACGCCGGCCCTCTTGCTGACGCTCCTGATCGTGGCGCTGTTAGGACCGCCCTCCTCAATGATCGCCAATGCAGCCGCGATAATGCGAGACCGGCGTTCGGTCATCGAGCGGCTATTATAGGTGCGGCGTTTGCCGAGCGAGGCCGCCGGATCGACGGGGGCGGGGTTGTTTTTCGTTCTTGGCATGCGCCTCTCATGGATCCATCATTATACTGGCAGCACGGCTGGTCATGGCTCGTACAGCACCATGCACGGTCTATAGCAACATTGCCTGCCTTTGAACAATAATATACCATGATCTACATATTGCACATAATCATCCATTGAAAACGGGAGGGGGGATCATGGTGAAACCAGCGATCGAGAGACGGCTTGCGCTGGTCACGGGCGGATGCGGCGGCATCGGCATTGCGTGCGCGCGTCAGTTCGGGCAGTCGCACGATCTGCTGTTGGTCGATATTTCGCGAGAGCGGCTAGCGACGGTTTCCGCGCAATTGGGCGAGGAAGGCTATGGGATCGCCGGCACGCTGGCGGGCGACCTCGCCGCGTCCGAAACCCAGGCGGCGATCGCCGGGCTTCTTGCGGACCATGGACCGCTCGGCGTCGTCGTCCATGCCGCGGGCATCGCCCATGGCGTGTCCGACTGGCAGACGGTGATTCGCACCAATGCGCTTGGCACGATGCGCTTGCTGGAAACCGTCGAACCCTTTCTGGTCCATGGCACCGTGGGCCTGTTGATCGCATCGGTGGCGGGACATCTCGCACCCGCGAACCGGGAGGGTGATGCTCTGCTCGATGCCCCCTGGGCCCCGGATCTGATGGATCGGATCGAACCGATACTGACCGAGATGGCGAATGACAAGGCGGGGCATTGGGTCGGCTATTCCGATCTTTCGGGGCCCGCCTATGGCCTGTCGAAGCGCGCGACCATCCGCGCCGCGGCCTTGCGGTCGGCGGCTTGGGCGGAACGCGGCGCGCGCATCCTTTCGATCTCGCCCGGCATCATTTATACGCCAATGGCGCGCCGCGACATGAAGGATGGCAAGGCGGCGGCAGCCGTGCTGGCGCAGACGCCACTGCGCCGTTGGGGGACGCCGATGGACATCGCCCGCACGGCGGCCTTTCTGGCGTCGGAGGATGCCTCCTTCATAACCGGGACCGACATTCGGGTCGACGGCGGCATGATCCCCGTCCGCCTCGGCGCAGCCTGCTGATAGGTTGGACGTTCAACAATAATGAATCGCGTTGCAATGTTAAAGGACGGGTGACAAGAATGCCGCCCGATGCAGATGAGGAAGGATTCTTGCCAAGATGAGAGTAGTTCGCCTCCCCGAGCCGGGCATTGAAAAGCTGAGCCTGACCCAGGAACCGGATTTGACGCAGCCCGCACCGGGCGAAATTCTGGTCCGCATCGGCGCAAGTTCGCTGAACTTCCACGATCTCGCCGTGGTCGCGGGACACATTCCGGTCGCCGCCAATATCGTGCCGCTTTCGGACGGGGCGGGAACCATAGTGGCGGTCGGCGAAGGCGTCAGCGAATTCAAGGCCGGCGATCGCGTGGTATCGACATTCTTTCCCGGCTGGTCCGACGGCCCTGTCCCCCGGACGATGCCCAAGACCATTCCGGGCGACAATGGTGACGGTTTCGCGCGCGACCTCGTCTCCGCTCCGGCGCATGGCTTCACGCTGGCGCCGCAGGGCTATAGCGACGTTGAAGCCGCGACCATCACCTGCGCGGGCGTCACCGCATGGCGCTGTCTGGTTCCGGCGGGGCAGATCAAGGCTGGCGACACCGTGCTGGTGATGGGCAGCGGCGGCGTATCCATCTATGCGTTGCAGATCGCCAAGGCCATGGGCGCGCGGGTGATCGCGACCTCCTCTTCCGATGAGAAGCTGGCGCGCATGGTGGAACTCGGCGCCGATGAGATCATCAATTATCGCGAAGAACCGAAATGGGGATCGCGGGCCAAGGCGCTGTCCGGCGGTGGCGTCGACATTGTAGTCGAGGTCGGCGGCGCCGCGACGATGGCGCAGTCGATCGAGGCGACGCGAAATGGCGGAACCATCTCCCTGATCGGGGTTCTGGCAGGCGTGCAGGGGCCGGTTCCGACAGCGCGCATCTTCACCAAGCAGGTGAACATCGCGGGCATTTCGGTGGGCAGCCGTCAGCATCAGCGCGATCTGGTGCGCGCGCTGGAGACCACGGGAATACGGCCGATCATCGGCAATCGCTTCCCGCTCGAAGCCTTGCAGGAGGCGTTTGCAATGCAGGCTGCGGGCGGTCATTTCGGCAAGATCGGCATCGAATTCTAGGGCGTCTTGCGAGCGGGCAGATGATGCCATCTGCCTGGAAGAATATTGTAAAATCCCGTTGAAGAAGGAGGCTTGCCTCCGTCTTCAACGGGATGTCGTCCGCCTTGTACCTGGCCCCTCGGCAACTCTGCCAAAGAAGGCGGCACAGCCCGACCAGCGCCGGACGCGGGACCGGCGATTCCCATCCCATGTGAACGGGCGATCATGCGCCTGCCCCCCCAACGCCATCGCGGCCAACCGGCGCGTTATGGGGCGTTCTCGTCGCCATTGACCGTTCCAAGAAATTATATCATGATATACTTGTTTACGCCCCCAGACAGCGATAACCGGTGGCGCGCGAAGGAGGATGGGATGCCCGAAAACAGCCGAGACAGCGAAATTCTTGACGTTCTGGTGTTGGGTTGCGGATTCGGTGGTCTGCACGGCCTTTATCGGCTTCGCGAGGACGGGCACCGCGTCATCGCGCTGGAGGCCGCTCCCGAAGTCGGCGGCACATGGTATTGGAACCGCTACCCCGGGGCGCGCTGCGACGTCGAAAGCCTGGCCTATTGCTACACATTTTCGCCGGTCATCGATGCGGAATGGCGTTGGAGCGAACGCTATGCGGCGCGGAACGAAATCGTTTCCTATCTGAAATGGGTGGCGGATCGTCTCGACCTGCGCAAGGATATCCGGTTCAATTCGCGGCTGACCAAGGCGCATTTCGACACGAATGCCGCGCTCTGGCATTTCGAAACCGAAGGCGGCGAAACATATCGCGCGCGCCATTTCCTAGCTGCCGCAGGCCCCCTCTCCGCCCCCATCATGCCCGACATTCCGGGACTCGACAATTTCAGGGGCGAGGTCATTCACACGGCGCGATGGCCCGAAACCTATCCCGATTTCGCCGGCAAGCGCGTCGGCATCATCGGCACGGGATCGTCGGGCACGCAGGTCATCCCCATTGTCGCGCAGCAATGCGAAAAACTGACGGTTTTCATGCGGACGCCCAATTTCTATTCACCGGCGCATAACCGCCCGCTGACGGCGGCGGATCATGCATGGTGGGAGGAAAATCGCGAAAAAACGCGCGATCGCCTGCAAAAGGGCCAGCGCTGGGGCGGCGGCGACCTGATGCTGGACGATGAGATCAACGATGCCATGTACAAAAAGGCATCGGAATTCTCCGCCGAACAGCGCCGCCAGATCTACGAGGCGCGTCACGCCAATGGCGGCGGGGTCGTGGGATGGGCTTTTGCCGATGCCATGATCGACAAGGAGGTGAATGAAGAGGCGGGTAATTTCCTCCGTGAAAAGGTCCGAGCCGTTGTCGACGATCCCGCCGCCAAGGACAAGCTGACGCCGCGCGGTTTTGCCTATGGCACCAAGCGGGTAACGGTGGGGACGGCCTTCCCCGAAACCTTCAATCGCCCGAATGTCGAACTGATCGACGTCAAATCGGACCCCATCCAATCCTTCACGGAAAGGGGCGCCATGGTCGGCGGGCGCGAGATCCCGCTCGATTTCCTCATCGCGGCGTCCGGCTTCGATGCGCTGACGGGCGCCCTGACCGCCATCGATGTGCGCGGCGATGCCGGCCAGTCATTGAAGGAGATTTGGGCCGACGGACCGCAAACCTATCTGGGCATCAGCGTCCGGGGATTTCCCAACATGTATATGATCGGGGGACCCGGCAGCCCGTCGGTCTTCACCAATGTGGTCATGACCAACGAGATGCAGGTCGAATGGATCTCGGACCTGATCGGATATTGCGAGGCACATGGTCATGCCCGCTGCGAAGCGGATGCCGATGCGCAGGCGGGCTGGACCGAAAAGGTGAACGGACTGGTCAAGGGGAATTTGTGGGAGTCCGCCGAAAGCTGGTATGTCGGCGCCAATGTGCCGGGCAAACCGCGCGTCATCCTGGCCTATGTCGGCGGCTATGCGGCCTATAAGGCCGAATGCGACGCGATCTGCGACGCGGGCTATCCGGGCTTCCGTTTTTCCTGACCGGGCCGTCACGATGGCGATGCAGGAACAGGAAGCGGATACGATGGCGACCCTGACGGGCAACGGCGTTCATGGGCGGCTCGCCGGGCGGATGGCCCTTATCACGGGCGGGCTGCGCGGCATCGGCCTGGCCTGCGCCAAGCGGTTCGCCGCCGAGGGCGCGACCCTGCTTCTGTCCGACCTCGACCCGCTGGATGCCCCGGCAGTGCGCGCGGCGCTGGCCGAGTTGGACGGCGCGGCCGACTATATCCGGGCCGACGTGACGTCGGAACAGGACTGGCTTTCGATACGGGCCGCGCTGGACGAAGGCAGCGGCAAGCTCCACATCCTCGTCAACAATGCGGGCATCGACCAGACCGGGGCCATCGATTCCATTTCCCTCGACCTTTGGCATCATGTCATGGACATCAATGCGACCGGCCCTTTTCTGGCCGCCCGGACACTCCTCCCCCAACTGGCGCGGGGCGGAGCGGATGTCCGTGGCGGCGCGTCGGTGATCAACATCAGTTCCATCATGGGAATCGTCGGTCATGCGGAGGCATCCGCCTATAATGCCAGCAAGGGCGCCTTGCGCCTCTTCACCAAGGGCATCGCCATGGAATGGGCGCAGGCCGGGATGGCGATCCGGGCCAATTCCATTCATCCCGGCTGCATATTCACCGCCCTGCTGGAGTCAGGCTTCCAGAACTGGGTGGAAAGGGGATATGCGGCCAGCGTGGACGATCTGGTCGAGGCCATGGCCGCCAAAACGCCGATGGGCCGATTGGGCCGGCCCGAGGATGTGGCGGCAGCCGCCGCCTTTCTCGCCAGCGACGACAGCGCCTATATGACCGGAACCGAACTCGTCATCGACGGCGGATGGACGGCGCAATAGCGCCATCCAGCCAATTCCATTGCATCAATCGACCCAGCGGGGCGCCCGTTTTTCGATAAAGGCCCGCGCGCCTTCCGCGATATTGGGGGAAGCCACCACGGTCGCGATGGCCTGTTCCTGCACGGCCAGAACCTCGGTTTCGTCGCGGTCGGCGGCATAGCGGGTCAGCCGCAGCGTCTCGCGTACCGAGGTCGGCGCGTTCGCCGCAATGGCCCGGGCAAGGTCGAGCGCCGCCGCCACCTCCTGCCCCGCAGGGACGAGCCGGTTCGCCAGGCCAAGCTCATAGGCCCGGCTGGCGGACATCCGCTCGCCCGTAAGCACCATCTCAATCGCCAGCGCGCGCGGCAGAACCCTTGTGATCCGGTGGCATCCGCCCGCGCCCGCGATCAGTCCCCGCTTCACCTCCGGCAGCGCGAAGGCAGCATTCTCGCCCGCGACGATCATGTCGCAGGCGAGCGCGAGTTCCATGCCGCCGCCGAACGCGCCGCCATGCACGGCGGCAATCCAGGGCTTGGACTTGGGCGCATAGACGAAGCCCGCAAACCCCGCGCCGGGGGGCGTTACGCTATCGACGGCGCCGTCCGCCAGCACCCTGAGATCGAGGCCTGCGCAGAAGGTCTTGCCGCGCCCGGCGAGGATCGCGACGCGGATGGACGGATCGCTTTCAATCTGCCGGACGAAATCGCCGAGCAGTCGCGTGATGCTGCCGTTCACCGCATTATGCGTATCCGGCCGGTTCAGCGTCACCAGCGCGATATGATCGCCCACGCGCTCGAAAAGCACTTCCTCGCCCGTGTCGATGTCCAATCGTTCCGTCATGTGTCATACCTTCCAGTGAACGAGGCCATCGAGCGCCTCGATGTCCGCGCCGCGAACGAGAATGGGATTGATCTCCAGCGATTCCAGATCGGGCCCGAGCTGGATAGCTTCGTCCCCGATGCGCGCGATCACGGCCGCCAGCCGGTCGAGATCGGCAGGCGGAATGTTGCGGAAGCCCTGGAGCAGCCGGACTCCACGCAACCGGCCCAGCATGTCCCGCACCTGCCCCGGCGAAACCGGCAAAGGCGCAATCGCGACATCGGCGACCAGTTCGACCAATATGCCGCCAAAGCCCACCGTGATGGTCAGACCCCATATCGGATCGCGCGTGATACCGACCAGCAGTTCGACGCCGCCGCTCCGCATCGGCGACAGGATCACCCCCTCAATTCGCGCATCGGGCCGCGCCGCGGCCACCGCCGCGCAGATTTCGTCAAATGCCTCCCCCGCCGCATCGGGCGCGACATGGAGGCGCACCCCGCCGACCTCCGTCTTGTGCGCGATGTCGGGCGACAATATCTTCAAGACCAGCGGTCCTTCGATCCCGGCCGCCTCGGCTTCCGCCCGGCTCGTCGCCACGCGCGCGGGAATGACGGGTATCGACCGCGACGCCAGATAGTCGAGGACCGCCCGTTCGGTATCGAGCGCGGGCCGCGCCGTGCCCGACGGCGGCGCCTGCCCGAACAGAAAAGGCGGCGGCGATTGCGAAAGCTGCCCCGACCACCATGCCGCCTTTCCGGCAGCGCGCAACATGGCGTCGATACCGCACAGGATATGGGGCAGCCCATGGTCCTCCATGGCCTGACGCGTCATGTCGGTCAGCGACCGCGCCGTGGTCAGGACCATGATGGCGGGCTTGTCGATGGCCTTCACCGCCCGGCCGATAGCACTCAGCGCCGATGGCAGGACAGCCTGTCCCTCCGCCACGGGCACGCTGATGTTGATCGCCACAAGGCCCACGTCCGGCGATGCCGCGGCAATGGGGATCACCCTTTCCAGCAGGCCGGTGTCGCGGACCACCGCGCCGGTGACGTCAAGCGGGTTCAGCGTCGATCCGAAGCCGGGCATCGCCGCCGCCAATGCCGCCGCCGTTTCGGGCGGATGGGGCGGCACCATGATCCCGGCCGCCTCTGCCCCGTCAGCGACGAGTGTGCAGGCCCCGCCCGAGATCGAGATGAATTCAAGACCCTGTGCCGGAAGCGGCCCGGTCGCCGCGAGCAGCCCTGCCGTGACGATCAGATCCTCGGTCGAAAAGACGCGGATGATGCCCAGCCGCTCGCAAACCGCGTCGAAGACCTTGTCATTCCCCGCGAGCGACCCCGTATGCGCCTTGGCCACTTCGGTCGCGAGGTCGCTGCGCCCGATCTTCAGGATGACGATTGGCTTGCGGCGCGCCCGCGCGCGGGTCGCGGCCTGTTCGAAGCGTGCCGGATCGCGGATCGATTCCGCGAAGATCGCGATGGCGCGGGTTTCGTCATGATCGACCAGATAGTCGACGATATCGGCGAGCGTGAGCTGCGCCTCATTGCCCGTCGCCGCCACGAAACTGGTGCCGATATTCTGGCTATGGGCGAATTCGTTGAGTTCGCTCGCGGTCGCGCCGCTCTGCGACACGATGGCGATGCGCGGGGCCAATATCGGCAGCAGCGCGGGTATCGAGGAGATCGGCGTGCGCGCGCTGACATTGTTGAAGCCCAGCGAATTGGGTCCCCAGATGTTCATGCCCCACTCACTCGTCCGCGCCAGCAATTGCTCTTGCAGGGCGACGCCTTCGGCGCCCGCCTCGCCATAGCCCGCCGTCAGGATGACGGCGTTGCGCACTCCCGCCGCCGCCGCATCGGCCAGCGCGTCCAGGACGGCGGCTTGCGGCACGGTGATGAAGGCGACGTCGACCGGCTCCCCCACGTCGCCGCAGGACGCAAAGCCCTTCATGCCCAGAACGTCGGTGCCGCCGCGATTGATCGCGAAGACCCTGCCCGGATAAGCGAAATCACGGAAATTCTTCGCGATGAAGCCGGTCCAGGGCGATTTCTCCGTCGCGCCGACGACAGCGATGCTGCGCGGCGCGAACAGCGTTTCCAACGGATGCCCGCTATCGTTGGCGGCGGGGGTCCTTTGCTCTGCCATGCCGCGCATCATTCCTGCACCGCCGCCATCAGATGTTCGATGGCGTCCGCAAAGTCCGTCTTGAACTCCTGCACCACGGCGGTCGCCGACCGGATGCCGTCCACCAGGCCCACGCCCTGTCCGACCCAATAGCTGGACAGCGCCTTGGCCCCTTCATGCCCCGCATCCGCCGCCCGTTCGATGCGGGCGAAAGTGGGGACGCTGATCAACGCCATCATCGGCATCGGCAGCGCGCCCGGACTGTCAGGACCGTCCCATGCGTCATGCCAGGCGGAGCGCAACTGGCGGCTGGGCTTGCCGGTTCGCGTCTTCGACCGGATCGTGTCGCGCGACGTCGCCTTGACCATCTTTTGCTTGAAGGTCTCGCTCGTTTCCGACTCCGTCGTCGCCAGCCAGATCGAACCCGTCCACGCGCCGGCAGCCCCCATCGCCATGCATCCCGCCATCTGCGCGCCGGTCATGATGCCGCCAGCGGCAAGGACGGGCACCTCCCGGATGGGCTTGATCGCCTTGATGACTTCCGGAACCAGCACCAATGTCGACACTTCGCCGCAATGGCCGCCGGCTTCGCCGCCCTGCGCGACCAGCAGGTCGACGCCCGCATGCACCTGTCGCACGGCATGTTCCTTGGCGCCGACCAGCGCCGCCACCGGCACGCCATGTTTGCGCCCCCTTTCGATCATCGAGGGCGGCGCGATGCCCAGCGCATTGGCGATCAGGCGGATCGGATGGCGAAACGCGACGTCCATCAACGCCTCGCCCGCTTCGGGCACGGTCGGCAGGAAGAGCCGGTCGACGACATCCTCCCGATTGGCGGTCATATCGTGCTTGCGGAGCAGGTCGACGGCGAAATCCACATGCCGGGTGGGCAATTGGGCAACCAGCTCATCGACATCGGTATCATTGTCGATGGGCTGGTTTTCCGGGAGGAGGATGTCGACGCCATAAGGTTTCCCGTCGACATGGTCATCGATCCATTTCAGCTCCTCCTCCAGCGATTCCGGGGTGAAGGAACTGCCCCCCAGCACACCGAAGCCGCCCGCGCGGCTGACAGCCGCCACCACGTCCCGGCAATGGCTGAAGGCGAACAGCGGGAAATCCGCCCCCACCAGATTACGAATGGTCTCCATCATCGTCTCTCCGCAATTTTGGTTCGAAAGCAGTTCACCGGCCCAGTCCCAGGCCGCGAATGGCGATCAGCGATCGCTGGATTTCGTTGCTGCCGCCGCCCACGACATACATGATCGACAGGCGAAGGATTTCCTCGATCAGCCCGTCGGCCGGGGCGTCCGGCGCATCCTGGCCCAGAAGCGCCGTTCCGCCGACCATATCCAACGCAGCCTCGCACAGCGTCTGGGCAAGTTCGCTGGCATAGATTTTGGCGGCGGCGGCCGCGACGAGCGGAGGCGCGCCACCTTCCATGGGCGCAACGGACGCCAGCGCCAGTTCGCGGCCCGTCACCAGCTGGGCGGCGAGTTCGCCAATGCGCGCTGTCGTGGCCGAATCTCCCGCCAGACCCGGCCGGTCGCGCAAAACGCCCAGCAGGCGGTCGAACAAAACCGCCAGACGCGACACGAAACCGCCCATGCCGATCCGCTCATTGGCGAGGGCATTGGCGAGGATCGACCAGCCCTGCCCCTCCTCGCCCAGCCGCCAGTCGGCCGGCAATCGGACGTCGTCAAAGAAAATGCTGCAAAAGACATGCCCATGCAATCCGGTCATGGTCCGCACCGAAATGCCCGGCGAATCCATCGGCAGGATAAACAGGCTGATGCCGGCCTGACGCGCCCGGGACTCGCTTCCCGTGCGCGCGGCGAGGATCATATGGCTGGCGCGATGCCCGTCGGTGGTCCAGATTTTCTGGCCGCTGATGACATAATGGTCGCCTTCGCGCCGCGCGCTCGTGCGCAGGCTGGCGAGGTCCGAACCGGCCTCCGGCTCGCTATAGCCCAGACAGCCGGTCACGCTGCCCGCCCGGATGCGCGGCAGAAGCTGTTCCTTCAGCACAGGGCTGCCATGGGCGATGATCTCCGGCGCGATGATCCGGCACGGACAGACCAAGGCGTGTGCAGGCGCGTCAGCCCGATACATCTCCTCGATAAACGCCAGCTGCTCCAGGGGCGATGCGGCCATGCCCCCCGCCGTTGCCGGCCAGTTGAGCGTCGTCCATCCGTCCCGGCCCAGCCGGGCCAGAAGGTCGAGGTCCCAGTCGCGCTCCTCGAACGGCCGGCTGCGCAACGCGGCGCGATGGGCGGCGGTCCAATTCTCATCCAACCAGTCGCGCAGCCGTGCGCGGAAACCAGCCGCCGGATCGTCCTCGTCCGCGCACAACGCCTGCATCGCGCCGTCACCGGCGGCGATCAGATGCTCCCCCAGCGCATGCCGCGCCCATGCCGCGCCGCCCAGACGCGCGACATCGGCGTGGACCCGCCGGAACAGGGCTGGCGCCGCATGTTCCTCCGCATAGCCGATGGCGCCGAAGCCATGCTGCGTTTCGAGCGCCACCTGACGAAGCGCGGCGCTGGAATAGGCGATTGCTGACGCGGCGCGCGCCAGCCGCGAAGGCGAAGCGCGGTCGCAGGCCCGCGCCGCGCCCAGCAACTGCAACCGGCAGGCGTCCAACCGGATCTGGCTGTCGGCCAGCTTGTGCTGCACCGCCTGAAATGCGCCGATTGCCTGCCCGAACTGCCGCCGCACCTTCGCATAGTCGACGATCAGTTCGAATCCCTGCACCGCCGCGCCCAGCGCCCGCGCGCACAGGCCAAGCCGCAGCAGCGTCAGAAGGTCCTTGGCCCCGTTCGCCAGCGGCCGGGTCGATTGCAGCCTGGCCGACTGGAAACGCACGTCGCACAGGCCGGCGCTCAGGGCGGGCGTTTCCTCGACGCTCAGGCCCGGATCGGTGCGTTCGACCGCTCCGATCCTTCCCGATGGATCGACGATCACCAGATAATCGGCCCGCGCTGCGCCTTCGACCAGCCGCAGCGCGCCCGATGCTGTCCCCTCCGCGAAGGCCACCGTCCCGGCCAAGGCGTCGCCCCCCAGAGCGCCGACCCCCAGCGCGATCCGGCTTCCCGCCGGAACCAGCCCCGGCGCGGCGCGATTGACGATGACCGATTCCAGCACCGGCGCGCTCGAAGCACGGCGGCCCAATTCCATCAGCACCGTCAGGGCATCCTCGAAACTGCCCGCCTCCGGCCCCGAACAGAGCAGCGGCAGGCCCAGCTCGACGGCGACCTGCCATGCTGTTTCCTCATCCGCCGGCCGGGCCGCCAGCGCCCGCCTTACGGACTCGGCCAGCAGGGCGGCATCCAGGTCCGCGACCGTCATGCGGCCCGCCAATAGCCATAGCCATCGGCCGCGCGAACCACGCTGCCACGACATCCCACCGGTTCGACTTCGCCCGAGGTCAGAAAGGCGACGCCGCCCACATCCTCCCCGGCAATGCGGGCGAGGAACCGCCGTCCGTCCGGCGACAGCGCGACGATGGTGCCAAAGCGCGGCGCGCCGTCGCGGTTATAGGGCACCGAAAAGGCTTCGATCCGCCCCGGTCCCTCATAATGCTCGTCCAGCGACGGGACGGCGCCCCGCAACCGGTCAGCCTCCGCCTGGACATCGGAATCCTGGGGAAAGATGGGATCGCGCGGGGCTGTGCGGGACAAGATGATGGAATGGTTGTGCGTCGCGAAACCGCCATTGGCGAAGATCAGGCCGTGCCTGCCGCCCGCGCGCAGCCGGTCGGTCATCGCCGCCGCCGCATGCATCATGCAATTGCCGATCGGCCCCCCGCCGAAGGTCAGCCCGCCATAGACGCTGGGCGACCGATCCAGCGGCCAGTCCAACACGCGGCGCGCCATTTTGGGAATGCAGGGAAAGCAGCTGTAGAGTTCGACGCAATCGAGATCGTCGCGCTCCAGACCGTTGCGCTCCATTGCCCCGGCGATGGACGCGATCATCGCGGGGGAGCGCGCATAGCTGTCGCGGGCGAGGACATCATCGTCCTCATGGGCGGCGGCTCCCGCGCCGACGAAGACGATATGCTCTTCCGGCACTCCCCGATCCCGCGCCTCGGCAAGGCTGGTGAGGATCAGCGCCGCGCCCTGATTGACCGCGCTGTTCGCCACCATCAGCTTGCTATAGGGATGGCTAATCATCCGGTTTTGCGGCGTGACGGTGGTTATGGCATCGGGGTCCAGCGCCTCCCGGCTCCAGGCATGGGGATTGGCCGCCGCGGCAGCGGAATAGGCGGACCAGAGCAGCGCGCTTTCCCGCTGCGCCTCGGCCAAGCTCAGCCCCCAGGCCGCGCGCGTCGCGGATTCATAAAGCGGATAGACGTCAGTCGGCGTCAGCAGGCCATATTGACGCAAGAGCGGACGCGCCCCATCGAGCGCGTCATCCAGAGCGCCGCGCTTCGCCGCGGGATCGGCGCCGACCTGCGCCGTCCGCTGCGCGGCGGTCCGCAACGCTTCCGCGCCGACGATAGCGGCGACCTTCACTTCGCCCGTGGCGATCAGATTGGCGGCATGGTTCAACAGATAGAGCGGACCATCGCCGCTCGGTTCGGGGGTTAACAGGGTCCTTGCCGGCGGATTATCCAGCCGCCCGAGCAGATGAGGCGTGATCGGCTCCTTGCCCGGCCATGGCGCCACATCGCTGCTGATCTGATTTTCGATCCCCAGAAAGTCCAGCCGGTCCAGCCACGCACCCCGCGCATCCCGATCCGCCTGCCCCAGCGCGGCCACCATGAGATCCAGGACGCTCGCCTTCGATTCATGATCGTTGATCTGGCCAACGCCAACGATGACGGGGATTTGCGTGACCTGATTCATGGAAAAAACTCGGCAATCGCGTGAGTGAAAAGGAAGAGCGGAGGGCAAAGCGCCCCCCGCCCCGGTCCATGCCTGCCCTAGAATTTGGACGTGAGCTGGAGCATGACCTGCCGTCCCCGGTTGGGAAGGCCCATCAACTGTACGGTGGTTCCCGGCGTAATCGGCCCACCCGGCTTTTCGGCAACATAGCCCGTATAGATCTTGTTGCCGAGATTACGGCCGATCAGGGCCAGTTCCCATGCGCCATTGGCCGTTCCGACCCGCGCGCTGGCATCGAACAACCAGAAGGACGGCTGCACGCCGAACGGGTTGCCATTATCCATCGCGGAATATTTCGAGCTGTAACGGGCATTTCCGGACAGGCCGAATTGCAGATCGCGGCCGGTCGGCACCGTCAGGTCGAAGCCGCCATTTGCGGTCCAGTCCGGTGCGCGGGCAAGCGGCCTGCCGGCCAGGCTCTGGGAAAAGCTGCCGTTGGCGTTCGGAACATTGCAGCCCAGCGCAAAGGTCTGCCCTCCCCAGCAGCCCGCGATATAATCGAGGTAGCGGGCGTGGTTGTAGGCGACGGCCCCGTTCAGCGTCAGCCATTCGCTGGCGCGGGCGCTCATTTCGACTTCGGCCCCCTTGACCCGCGCGGCGGCGGCATTGGTGATGCTGAAGCTGTTCGTGGCTGCGTTGTACGAGTTCACTTGCAGGTTCGAATATTTATAGGAGTAGATGGCCGAGGTGATGGTGACGCGCCCGTCCAGCACGCGCGCCTTCAGGCCGCCTTCGAACCCTTTGATGGATTCGGATTCGAAGGCAATCGATGCGGGCGTGATCGTCGCCGGAATCAGGTTGGTGCTGACGGAATAGCCGCCGGATTTATACCCTGTCTTATAAGCGACATAGGCGGTGAGATTGGTCGTCGGCCGATAGGTCAATGTCACTTCGGGCGAATAATTATTGTCCGAGAAATTGTTCGGAAACACCTTCCCGACCGGCGCGAGAACGCCCGCCGCTACCAGCAGCGGATGAGCGTAGCTGTGCACCAGGAACGAGTCCTTGGTTTCATGCGTATACCGCACGCCGCCCGCGAGCTCGATATGCGGCGTGACATTCCAGATCAACTGGCCGAACACCGAATAGGTGTCGCCCTTGGTCTGGCCCAGCTTCTCCCAGTCGTGGAATTTTCCGGTCGCCGGATCGGCCGGCAAAGGGGCGATATAAGCCGTATTGAAAAAGTCGAGCTTGGTGTTCTGATAAAAGGCGCCGATCAGGAAATTGACCGGTGAATCGAATTTCGAAAGGAGACGAAGCTCCTGGCTGATCGACCGATATTTTTCCTGTTCCGACGCATCATATCCCATGAATACGGTGGCATCATAGTTGTCGAAATATCGTGCGTTGCTTTTATAATATCCGGTAATCGACGTTAGCGTCAAATCGTCCGTCTCATAATTTAGTTGCAGACTTCCCAGATACATCTTGATCTTGCTATAGGGATTTTGCCGGGCGTTCGGCCAAT
The DNA here is from genome assembly GCF_008692605.1 of Sphingobium estronivorans. Classification (GTDB taxonomy): domain Bacteria; phylum Pseudomonadota; class Alphaproteobacteria; order Sphingomonadales; family Sphingomonadaceae; genus Sphingobium; species Sphingobium estronivorans. Next base: position 81,217 of record NZ_LFCT01000021.1, read on the forward strand.
TATCCGCCCGCCCTGCCGGAAGGGCACCGTTCGAATAATTTCTGTCGAACTTGCAGTTGCCGAAGGGGTCTGCAACCACAACCCCGGGAGCCGCCGCATAGCTGTTGACCGGCGTACTGAAAGCCCCGCAATTGTAGAGCTGCTGACCCGCCGACGGCCCATCGTCGCTATAACTGTCGGCGGCGATTTTCAGCACCGCGTTGAACGGACTGTCAACAGGTTCATAGGACAGCGTCAGGCGGCCCGCCAGTTCCTCTTCGCCGGGCCGCGTCGTCTTGGGGGCCTGCGGCAGATTGGCCGGGTTCCCGCCCGCGAACGGCCACTGCGCCAACGTCACCTGGCCCGCGGTGTTCCGCAGCCAGCCGTCCATGTTGCGATAGCGCACCGCCAAACGCGCGCCAAACGAGTCCGAAAGCGGTCCAGACACCGCACCCTCGACAATGGCTTCGTCCGCGACGAATTCGTAGCCGACGCGGGCATAGCCCTCGAACTTGCGGGTTGGATTGGCCGAGGTCATGCTGATGACGCCAGCCGGGCTGTTCTTGCCGAAGAACAGGGCTTGCGGACCCTTCATGACCTGAACTTGCGCAAGGTCGAGCATGCCGAACTTGATGATGCGCGCACGCCCTGCCTGCACGCCGTCGACATAGATGGAAACCGCCTGGTCAAAGCCCGCATTCGACGGCGAAGTGCCGATGCCGCGCAGCGTGACGGCGGCCCCCCCGCCGTTCGATCCATTGTCGATGGAAAGCGAAGGCGCGATTTTGATCAGGTCGCGCGTATCGGTTACCGCCTTCTTGAACAGTTCATCGCCCGCGATCGCAGTGACGGCGACCGGAGCCGCGATGAGCGTTTCATTGCGTTGACGCGCGGTGACGACAATCTCGTTCGACGCGTATCCGGCAGAGCTGGATGGAGAAGCATCAGCATTCTGGGCATAGGCGGGCGCCGCCAACGCAATCGATACCAAAGAAGCCGAAAAAAGAAGACGCGGCCTTAGATGATTCTTAGGAACCCTGTTAATAACAAACATAACACCCTCCTCTCCTATATTTTATATAATTTCAGTCAATCAAACTCAAAACTCCATCAATAGTATTTTTAATGTAATCGACTCCGGATGGCATGGCTTTCCTGAAAGTAATGATGCCGTGGATATAGCCGGATGCCTCGACATGCTTCGAAGGCACGCCGCCCGCCCGACAGGCGGCGACGAACGCCCGCCCCTCGTCACGCAAAACGTCATGGCTGCATGTCAGGATCGCCACGGGCGGCGTTCGCGCCGGATCGAAAGCCGCCAGGGGGGAACATCCCTTGTCGCTGCGCCGCTCGATATCAGGCACATAATGATCGACGAAATAGGACACGTCCGCCGCCTCGAGCATGAAGCCTTTCGCGAATTCCCGATGAGAGGGCGCGCGATGCGTGAGGTCGAGCGCCGGATAGAATAGGAGCAACGCCTTGATGTCCAGCCGGGCGGCATCGTCCTGATAGGCCAACCCGGCCGCCAGCCCGCCTCCGGCGCTGTCGCCCGACAGGATCATGCCGTTGACGGCGCCGAACGGGCTTCGGCCGTCCGAAAGCCAGCGGGCGACCCCCATCACATCGTCGATCGCTCCGGGAAAAGGCGTTTCGGGAGCCAGGCGATACCCGACGCTGACGACGCGCAATTGCGAATATCGGGCCAGAAAGCGGCAAAAGCTGTCATGACTTTCGATGTCGCAAGCAACCCATCCGCCGCCATGCATGAACAGGATGACCGGCCCCTCGTCGCGACAGACCGGCGGACTGTACATCCGCACAGGAATTTCCCGGCGGTCCAACGCCACCTCGACGTCTTCGGCCAGCACGCCAAGGTCGGGCGGCGCGTCGAAGATCCCTCCCATCCCCCTGACTGCCTGCCGCACCTGTTCGACGGTCATTTCCCGAAACGAAAGGCCGGGCCCCTGCGCGAGAGCGGCGAGGAAAGCGGCGGTTTCCGGCGCGAGATCAGTTTCCATCCTCACCCTCCTTCGCGCGGACGGCCGCTGCGCGCGCCTCTGTCTGGACATAGAGGCGGATGCTTTCCGCATCCGCAGGGGTCAGGCTATTCCTGAAACTCACCATCCCCCGCTCGGAAAGGATGCCGTCGATGACAACCGACTGCCACGTCGCCTTGTCCGTCAGGACCCCGCTGCGGCGCAGGTCGGGCGTCACATTCGCGGACAGGACGCCCGACGAATGGCAGCGCGAGCAATTTTGCGCATAGAGCGACCCGCCGCGCTCCACCGCCGCCGCCGGTAGCGCTTCCTGCGTGATGGCGAAAGGAAGGACATCGGGCCGGGGCGGCAGTTTGGCGACGCCGCCGAGCTTGAACACCAACAGCCGCCCGTTCATCCGTGGCCGGGGACCGTACAGATACGGTAAGGCCAGCGGCATCCCCCCGCCATAGCCCGCCATCACCGCCACATATTGCGTGTCCCCGATGCGATAGGTCATCGGCGCCGCGACGATTCCGGATTGACTGTCAAAGCGCCAAAGTTCTTGCCCGTTCCTGTCGTCATAGGCCACGAACGCGCCGGCTCCATCCCCCTGAAAGACCAGGCCGCCTCCCGTCGCGAGAACACCGCCGTTGATGGGACGCGGATGGACGACCTGCCACGCCGGTTTCTGGGTCACCGGGTTCCAGGCAATCAGCGCGCCGTGGAGTCCTTTCCGTGCCGCAGCCAGTTCGGCGGGCGTGCCAGGCGGCGGCGCGGCTTCCAGATTGACGCCCAGATTGAAATGATTCTGGCGGAACCGGAAATTCTTATCCTCCTCATAGAGAAACGGAACCGACTGGGCGGGAATATAGACCAGGCCAGTGTTGGGACTATAGGCCATCGGATGCCAGCTATGTGCCCCGACGCTGCCTGGAATGCCCAGTTCACGCTTCAAATAGCGGGCGTTGGCGGTCTCGATCGGCCGCCCGGTCTTCATATCGATGCCGGTGGCCCAGTTGACCGGCACGAAGTTTTTCGCCGAAATCAACTGACCCGTCTTGCGGTCGATGACATAGAAAAAACCGTTTTTCGGCGCCTGCATCAACGCCTGTCGTGTCTTTCCGCCGATCTTCAGATCCGCGAGGATCATCGGCTGGGTGGCGGTAAAGTCCCAGGTTTCACCGGGGTTTTGCTGATAATGCCAAAGATATTTGCCCGTATCGGGATTGAGCGCGACGATGGAAGCGAGGAAGAGATTGTCGCCTTTGCCGTTGGACCGGATCCGGTGGTTCCACGGCGCTCCGTTGCCAACGCCGATATAGAGCTGATCGAGTTGCGGATCATAGACGATCGCATCCCAGACCGTGCCGCCGCCGCCATATTTCCAATAGGAACCGAACCAGGTCGGCGCCGCCTTTTCCCGCAAGACCTGATCGGATGCGGCGCCATCCGGTCCCTTGGCGGGATCGCCGGGAACGGTATAGAAGCGCCAGACCAGTTTCCCCGTTTGGGCATCATAGGCAGAGACATAGCCGCGCGCGCCGAATTCGGCGCCGCCATTGCCGATGAAGATCTTCCCTTTCGCGGCACGCGGCGCGCCGGATATGGTGTAAGACCAGCTTCCGTCGACCGTCTTCACGCTCCAGGCCAGCTTGCCGGTCTTCGCATCGAGCGCGATCAACCGGCCGTCGAGCGTCGCCGAATAGATTTTTCCGTCATAATAGGCCGCGCCCCGGTTGATGACGTCGCAGCAGGCCTTGACGGCGGCCTCGCCCGGCACCTGGGGATCATATTGCCATTTGCGCTCGCCCGTCGCGGCATCGACGGCGATGACCTTGCTCCAGGCAGTCGTGGTATAGAGGATGCCGTCGATGACGAAAGGCGTCGCTTCCTGTCCCCGGTCGGTGTCGAGGTCGACGGACCAGGCAAGGCCCAGCTTGTCGACGGTCGCGCGGTTGATCTGATCGGCCTTCGCATAATGCTGTTCCAGCGGCGAAGCCCCGGGGGAAGACCAGCCGGCGGGATCGTCGACGGGCGCTTCGCCCTTCCCGCCCGACAGGCCATTTCCGCAGCCCGCGAGCGCCAGACCCAATGCCGCCGAAAGAAGGAGGCCGGCTTTCCGCATGGCCTATAGCCCCCCCAGATCGACGAAGACCGATTTGGTTTCGAGGAAGGCCGCGAAACCCTCTTCGCCGAATTCCCGCCCCAGCCCGGATTCCTTGAAGCCGCCGAACGGCATCGCCGGATGGGTAACGCCATAGCAATTCACCCAGACATTGCCGGCGCGCAGGCGCGCGGCCAGGCTATGCGCCTTTGCGAGATGGCTGGTGAAAATGCCTGCGCCCAGCCCATAATTGGTGTCATTGCCCAAGGCCGCCACTTCTTCCAGATCGTCGAAAGGCGTCGCCACCACCACCGGACCGAAAATCTCCTCCCGAACGATGCGCGCGCTCGACGCCAGATTGGTGAAGACGGTCGGCTCTATGAAAAAACCGTCGCGATCCAACGGTCGACCGCCCGCGACAACTTCGCCCCCTTCCGCCTTGCCCATCGCAATATAGTCGACGACGCGCTGGCGCTGCCGGTCTGAAATCATCGGGCCGACCGCGTTCCCGGTGTCGAGGCCGCTGCCGATGCGGAGCGATGCGGCAATGGCCGCCACGCCCTCCACCACGCGGTCGAAAGACGCGCGCTGGACATAGAGCCGCGATCCGGCGAAACAGACCTGGCCGCTATTGGCGAAAATGGCCTGCGCCGCGCCCGGAATGGCCCGGTCCATGTCGGCATCGTCGAACACGATGCACGGGGACTTGCCGCCAAGCTCCAGCGTGGTGCGCTTTATGTGATTGGCCGCCGCGCGCAGAACGGATTTTCCGGTCTCGGTCGAGCCGGTGAAGGAAATCTTGTCGACGCCGGGATGATCGACCAAGGCGGCCCCCGCGTCGCCGAACCCGGTCACGACATTCAGCACCCCGTCCGGAATACCCGCCTGCGACGCCAGCTCGGCGAGGCGCAAGGCAGTCAGCGGCGTGTTCTCCGCCGGCTTGACGATGCAGGTGCAGCCCGCCGCCAGTGCCGGCGCAACCTTGATCATGAAACCCGCAATCGGCCCGTTCCAGGGGGTGATAAGGCCGACCACGCCGACCGGCTCGGGCGCCGTATAGGCATGGAACCGCTGGCCATCGCCGGAAACCGCGGCCGAATTGTGCCGTCCCGCCAGCCGCCCCGCAAGACCGGCATAGTGGCGCAGCCAATTGGCCGACGCCGCGATGCTCCATTGTGCGAAACCAATCGGCATCCCGTTGTTCAAGACTTCGAGTTCGGCCAACTCTTGCGCATGGGCTTCGATGACATCGGCATAACGCCACAGCAATTGCGCACGACTGCCCGCCGACAGATCGCGCCAGGCGGCCGCTTCAAACGCCGTCCGGGCCGCGCGAACAGCCTTGTCGATGTCGGCGGCACCACCCCGCGCCGCCACGGCGATGGGACGGCCGCTCGCAGGATCGATCACCTCGAAATCTTCGCCGCTTTCGGCGGCCACGCATTTGCCGCCTATCCAGAGGGCAGGATCGCGAACCAGAAAACGCGATACCGACGGACCAGGACCTGAAGTTGAATCGACGACCATCGGCGCACTCCTGTCCCACGCCGAAATCGGGAGATTCCGACGTTGACCGCATGGCGGCTCCGGCCTGACGCCTTGTTCGGCTCTGGCCTCTCTCACCATTTTGTTATTGAAACGAAAACTAATCCGGATCCGACATCAAGTCAACACTGTATATCATCGCGCAATATTTGATCGATAAAAATTTGGCCATAGTCCTCACTCGATTTGATATTTAATTATTATAAATCAGTATCTTATATTCACATCCTGGTCGGCGACCCCCTCCTCTCAATCGGTGCCTAAACATCAAAAAATGGGCGCTCATACCGTCTTTCAAACAGTTATTGCTAAGCGGCTGCATTCAGCATATCTTACCCATGGGTAGGATAACAACATGATTCACCCATGGGAGGATGACATGCAGGGCAAGTTCGGTACCATGAAGTTGTACGCGCAATTGGGGGTTTGCGGCCTGATCGCCTTACCCTTTCCAGTAATCGCTCAGAACGCCATAGCGCCCGGCGCGTCTGTGGAAAATAATCGGGATTCGGGCCTGGCGGACATTGTGGTGATCGGTCGCAAACGCGCCCGGGCCGAGGAAATCCAGAAAGTCCCCACCGCCATTACCGCCGTGAGTGCCGCGCAACTGCAATCGCCCGCGCTCAAGTCGCTGGTCGAGATCGGCACGCTGGCGCCGAACGCATCGCTCCAGCCCTCGGTGCAAAGAGGCGTCCAGAATTTCGCGATTCGCGGCATGGGCGTATCGGGCACCACGGTATCGGACGAACCGGCCGTCGGCATTTTCCAGGACGGTGTCTATTGGGGTTCAAATTATGGTGCGATCGGCGACACTTTCGATCTGGAAGGGGTCGAAATTCTGCGCGGTCCGCAAGGCACGCTGTTCGGCCGCAACGTCACGGGCGGCGCGGTGACCATTCGCTCCGCGCGTCCGACAGAGGACCGGTCGGCCCGCATGAGCGTCGGTGTCGGCAACGGCATGATGTTCGAGGGTTCGGCGGTCGCGAACGGTCCGCTGGCCGATGGAGTCGCGGGGCGCATCGCGGCCATGGTCCGCCGCAATGACGGCCTGTTCACCAATGTCACCGACGGCAGCTCCTATGGCAAGAGCACATCCTTCATCGTCCGGCCGAGCATCAAGCTGACCCCGTCGGAGAATTTCGACGTGACGCTTCTGGGCGAATATTTCGGCCTGCGCGGCGATCCCACAGTAACCAGAGGCATTTCGCCGACGACCATTCCAGGCGCGCCGCCCACCGCCGCCCAGCAGGCCGGATATGTCTCGCCCTCCGATTTCTGGGCGACCAATCCGGGCGAACGCGGTTTCAACCATGTCGATGTCTATTTCGGCATGCTCGAAGCCAATCTTCATATCGGGCCGGGAACACTGACGTCGATCTCCGGCTATCGCAGGGTACGAACCAATAACGACTTCGATTCCGACGGCTTCCCGCCGGTCAGCTTCCGGCAACTTGCGGCAAACCGCCAGCATCAATGGAGCACCGAATTGCGCTATGCCGCCGATTACGCGCCCTGGCTTTCTGGAACCACCGGCTTCTATTATTTCGACCAGAGCGTCGATTATACCGAAGCCCGCGTCCTGAGCGGCGGCGCTACGCGCGTCGCGGCGGCGGCGCTGCTCGACAACAGCAGCTATGCCTTTTTTAGCGAATTCGACATCAAGCCGACCGACTTCGTCACGGTGACCGTAGGCGGCCGGTACAGCCATGAAAAGAAGGATGCGCAGTCGGCTGCCTTCGGCGCGTGCGCCTTCGACTTTTCCACCTGCAACTACACCGTGCCGCCGAAGCCGTATAAAGGGAACAACTTCTCCCCGAAGATCGGCATCTCCGTGCAGCCGACCGACAATGTCATGCTGTTCGGATCCTTCACCAAGGGCTTCCGCTCGGGCGGCTTCTCATTGCGCGGGACGCCGCTGGGCGCTCCCTATCAGGCGGAAACCGTCAAGGCCTGGGAAGCGGGTCTCAAATCGGACCTCCTCGACCGCCATCTGCGGATCAATGTCACCGGCTTCATCAACACATTCAGCAATCTCCAGCGGACCGTTTTGGGCACCGACCCGGTTTTGGGCGTCGTGCAGTCCGTGTTCAACGCAGCGGACGCGAAGATCAAGGGGGTCGAACTCGAAGTCACGGCGATCCCGGTCCGCGGACTGACCTTGTCGGGTTCCTATGGATATACCGACGCGAAATATGATCGGTTCGACACATTTCCCAACTTCGCAAACCTGCAATTCGTGCGCGTTCCCAAGCATACCGGACAGGTTTCGATGGATTATGACAGTGAGTTCGCTAATGGCGGCCGAATCAATCTTCACGCCGGCGTCGCCTATACGGGCCATTATTTCTTCAACGATGCGAACACACCCACTATCGACCAGAAGGGTTATGCGCTTGCAGACGCAAGCGTGACGTTCACCACCAGCGACAAGCTGTCGATCACTGTCTATTCGCGCAACCTCTTGAACAAGAAATATGCCTATTGGGGATCGACTCTTGGCGCCCTGGGACAGAATATCTTCCCGGGTGACCCGAGAACCTATGGCGTACGGTTGAGCGCAGCGTTCTAAACCATCGAGCGCCCCATTGAACAGGGGGAAGCCCGCCTGCCCGGATCATCTTCGGGCAGGCGGGCTTTTTCTTGCATGTCGCACAACCGGACCGGGCACGAAAAAGGGGCTGGCGGTGGGTTATCACCGCCAGCCCCCAGTGCGACCCGAGCGTCCAGTCTAGGAGCGCGCGCTGTCCATCGCCACCGACGCGCGTTCCTGTCCTTCACCGGCCGCTCCCCCGCAATCGAACGAGAATTGCCGATAGTCCCCTTCCTTCACATCGGCGCACCATTTGCGATAATCCTTGGCGCTGCCGACATAGAGGAGGACGCGAAACTCATCCTTCCCTTCCTTGTTGGTATTGAAACCGGTGATCCAGGACTTGACGCTGCTGATGAGCAGTTTCGCCTGCCCTTCCCGCACGAAATCGGTCCATTCGCGCTCGGCTTCGGGTTTCGCGTCAACGCATGGCAGGCCCTTCGCCGACATGAAGTCGAGAAGGTCCATGATCCAGTTCACGCTGAATTCCAGCGCCGGCGTGAAGTTGCCGAGCGATGCGAGCGGCCCCCCAACCATGAAGAAGTTCGGGAAACCTGCGGCATGCACCCCCAGGAAGGTCTGGGGACCATGTTCCCACTTGTCCTTCAGCCTCGCGCCGTCGACGCCGCGAATGTCGATCCGGTCGAAACTGCCGGTGACCGCATCGAACCCCGTCGCGTAGACGATGATGTCGACATCCAGTTCGGCTTCGCTCGTGACGATGGATGAAGGCGTGATGCGCTCGATCGGCGTTTCATTGACGTCGATCAGTTGGACATTGGGCTGGTTGTACACCTCGTAATAGCGCGTTTCCAACGGCACGCGCCGAGTCCCGAAACCATAGCTCCGGGGCGTCAGCCGCTCGGCGGTCTCGGTATCCTTGACCCGTTCACGGATCTTCCGGCGCATGAAGTCGGATACCACCTCGTTCGCCGCCGGGTCGACCGCGATGTCGCTGAAATTGGCTTTCCAGATTCCAATGCCCGGCTCGGCATAGAGCTTTTCCAGAAAGGCTTCGCGCTCCTCGTCCGACAGGTCGAAGACGCTGCGCGGGTCGGGATCGTGGATGAACCAGCTATTGGTCGAACGGCAGGCCGCGATCATCTCGGGATAGCGGGCCTTGACCGCCGGCTGCTCCTCTTGCGCGACCGGCGCATTGTTGAGTGGCGCGCAATAGTTGGGTGTCCGCTGGAAGACATAGAGTTGGGCGGCTGACTTGGCCGCTTCCTGGATCACCTGCACGCCCGTGGCGCCGGTGCCCACGACGGCGACCCGCTTGCCCGCGAACGACACCTCACGGTCGGGCCAGCGGGACGTGTGACAGGTCTCTCCGGCAAAGCTCTCCCGTCCCGGAATGGGCGGATAGGAAGGCAGGGTCAGCGGACCCACCGCAGCGATCAGATAGCGGCAGCGATAGTGATCGCCGCGCTCCGTCGTCAGCGCCCAGCCCTGTTCATCCGACTGATAATGGGCGGCCGTGACCAGGGTGTCGAACTGGATGTGCGGACGCAGGTCGAAACGGTCGACGACATAGTCGAAATAGCGCTGCAATTCCGGCTGCGCGGCGAACCGTTCGGACCAGTCCCATTCCTCCAGCAGTTCGGGCGAAAAGGAATAGCCATAGGAAGGCGCTTCCGAATCCAGCCTGGCGCCCGGATACCGGTTCCACCACCAGACCCCGCCCACGCCCTTGGCCGCTTCCAGCGCCAGGACGCGCAGGCCCGCCTGTTTCAACCGATAGAGCTGGTATATGCCGCCGACGCCGGTTCCGATGACGATTGCATCATAGTCGAAACGTCCATCATCGGCGTTCCAACCCTTGTCTTTCCGCAACAGCATCCCAATTCCTTTTCGCAATGGATTGCTTCGATCTTATATTACCATCTGGTAATTTATGTTCAACGATAATCCGGCCCGCGGCCCAGCGGTTCACCGCAGCTGAAGCATCTCCCGAACCTTGAACTTCAGGATCTTGCCCGTCGCGTTGCGCGGCAGCGCCTGCGCCATCACCAGTTCCTGCGGATGCTTGAACTTCGCCAGATAGGCCGCGCAATGCGACCGCACCGCTTCAATGGTCACTTGCGTGCCGGGCGCGGCGACGATGACCGCGCAGCCGCTTTCCCCCCATCGTTCGCTCGGCACGCCGACCACGGCGACCTCCGCGATTTCGGGCATCATGTACAATACCCGCTCGACCTCGGCGGGATACACATTTTCGCCGCCTGAAATATACATGTCCTTCAGGCGCCCTTCGATCTTGATATAGCCTTCGGGCGTCTTGTATCCGATGTCACCCGTCCGGAACCAACCGTCGACAAAGGCATCCGCGTCATTTTCAGGGCTGTTCCAATAGCCGGGCATGACATTCCTGCCCTTCGCCCAGATTTCGCCAGCCTCGCCCGGATCGGCCTCCCGACCCGCGTCCGCCATGATCCTGACGGTGCAGAACATCGACTCGCGCCCCGCATAGCCGACGGTGCGCTTCACATCCTCGCTGGCCATTGCGCAGACGATCCCGGTCGTTTCGGTCAGGCCATAGGCCTCATGCACCAGCAGCCCACGCTCCTTCCACCGGATCAGCATCGCTTCGGGGATCGGCTCGGCCGACGCCAGCGCGACCTGGATGCGCGAGAAATCAGTCCTGTCGACATCGGGATGCGCGCCCAGCGCATTATAGATCGCGGGCAATCCCAGAAAATGCGTCACCGCCAGGTCAGGGTCGTGGATCGTCGCCAAAGTGCGTCCCGGATCGAAGCTGCGATCGACGACAGCGGTCCCGCCGATGAACAGGGCCGGCAGCGAAAAGCCCAGCATCGACCCGATGTGGAACAGCGGCATGATGGCATAGCTGACGACATGGCGCGGCATGCCGTAAGTGATCAGCAAATTCTGCATTCCGGCGAATATGTTACCGTGCGTCAGCCGAACCCCCTTCGGCCGTCCGGTCGTGCCGGAAGAGTACATGAGCATCGCAAGGCGGTCGGGTGAATAATCGTCCTCCACCACGAAACTCTTGTCGGACGAGGGCGGAGAGAATTGCGCGCTGGCCACATCCAGCACCAATATTTGCAAATCGCTGTCCAGCGACTGGCCGATCGCATCCCATAGTTCGATCAGCTCACTGTCGACGAACAGCAGCTTCGGGTCCGCATCGCCGACGATATAACTCAGTTCATTTTGCGACAGGCGGAAATTCAGCGTCAACGCGACGCAGTTCGACCGCCAGCACGCCAGAACGATGGCCAGATATTCCGACGAATTCATTATCAATATGCCGACGCGGTCTCCGGCCTTGACGCCGCGGTCGGCCAGAAGCTGGCAATAGCCGTCGATATTGGCCGAAAATTGCCGGAAATTGGCCCTTCGCCCGGTGGAAAGGTCCACCGTGGCGAGGCTATCCGGCCGGGCATTCGCATGATAGGCGGCCCAATCGATTTTCATACACCCTCCCAATTTCCTTGTTGGACGGCGCGGGCCATTGTTACCTCATCGCCATCCTCCTGCACGAACGTCTATGGCGACGGCGCATCGGCGCTCCCGGCCGTCTCGAACTTCTCCACCGCCGCCATGAACGCGGGCGAAACCTCATAGTCGCGGATCGACAGCGGATCGAAAATGCGTTCCTTGAACTTCCAGCCCGATGCCGTGCGGACGACCTTGTCGTTCCACACGCCGAACATGCTCACCTCGCAGGGCGGTCCCATGTCGAGATAGAGCAGATAGTTGCGGATGCGGGCCTCGTCCCCGTCAATGTCGATGAGGATATTGGTCGTGACGCGACGGCCATTAACCGGGAAGTCCCGCACGAGCGCGCGAAGCTGGTCATATCCGCGACAGGACGGTTTCGAATTGCGGCGCTCGACAAAGCCGTCCTCCACCCAGCATTCCACATAGGCGTCCTCGTCCCGCCCGTCGAAAGCGAAGTCGTAGCGGGCGATGAGCCGCCGGATCTCTTCCATGTCGAGCAGATATTGCAGCTTCTCGGACTCGGTCATGCTGTTTCCCTCTTCTCCCCGGAGCGTGTTCCGACTCTCCAGGGCGGTGACGATCTCATACCATCCTGCGCGGTCTTTGACCGACCACAAGTGGGTTTCGCTCAGGCGCCGCGCGGGCTTTACCAAGATGCGATGAGTCAAGCTCATCGCATCTTGGTATCAGATATTCAGGCCGCCGCTGCAAAGCAGCACCTGCCCACTGATGTAGTTGGATTCGGGCGAACACAACAGATAGACGCTGTCGGCCGCCTCCTCCGGCGTCCCGGCTCGGCCGAACGGTATCAGAGAATTGAACGTGTTGATCAGTTCCGGCTGGATTCCGACCTTGATTTCGCGGCCCTGTACATCGATCGCCGCCTGCTCGCCCTCGATGGCGCGGGTCAGGCGCGTTTCGATGAAGCCGAAGGCGACGCAATTCACATTGACCCTGTGACGCCCCCATTCCTTGGCCAGCGTCCGCGTCAGCCCGACGATGCCCGCCTTGGCCGACGAATAGCCGCTCTGCCCGAAATTGCCGTTCAGACCGGCGATGGACGAGATATTCACGACCTTGCGGAAGATCTCGCGCCCTTCGGCCGCTTCCTTCTTGGCCATGATGCGGATCGGCTCTGCCGCCGCCCGAAGGATCCGGAATGGCGCGACCAGATGGACGTCGATCATTGCCTGGAACTGTTCGTCGGACGTTTTCTGGATCGTCGCATCCCAGGTATAGCCCGCATTGTTCACCACGATGTCGAGCCCGCCCAGACCATCCATCGCAGCCTCGACGAAGCGGGTGGCGAAATCGTCGGCCGACACGCTGCCATTGACCGCCAGCGCCCGGCCGCCGGCCGCGTTGATCTCCGCCGCCACCGCATCGCCCTCGACGGGATCGAGGTCGTTGACGACGACGCTCGCGCCCTCACTGGCCAGCTTCAGCGCCGTCGCCTTGCCGATGCCCCGTCCCGATCCGCTGACCAGCGCGACCTTCCCCTCAAGCTTGCCCAAATCTCGTCTCCCATATTTGTCGATTCAGCACCGCACGGCCCTGCAATTTGACGTCGCCGCATTCGTCGGCGGCGGTCAGGTCGAGCAGGATGCGATCGTGCGTCATGTCGCGAATATACGCCTCGCAGGTGATCGCCGCCCCCAGCTGGGTGATCGCCACGAACCGCGTCGAAAACTCCAATATGCCCTCGGCCGGTCCCGCCTCCTCCAGCATCAGGCCCAGATAGGCCATGACCAGCATGCCGTGGGCGAACACGTCCGGAAAGCCCGCCGACCGGGCAAAGTCCAGATCGACATGGATCGGATTATGATCGCCCGAAGCGCCGCAATACAGCGCCAGCATGTGGCGCGAGATCGGCGGGAAGCTGCGCGAAAGAACCGGAGCGACCGGCCGTTCGGCGGCCAGACTGTCTTGCATATGAGCCATCCTCAGTTACGGATGACAAGGGTCCGCCGCACAGTGGCGACATGCGCGCCATGCTGGTTGGTGGCCTTGGTATCCTGAACGACGAAAAGGAGAGCGCCGCCCTTCTTCTCGAAAATGTCCGTCACCACGGTTTCGAGAAGAATCCGGTCGCCCGCCCGGACCGGCGCGAAATAGGTGAAGGACTGCTCGCTGTGCAGCAGCTTCGCCATGTCGATCCCCAGATCCTCGATGAACGCCATCGGATTCTCGGACTCGATCATTTCCAGCGCGAAGAGATAGGTGGGCGGTGCGGTCTGCTCACCGGGTTGAGCGCAACCGATCACCTTGCGGAAGTTGCGCAGCCGCCCGGCCTCGACATGGGCCTGCACCGGCGCGAAGCGATGTCCGATCATATCCCTGGACAGCATGGCTCAGGCCCGTTCGTAGATGGTGACGACGCAGGCGCCGCCCAGGCCGATATTGTGCTGCAACGCGACGCGCGCGCCTTCCACCTGCCTGACGCCCGCCTGCCCCCGCAACTGCCAGACCAGTTCCGCGCACTGGGCCAGGCCCGTCGCCCCCAGCGGATGCCCCTTGGACAGCAGGCCGCCCGACGGATTGACCACGACCTTGCCGCCATAAGTGTTGTCATTGTCGAGGATGAACCGCTCCGCCCCGCCCTCCGGCGCGAACCCCAGGGCTTCATAGGACAGGATTTCGTTCGCGGTGAAGCAATCGTGCAGCTCGACCACGTCCACGTCGCCGGGGCCCATGCCCGCTTCCTCATAGGCGGTCCGCGCCGCGGCGGCGGACAGGTCCGCGCCGACGACCTTGATAAGGCTGGATTCGTTGAAGGTCGAAGGGAAGTCGGTCCGCATCGCCTGACCCGTGATGGCGATGTCGGCCTTCAGCCCTTTCCGGCGGGCAAAGGCCTCCGACACGATAATGGCGGCGCCCCCGCCACAAGTCGGCGGACAACATTGCAGGCGCGTGAGCGGCCCCAGCATCCGGGGCGAGGCGAGCACTTCCTCGACCGTCACTTCGTTGCGGAAGATCGCGCGTTCATTATGCCGGGCATGGCGGCGCGCCTTGACCGAAATGCGCGCGAAGATTTCGTCGCTGGTGCCGTAGCGCTGTTGATATTCAGCCCCTGCGCCGCCGAACAATTTGAGCGCCATGGGCGCGTTGCCCGTGTCATATTCCCGGTCGGCAATATCGGTGAACCGGCTGAGCGGCGAAGGCCGGTCGAGGTAATTTTCCTGCAAGGCGCCCGGCGTCATCTGCTCGAAACCCAGCGCAAGCACGCAATCGGCCGCGCCCGAGGCCACCGCCTGATGCGCCAGATAGAGCGCGGTGGAACCGGTCGAACAATTATTGTTGACGTTGACGATCGGTATGCCGGTGCATCCGACCTCATATAAAGCCGACTGGCCGCTGGTCGAATCGCCATAGACATAACCGACGAACGCCTGCTGCACATCGGCATAGTCCAGCCCCGCATCGGCCAGGGCATCACGCACCGCGGTCGCGCCTAGATCGCGATACATGCCCTGTCCCGGCTTTACGAAGGGTGTCATGCCGACGCCCGCAATCCTGGCCCTTGGCCCCATGATCGATCCTCTTCCTCGTTCAACAATTTACTCATGGGTAATATAACAGTCGCCGCGCGTCAACCGCCTTGTCCCGGCGCAGGAGCATTTCGAACGGCACAAACCATGGCGAAAAATGATGCGGCGGCGCACGTAGCGGGCGCCATCCGCTCCTGCCGTATAGTGGCTGCTACTCGCTAACGCCGCGCAGGCACGGACGGCCGGTCGCAGGCCGTCGAGGAATAACGCGGCGCAGGCGCAGGTTGCAGCACGCCACCGACTTCGATGAACGTCCCGCGCGCGGCATTGTGCGGATGATGCGGCGCATCCAGCAACGACAGCACAGGCGTGACGCAAGCGTCCGTCCCGTCCAGCAACGCGCACCAATAAGCGCGTGGATGAAGCCTGAACAAAGCGGCAAGCTTTTCGCGCAGGAGAGGCCAACAGGCCGGATTCATCTGGTCATCGAAATCGTCATCCGCCTCGATCCCGATCCGCCGCCGCAGCTCGGCATAGAAGGGCGGCTCTATCGCGCCGACAGCGATGTGCTGCCCATCCGCGCATGCGTAACAATCATAAAAATGGGCGCCGCCGTCGAGCAGGTTCACGCCGCGCTCGTCCCGCCATTGTCCGCCCGCGATCATGCCGTAAGTCATGGCGTTCAGCAGGGGCGCGCCGTCCGTCATCGCACAGTCGATCACCTGCCCGTCACCCCCGCCGCGAACAGCCAGCAGCGCGCTGACCATCGCGAAGGCGAGCAACATACCGCCGCCGCCGAAGTCGCCGATCAAATTCAGCGGGGGCACCGGCCTTTCGCCTGCGCGGCCGATGGCATGCAACACGCCGGACAGCGCGATATAATTGATGTCGTGGCCCGCCGCCTGCGCATAAGGACCGGTCTGCCCCCAACCGGTCATGCGGCCGTAGACCAGCTTGGGATTGTCGGCGAGCAACACGTCCGGACCGGCGCCCAGCCGTTCCATCACGCCGGGCCGATAGCCTTCGACCAGACCGTCCGCGCCGCGCACGAGTTCGCGCAACGCAGCCAGTCCCTCCGCCGACTTCATGTCGATCGTCACGATCGTCCGGGACCGCAGCAACGGATCTTTCACGTCCAGATACGCACCCGGCCGTTCCACCCGGATGACCTCCGCGCCATGATCGGCCAGCATCATGCACGCAAAGGGACCCGGACCGATGCCTCCCATTTCGACGATCCGGATTCCCGACAAAGGTCCTGGCATGCATTCTCCCTTTTCATGCGGCAGCGCCCGCACAGGCGCGCTGCCCCTCCGCCGTCCTGCGGCGGTCAGGAAAGGGGCGCAGAACGACTCCGCGCCCGTCGCCTGTTCAGTTCAGGCCATACCATTCCTTGAAGCCCTGCGATAACAGGGCATTTTCCACTTCCGGCTTCAGCTTCATATCCTTGACCGCCTGGATCGCGTTGGGGAAGCCGTCGCCATGCGGATAGTCGGAAGCGACCATGAACTTGTTGGCGCCGACGAATTCGGCGAGAACGGCGATGGTCCGCTCGATCGGTTCGAAGGACGCGAAGCACTGGCGCTGGAAAATCTCGCTCGGCCGCGTTTTCAGGCCGGTGTCGTTCATGCCGACATCATCGAAATGCCGATCCATGCGGTCGACATAGCCGGGCAGCCAGGTCGCGCCGCCTTCGACGAAGGCAACGCGCATCTTGGGAAATTTGTCGCAGATGCCGGCCATGATGAAGCTTGTGGCGGCGGCCATCATCTCGGCCACATGGACGAAGCAATGCTCGACCGAAAAACTGTCGACGGTGCGTTCCTTGGGCCCGTTGCCGGTAAAGTCCGCGATCTGCGCGTCGAAACGGTCCATGCCCAGATTTTCCGACCCGGCGAGGCCGTGAACCGCGACCGGCATATCGATCTCTTCGGCCAACTGCCAGATCGGATAGAAGCTGGGATGGTGAAGCGGACGGCCATTGACCGGATTGGGACGAACAACGACGGCGTTCATGCCCGCCTTCTTCGCCAAACGCATTTCGTTGAGCGACCCTTCGATCGACAAGGTCGGCAGCATAGCGACGCCATAGAGGCGGTCGGGATAGGGCTTGCAGAAATCGACGACATAGCGGTTATAGGCGTTGGCGACCGCCACCTGCCGTTCGGGATCGATAATGCCATGGGCGGCATTAAGCGCCATCGTCGGATAAAGGACCGTTGCGGCATAGCCCTCCTTGTCGAGCCACTTGACGCGCTCGTGCGGATCGAAACCGCCCTTCTCGGCATCGAGATAGGAAGTTTCGGACGGAATTTCGCCGGTCCGCGCGCCGAACGTCGCCGCGGTGTTGACGCCCGGCTTCAACGGCACCGCATGGTCGCGAATGCTGATCCGGTCATCGACCCGGAAGAGAGCGCCGCCGTCTTCCATGATCGTGATCTTGGGGCAGCTATCGCGATATTTGGGGTCGATATAATTTTCCCACAGATCGCCCGGCTCAGTCAAATGGCCATCGGAATCGATTGCATAAAGTGGCTCAGTCATCACACTCTCCTATATTTATTCTATTCGGTTGAGATCGGGTCATCGCTAAGCGAATGATCTCCGACCACTGCGGTCAGATACCGAAAGCGGCCGCAAATAAATCGGGATCGGACTTTTCCAGCCGCCGCAGATTGGCGTCCCACAAATCCTTGCGGAAACTGATCGCCAGATAAAGCCGACGGTAGGTGCGGGCCGTTTCCACTTCCATCGGCGTTCCTCCGATGCGCGCCGCCTCGATCTGGATGCCGGCCGCTATGTCCAGCATCAACGCCTCGCCCGTGGTTTCCTCGATCGTGCCGCCAGCGTGGATCACGCCATGGTTCGCGATCAGCAAGGCACGTTTGTCCGCGAGCGCCGCGGCCAGTTCCGGCCCTTCCTTGTCGGGCGTGATATTGGGATCGTCTCGGAAAAGGACGGCATCGTCCTGGAACAAGGCGCCATAAGCGTGAAAGGGTTCGGGCGGCTTGCCCAGCGTGCTGACGATGGAAACATTCTTGCCATGGGTGTGGATGATGCAATTCACATCCGGCCGCGCGCGATAGATGTCCGCGTGGAAATTAATGCCTGGCTGAGGCGGAAACGGCCCGGCCTCCCGCACCTCAAGATCGAAGCCCACCTTCAGGATATGGGCGGGCAATGTTTCATCGAAATATTCCGATGGCGAGACCAGAAACGCGTCTTCGCCCGGCACGCGCAGGCTGATATGCCCGGCAACCTGGCTGTCGATGCCGTTGCGGTACAATATCCGCCGGGCGGCGGCGATGAGGAATCTCGGATCGGTAAGCGCGTTCGACCGGTTCACCGAAGTCTGCACTGTCATTGGACTCTATCCTCTCGCTTGCGCTGGCCATTCGAGCAGATTTTTTTTCTTTACCGCTCTTAAACGGGCAGCCGCGACCGTCTGGGAAATAAGTTACTCACTGGTAATTTTATGTCAACAACCTTCGCGATCCCGCCCAAGACGAAACATCGCATTTCCGCGCTCAGGCGACGACGACGCCGGGGGGCGCCCACGCATCCCGGCTGACGAAGAGGTCGAGCGTCAGCGGCACGCCCCTCCTCTGTTCAAAGCCCGCAAAGTCGGTCCAGCCTTCCTCCCAGAGTATTTCATCGTCGAGGAAAAAGCGGCCGGTGCAGGCGCGGGCGTCGCGCCGGAAGATGGCGCAGGCTGCCTCCGCCACGATGTCGGGGCGGCGAGCGACGATAGGGTTTTCCCCATCATTCCCCATCGACAAAGCGGCGGTGGCAATCGCCGTGCGCGGCCAAAGACCGTTGAACGCGATTCCCGCAGACCGAAATTCCTCCGCCATCGCCATCATGAAAAGGCTCATATTCAGCTTGGACACCGTATAGGCGGGGAACTGGCTGAACCATTCGGGCCGTAGATGCACGGGCGGACACAGGGCCAGCACATGCGGGTTCTCAGCGGATTTGAGATAGGGAATGCAGGCGCGCGACAGCAGATAGGTGCCGCGCCCGTTGATCTGGTGCATCAGATCATATTGTTTCGCACCCGTGCCCAATGTCCCGGCGACGTGGATAGCGGAGGCGTTGTTCACGCAAATATCGATCCCGCCAAAATGGTCCGCCGCTTTGCCCACCGCCGCTTCGATGGCCTCTCCATCGCGAATGTCGACGACAAGCGGCAGCGCTTTTCCCCCCAGCCGTTCAATCGCCTGCGCAGCGTCATAAACGGTCTCCCGCGATTTCGGGCCGGGTTCCGCGGTTTTCGCCGCGATGGCGATATTGGCGCCTTCCCGCGCGGCTCGCAGCGCGATAGCCAAGCCGATGCCCCGGCTCGCCCCGGAGATGAAAATGGTTCGGCCCGTCAGATCGACTCGTCCGGCCACGCAATCCTCCTCTCGTTTCTTTCTACATGCGCAACCGATGAAAATATATCAATATGTAAAATTGGTACCGAGCGGCGAGACGCTGTCATTTCGATTTCGGACTGATGCCGATATTTTTCGCGATGATTTCCAGCATCACCTCGTCGGCGCCGCCCACGATGGAGATGTAGCGCTGATCCCGGAATCTGCGCGAAATGAGCGTTTCGTCGACCAGGCCCATGCCGCCCCAATATTGCAGGCAGCTGTCGGACACCATCCGCTGCAACCGGCCAAGCTTCAGCTTGAGCATCGAAACGTCGGTGGTCACGTCATGGCCCTCGACATACCGCTCAATCGCCTGTTCGAGAAAAGCGCGGAACATCGCGACATCGGTCTGCAATTCCGCCAGCCGGAAATAAATCGACTGATTGTGAAGCAACGGTTTCCCGAACGCCTTGCGCTCCCGGGTATAGTGGATCGTATCCTCGATCATCTGTTCCAGAACGCGCACGCCCGATGTCGCGATCCAAAGCCGCTCTTCCTGGAACTGCTGCATCTGATAGACAAAGCCCCTGCCCTCCTCGCCGATGATATTGCGGGCGGGAACCCGCACGTCTTCAAAGAACAACAGGCCCGTGTCGGACGAATGAACGCCCATCTTCTTGAGTTTCCTCGACCGATCCACCCCTTTGCTGTCGAGCGGAATGACGACCAGGCTCTTGTTGCTGTGGACAGGGCCGTCGCCGGTGTTGACGAGCGCGGTCATGAAATCCGCCTGAATCCCGTTGGTGATCCACGTCTTGCTGCCGTTGATGATCAGATCGTCACCGTCGCGACGGGCATAGGTCTTGATGCCCGCGACATCCGACCCGGCGCCCGGTTCGGACACGCCGATGCACGCGACGAGATCGCCGGCGATGGCGGGCGTCAGATAGTTTCGGTGCAGTTCGTCCGATCCATGTTTCGCCAGCGCAGGGGTGGCCATGTCGGTCTGGACGCCGATGGCGGTCGGCACGCCCAGACAGTGGATCTCGCCCAGCACCTCGACGAAGGCGCATTGATAGCTATAGTCCAGACCCAGACCGCCGACGCTTTCGGGCTTGCTGATGCCCAGCAGACCGGCATCGCCCAGCGTCTTGAACAGCGCCTTGGCCGGAAAAATCTCCGCCTCTTCCCATTGATCGACATGGGGGTTGATATGGTCCTGGACTATCCGTCGCGCTGTTCGCTGGATTTCGCGATGTTGTTCATTGTAAAATCGCATCTTGAACCTCGTCTTCGTTCTTCACGAGCTTGATCATCAGGCTATCGGCTGAAAGCTGATCGCCAAATTTCACGAATATGTCTTCCACCAGACCCGAAAAGGGCGCGGAGATGACATGCTGCATCTTCATGGCTTCAAGGATCATCAGCTTGTCGCCTTCCGCCACCTGATCGCCGGGGTTGACGGCCAGTTGCGTCACCACCCCGTTCATCGGGGCAAGGATCGCGCCGGGTCCCGCCCGGGTGAGCCCGTCGCTGGGCAAGCGGCGCTCGAACCGTCGGACGCGGCCCCGGTCGGTGATGGCGACCCTGTGACCGGTGCAGGCATGGCCGATGGGCAGGCGGCTGCCGTCAATCTCCATGCCTTCCTCGCCGATGCGGATGTCGATCGTGCGGCCTTCGACCGTCGCGGCGAGATGCGCCGGGCCAATCGGCCGGACGATCACCGTCTTCTCCTCGCCATCGGCCGTCAGGATCATCGAGCGGGACAGATCCCGGCCCGACGACCAGCCGATCAGGGGCGCGGGCACCGACCCTGCCCGGTCCAGCTGCGACCGATGCTCCCCAAAGGTCAGGGCCGCCGCCGCGACGGCCCAGTCGCTGTCGGTCGGCGGCGCGCTGCGGAAGCCCTGCGGCCCGAATTCCTCGGCGATGAAGGCGGTCGTTGCCCGGCCCTGACGGAAGCTCTCCTTTTCACAGCAGGCGATCAGGAATTCGGCGTTGCTGGGCGGTCCGACAAAGACGATGTCGCGGAGCGCCGAGCGTAGCCGGTCGAGCGCGATGGCGCGGGTCGGGCCATAGCCGATGACCTTGGCGACCATCGAGTCATAGAAACTCGACAGTTCTTGCCCTTCGACGATGCCCGCATCGATGCGCACGCCCTCTCGCGAGACAGGCCGCCAGCGTTCGATCAGGCCGGAGGCCGGTCGGAAATCCTGGTTCGGGTCCTCGGCGCACAGCCGCGCCTCGATGGCATGACCGGTCAGCGTCACGGCGTCCTGGGTCAGGCCGAGCGGCCGCCCCCTCGCGACCTCGATCTGCAACGCGACAAGGTCCAGCCCCGTCACCTGCTCGGTCACCGGATGTTCGACCTGAAGCCGCGTGTTCATTTCGAGAAAGTAGAAAGCGCCGTCTTCCGCCAGCAGGAATTCCACCGTGCCCGCGCCGACATAGCCGATCGCCGCCGCGGCGCTGACCGCCGCCTCCCCCATCGCGCGGCGCAGTTCGGCGCCAATTCCGGGAGCGGGCGCTTCCTCCAGCACCTTCTGGTGACGGCGCTGCACCGAACAGTCGCGCTCGCCAAGGTGAACGATGGTGCCGTGCATGTCCGCGAACACCTGAATCTCGACGTGCCGGGGGCGGACGATGGCGCGCTCCAGGATCAGTTCGCCCGAACCGAAGGAGGATGCCGCCTCGCTGCGAGCGAGGTCGATGGACAGCGCCAGTTCGCCCGGACCGTCGACCAGTCGCATGCCGCGCCCGCCGCCGCCCGCCGCCGCCTTGACCATCAGCGGAAAACCGATGGCCAGCCCCTCGCGTTCGAGCGCGGCCGTACCCTGTTCCGCGCCTTCATAGCCCGGGATGCACGGCACGCCCGCCTCGATCATCAGGCGTTTGGCCTGCGCCTTGTTGCCCATCGCCTCGACCGCGGACGGGGGCGGGCCGACGAAGATCAGCCCGGCGTCGATGCAGCTTTGGGCAAAGGCGGCATTTTCGGACAGAAAGCCATAGCCCGGATGCACCGCATCGGCGCCCGTCAGCCGCGCGGCCTCCAGCAGGCGCGCGGGATCGAGATAGGACTGGCTGGCCGGGCCGGGGCCGATGCAGACGGCCTGATCGGCCATGGCGACATGCGGGGCGCCGGCGTCGGCATCCGAATAGACGGCGACGGTCCGCACGCCCAGGGCGCGCGCGGTGCGGATGATGCGGCAGGCGATCTCGCCCCGGTTCGCGATGAGGAGGTTGGAGACCATGTCAGGCCTGCGCCCATGCGGGCTTGCGCCCTTCGCCGAACGCGGCGGTGCCTTCGCGCCCCTCCTCGCCGGTCACTGCATCGGCAAAGGCGGCCGCCGCCCGGTCGATAAAGCCGTCCATCGGCTCCCTGCCGACCAGATCGATCATCGCCTTGGTACTGGCGACCGCGCCGGGCGCCGCGCGACGGAGCCGCGTCATCATCTCCGCTTCGGCCGCATCCAGCGCGGCGGCGTCTTCGACCATCCGGTCGACCAGCCCGACGGCGACGGCCTCGGCCGCGTCGATCCGCGCGGCGGAGATCATCATCTGGCGGCCCCGGATGAAACCCAGACGCTGGACGACATAGGGGGCGATCTGCGCCGGAACCAGGCCGACCGCCGCCTCCGACAGCGAGAATATCGCATCCTTCGTGCAGATCGCAAAGTCGGCGGCGCTCGCAAGGCCGACGCCGCCGGCCATGACAGGCCCTTCGATCAGCGCGACGACGGGTTGCGGCGCCTCCCGCACCAGCCGGAAAAGATCGGCACCGTCCCGGCTGACGGCCAGCGCGGCGGCGCGCGCTTCCCCCGCCTCCATCCCGCCGATGGCGCGCAGCATCTTGAGGTCGCCGCCCGCGCAGAAAAAGCCGCCATTGCCGCGCAGCGAAATGCCGCGAACGCTGCGGTCGTCGCGAACCGCCCGAAATGCCGCGACCAGTTCGCGGATCATGTCACCGTTCAGGGCATTGCGGGATTCGGGCCGGTTGAGCCGGATTTTCAGCCAGCCGTCGGATCGGACAAGTTCGATGACAGGGCTATGGGACAAGGTCGACATCCTGTTTCTCCTAAATGCGGGCGATGCCGAAGCTGTTGGGATTGAGTGTGCGATGGCCCGATTCCCAGCAGGTTTGCAGCAGGAAGCCGAGGATCGTCCGCGTGTCGCGGGGATCGATCACGCCATTGTCGAGCACGCGGCCGGATGTGTAGAAGGCGTCCGCCTGCCGTTCGAAATGCTGGGTCAGATGCTCTTCCTGACGCCGCAGATCGTCCGTGTCGGCCGCCGCCCCGCGCCGTCCGGCGGAAAGCGCCATGACCTGCGACATGGTGCGCGCGGCCTGTTCGCCGCCCATGACGCCCGTGCGCGCATTGGGCCAGGCAAAGAGGAAGTCCGGCTGGTAGGAAATGCCGCACATGCCGTAATTGCCCGCGCCGTAGCTGGAGCCGATATAGAATGTGATGCGCGGCACGCGGATGTTCGACACCGCCTGAATCATCTTCGAGCCATGCTTGATCATCCCCGCCTGCTCGTAGATGGTGCCGACCATATAGCCGGTCGTATTCTGGAGGAAGACGACCGGCCGCTGCGTCTGGTCGCACATCTGGAGGAACTGGGTGGCCTTGGCCGCGCCATCGGGGTCGATGGGGCCGTTATTGCCGATCAGGCCGCAGGGAAAGCCGAAGACGCGCCCCGTCGCGCAAACGGTGGCGGAACCGAAGCGCGCCTTGTGCTCATCGAAATCCGACCCGTCGAGAATGCGGCACAGGACCTCGCGCACGTCATAGGCGACCTTGGGATCGTCGGGCACCACGCCGGCCAGTTCTTCGGGGCTGGACAGCGGCTCGGCAAAGGCCATGGCGGGGGGCGAAGGGCAATGGTGATGCCAGTCGAAGCTGGCGACCAGATTGCGGGTGATCGCGATGGCATGGTCGTCATCCTCGGCCAGATGCTCGACCAGGCCGGAAACCATGGCATGCATCTCGCCGCCGCCCAGTTCGGCCTCGTCGACGACCTCGCCGGTGGCGGCGCGCACCAGCGCCCCGCCCGCGAGCGCGGCCATGGCATTGTCGCGTACCGCGACGACATGGTCGCTCATTCCCGGCATATAGGCGCCGCCCGCTGTCGCGGGACCGTGCAGGACGGTGATCGTCGGAATGCCGGCGGCGCTCAATTTGGCGAGACGGTAGAAGACGCCGCCATAGCGCGCCCAAGTCTCCACCTTATATTCCAGCAGGTTCGCCCCGGCGCTTTCGACCATATGGATGACCGGCAGCTTCTGCTTCAGCGCGATGTCGAGCGCGCCCAGCGCCTTGGGCAGCGTGCCGTCGGTGTTCGCCCCGGCGCGGATGCCGCTGTCGTCGACCCAGATCAGCGTGCGCACGCCCGAAACATAGCCGATGCCGATGATCGTGCTGGCCCCCGGGATGCTCGTTTCGGGATTGGCGTCCTCGACCAGATAATTGGCCAGATTGTACAGTTCCAGAAAGGGCAGGCCGGGATCGACCAGACGGGCGAGGCGTTCGCGCGGGAGAATCTGCCCCCGCTCGGCAAATCGCGCCTGCCGCTTGTCCGACAGCGCGATCGCCCGTCCTTCCAGCGCGCGCATCGCTTCGACGCGGCCGAGCATGAAGGCGCGATTGCGCGAAAAGTCCGCCGACCGAGGATCGACCTTGCTCCGGAATATCGTCACGATGCTTGCTCCAGCAGCGATTGAGGCAGGGCGATCATCGCACCCAGCAGGATCTGCGCATAGGCCTTGCCCTGGGCGTCGAGCCGCAGGCTGGCAATGCCCCCGCCGCCCAGCACGTCGCGCAGCAGGAAATTGATGGCGCCGGGACCGGGCAGGTAGAATCTCTCGACCGATCCGACGCCGAAAGAGCCGAACAGGGTGCGGACGCGTTCGCAGCTCAGGCTTTCGCTGATCCAGGGCAGGAAAGCGGGGTCGCGGGCGATGATGCCGATATTGGCCCAGTTCCCCTTGTCGCCGCTGCGGCCGAAGGCCAGCCGGTGGAGCGGGACCTCGATCATCGCTTCGCCGCTGCGCGGCACGGCGGGCATGCCGGTCGGGACGGGCGGATCGACGGCTTCGAAGCGGGCCGGGACATAGGCGGACCGGGCGACGCCGCCCTGCGCATCGTCGATGTCCACGCTCACCGGCACCGAAGCCTTGGGCAGCAGATAGGAGAAGAGCCGGATCACCGGGGTGGGTTTCGCCCGGCCCGCCGTATAGACCACCAGCCCCGCCGGCGTCGCAAGGACCGCCCCCAGAAGCTCCCGGATCAATAGGCCCGCGCCCCTGCCCGAACCGTGCTTCGCGGCAATCTTGACCGTGATTTCGTCGACATTGTCGAATTGGGCGCTCGCCCCCCCGAAAATCTCGACCTCCTCCTGGGTGAAGGCCGGCAGGTCGAGTTCGGCCAGCGCCCGCCGCGCCCGCGCAAACACCGCCTCCGCAAAGCTCGCCGCCTTCGCCCGTCCCTCGATGCCGATGAAGTTGATCAACATGCCTGCCTTGAAGCCGTCGCTCCACGTGGCGCAGACCTTGTAGCTTTCGCCCGGCGCCCGCCCGCGCGCGCCGCTGACCGACACGCGGCCGTCGCCATGGTCGTCGATGACGACCTGGCTGAAGTCGCAGGCGACGTCCGGCAGCAGATAGGATTGCGGATCGCCGATCTCGTAGATCAGCTGCTCCGCGACCGTGCCGCGATTGACGACGCCGCCCGTGCCGGCGGGCTTGCCGATCGTGAAATGTCCATCCTCGGTCATTTCAACGATCGGATAGCCGATCCCGGCAATGTCGCCAGCGTCGCGCCAGTCGGTGAAATTCCCGCCGGTCGCCTGCGGGCCGCATTCGATCAGGTGGCCCGCCAGGCTGGCCTGCGCCATCCTGTCGAAGTCCTGGTCGGTCCAGCCGAAACTGGCGATGGCGGCGGCCAGTGCCAGCGCGCTGTCGACGCAGCGGCCGGTCACGACGATGTCCGCGCCCGCCCGCAGCGCGTTCGCAATGGGCCAGGCGCCCAGATAGGCGTTGGCGCTGAGCATCTGCTCGACCGGGGGAAAGGCCGCGCCCGAGAACATGTCCCGCAAGCCCTGCTGCGCATGCGCCGTCGCCGGAGCGCCGATCAGATCGTCGCCCTCCACAACCGCCACGCGCAGCGACAGACCCTGGCGCGCGATTTCCGCGCGCAGGCGCTCCGCGCAGACTCGCGGATTGATGCCCCCGGCGTTGGAGAGGATCTTGACCTGCTTTTCCGCGATCCGGGCGAGATTGGGGAACATCGCGCGCGTCAGGAAATCCTCGGCATATCCCTTCCCGGGGTCGGCCGCGCGCGCGCGCGCCATGATCGCCATGGTGATCTCGGCCAGATAATCGTAGATGAGATAGTCGATCGGTCCCGCATTCAGCAGTTGTTCGGTAGGAAAGGCCGCTTCGCCCCAGTAACCGCTTGCGCCCCCGATACGGATTATCTTGTCGCTCATAGCATCCATTCTTCAATATGAAGACCGCCACGCGAACCGTGGCATGACATTCCCCTAACCCTTGTCGACAAAGCGGCCGATGGCGGACGCAAAGTCAGGCTTTCCCATGCAACGGATCAGGCTTTCCATCTCATCGACCAGATGATCTTCGAGTGTCGCCCGTTCCCCGGCGCGCAGCAAGCGCTTCGTGTTCGCGATGGCCTCCGCGCTCGTGCGGGCAAGCTGCGCGGCATAGTCCGCCGTTGCCCGGGCCAACTCCGCAGGAGGCACCCGTTTCGAGGCAAGCCCCCAGGCTTCCGCCTGCCCTGCGGAAAATGCGCTGCCGTCCAGCTGAACCTGCAACGCCCGCCGTTGCCCGATTGCCCGCGCCAATCCATAGGTTCCGCCGCCATCGGGCGAGACGCCGATTTTCGCATAGGCCGGCACGAATTTCGCATCGTCCGCCACGATACAGAAATCGCACATCGACACCAGCGAAAGGCCAGCCCCAGCCGCCGATCCGTGCACGCTGGCGAGAACCAGCTTGGGCATGGCATGAATGCGAACCAGAAATTCATGATAGGGGACCAGCAGATCGCGGATGCAGGTGCCGATGTCGTCGAGATGGTCGATGAAATGGCGGATGTCGCCGCCGCCGCAAAAGGCCTTGCCCGCGCCGCGGATCACCACCACCTTGACCGACGGCTGCGCATCGACCTCCGCCGCGAGGGTCTTGAGCCGAACGGCCATGTCATAGTTGATGGCGTTGAACGCCTCGGGCCGGTTCAGCGTGATGGTCGCCACTTCCCCCTCGACCGCGAGCAAGGCTACGCTTTGGTCTGGTTCGCCCTGTGTCACCGCATCTCTCCCACGCTCTTTATCGCGAATGTTACTCGTGGGTAATATAGAAGAGATGCCCCTGTCAAGCGGCAGTGCAGAGGCGTTGGAACACCCCGCCGTCCATA
>NZ_LFCT01000022.1 GCF_008692605.1 Sphingobium estronivorans
ATTGGAAGCGTCAGACCCCGCTTACTAAATGCGCGGCAACTGCAGCTTCTCACACCCAATCTGGGAATGTAATTGTTCATAACAGCCCATTGCGGTTTGACTTGCTCGTCCGACAATCAGATGCGCCGAGACGGTGATGGTCCCATCAAGTCTCGGCAAGCCGCCCTTTTCTCACTCCTACCGACAAGGGTGCGGACTTACGCGATTTGCCTTTCTGTAGCTCAAGCCACTTCTCGGCATAAGTGTCGCGCTGGCGGACGTTGGCGACCAGTTCCTTGCAGACCTTGGACATGGCTCCGATGGCGGTGCCAGGTTCCAGGAATATCAAATCGTCGCCCAGTTCCTCGTTCAATTCGCGAAGACAGGACACCATGATGCTCATGAGCTTGTTGTCAGCGCAGCGCAGGGCAAATTCAGGCGACCCAAGTTGGAGAACGGACCAGAGCGCATCGGGATCGCTGCTCGTAGCTTCGGCGAACAGACTGACCCGCTCATAGCTGATCCGTCCCTTGCCGGATTCCAGATGCTCATAGGAACGCACGGGGAGACCCATCACCTTCGCAACATCGGATGGCTTCAATCGACGGTCCGTACGGATCATGCGCATGGCCTTGGCGATCAATTCCACGTCGTGCGTCTCTTCG
This sequence comes from Sphingobium estronivorans, assembly GCF_008692605.1. Taxonomy (GTDB): domain Bacteria; phylum Pseudomonadota; class Alphaproteobacteria; order Sphingomonadales; family Sphingomonadaceae; genus Sphingobium; species Sphingobium estronivorans. The sequence goes on from NZ_LFCT01000022.1 coordinate 645, forward strand.
GTCGTTTTTTCTCTCATCTCCGCATCTTTCCCGTGCAGCCCGGCTGGCCCGACGCTGACAGGGAGCAACGTCAGTTTCACAAGAAAACCAGAAAATCAGGCACAAATAAACCCTTGATTTTCAATGAGGTCGGCTAATTGCCGAATCCGCGCCATTTTATGGCGCAAAATGCGCAAATAGCCGCGGGAAATCGGCAAATAGCTGCGGACTTGGACCCCAATATCGATAATCTGCACCATTATGCCCCATATGGATCAAATTTTCCTCGCCAGCGGCTTGCATGCCCGCAACTTCCATGATTCCGACTTGGAAGGGACGCAGAATGTTCATGGGCACCTCAGAAGACAGGGCGTATCTACAGGCCTATAAAGCCATCCGTCAGGCATTACGTGAACGTTACTGGCCAGAAGGCCAGCATGTCTCGGTCGCCCGTTGCGCGGAAACCTGCAAGTTCAGTCCAACGCCGGTTCGCGAGGCCATGGCCCGGCTCGCGGGCGAAGGCCTGCTCGAAGAACGACGGGGCCTTGGATACTTCGTACCCCGGCTTGGCCCGGTTGAATTGAGCGAACTCTACGCAGTTGCACAGAGCACGGCAGTTTCGATTTTGAACGAACCTGTCGTGCTCTCCGCTAACATCGCGGCCAATGGCGCTGAGGAAACGCTGTTCGACAGCGGGACCATATTGGTAACGCTGGCCGGCCAGACCGCGAACTCGCTCCTCTGCCTCATCGCCGCCAATCTCGATGCGCGGCTCGCACCCGTGCAACCGGCAGAAGCGACGATGTTCGACATTGCGGCTGAGTCTTCCGAGTTTCTGGCCATCCTTGGCGCAGGCGACAGGCGGCTCCTGCAGCGTTTCACCAACGCCTATTATAACCGACGGCGCAAGGCCGCCCTCGAAATCGCGCGGCGGCACGATTCCCTCGCGCGATCGGCTACTCAATGAAAATAGACGCAATATCATTTGAATAGCGTGGGGCCGGGGCGCCTCATGAGTGTGCCGATGTTCGGCACTTTCAATGAAGGAGGTTCGTGATGACCAAAGTGAAGACCGTTCGCTTGCGGCGCCTCGGCAGCGTCTCCCGCGACACCAAGGCGATCGTCCAGACGGGCGAACAGGAGGAATTCCTGCCCGTCCTGTCCTACGCCTGACCCCCATCGGGAGCGGCCTTCCTTTTGAAGGTCGCTCCTCCCTTTCCTGGAATAGCTCGGCGCACTGTGCCCTTCGCGGCCCGTCGTCGGGACGATGACCTTCATAACCCCAAGGAGGTTTGTGATGACCAAGCCACAGTCTCTGCGCCTTCGGCGCCTCGGCAGCGTTTCGCGCAATACCCTTGCGATCACGCAGATGGGCGAGAGCGAAGAATTCATGCCCGTGCTCTGCTGGCCCTAATCTTCAACGGGAGCGGCCCCTGTTCGACGCCGCTCCCCATTTCAGGGGGTCTTCTTTCCATGCCACTGACAACTGCGCCCCATGTCCGAGCCGCCGATGTCGGCAGGGACCTCATTCTCCTCGACCTTTCCGACGACAGCTATTTCTGTCTCCAGGGCGCGGATGCCGAAGATGTCATCCTTGGCCTTCGCGGGGATGACCATGATCGCGCCAATCCCGTCATCCGCGAGTTGGTCGATGCGGAACTGCTGTGCGAAGTGGACGACCATGTTCCGACCATCCTCGATCCGACATGGCCGATCGATGGCATGCCGCCGCGCGGCGACACCCTTGCCAGCCTGACTCTCATTCCAGCCATGGTCCTCGGGCTCGTGCACTATCGGCTTTTCCGCAAGTCACTGCTGCGCCGCCCGATCCGCGTCGCACCGAAAGTCAGGCTGGATGATGCCGGGGTCGCGCGTCTCGTGCAGCGTTTCCGGCAGTTGCGCATTCTCCTGCCGCGCAGCGGCCGTTGCTTCGTCCAATCCTGGTTGCTGATCCGCATCCTGCGCAAGCGCGGTATCGCTGCGGAATGGATTTTCGGCGTTCGCACTTATCCCTTCGAAGCCCATTGCTGGGTCGAATGGCAGGGGCGTGTCCTCAACGATTGGGCCGATCATGTCCGCTGGTACGATCCCATTGCACGCTTCTGATCCCTTGCGTTTCTGCGCGCTCCTGGCGCCATCGGGTTCCTCGACGGCGCAGCGCGCCCGGACCATTGCCGGTGCGCTGCGCTCGCGCCTTCCCGATCTCATGGTGCTGGCCGACGACCCCGGTTTCCTGTTGCTGGTGAGGCCTCCGCACCCAGGATGGGCCTTGCATGCTGCGCGTGAGGGCAGAACCCAGGTGCTCGGCTCCCTGCTGCCGGGAACGCTGCCGAAGGACTCACTGCCCGCCGCGCTGGAAGCCTCCACCGATCCCATCGAAGCGATGTCCGTTCTCACCCGGCTGTGCTGGGGCCGCTATGTCGCGTTCATTCACGATCCGGAACGCCAACAGACAAGCTTTATGCGCGATCCGTCGGGGGCGCTGCGCGCCTATATCTGGAAGGTCGACGGTCTGACGCTGATCACGGGCGGCCTGCCCGACGCATTGCTCGACAGTGTTGGCGTGCCACCCGCGATCGACTGGTCGGCGCTCGCAACACTGACGGCATTGCCCGAACGGGTGGGAAGCCTGAGCGCGCTGACGGATGTCACCATCCCCCTGCCGGGCACCATCTATCATATCGGCAAGGACGCCATCATCACGCAGGGCATCTGGTCGCCGGCGGCGGTCGCCCGCCAGGACGCGGCGCCCCTTGCCGATCTCCCGCGCGTGCTCGCCAATTGCATTGCCGGTTGGGCCAATGGCTCCAGCCCGGTTTCCATCGAACTGTCGGGTGGCCTTGATTCTTCCCTCATTCTGGGCGGACTTGCCCGGCGGAAAGACCGGCCGGAAATCCACGCGCTCAATCTCGTGCCGGGTGCGACCGGAGGCGGAGAGAGCCGCTTTGCCAACGCGGTCGCCGGTCACTGGGACGTGCCTTTGGTGGAGGTCGGCATTCATCCTGGCGAGATCGACTATCTCGCCCATTTGGAGCGATCGCGACCGGAGCAGCCGCTTGTCTATGGTCTCGACCTTGTCGCCGACCAGACATCGGTGCGCACGGCCGACCATGTCGGTGCCACGACGATATTGAGCGGCCAGGGCGGCGACGCGGTGCTGTTCCAGCCACGCGGTCCCCACATCGCGGCTGACCGACTGCGCGCCAAAGGGCCTGGGCCAACCTATTGGCGCCTGCTAGCCGCCAGCGCTGCATCGACCGACCGGTCCATTTGGTCCTCGCTCTGGCGATCACTGCGCCCGCTCCCCATGCGTGCGGCAGCCAATTTCCAGCCGGCATTGGCCGGACCGCAGCTGCGTGCCCAGTTGGATGCGGGTCTGCCGAGCCATCCCTGGATGGTGGAGGCAGAGCGGCTCCCGCCGGGAAGGCGCCTCCAGATCGCTATGCTCTCCAATTGCCAGATCTTCCACGCACCGACGCTCACGTCCGCTGGCCTGCGCCTTGCTCATCCCATGCTGTCGCAACCGGTAATCGAACATTGCCTGCGCGTGCCGACATGGGAGCTGGTTCCCGACGAGCGCGACCGAGGCGGCGCCCGCGACGTTCTGGCCGACTGGCTTCCGCAAGCGGTGCGCGAGCGTCGTACCAAGGGTGAAGCCACAGGCTTCTACAGCCGGGCCATCGCTCTCCAGTTCGACCGGCTGGGGCCGATGCTGCGCGAGGGTCATCTGGTGCGGCAGAACATTATCGACCGCGCGGCGCTGGAGTCGATGCTGGACCCAGAAGCGCTGCTCTGGCGCGGCGATCATTCGCTGATTGCAACGCTGGTGGCGATGGAATTGTGGGCGCAGCGCTGGGCATGAGGCTTCCTCCGACCGCCAGCCGATCGCTGAGCCAAGCGGCAATATGCTGCCACATATCTCGGATATTGCCGGGGCTGCGGAGATTATGCGCCTCGCCCCAATAGCGCAGCAAGGTCACGTCGCGGCCGCGACGGTGCAACTGCGTGAACATCCTCTCGGAATTGATGGCGAGTACCGGATCGATATCACCGTGAATGAGGAGCACCGGATCGCTGATGGCGCCGACCTGATAATAGGGACTGCTCAAGCGGTAGCGCTCTGGCGCTGCCTGCGGCCCCGTCTGCATACTCCCCTGCCCGCCTTCGGCCCAACCAAAACCCACCGTCAGCGGAAACCCCTCCTCCAGAGCAACCCGGTCAGACGGCGACAGCGTGCCATGCTGAAGCGCAAGGTCAGAAGGTGCCGCGCTGGCGATATAGGCGCGGAAGCGATGGCTTTGCGTGGCAATCTTGAGGCTGGTGTAGCCGCCGAAGCTGTGGCCATAGATCCCCATCCGCTCACCATCGACCAGGCCCGTCGCAATGGCCCGATCAACCGCCTGCTCGACCTGCGCGCGAAGTGTGGCGCCGCGATCCATGCCATCCCGCTGATCGACAAGACTGGGCATCAGGACCGCGTAACCCAAGCTGGTGAGCAGCAGCGGATTGACAGGGGCGGTCACCATATCAGGCGAAAGGGCCGGTGGCCGGTCCTTGGTGAAGGTCGAACCCGGATAGGGCACGACAACCAGAGGCAACTGCCTTCCGCTTGGTCCCGGTGGCAGGATCAGCCAATCCGCCAGGCCCGTGGCAGCGTTGGTCAGGGGCCGCATGTCCGGCAAATCAATGTCCGCCAGATGCGCATTGATCCGATCGATCTCGCGAATGCCGGCCGGCCCTGAGGCCATGAGCCGGCCGACACCCCGGCCATCGCGCGCGACCCAGAGCGCGATGCCGCCACGCCTGTTGCCGGCGAGCAGGCGTGTGATCGGAAAGTCTGCGGTCTCGACCTTGCGCATTAGCGCATCCGGCCAACCAAGCTGCGCCTCTGAACCCTGCGGGATGAAAATGGGGGCGTCGTCACTGATGGCTGTGATTGATCGATGCTGGGCACGAATGCCGATGTCGAAGCTCTCGCTCGCCGATCGCGGCATCACGACTGGCTCGCCGGCGATGATCCTTCTGGACTTTCCAGTGCGGTCGATCGTCCAAAGCCCCTCCGGGCAGGCGAGGAGCAGTCGGGCGCTCCCCGCCTGCAGCGCCGGTGGCTGGCAGGGCAGCCGCTCCAGCGCGTTGTCGATTGCAACGGCGGCACGCGGACCAATCCAGCGCTTCGGCTCCGCGCCGCGCTGGCCAAAAACGAGCGGAACCTCTCCCCACCAACCCGCGCGCACCAATCGCACGCCGCTGTCATCGGGTGGCAGGAAGGGCGTCACGCCTTTGAGCGCGGGACCACTTTGGCCGGTCCGCGCGTCAAACAGCCGAAGCTCCCCATTGACCCAATCTTCGCCGGGTTTGCGCGCATAGAACATCAGCCGATCGCCCTTGGGTGCCCACTCAAGGAAACCAGGCTGGATGTCGCAGCCAATGCAGGCCTGGCGTTCCGACCCACCCCGGATGGATAGGATCGAAAGCCGATATTGCCGGTTCTGATCGCTCGACCGCACCGGGACATTGGACGGGATGACCGTCTCCGGTCCCTCGCGGAGCAGCGCGAGCGAGGCGCCATCTGGAGAGATAGCGACGTCCGCAATCGGCCCCTCGGCAAGCTGGGTCGTTCGTCCGGTCTCGACATCCATCATCACAAGCCGGCGTTGCGGAACCGGCGCAGCCTCACCCTTGCCGCCGACGACCGAGACTCCCGGCTCCTGCCCCTGCGCCGTGCGCGCCCAGAGCGGGATGACCTCGGCCTGGTAGCGGCTGCCGGCCGCGAACGGCCAGGGCAGCGCCAAGCTGTCCGCTGCAAGCATCGCCAAGTGGCGGTCGCCCAGCCAGTCCGGTGCCGGATGCAGCAAAGAGGTCGCGGGATGCTGGGGGAGCCAGCGCACGTCCCGCGTCGCCATTTCGACGATCCCCAGCGACAACGTCTCGTCCTTTAGCCGGAAGACCGCCAGGCGCTTGCCCGACGGCGACAGGCTGGCGATCCAATAGCCCGCGCCGTCGTCCTGCGGGAAAAGCGGTTCAAGACGACTGCCATGCTGAAGGTCGAGACGCATCACGACCCCCAGCCCCCGCCGGGTAAAGCCGTCATAGCGGTAGCTCGCGGCGCTGTCATAGCGGCGATAGCGATCGATCACCGCCCACCGGCCGTCGGGATCGATCAGCGCCTGCCCGTAGCTCTCCACGCGCAGCATATCGTCCACGCCATAGGGGCGTGCGTCGGCGATGCTGGCCGCAGCCAGGCATAGCGCCGCCAGCCATGGGAAACGCATGTCATGGATTCCTGATGGTCAAGGAGTGAGGGAAGCGGCGGCCTAGCCGCGCCGCGCTACCATCGCTTTTTCACCTGCATCGATACGAAGCGGCCCAGCACATCGGCATTGGCCGGATCATAGGCAAAGCCGAGATTCCGGTCGACAAAGGGCGGGTCGCGGTCGAAGAGATTCTGCACGGTAACAGCCAGGCTCAGCCCCTTGCGCCAACCCTCCGCCGCCCGCGGTTCATAGCGCAATTGCAGGTCGACTCCGTTCCAGGAGGAAATCGGCCGAGCCGGTACGCTGATATTGTCGGTATAGGGGCCGACATGGTTGAGCGAGAGCGTCGCCCCGACATCGCCCCGCGCCCAGTCGAGTGTTCCGCGGAGGCGGAAATCGACCGGATTGCCCAACGTTCCTACTCGCTCGATCATCGGCGAAGCCGGGGTCAGTTGATCCTTATAGTCTATGAGGATCGTACTGTTGACCGAGAGGTTGAGCCGGTTCGAACCCAGTGTGAGGCTCTGACGCACCAGGAGATCGACGCCGCGCACGTCCACCCGGGCGGAGTTGACATAGCGCCCGTCGATGATCGCGCGGAAGGATTCCGGCGCGAAGGTCGTCGGCACGCTCGATCCCGGCACCGCGAGCAGTTCCCGCACGCGGGCGAGATCGGCGGCGTTATGCGCGGGATCGATCAGCGTCACATAGGGCGCGTAGATCGGATTGGTGAGCGCCTGGAGGATATTCTCGGTGACTGGCTGGCCGATCCTGTTCGAAAAGCGCGTCTGGAAATAGCTCGCTTCAAAGCCAAAGCCGGGCACGGCCTTGGGCTGGACCTTGAAGCCCAGGGTCAGCGATTTGGCCTTTTCCGGTTCGAGGTCGCGATTGCCTCCGCGCTGGGTAAGGACCGGCAGGTTGCCGCCACCCGTGGTCGGGAGCTGCGTATAGGACACGCGGAACGGATCGAAAATCTCCGGGAGCGCGGGCGCGCGGAACGACGTGCCCCAGCTTCCCCGCAGCTGCAAACCTTGCATCGGCTCCCATACCAGCCCGATCTTGGGATTGGTGGTGGAGCCGAAATCGGAATAACGCTCATGGCGGACCGCGAGCGACAGGTCGAGGCGCTCAACACCCGGGCGCGCATTGCCAGGGCCGACCAGCGGCACGGCCAGTTCGCCAAAGACCGCCACGATCGTCCGGTTCGCCTTCGCCCTCACCGGCGCTGGCGGCGTGACGCCCGAGGCGAAGGTCTGGATCGAACGGGAGAAATGCTCCTCGCGCGCCTGGGTCCCGAAGGCGAGTTTCAGCGGCCCGCCGGGCAAATCAAACAGCGTGCCGTCGGCAATCAGGCTGCCGTTCAGCAATTCGCTGCTGTAGCGTTGGCGGATGAAGCCGCTGCCGATGAAATCGGTGATGGCGGCGCTGTTGCTGCTACCATCGCCAAAGGGGTTGAAATAGCCGTCCCGCGCCACGCTATAGGCGGTGAGCGGATTATCGGCGGTGAGGCCCAGCGCTTCATTGAGCGCGCTGCTGTTGAGGAGGTGATCGCTGAGCTGCCGATCGACCTGGCGGGCGTGCGACATATAAGCGTCGACCTGCCAGTCACCGCCCAGTTCCGCGCGGACGCCTGCAGTCACGGAATGGCTGCGCACCCGCCCGCTGGTCAGGATCGGGCCGATGTCCCGGCCAAAATCATAGGCGATCGCGACCGACGAGCCGCCGGTGGGCGAGACGAACCAGGGATTGGCGCGGGTCACGCTCATGATGGTGAGCGATGGCTGCGAATTCGCATCGAATTTGCGGTCGGAATAGCGGCCCTCGGCATAGAAGGTGAGGCCGGTGGTCAATTCCTGCTCACCGCTCACGAACAGGCTGTGGCGATCCTGCTTCGAGAGCAGGTCGACATGGGCGCGCGGACTGGAGAGGCTGGCACCGGGCAGGAAGTCGCCCGGTTCAAGGTCCGTGCCATCCTGTCCATCGGGAATGGCATAGGCAGGGACATAGGTGCGGCTCACCGGGTCGAGCACCACGATCGTGCCGGGCACCGAGAAATATTGGCGATAATCATGCCCACCCAGCGGCCGAAGGTCGGCCGAGCGCGTATATTTGCGCGCGGAACCGGGGAGGCGCCCGCGATGCTGATATTCATAGGCCGCGATGATATGGCCGGTCGCCCAGCCGGCGCCCACCACCTGTCCGGCGATGATGTCCTCGCTGCCACCGCGCGTCACCGTGCCCAGCCGCAGCCGGCTTTCGGCGCCTTCGAAGTCCTTGCGCAGCAGGATGTTCACCACGCCACCGATCGCGTCCGAGCCGTAGAGGGCGGACGCGCCATCGGCGAGCACCTCCACCCGCTCGACCGCGACCGCCGGGATGCTGGAGAGGTCGGTGAAATCCCCCTTCCCGCCCGCACCGGCCGTGCGGCGGCCATTCACCAGGGTCAGGGTGGCGTCCGAGCCAAGACCGCGCAGGTTGATGCTCGACCCAAGGCCGGGGTTGATGCTGACGCGATCCGAGCCGGTGAGGCTCGTATCCTCATTGGCCATGCCGCCGAAATTCTGCGGCAACAGCGCCAGCGCCTCCGCGACCGTGCCGGCGCCCGAGCGGGCGATGTCCGTGCCGGTCATGCTGATCACCGGCGAGGATGGGGGCGCCGACGAGCGGATATTGGTGCCGGTGACGACAATGTTTTCAGCCACCATGTCCGGCGCGCGAACGGGCTTTGGACGAGGCACCATCACCTGGGGCGGGCGCTGGGGCGCGGGCCGAGGCTGGGACTGCGCCTTTCCTTGCGGCGGCGGCGCGGCTCGGGGCGAGAGCACATAGACGTTGCGACCCTGGTGGCTGACGGTGATCGGGTAGCCGCCGATCAACTTGCGCAATGCCTTGTTGGCATCCATCGATCCCACAACCGCGTTGGCCCGGCGTCCCTCCACCAGCTGGCTACGGTATAGGATCTGGCGGCCGGTCAGCACCATATAGCGCTGCAACGCCTGGTCGAGCGATCCCGCCGCGATGTCGAAATACTGACGCGCCTCCTGCGCATGAGCCAAAGGCATAATCGCGGGAACGGTCGTCAGCGCCCAGGCCGCACACAGGAGCAGGCCGCGGCGCTGTGCGGGCCTCACCCGTTTATGCGGCTGCGTTCGATGGACGTTCCTGGCTGTCATGGTTTCCCTTCCCCTGCTGGTCCGGCGGACCGAGGGGCGGGCCTCCCGCCTTTCCCTGTCGCCTATTTCTGTAACGTAAGGGAAAGGGGGTAACCCTGGACAATATGTGAAATTTTTATGTCAGGATCGGGCAGGGTCAGGAACCAGCCGAATCGCGCCATTGGCTTGCGGCTCCGCGCGCAGCGGATAGAGCGCGGTCACGGCGCGGATGAAGGCATCGCGGTCGCCCACGGCAAATCCGCCATTGACGCGCTCCTCCGCGAGATCCGGGGCTTCCAGGATGATCGGCGCCCTGGAATAGCGATTAACCTCATCGACCGCGGCGGCGAGCGAGCGGCCCTGGAACTGGAGCCGGCCGGTGGTCCAGGAGGTGATCGCCTCGACATCACCCCGCTCTTTTACGCCAAGCCCCGCTTCCCTCGCCATCACCATGTCGCCGGGCAGCAACTGGTCGGTGCAATTGCCGGACGGGCATTGCGCGGCATCCACCCGGACCTTGCCCTCGATCAGCAGGATATGGGCATCCGACTGCTGGCGGTCGATCTCGAAACGGGTGCCAAGCGCCCTGACAGTCGCCGCGCCCGCGTCGACGTCAAAGGGGCGGCTCTTGTCATGTGCAACTTCGAACAGCGCCCGGCCGCTGATCAGGGCGACGCGGCGATGCCCGGACGAAAAGCGTATGTCGACCGCGCTGGCGCTATCGAGATGGAGGCTCGTGCCGTCCTCCAGGCGAACCAGGCGCTGCTCGCCAATGCCGGTTTCATAATGGATCGCCACCGGCCAGAGAAGGAATGTGCCAAGCGCCATGGCGCCGGCAATGACCGCACCTGCCACCCATAAGATCGGCCGGTGGATGGCGGGCCGCGGCGCGGTTCGCTCGATCGCGTCATCGACCAGGCAGGCGATCTGCGGGTCTCTTCCGAGCTTCTGCGCGCTTTCCCATTGCCGGTTTACCCGCTCATAGGCGGCAGCATGGCGCGGATCCTTCTTCCAGGCGAAAAATTGCTGGAGCTCGTTCCTGTCCGCGACGCGGGAGTTGAAGCGCGCAACCCATTGGGCTGCGTCGTCTTCAATCTTCTTGTCCTCTTCCCTGCCCATCGTCATCCCTGCCCTCAGTCCGACAGCCATTGTGCACACAATATAAGCGCCTTGCTCAACCGTCCCTCGACGGTCTTGACCGAGACTCCCAGCCTTTTTGCGATATCCACATTCGTCATGCGTGTGAACCGCGACAAAAGAAAGACCGTCCGCAGATCCGGTGGCAAGGAGACGATCGCCTGTTTCAGCCCAAGCAGATATTCCTGATCCCCCCAGTCCGCGATGTTCCAGGAAGGATCGGGATCATTTGCAGCCATCGGCGCCGGTCGCGTCTTGTTGCGGCGCATCTGGTCGAAGGCGAGGTTGAGCCCGATCCGCAGCAGCAGCGCGCGGGGACGGTGCTCCGCCTCCTCTTCGCTATAGCGCGCCACCCTTATATAGGTGTCCTGCACCAGATCCTCCGCCTCCAGGCCTGAGCCTGCAAATCGGCGTTGCAGCCTCCCAAGCAGCCAGCCCGCATGATTGCGGTACAGCCGATCGACCATCCCATCCTGGCGGCTACCCCCTGATAGCCACGGCATTTTCCCTCGCTCGCCGGTCATTACCCGCGCCTTTCCTCGCATTACCAAGGGCGCGCCGTCCCATGAGGACGGCGAAGGAAAGGCTCCATGCCGGCGCGTCGCGCAAAGTGCGCGCGCATGGATCGGGCATGCCACTGCAAAGCCTGGCTCGCCGATCTTCGGTACAGGGGTTTCCACGCCCCGCCATCGGCCTCCCGACGGCAGGAAGAAGACTCCTGCATCAGGAATCCGCTGGCAAGGCCTTGGGAAAAGGGGTCGGGTGTTGGAAATCCTGTACCAGGACCCGTTATTTGGACGTCGCACCGCTGCCGACCGGCCAAGCCAAAAGCCCGCCGATCCCCCGGCCCATGGGATACGCGTCCTGTTTCACGGCACCCGACATCCTCTCCATAGCGCAGCCGACGCGGCTGTCTAATTGCACCGCACAAAGCGAAGAAAAAATAATGGCTTGGCTCGCTCTGCGCAGCAATTTGCGCGTTTTCCGCCAATTAGCTGCGCAGATTCGGCATTTAGCTGCGGAAACTCCGCAGCTAAATGCCGACTTGCGACGAAGCGGCCTCGCCGCCGGCGGATGATTCGGGATGTGCGAACGGCCTGAAACGCTGGGACATCGAGTGCTGTGAGCCACTGGAATGCGATGGCCACCAAGCCGCCGGATCGATGCAAGGCGCAAATTTTTCTTGGCTTTTCCGCGCCAAGGAGGGAATCTGCGGCCATGAAGACGTCCCTCGACCATCTACCCGAACGCAAACAGCAGGAGCTGGGCGAAATCCGCCGTATATTGTTCGAGGAGTTCGAGGACACGATCGCCGGGCGGAACGCGCCGCATCGCAAGGCAGGCCGCATTCTCAAGATCATTCTCTTTGGATCTTATGCGCGCGGCAATTGGGTCGAAGACCCGGTCGGGGGCTATTTTTCTGATTATGATGTTCTGATTGTCGTGAACCACGAGGAGCTTGCCGATCCCCTCGAATATTGGACCAAGGCGGAGGATCACCTGCTCCGGGCCCACACGATCTCCAAAAAACTGAGCGCGCCAGCAAACATCATCACGCACAGCCTGACCGACGTGAACAAACAACTGAAGAAGGGCCGCCCATTCTTCAAGGACATTCTACGCGATGGCATTGCGCTTTATGAAGCGCCTGACCATCCATTCGAGCAACCGGCCATTCTATCCGAGGACGAAGCACGATCTGAGGCCCAAGCGAACTTCGATAAGTGGTTCCCCAGCGCTGAACAGTTTCTTGAGCACGGTAAAGACGCCGCCGGACGCGGTTGGAATAATAAAGCCGCGTTCGAGCTTCATCAGGCGACCGAACAACTGTACCATTGCCTCCTACTCGTCCTGCAGCAGTATTCTCCAAAGTCTCATAAACTTAACTTTCTGAGATCTCGATGCGAACAACTGGATTCTAGGTTAATTGCAGCGTGGCCACGCGATACAAAGTTCTCCAAGCGATGCTTTGAATTGCTACGCGGCGCTTATGTAAACGCCCGGTACTCGGAGCATTACAAAATTACGGCCGAAGAACTGGAATGGCTTTGTGAACGCATTACTGTGTTGCAAGAGTTGGTGAAGGAAATTTGCCAAGAGCGACTGGCATCGTGACTGAGATTGGCCGCTGACACCCCCCATTACAAGGCCGGGCATTACCCCGGCCTTCGATGAAATCACCAGATTTTGACCCGGTCCTTGGGCGGAAGATAGAGCTTCTCGCTGGGTTCGGGATTGAACGCGGCATACCACTCATCAAAGTTTCGAACCGTGGAGGTTCGGTATTCCGCGGGCGAATGGGAATCCGTGACGAGCCGCTGGCGCAGAGCGGCCTCCCGATATTTGATCCGCCACACCTGCGCCCATCCGAGAAAGAAGCGCTGGTCGCCTGTCTTTCCGTTGATGACCGGCGCCGGTTTGTCGCCCAGTGACGCATGATAGGCGTCGAGAGCAACGGCCAGACCTGCCAGATCGCCAATATTCTCACCCAGGGTCATCGCCCCCTTCACATGCACACCGGAAAAGGGCTCATAACGGTCGAATTGCTCGACAAGACGTCCGCTGAGCGCCTTGAAGGCGGCGACGTCGGCCTCACTCCACCATTGGTTGAGCTTGCCCGTCTCATCATATTTTGAACCCTGGTCGTCAAAATGATGGCTGATCTCATGACCAATCACCGCGCCGATCGCGCCATAGTTGACCGCCGGATCGGCATGGGGATCGAAAAAGGGCGGTTGCAGGATCGCGGCAGGAAAGACGATCTCCACCTTGCCGAAATTGGCGTAGGCGTTGATCTCCATGGGCGTCATACCCCATTCCCAGCGATAGATCGGCTTGCCGAGCTTGCCCACCAGGTAGTCGAAGGCGAACTGGCTGGCGCGGAGCGCGTTACCAAACAGGTCGTTCGCCTTGATCCTGAGGCCCGAATAGTCGCGCCATCTGTCTGGATAACCGATCTTGGCCGTGAACGCGGCCAGCTTGCGGCGAGCCCGGATTTTTGCGGCATCACTCATCCAGGTCAGCCGGTCGATCCGGCGCCCCATGGCCGCGATCACATTCTGGACCAACTCATCCATCGCAGCCTTGGTTTCCTGCGGGAAATATTGGGCGACATAGGCCTTCCCGACCTCCTCTCCCAAGGCTCCCTTGAGAAAGTCGATGCCCCGCTTCCAGCGTTCCAGCCGCATTGGCGTGCCGGCCAGAATCGTTCCGTAGAAGGCGAAATCCTCCTCCCCGATACGGTCGGGGAGGAAATCGGCGTATGCGTGGACGCTTCGCACAAGCAGCGCATCCTTCAGAACCCGAAGGGGGGTGTTCGCGATGAGTGCCGCCTCCCCCGCTATGGCGCTGGGCTGGGCGACAATCATGTCGGCGGGTTTGATCCCGATCGCGGCAAAATAGGCGGCGAAGTCGAACCCGGGCGCGTCCGCCATCAATTTAGCGAGGGTGGTCTTGTTGTAGACCTTGTCGACGTCGCGGCTTTGGACCCGCGACCAGTGGAGCTTCGCTATTTCCGTTTCGAACGCCATCAAGGCGTCGGCCCGGCTGTCCGCGTCAGGTTCCCCTATCAGGGTCACCATGTGTGCAAGATGCGCACGATACGCCGTCCGGATTGCGGCCATTTTATCGCTTTGGTCGAGATAATAGTCGCGATCCGGCAGGCCAAGACCGCCCTGGCTCAACTTGAGGATATAGATGTCAGGGTTCTTGTCGTCCTGACCTATGTAGAGGCGGAAGGGCCCAGCAACCCCATCGCGATTTGCCTTCGCCATAAGGGTCGCAAGTCCGGCTTTGTTGCGGAGATCCCTGATCTGGCGGAGCCACGGCGTGATCGGCTTGAGACCGGCTGCCTCCACAGCGCCGCCGTCCATATAGCTGGAATAGGCCGCGCCAATCTTGTTCGAGGGGTCTTTACGGGCCGCGTCCAGAATCTCCCTCGTGCGCTCGCGCGAGAGGTCTTCCAGGACGTTGATCATGCCGAAGCTGGCCTTGTCTTCCGGGATCGGCGTGCGGGCCTCCCAGTTGCCATTCGCATAGCGGGAGAAATCCTCACCCGGCCGCGCATCACGATCCATTCCGCCTTCGTCAAACCCGTAGGTGCCATAGGCCGGGGCATTCGATCCCGACTGCGCGCCCTGATCCGCATGTGCTGCTGAAAATGAGAATGCGGCCAAAAACATTGCCACACCGAAATTTGACGATCGCATCCCGAACCCTCTCGCAAGATCCCAGGGGAGAGTGGTCGAGCATCGAACGTGCCCCGTCAGACGGCAGCGTCATCGGGCGCCAGAACATAGCAACGCCCGCGAACCAGACGCCACACCTCCACTGTCCCCAACCTGTCTAACGAAAATTGAGGGGGCTAACCCTGGAGGTGTCGTCGGGCGCGAAGGATTTTTCTCAAATTGCGCTCATTCGGTGTCCCATGGCAGCACGGCGCGGTGATCCTGAGCGCCCTGCTGCAACGTGAAGCGATCTTTCATATAGATTGAGCACCGGCGATGAGCAGCGCCTTCAGATCTGGCTTGGTCACCTTTCCCATTGCGTTACGGGGCAGGCTTTCGACGATGCGGATCAGTCGAGGGATCTTGTAAGAAGACAAATGCCCCGACGACCATTCCATGATCTCGTCCAGTTCCACCTGCCGGCCTTGCCGCGGCACGATGAAGGCCACCACCTTTTCGCCCCAGGTTTCATCCTCCACGCCAATCACCGCCGCTTCCGCGATGGCCGGATGGGAAAGGAGCACCGCTTCGATCTCCAGCGCGGACAATTTGTAACCGCCCGACTTGATGATATCGATCGAGGTCCGGCCCATGATCCGGTAATAGCCCTGCTCCAGGACGGCCATGTCGCCGGTACAGAACCAGCCGTCGCGAAAGCTCTCCCGCGTGGCCCGCTCATTATCCCAATATTCAAGAAATACATTGGGACCCTTGACCCGAATTTCGCCCGGCGTCTCCTCATCGACAATGGGCTGATCGTCTTCGCCAAAGAGGCACACCTGGATGCCGGGCAAGGGCTGGCCGACATGCCCGGCTCGTCTCTCTCCATGATAAGGATTGGACAAGGCCATGCCGATCTCGGTCATGCCGTAGCGCTCGAGCAGCACCTGGCCCGTCCGCGCCCGCCATTGTTCGAACAACGGCACCGGGCAAGCCGCCGAGCCGGACACATTGAGGCGCATGGCGGCAAAGCCATCGCAAATCGCCTGCGCCTCTGCTTCATCCAGGCTTTCCAGATAGTCGAGCAGCTTCACATAGATGGTCGGCACCGCCATGAAGACAGAATAATCCCCGGCAGCGACATCCGCGGTAACGGAAGGCGCATCGAAGCGGGGAAAAAGATGCACGGTCGCGCCCACCCAGAGAGCGCAGCTCAGGACGTTGATGATGCCGTGAACATGATGCAGCGGCAGGAACAAGGGAATGCGGTCGCTATCCGACCAGCCCCAGGCGTCCAGAAGGACGGTAATCTGCGCCCGAATATTGCCGTGGGTCGTCACCACGCCCTTGGGTTTATTGGTGGTGCCGCTGGTAAAGACCATCATCGCCCGACGGTCATCCGCTATCGGCGGAAGTATGCCCGTTGGGCTGGCCATCAGTTCGCTCGGCTCCAACAGTTGGATACCCAGATTGCCGCATAGGTCGCCCAGCATGGAATTATGCTCGGCATGAGCGATCAGCCGGGTCACCCGCGCGCAGCCAAGGTAATGGTCGAGTTCGGCTGTAGTCGCCCCGACGTTGAGTGGGACCGCGATCCCGCCCGCGCGCCAGATCCCGTGCATGACGACCACGTAATCCGCACTGGCCGGCAGAAAGAAGGCGACCCGCTCCTCCTCCAAATCCTCTTTGCTTTCCAGCAATCCGTGAGCGAGCCGGTTAATTTCGTCGTTCAGCGTGCCATAAGCGATCTGGCGGTCGCCGTCGATCAGGGCGATCCGGTCATCGTCCGCTTGCAATCGTGGAAAGCGGTTTAACAACATGCGTGCCTCTCCAAAACGCTAATCTTGACCTTTACTCATAGAGGCGTTCGGCACGCCCATCAATGTAACGCGACGCAGTACCGGGAAGGCGGGATCGACCAAAGTCGGACCTTCAAATGGCTGGATCGATTTACTAGAAGCGGACGAGATGGATAGGTTCATCGTTATTTCAGGCTGCTCCGGGGGACGGGAAATCTACGTTGCTTGCGGAGTTGGCTCGCCAAGGATATGCCTACGAAGCAAAAGAAAGGCTGGCGTCGTTTCTTCGGGCTATAACGCTTTCAATGAGAATTTGATCTATGGGCATTAGATCGACGCGAGGCTTCCTCATTGAATTGGCCATCGTCGGCGCGTTAGCTGCTGGCATATGGGTTCAGCAGAATACCGGCATAGCCGCAGGCTATGTCATCGTGCCCGCGTTGATGGGTTTGGTTCCGCTCTACTTCTGGAACCACACACGCCGTTGGGGCCGTCGCAGGAGATGGCAACCCCGCATGGTGGGCCAACAGCGGCGTCCATATGATAAACGGGCCAGAACGAATGGCTGGCAGCAGCCAAAAGAGCGTCAGTTTCCCGCATGGGCAGTTTACGCCGTTGCCGCTGTCCTCATGGTCGGCACTTTTTGCGCTGTCTTTTTCTGGCCGAGTCGCCAGCCCAGCAAAACCGCTCACATCACTCAATCGGAACCACCGGCGGCTTCTCCATTCTACGTCCCTACCACCAAACCCACGATTGGCGTTTCAGGGGCAAGATCACAGGCGCCTGTCAGTTCGGTGGCAGCATATCCGAGCGTCGGTGAACCTACACATGGCCGCTTCCTGTGCAATGTGAGCAGCATCACCGATGGCGACACGTTGCGCTGTTCAGACGGCACGAGGATCAGACTTCATGCCGTAGCAGCGCGTGAGAGCGACGAAACCTGCAAACCGGGCCACCCATGCCCTTCGGCGTCCGGCGCGTCGGCTACGGCGCAGTTATCTCAGCTTGTATCGGGCCAAACTCTGCATTGTGAGCAGACCGGCACCAGCTATGGTCGAGTGACTGCGGTTTGCTGGAACCAGCAGAACACGGAAATCAACTGCGCGATGGTCAACAGCGGCACGACCGTTGTTTGGCCGAAGTTCAACGCGCAGCGCGCGATTTGCTCGTAATGCTTCGGGCAAAAATGTCCGCGTTCAAAAATCCGCAATCCTTAAGCTGCCGTCTCCTTCCCACCCGGCATCGCCGTTCCCGGTCCGCGAAGCGCCCGTCAACGCCGGTAAGCCGCTGGACCGGATCGGAGCAGGAAAGCCGCCCAGCGGCACGCGACCCTTCTTTGTCATTCAAGGGCCAAATTCCCATTCCCGGGTCCGGACCGTCCGCAATCAGATTGCTATCCTGAAGACGTACCGCTCTGAGGAATCGCTCGTGGGACAAGCGAAAGTAGGAAAGCTGCCCCAATTTGCAAAGGCAAGCGACGATCAACGCAAGTTTGCGATGCTTAGTCTGCTTCCCTGAAATAGCCGGTTGCAACCTGACCAGTTGAGCGCGGAGCAGCCGTACCATTTCAAAGAAGGGCTTCTGTCGCCGACCCATCATCATTAGCGTTGTTCCGACCTCAGGTTAGAAGGACATATCGTTAGGCCTTGATCACGGCTTGAGTGAGCTCGGTGATGCGCGCGTCGATTTCTGCGTCGGACACTTCAACCTTGAGCTTGTCCTGGATGAATTGGTGACGAGCGTCACTCTCGCGCAGCACCTCGCCCCAGGTCTTCACCCAGACGGTGTAGTTGTCTCCCAACTGCGCGATGCCGCGCTGTCGATCGGACTGGGTAATACGCGCCTCGACGGCGTCGTCGTATTCGCTGGTGATCAGGTAGAAATGCCACGTCGTGTCGGTGTGGCTGAAATCCGGTTGTTTGCGTAACGCGTTCAGATAGTCCTCGACCTGATCGAGCTCCTTGCGCCCGATCGTCAGCCCCGGACGCTTGAGCTCTACCAGCATATATTCGCGTTTGCCCTGATCAGCGCCCGGTACGACACGACCGAGAAACTGATCGACGCGGCCGCGTTTGCCATCGGGTTTCAGCACAGCAGCCTTCTTACGTTTGGTGCCGAGATCCTCGGAAACTCGCTGCATAACGCGCGCCAAACCCGCTTCTGGAAGGGTAAAGTGGAATTGCTCTCCGAAGAGCCAGGTGTTGTCGCGCACCAGAGCATCGAGCTGACCACGCTCCTTCACCGTGTGCCGGTATTTCGGCTCAAACACCATGGTCCGCAGCGTCGACAAGGTAGCTACACGATCCGCGATTAGGCTCGAGGAAGAGATGATGTTGCCGAGCTCGGTGCGCTGGAGAAGCTCGGAAAATTCGGTCTGCTGCCCTTTCGGTAGGTTCACCACTGCGCGCAGAATCGTCGAAAGGGCGTCCGGATTATGCTTCACCGCCTCTTTCAGAAAGGTCAGTGTCATCCGTTTCACTGACGTATCCGCACGCGCGAACTCGCGCGAATTGGATGAAACAGCGTAGGTTGCGATGTCGAAAACTTGGCGCTCGCGCTTCTCAACTTCATCGCCGGGTTCGCCTTCGTAAGGGTAGGCACCTTCTTCTTTCAGTTCTTGGATCAGCCCCCTTGAAAGATCGGCCTGACGCTTGCGGAAATAATCTTTCAAGTCGGACCGGATATGCTCGATGATGTAGAGGAAATCGGGATCGTTGAGGCCCTCCACCTCGAGTAGATTGGCGTCAGACAATTCGCGAAAGAAGCTGCTGTAAGCGTAGGCGGAGTAGGCAAAGTTTGGTGCGGTCACATAGGCTGCCTGGGACCCGAGCACGATGCCATTGTCGCCACCGAAGAAGATCTGACGACCCTCTGTCTGGGCGTTCCACTCAATCACTTTGAGGCGGAGATCATCAATCGTGCGGGTCGGACAAATCAGAGGCTGCTGCGGGATGTCGAAGGTCTTATGGATCGTGACGCGCGGATCCACTGCCATTGCATTGTAGAACACCTGCACGTCCGGATATTGCAGGATGTAAGGCGAGAAAATTGTGCTGAACTGCCGGAAGGAATCGCTGCTATCGAGGATGTCGAACGCTTCCTTCAAAGATGACAGTTCGACAATCGTGCCCGTCGCCGTGCCGCTCACGTCGGCATCCTGAAGATCCGCATCCTCCAGGCCGTTGGATTGTATGGTCAGGGTCAGGGCGGCGAGCTCGCCATTCACCTCCGCCACGCTGAACCAATGTGCGCGGCGCGCGAGCGAATAGAATTTAAGCCGTCCGCGCCCTTCTTTCCCATGGACCGCGCGACCGAGCTTTTGGGTTTTCACGGCACGACGCTTGTGGGATGCACCGAGGTTCTCAAAGTCGTGGCTCGCGCGCTCACGGGTGATCCCGTGCCCATTGTCGCTAATACGAATGCCGGTGATCCCGCCTAGCGCGTTCTTGATAAGATCGACGCGCACCGTGGTCGCATCCGCGTCAAGCGCATTCCAGACGAACTCCGCGATTCCCTTGATCGGGTCGCGCGTCGCTGCTTCCTTCTCGAGATGGTCCTGCGCGGCTTTAAGTTTGAGGGTCGTCATAGGCTTATCTCGTGTTGGGATCGGAATGGTAGCGGGATTAATGCCGAACTGCGAGGTGAACTTTTGCGCGCCGATCAAGCGGCTAACGGCCCAGCCTCGGCCATTCTTCGATCAACCTTCCGGCTGCGAACGTCAGGTTGAAACCGAAACCCGCTGTTCACGGGCGTGCTCGCGAATGACAGCCCGTCCCTGACCCTGCCTGCCAGGGCCGAGCCATCTGAGACGCTCGAGGGTCAAATCTTGATCCCTAGGCCGCTATCCCGTTGTTTCTACACAGACAATGTGATGCGGTCGATATTGGCGGCCCATCCGGGCCCCCAGCAGGGGTCGTCAACTACCCACCAGATAGCTTCTGGGGTCAAACCGATCCTCGATCTCATATATTATCGGATCGCCGGATGCGTGAACATCGATGGCTCGATAAGAAGCCGGGGTACGGCATACGACCTCGACCCGCGGGTCCGATAGCGCTGCAAGCGCCAGGCCGATCGCATGAGGTTTTGACCCGATCGCCATCATCGTGGCCCCCCGTGCCGCCGAAGTGTTCATGAAATCAAGTGCATGCCTCGCGACACCGACGGCGTCGCAAAGCTTGATATCCTCCTGCATCGCGTTGGGCTCCCGAAGCAATTCTTCAAAAGCCATCTTTTCACTCTCAAGCATTGGCAAACCGCGCGACGGAGAGGTTTCCTCAATGCATATGAGTCCCAATCTGCGGGGCTCAAAGCGTTCAATAAACGGAAGCGATAATCCGAGCTCACCCCCCAGAGAAACCAGCAAGTCTGCATCGTTTGCAATATACTCGCTTGCTTCCAAATAGGGAATCTGGCGCGAATGCCATTCGCCCTCGGATAATATCGCACGTGGACCAGCCAAAGCCAGCGGTGCACTCGGCGCATCAGCAGCAAGATCGTATTTGCCCGGCGTGTAAAGGCAATCAATTCGAGCAACCAGCTCATCGGAGAATGCAAGTCCGATAAGATAGAGAACGTATGTTTTTGGGACACACGTGATATCGACGAGGATTGAAAGCGGTCGGTTCGACGCCGCGTAGGTATCCTGAAGCCAGGCCTTAATCGCTGCGAAGTTCTTTTCGGCTTCGGTGGACGGGTCCAGATCTTTGATCGTGACCTCGGAAAGCATCGAACGGAATTGCTCTAACTGGGCAAGCTTCGCCGTCTCAGTCTCTTCGGACCGCGACCGAAATTTCAGTAAGGTAAGCTTTGTAGATAGCCCACTCACCCGCGCAAGCGCGGACGGTCCACGCGTTTCCCAGCTTAGGCCTGCAATGACAAGGTCGTATTTGCGAGCAAGGGTTTCACCAGCCTTCAAATTGCGCTGGCGAAACACAAAGTCACCGATTGCCAACTCTTCAACCATGGTCACTATCCAGCATTCTGAGTAGATCAAGTTGAGCATTCGACGCGGGTATTTTCACAGCAAGGCTCTCTGCCCAGTCCCTAGCCGTAATCGTCGTCCCACCCAGACAAAGTTGCGTCAGATCATTCGGCTCCAGGGCTACCGCCTCATAAGCGCCGCGGTAGGAGAACCGGAACTTCGGCGAGAACCGCCGGTGCAGTCTGAACGCCACCGAGCGAAACTGACCATCGATATGTTGCGCTTGGTGTCGCCTGATTTCGATTGGACGCAGATATCCCGCCAACTCTGCCTGCCGGATGGCAGAGTTCACGAACCTGGCGCTTTCAGGCAGCCCACCGCTCGCCATCAGAGACATGTAGTCGACAAAGAAGACACCGCGCTCTGTCGTACTCAGTACCCTAGAGTCTGCGGGGTTTGTCTGGAGAAGCGAAGTGTACTCCCCGAGACCTGCAAGCAGTCTGGATATGACATCAGTATCGATCTCGGACCGCCGGCTCACACCCTCGAAATAAGACTCGCTCGCTGAGTAAATGCCATTCGTCTGGATGGTGTTTGCAATCGGAGTCCGACTAGCCGTGAACCGGCGAAGGTTCGTCGGATCCTTGATCTCCCATTTATGGGAATTGATATACGCCTCGTAGATTTCACCCATGATTTCTAGGAAATCACGTATCGAACCGTCTGCAAGCGACACCACGATGTTGGCGCCCGCCAATGGCAAGCGCCGAATGCCAAGGGAGGCTGAAAAGTGAAGGAATGCGCCACGCTGCTTCCTTCGAAGCCAGGCTTCAAACGCGGGCTGCCCAAAAGAGTCGACGAAAGTCGTCAACTTTTCCAGGTCAGTGTTTTCAAGTGTCGTCTTGAAGGATTCCTCCCGACCGCGCCATAGCATGAGTACATAGGCTTCGTAGTATGGAAGCCGATTGTCATCGGATTCATATCTATACGGAATCTTTTTTCCTCTCTCCCGCATGAGAGAGAGAAGCGTTTCTGCACCTTTTTGCAGCAAAAGCGTGGAGGGGCGGGATGAGCGCCGCACAAGCGCGCTCATCATATCATTCACATCCCACCGGCCCAGCCTTTGTTGAAGGTCGAAAAAGGATGATACCTCAGTCTGACTGAGGTAGGGCCGCGCTTCAGGAGGCAGCGAGAAAATCAGACGCAGGCTGACGACCGACTGGCAAAGCTGCCGAAACTCGTTCTCGTCTCGCCCATCCAAAGAAATGACACGGCGATCGGCATCAGTAAGTGGCTGCGACTCAATGAACGTTTCGCTGTCGTCGCGACCACCACCAACAGAGCTGACTACCCAGGAGCAGGGCGCCCGGCTCAACCGGACAAGACTATTGATACTCTTGCGTTGGAGTGGGCTCAGCACTTCGCAATCGTCCAAGCAAAACTTGAAACCAACAGTCTGCTGGCCCACGCTCGTGTTCA
Source organism: Sphingobium estronivorans (assembly GCF_008692605.1). Classification (GTDB taxonomy): domain Bacteria; phylum Pseudomonadota; class Alphaproteobacteria; order Sphingomonadales; family Sphingomonadaceae; genus Sphingobium; species Sphingobium estronivorans. Next base: position 23,535 of record NZ_LFCT01000022.1, read on the forward strand.
AACGGATTGAAGCGCTAACTCTCTCAGTGAAGTAAGCCAGCATCTGGTACGGCTCGCGAACGGGTAAGTCATCGACGAGTTCGCCAACGGTGCCGCGGCCACATGCGCGATTCATCGCACTCGTCATCAGCCTCAGGCAGCGGGCGAGATCGAGAAAGGTTGCGGGAGGACGCGGGCTGAAATTGCTGACAGCTGGAAATTCGGTCGCAAAATCAGCAACGAGCTGCAACTCCTGCGCGGCGGCAATCGAAATCTGCCGCATTTCGCGCAAATTGTGGCAGGCCTCCGACAGCCTTTCGATGCAAATTGCCTCCACGGCTACAGAGAAGAATGAGTAGAATTCAAACTCGGGATTTTGGACGTTCGGAAAGATTGCAGTCCAATCGGTGAAGGACATCGACGCGGAAATATGATCGGGAAAGCGGACGTAGATCCCGATATTTTTGAAGTCGCCAAGGTTGCGCTGAAGCTTCAGCGATTCGTTGTGGCACAAATCCTCCCAACAAATTCCCTTCAGAAGCGTGGTTTTTCCTGTCCCCCTGGTCCCGTGGATATACGTGGACTTATCCGCAGAGAGCTCTTCTGCCTCTTCGGTAAACCATATCAGAGGGCGACCATCGGTATGGTGTTCCCAACGTGTGGGGCGAAAGGGGTTTATCGCGCCAGGCGTCATATCTTCGCTTCCAGAATCCAGCTTTCGCGTTTCGCATCGTAATTTTCGACGACGATTGAATGATCCGCCATCAAGAGCTCGACGCATTCCTGCAGTTTCTCGTCCGTGTCTGTCTGGAAATGCTTGCCGCATTCTTGAACCAGATCGGACCAATAGCATTGGCGGGCGCCCAGAAGATAGGAATAGACCTTGGCCAGCCCCCCATCGAGGGATCGACGGCGCTTCCCGATAAGCGGAACGGTGAGCCGCTCACCTTGCCGAAGAACACCAGAACGATCGAACGTCCAAGGAAGAATGTGGCCCACCAAGGGATTCCCGGAGCGGGTGAAAACCACTTCTATTATATTGAACCCGTCCTCAGCGGCGGGCGCGGAGATACAGACAAGTGCGTCACCGCCCGGAACGGAGAGCACTTCGACCGGGTCGGTGTGGATATGGCCATGCAGGTACAATATTGGCCTTCCGGCTTCCATTAACGAGGCGCGAACCGCTCCAGAGTTGACAAGTTCGGTATAGGGGGCAAGGCGGGTCATGCGCTGAGGGAGCAGGTTGTGATGAGCGACCACGACCAACTGTTCCTCCCGGGGCATCTTACCAGCAGTCTCTACGAGATGCGCTATGCTGTTGTCGGAGAACGCCGGTGTGTCAAACTGGCGGTCGTAGTATGCGCTCAGGACCTTTGGATCACCCGCCGCGATCGCAGCCTCGATTGCAGGCCCCACACTATCACGAAACTCCGCAGGGATGTATTCAACCGCTCCACATCCCCAGCAGCTGTTCATTAATACGACCGCGCACGTCGCATCGGATGGCCCCACATGGCGGATGAGCGATTGCTCGACCGGGATCTGCTCCAATCCGACGGCGCTCAATGCGGCATTGAGCGGGCCGAATTTTGCCGTCATGCTCGGCTTTTTCGCCAAGTTGCGATCAATGTCGTGATTTCCCGGCACGATACCGCAGAAGGTCAACGCGTTGCGACGCCCCTTGCCCAGTTGCAATGCGTTTGCAACGTAAGCCGCGCCCGCCCTATAGCCGTCCAACTTACCAAAGTCGGTCATGTCTCCCATGAGCAGAATTCCATCAATCTCCTCTGCCTCGCACATTCGATAGATGCGCTTGAAGACAGTCTTGATGGGTTGACGAGAAATGACGTTGCGCAGCTCAACTGAGAAAGTACGGTCCTTTTGGTCCACCGACCTTTCAGTGCGAGCAGCCGACGGCAGATGCAGATCGCCAATCTGCAGCAACCTGACGCGCGGTAACCCCAATGTCTATCCCCCGATATTCAACGCTTTAACCTCTTACAGAATTCACCGTGTGCTGCAAGGTGACGCGGGCGAGCATGGCAATCACGTTACACGGCTGTCACTCTCCACACATCCATCCTCACTCCGACGAACACGGCGACCGCCAGCGATCAACCTTTCTACCATTGCTTCGCAGGAAGCCCTTTATACGGCCATCCGAAAGCTCAGGCGACTTGAATGAGCACGTTCGGGCTCTCAACTTTCTATGAGCTGTGAACGGCAGCTTTCTTGATTTGGTGTTTCCTAAGCCGACATTCGGGTACGTCCCCGAGTTTCCAAAAATCTGCTGTGCCTGAAGCCTTTCCGCGATAGCTTCAATGGAAATTTCTGCTCTTTATCAATGGCCGGTCGCGGACCTGATCGATGTGCAGATCTCTCACGAGGATGTCCCGTGGGTTGGGCGGACCAGCCAAAACCGCCCCAGTGTCAGGACCGACGTGGCTGAGCGCTCTGTCGTCTGGACCGAGTGAGGAAGGGCCAGCTTCCCATCTCTGACCCAGCGAACCCAGCAACGGCGACAAGTCGATGAGCTTCTTCGCGATCACATGGACAACCTCGCCCTCACGTTGCACCTGCCCATAGAGTCCCATCATCCGCGCCCCCATGACGATCCGCCGGTTCTGCTCGAACATGCGCGGCCAGATGATGAGATTGGCGATCCCGCTCTCATCCTCGATGGTGATGAACATGACGCCCTTGGCCGATCCCGGCCGCTGCCGGACCAGCACCAGTCCGGCCAGCCAGATATAGCGCCCGTCTTTGGTGCGATCGAGCGCACTGCAAGGCACCATCTTCTGCCGCAGCAATTCCTCGCGCAGGAACGACACCGGATGCTGCCGGAGGGTGAGGCCGACATGGCCATAATCCTCGACCACCTCCCTCCCCTCGCTCATCGGCCGCAGCGCGACGGGCTGCTCGACAATTTCCTGGACGAGCCCGTTCTCCCGCGCGTCAGCGGCAGCAAACAGTGGCAATTGCTCGTCGCGCAGCGCCTTGATCGCCCAAAGCGCCTCCCGCCGCGCCAGGCGCATCGACCCGCGAAACGCATCGGCTTCCGCCAGCCGGTTCAGCGAGCCTATCCCTACCCCGACCCGACGCCATAGCTCCTCTACGCTGACAAACGGTTCATCCGCCCGCGCCACGATGATCCGAGCGGCGTCAGCCTCTTTCAGCCCCGTGACCATCCGCATGCCGAGCCGCACCGCGAACCGATCCCCATCCGCCGGCTCCAGCGTACAATCCCAGCGGGAAGCATTGATGCAGACCGGCCGCACTTCCACCCGGTGCGCGCGGGCATCGGCCACGATCTGTGCCGGTGCATAAAAGCCCATGGGTTGGGCATTCAGCAGGCTCGCACAGAAAATCTCAGGATGCCAGCATTTGAGCCAGCAGGACGCATAGGCGATCAGCGCGAACGACGCCGCATGGCTTTCCGGGAACCCATAACTGCCAAAGCCCTCGAGCTGCCCGAAGGTCTTCTCGGCAAACTCCGCCGTGTAACCGCGCTCGACCATGCCGCTCACCAGCTTTTCCTTGAATTTCGAGACGCCGCCGGTGAACTTGAACGTCGCCATGGCGCGCCGCAGCTGGTCGGCCTCGGATGCGGTGAACCCTGCGCATTCGATCGCGACCCGCATCGCCTGTTCCTGGAACAGCGGCACGCCCAGCGTCTTGCCCAGCACCTTTTCCAGTTCGGGCTTGGGGTATTCGACCTTCTCCTTGCCCGCCCGGCGGCGCAGATAGGGATGGACCATATCCCCCTGGATGGGGCCGGGCCTTACGATCGCCACCTCGATCACCAGATCATAGAAAGTGCGCGGCTTGATATGCGGGAGCATCGCCATCTGCGCCCGGCTCTCGATCTGGAAGGCGCCCAGCGTGTCGGCGGCGCGGATCATCGCATAGGTGCGCGGATCCTCGGGCGGGATCGAAGCCAGGTCCATGCGGATTCCCTTATGTTGTTCCAGAAAATCAAACCCGCGCTTCATCGCCGTCAGCATGCCCAGCGCCAGGCAATCGACCTTCATAAATTTGAGCGCATCGATATCATCCTTGTCCCATTCGATCACCTGCCGGTCCGCCATGGCCGCTGGTTCGATCGGCACCAGCTCATCAAGCCGGTCATGGGTCAGGACAAAGCCGCCGGGATGCTGCGACAAATGCCGCGGCGTGCCGATCAGTTCGCGCGCAAGATCGAGCGCCAGACGCAACCGCCGGTCGGAGAGATTGAGATTGAGCTCCTCGGCATGGCGCTCCTGCACGCCCTCCTCGCTCCACCCCCAGACCTGCCCGGAAAGCGCCTTGATCAGATCTTCCGACAGGCCCAGCGCCTTGCCGACATCCTTGATCGCGCCCTTGGCGCGGTAGCGGATGACGGTCGAACAAAGCGCGCTATGGTCGCGGCCATAGGTGTCGAACACCCATTGCATGACGATCTCGCGCCGCTCATGCTCGAAGTCGACGTCGATATCGGGCGGCTCCTTCCGCTCCTGGCTGATGAACCGCTCGAACAGCAGGTCGGAACGTTCGGGGTCGATCGAGGTGATGCCCAGGACATAGCAGACCGCACTGTTGGCGGCCGATCCCCGCCCCTGGCAGAGAATGTCCCGGCTGCGTGCGAAGCGGACGATGGAGTTCACCGTCAGAAAATAGGGCGCATAGCCAAGCTCTGCGATCAGCCCCAGTTCGTGGCGCAGCAGGCGCGCGACCTTGTCAGGCACGCCCTCGGGATAGCGGACCTTGGCCGCCTCCCAGCTCATCTGCTCCAGCGCCGCCTGCGGCGTCAGGCCCGTTATGCTGGCTTCTTCCGGATATTGATATTTGAGCTCGTCGAGCGAGAAGCGGCAGCGGTCGGCAATTTCGAGCGTCCGCGCCAGCGCCTGGGGATAGCGACCGTAGAGACGGTGCATTTCCGCAGCCGGCATCAAATAGCGGTCGGCATACAGTTCGCGGCGGGCGCCGAGTTCATCGATCGTGCAGCGATGACGGGTGCAGGTCATCACCTCCTGGAGCACCCGGCGGTGCGGATGATGATAGAGAACATCGCCGGTGATCACCGTCGGCACCGCATGCCGTGCGGCCAGGTTGGAGAGATTGTGCAGCCGCAGTTGATCGCCCGGCCGCCGGCGCAGCGTCAGCGCCAGATAGCCTCGTCCGGCAAAGATCCTGGCGAAGCGCGAAATCACGGCTTGCGCCTCCTCCACCTCGCCGGGCAGCAATATGGCGAGCAGCCCTTCGGCAAAATCCGCGACATCGTCCCAGCCGATGATGCACTTGCCCTTCCCGCCCCGCTTTTTGCCGCGGCTGAGCAACCGGCAGAGATGGGCATAGCCGGATCGGTCGATGGGATAGACCAGCAGCGACTGACCTTCGGCAAGATCGAGCCGGCAACCGACGATCAACCGGACGCCGGTGACCTTTGCTGCCTCATGAGCGCGCACGATTCCGGCCAGGCTGTTACGATCGGTAATGGCGAGGGCGTCGAGGCCACAGGCTTCCGCCTGGGTGAACAGCTCCTCGCAGCTCGATGCCCCGCGCAGGAAGGAGAAATGCGAGGCGCATTGGAGTTCAGCATATCGCATGGCGGCACCTGCCGATTCTCACATCATAGCGCATATGTTCGCTATTTGTTCCAATGGGCAGAGAGTCAACGGGCACGGCGGTCACTCCGCCAATTTGAGCGCGATGCTGCCGCTGTCGGCACCATCGGTCCAGGATAAAAGGATCCCCGCCGGAGCCTAACTCAACGGCGGGGCCGAGGTTGAGGGGAGATGTCGCTCCAAGAGTGGGGCGACAAGCTGAAGCTATGCCTTTTCCGTAGCAATTCAAGATGGATTCGTCACCGATCTGAACCGGAAGGCTGGTCGATATGGCAATCCTGCCAGCCCCAGTCACCGCGCTGGACAAAGGCGACATAGTCATCGTCGAGGATCAGCGTCGCGTCCCCGTTGCGAAAATGCTGACCCAGCGACGAAGGCTTGCGGACGAGCACCAGCTCGCTGTCGGCCAGTTGCACATGCGCCTGCCGACCTTCGATCCTAAGCCCAAAGCTGCGGCCCTGCGCGCACACGACACGTAGAGCTTTGTGATGATCGACAGCTTGAGCCGCCGAAGATCCCATCAGCATAAGGATAGCGAGGAGAGGAAGCGCAGGCACGGCAATCTCCACGGCACGCATCATCCCAGGCTCCAACGAATCTGCGCCCCTAATCCTCCGCGGGCGCGCCGGTTCCATTGGCCAGCGCGTTAGCGATCGTCGTCGCAAGGATCTCCTCCGCTTGCGCGCGCACGCCCGCATCCTTGGAGGCAAGGTCATTGCGCAACCATTGCGGCGCGCGCTCCGTGGCGCGCAGAATCTGGTCCTTCACTTTTTCGTCCATTTCAAAGGCCTATGATCAACCCACATTGGCAGGGCAACAGGGCATTGGTGTTCAGCCAAAAAGCCCATGCAGGAACCAGCCCTGTCCGCCGGTCGCGCTGTCCATGCCGTCACCCTGTCGGAACACCCAGTAGCGCGCGCCTGTTTCATCCTCGAGAAGGAAATAATCCCGGACGCTGAGCCACTCCGCTTCGCTCATATGCCATTCGCCATAGATGCGTTCCGGGCCATCGGCCCGCTTCACCCGCCGCCGGATGCCGCGCCAGATAAAATGGACCGGAGGATGATCGGGAAGCAGCGCCATGGTGTCGATCGGTTCAGGCCGCGCGAACAGCCGCGCCGGGCGCGGCCAGCGCTCGGGCCAGCGGAGCAGCGTCGGATCGGCCATGGGCGCGATCCTGGTCACCGACCGTTCGGGGATATCGCTCTCCCGCGCGGCATAGCGATAGAGCCGCTCCTCCCCTACCCTGTTGCCCAATATGTCGACCAGCGCGGCCACATCGGGCACCGGCACATCGCCAAGGTTGGAGATGGTGCGGAAACGCAAAGGCTCGACCGCCGGCGCCGCCAGCAACATGCGCTCCACCCCGAACCCCGGATCGACCGTCTCGATCCGGTCGCAGAGCAGTCGCCCCATCTGCTTGCGGTCCCGGCTGGGCCTTGCAAGCCCGGCACGGATCGCCTCGATCCCATTGTCGACGCGATGGAAACGCAGGTCGAGTCGGCGGGCGCCCACCCCCGCCTCCTCCAACTGCTGGCAGAGCTGGTCCACCAGCTTGTGCGTGTAGCGCGCCAGCGTCTCGGGCGCGCCGATCGGTTCGGCAAAACGCCGCTCGACCTCGATGCGCTCGGGCGCGGCAATGGGCTCGAAGGGTTCCGATGCCCGACCATAGGCCTGGTCGAGCCGTTGGCCCGGCTTGGACCCGAACCGCAGCGCGAGCGAGGCGCGCGGCATGGCCTCCAGATCGGCAATGGTTTCGAGGCCGAGCTTGCTGAGCGACATTATCGTGGCACGGTCGAGGCGTAGCGCGGCAAGCGGAAGATCGCCAATGGCATCGGCCAGTTCCAGCGGGTCGACCACACGAAAGGGGTCAGCGCCATAACGCGCCAATGCATGGGCAGCGCCATAGGCCGGCGCGCAGACGGCGCGTCCCGCCGTTTCCACTTCGGCCAGGCGCTTCAATATGTCGCGCAACACTCCCATAGCTCCCCCATGAGCATGGTCCGCGCCGGTGATGTCGAGCATCAGCCCATCGGGCGGATCGAGCGCGATGATCGGGGCGTAGCGGCGGAGCGACCAGATGGCGAGTCGCTCCAGCGCCTGCCTATCCGCCTCCAGGTCTGCGTCCATGATGAGCAGATCGGGCACCAGCGCCTGCGCCTGGGTCGCGGCCATGCCCGCATGGAGCCCGATCGCGCGCGCGGCCGCATTCGCCGCGGTGAGCACGCGGCGATTACCCTCCATGCCGACCAGGACGAGCGCCGCGTCAGGAGGCGGCGCGTTCCGCCCAAGCCTGCGACGCAGCCGATCGGTCGGCCAGGTCGGCAGGAAGAGCGAGACAACCTGTCGCATCACATGCTTCCACCAGAAAATCAGCGCTCTCGCCCGCGCGGCAGCGGATGAGTTCGACGAACCAGCGATGCCGCCCGACACCCGGCACCGGCAGCAACTCAGAGGGAACCGCCGTCACCCGCCAGCGCGTCGCCGCAGCCGTCGGCTGCCCAAGGTCCGAGGCTTCGGCCGATCGCCGCCAGCGGCGCACCGCGATACCGATCGTGCCGGTGCTTTCCGCCGCCAGTTGCAATCGCCGCGAGGCGGTCATCGACAGCCGCGCGACCTCGGCCACCACGCCACCCAGACCACCATGGCGCAGCCCCTCCTCGAAACAGGAAAGCAGCGCGGTCTCGTCGCGGGCTTCCACATAGATGACCCGGTCGGGATCGAGCCCGGCTTGGGCGATGGCCGGGGCGAACAGATCGGCCTGGGTCATGCACCAGAGGATGCTGCCGCTGATCCGCCCGACAATGCCGGCTGCGAACAAGGCGGCCGCAGCGCCATCGGTCGCTCCCTGCGCGCCGCCCGCCACTTCGTGCAGCGCGCCCAGCGCCAGGCCGCCGCCCGGCAGCTTCGAATCGATCACCTCGATCCCGAACGGCAACACCGACCGCGCCCGGCGATCACCACCCTCGATCTCGGCGATTTTTGCGCGCAGCGCAGCGACATGGGGACGTGCCCCTCTTTCCGTCATGAAGGGCCTCCTATGACTCGGCGGTTGTTTGTTCCTTTTTTGTTCCAAAGGCGCTAAGAGTCAATGGGCCGGAGTCGCACCCCATCGAGGCAGTCGAGACTGGCCTGAAATCATCGAGGAGAATCGCGATGCAGCAACGTCGAAAGCTCAGTCTACGGCTTGGCGCCAAGTCGGCTGAGGCGCCAGAACAAGCGGACTTGTTTGAGACCCCCGGCACCGAATCGACGACACCGCCCGTCGATCCCCGCAAGGATCCGGCGCTCGTCGACGATGATGAGATTCCGTGGTGAAGCCAGAGGACCGGACCATGGACCATATCGATCATATCCGCGAGGCGGTGGCGCAAGCGCTGGAGAAGCGCGGCTTCGACAATCGCGCTTTCCTGCGCGAGATCCGCGAAGGCCGGCGCGATGATGGCCCCTATATGCTGGGCGCTTTAGCCTGGGACGAGCGCGTGAGACATGCAAACCCGTGATGGCATCACCCACGATCATGATCGGCAGACGACCTCCATCTTCGAGGCCGCCCATTGGGGCTATACGGTCAAGGTCGAATGCCGCTGCCGGCGGGTGGGCCTGTTCGAACCCCATGGCCTGTGGTGGAAATTCCACCGCAAAGGTTGGACCGATGATTTTCGCGACGCAGTCCGATGCTTCTACTGCACCAGCTGTTCGAAACGCTATGGTCGCAAGGTCCGCCCAGTCTCGATCGAAACCACCCGGCAACCGCTGCGGATCAAATTTCCCCCTCCCGATGAACGGGAATGGAAAAAGGCCGTGAGCCGACACAGAGGATGAAGCCATGAGCATCAAGGCCGTACCGGAAGAACTGTTCGATATTCCCGATAATCTCTCACCGGGCGAATATCGCCATGTTTGCGCCCAGATCGCGATCCAGGCGGTAACCCATGCCATGGGATCGCGCGAGGTGCAGGAAGGCCATGCCAGTATCGCCATGCCCATGCTGACCGAAGCCCTCGCCATGGGAATCGCGATGCTGATCACCGCGGACGACGATCAGCAAACCCCGCGCGACATGCGGCTATCGGGCGAGCATTTCGGCAAGATGATCGGCGGCTTTGCCGCGATCCTCAAAAATGGCGACGACACGACCGGGACCCAGCTCATGGCGATGCTCGGCGTCACCAAGACAAAACTCAATTGAATGATCGCGCTAACAATCGTTCCCTTTTTCAGTTGAACAATATGATCAATGAAATGGAACGCAGGGCAATAAATTTCGAGAATGAGCCGAATAGCTTTTGAAATGCTGTGTCATTCCGATATAACGGGCGCGTCCTTTATTGCCCGACAGCAAGACGGACGCGCCCTGCACCTATCCCTTGCGTGCAGGGCGCTTTCTATGCGGCAACGCTCACGCAAGCTTCCTGCGACTCCCTTGGTGCCCGGGAGATACAGCTATAATAATCATCGAAGTGAAACGATCCCTGAACGAGCACGAATAGCTGCCAACTCATGCTGGAGAATCGACGAACATCGTCGCACGCAGATCGATGGCTTCTCACCTTTCTGCTATGAATCCGTGACTTATCGCCTTCTTGATTTCGATCAGCACGATTTTGCCGGAACGGCATCACTTGCCGCCGGTTCTTCCCTCGTGTCGCTTCGGCACGCGAGAGGATGCAGATCATGGCAGACCAGAATAGAGACAATCAGATGGGCGGCGGCCAACAGGGCGGACAGCCCGGCCAGAAGCCCGACCAGCAGAATCAGCAGGACGAGCAGCGCCGCCAGCAGGGTGGCGGACAGCAGGAACGTCGCGACGACCAGGATCGCGGCTCTCAGCAGCGCTAACTGCACCCTCGTCACGAAGGAGGGCCGTCATTTTCATGGCGGCCCTTTTTCATGCTATATTTTCTGCCGACATGGCATGGAGGCAGACCATGGAGGATGCTCACAGGGCAGCGGCGCAGGTTGCCGCGCTGACCGACGCGCAGTTGATCGCCATTTGGGCCGGCATTCTCGACCCCGAGGAAATAACCGAGGAGCAGCAGGCCGTCATCGACGAGATGGAACGGCGAAACCTCGATTTCTGATAACAGCATGCAGAATCACAGGATAAGGCGTGTCGAGGCTTCACACCATCACCGTGGGCGCGGCGGAAGTCGCCAAATATTTTGGCGCCGACATGCCCGCACCCATCCCACCGGCCAAGGACATCACCGAGGGCGCGGAGGGGATGGTGGTGTTCGAGAATAAGGGGCGCCGCATTCTTCGTGCCGCGACCTGGGGTTTCCCGCGCCTCACCCGCGAAATGCGCGAACGGGGCGAAGAGCCAGGCCGCATCGGCCTTGTCGCCGATCTCACCAATCCGATGTGGGAGCAGATGGCGGTGGACACCCGCTATCGGTGCCTGATCGTGCTCACCCATTTCTCCAATCCCTCCGGCACGCCCGGTGCCATGACCCGCACTTGGTTTTCCGTGAAGGGGCAGCCGATCATGGCCTGGGCAGGCTTCTGCCGGAACCTGCCGGACCAGGGTCCGGTCTACGCCGGCATGACCATGACGGCCAATGCCGCCATTCCCCCGACCAACGACCGTATGCCGGTCCTCCTCGATCCAACCGACTATCAGCGCTGGCTCTATGGGTCGATCGAGGACGTGATCGCCTTTCAGTTCAGAGCGCCGTTCGCCGCCGAACGCATGATCGTCGAGCCGACCGAGGATTTGTGGCGCAGCGGCAAGGCGCCACCCAGCGGAGGCGCGCAACTAGCGCTGCTTTGAAGGGCCGATTGCGTTTGACGCAATCGCAAGCGGGCGCTTCGCATTTGCGGGTCGCGCCACCCGGTGCCACATGCGCCCTGCCTTTCAGGCATCCTCTCCTAAAACTCAGAAGGCCGGTCTTTGGATCGGCCATTTTTTTGGCTCTCCGCTGCTGATCCCTCCGGTCGACAGATGCCCCCTGCATTGCGCAAACGCGTGCGTGTGATCGGCAGTTTTCTTGAGGTGTCGCCGGTGTTAGCTTGCGGCCATGTGCAATCTTTTCACGGTCCGCAAATCAGCCGCCGAAGTCGCCGCACATTTCGGCGTGCCCCTGCCGGTCACCCAGTTCAACGCGCCCGAAGAGGTCTATCCCGGATATCCCGGCATGGTCGTCCGCGAGCAGGATGGCGCTCGCGTCCTGCAGAGCATGACATGGGGCTGGCCAGTGCGCCTCAAGGGTATGAAGCCTGAATCCAAGCCCAAACCCGTCAACAATATCGCGGATCTGCGCAAATCCTTCTGGAGCGGCGCTGCACGCAAGCCAGAGTCTCGGTGCTTGATCCCGGTCACCCATTTCGCGGAAGCCGAAGGGTCGAAAGGCGCCAAGACCCGAACCTGGTTCTCGCTGCACGACCGGCCCATCTTTGCCTGGGCGGGCCTTTGGCGTGACAGCGCCGAGTGGGGACCGGTGTTCTCGGGAGCAATGACCGACTGCAATGAGGCGATCCGCCCGATCCACGATCGAATGCCGGTCCTGCTTCATGAGGCTGAATATGACCAGTGGCTCCACGGCAGCTTCGATGACATCTGCGCTTTTCAGGAGCGCTGCTTCCCTGACGAACTGATCGCCATGGAGCGGACGAGCGAGCCATGGAACAAGCCGCGCGCCTCGGCATCCACTGCCGCGACGTTGCTGTGACGGCGGAGCTGGAACGCTGGGCCGAAGCCCTCGCCATCGAGCGTCGCTTTGGCGAACAGGCGACCCAGCATATTGCCGAACGCATCACCGCGCTCGCGGTAGCAGGCGACGATGCGGGAGTGGCCCGCTGGATCGCGATCGCCGACCGCTTCGATCAGCTTCGGGATCGTCCAGATGGGCTCCTCCAATAATATGTGACAGTCCGATTGGAACGGGTTGAGGAATGGCAAGCTCGCAATCTGTCGGCAACCATCCGGTGCAGGCGCTCGAAGGCCTTCCACGAAGCTGCGGCCGGAATGGCGCTAATCCGGCGATCGCCCTGCCCAATGCGTGGCCGCTGGACAGAATCAGCCGGCGGCACATAGACGATCGACATGCCCCAGGAACTCAGCCTCGTCGTCGTTGGCGCGTTGCACCCCAATGCCGATGGATCGAACCGGCTCTTTGAAATACGGATGCTCAATCCTGGTGATGCCATTCGACTGGAACTCGATCCCACAAACAAGGCCGATCCCAGCGCTGTATCGGTGCATTCGGCTCGCGGGTATCAGATCGGCTATCTAAGTGCGGATCGCTGTGGATGGGTCGGAGGCAAAATCCGACAGGGCCAGGATATACGCGCGATCTTCCAGCAGGCGACCAGGGATGGCGCGGTGATCCGCGTCCATCTCGATGGGCAGGAGCCCACTCTGCCTCCGCCGCCAATTGAGCCGGTGGCGCCGAAACTCGGCGCACCGATCTACGAGGGTGATCCAGATTCCGGATTTTGGCCCGATTATATCCCGCCCGACGAATAATCACGCCTCGCGAAATCAGCTTGTCAAACGCCAGTCTGCCGGCGGGTGGCCCAGAAAACCGGCACCATGCTCGCCTTGCCCCGTTCGCCGCAACGCTTGCACCGGAGACGATCAGCGGCCTCGTCCGTAAGGCCATCGAATCCAAAGCGAGCCAGTATCTGGTTGGACGGGACATTGACGGTCCGGCCGCATGCGCATTCGATGCGCATATCGATCCGCGCGTCAGCCCATTTCTGGAGGGTCGCAAAGGACTGAGTTTCGCTCATAGCGCCGTCATACACTGACTGGATGCCGACAAGAAACGCAGCGCTGCCGCCAGACGGATTCAGTGTGACGACTGCGTCGTCCGGTGACGCAGCAAGAGGCGGCCCCTTGGGAGCCGCCTCCTCCACACCACCTCAGCAGCTCGAATTGCGATCGATGGCACGGCCCGCCAGCGCACCGGCCCCGGCGCCGATCACAGTGCCGGTGGTACGATCGCCCCGCGTATCGACAGCACGGCCGAGCAGCGCGCCTGCAACGCCGCCGAGCAAGAGCCCGGTCGTTCCCCCGGACTTGCGGCAGCGATAGCCGCGATCATCCCGATACGCCCGGCGATCATAATAACGGTCCCGTCCATATTCGCGATCATGGCGATGCCAACCCTGTCCGCCGTCATGCGCGAAGGATGTGGCGGGGACGGCTGCCGTCATCGTAGCGACCGCAAGAGCAACGGCGAGAATGGATTTACGAATGAACATTGGTGACCTCCTCAACCTGTTCGTGTTGAGGGCCTTATTCCACGACGGTCGTGGCATGAGTCTGAACCGCCCTGTTATCGATCGTTCAGAAATTATGCTTTCTCACCCGTACCTTAGTCCCGCGCAGCGGCGGATATGCCAATGTCCACGCTCAACCAGCGGCGCCGACTGCGGCGTTGAGCCGTGCCAATATCGGCTTGCCCGGCTTGAAGAAGGGCCTGCTTGATGCCGAAACATCCACCGTCTCGCCGCTTTTCGGATTGCGGCCAGTCCGCGGCTCATAGGTTCGCAATGTAAATGATCCAAAGCCGCGCAATTCGACCCGGCCGCCTTTCGAAAGTCGGGCAACGATCTCCTCGAAGAACAGGCTGACGATCTTTTCGACTACCTGCCGATCAAGATCGGGAAACTCAACCGCCAGCGCCTCGACCAATTCCGAACGTACCATTTTTCCTCCAAGGACCGACCCAGAGATCATCCGACAAATGGCAGAAAATCCATAAGATTCAAACAGTTTACAGGCTGGCAATTGTGCCAGGAAACGACGCTCTCAACCCGATACGCTGGGCTTCCTTTCACACGGTGCCGGATCGGACTTAAAGACCTCATGCTTTAAGCAGGGTAGACGGGCTAGCGGGCCTCCAGCGCGCGATGCGCCCGAGCCATGAATGACGTCACCTCATCTTTGCTGAGGACATGCATGGGTTCGTAGGATAACCCCCGACGACGCGCCAGCCGCCAATCATCAACATACAGCGCCTTGTCCGGCCCGAACTGTTGATGGACGAAATGGGCGACCGCTCTCGGACCATCGGCGCCATAGGCCTCGCGGAACAGCGCGATATCGACGATCTGCGATCCCATCATGATCCAGAGATGATTGACGCCAGACGCCAGCTTCTCTGCATTCCCCGGTGCATCACCCAATGGCCGATCCTCGAACGCATCGCCGCCCTCAACGCTAAGTCGGCCGGCCACCACCTGAACGGGCGCTTCCCAATCACCGAGCAGATGGACCGCATAGGCACAGGTCAAAGCGGCTCGATCCACGGCCTTGGGCATGACGCGGAGAAGTTCCAGGGCCTTGCGCGTCAGGATTGCGCCGGCCGCCTCATCAGGCGTCCAGGCTTTGAACGCCTTTGCCGCGGGCCAGCCATGTTGCGCCGCGACCCATTTGCCCAGTTCGGTCAGATCCTTCGCTATGATGTGGCGCGCCTAGCCGATCGAACCGGTTGATGCCAGCCCAGGACCAAGAGCGAGATCGGCCTTGGGACCAGCCACCTAATCCTACTCGCTGAGAATGGCGTCGATCATGGCACGCCAGGCATCGGCCGCGCTGTTGTAACAAACAAGCTCATTATATCCCGCGTTCACCACCGTTTCCGTCGGTTCCCTGATCGCCCGGATCGCTGCGCGCGCATTGTCCCTGTACATGCGGCGCAGAAGCTCGGCATCAGGGTCATCCCAATCCCATTCCGACTGAACGGTTTCATACATGGCGCGCGCCGCGCGTTCGAGGGTGCTCAAGCTGTATTCTCCTGAAGTCCGCCTGGCATTAGACGGCACGGCAGCGGCCCGCGCAACGGGCAGCCGCGCCAGAGCATGTTCGAGAAGCAGATGCTTTTTAGAACAGCCTCACGCCCAGTTGGAGGCCCGCGCCCAGATCCGGTGCGACCTGCGACAGCCCGGCGCTGCCGTACAACCCCAGCGATAGCCGGTTCGTGAGACCCGCATCGATCCCGGTCGAGATTTGCTCCTGGTCAGGCGCGAGGCGGCTGAGGCTCTGGGCATAATCGTATGAAATATGTCCCCGCAAACCAGCCGCAATCTGCCCGGCAACACCGGCCCGAACCGAGATGGCATTACGCAGGTCAAAACCCTGGGGGTCACCGGCAATGGTATAGGAGAGATCGGCAAAGGGGGTGAAACGGCCGAAGCTTTTCGCCAGCTCGGCTCCCATCATATAATCTGGCTTGCCGGTCCCCAATTTCTTGCGCTGCGACGCCGTCGGCAATTTCACCTGCCCCATCAGGGTAAGCCCGACGCCTGAAAGGGGCACGAGATAGGACGCGCCCAGTCGCAGATCCCCCAGCCCTTCGCGACGCACGCGGGTCGCCGGTTGGCTTGGATCAACAATGATAGGAAGGCCAAACAGCCCACCACCGCCGCCCACGACATTGGCAGGAGCATCAATTCGCAGATAGGGCAGCGTCGCGGTGAATTGGAAGCGGCCTGTCGCGACGCGCAAATTCGTCGGAATAGATGTGGTTTCGACCTTTTGCGCTGTGCCAAAGGTCCCGTCCTGATATTCAATCCCCGTCGAAAGCTCGGCGCCCGTGCCCATCGGCGTCCGCCGGGTCACGGTGGATTGGTCCCCTATTTGGTCCGCCGCCCCTGCGGGTGAGGCGATCGCCAGAGTGGCTATTGCGGCCGATATGAAATGACGCACGAATTGCTCCCACGCTTGATGCTTCGGGTGGGAAACGGTCGGTGTGGGCACTTTAATCCATGCCGCATCGTCGCCGAGGGCTTCACTCGCCTGTCGGTCCCTCATCCGAAAGAGATTTCGGAGCTGCGCGGCATGGCAGCAGGCCACAGAAGCAGCATGTTCACGCCAAGACAGGCTCCTGCCAGTTCGCGCCAAGCGAGAAGCCAACAAGCTATTTGCTGTTAACAAAATGCTGTTTCATGATCATCAACGCGGGTAGTGTGGAGCAGACGATCGTCAACGCCGATCCGCGGACAGCGTCACAGGCTCAGCCGGACGGGCGCCAGCCACCTTCATTTTTCCTGAACTGCTTAATATCACCGTAGGTGGGCAAGCCTTGTGATCGGAACGTCAGTGATTGTAGCTGGGTCGCCTTCCGCGATCACATCGCGTTTCGCAGAGCTTCAACCGCTACAACCGGTCAATCAGCTTTGCTTTGTGCAAGGCGTCCGTCGGAACCCCATGTGACGAAACCTCTGAGTCATCTCCGCTCTGTCAGAGGTTTCGTCACATGCCATCCTGCCTTTCGGAACACCAAGCGGACACAGCGTGACCATGATCCTAGGGCCATTGTGCAAAACGGTTAGGTCGTCGTTCCGTCAGCAGCCATTTAAAAATTTCAAAGTGACCCCACATGCGGCCGGAGAGCATCGACGGTGGCCACCAATCCAGCTGCCTCCATGTCCAGCAAAAGGTCATGGGCCGATTTTTCGGGCCTGCGGAAGCGCTCACGCATTCGGCGAATAGCCGCGACGGCGCGGCCGGTATCGAGCGCGATGGTATCGGCGATAAAGTCGTCCGACGACCGGGCTTCCAGGTTCAGGCTAGCCAGCAGGGCGTCAGGAAAGTCCTTGAGATTCTCCGTCACGATCGCGGCGGCCTGGGTCTTTACAGCTGCGGCGAGCACATGCGCATCGTCTGGATCCGGCAGTGCCGCCGCCAGTGGAGTGAGATGCGCGAAATCAATAACCTCCGCCTCCCCAAATGCCTGACGCATTCGAGAAATCTGGGCAGCTGCCATTTCCTCTGCCTCAGCCTGAAACCGACCCTTGCTGACGAGTATCTTCGCGATGGCTCGGCCCGTTTCCTCAAGAACCGGCGCAGACCACCGAATTCGGAAGAAGTCCGCTTCCGCCAATGTCAGCAACAGGTTTCGGCGCAGCACGCTGGCGAGCGTGCAGGCATCGACGAAGGCTGTGTAGCGATTGGCGAACAAGGGTCAGAACAATTCGGCGTCGGTCGCCGCCAGATCGTCTAGCGCCTTGGACCGCAACCCGTCCCGCTCCCGCTTATAAGCGAACAGATCCTCAGCGCGCACGCGGCGGTGGCGCCCGACCAATGTGTGGGCGATCTCCTTTCTATCCAGAAGGGAGATGAGATAGGGCCGCGATACGTTGAGCACGTCAGCCGCCTGCTGGGTCGTGAGCATCTGGCTGATTGGCACGAGGGTGACGGCGTCCCCTTTGCCGATGTGCCGGAGCAGCTCCATCAGCAGCTGAGACATGGCGGGCGTCAGCGTGATCTCGGTAGGGGTCTTGTCCCCCTCTTCCAGGAGACGCAGTTTCGCATCGCCGGCGGCATGCGCGGCGATGATTTTCCGAAGCTGATTGGCGGCATCCTTCTCACCCGCCGAGGGCAGGCGGCTTCCGATTTCTTCCGCAAAGGCGGGCATGGTCATGGCGCGTCTCCTCGCGCGCTATATAGTCAGTAATCGCAGAAAACGCAACCATCGAAGCAAACGAAGCGGGAACAGCACTAGCGGAGCTTGGAAAGCAGACGGCCAGCCGCACCATGCTCGGCAGCCAGATTGCGATTATAGCTGAGCGGCATTTTCGGCGATTTCCAACGCAGCGCGTCCATGATCCCGGCGATATCCTCACCGGCCGCGAACAGGTCATTCGTGATGCCGATACGCGTCGAGTGGGCACTGATCCCCTTGACCCACTGCGCCAGTTCTTCCTTGCTCAGATCCGGCAACAGCCCTGCGTCCCAGGCACTCTGGACGCGCGCCTTGAAAATATGGGTGACCGCCTGGGGCCGCAGCGCGGCGCTGCCCAGGGTTACGGCCGTCAACGGATCGATGCCCATGCGGTGCGAGGCCCTGGCCTCCGGCATCAAACGGGGCAGGCCCCATTGCGAAGCGGCTGCCTGCCGACGCGCCGCGGCCCGCGCCACCGCCGCGTCCTCCGGTTTCAACGGCTTGATGAACAGCCGCCGAAAGAGCGGCCCCTCCGTGATGTCCGAAACGTCCTGGAGGTCGGCCATCACCCTGATCCAGGCCTTCAACGCCAGAACGCTCCGCATCGAGAGGAACGCGGTGGCGCCCTCTCCCTGCTGATCCCCTTTGTGACGCGGAATGTGAAGCAACCGGGTGTCGGGATCGCTGGACGGTCGGATATGGGCGATGTCAATCGCGACCAGTTCGGAGGCGCGCAGGCCCGTATCGTACGCAACCGACAGCAACGCCCGGTCCCTCAGCCCCTTTTCGTCGCTGGCGCACCCGTCGAGCAGCGCTTTCAGGCTCATCCCTCGCGCGTCGCCGTCAAAAACGTCGCTGACCGACCCCTTGTAGCGCAACGGTCGCGCCTGCCGCTGGGCGGTACCCAGTTCGCGGCGCAAGGCCTTGAGTGTCAGCGCGACCAGCTTGTCCTTGGTCGGGTCGGGCAGATCGAACAGCCGGTGGAAGGTCGCGATCGCCCAGAAGATGCGCGAGAGCGTTGCGGGTTTCGCTTTGGCTGCGCCGCCCTCCCCCGCCGCCCGAGCTTTGAGAAACGCGATCACCGAGGTGGGCTGCGCCGGCAGCGCGCTGACCCCTAACCCGCGGCATGCCTTGCCAAAGCCCGCCATGTCTGCGAGCAAAGCGCGGACGGTGTTGGTCGCCATGGCGGCCAGCGTCGCTTCGACCAGATCGAGATTGACGATGGGCCGGCCCGTGGTCGGGAGCATCGCCAGAGCGGCCTCGAACCGCTGGAGCGGGGTGCGTGCCTGCTCCGCCGCGCGCTCCGCCCTGCGCTGCGCGACATAGTGCTGGCGCGCGCCATAGGCCCAACGCTGGCCCGGCGCCGGCAGCACCACGCTGGTCAGCCGAGGGCCCGGGGCGATCGCCAGCGGCGCGACCGGGCCAATCCCCGCAGTTGTGTCAGCTTCTTCGATGGCCAAGGTCGTACCATCCGGCTCCGACGCACTGGCAGCGCGGGTCGTGTGCTCCACCGATGGAACAGGCGTATGATCCGACTCGAAGGACGGATCGAGAAAGGCGCGCAGCCCGCGCAACGGTCGTTTGCCTTCGCCTGTCATCCAGTCCGCTCATATTGGTACAAATCGAAGGCAAAATCATAAACCAGACAGCATTTTGGATCAATGATAACTGCCCTTATCACGGGTCCAATGTTTCAGATGCCACAGCAGGCTTTCTAAAAGCATCTTTCAGTTTAATTCTTGATGCGCTAGCCTAGAGAAACCGGCTATTTTTCTAATCCGACCGGATGGGATAAATCACGCAGATTTTGGGGATATTTCGGCGCAGAATGACAGCTACAACCCCTCGCCTTCTCGACCCAGCCTTGCTCCTTGCCTATGCCGACGCGCAAACCGCGCTCGCACGGGTGGAAGAACGCCTCCGGCTCAGTCCCGTCCGCCTGCCCTGGAAGGCGCGCATGGCTCTGGCCGAGCGCCAAGCCCTTGCCGGGATCGACGCATATGAACTCCCCGAGGACGCGGTCACGATCGACGGCCGAGGACGAGCCATCACCAGTGCATATGACTTGACCCATTGGAAGCACGCCATCGGCATGCCGATCACCCTGGATGCACTCATGACCGATCCCTCCGCCCTGCTGGCGTGGCTTGGAGCCGAAACCGGTCTTTCTGACCAGCCTGCCCCAGGCCGCCGCGAGCCGTGGGAAATGCACCCGGCGATCGAGGCCTGGAGCAAGGCCTGCCAAGCCCTCCCCCCCTCCCCTCCCCTGCTCCATGCCGGCCGGATCGCCGGGCTCTGGCGGCAGCTTGCGCCCCTTGCCCGCGGTGACCTTGTGGCCAGCTTGCTCATCGGCGACCGTTGGGGTCCGGGGCGCTGGAACGGATCGCAAGGTGGGCTGACAGCCCTCGGCCTCCAACGCGCTGGTGGTCCCTGGAAGATCGCTTCGGGCCTCGACCTCGACCACCTCTGGCTCGGAGCCATCGTCGCCGGGGCAAACGCCCATCTCGACCTGGAGGTGCAACTGCGGAGCTATGCGCAGCGGGCCGCTCTCCATCTTGCTGACCGCCGACGGCTCGGACGACTCAAGGACGTGATCCAGTTCGCGATGGCCCGTCCCTCCATCACTAGCAGCCAGGTCGCCAAGCGGTTTGGGCTGACTTCCGCCGGGGCGATCAAGCTGCTGGCAACCGCCGAGGCCGGGGGTCTACTTCTCGAGCGGACCGGTCAGGCGAGCTTTCGCAGCTACACGATTCCGGTCAGCGGGGTAGCCCCCTCCCCCGCCCGATCTCGGCCGCCGGTCATCGAGCTCTTTGAGCCCACAATTTGGGATGGAGAGGGTGAAAATCACGTCCACTCAGAGCCTCTGTGAGAGCCAAAACGAGAGCGCCCTTTACCATTTGACCTGAACGATTTCGATGCGCCCTACGACCCTCTGAGGGCATTTTAGGGATATTTCATGTTTTGTTCGCATTTCGCGCGTCTGAATTGCATGAAACTGGGCAGGGATGAGTGCTTGGCAGCCCGGTTCAACTGCGGTTTCGAGAACTTGGGATGATATTCGAGCATTGCATCGTGAGCAGCTTTGAAGAGGCCGTCAAATTGATGATGTCTCTCGACGAACCTGTTGGGACTGGTGCAGCTTCATAGGTGTGTCCCACCTAGTTTCGGCTAGACCGACTAGCATCGCATAGGAATGAATTTCGTCCCCCTCCCCACTTAGCGGGAATGTTCAGCATGCTGTTGCACATCCTCCGACCGCCGATGCTGACTTGCTTCACGCGGTCAGCCCCTGCAGCACGGAGCGGCGCGTTGATCAACTCAGCAGTGATAACCTGCTTGGCAAATGCAAAGACGTCATGCAGGGGCGGTATATTGCAATCGTCCAAATCGACTACGCGGTTCCCCAGGCGCGTTCATTGCGTACGCTTTTGGACCACTGATCGGGCCAAATGGGTAACATCCCTGCCGAGCCTCAACCATCGAGAGCGGCGATGTGAGGGGAAGCGCGAGAGGCTTGATGAAAGTAATCTCTACAAAAAACTCAAACTCAGATCTCAGCGCCGCAGGCGCCACGGTTATGAGATTATGTAGAAGTTAGAGAGTTAAGAGATGACAGACCTGATGCGAATCGTGCTGACTCCACGATTCGCAGAATTTTGGGTCGGCGCGATGGCACGATAGATCATCTGTGATGGCACGTCCTAAGCGGCGCGATAGCACGATTGGGATTCCATGATAGCACGATTGCCCTAACTCGGAGCCCCGGCACCCTGGCTTTGATAGCACGATGAAGTCCACCCGTATTCCGGCCGCTATCGTGTCTAAACGCTGACTTTGAATCCATTTTTTCGTGGTTTCGGCAGTTCCCACCATTGCTAAATGTGGGTCGGGAACGACTCTGACGTGCTATCGGGCACAAATTATTCGCCGATCCAAAAATGGTTTGTCCCCGCTCATCGTGCTATCAGGCACCCCTTCCGTTTTACTCGTCAACATCATTTCTTGCGCGTGCTGCTCCCTTTGTCCGGTACGGACAGATCGCATCCGGAGGGTTCCTTCGGCGCCGGTATCGCGAGACGGATACAGCCTCTCCTCTCCGGCTGTCGGATCGCGGGTCTCTGCGATTACTGGTTGGGTTCTGAATGAGGGCATCAGTCTAATGAGAAACATTCGGTCCGTGAGGTGAATGTGCTGGAGGCTTACGGAGCATCGATTACCATCAATGGCAGTGTATTCGATGGGCGGCGCAGTGACGCTCGCATTCAGACGCTGTCATACCTGGGCATGTGCCAGCGCACGTGATGAAGCGAAAGATATGCGTAATGGCCTACTCGTAGGTCTGCCCTCCCCGAGCGCGCATCCATCAGGTTCATTTTTGAGACAAATATGCATAGTTGGTGATTGAGCGGCCACTCGCTCTACCGGTTTCAAAATGGTCGATCTCACCGAGAGTTCTGTGCTTTAGGGCAGGGCGCTCTCAAGTCAGGATGCGGGGGCACTGATTATGCAGCATCGTTCTGTTGGAGCCCCCTGCCCTTTCCGAGAAACTTCGGCAAGAATAACGATCGAGGAGAGAGGCGCTGTCCACAGTCGACGTGGAACCCACAGCGCCCAGTGAAATCCTCGCGACTAGTTGAGCGCACTCGCCTTGAGGCGGGGATCATCCAGTGCGGTCTTGCCGGCATGTGTGCAGAAGTTCATTGGGCTACCGCTACCAGCACGAGGGAGAGGCTCGCCAGCTTAGTGCGCAGGCTGGCGTGAAGAGCATCGCACCGCGTCACAAGAGAACGGATGCGCTTAGCTGACTTGCTGGTTCAAGTCTTCGCGAGCTCCTGTGCATGAAATGGCCCAGCATCAAACCCTCAAATTTCGAATGAGCGATTTTGGAGAGAAGCATTCTGTATGGGGGCAACAGCCCATATCAATTAACGCAAACCTTGAAGCGGATCATCCACTGGGCGGCATAGATGGCTTTTGGAGGATCGTGTTGCCGAAGGCAACATTTCAGATAATTTATTGATAAAAAACGATAATATTGAATTTTGCGCTTTATCGTTCGATTGGGTCATAAATTTGTCAGCTGAGGTGGCAGATCCTCGGGTATCCGCGATACGCGACTGGACAGAAGTCACTATTTATCTGGCATATCCACGGATATTGCGCACCGATTTCCAAATGGCCTTTCTCGGAAGCGTCATTGAAACCTCGTTCGTTATTCAAAGCCAGTAAGGGGCAATAACCGAGGGAGGGGAGGGGCATTCAGATTATTCTCTCCGTCGAACTGACTTCGTCCAAATCTCCAATGGAATCGCACACTCCCCCTCGTGCTATCAGGCACCGCCTTGAGAGCGGGGTAAGGGGTACTTTCTCAGAGGACATTGCCGACAGTTGGGCGTGGAGCGCTAGGGTAAAGTTGGGGTAATGGCGCTATCCGCGATAGCACGATAAACCTTGAGCCGAGATCTAACCACGGTTGCCGACAGGCGTCTTTAAACGGAGAGGGGGAGGGACAATGTCGGTCCGACAGACCGTACCTCTGTCACCTGCTAGCCTTCTAAGTCGGTTAGCTACCGGGCAAGGTGTGCTTGTTCCGCTGGTGATGGCTTTTCATAAAAAAGTAGAAGCGCTTGGAATAATTCGCCGGAATTTCGGTAAGGTTGTTTGCAATATAATTGTCAAACCTTGCCATCAGGACGTCGAGGTCCCAGCCTGGGAAATCCCGGCGAATTGCGCTGTAGGTTTCCTGATCGATTACATCTTGTGCTCGGGTTCCGCGGCGCCGGGTCGCCGGTTTCTCAGATGAACGAGGGGTAGGGGAGGGCGAAAGAGTTTTTGCCCCTTGTGAAGACACGCGAAAGCCATTTGCCGTACTGGCAACCAAGGCTGCCATGTCGGCGGGGGAAACGAGATCCTCGGGATCCATCACCGTTTCTGCAAGGCGTTTACCGGAGCTGCGCAGTTGTGTGGCCGGCACAACCTCTCGTTTTAGTTCAGCCGAGGAAGGGGCTGGCAGAACTTGCTGAGGCTTTGCGCTCCCCTGCCAGTCTTTGCGCATCACCATCCAAAGCTTTGGATTGGCCGACTTCTCCTCCAGCACTTCGATATGCAGTTCGGGCAGGGCATCTGCACGCGCAATGGCCAGCAGCGACGCCTTGAACTTGGCTGACGTTTGTTCGCTACCACTCTTCTGAAGAAGTGTGTCGAAACCGATAGTAAAGCCTTCCGAACCATTACCCCCGGCATGCTTGCGCGCAGCTCGATACAGCCAGCGCTCGATCCCGCCCTTGAGATCGAAATAAGCCGGATCAACCGACAAGACCGATTTTTGGTCAAGGACGCCGTCGAAGAACCATTTTGCAAGTGTTACTTCGATGCATAGGACTTTATTGCGTCGCTCGTCGATCAGCTGGGTCCAACTATCGATCCACGAGAAGGTCACTTCCCTGGATTTGCCCTTCGCGCAAATGTTCGTCTTGATTGTCGTGGCCTGCAGCCGATCGAGCGCGTCGCGCAACCGCTCATAGGCTCTCCCGGATGTATCACGGCGGATCAGCTTCATGATATCCGCAGGATGGACGCGGATCGTGGGAGACAAGTGGTTCGAGCGCTGTCGCTGCTCGTTCAGATAGGATGCGAAGAAGATCATGATGTCCGCGTCCCATATAGTCGCCATCCCGTAGTGCGGGTTGGCGGAAACATGGACGCTCACCTGGCCATTAGGACTCAGATATTGGATCGGCTTCACGCGCTTCTTCGCTAGCGAGAAGAACGGGCGTTGCATAGTCTCCTGATAGTCGCGCAAAGACATGTCCCCGAAGTCCGGCAAGGGCGTGAACATCTCAAAACTGAGCTGTACCTGCCGGCCAAGACTAGGGGGGGATTCCACCATTTCCTAAATCGCTCGAACGCTAAAAGCCGCAGGATGTTGCTGACGGCAACATCCGTGCGAACATAATGATTTTAAACGGCAAATTGGCCATTTTGAGCTTTTGATAATTTGGCGCTGAGCTTGCCTCACGCCTTACCCTTTACCCAAATTCTGGAGCGCTCAATGGCAGCCCTTAAACTCTCCATGAGCTCGTCGATCGAACTCTCCGAAGGAACAATCTTTATCATCAACTCGCTGGCGCGATCGCGTTCAACCACTCCGAATTCACGGCCTGATTGCGTAAGCAGGCTCTGCTTTTGCCTCCGTGCCCGGGCCTGCTTATTGTTAGCCGCAGATAGCAACCGCGTTACCACTTCATTGGCCGGAATAATGGGTTCGTCGAAACTCTGCTTGAGGCTCTGGTCTTCTGCGATCGAGCGGGCAGCATCTTCCATCCGCTGACGCTTTTCATGGTCATCAATCAAGGGCAGGAGTGGCTTGGCGAAATGGAGAGTCAGATCGCGTGGTGAGCCAAAGGCCGAGACAATCGTCTGCGGCATTTCGGCAAGAGCTATATAACGTGAAAGCGTACCGGGACTCAGCTTCAGTCGCTCGGCCATGCGACGCTGCACCCCTTCATAATGGGATTTAAGGGCTTCGCGATAATTTGTCGCCCGTTCGTAGTCGGAGATATCTTCCCGTTCCCGGTTTTCGATATCCGCGACGCGAAACGCGGCCTCGTCGGTGAGGTCTTCAATCGAGGCGTATAGGCTGATCTCGGGATGGTTATTGGCATTGAGCCAAGCTACCGCCCAATGCCGCCGCGTCCCGGTGATTAGTTCATAGCGCTTTTCGCCGTTCGGCGTCGGACGGACGATGACCGGAATGCGGTTCCCATTTTCAGCGACGAGCGAGTCAATCAACGTACGTACTCGATCTTCGCTCAGGGCTGAATAGTCCCGTGCGTTGCCCGGCCAGATAGACACTTCATCAGGCTTAAGCGAAATCGCTGGCTTTTTGAGCATCTTGGCGGCTTCTTCGAAGTTATCGAGCCGCCGCGTCGCGAAATTCATTGATTTGCGGGCGCGGGACGGGGCTGGCCCTTCAGCAGTGGACGTGCTCTCGCCTTGCTCCGCAGCAGCATTGGCAATGACTTCGTCGAATAACGCGCGCTTGCTCATGCGGCCTCACCATCCAGCATATTTTGATCGCCAAAACCCGTCAGACTCGTGGAGGGCCATTGTTGCCGGATCACATGAAGGATCTCCGAAAAAACCAGATCGAGGTTGTCTCGGCAACGGGTAAAGGTTTTGTGCGAGGAAATCGGCTTGTCGGACTCATAGACCGACCGGAACTCCTGTACCGAATTCTTGATTTCTTCAGACGCGAGAATGGGATTGGTCAGCATGTTCGTGCCGCACATCTGCTGCAAAATACGTAGCATACCGGCCTCCCCTTCGGCGGATCGCGAGTAATTAGAGGCAACAACTCGGATAAAGTCGTAATTCACTCCCATGTTATATTCATTCAGAGCTTCCAGCGTGTCGGCAATGTTGGTCATGAAGTGAATTGTCGATAGAAAATCGAGCTGCCGGGCCGGAACCGGGACAACGAGACCGCTCGCAGCGGCCATAACGTTCATCCCGAGAAATCCCATTGCTGGAGGTGGATCGAGTAGGATCACATCAAATTCGCGGCGAACTTGGCTGATACCGGCCCTGAGCAAACCGAACCGGCGCATGATCTCTTCGCGCCCTTCCGCGCCTGCGACCATGTGCCACTCGATTTCTCCTAGGCCTAGGCTCGATGGAACGATCTTGGTCGTTGGCCAAGCCGTATCGCGGATGGTACGGCGAAATTCGCTGAGTGGCGCGGAAGGAGCCAGGAAATGCGCAAGCGTCTCGTCGCTGTCCCAGAGTTCTTCCTGATCCACGTCGAACAAGGAACTAGTCGAGGCTTGAGGATCGCAATCTACGACGAGTACCCTTAGCCCCTGAAGCGCAAGATAATCGGCCAGATGCTTGGTGATCGTGCTTTTCCCGACGCCACCCTTGAAGTTCTGAACGGCAAGTACGACCGCAGGCTCTTGTGCCTGCTTTCCCGGAATGATCCCGAGAGCCTGACGGATGAGCGTGAGATCCTCTAGCGTGTAATAGCGCCGACCGTTGGCGCCAATCTTGGGGGCAGGCAGGCGACCCTTCGCCTCTGCCTTAGCCAACGCCTCGGGAGTGCGACCGATTAAATCCGCTGCGCGTCCTGGACCAAAGGTCAATTCGAGATTTTTCCGGGCCCGCGGTCGAAAAGCGACCTTCTTCAACTGGGCACTAAGGGCCTCACCGTTTTCGACCATGGCTTTCAGGTTGGAAACGGTATCAATCATAAAAGAGCCCCAGCCGAATCATTCGCGAAGTACGGTTGCCAATAAAATATGAAGCAGCGCTATGGTTGTCAATAAATTGCCGGTTCAGCAAATTTTTTCCGAACTAGGTTGCGACAGCAGCTTCGAAAATGCTCCTTTGCCACGAACCACCCGGATCTGCAGCCACCTCTTCCTCGTACCAAGAACGTGTGAAAGGCAATGAACTGGACTGAGTTCCCGCCTCAATGTGCACACGGCGCGAAAGGACGGGGACAAATCCCCGCATACTCGTCCCTTGGTCCGCTACAATGCCAAGGTGAGGATGCTTTGCGCGAGTTTGGACCAAGCAACACAGCAGCCCTGTCACGCAGCGATACGCTGCGGCTCACTTTCGCGAAGAATCCAATTCGCATCTGAAAATCGTTTGACCGATGGCACTTTTCTCCGACCTGATTTCACATCTCCGGCTCCGCGCCGAATGGTCGATTGGTTATGCGCAGCGCCTCAAGCGCCAGGAATACCCGGTCGCGGCGGTAGCCCATCCGCGCCCCGAGGATATCGGTGTCGAGCAACCGTTCGATCGCCGCGTTCGCCGACGGAAAATAAACGCCAAGTAGCTCATATGTAGGCTTATCGCAGAAAGCATTAATAAGGAGCTCGCAGCGCGCTCTTATTAAGGGTTGTTGGTCATTAGCATCGGACCCAGGCACGCGCGAATGGGAGCTGCCACGGTCGCAGCGAGGCCGGACGAGAGAAGAGGGGGAGGGGCATGGGCAGGAGAAATGCTTATGTCCCTCATTGCGCACAAACCGTCCCAGGAACTCGTCGATCTTGTCCAGGCCCTTGGAGGCAAGTGGCACGGTCCTGTTGCCATGTGCCGCTGCCCGGCCCATGCTGACAATGATCCGAGCCTATCCCTTCGCCAGGGCGATCGAGGCATATTGGTCACCTGCTTCGCCGGCTGCACCCGTGAGGACGTCCTTCGAGAATTGACCCGAGTGCGCATCACCCAGCACGGAACACCACCTGAAACAACAAACAGAGCAGGCGCCGGCAACGCCGTTCGCATCTGGAACGAGGCGGTGGACGTTCGCAACACGCTCGCCCAACACCATCTTGCGCGACGTCACTTCACGACGATTCCGCCGGACGTCCGCTTTCATCCGCGCTGTCCCTATCTGCCAAAGCCTCACACCCAGTTCCTGCCCGCTTTGCTGGTCGCAGTTCGCGAACGACGGCAGTTGACGGCGATCCAGCGGATATTCCTCGACCCAGCTAAGGCTGACTATACGCACAAGGCGATGCTGGGCACGCCGAGGCATGGCGCCTGGCAGGGCGGATATCCCCGACGGATACTCGGGATTGCCGAAGGCTTCGAAGATGCCCGCGCCTTCACTTTGCTGCGCAACATTCCATGCTGGGCATCCCTTGGCGCGCGCCGGTTCGATCAGCTGATCATCCCCGATCATGTCGAGATCCTGATGCTCGCGCACGACAACGACGCTGAGGGACTCCGCGCCGCTAACCGGGCCGCTGAACGCTATGCGCGGCCGGGTCTTGCCATCCACCATGCTCCGCCGTCCGCAAATTTCGGCGATTGGGCCGATCTCCTCGCCGCCAGCATGGAGCAGGGGTCGAACCCCGCTGGCTGATACGGTCCGGGGCAGGAGAGGGGAGGGGGATCGGGAGAAGGAGCCGCTGCCAGGAGGGCAGCCAACCTTCGGAGATCTTCATGACCGACCTGTTCGAGGCGACTGCTCGCGCCGACCGCGACGCCGCTGACCTGCTCTGCCGCCACCTTGAACGCGATGAACTGATAACACGTCGCCACCTCAACGATGTCATGATGCAGGCCTTCGGTGGCAGCGATGCCGACGGCCGCTGGACCCAGCGTGACAGCTTCGAAATGCTGGAACATGCGCTGGCTCTGCATCTGGTGCGGCAGCCGACCCCGCCGTCATCGCTGAGCGACGTGGCATCAGCCATCGCGCTCGCTGATCGCTTGCCCACCCAGACAGTGCGCAGCGAGGAACAGATTGCCTGGCAGCAATTCTCCACCCCCGTCGATATTGCTGCGCTCGCTGTGGTACTCGCAAATGTACAGCCTGACGACATCATCCTGGAACCCAGCGCGGGCAATGGCCTGCTGATCGCCCAATGCGGTCCACATGAAGCACTGCACCTCAACGAACTGGATCCGGCCCGCCGCGCGCGGCTCGCCTCCGCATTCCCTCGTGCCAGCATCACCGGCCATGACGGGGCGACACTCAATTCCACCCTCGCGTCAATCGAGCTGCCGACCCTTGTACTCATGAATCCGCCCTTCTCCCGGTCGATCGGGCGCGGGGCGGACGACTATGCCGCTGTCCGCCATCTGCAGGCGGCCCTTCGCTTGCTCCGCCCCGGCGGCAGGCTGGTAGCGATCATGCCTGACTGGTTCGGTCCCGGCGGTCGGATGCGCGACCAGTTCGAAACCACCCTGCGCGACACCAGCGTGCGAACGTCGCTGCGTCTCGAAAAATGCTACACCAAGCATGGCACGTCGATCGCCGTCAGGCTGCTTGTGATCGACAAGGTGGCGGGCGGCACTCTTCCATCCACGATCCAGCGCGCCTCCGTTGCGGAATTCCTCGATTGCTGTGTGGTCACGCCGCGCGCCGAGCTTCGCGCAATCTCCGCGCCCGCGCCCAAACGCAGTTCGGGCATCTCCCTTTTCCGCGCCGTTAAAAGCAGCAAGCCTGCGCCACGATCCTGGCACGCGCCTGTGAAGAATGATGTCCTGCCGGTCGACTACACGCCGCTCGATATTCCGGCGCCGCTGCTGGAGCAAACCGGCATCTATCTTCCCTATCGGCCAAGCCGCATCGCGTTCGCGTCCGCCGGCGAGCATCCCACCGCTCTGGTGGAATCGATCGCCATGGGGTCGATCCCGGCGCCGATCCCAAGCTACGTCCCGCAATTGCCCGAACGGACGGTGACGGAACGGCTCCTCTCAGCCTCCCAGCTCGAAACCGTCGTCTATGCTGGCCACGCCTGGTCGCAATTCCTGCCGGGACACTCGATGCCCGACAAGGAGGGAGTCGGCCTTGTCAGCGCCGAAGACGGCGACCGTTATCGCAAGGGCTTCTTCTTAGGCGACGGCACCGGGGCAGGGAAGGGGAGGCAGGTGGCCGCCTGCATCCTCGATAATTGGCTCGCCGGCCGTCGCCGCAACATCTGGGTCACCAAGAATGAGCCACTGCTCGAAGACGCCCGGCGAGACTGGACCGCGCTGGGCGGCGTCGCAGCCGATATCCAGCCGATCAACAACTGGAAGATCGACGAGCCCATCACGCTCCAGGACGGGGTGCTGTTCGTCACCTATCCGACCCTGCGCTCGATGCGATCCGATCATAGCCGCTTGCGGCAGATCATTGAGTGGGCAGGGGCCGATTTCGAAGGCGTGATAGCCTTCGACGAAGCCCACGAGATGGGTGGCGTGGCAGGCGGGGAGGGGGCTCTTGGCGCCAAGGCCGGATCGCAGCAGGGAATATGCGGCGTCCGGCTCCAGAACCATCTGCCGCTCGCGCGCGTCCTTTATGCGTCGGCCACCGGTGCCTCCGAGGTCAACAATCTCGCCTATGCGGTGCGTCTGGGCTTGTGGGGACCGGAGACTTCCTTTGCCGATCGGGAACGGTTCATCACCGATATCCGTCAGGGCGGGATTGCGGCCATGGAGTTGGTAGCGCGCGATCTCAAGGCCATGGGCCTCTACCTCTGCCGGGCGCTGAGCTTCACCGGCGTCGAATATGATGTGCTCAAGCACAGTCTGACCCCGGCGCAGGTCGAGATTTACGACACTTATAGCTCGGCGTGGAGCGTGATTCATCGAAACGTAGAGGCGGCGCTCGAACTGACGGGCGTCGTCGACGGTATCGAGAACATGACCCTCAATAGCGGCGCCAAGGCCGCGGCACGATCGCGCCTGCACAGCACGGTGCAACGCTTTTTCGGTCAAGTGCTTCTCTCGATGAAATTGCCGACGGTGATCGCTGCGGTCGATCACCATTTGCGCCAGGGTCAATCGGTGGTACTCCAGCTTGTCACCACGGCGGAGTCCATTCTCGACCGCAGGCTTGGGGCGCTCAGCCCCGACGAACGGGCGGAATTGAACCTGGACTTGTCTCCGGTCGATTTCATGGTCGATTATCTCGAACGCGCCTTTCCGACGCGGCAGATGCGGGTCTTCACCGACGATACCGGTACGCCGCGATCGGAGCCAATGACCGATGATCATGGTAATCCTGTCTATAATCCGCAGGCTGAAGCGGCACGCGCCGGGCTCATCGAACATATCTGCGCACTTCCGCCGATCGCGTCCGCGCTCGATGGCCTGCTGGAGCATTTCGGCCATGATCATGTCGCCGAGGTTACGGGGCGGACTAAAAGGCTGGTCTCGATAGGCGGCGGCGCGCAGAAGCTGGAAAGCCGGTCCACACGCTCGTCCCAGGCGGACGCTGCGGCATTCATGGCTGGGGCCAAGCGCATCCTGGTCTTTTCCGACGCCGGCGGCACCGGCCGTTCCTATCACGCGTCGCTCGACGTGGTGAACCAGGAGCAGCGCGTTCATTTCCTGCTCGAGCCGGGGTGGCGCGCCGACCGGGCAATTCAGGGCCTCGGCCGAACCCACCGGACGCACCAGGCAAGCTCCCCGCTGTTCCGGCCGGTCACGACCGACTGCAAGGGTGAACTGCGCTTCACTAGCACGATCGCCCGACGGCTCGATAGTTTGGGCGCGCTCACGCGCGGCCAGCGTCAGACCGGTGGCCAGAATCTCTTCGATCCCGCCGACAATCTTGAGAGCGAATATGCCTGCGCTGCGCTTACGAGCTGGTTCCACCTGCTGGTGACCGGCAAACTCCAGAGCGTCAGCTTTACCGAGTTCGAGGAGCTGACCGGTCTCGAACTGACCTACAAGGACGGCATATTGAGGGACGACCTGCCGCCGATCCAGCGCTGGCTCAATCGCCTGCTGGCGCTCCCCATCAATCTCCAGAACAGGATATTCGACGAGTTCCTGACGCTGGTGGAAACCCGTGTCACCGCGGCGCGCGAAGCGGGGCGGCTCGATGTCGGCGTTGAAACCATGCTGGTCGATGATGCGACCATCCTTGAAGATACGGTGCTGCGCACCGATCCGCTGAGCGGCGCGACGTCGCATCTGCTCACCATAGAGGTGGCCCGGCGCCGAACGCCGGTGTCGCTGGAGCGCATCCTGCGGATCGCCGACGCGGACGACACCTCGGAATTTCTCATCAACGGCAAGTCCGGCAAGGTGGCGCTGCAGATGCAGGCTCGATCCCTCATGGAAGAGAAGGACGGTACGCCCATTCCCCGCGTAGAGCTGATGCGGCCCACCCGGCGCGAATATCAGCGCGTCGCGGACATGTTCGAAACCGCCTGGAAACCCATCTTGCGCGAGGAATTTGCCGAGCGCTGGGCGGCCGAGGCCGACGAAGCTGCGCAGACGCTGGAACGCGAGACCATCCGCATTGCGACGGGCCTGCTATTACCCATCTGGTCCGCGCTGCCGAGCGATCATCTGATCGTCAACCGCATTGCCACGGCCGACGGTCGGTCCTGGCTCGGCCGCATGGTCTATGATGAGCATGTCGCCCACCTCTACACCAAGCTTGGCGTGGATCGTGCCGACAATCTCCCTGTCGACCAAATTGCGAAATCTGTTCTGTCGGGTCGCAGCGTCGAACTTGTCCGTCCCTTCGCGATGACCGTCAAGCGGGCGATCGTGAACGGCAAGTCACGAATCGAATTGGTGGGAGTGCCGGCGGCCCAACTGTCCTGGCTCAAATCCTTGGGGGCGTTCACTGAAATCATCGCTTTCCGAACGCGTGCCTTCCTGCCGGTTTCAGAAGCCGAAGCGATCATTGGCAAAATTCTGAACAAATCGTCATTGGATTGAGTTATCATCAAATTTATTGACGTTCTGCAATTCGACGGAAATCGTAGCTTCTGCAGTGGAAATCTGCGAAATCAAGCTACGCTTTCCGTTGAACATAGATTGCGGCGGCTTCTATGAAATATGTCGACCATTTGCTTAGGTTAGAAGGAAGATTATTCACATCAAATGTCGCAACAGATTCAATTTCGAAATTGGGCCTGAACGTGAATTCTGCGTCGTTGACCCGGATCAAATCGATAGACGCCGGCGCGCCAGACAACGGTCGATCCAATGATACCAGAATGTCCACATCGGTCCATCGAGTCAGGCCGATTTCCTCACGCAACTCCCGCAGCGCAGCAGCGGTCGGCTCTTCATCGGCGCGCCGCCCGCCACCAGGGAGACTCCAGCCGGGCGAATAGGTCTGCCGCACAAGCACGAGCTGACCGTCTGGGGTAAAGGCCATGACCATCACCCCGTAGATGGTTCTCCCCCTGAACCGCCAATAGGCGCGTCGTATCCGATCGGCGGCTTTCATGGCAGGCCGGATGAGAATGAGGAGACGCATCTGCTGTCCATAGCATGGACGCAAATCCAATCGATAGCGCTTCACGGTCCTGACATCAAACTGACCTATTATTGTGCTGAATTTGGTCCGGCTTAGGAGCGTTACCTCGTTTGAGCCGCATTGACGACTCAGTGTGACTATGAAAATTTACGCTACGGAAAGGCGGGATAACACCGCCGCCAGGAGAGGATGCCATGCCAGATTTCGCGCTTAGCAGTGCGTCTCATATTTCGTCTGTGCCCGCCGTTCTCCTATCGGACGTGGGAGACTTTGACGACTGCTTCGAGCCGCATGGAAGGGGCGAGATGCTCCCGTTCCTCATGCAGATCGAGAGGAATAAATCCGCCCTGCTATCAGCGGGTGAGTTCGTCCAGAAGCAAAGCGTGGCAACCGTTCTGGGCGCGACCGCGCAAGCCCGCGGCGCTCCATCCTTCGCTCGCCAGGCGTCCGAGCATTCCCTTCGTTTCATGGAGGCTGTGGCGACCGATTTGGTGTCTGCGGTTACCCGGAAGGATATCAACGACGAATGGGCTGATCCAATCGCCGATCATGCGAACGCGAACAGTCCCGTCGTCAATGCGATCGAACAAACGAGTGACCTGATGTTGGCCGTCGGCCGTTCGTTTTTCTCGGTTTGGGCTACCATGCTCGGAACATCCGCACGCCCCTGATTATTGGCTGATTTCCCACGGCGGACTGTCGCGGACCGCAGCCAGGGCCAATTGCTGTGCGTCACTCGAAAGCTCCGGTTCTCGCCTCAGCCGATTGGCCAATTGCACGATGCTGCGCTGAAACGCCTTGTCTCCACTGATGCGCGACGTGACCCCCAGGTTGCGCAATTCGGCAAGATCCAGCGCCAGCAGGGCAACCCCTTCCGCGATGTCAGCCAACCCGACATTGCGGATTTCCGCGAGAGCATCGTGCTGTCCCCGGCCGTAGAGACTGATCTCGACCAGCCCATCAGCCGAAAGTCGGCCGATGGGCTGGCCCTCAAACCGGACTTCGCCTGCGGCACAGATGAGGCCGGGGCTCACACTCCACGACAGCTTGTCCCGAATACCGGCCAGCCAGCTCGACAATATCGTAAATTTGCGCAAAAATGCCTTTTGGAAGGGCGCACTGCGATTGTGCCCCAGCTCGAACGCTGCGGGAATCCGTTCAAGCTGATCGGCGAGCGACGGGCCGTTGAAAAAGGCATCGGCGCTGAAATGCCGCAATTCCAGATAGCCGTTGAGCGTCTTGGCGAAATTGGCGGCATAGCCCTTGTCATAACCCGCGCGTTGTTTGAGTAGATTGTCGAGGGCGCTACCTGCCAACAACCTGCCATCCGGATCATGGGCCAGGTGTCGTAGCAACCCTGTTCCCACGGCATGGCGCTGTAATCCTGTATAGGGCGTAAAGAGCCGATCATTGCGTGCTAGCAGCAGCAGTTCGTCCACACCGGTTATGAACCGGCTGGGGTCAAGCCGATGCCTGTCGCCGGCATCGATATTGATGTGCCAACCGCAATCGTTGGTGCTTTCGTCCCCGGTGAAATTATAGACCCCGTCGATCACATCGATGGCTTCGATGATTTCCCCCCGGACGACATCGGCTTCCTCGAACGGAAGAGGCGGAGTGAGCAGTTCGACCCCGGCAACGCGGTCGTCGGGCCAATTTAGCGGATCGAGCCCATATTCCGCGACCACATAGAAGCCCGGTTTGCTCGGCGGCCGGATCGGCGCCGACCATAGCCGGCCGGTTTCCACCCGCAGTTTTGACGCGAGAGACCTACAGAAAGCGGGCGACGCCTTGTCCATCGGGCCAAACGCGCTCAGCCCCTTCGCAAATGACGGCTCATCCAGGTCACCCAATATGACCTCGATTTCGAAACCTGCGCGCCAATGCTCATTTGCTGTCATGGCACACACCGTAGGGCAACCGTGTGACGGATAGAAGGGCCGTTCTCCGCGCTTTTCGTCGAGCGTTCACGAGCATCCGCGGGCGTCCAGCGCCCAAATGAAAGGGAAGGGGGAGCGGGTGCTGGTGTCCGGGCTGGTCCGGATGCCAGTAGGAGTCATCCCCGTGAATCAATCCATCAAGCTCTCCAAACTCCGCCTTTCCCCGATCAATGTACGTACCCGGCCCGATGATCAGCTCAAGATCCCGGAAATGGCAGCCACCATCCAAGGGCACGGGCTGCTCAAGAACATCCTTGTCAGGGCCGTGAGCAAGCCGCGCGGCACCTTCGAAGTCCTGGATGGTGGTCGTCGCTATCGCGCGCTCATGTTGCTGGTGGAACGGGGCGTCATCGATGCCGCAACCTATGAAGTGCCCTCCAAGGTTCTGGAAGGCGACGAGGCGATGCTCAGTGAAGTCTCGACGATCGTCAACAACTCGCACCTTGATCTCACGCCTGCCGAGGAATGCCGGGCGTTTCAACATTTCATCGGTCTGCACGGCGACATCGACGGCGTCGCCAAGCGTTTCGGCGTCACTCGCCGTTTCGTTGAAGGGCGCCTGCGCCTTGCCGCGCTCGCCGAGCCGATCTTCGATGCGCTCAGCAATGGCGATATCACCCTCGACCTCGCCAAGGCGTTCGCCTCGACCGAGAACCAGCAAAAGCAGCTGCTCGTCTGGAACAGCTACGACACGACCCATGCGTCCGCTGATACCATCAGGCGGGCGATCGCCAATGAATCCATGAAGGCAAGCGATCCCGTCGCGATCCTGGTGGGACAGGAGCGCTATATCGCGGCCGGCGGCAAGGTCGACCCGGATCTGTTCAGCGAAGATGGCGACCGCTGGATCGATCCCGAGGTCGCCCATCGGCTCGCCGGCGATATCATGGAGGCGGAAGCCAAGCGGGTCGGCGAGGAACTGGGCATCGCCTGGATACGTCCGATCGCGACCGCTTATACCCATAGCGCGGCACAGGGCCTCTATCGTGCTATCCTTCCCCAGCCGGACCTGACGCAAGAGCAGCAGCAACACCTGGACCACATCCTCGAACGCCGCTCCGCGATCAACGAACAGATGGAAGACGAGACTCTGGAAGAGGAGGCGTGGCGCCTGCTCAAGGCGGAAGACGACCGCCTCTTCGCTGACCTTAGGGAGATCGAAAACCGCGCGCCCGTGCTGCCCGACAGCTATAAACCCCTGGTCGGTGCATTTCTGACCCTCCAGCCCAACGGCCAGATGAAGCTCGACAGCTGCTATTATAGTGAGCAACCGATCCGTACCGAGGCCGAGGAGGATGGCGAGGGCGGCGGCGACAGTGCCACGATCCGCCGTCCGACGGTTGGATTGCCATCGGCCCCTGAACGGCCCCGCGCGCCGGAAGCGGTGGCCCCTGACGGCAAGGCGCTCAGCGCCCGACTGGCCGACGAGCTGGCGGTCCAGCGGCGCGACGTCCTTGGCGCAGCCCTCCTGGGCGATCCAGCCCTCGCGCTCGATTATGCGATCTTCTGCATGGCGCAAAGTCGCACCCAGGACGATCAGTCGGCGGGTTCGACCATCGTGGCGGCGGCACCGCAGGACCCTGCCACTGCCGGCGTCCCCGGCTCGCGTGCCCGTGACTATCTGGTGGAGGCGATGGACGGGCTCGATGCCGGGTGGGCGGGGCATCCATGTGTCGTCGACCGGTTCGAAGCATTCCGCGCGCTGAGCGATGACAGCAAGGTGGCATGGCTCGCCTATCTGACGGCCGTATCGCTGGTCGCCAGGACCGGCCAGAACCCGCTCCACAACCGGCTCGCCACCATTCTCGACGTCAATTGCGCCCTGTGGTGGCGCCCGACCGCCGAGAATTACTTCGACCGGATCTCCAAGGGCTCGACCCTGGCGCTCCTCAATGACGTCGGCGGCCCAGCGATCATGGCACGCCATGCGACGCTCAAGAAGGGGGAGTTGTCGGGAAGCTGCGAGAAGCTGTTTGCAGGGGCGTCCATTGTCGAACCGGAAGTGAAGGAGGCGGCCCTCGCCTGGGTGCCCGACGCCATGCGCTTCCTCGATAAACCCAGCGGCAGCGCCGAACCGATTGTGCCTTCCGAGGCCGAGTTGTCCGAGGCCGCAGAGCCGATCGCGCAAGCCGACGATACCGGCTGTGAAGACGAGGAATCCGAGGAAATCGACGAGGCCGCGCAAGCCGCCTGATCGACCCCTCCCATCACTGCATGACCCGTCGGAACCGGCAATACAGTTCCGGCGGGTCAACCCTCCCTACGCAAGGTGAACAGCCATGGCGCCCAGGAAGACAAGCCGTGAGGTCGCGGCGGATATCACCGCGCTCTTTATCCGCAAGCTGGAAGAGGGGGTGGCACCCTGGAAACGGCCCTGGACCGTCGGCGGTGCAGGTGGCCGGCCGCTGCGCCATTGCGCTACTCCCTACACAGGCATCAACACCCTCTATTTATGGGCGATCGCCGACGCCTGCGGCTATCGTTCCCGCTTCTGGATGACAAGCAGGCAGGCCGAGGCACTGGGCGGCAACGTCCGACTGGGCGAATGGGGCTCGCTCTGCGTCTATTATTCAGCCGCGACGAAGCGGGAAAGCGACCCCGCAACGGGCGAGGAGCGCGATCGCAAGTTCCGCTTTCTGCGCCACTATGTCGTTTATAATTGCGATCAGATCGATGGCCTCCCCGCTTTCTATTATCCGCCCCTCATCCCGGACACGCCCATCGACCCGTCGGCGCGGC
The DNA here is from genome assembly GCF_008692605.1 of Sphingobium estronivorans. Lineage (GTDB taxonomy): Bacteria > Pseudomonadota > Alphaproteobacteria > Sphingomonadales > Sphingomonadaceae > Sphingobium > Sphingobium estronivorans. The sequence goes on from NZ_LFCT01000022.1 coordinate 61,924, forward strand.
AGGCGGAGATCGACCGCTTCTTCAAAGCCATTCCGGCCGATGTGCGTCACGGCGGGAATGAAGCCTATTATAATCCCTCGCGCGACTTCATCCAGTTACCGCATCCGCGCTCGTTCAAATCCATGGACTATTATGCCAGTATTCGTGCCCATGAGAGCCTGCACTGGTCAGGTTCGGCATCACGCCTTGGCAGAGTTTTCGGAAAGAGGTTCGGCGACAAGGCCTATAGTTTCGAAGAACTCGTTGCCGAAATAGGTTCCGGTCTGATTTGCGCTGACCTTGGACTGCCCACTGAACTTCACGACAATCACGCAAGCTATGTTAGTCACTGGATCGGCATATTGAAAGCGGATTCGACCGCCATCATTCACGCCGCTTCGAAAGCCGAGCAGGCATTCACCTATTTGCGCCAGTTCAGCGAAAGCTCGAACGACGCAGGACCGCCAATGGCTCCTGCCGCGCAAGACGCGCCCGCGCCTGTGGCCTGACCTGGAGAATCCATCATGTCCCTTGAAGTCTCGATGATGCTCCATCTCTCGACCGCCCATGTCCCGCCGGCCCTGGCCGAGGATCTCGACCGCCATGTCGAAATTCTTCATCCCCTTGGACGCATCGGCGATCCAGCCCAGTGGCAAAGTCACATCGTGGCCGAACGCTGGGCCGAATATGGCTGGTTTATCTGGGTCCGATCCAGTGGACGCGACCTGATGCCGAGGCCGCTTCAGGATTGCCTCGCCTTTGCCGATGGCGTGGGCGCGACCTGGATTCAGTTCGATCGCGACTGCGAACCGATCGACCAGCTTCCCACTTATGATTGGTCCTGACCAATCACCCTTTCAAACAAGGAGACCTGTCATGGGTTGGCTCACCATGTCCTTCAGTTCCATGGGCGGTCACAAGACCGCGAAGTTCTATCTCGACGCGCAATTGACCTATGATCACAAGTTGGACGACGGTTCGACCCAAGGCCTTAGAGTTATCGCTTCATCCTGTCCCGGCAATCGCGTCTATTATGCGGCTGCTCAAACAATCACCAATGGCGTGCCCGGCGAGATCTTCGCTGTTGTCTGTCTTGTCAGATGGAGCCCACACAGTCGCAGTGGTGAGCAGTTTGGATATAAGGATATGACTGAATCCATGGGGCCGGGTGAAGCGGAATGTCCAGCCGACATCCTTTCATTGTTGACGACAACGGACCGGGAATATTCTCTGGATTGGCGTCGGCGCTGTTTTGCCCGGCTGCGCCTGCGGTCCCGTAGCATCCGCAACGGCGACCGTGTGCGTCTGGGCTCTCCCATGCAGTTCACGGACGGATCCACGCGCGATGAATTCATCGTCGAAAAGCGCGGCCGCACTTTGCGTTTCCGCGATGTGCATGGCGGTGGCCTGTGCCGCATCAGCCATTTCATGGATCGGCACTGGATCATCGTACCAACGACCAGGGTCCACAAGACCGTCTTCGCATGAAGCGATGAACTTGCCCCCTTTGCCAGCAAGAGGTTCCACCATGTCGGCGCAGCCTGAATCCATGTCCCTGAAAAGGCGCGCACTGTGCAGCCGTGAAAATGCCGAGCGCGTCGCTTCACAAATTTTCGACCAGGGCGTCTGGCCCGTCAGCATCATCCGCACCGGCAATGCGCTTCAGCCCTTCCGGGTGTCGGTCGCCCCGGCACGGGATGATCATGTCGAAGTTGAGCTGTTGTGCTGAAAGGCGACCTGTGGTCCGAGCACCGGTCGCCTTTCAGCTTTCGGCCCGATCCTGAAATCAGCGCCGCAGCGCCTCATCCAGCCACCAGGATGATCCCTGTTTGAAGTCGCGATCCATCGTGATCATCGGGCCATCGGGTTCATCCGCCACATAGGCGTGGACCATCGGCATGGTCGGGATCTTCATGCGCAACTGCTCGCCTGCAATGCGGCCGCGATGCTCCAGCAGATGCTCCAGCCATTCGAGGTCATCGAGCATTTCGACGATGCCGCGGCCCGCGAGGCAGAAATAGATGCAGCGCTGGAAATCGTCGCACGTCTCGTTCGACAGCACCGACATCAGCTTGGTTTTGCCGGCGGGTTCCCCTTCATGGACAAAATGCGCGGCCTCGCGCAGCTCGCGCACCGAATAATAGGCATCATCGGCCGGCATGCCGATGCAGGCATTGGCGATCATCCGGCGCGTTGGCCGATTGTCCGGGTCGACGGCTGCGTCGCGCAGCAGGATGTCGAGATCGAAAAAGCGGCGGATTTCCTTTTCATGACTCACGGACTGATCTCCTTCGCAAAAGAACATATGGTGAACGATTGGCGCGGTCAACGCCGCAGGAGACAAGGCCATGAAAAGGGGAGGGGGAGCGGGCAGGGCGACCTTGTTTGAGGAGAAACAGCATGGGCTTTCTGCTTTCCCCGCAGCCGACCACCAGCATCTGGGGCGCCATCACCAGCGCCGATCAGATCCTGGCCGGCATCTGGCACGTCACGACAGCCAGCCATGGCGGCATCATCCTGTCGCCGGAGCGGCAGGCCGCAATGCCGCCCGTGCTGCGACGCGACGAGCCCTGTTATGAGGAGGACGTCGATTGGGCGCTGGTCTATCTCGCGTTCGAGGCCGAACTGCGCCGCGTCGACCGGCCGGCCATGGGTGCGGTGATCCTGCTCGCCCATGACACGGCCCGCGCCTACCACCCGCAAATCTATAGCCTGTTCACCGGCACAGAGGTTCCGCCGCGCGAAAGTCATATCCTGCGATCCATCGCCGCCTATCAAGCCGCGATCGGCGAGATCGTCGTCGTCGCTGCCTATGGCTCGCATGCCGACTGGGTGCCCGAGGGCAAGACCGGCGTCCTCGGCCGGCGTGTCCTCAGTGTCGATCATCTGGGCTTTGCGACCTTTGAAAATGTCGACCATCGCGCCCTGGTCGATGCCGGGCGCTATGACGATCGCGGGATCGTAAGCAGCTTCGTGTCGCTCGGCGCGGAACCCTTGCCGTGACGATCGAGATTATCGTCGGCCTGCCGCATCTCAACAAGGGTCCGATCCTCGACCGGGTCGTTGACCTGAAGCAGCCCGCCCTGATTTCCGCCAACTGCCAGTCGCGCTGGTCGAGCGCGAGGGGATATCGGGAATGGACCGGCTGGCGCACCAGGCAGCTCGCCAATGCGCGGCGGTTGCCGGCGCTGCATCTCGACAGTGCGGGCTTTGTGGCAACTTCTCGCTATGGCGCCTTCCCCTGGAGCATCGCGCGCTATGTTGGGCTCGCCGCCGCCTATCCGTTTCGTTGGTGGGCGAGTGCCGATTATTGCGTCGAGGCCGAGATCGCGCCCGACCGCGCCCAGGTCATCGAACGGCTCTCGCGCACCATAGCCGCCAACCGCGAATGCCGGCGCTACGCCGATGATCATGGTAATAGCTCCACCATGATGCCGGTCATCCAGGGACGGCGTCCTTGCGATTATGAGCGCTGCGTCGATGGGCTGTGGGGCATGATCGAGCGGGCCCCGCTCCTTGGCGTGGGCAGCATGTGCCGCCGCGAGGTCCATCGACCCGAAGGGCTGATCGCCGTGGTCGAGCATCTCGACCGGATATTGCCGCCGGCGATCCAGCTGCACCTGTTCGGTGTGAAGGGGCCGGCCATTCCCTATCTTCTGCCCTTTGGAAAACGCATCCGCTCGCTCGACAGCCAGGCCTATGGCACCAGCGCGCGCCACGAGGCCTTGAAGCGGAACATCAGCAAGAGTGATCGCTTCGTGGCCGATCATCTGGAAGCCTGGCTGACAGCCCAGGCCAGGCGCCTGCGGCAAAAGCCGCAGATGCTGCCGATGACCGGGCCGCAGGCATCCGATCGACCGCCGGCCGACCCCTGGGAGGCGGCGATTGCGGCGGCCCGTCGGGAAATCCAGGCGCTGATTGAACTCGGGGACCTTGACCATGATGCGATCATCGAGCCGTGGATCGAGCAATGGGCGGCCGACATCTATCTGGCCGAGGCCCCCAACCAATGAGAGGGTGAGCGCCTCGACCTCGCATCGTCGACAGAGCAATAGCGAAAGTTCGGGTGCCCGGAACGGGGAGTTGCATCCAGTTTCGTATCCAGCTGTGAACAATCGATAAAAAGGAGAGTGGGAAGGGAAGGGGTGAGCATCAGGCTCGCTGGAAAGTCGGCACGCAGCCCTGAGCGATGTGCCGCGCCACCCCATAAGGAGACCCGCCTTGACCCTACCGCAGCCCAACCCGCCCGCCATGGTCCCTCTCTCCCGGATCAGGCCCGGCTATAATCCGCGCCGCTATTTCAACCGCAAGAAGCTCGATGAACTGGTCGTTTCACTTCGCCTGCGCGGGATGATCCAGCCGATGCTTGTGCGGCCGGTTGAGGACTCAGAGGATTATGAGATTGTCGTTGGCGGGCGTCGCCACAAGGCCGCGCTCGAAGCGTTCGGTGTCGACGGCAGTGTTCCGGTGATCATCCGGGAGATGACCGATCAGGAGGCTCTGGAAGCGGCGATCGACGAAAATGACATACGCGACGATGCTTCCGAGACCGAACAGGCCGACGCCGCCGTCCGTGTCCTTGCCGCCTGCAACAACGATCGTGCCGAGGCCCTTGCGCGCCTGGGCTGGTCGCGCTCCAAATTTGATCGTCGCCTCGCGCTCGCGGGCCTTGCTGACATCGTCAAAACCGCGCTCGATGAGCGCCGGATCAAGATCGGCCATGCTGAGCTCCTCGCCGCCGTTCCGGCCGACAAGCAGGATAAGGCCCTGGAGACGATCCTGAAGGCCGACCTTGATATTGCAAAGACGCGGGAATTACTGATGCGCGTCACGCAAAGCCTCGCCGATGCCTGCTTCGACAAGAGCGAATGCACGACCTGTCCGTTCAATTCGGCGACGCAGCGCGCATTGTTCGAGACCCATGTCGATGACGGGCACTGCACCAACGCCCCATGTTTCCAGCTCAAGACCGAGGCCGTCGAAAGAGCGCAGGCGCAAGAAAAGGAGCGGGCGGCGGCGGAAGCTGGCACCACCCTGGACGATGACGAACTGGACGAACGTGTGGACGATGGTGCGGCGTCGGCCGATGCCGATGCCAGTGCCGGTGATCGTCCAGATGGCTCTGCCCCGCCACCGGCCTCCCGGTTCGCGAACCTCGCGCCCGGATCATCGCCGTCAGGCGCACCAACGAGGTCGGCCACCCGAGCCAATACCTCCGCCGTCACGGCCAAGTCCATCGCAGGACGCGCAACCGAGCTTCGCGAAGCGACATGGCGCACTGCCCTTGCGCGCGAACTGGCGGACAATCCCGGCCGGGCACAGACCACGATCCTTGTTGCCGGGCTGACCGGCACGCTCTCCGAAATCAAGTCGAACACGCTGACGTCGCGCGCCGGGCTGCTGATCGATGCGGCCTTTCCGGTTCTCAGCTTCCGCGAAAAGATCGATGCGATCGGCGACCTTTCGAGCGCACAGGCGGCGACCGTGCTTTGCGCAATTGGGGCGGCCTATGCGAGGGACGTGCAGGACTTCCGCCATGTCGCGGATCTCGCCGCGGCGTTTGCCATCGACCTGCGCCAAAGCTGGCGCGTCGATCAGGCCTTCCTTGAGCGATACACCAAGGACGAGTTGAGGTGGCTTGCCCAGGAATGCGGCCTTGTCGCGCATATGGGCGAAAAAGCCTTCGGCAAGCTGCTTGGCGGCAAGAAGGGCGATCTGATTGCTGGCATGCTGGGCGCCGTCGGCTTCGAATGGGCCGGCCATCTGCCGAGCGCGATGACCCTCGATGGGAAATATGACCCGCCGCTGATCGCCGCCCAGCCCGAAAACTCGCCCGCCGCCGTCGCGGCCTGACCGCCCCCTCTCCACAAGGACCGATACCCATGCTGATCGCAACCATGCTGCCGCTGCTTGGCCATTACTCGCTCGGCTTCGACCTCGTCGCCGGCCCGGACGACATTGTCACCCTCACCATCATTCCGCGCAACGCGGAGGGCAGGCCCCAAAGCCTTGAAAGCGGCGAAACCCGCCCGATCTCGATCACGGCCAGTGCCGCCGAGATCGATGCGGAGCTTGGCCTTGGTACCGATGGGGCACTGGGCCAACTGATGACCACCCGCAAGGCGCTTGCCGAGCAGATCGCCGAACAGCGCGAAGCTGCGGAATCAGCGCGGGAGGCCTCCGCGCAAGCGGCCAAGGCGAAGGCCACGGCGACGCCGGTCAAAGTGCCCACCTCGTCCGGCGCACTGGCAACGCCTGCGCCCAATGCCGTCCCGGCCGATGCCAAATCGGATCAACCCGCGAGCCTCTGGTGAGGAATCCGCCCGCAGCAGCTTGTCATCATCACACAGGAAGTCCCCATGCAGATCAACCATCTCGCCCGCACCTATCGCTATGACGGCATCGATCTTCCGGTGCCGCCGCACCTCGCCCATGATCCGCAGGGTCTGCGGACCTATCATGCCACGCTCTACCCCGCGATCCTCAACGCAGAACTGGTCGACGCGGGCGTGACCGGCGGCGTCCATGTCACCGAATATCGCCGCGCCGTCGGCACCAAGGGATAACCGTGCCGCGCCGCAAGGGCGCGGCCATTCCCGCCGCACCTCGCAAAACCCTGCTTGAATGGATCGAGACAGACGATGGCGACACATCCGGTCCTCCCCATCCGCCCTGCACCGAGCAGACCCAGGCCATCCATCGGCGTCTCCTCCTCGATCCGCAGAGCCGGCAGAACGAAACCGCCGAACCCCTCATACCGCCCGTCGGCCTGCGCCTCCCCCCGCTTGGTTGACCTCGCCGGGCGATCGATCCGGATATCGCCCGATATCCCGGTCATGTTCGACCAGCCGCTTAGCCCTCACCACAAGCTGATCGGGCGCTGGGTCGCAGGGCGGGATCAAGCGGCGACCTTATACACACGCCCTGCCGCCCGGCAGCATATCGAGCGCGTCTTCAACGCCGCGGTCCTGGAGGCCCTCAATTCCATCACGCTGGCAGAGCTGCGGGTCGTCGCTCTCAACGGCAACGATGAAAGGCCGCCAGCGCTTGCCTTCATCTGCGACAGCATCGGGCAGCTGGATCTGGGCTGGATCGAAACCAGCAACGCCCCGATCCCCTGGCGGGCTGCCGCTTATGCTGCGCTGGAGCAGGCCCTGGGCACGGCCCTGCCGGTTTTTACCTATGACGATCTCTTCGAAGAAATCTCGACATATTATTGGGAAGGGGAAACCGACGATGAGGGTGCGCGCCACTCCCTCATTGAATGTCATGGTGCTGACCCTTCCGAACTCGACGACTACAGCCTTCCCTCGACGATGAACGCCCGAAGACCCGACTGGATGTTCTCGGAGAATGCGGCAGCATACGGAGACCTCCCGAAGGCCTTGCGCAAGGCACTCAAGACGTTGCGCAACACCGTTCGAGATCTCCGCCGCACGTCGCCGGAGCGCAACGCCTGGCATTGTGATTTCGATATCCTCTACGACTATGTTCCCGGGCTGGAGGAATGTTCGTCATTGCCACCACTGACCCTGGTGCCGGTCGAATATTTTGCCCGCGAGGTCGATGACGTCGGACGCCACGGCATGGAATATGGCTTCATGGACGTGATCGGGCTCTGCCCGCTCGAAGACGCCGATCATGTCACCGGCTGGTTGGCGTCGCTGGAGATCGGCGTTCGCTTCCTGCTCGCCGCCCAAGAGTTGATCAACCTCGATCCAGACAGATTGTGAGGCCGCTATGAGTGATCATTCCGCTCAGTTCGAAGCGACCACTGGGGGCATGGTGCTGACCAACGCCATCCTGCTCTATCGGACCGATACAAACCGAAAGTCCAACCCTTATGGCCTGTCTGGACAGGGCGGCCCCGCCTTCGCCAGCATCCACAGCGTCGAACATGGCGACGAAACCGGACCGACCATTGCGGCGGGAACGCCGCTCACGCGCGCGCATTTGCGCCAATGGGCAGAGGCGCTCGGGCGTGCCGCGCCGCCGGAAATTCTGCCCGATGCGGTGCTGGTCGCGCATCCCGATATGCTGGTCTGGTGGACGCCGGCGCAGGTTCGTCCGGCCTATTTCCACCTGTCATCGCCTCCCGATGGACTGCGTGCCCTGTCCGGTCGGACCATCGCGCCCGTTCCCTATCCTGCCCATCTGTTCGTCGCGACGCGGCGCAGGCTTGAAATATATGCGCTCTCGCAAAGCGAGCGGCCCACCGCCGCCACGCGACTCCTCCACTCCCCCATCCTCAATGTCTTCACCGATGGATCGCTGTGCTGGGGTAATATCCCGAGGCCGAAGACCCTGGCGACGTCAGCGATACCCGAATTTGAACGCGCGCTGTTCGATTCCTGGTCCACGCATCCCAATCCCGGCCAGGAACTGACCGTCACCGGCAAGGGTGGCCTCATCAAACTCTGGGACGATCTGGCAGCGCGCGGGGCAAGCCGATTTCCGGTCAGTCGCTTGAAGCCATTCGTCCGCGATCGACGGCGAGGCAAGTCCTCGAAATCGATCGGGGCGGCCGAACCGATGACCCTCGGCCGGCTTATCCATGAAAACGCTGCGCGATGAACGCGCTTGCCGATGATCCGACTGCCGAGGCGATCCTTTCGGCCATGCCCTGCTACCCCGTTCCGCCCAATGGCCGATCGCCCGCCCTCGACGCGGTGCGCGCGGCGCGCATCGGCCATTGCCTCGCGGTGGGACGGGACGGCGTCATGCTGATCGTCCGGCGCCCCTGGCTTGCGCTCGACGTCCCGGTCACGGCGGCCATCCCCGCCTATCTGCCCTATGGCAGCAATGGCGGAGGCCGGGCGGAGCTTCGCTGCGGCCTCATACCGCAGCCATTGTTCGATCAAATTCTCGATCACTTCCGCGCGGCGCTGCCCAATGAAGCCGCAGCCTTCGTGATCTGGGAAGAGGCTGATCGGACCTTCTCCCTGCATTTCCCGGAAATCGACGAGGCAACGCCCTCCCGCCTCATCTACCGACCGCCGGTCCTGCCGGCGAACCGGCACATGATCTGCGACATCCACAGCCATGCGAAGGGACCCGCCTTCTTCAGCGCCACCGATAATGCCGACGACGCGCACGCTACCAAGATCTCGCTCGTGGTCGGCCGCCTCGATCATTCGGACGGCCCTGCCATCGCATCGCGCCTGTGCGCCGGCGGCATGTTCCTGCCTTTGCCGCGCAGTCCCTTCTCAGGATATGAAAATGCTCTCTGATACCCTTAGTCGCCACTATCTTCCTGCCGGTTTCGACAATCGCGCGATCAAGATCCTGCTCGTGGGCTGCGGAGGAAACGGCGCGCAGATGCTGATGGGGCTGGCCTCGCTCGATACCGCGCTGCGGGCCATTTCTTCGCGGTCACTGCACGTTACAGTCGTGGACGACGACATCGTCAGCGAGTCCAATCTCGGCCGCCAGCCATTTTATCGATGCGATCTCGGAAACTCGAAGGCCCATACGCTGGTCGAGCGGATCAACCTTGCCCACGGCCTTGCCTGGAAAGCCATCCATGGCCGCGCGCCGGGCGCGGTCAAGGTCGATGAGGCCGACATTCTCATCAGCTGTGTCGATACCGCCTCTGCCCGTCGCGCTTTGGGCGCTGAACTGGCGAAACCATCCAGTCCGCCCACCTATTGGATGGACCTTGGCAATCGCGCCACCGACGGACAGTTCATCATCGGCTGTCCGCGAGGAGAGAGCGATCGGGACCAACGGCGGCTTCCCACCGTCCTGGAATATTTCCCGGAAATCGCGGACGAACACCTGCCCGACGACAACAGCCCATCCTGTTCGGTCGCCGAGGCCCTCGAACGGCAATCGCTGTTCGTGAACCGGGTTCTGGCGAGCCACGCACTCGCGCTGTTGTTCGACCTGATCGGCCGGGGGTCGATCGGCCATGCCGGCGCCTTCATCAACCTGGCGAGCGGTCAATGCGTCCCGATCGCGTTGCCCAAGGCCGACTGACCGGGGGAGAGGAGAGAAGGGGAGGGGTGGTCGAGCGCATGTGCGCTTGAAACCGGAGATTCCCTCATGAGTTACGACCTTGCCTTCCGCCACAACCAGGCGTTGGATCCCAGCGGCTGCATCACGATCGCCTCGACCGTCCACGCGCTCGAAGCCGCGATCACCGATTGCCGCAATGCCGGCAAGGATATCGAAGCCGACCCCGCGGTGATCCTGCTTGCCCGGCATTTCAGCAGCGTTTGCTCTGACCGTCCGGCCGAGGCCGAGCTGCGAAAGGCGTGCATGGCGCAGATTGCCGATATCCGCTCCCGGCCCACCCTCCATATCCTCTGCGACCGGGGAGTTGCCTATGATCCGCCCGCCAAACGCGCGTTTCACGCCGAGGGCCGCCGCGCGCTCATGCGGCTGGCCGATGCGTTGGGCCTCGCGCCTGGTTCCTTCACCGTGCGGTCCAACCAGGCCGGACCGGGCGTATCCGGCGACGTCACCCTGCGCGGCGATGAGGTCTGGGTTCAGCTCTCCGTTTCCCTGATGGGGCCGGATCACGAGATCTGCTTCCGGCGGGTACAGGGACGCGACGATCATATTGGCGAACGCAACAACTGGGCGTCGGTTCGCGAGCTTCTCGATCCTGTGAGACTTTGCCATCGCATCCGGCGCGAACTCAAGCTGCCGTCCTCGCGCGTCCCGCAACGCCTGATCCCGTGAGGCCGCCATGGAGATGCTCGCCATCCGCACCCGCATGGTCGATCCGAGGCCGCTCTATGCCTACCGGGTCTATGTGCCCTTCCATCAGATTTCGCCCGAGCGACAGGCCCTCATCCACTATCGCACGAACTTTGGCCATTTCCGGTCCGGGGACCATTTCGCGCGTCTGGCGGACGTCATTGCCCCGATGGCGCATCTCCAGCGACCGCCTGGCTTCGATCGTTATGTGGAGGGGCGGGACCTCCACCGCGTGGCCGACCGCCTGGAGGCGATCATCATCGGCCATGTTTTTCCCGAAATGACGGCCACGACCCCGCCGCTCCTTTATGAAGCCGCGATAGATGTGGAAAGCCGCCATGTCGTGATCCGGGTTATGGACCTCACCGGCACCTTCGCCACGATCCGGGACCAGCTCGACACAATCACGGCGAACGATCTTGGGGTCGAGACGATCAAAGGGATCGAGCCATGATGCTGGACAGCTTCGATCCCGCCGACCCCGCCTGCTGGCTTGGCCGAGGCCGGACAGCCGATCACGCCGCGATACTGGCAGACATCTGGCGAACCTATCCCGACCTGCCCGCAAGCGTTCCGCAGAACGAACGCCTCGCCCGTATCCGTGAGCGGGTCCAGGCCATGCGTCCGCTCACCGAGGAAATCGCCCGGAAAACCGAGGCCGAGCGCCACGCCCGCAATTTCGTCTTCACGGAAAGAAAGGTCGCCCGCGGCTAGGGCCTGGACACGGACAAGGCTATCCTCATCGGCCGCGCGGATCACGGCTATGACTGGGATCAGGCCGTCCAATATGCCCATGGCTGGTACGCCGCCACTTCAGGGGCAGTAGCGCGCGGTCCCATGAAACCGCTCAGAGGCGGCCTCGATCCCGCGATTGTGGCGGCCTATCATCAGGGTTTTCGAGATGGCGGCGGCAATCACGATGACCTGTTCGACGCCGCCCGCCGTGCCAATCTGGCTGCGGCCCGCGAGGCCAGGGCGAGCAAGGCCATGCCTGTGCGTGTCGCGAGGCCGCTGCCGTCCAATTGGCCCCAGCCCAGCGATGCACCGCGCGCCTCGCCATGGCATCGCAGGCTCATCATCATGGGTGCGCCCGAGGCCTTGGATGGCATGGCCGATCGGCTGCTGAAGGAGCCGGGAGGCGCCGACGCCATGGTCATCCTGCTGTGCCCGCAGATCGGCTTTCGCCTGCTCAGTGGTCGCGCTGACCTCGAAGCCCAATTGGATGCAGCGAGGGCGGATCGGCTTGCACAGGATATGTCGCAGCGCGCCGTGCTGGGCAAACTGGCCGGGCAGCAGGACTATCATGACATATTGATCGTGGCGCAGGGAGACTATCTGCGCGTGATAGATGCGCATGCCGCCGCACTTCCGCTGTGCCGGACCATGGAGCGGCTGCGCCACACCAGGCTGCTGCAAAATGCGCAGTTTCGCACCTGGCTCGCGCGAGGCCATGAACCGGGCGCGACGATCGCGGGCGGTCACATCCGGTGGAGCAAGGTTGCGCAGGGGCTTTCCGCCCGGCTGGGGGAGTTCGCCGTGCGCTATGCCGGCAAGCTACCCACCCGCGGCCACCGGATCATCGTCGAAACGCAGGATGGTAAGCCCGCCACCGGCTATGTGACGGCACAGGGTGATGCGCTCGCCTGGGAGATCACGATCTCGAACAAATCCCATCTGCGCCCCGCCATGGCATCGCATCTGCGTGCCTTCGGCGCCGCGATCCGGCTGGCGCCCCGACCCGCCGCCGATGGCGCGACCTTATTTGCGCCCCATGATCCCGCCCGCCTGGGGGAAAAAGTGAATGCCATGCGCGTCGAATTTGAAATCCGGGGCAGCTTCACCGTTCCCGAGGGAACGATGCTTGTCCCGGACACGGAGCATATCTTCCTGCTACCGACTGGCCAGATCGTTTCAGCCTATCCCGTCATCGAAATGGCAAGTGGGCCGGATGGCGACGACCATCGGGACCTCAGCTGGGACGAGGCCTCGCTGCTGGGCATCTGTCTCGATCTCACCCATCGTTATTCCGACCTGACAGCCGATGACTGACCACCAGCTACAGTCCATATGAACAGGTCGGAGGAACAAAGGGAAGGGGGAGAGGACGGGCGTGGCCATCAGGGCCAGGCTTCAAGGAGTTCCCGTCATGGCAACAGTCGTTCCGATCGATCCGGCGACGGATCAATGGTCCGTTCCCCTCGGGCATCACAGCCGCGGCATTCTCATGCTGAACCTCGAACGCCTGCTTGCAGGCAGGCTGCTCATCCAGGGCAGCAGCGGCGCGGGTAAGAGCCGCACGCTGCGCAAGATCATCGAGGAGAGTTTCGATTTCACGACCATCGTCCTGGTCGATCCCGAAGGGGAGTTCGGCAATCTCGCCGCGCATATCGGCGCGACGTCGCTCCGCGCTTGCGAGCTGACCGGCGATGGCCTGACGGCGGCGGCCGCCCGTGCCCGCCAGCATCGGCTGTCGCTCCATGTCGACCTTACCGATCTCGATCCCGACCAGCGGATCATCAAGGCGGCGGCGCTGTTCGCCGGGCTGATCGGCGCGCCGCGTGAGCATTGGGGCAATACGGTGCTGGTCTGCATCGATGAAGGCCATCTGCTCGCGCCCCATCATGCCGGTTCCGCGCGTGACGCGGAAACCCGGCGCCTGGGTGTTGCCACCCTCACCGATCTCTGCGCCCGAGGCCGCAAACGCGGTATTGCGCCGATTATCGCGACCCAGCGGCTTGCCAAGCTTTCCTCTTCGGTCGTCTCCGAGCTGCAGAATTTCCTCGTCGGCCTCAATGTGTTCGACCGGGATATTGCGCGCGCAGCGGACTTGTTGGGCTTCTCGACCAAGGAAGCTGACCGGCTGCGCAAGCTCGCACCGGGCGAATTCTATGCCATGGGTCCCGCCATGGCGCCGCTGCCGGTCCTGGCCCATATCGACGCGACCATCACCGAGCATCTGGGCGCGACCCCAGCCCTGGTCGCGGCCGCGTCGATCGACAGCGCCGAGGCCGAAAAGCTGCTCGACTTGACAGCCTTGCGGGAAGTCGGCGCCGGCCAGCGCGACACGGCACTTACCATGAAGGGCATCCGCGCGCTTGACGCCTTCCTTCTCGATCCGGACGCCGCGCAGGCCGCCTCGATCATCGCCGCGCTCAAACGCATTGCGCCCAACGCGACGACCGCGGACGATCTGGCCGGTCATCTTGGCCATAGCCGCGAGGCCGTGGACAAGGCGCTCGACCTCCTCTCCGCCCTGGCGGCGGTCGACACCATGCCGCGCGGTGAGGATCGTATCGCCCGGCTCCATGCGCGCCTGCGCGCGAAGATCAGCGATATGCCGGTGGTGGGGCTCGCATGAAACCCCTCGATCTCGATGCCGATCTGGTCGAATTGAGCCCGGTCGTCCTTAGCTCGCATGCGTCCATCCCGTTGCGCGAAATGGCCTATCGTGCCGACGCCTGGACTCCTGCGGAGACCGATCGCCTGCGCGACCTGTTCGCAAGCGATATGGCACTTGTCGATATCGCCGCCAGTATCGGCCGAAGCCGGGCAGCCATTGCCGAGCGGATCTTCCACATGGGTCTGCGGCGCAACTCGCTCCGTCCCTGGACCGAGCTGGACGATGAGGAATTGACGCGTCGCTATGGCGAAAACGCGACTGCCGCGATCGCGTCGGACCTGGGGCGATCCTGCGCGGCGGTCTATGCCCGTGCGTCGCTCCTGGGCCTTAGCGAAGGCAATCCGCCCCTGTGGACCGCCTGGGAGGACGCGCAGCTTGTCGAAGGCTATCGGCGCGGCGTGCCGGTGCGGCAGATCGCCACCCTGATCGGCCGATCGATGGGCGGGGTTTCCAGCCGGGCCTGCGCGCGCGGTCTGGTGCATGCCAACCAGCCACCGGGCTGGTCGCCAAGCGAAACACGCCGGGCGCTGGAGCTCGGCGAGGCCGGTCATCGCTACGCCAGGATCGTCGAGATTCTCGTCTCCGAAGGGTTCCCGTGCCGCAGTTCGCGGAGTTTTGGCCTTGCCGTCCGCAAGCTCGGCTATGGGCGCGGTTGGGGGCGGCCCTGGACCGCCGAGGAGGATGCGCTCCTCACCCAAGCCTATGCGACGGGCACCAGCCTGACGCCGCTCCGCCAGCAATTGGGCCGGACCGCGGGATCGCTGCGCCATCGGGCCGAGTATCTCAAGCTTCGTGGCAGCCATGCCATGCGGAACGGCTGGCGTGGCGGGCCAGACTGGACCGAGGCCGAGGAGCAGCGGCTGCGGGACGAATATGGCAAGATCCCGACGACCAGCCTTGCCGCGAAATTTGGCCGCTCCAAGGCCGCGATCACCTCCCGTGCCAACAGCCTGGGCCTGGTGCATGGCTATATCCGGCCGTTCAGCGACGAGGAGAACCGGGCGCTCGGCATCGCCTACCGCACTGGCATCTCCATAGCGGATCTCGCCGTCGCGCTGGACCGAAAAGCGATGTCGGTCAGCAAATATGCGAGCAACCACGGCTATCATTTCGGCCGCCGACCTCGGCGCGCCGTGACGCTCGCGCAGATTCTCGACCCCGAGCCGGTGGCCGCCGCGCAGGCGCAATAGCCCTGATCATCCCAACCGAACTTCATGCACCGCTTGCCGCCGGTCCGGCGGGCGGATGGAGGCGCCCATGTCCGCCACGGACCGTCACATCAAGACTATCCAGAAGCTGTTCAACGATCATCGGCAGCATCACGATATCCATTCGCTCTTTTCCGACTGCATGGAGATGGCGGCGCTCAGCATTGCCAATGCCGTCGATCTGCGGTCCTACGACGATCGCGAGGCCCGATATCTGGACATCGCCGGGCGATACGACCGGCGGACCATCGAGATGTTCCCCAAAGTGCTTGCCGAGGTGACCCTCGCGCTCGAAGCCGAACCGTGCGATATTCTGGGCGAGGTCTTCTCCGGCCTTGAAATCCACAACAAATATCGGGGCCAGTTCTTCACGCCCTATCCCGTGTGCCAACTCATGGCGCAGGTGACCGGTGGTGACCGGGCGTCACTCGAACCGCTCATCGCGAAGAAGGGCTTCGTGACGGCGGTGGAACCGGCCTGCGGCGCCGGTGCCATGATCATCGCTCTGAGCCAGGCCATGCGCGAGGCCGGGATCAACTATCAACAGCATTTGCATGTGACCGCCATCGATATCGACCCGCGCGCCGTGCACATGGCCTTTATCCAATTCTCGCTGCTCCATATCCCCGCCTGCGTGGTCCTGGGAGACTCCCTTGCCGGCACCACGCGGGACCGCTGGTTCACGCCCGCCCACATCCTGGGCGGATGGTCGCGCAAACTGGCACGGCGCCGCGAGTCCGAACCCGCCGCACATTTTCCTGTCCAATCCATCCCGGCCGAGAGCCAGCCGACTTGCCAGGGGCCGCCTCCGGCTTTGCCCCCGCGTCGGGGCGAACAGCTATCCCTCTTCTGATCGCCGCGAACCGCGGTTCAAGGCAGGGCGGCCAGACGAGGCCTGCCCGACTGGGCCAAGCATAAGGAGTTCCATTGTGTCACCATCGATTTCTGTCGGCGGCCGCGTGCCCTATGTCGCGCGCTTCACCCGCCTCCATTTCCGCCTTTGGGGGCCTTACGGCATCACGGCCTATCCGACCGGATTTCACGACTGGCCCGAGCATCTCTCTGCGCCGGTATGGATGCCCGAGGCCCGGATCATAACCGGGGCGGGCGCTGTGAAAGTGCCGCTTGGCGACTGCGCGACGCTCGATGACGCCATCGCGGCCTGTTGGTCCCATTTCGCTTCGCTGCACTGATCAACGTGCATGGACCCACAACGGAGAAAGCCGACCGAGAGAGGAAAGGGGGTGGTGATCGGGTGAGAAGCAACCTGTGAAAGCCCGGAGCCATTCATGATCGACCTCTCTCTCCCCTCCGGGGAGTCCACCCGCACGGTCGATTTCATTCTCAATGCCGCGCCGCCGCCCGTGGTCCTCGCTTACGGTGTCGGCGTCGATAGCACCGCCATGCTGGTTGAACTGGAATCCTGCGGTGAGCCGCCTGACCTCGTGCTGACCGCGGACACAGGCGTCGAGAAGCCGGAAACCTATGCCTATCAGGCCATGATGCGCCAATGGCTCGCGGCGCGCGGTATTCCTTATGAAACCGTCCGCTACCGGCCCAAGCGGTTCAAGCATTTTCCGGCCTATTATTCGTTGCTGGAAAATGTCCTCACCAACGCCACGCTCCCCAGCATCAGTCTCGGACGCCATTCATGCAGTTTGAAATGGAAGGTGGCGCCACAGGACAAGTTCCTGGCTGAATGGAAACCGGCGCAAGACGCGTGGGCGCGCGGCCAGAAGGTCATCCGCCTGATCGGTTACGACGCCTCGCCGGCCGACACGCGCCGCCATGCCCATGCTTCGACCATCGAGAGCGATCTCTACCAGTGCCGCTATCCGCTTCGCGAATGGGGCTGGGACCGGGATCGCTGCATCGCGCGGATCACCGCCGCCGGACTCCCGGTGCCGCCCAAGTCCAGCTGCTGGATATGCGGGGCGATGCGTCCCGATGAGGTCCGGGCGCTCCCAACCTGGTGTCTGCGCCTCATCATCCTGGTCGAGGCGCGCGCCGCGCCGCGGCTTCGCACGGTCGAAGGGCTTTGGCGCAAATCGACCCGAACACGCCCAGGCAGGATGACGGACTTCATCCGTGCCGAGGAACTGCTGCCCGAGGCCGAGATCGAGGCTATCGCGCGCGACGCACCTGTCGATTTGATCCGCTTTCAGGATGTGGCCGCCCTGGTGCCGCTGCCGGAGCGCCCAACGATGGAAGATTGGCTCAACCACTTCAACGCTGGTCTCAAGGAGGCGGCATGACAACGACCACACATACCGTTGAACGCATTGGAGAGCTCAACGACCGCGCCCGCCATGGGCTGGACCGCACAGCGAAGCGGGTCGTCACGCGCACCTGTCTTATGACAATTGCCGGGTCTGAATCGGATGTCGCCCTATTTGTCGCGCAGGCACGAATTATTCAGGCACTGCGGCAGTGGGAGCCGCCCGTGGGCGATCGATCCGAGCGGGATCTTGGCTATTTCGAGCTCGATGGACACCGGCTCATGTTCAAATGCGACTATTATGCGCCAGGCCTTGAATGGGGCTCGGAAAATCCCGCCGACCCCGACCGGACGATCCGCGTCATCACCGTGATGCTGCCCAGCGATTACTGATCGCTCCAAACTTCCCATCTCCCGAAGCCGGGAAAGGGAAGGGGGAGCGTGGCGCTGTTCACTGCCAATGGAGGAAGTCATGTCCGACATCATCGACCTGGGCGGCGCACCAGCCAATGAAGATTGCGCCCAGCTCGGCCACACGCCCGATTTCGACCGCCTGAACCGGCTGGAAGTCGCGACCTATCGCGCCGCGCTCATCGCGCGTTTCGGACCGCCCCCTGCGGGCTGTGAACTCGTGTCGCTCACCAACCGGCATGATTTCGGCGTCTATCGCACCCTGGGCCTCAAGGTCGATGCCGGGGCCGCCCGCAGGGACAAGGCGGTGGCGGCCTATGAAGAGGTCGTCCAGAATGGGTTGGAAAGCTGGATCGAGGCCGGCTTCGTGTCGCCCGCTCGTTATCGCGATGGCGAACTGCCGGCTGTCGAGCGTGACAGAATTGATGACATCGTGACCGCTGTGCTGATCAGCACGCGTCCGCACCCCGACGGCAACTTTCCAATTCCCGCATTCGAAATCCTTCACCGCAATCTCATGGCTGCCTATCCGCGCAGCGTCGAGGCCGCGAACCGTACGATCAGCGGGATTGCCGCGTGACGGCGCTGCAACGGGGTTCGACCGATAATCGACGATGCTCCGACTCGCAGCTTTAGCCCAATCAGGCTGCAGTCCAGATAGCAACCACGCAAGGAAGATCGTCATGACTTTGGCGAGATTTCACCCGCAGGCGTGGGTGAACGATTATGCGATCTCTGTTGCTCCAGAAGGCGAGACGGAATGGGACATTGGTGAAGTGGCGCCCAATTTTATCTCGGACACATATGAAACGGACGAGTTCCGTGACCATCCCAATGCACCCCAATGGGTGCAGAACTGGAATGGACTATTTTACATCGAGATACTTTACGAAAACTGATTCAATCGACCGCCGATACGACGCACTCGAACCGCACGGTGACCGATCGCGCTATAAGAGTTGTTCTGGCGATTTCGTCGAACCCGTGCACATGATCCGCATCGTGCACCGAATGTTTGTCCACGACGACTGAACGTTCCGTCCATCCGTCCGGCCCGAGGCCGAAGAGGGGAGGGGGGATGATAGGATGGTTCCAGGGTTGTCGAAGAAACGAGCAACGCGCCGTCCGCGCAAGTTCCGAGGCCAAGAACCAAGGTAATATCGCCGCCTTCTCGGCGGCTCCAGTCCTGTCGGAGGGAAATATGCTGCAACTCATGGATGTTGCGAGCGGACCCGCTCGTATCGACGATGTCTTGGCACTATTACGTGCAATGGGTGTCCAGCAATTGGACTATTCGCTGAGCGGCGGGGGAGATTCAGGCGAAGCCTCAATCGCTTCGATAATATGGCAGGACCAGCGCAACGATCTACAACTACCGAAAATACCCGTTGCAATTGGCCGGGCATGTACGGCAATCACGCTCAACGTCTTTCTGGAAGAATTCGCGTCCAATGTCCCAGATGGTGACTGGGTGAATAATGAAGGCGGCTATGGGACGGTGACCTTCCTTCCATTCGAGGATGGCGGCAGCTTCTACGATGACATGACGTATCGTGCAGACGGCGATTACGGCGATGAAGATGACAATGACTGGTCCGACGACATCGATGTCTGCACGACTACTGATGACGAGGGAGAAAAGCTGCCGACCCTCGGGGCAGTGATCAACTTCGGAGAGGTGCTGTCATGACCGCCGCCGCGACCCCCTTCTCCGAACTTATGACAAAGGCCCATCGCGATATCAAAACCAGCTTCCCCATGATCGCTGACGAAGATCGTTCCATAACCGATCTATGGGCAACCATCATGGCTTTGAGCGATTGCCGCTTCGAAATCATCTGCCACGACAATGATGTCGCAGGCCGTCTTGTCTGTGAACCTGCCGCCACTGAATTTCCGATGGCAATCCAGTTGATCGATCACTATTCAGAGGTCATTAGCCGACCGCTGCAAGCCGCGAACGCCAGGTTGACGCTGTTCCTTGACCGCTGGGTCAATAGTAACGGCTTTTTGATCATCATCACCCGCCTGATTGAGCGCGGCGCCAGTCATCAATCGATCAACGACATGGCGCAGCGCCTCGCCGTGGCCATAAATGACCTTGAAGAGCAGCTGAGGACACTGGCTATCCGCCATTTCAATGCGGTTACCCTCCGGGATCTCGGTTTCCAATTTCGATACGGCTCCGCTGGTCTCAATTCTGTCGCATATTGGGCATTGGCGCCTGATCTGGTGGGTAACCCGGTCCGATCGACCGTCATCGGTCGCCGCCGGCAGGCCATCGAACTGTATGGCGGGATTTCTCTGGCGCTTCTCGATCCTGAAATTACCACGATCATCGATGAGGGACTTCCGCTGAGCAGCAGGTTGGCGGAGCATCTTTCCCTGAGCGGGCCTCAATTGCGCAAGTTGCTGAACGCTCGAACAGGGGCGGGGGTGATTGAAGCGGGCACCGATCTGCGATCCGTGGTCGACCTCCTGATCTTGCATGAAGTTCCTCTTCATGAGTGGCCGGAGGGCGAAGAATGGAATTTAGATAGATGGCGGTCGGCACCGGCGGGCAGCCTCTTCCGGCCCGATTATATTGGCGACAAGGCCGAGAACCGGGATGCCATGGCCGCGCTGCGTGAAGATCTGCTGGTTCCCATCGCCGTTAGCCGAGCGCAGGTGGCAAACCTTTTCGATCTCCGCAGCGTCTGCAATTTCGCTCAGTCTGTCACCGTGCCACTCTCAGTGTCTCGTGACGCATACGGTCGCGATTTTCTTCGGGCGCTTCGCAACGCCGTGATCGGACCGAGGAAGGTCAAGTCGTTTCACGAGGCTGTCGAGAGATGGCATCGGCGGGCGGCGACGCTTGCGGCTGTTCGTCATGAGCGACGGACGGAAAGGCCAGGATGGCCTGCGCTTTGTCCTGACTGGATGGCCGCCGACGGGCGCCACAGCATTGTACCCCTCACCAGCGCAGACGAATTGGTCGTCGAAGGCAATGCGCTGAACCATTGCGTCGGCGGCTATTATGCCTTGTGCCGCAGTGGCGGGACCCAGATCCTTTCGGTTCGCGAGGAGGGCAGACGGGTTGCGACCCTGGAGTTGCTGATCACTGGAGCAGCGGCATCGGGGTTCAACATCACCGTTGGCCAGTTCAAGGCTCATCATAACGGGAAGCCATCGCCGCAGCTCCATTATGTCGTCCGTGACTTCCTCGAAGCGCTCCGCGACCGCCGGCATCCCATCGCGCATGCCGATCTTAGCGCGTATCGGAAAGAAATGCAGCGCAGCGGCGACCATATATGGTCCCGTGACGCGCTCTCGCTCGATCATGCGCGTCAGGTTTGGCCCCTCTATCAGCCATTATTGCCGAGGCCGGTACCGGCGACATTTGACGAATGGGCAGTCCGTACCGGACTGGAAGCGGCGTTCGACCAGATGATCCGTCATATCGCCAAATGCACGACCGATCCGAACGGCCAGCTTTTGGTGTAGGCGATAGGGTAGGAGAGAGGGATGAACCCGTTCGATCACGCACGTTCGTCTGCGCGCATTCACGGCGGCAGATGGCAGGACTATCATGCGCTGCACGCCTGGTTCGACGCGAGCAAGGCGACCCATTGCCATTTCTCGCATCGGGCGCTGCGGCACCATCATGAAGGGATAGCCGAGGCCGAGATGCTGTTCGGGCTGGCGATCCGGAACGCGGATGGTGCACTGGTATCGCTCGAGGCCGTGGCGAGGCAGCATATCGAGGAAGATTGTCGGTATCTACCGGCAGCGGCGGACTGGCTCGCCGATTTCGATATGCCGGACTGGTTCACGAGGCCATCTCCCGATCCCTTCAACCTCGCGCGCACCAGCGCGCTGCGCTTTGGTGGCGAACTGGACAGCTACCTTCCACTCCACCAATGGTTTCTCGCAACCCGCGACTGGGTCGATGGGCCAGCGCATTTCTTCTTCCGGCACCATGCTTTCGGAATCTACGAGGCCGAGCACCGTTTCGGTCCCGCGATCGACAATGGCTCTGGAGGAATCGCTACCCGCGTCGTCGCCGAACAGCATGTCCGGTCGATCCTGGGGCGATTGCCTGCGGCGCCTGATGTGCTGCGCCGTCTGAAGGGGCAACGCTGGATGCTTCAGGCCGCTTCGGCTGAAAAGATCGGGTTGGATTGAGGCGTGCTCCGAGACCGGCTCTTGCAGTCTGATTGCATTTTGTTATATTGATTGCAATCCTGTCATTTTATGAGATTGGAAGCAAATGGCATCCGTCACCGTTCGCAACATCCCGGATGAAGTTCATCGGGCTTTGCGCGTGCGCGCAGCCCAGCATGGCCGCAGCACCGAAGCCGAAATTCGCATCATCCTGGAGCAGGCCGCGATGCCGGAGGGAAGAAGGCTCATGGGTTCGGCACTTTCCGAAATCTGGGGCACCGCTGGGTTGACCGAGGAAGAGGCGGCGGCAATCGAAGGCGCGAGGGATCGCCGCCCCGCGACGCCAATGAGCTTCGACTGATGATCGTTGTAGATACCAATGTCATTTCCGAAATGGCAAAACCGCAACCTTCGATTTCCGTCCGGCGCTGGCTTGATGCCCAACCCTTTGATGCCCTTTATCTGACGACTATCACGATGGCGGAGATGCGTTTCGGCATCATGGTTCTACCTGCAAGCAAGCGGCGGAGTTTTCTCGAAGCAGCGTTGGAGCGCACGGAACAGCTGTACGCAGGTCGAATCCTGTCGTTCGATCAGGATGCAGCGCGGCACTACGCGGACCTTGCCACTCTTGCCCGCGCGAAAGGCAAGGGGTTCCCCGCACCGGACGCCTATATTGCGGCGATCGCGGCAGCTAACGGATTTATCGTCTCAACACGTGATACGGCACCATTCGAGGCCGCAGGCCTTGGCGTCATCAATCCCTGGCTCAGCACCAACTGAATTTCGCACGGAGAGGGCACGCGACATTTTGACCGACCAAGAACAGACTCCCGATCTTGCGGACGCCATGCTTGCCGCGTGGGATTTCGCGGCGTCCGCCCATCTTGGCCAGTTCGTTCCCGGTTCCGAGCTACCCTATCTCAAGCATCTCGGCGCCGTCGCGATGGAGGTTCTGGCCGCCCATCAGGTCGAGCCAATGCCTGATATCGCGCTGGCCGTGACCTGTGCGATCCTCCATGACTGTATCGAGGACCAGGGCGTCGAGCATAGCACATTGCGCAAGCGTTTCGGACCGGCTGTCGCCGACGGTGTGCAGGCGCTCTCCAAGCTCGAAAATCTTTCCAAGGCGGACGCTATGGCAGATAGCTTGGTTCGCATAGAGCGTCAGCCCCAGGCCATCTGGTGCGTGAAGCTCGCCGACCGGATCTGCAATCTGAGGGGCGCACCTGAGCATTGGAAGCCGGTTCGGATCGAGCGCTATCGAGAGGAGGCCCGTCTCATCCTCGATCGGCTCGGTTCCGCGCACCGTCATCTGGCCTCCCGACTGTCCGCTCATATCAACCGATATCCTGAACCTCCCGCCGAACGATCCTGCGCGCAGCCCGGCAATCTTGCATAGCTGGTTAGCTGAGCTATCCTGGCCTCGGCAGGAGGCAGAATATGGATGTAACCCCATTCAGTCGCGCGGCGGCAGACAAGGCGCTCGATCGGTTGATCGCTATTGCCCAGTCTGACACGGGACAGTCGCGCCGGGTTGCCAACTTCCTGCTTGCCTGGTGGAATGGCGATGATTGCGGTCATTTTCCGATTGCCGATCTTTTCGGCGTCGACTGCACCATCGCCACCCATATTACCACAATCATCGGTTTTCTTGGTCAACATGAGGGTGCGATCTACCCCGATGCCTTCGGCAAGAAACATCAAATGATCGAGTTGGTGGAGCGCTGGCGCAATTTCGACGACAAGGTGGTCTGATCAGATCGTCGGCCCGCCGGTTGTGCCGCGGGCGTCATAACGCAGCGCTCAAAACCGCAATGTTACGCTGATCGAAACCGGCGGGATCTCCACGCCTGGTCCATCTTGCTTGCCCCAAGGCATCCCGTCAGCGCGAAGGCGCTGACGGAGGGGCGCTCGCGCGCCCGCTCGGCCGAAGGGCCGAGGAGAGGAGGGGGAGAGAGGATTGTGTCCCGGACAAAGGGTTCGGGAGAAGCACCTCTAGGAGAAGTCCCATGAACATCGGTTCGATCAGCCAGAATGAGAGCGGCACCTTCCTCGGCAAGATCTCGACTCTGACCGTCAGTCTGACGATTGCGTTGCGCGAAGTGCACTCGACCAATCCCCGGGCGCCAAAATATGAAATCTTCGCGCTCTCGGCAGCCAAGCAATGGGTCCAGGTTGGTGCGTTCTTTGAACTGCCGGCCAATGGCACCGGCGAGATGTTCCTCAATGGTAAGATCGAGGATCCAAGCTTCGACAAGCCGCTCTACATCTCCGCCTTCCGGCAGGACGACGGCTCGTACAACATCGTCTGGTCGCGCCCCAACCGCAAGCGCGACGTCGACGCTGCAATGGCGCCTCGCCAAGCCGATTCGGGTCTGCCGCCGCTGCCGGGTGGAGAAGCCGCGCCTGCGGGCGGTGATGGCCTGGGCGAAAGCACCGCGCAGGGCGGCTTCGGCGAAGAACAACCCCGGTCCGGCCGCGGCAAGCGTCAGCAGCAGACGGGCTCCGACGAAACCATCGCGGCCTGATCCATCCTCTCCCCACCGCGCATGACCTGCTCTGCATGCGCGGTTCCTACAGGGTCCGTTTCGTCCCCCTCGAAACGGACCCTGTCTTTTTTCATGCCTATCTACGGGAGCCAGGATCATGCCATTCCCCATCAGCCCGCTGCTCGTCACCGCCTATCGAGAACTCGCCGCGCTGGAGCGCTTCGCGTTCCGTCGCGCGCAATTGCTCGAAGGTCTGGACTGGTCCGCCATGACCATCGAATTCAGATGTCAGGCATCCTGTAATGACGAAGAGCTGGCCAAGAACCTGTTCTCGCTCAGCGCCTACGTCGATCATCTGGAATGTCGGATGCGTTGCGCCCCCGTGCGGTCGATTTGCTGTTAACCGCGCGTACCACGCGGGCAAATCGAGTTCTCTCTCACATTTCGGTATCAGACAAGCTTCATCGCCACATTATGCGGCGCTCCAAGCACTTTCGTCAAGGATGAGCGGTACCCCCAATTTTGACGCGGCCTCCACTGTGCTGCGCTCCGTTACACCCACGACAAAATCGGTTCCCCCACTCCCCGCTTCGCGGCGCAGGGCGATGCCCTGCGTCCCTGACTAAAGCGCTCCCGCGCCACCGATGACGATCATCTTTCATCTGATCCCAGGTGAGAGAGATATTCTTTGGAGGTTTTCATGTCCAAGTTCAATAACTTCGCCGATCTCGCCAGCTTCATCGCCTCGCAGACCGAAAATCGCGATCTCTCATCGACATACGAACACGCTTTCATCGAGCATTCGGAGATGGCGAAGCTCAGCTTCGTTGAGGATGCGCAGCAACTCGACATGCCCGATCCAGAGCAGGTTCGGGCTGCCGTCGAGATGGTGATGCAGACGCTGTTCGACGTGCTGCGCGACACCCGGATGGAGGCCTACACCGCCGATCTTTCGTGGGGCTTTACGAACAGCTTCCATGTCGTCGCCAAGCGCATCGAAGGTCGGGAAGATGATGCCGCCAAGAAGCTGGGCGAACTGGCACGCGAATATGATCCATCCGAAATCTACGCCACCGAACTGGAAGAAACCCAGCTGCTTTGCCAGACGCTCCAGGGATGCCGACAGGCGATGGAATGCATGCGGGACCACGCGGCCGACGTGCACCGAGTGGAAACCGGTCGGCCCTTCTCGCCGGTTCGCGGCAGCAAGGTATCGGGCGGGACCACCGCGTCGATGATTGATTCGCGTGACTATCTCGCCGCGCGCGCCCGCGAACGGCGTGAGCAATTCGCGCCGGAGGGGCCGGTCGTCGTCTTTTCGGGCGGCGCAAACTGGGAGGACAGCGATCGGCTGTGGAACGGTCTCGACGCAATCAAGACGCGCATCCCCGAGATGATCCTCGCCACGACCGCGCAGACCAAGGGTTGCGACGCCATCGCGCAGGCATGGGCGGCGTCGCGGGGCGTCAAGGTCATCCAGTTCCGTCTCGACCGGAGCCTCGGCAATCGCGCCGCCTTCGTCCGCAACGACCGGATGCTGGCGTTGAAGCCCGTCGAGGCGGTGATCTGCGAGGGCACGGGTATCCAGGCCAATCTCGCCCAGAAACTGCGCGCCGCCGGGGTGCCGCTTCATGTCGTGAAGAATGTCGGCGCCAGCCTCGCCAAGCGCACTGAACGGCGGGCGTGAGCCCACCGGAGAAGCCCCGGCTCCGGCCGGGGTTTCTCCTCTTTCCTTCTGTCGGAAATGCGGCGCTCGGGGGCATCGAGCCCCGTCGCGCCGCGAAGCCCGCGCGTCCATGTCAGCGCCGCTCCGATCTCCTTCAACATCTGCGCGACCAAAGGGAGAGAGGGGGCTGGTGATGCGGTCCAACGAGGGAAGGGAAAGTCCATGTCCATTACATTCCGCGTCGCCACCAACGCTGATGACCGGGCTGGTCCGGTCGCTGCGATTACCGCCCGGCACCTTGCTGCGTTTCGGCACTATTTGCGGGAGGAAGGTAGCCGAATGGGAACGATCTTGCTCTATCCTGATCGCCCCGATGACGACTATCTTGGTTATCACTTCGAAGCGCGCATTTGCCCGCTCGCGCTCGCGAGCGTGGTGCGGGCCTTCGATCATGATGCTGATGTGATCCAGGTTCTTGAAGAAGCGCAATTCCAGGGACGGCGCGTCAGGGTTCACCGCGCCGAGGCGGATCGCAGCATCCGCATACGGCTCGCGCTGACGTCCGATCTGGGACTGGAGATCAATCCCGAAAACCTGAACGCTTCAACGCACTTCGATACCAAGCCGAGCGACGTTCTCATCGCCTTCGAAACCGCGGTCAAGCGGATTGCCAGCGAAGAGTGTCGCGGCAATACAAGTGAAGCCTATGAAGTCTATGCGAGCCGCGTCAGCGCGGCCATAGATGGCCTGCTGGAAGGATTGGACCCGGTCAATCGCGACGAGGCAATCCGTATCGCCGAACGATATGACTACCACAGCCAGGCTGAGCGGGATGCGGACTATGATCCAAATGCTTGCGCCCTCACTGGCATCGATATTGATTACTGCCACTGCGGACGTCATCCATGAGAGCGCGAACGGATCGGGCCTCGGTACGGTCGGCATTGGCCGTGTCACCTGGAACGGCTCGCTCGCATGCCGCGCGGACCCTTCGGTCCGCACGCTGCTACGCCTTGCCGGAGGTCTCCCGACGAGAGGGAAAATCTCACTATATTCCCATTGTGCCAGGCGGAGCGGGGCCGCGTGCAAGGATGAGCGGTCCCCCCAATTTTCACAGGGCCTCCACTGCGCTGCGCTCCGTTCCATCCCTGAGAAAATCGGTTCCCCCACTCCCCGCTTCGCGGCGCGGGCCGGTGGCCCGCGTCCTTGACCCGACCCCGCTCCGCCCGCGCGCCCTGACCCCGTCAGTTCAGGACAGGAGGAATGCATGCACATGATCACGAACCAACTTCGCGCCGATCACGCCGCCTATCTTGCAGCCTGCGCCAATGCCGAAAACCGCGCGCTGCACAGCTTCTTCGACCAGCATGTCATCGTTGACGAGGAAGCAGGCTATATCGTGCTGGACGAAGGCGACCATGATCCGTTGCCGATGACGGTCATCGACCGGATCGTCTACACCGTTACCGGCCAAATGCTGGACAACTATTGACCGACACGGGAGGGCTGCGGCTCTCCCTTTTTTTGCTGTCGGATATGTGGACATGGCGGGCATCGAGCCCGCCATGTCCAGGCGCAGCGTGCCGCCGCGCCGGGTCTGTTTCAGGCACCCAAGCGCTTCTGCGCTTCGTCCGGTCCCAGCGTCTTGATCCGGTCAACGATGCGCGCCAGCTTCTTGGGTTCGAGCTTCAGCAAGCCCGCTTTTTCCACGACAATAATCGCGTTTTGCCGCTCGCGATCTTCCAGCAGCTTCAGCCGTGCGTCGAGCCTGTTCTGCTCGGCGGCTATCGCCGCGCGTTCCTGTTCCAATGTCTTTGCCATGAGGCATTCCTTGTCCATGAGATAGGGCTCCGGACGCCCCCAGCTATAACCCGTTGGCGGGCAACAGGAAAGCCCGTCTTCAGAGCTGCGATACGGGTCGAACTGGCGGCTCGTCGGATCGTTCCTCACCGCCGATCGGGGCTCTATTCGCTTGGGGTTCCGCCGCCCTTTCAGGACTACCGCACCCCCATGCTCACGGAGCCAAGGCCACGCCTTGTCTCCGCCCGGTCAGGTGACGATCCCCTGCCGATACAGCGGCACCGATGCTGCCGTTCGCGACCGCGCGCTGGATGCTGCGCATCCGCGCGAGATGACCACGACAGTCCTTCTTGTCGCCTGCCAAAGGCAGCGATTTTCGTTCCGCCAGACTGGCGGAACCACGCCCCGCCGGAACGGCATTTCCTCCCCATCGATGACGCGATCAGGCCGATCCAGGGCGCCTGGACCAAATCTCAGGATTTGCACACCCCACGCACCTAAAGGTGCAATTAAACTATTGAAATAGCGTATTTTTACTCTCGAAACGGTGCGGTGCTCACGGCACCTGCCATTTCAGCGCTTGCAAAACCCAGCATTTCCGTCCTTTCCAGCGGTGCGTGCAGCACCGCGATTTTCAGGGTACTGGCTTTCCTTGTTGCTGTCCCGCGCCCATGCTATAGCGATCCCGCTTTCCGCTTTTCCCACCAGCCTCCATCAAGGAGGCTTGGGCTTTGAGTACCGATTATCACCCGGCGACGATCCGGCTGAACCATGAGCAATGGGCTGCGGTTCGCGCCCTTGCCGGCACCAACAATATGACCCCGGCCGAGGTCCTGCGCAGGGCCGTTGAAGCCTATCTGGCGAACCACAAACAGGGCAGCCTGTCGCAGCGTCGGCTCGCCCGGATTGCCGAATATCAGCACCTCGCGCTGGACGTCATTGTCCGCGAACAATATCCGCAATTGCGTGACCGCATCATCGCGGAAACCGACAAGCGCCTGGTGCAATATCATGGCGCGTAAGGACATCCGCTCGAACGGGAAGGCCGTTCCCCTGACCCACCATTCGGCGCGTGGGAAAGTGCAGCGCAACTCGGGCAATTTCACCCGCGGCAGCCAGCTTCTCACCCATGAGATGCTGATGTGGTTTTCCGGTGTCAAACTGCCCATCATCCTGTGGTTCCTGACCTTCGTCGCGGCATGGTTCCTGATCATGTCGATCCAGCTCGACGAGCATGGGTTCCAGATGATCTGCATGAAGCTCTATGCCGAGCTTTGGAGCTGGGTTGGCCTCAGTCCGATCAAGCGGGTCAATGTGACCCTGCCGAGCGGCGAGATACTGCGCACCATCATGCCGCTCGTGCCGGCCATCCCGGAGGTGAAGCAGGCCTGGGCGGTGGCTATGCGCGGGTTGTTCGGCGCGGTCCTGATCTCCATCTTCCTCGCCGTGCCGATCGCCATCTGGTTCGTCGACATGTCGCGCCGCCGGGGCAAGACCATATTGGAGGAACGGCATGAGCGCGGCGCGATGCTGGTCGATTTCGACCTGCTGCGCTCGGAGGTGGATCAGCATAATCATGCGGCATTCGAGGAAGATGTCGCGGAGATGTGCCCGGGCATGACGCCGTCACAGGTGCTGAGGCTCCCCTTTGTCGAACGCAAGGCAAGGGGAATCCACCATCCTTATGTCCTGGCCGGCGTTTCCTATCCGCACAGACTGGAGCAGTCCCACACCATGTTGCTCGGCACCACCGGTGCGGGCAAGACCACGCAGTTGCGCAGCCTGATTACCCAGATGCGTCAACGCCAGGATACGGCGGTCGTCTTCGATCTGACCGGCGCCTATGTCGAGGCCTTTTACGACCCGGATCGTGACACGATCCTCAATCCCATGGATGTCCGCTGTCCGGCCTGGTCGATCTTCAACGACTGCTCGACGTACAGCCATTTCACGTCGGCCGCGGTTGCCCTTATTCCGTCCGATGGAGGGTCGTCCGAACCCTTCTGGGCGCTCGCTGCCCGCACCCTGTTCATCGAAATGTGCATGCGCCTGATCGAACGCGGCCAGACCAGCAATCTGGCGCTGGCCGAGAACCTGATGACCGCTGACCTCAAGCGCGTCCACCGCACCTTGGCGAACACCATCGCCGATCCGCTGACCGCGCCTGAAGCGGCCCGGATGGCGGAATCAATTCGCGCTGTTTTCAACACCAATGCGCAGGTGCTGCGCTTCCTGCCGGACGAGGGCGAACCCTTTTCGATCCGGCAGTGGATGACGGCGGACAAGGCGCCGGGCTCCATCCTGTTCGTCACCTCCGACTATGACGATCTGGAGATGAACAAGCCCCTGCTGACGCTCTGGATGAACATCGCCATCAACAGCCTGATGACCCTGCCGCGCACGCGCTCGCTCCGCACCTGGTTCATGTTCGATGAGGTGGGCGCGCTGCACCGCGTGCCCGCCATCGAAAAGGGGTTGCAAACCGCGCGCAATTTCGGCGGCGCGATGATCCTGGGGCTGCACAGCTTCCAGAAGCTGGTCGAGGTCTATGGCGAGGAAGGCGCCAGAAACCTCTCCTCGCTCGCCCGCACCAAGCTGATCCTCGCGACCGGCGATATCAAGACCGCGGAGGAATGTTCGCACTATATCGGCAGCCGTGAAGTGCGGCAGATGGATGAGGCCTACAGCTACGGTTACAACCAGACCCGCGATGCTTCGACCCTGACCGCGCGCAAGCAGGTCGAACCCCTCGTCCTGCCCGACGACATCACCAACCTGCCGTCCATGCACGGCTTTGTGAAATTCCCCGAAGGATTCCCGGCGGCCCGCATCCTGCTCCAGTGGAAAGTCCATCCCAAAGTCGCTGAAGGCTTCCTGCGTCGCGCCCATGTCGAGCCGGTGCGATCCAAAAATCCCGAGGATTATTTCGCGGATGAGGAGGAAGAGGCAGGCGGCCGGGATGGGGCGTCGCAGGTCGCGGAGGAGGCCCGCGATCCGGCCTATAATCTCGCCAGGGAATTGGCCGCGCGCATCCTCACCGACGGGGTGGAGGAGGAGCGGGATTATGCCAATCACCGTGCAGGGGAGGGGCGTGAGGATCGCGCCGGCGAAACCGTGCCCGGCGATGCAACCGCCGGTGGAAACGGGGAGGGGACTGAACCGTCTCGCAGTGGTCCTGACCAGGTCTTGGCCCAGCATCGCGAAGACAGCGAGGAAGGCTCCCGACCCGCTGCGCCGCGCGCGGCCCCGATCGAGGATCAGTCGCTGGTCGAGTTGCGCCAGGACTTCTCCGCCGGCCTCGATGACAATCTCGATATGGGGATCTGATCGATGCTCTCGGTTGCTTCCGTCCGCTCGGCGTCAGGCGCCGCCAGCTATTTCGCCCAGGACAATTATTATACGGTCGAAGGCTCGTCTGAACTCAGCCTGTGGGCCGGGGAGGGGGCTCGCGATCTGAGCCTGTCGGGTGAGGTCGGGAAGGAGAGTTTCGAAGCCATTCTCAACGGCGAATTGCCCAGCGGCGAGAAGGTCGGCAGGCATGAGAACCATCGCGCCGGCGTCGACCTTACCTTCTCCATGCCCAAGTCCGCCTCGGTCATGGCCTATGTCGCGGGCGACCGCCGCATCCTCGCCGCCAACATGTCCGCGGTGCAGGCCACGATGGCCTGGGTGGAGAAGAATCTCGCCCAGGGGCGCAAGGATATTGAGGGCCGCAAGGTGCCGATCGCGACCGGCAATCTGGTCTATGCGCTGTTTGAACATGACACCAGCCGCGCGCTTGATCCGCAGGGCCATATCCATGCCGTCATCGCCAACCTGACGAAGATGTTGGATGGCAAATGGCAGGCGCTGCATGCCGACAAGATCTGGAGCAACAACAGCGTGATTGGCGCCATCTATCACGCCTTTCTACGCGTCGAGATCGAGAAGCTCGGCTATGTTGTTGACCTGAAGGGCAAGCATGGCACCTTCGAGATTTCGGGCGTTCCCAAGGCAGTGCTGGAGGCGTTCAGCCAGCGCAGCGCCACGATCAAGGAGAAAGTGGCGGAATTGGGCGTCACCTCGCACAAGGCGCGGGACCAGATAACCCTCAACAGCCGCGATCCCAAACTCGATGTCGGTGACCGCCCTGCACTTGTGCAGGGCTGGAAGGACAAGGCGGAGGGGCTTGGTTTTACCGGCAAGGAACTGGTCGAGGCCGCGCTTGCGCGGGCCGGCGTCATCCAGGCGGAGAGTCCGCTGGAGCGCGGCTATCATGCGGTCAAGAATGCCGTGGAAATGGCTATGGCGAAATTGGGTGCGATCCTGGGCCATGACGACCCGTTGGTCGATCGGCGCCTTGCCCGGATCGTGCAAACCCCGGCCGCCGGCCGGGCGCAGCTGGCGGTGGCCTCGGCGATCCGCATCCATGCCGAGCGCGAGGCGGCGTTCGAGCAGCATAAGCTTGCCAAGACCGCGATCGATCTCGGCCTCAAGGGCGTCACCATCGACCATGTCGAGCGGCGGATCGAACAGTTGAGGGACAAGGGCCTGTTGCTTAAAGGCGTGGGCCGCGCCTCTGGCATGGTGACGACTCGCGAAGCGCTCCAGACCGAGCAAAAGATCCTTGGCCACATGGAAGCGGGCAACGGCAAGTCGAGTCCGATGCTCGATCCCGCCTCCGCGCCTGCCCGGCTCCAGGAAGCGAGCCGGCACCCGCTCAATCCCGGCCAGCTTGCCGCAGCCACGCTCATCGTCACATCGAGCGATCGCACGGTTTTGGTGCAGGGCATTGCCGGCGCAGGCAAGTCAACCATGCTATGGCCGGTGGTTCGTGTCGCGCAAGCCGAGGGGCGCAAGGTTTTGGGCCTCGCATTCCAGAATAAGATGGTGGCGGACATGAAGGCGGGTGCCGGAATCGAGGCGCAGACCATCGCCTCCTTCGTCCTTTCCAACCATCGGTTTGTAACCCAGCGCGAAGGCTCCGCCTATGAGGCAGCGCGGGAGCGGCTCGCTGGCGCTACCCTTGTGGTCGACGAAACATCGATGGTGTCCTCGGGCGATATGCTGAAGCTGCACCAGATCGTCGATGCGCTCGGAATCGACAAGCTGGCGCTGATCGGTGATCGGAAGCAGCTCTCGTCGATCGATGCGGGCAAGGCCTTTGCCATGATCCAGGCGGGCGGCGGCACCATGGCGCGGATGGACCAGAATATCCGCCAACGCACCGATCAGCTGCGCACCATCGCGGCCCTGGCCAATGTCGGCAAGGCCAGCCAGGCGATGAAAGTGCTGGGCGACAGGGTCATCGTGTCCGCTGACCCGGCAGGAGAAGCGGCCGAGCGCTGGCTTGACTTATCACCGGAAGAACGAGCGGTGACCGCGGTATTCGCTTCGGGGCGCGAGGCTCGCGCCGTCATCAATGAGCGCATCCAGGCGGGGCTGGCGGACGAGGGCACGCTCAAGGGTGAGGGAATCCGCCTCACCGTCTACGAGCGCGTGAACATGACGCGAGAGGAACTACGCTATTCCGCAAATTACCGGCACGGCCAGACTCTCGAAGTCGGGCGCGGCGGCGCCCGCGATGTCGGCCTCGAGGGCGGGCGCTACAAGGTCGTCCAGGTCCACGCCAATGGCCGGGTCGATCTGCTGCGCGGCCGGGAGAAAATCCGCTTCTATCCCCACCGGCTATCACCCACTGAAACGCGGGATCGGCTCCAGCTTTCCGAAACGAAGATCCTCACCCTGCGCGAAGGCGACATGATCCGTTGGACCGCGAACGACAAGCCACGCGACATGCTGAATGCCGCCATCGCGCGCGTCGCCGGTGTGGATGCCCGAGAGGTGACGGTCGACTTGGGCGGTGGCCAGCGGCTCACGTTGCCGGTCGGCGACGCGATGCTTTCCCGGTTCGACCTCGCCTACAGTCTGAACATGCATATGGCGCAGGGGATCACTACCGACAAGGCGATCACGGTCATGTCCAGCCGCGAGCGCTATCTCTCCAATCAGCGGATGTTCAATGTCGGCGTGACGCGCGTGCGCGACGAACTGACGATGATCGTGGATAACAAGGTGAAGCTTGCCCGTCTGCTCGATCACAATCCCGGCAACAAGACCTCGTCGCTCGAGACGATGGGGCGGCTCGATATTGAAGGGAAGGCCCCGGTGGCGCCTCGCGAACCGTTCAATCCGGGTCCCGTCGATGGTGTCACTTTACCGGAGGGAGCTGATTCTTCTGGACTGCTACCCGATCTCCCGCCGCTGCCGGATGGCCATGCGATGGGCGCTGCGCCGGCGAAAGATTTGGGGCGAATGCCTGATAAGCTTGATGGCGCGGAAATTCTGCCGCCATTGCCCGAGCGTAGCCTGGGGCTGGATCTGTGAGAAACGTGACTGACACAGGTGTCACTTAACCGGTCCACGTTGCTCCGCGCTAAAGTGACATGTGGGATATTTTACCGATCAAGGGCGCCGCGGACGGATATCAGCGGCGCCGGTTGACCTTAGCCGTTCAGCTGGTCCTTGACGGCCTTCGCCGGCGTGAAGGTCAGCTTCTTGGATGCTGCGATCTGGATGGTCGCGCCGGTCGAGGGATTACGGCCTTCGCGGGCCGGGCTGTCCTTGACCTTGAACTTGCCGAAGCCGTTCAACGACACTTCGTCGCCCTTGGCGGCGGCGCCGGCGACCGACGAAAAGACAGCGTCGACATATTTGCGGGCATCGGCCTTGGTGAGGCCATGATCGGCGGCCAGAGCTTCAGCGAGGTCGGTGTTGTTCATTGGGTATGTTCCTCTGTTGGAGTGCCGTGCATAGGATGGAAATGGACCGGCCGGAAGGGGGGATTTGCCCGAAAACACTGGCTCTGGCCCGGTAAAGTGACACATGGGTTTTATGTGTGGTGGAGGCAGAAAAGGGGATTCACAGCGAGACAGCTTCTGCTAGATTCCTGATATGTTCTATCAGGCCGATCTTTTTGAGCAACAGCGCCCGTCTGCGCCGCAGGCAACAAAGGCCGCACCAGCCAGGACAAAGTTGCCGGAACTGGTCGATCGGATTGCGGCCGTGACCCGTCGGCCGCGCTACGCGCTTCTGGTCCTGGAGCAGATTGCGCGAGAGGCTGGGCCGAACGGCAGCCTCGGCCCTTATGTGGATACCGAGGAGGGGAGGGTGCCGGTACGTGACTGGCTCTGCCAGGCTTTGGCGCCCTTGGCCAAGCGAGACTGCCGCCGCATCGCCATGATGGAAGCGGTTCGGAGCGAGGTGATGGCGACGGCGGTCGAGGCAAGCGATCCTGCCGAGTTGGAGCGCGCATGCGAAGCGCAAATTCAGGAGCGCATCATCCGATCGGGCCGTACCAGCGTCAGCCGGGCGGTTTCGGATCTGGTGAAGGCGGGTCTCTTGCGGCGGCACTATCAGGGTTATCGTATCGACCATCCCAATCGCGGTGCGCAGCGCGAGGCGGTCTATACGATCACGGCCGAGGTCAAGCAGACCCTTCGGCGCCACTGACCGACCTGCGCTTGGTCTGGGCGTGACTGAGCCGTTGATCAACGGTAATCGGTGTACTCGCCACCGCTCATGCGGCTGAGGAAAGGGCCCTTTGAAATGGCTCGCTCGCCTCAATCCAGTTGACCGCGATCGCTTCCGCGCCTGTCCTGATGCCTTCGACCACCACGTTCGACTGAAGCAGATGAGCCACATTTTTGAGCAGGCCGACGTCCCAAAGCGCGCCATTGCGCGCTTGGACATAAAGATTGACCGCGCCCGCGACTAGCACGCCCTCCAGACGAAAATATGAACCGATATTCATGTGGCGCAGATAGCCTGCGCCTGATGACATCGCCATGACACATCCCTGGCGCGTGCAAATAAGCGGACGGAGCGAGGCGCCTCGCCCACGTTAGAGGCGGTCGAACACCGAGCCCATGCGCGGGGAGAACAAACGCTCATATGTCTTGAGCAGATGCGTGTCGGTCATCGCTGCCACATAGTCGCAGATGATGCGCAGGTCGCCGCCGGCTGCGTCAAGCTTCAAAAGCTCTTCGCGGGGGAGCAGCCGGACCGGATCGGCTTGCATGGCTTCGAAAACGGCGATGACCATTCCCTGCCCCTTGAATTCCAGATGCTGGACCGCAGGACTGGTGATGACTTCCCGCACGACGAAATCCTGCAGGACGTCGAGGAACTGACGCTCGCCTTCCCGCACGCGCACGCGGTAACGCAGCAATGGCTCGGCAAAGGCGCTCAGTTCGACATATTCCACGGCGGTGAGAAAGTGGTGGACCAGCCGTCCGATGAAGCGCTTGCGCGAGGCAGCGCCGCCGAACAGACCGTCTATCATCTGCGAGAAGACGTCATTGGCGCTCTCGCCCGGATATTTTTCCTTAAGGGCGTCGAGAAAGGTCGGGCAGCGATCCTGCAGCGCGGCGGCAAAACGCTCCCGCGTGACGAGGTCGAGGGCGATCGCATCTTCCAGATCATGGACGCCATAGGCGATGTCATCGGCCGTATCCATGATGGAGCAATCCAGCGATTTATGGATAGACCGGCCATGCTTGCCGGGCTGGGTCGCGAACGTCTGGAATGTTTCGAGGTCCGCACTGTCCAGCGGCGCAAGGATCCAGTCGACAATGTCCTGCTCGCTATCATGATAGCATTTGGGGGGCTTGCACGTCTTGCCGTCAAGAATCTTGATGGTGGTCGGGCCGGTGACGAGGGCAGGGACGATCGCCGGATTGCTCACCCGGCTGAATGCGACGGGATATTTCAGGATGCCGAGCATGGTTCGGCGCGTCAGGTTCGCCCCGGCATGGGAGGAGAAATGCTCCAGTCGCCCCAATATTCTGAGCGTCTGGCCATTCCCCTCAAAGCCCCCTGCATCACGCATGCAATAGTTCAGCGCGATCTCACCGCCATGGCCGAAGGGGGGATGACCAAAATCATGGGTGCAGCCGATTGAATGGATGGTGCCACGGTCGGGTAGGAGCGAGGCGGCGGGATGATCGGGAAAGCTCTTGCCGAGCTGGCGCGCGATCCCGCCTGCAATCTGCGCGACTTCGAGCGAATGGGTCAGGCGCGTCCGGTAGAAGTCGCTGTCGCCCAGATTCAAAATCTGCGTCTTGCCCTGCAGTCGGCGGAACGCAGCCGAGTGGATGACGCGGGAATAATCGACATCCCCATCATCGCGGGCATCTTCGCTCTGTGGGTTCCACCCCTCGCGGCGCGCTGACCAGCTCATGAGTAGTAGCAGGTCATGCCTGCGGTGGCGCCGATGATGGTCGTTATCTGTGAGGTCATGATGTGATCCGGGTCCTGGGACAGGGGATAAAATCGAGGGAAATCGAAGCAGCAAACCGTCAGTCTGGAAAAAGCATCGCTCCGTAATCTTGAGCGCCGTGCAGGATATGAATGATAACGACTTTGTCTGCTTCCACGCGATAGAAGATCAGATAATTGCCATGCCTGCGACGCCGAACGCCCAGTCCTTCGAGGCGTGGCACCAGCGGGAAACGTTCAGGATGACCCGACAGGCCTAGGCATTTCACACGCAGCTCGCGCAAGAAGCTTATCGCCCGGGCGGGGTTGTCCTGCGCAATATAATCACCGATCGTCTCAAGATCATGCTCGGCCTCGGCCGAAAGGTGAACGATCATTGAGAGTCGGCATCCATGGCGCGATATTTGGCCTCAAGACGATCAAACACTGCTTCCGCGGGCGCCATTCTTCCTGCATCGGCGTCGGCGAGTCCACGCGCGATCGACGCATCGAGGGCGGCCAGGCGGGTTTCTCGGTCCTGAATCAGGCGCACGCCCTCACGCAGCACTTCACTTTTCGAGTTGTAACGGCCGGTCGCGACCAGACTGGCGACAAACGTTTCAAGCTGCTGTCCAAGATCCGCGCTAATCATGTGGGTGCCTCCTGATCCATCCTTTAGCACGTTATCAACAGTTGATAAAGAGCGCCTGGATCAACTTGGGCATGAGCCCATAGCATGACCGTTCGACATTCCCCCTGGCGCCGGTAAAATTCCTGTCACGAGCAAGATTTATTCCATGGCTGCGGGCTTCCGAGAGGCGAAGCACGCAACTGGGGGATGGATCATGAAACAATTTCCACCGCAGCGTGACTATAGCTCCTTATCGGTTCGCGACCTGATCGAGGCGCGTGACGCCTATCACCTCCATCTGTCGCATCTGTCCAATGTCACTGCGACCGCGATCGGACGCTATCGCATCCACAAGGATGATTGGTATGCGACGCACTCGCCGGCCGAAAAGCGACCTGCCAACTTCGCGCCCGTCGCCGAGCCGAAGACGCTCTACAATACAGTTGTGACGCCCTGGTCCTGGCCGTGCGTGCTGGTCTTCGTCGAGCAATGGGTCGACCGGGCGGAATTTGCCCACAGCCCTGATCAGATGGTGCCGCGTGCGCTTTTCCTGCCCGATGGCCGGGTGATCCCGACCTGCACGATCCTGGTCGAACGGCGTGACGCGCCTGCGGCCAACGATGACGCGCCGTCCTTTCCCAACAGCCTGATCGGCGGTGGCTTCCTGCTGACCACACGCGTCCAGGGCGTCGACCATTTTGGCTCGGTTGGCTGCCTGGTCAGTGACGGGCGTTCAACCTATGCGCTCACCAACCAGCATGTCGCTGGACGCCCCGGTGAAGAGGTGGCGACCATCTTACGGGGCAGCCGCGTCGCGATTGGCGTGACCGCCGATCGGTCGATCCGCAAACTACCCTTTTCCAAGGCATATCCCGGATGGCCGGGTACGCAGGTTATGGGGAACCTGGATGTCGGGCTGGTCGATATTGCCGATACGTCCTTTTGGACCTCGCAGATTGCCGGGCTGGGACCGATCGGTACGCCGCTGGACCTGCACGCCGACAATATCACCGTCGATCTCATTGACTGCCCGGTCCATGCCTTTGGCGGTGCCTCCGGCCCACTCTCCGGCCGAGTGGCCGCGCTTTTCTATCGGTACAAGTCCATCGGTGGCACGGACTATGTCTCCGATCTGCTGATCGCGCCGGACCATGGCAGCACCACCCGACCCGGCGATTCCGGCACGCTCTGGTGCATGGCGGATCCAGGTGCCGAGCAAACGGATCCGCTGCGACCCATGGCGATGCAATGGGGCGGCCATGTCTTCGTCGACGGCGGCCACAGCAATGTGGCCCAAGGTCTGGCGCTCGCGACCTTCGTCAGCACCATCTGTCGCGAACTGGACGTGGACATCCTGCGCGGGGTTCATTCGGGACTCCCGGAATATTGGGGAGATGTCGGCCATTACACGATCGGCGCGAAGGCCTGTCAGCTCCTTGTCGACGACGACCTCGCGACGCTCATGATGGCCAATCTGGACCGTGTCGCCTATGGCGACGACAATCTCGCTGCCAAATCGTTCAAGACCGCCAGCCAACAGCGCTTCTCACCGCTCGCCGATGTGCCTGACAAGGTCTGGAAGCGGCCCGGAAGTCCGGCCGCGCGGGGCAATCATGAGAATCCCAACCATTTCGCCGATATGGACAAGCCGGACTCGAACGGCCGCACCTTGCTTCAGCTGACAGCGGACCCGCTGGGCAGGACCGACCCCGCCAAGGTCACGATCGAAACCTTCCAGACCTATTATGACGATATCCATGACCGTTCGCGCGGCCTGCTGCCGTTCCGGGTCTGGCAGTTTTACGACATGATGGTCGAGGCTGCCGCGCAGGGTGACGCGGCCGGTTTTGTCGCAGCTGCCGGCGTCATGGCCCATTATGTTGGCGACAGCTGCCAGCCGCTGCATATCTCCTACAAATTCAATGGCGATCCCGACCGCAAGGACCCGAACAGCGACGAGATTTACGGACACGAAGTCCATTCTGCCTATGAATCGGACATGCTGCGCGCTCATGCGCCGGAAATGTTGGCGCGGCTCAACACAGAGCTTGGCATCGGCCCGGGCCTGCGCGGCACTCACGGCTTCACCCGCTTCTGCCAATCGGGCCATGACGCCGCGGTCGCCACAGTCGATGTCATGCGCCTGGCGTTCAGCACGATTTCGGTCGACGACATCATTGACACCTATGTGCGTGACAAGAAGACGATGTGGGGCCAGTTCGGCGCGGCCACCGTGTCGCTGCTGGCCGAAGGCGCGCGGAGCCTGGCGATGATCTGGGAAAGCGCCTGGAAGCAAGGCAACAGTCGGATCACCGCTTTGGGCCCGATCGACACGGATGCGCTGATCGCGCTTTACGAAGATCCGGACTGGGCGAAGTCAATGACGCTGGATGAAATCGGACCGACGCTGCGCGGTGGACCGGCAGGCACAGCCGCATCGACCCCAGCCAAGCCGGTCAAACCGAGGCGGCGACCGCGCCGAACGGAAGCCTGATGGTTGACGAGCAACGGTGCGGCTCCATCGGTTCGTGTCGTTGTAAATCCGCGATCATCTGACTCCCGTTCGTCATTGATAAGCGCTACCTTGGAT
Source organism: Sphingobium estronivorans (assembly GCF_008692605.1). Classification (GTDB taxonomy): domain Bacteria; phylum Pseudomonadota; class Alphaproteobacteria; order Sphingomonadales; family Sphingomonadaceae; genus Sphingobium; species Sphingobium estronivorans. The sequence goes on from NZ_LFCT01000022.1 coordinate 102,403, forward strand.
CTGTTCGCCGCCTGACGGCGATCCCATCCGGGGTGTCTATGTCAGTCGAGATCGAACGCAAATTTCTGGTCATTCGCAAGGATTGGCGAGCATCAGCTGATCGGGGTCGGCAGCTGCGGCAGGGATATATTGCCCACGACAGTCACGGGAGCGTTCGCGTTCGGATCGCCGAGGATCGGGCGTGGCTCACGGTGAAAAGTGCGCGATCTGGTCTCGTCCGGCATGAGTTCGAGTATGAGATCCCGATCAACGACGCGGAGGAGATGCTCGCTGGATTTTGCTCCGGCATCCTGATCCAAAAGACGCGTTATCGCGTGACATTTGCCGGCAAGATTTGGGAGATCGATGTTTTCCACGGGCCAGCCGAGGGATTGATCGTCGCCGAAGTGGAATTGCAGACGGTCGACGAGCGCTTGGAATTGCCGCCGTGGATCGGCGAAGAAGTCACCCATGACCCTCGTTATCGCAATTCGGCGATTGCTCTGATGCCTTCGGTTGAAATGGCGGAGCCAAACCCTCAACGAGACCCGGCGGATGGCATTCCACCTTTGGCTCGATTGGAGCTTCAAGCATGAGAAATGGTATCAGCAATAAGGATATAAGATATTGAAAATAGGTGATAATAAAAAAGTCTGATAATAAGAATTATGTTAAATATC
>NZ_LFCT01000023.1 GCF_008692605.1 Sphingobium estronivorans
CCGCCGAAGAGGGTGGCCGCCCCGATCCTTTCGGGTCGGCCGCCCCTCATCGCTGCATAGAGGCAGCTCAGGATCAGCAGCATCAGAAATCCAGATTGTCGTGTCATAACAATAGGAAAAGCACAGAGCCGCGCGCATCCGTCAACAACTGCAGGAGCCGTGATCAAGCCGCGCGAAGATAGCGTCCGTCAGAGGGCCGCTCCCTGTGCTGCGCCTTGAACAGATCACCATAGCCGACCTCCGCAAGCCCGACATCATCGTTGGTCTGCTTGAGATTGGCGTGGGTCGCGACAATCTCCTGCCGTGTCTGGGCGATCAGCATGACAGCCGATGCCGAACTGACGAGCGCGTCCTGGCCGATGGCCGCCGCAAAGCGGGCATCCAGCCTGGCAATCGGCAAGGCGGCATTGAGTTCGGCAATCCGGGCTGCCGCGATGTCGATGGCCTCTTCGGCGGCAAAGAGTTTTCCGGCCACGGATTTGGCGATGGTTTCACGTTGTGAGCGCATGATTTCTCCTTCCCGCGTCCGTAAGGAGCGGGTCCTTGCATTGATGATGTGGAAAATGCTGCCTTAAGTGTATGCGCTATTGAGCGCCGTAAGCAGCGAAGCGGCCGACCCTGCCAATACAAGAGCGAGGACGGCAACGGCCGCAATGACGGCCAGGGTTACGATGAGCTTCAGGTCATTGTCTTGCCTCCCGCTTTTGCGGAGCGTCAGAATGTCCCGACGGGCCAGAAGGCGGAGGAGGCTGGAAAAAGCATCCTGTTCCAACGCCGGTGGTTCTGCCTGTGGGGCCTGTGCATCCGCTTGAACATTAGCGGGTTCATCTGGTCCGAAATTATCGGGTTGCGGAAGGTCTAATTTTTGGGGGGCTAAAGAATAGCCCCCGCTTTGGGCGTGCACGAGGGTGGCTTCGTACGCAGCAACCATACGTCCGGCCTCTGTCCGGTATAACTCGCCGCCGAGCCGCTCACGGGCTTTCTGGATCGCCTTGTTGACCGCGTGAAAGGTGGAGTCCAACTGCCTGGCGATCTCCTTCGCCTTATATCCCTTTCCGGCTAACTTGAGCAATTCGCGCTCGCGCTCGCTCAGACGTTCGAGCCGTTCTCGATATGGTTCCCAGTCGATCGGTTCAGGGTCGGACGTCATGACGGTCAATGTCTCCTCCACATCTCTGCCGCCTTGAATGTGCCGCGAGCTGCGATGCGCGATCGGTCGCGCACCGCAGCAGTGTCATGAAATGGAAGTGTAAAAGCAACGAAGAATGGATGCCGAATCGGTCCGTCGAGACGTCCGCCGCGGAGGCAGCCGCGCGAAAGAAGTTCGCCGCATTTACATGATGGGTCTGGATACCGCCCAGTCATAGGGAGGAGGGAAAGAGGGAGGGGTAGTGATGCGGCAAGTGGGTCGCGCTCTTCCCCTCAACCCGGAGATTCCCATGACATGCCGGCTGGTTTTTCAGGCATTGCGCGATCTGCTGGCCGTCGGAACGCTGTGTCGCGGCTCGTTACGCAATGACGCTGCGGTGGCGCGGGCGATCAGGGCCTATCTTGCGGCTGCCGAACGTCCAGACCGGCAATGCCAGGCCCTTGCTGAAACGGAACTGGCGGCTGTCTGCGATCGAGTTGGCGCCGACCAGCAGGATGGGTTTTCGCATACACCGGACACTGCGATACAGTCGATGGTTGATGCCATGCCTCCGCTGACCGCCGCGATTCTTGCTCTTCGGGTGCATCACGGCATGGGCGTTGATGCCATCGCCGAGCGATTTGCGATTCCTCGATGGAAGATCCGTAGGCATCTTCGCCGTGCGATCCGCACCATCGCAAGAGGAGCCGTACCCAACGGCCGCGGTTCTTCGGGCTGACGTGGCATGGTTTCGCCGCTGAATGCGCAAGGGCGCGCGATCGTCGAGAAGTTGGGTGGAGTATGGACGCCACAAGGTGGGATGTGCCACTGCCCGGCACATGATGACTGCACGCCGAGCCTCTCCGTGCGGGTCGGCGATCGAGCGCTTCTATTCAAATGTTTTGCCGGCTGCGACACGAGAGACGTGCTGCGCATCGTCCGGGCCATCGATCGCGGCGCCCTGCAATCGATAGCTACCCATTCGCCGCCCGGATCGCCGCCTACATCCTGGAATCTGCGGCGCGCTCATAATCTCTGGCATTCCAGCATTCCCCTCGTTGGAACGATCGGGGAGAACTATCTCCGCAGGCGCGGTATCGAACAGATCCCGTCCTCCATTCGCTTTCATCCACGCGCGCCCTTGGGAAGCGGAAGAAAAGCGACCTTTCGTCCCGCCATGATCGCTGCCGTGCGCGAGCGCCGCCAAATTGTGGCGGTTCAGCAGACCGTTAATCAGGTTCCACTGGATTGCCTGCAGGTCGAGAACATAAGCGCCTCCGTGCAGATAGAGCAGTTTCAGGGTCGTTGCCGGAGCGCCTTTCCGACGCGCGCGAAAAACGCGCATGCCATTCTCCGCGCTCTCACGCCAATCCAGCCCGTCCGCCAGCTTCCTAGGTGGTTTGCTCGGGCCCTGAGCCCGATCCTTCCTGATCGTCTCGGCCAGAACCTTCGGGTCAGACAAGTTCGGCGTCAGAAGCTTCACAAAGTGGTAAAAGGCCCACCCGCGAAGATTGAACTTGAACTGGGGGTTGGGATCGATGGCGTCGAACTCGGACATGATCCCAGCATACTCAGGTCCCGGCCTTTCTGAAAGCGGAACCGCCCCCAAGTGAATTTGTCCACGTCGCTCAACACCCTGTCCAGTTTTCCCGCACCACTTCACAGCATAAGAAGCTGGTCGGAGGGAGGAATCCCGGCATCAGTCCCGACGGCGACGGCGCTCGGCCTTTTGCAGCAGCAATTTGCGATTGAACCAAAAGGCGTCTTACGTTACGTGCATCGCGGAGAGATGATGGAAGAAGCGGAAATTTTTTGACTACGATTGAACAACAACTGAACGGTGAAGATCGGCGGATTGTGTTAGGAGTGTGCTTATGACCACTTCATTCAAACCTGTGGATGCCGTCATCAGAGCGCTCAATGTTCTTCGTTCGGTCAATGATAGTAAAGACGCGACCGTCGCATCAATTTTTCACGCGACGGACATAGATAAAGCGACGATCGTTCGGATGCTCGAAACACTCGTGCACGAGGGATATGTGGCGAAGGATGCGGAGCGCGCGACTTACCATCCCACGGGCAAAACCTTACAGTTGAGCCAAGGCTATGATTGGTCGCGGACGATTGCCCAGATAGCTGGGCCCATTTTGCAGCATTATCGCGTGAAGGTTGGGTGGCCATCGGACATTGCCGTTTTCGACCGCGACGCTATGGTGATTGCAGACACCTCTAGAGAGGGGAGCATTCTCTCGCTCAAGCGGGCTCCAGGCTATCGTCTTCCGATGTTGGGGTCCTCGGCTGGACTGGCTTATTTAGCTTTTTTGCCGCCGATGAAGTGCCAACGCGTGCTTGAACGTGTCCAACTCAGTACAGACGGTTTCAACGATTTGGCCGGAGACCCAGCCGCATGTGAGAGGCTTTTCGAAGCGATACGCGCCAAGGGTTACGCCACAATGACTGATGAATATTCCCACCGCATCTCTGGTGGCGCGCTTTGGGCGATGGCAGTTCCAATCCAGTTAAAGGACCACGTCTTTGGCGCGCTTAATCTCATAATGATACGCAATGCCGTTTCTGAAGCCTTAGCCGTCAAAAAATATCTCCCATCATTACGGAAGACAGCGCGGTTGATGGCCTATAACTTGCAGTCCGGGATCGTGACGATAAACGATTAGGTTAGGCAGAGAACAGAGTTCTAGAGCATCGCGCGCAAGAAACCGGCCTTGCGATTAACTATTCTTCAACAAAAACTTTGAGCATGTGACCAGCGTTAAACTTAACGCAGCGCGCTCTAAGGAGAATTTTGAACTTCAATCATGATCTTGACCTCGCTGGCAGAGCCACTGAGGCAGTCAAATGCCATCTCGGTGTTCTCCAATGGAAATTGATTGGTGATCATTTTCCTAAAATATTCGGGCTTTTTGCCGATGAGATTAAGGACAGTTTCAAACTCTTTTGGTGTGTAAGCAAAGCAATAGTCGATAGCCAATTCCTTTAAAATCGCATGGACGGGGACATGCCTTACCTCGTGTTTGCAAACGCCAGCATATATAACGTGACTGTGCTGCGGGGCGTGAGCGATGATCTCCGCCAAAATGACCGGCGATCCCGTGCATTCGAAAATATTGAGCCCACGCGGTCGCCCCTCAAACCGCCGCAGCGCTAATGGTGAAGCGGAAGAAGGCACAAAATCATAGCCGTGCCAGAAATCATATGGCGATGTTGCTTTCGGATCGATGACCAAATCTGCTCCGAACTCTTGTGCCTTCTCTCGTCGGACGCTGGAGAAATCGACGCATATGTTCGGACCGCGCCCCATCTCCTGCAGGGCGATGAGCACGGCAAGGCCGATCGGCCCAGCTCCAAGGATGAGATTTGGTCCGGCATTCCGATCAGCAAGCAGTGCGGCGTGCCACCCCACGCTCAGCGGCTCCGTCAGCGCCGCAACGTCGCTTGGAACATTGTCAGGAATTTTGAAAGTCCGAGCAGAATCTATGAGACACCGAGTTGCCAGCCCCCCTGACCGCGCCGTCGAGAGGCCGACATTAATGAAACCTTCGCCGCTCGGATCAGGGCTGAAGGGAAGAGCAACGACGCGATCTCCCGGCCGTATATCCGTGCTGTTTTCCGGCCCAATTGAGATCACTTCAGCAGAAAATTCATGACCAGGGATTATTGCTGGAAGGTCGCCTGCATCCCCGTCGTAACTTTCCCCTTCGAGTCGCATTTGCTCACGTCGATGGAGATCGCTGCCGCAAATACCGTTGAATATCGGCGCGACCAGAAGCTGGCCAGGACCGGGAACAGGATCCTCCGCCTCGATCATTTGCAAGTTCCCGCCTCGCATTATAATCGCACGCATCTTCTGGTTCCATTCTCAAGATGATAATTTGCTTGCCTGGTACCATGCAAGCTGGGCCAGTTCGGGGAATGATTGTGCACGCTCTCGGGCTTGTGCAGAGGCAGCGGTACCCCGGACGCATCGTCCTTTGATACCGTGAAAAATAGCCGCCAAGCGAAACAAGTTAAAAGCCATGTAAAAGTCATAACCGGGCAAGGCGTCGATTCCGCGGTTCAAACAATAGCTGGTCAGATATTCCGACTCAGTTGGAATGCCCAGTGATGTGATATTCGCGCCACGAAGGCCTGCAACGATGTGAGGAGGCATCCGGTACATCATGGCATGATAAGCAAAGTCGGCACCGGGATGACCGAGGGTAGAGAGTTCCCAGTCCAGGACGGCAATGATCCGTGGCTCAACCGGATGAAAGATCATGTTGTCAATTCGAAAGTCGCCATGAACAAGGCTTGTTTCGTCTCCGTCTGGAATGTTCTCTGGAAGCCACTCAATCAGTCGATCCATGTTGAGATCGCGCCCTGCCGTATCATCCTCAAGATATTGACGAGTCCAACGAGCAATCTGTCTTTCGAAATAATTGCCGGCTTTACCGAAGTCTTGCAGCCCTATCCGATGGTAATCGATGCTGTGCAGTTGTGCGATTGTGGCATTCATGGAAGCAAAGATCGCCTGGCGTTCAACTTTGCTGACGTTCGGGGCCGTCGCGTCCCAGAAAATTCGCCCTTCCACTAGTTCCATGACGTAGAAGATTGTCCCGATCACGGAGGTGTCGGTGCATAGCCCATAAATGCGAGGCACGGGGAAGCCGGCCTCCCCGAGAGCCTGGATTACCTTTGCTTCTCGATCAACTGCATGCGCACCCCTTAATAGATCGCCGGCGGGTTGCTTGCGAAGAACATAGCTGCGCCGTGGCGTGACCAGTTTGTAGGTTGGATTCGACTGCCCTCCCTTGAATTGCTCGATCGTCAGGGCGCCACCATAATCGTCGACGTGAGACCGAAGCCATCGATCAAGAAGTCCCGCATTCAGTTCGAATCCCGACCTGACCGATGTTGTGCCGCTGTTTTCATCCTGCGCGCTCATTGCGACCTCGCTGCCCACTCCCGCTTTATTTTCTTCGCAATGGACCATTTGTGGACCTCGGTGGGGCCGTCGTAAATTCGGAATGCCCTTATCTCGCGAAAGGCTTGTTCAACGATGGTTTCACGGCTAACGCCTGTGCCGCCCATGACCTGTACGCAGCGGTCCGTAACTCTAAACAGCGCTTCGGAAACCGCAACCTTTGCCATAGAACTCTCGACAGTTCCTAGGGCGCCGCTGTCAAGCACCTTTGCGCACCAATCGATCATCAATTCGGCTTGCTTTAAATCGATGACATTTTCGGCCAGCATGAAGCCTACGCCCTCATGATCGATCAGTTGCTTGCCAAACGCCTGCCGGCGGTTGGCATAGTCGATAGCGATCTCCTGAGCGCGCGTCGCCAGTCCATGCCAGCGCATGCAGTGAGAGAGGCGCGCGGGGGAGAGCCTGACTTGCGCAAATGTAAAGCCTTCGCCTTCCTGGCCAAGCATCTGTTCGACCGGCACGCGGAGATTTTCGATCTCAACTTCGGCATGCCCTCCCGGCATGGAACTGTCGATCGTAGAAAGAAGCTGAACGATTTTGATGGATGGATTGGGCAGATCGACCAGGAACATGCACGCGCCACGGTCAGACTTCGCCATGACTATTCCGATTTGCGCGCCTGCTGCACCAGTGATGAATCTCTTGCGGCCATTGATCACCCAATGATCCCCAACAAGCTCGCATCGGGTTTTCATCATTGATGGATCTGAGCCGGCGCCATTCTCTTCCGCAGGCTCGGTCATGAAAAATGCCGATCGCGCTCGCCCTTCGACGAGCGGTGTCAGGAAACGGTCGCGTTGTTGCGCGGTGGCCACCTTGCCCAACAGATACATGTTACCTTCGTCCGGCGCCGCGGTGTTGCACGCGATGGGCCCGAGCGGCGAAAGACCGGTCTTGCGGAGGATGAGGGCCGTCTCCAGTTGGGAAAAGTGGGCTCCGTTTGAAAGGATATGGGGCGTCAAAACGCCTGCATCTCGCGCTTTGCTACGCAATTCGTCCACAAGATGGTCAGTTGGGCCATGTTCTTCCAACCTTGCATCAGATTCGAAGGGAATAACGACCTCGCGGACGAAAGCTTCTACTCTGGACGCAACGGTCTCTGCACAAGGAGTCGATGTCATGGTTAAAAGTAATCCCCCAGATCGAAACTAGCCTGCGTGCTTTCCATCACATTCCGCACCGACACATCAGGGGCGCATTCCATCAGTGTGAAACGGGATTGTCGGTCTGGGCGAGCAAAGACGGCAAGGTCTGTGATGATCATGTCGACGACGTATCGACCAGTGTAAGGCAAAGAGCAGGAACGCCGGAACTTTGCTGAACCGGTTTTGGTTACATGGTCCATCAGCACGATGATGCGTGGTACGCCGGCCACAAGGTCCATTGCGCCTCCCGGCCCTTTAACCGTCTGGCCCGGGACCATCCAGTTCGCAAGGCTTCCTTCCTCGTCCACCTCCATCGCGCCCAGGATGGATAGATTGATATGCCCGCCGCGCACCATGGCGAAGCTGTCAGCGGAGGAGAAATAGCTGGTTCGCCGCAATTCGGTGATCGTCTGCTTGCCCGCGTTGATGACGTCCGCATCGACTTCATCCTCGGTCGGAAAGGGCCCCAGGCCAAGTATGCCGTTTTCCGAATGCAGTGTCACGTCAATGTCGGCGGGAACATGGTTGGCGACCAGGGTGGGAATTCCGATGCCTAGGTTTACGAAATTGCCGGGCTTCAGTTCCCGGGCCGCCCGTGCGGCCATTTGATCGCGAGTCCAGACCATTATAGCGCCTCCTTCTTGAGGGTTTTCTGCTCGATCCGCTTCTCGTTGCAGGCGGCGTGGATCACCCGTTGCACATAGATGCCGGGTGTGTGGATCTGGCTGGGGTCGAGTTCGCCTGGGCCGACGATCTCTTCGACCTCGGCGATCGTGACCTTGCCGCAGGTTGCAACAATCGGATTGAAATTCCGCGCCGATTTCCGGTAGACCAGATTGCCAAAGGGGTCCGCGCGCCAGGCCTTCACGATGGCGAGGTCCGCGACCAGCCCGGTTTCCATGACATGGTCGAACCCGGCGAAGGTCCTTATTTCCTTGCCTTCCGCCAGTATCGTGCCAACGCCGGTGCGCGTGTAGAAGGCGGGTATGCCCGCGCCCCCGGCCCGGATGCGCTCCGCCAGCGTGCCTTGCGGGTTGAATTCGACCTCCAGCTCGCCCGACAGATATTGCCGCTCGAACTCCTTGTTCTCGCCCACATATGAAGCGATGATACGGCTGATCTGCCTGCTGCGCACCATGATGCCCAGGCCAAAATCGTCCACGCCCGCATTGTTGGATATCACCGTCAGGTTCTGGACGCCCGATCGCGCGATCGCGGCGATCAGCGTTTCGGGAATGCCGCACAGGCCAAAGCCACCGCTGGCGATGGACATGCCGTTGCGCAGCAGCCCATCCAGCGCCTGCTCGGCTGTTTCATATATCTTGCTGATCATGAAGGCAGGGTTCCTACAATGTGCTGGTGAGGTGGCCGCCGTCGACGACGATGACCGATCCGGTCATGTAGGCCGAGGCGTCCGACGCGAGGAGAAGCAGCGGGCCGTGCAGATCATCCATCCTGCCCAGACGGCGCTGTGGGATGCGGCGGATCATAGCCTGGCCGGCTTCGCTGGCGAAGAATGGTTCGTTGATTGCGGTCTGGATGTAGCCGGGCGCTATGGCGTTGACCCTAACGCCGTAGCGGGCAAATTCCAGCGCCAGCACCTTGGTCAGTTGGATGACGCCGGCCTTGGCCACCGCGTAGGATGCCACGCCGCCTGCCTGTCGCAAGCCGAGAATGGAGGCTATGTTGATGATCGATCCGGAGCGCTTGCCGGCTCGCATGCCGTTGGCAGCGATCTGGGCCAAGCGGAACATCCCCTTCAAATTGGTATCGATGACATCATCCCAATCGCTTTCGCTCAGTGCCAGAGCGGCGGACTCCTTGGCCAAACCGGCATTATTGACCAAAATATCGACCTTCTCGACAACGGCCATCGTGTCCTTATCCGGCATCCAATCGCGAACGTCCAATGCCAGAGTGCTGCATTGTCCCCCTGTCGAACGGATTGTCGATGCAAGCTGTTCACAGTTGCTCTGGCGCCGTGCCGCCAAGATCACCTCTGCGCCAGCTGAAGCCAGAACACGGGCAAATTCAGCTCCCAGCCCGGATGATGCGCCGGTAACGAGAGCGACTCTACCTTTCAGATCGCACGAAATCATGACCTCGCCTTTGCTAGTGTGTCAATCCAAGTCTCAATCATGTCATGCCGGTCAGTCGGGCGTCGCTCCGGCTGTTCCCAAAACTTCGCTCAGTGCCGCGAAATCTGGTTGACCGGTTGCCGCCGTAACCCCGCCGTCCACCGGAAGATTAACCCCGGTGATGTAAGATGCTTCAGTGGAAGCGAGAAAGGCGACCGCCGCAGCTATTTCCGAAGGCGTCGCCGCGCGTCTCATCGGAATCCGCTCCGACAGTGTTTTGTAAGTTGTTTCGTTTTCGATGAAGCGGTGGGTGAGATTGGTGTCGACCAGACCCGGGCAGACGGCGTTCACGCGGACGCCGTCCTTGGCATAATCAACCGCCATTGCTCTCGTCAGATTCACGACGCCGCCTTTGGCGGTAGCGTAGGCTGTGAAATTGTAATCGGCGAAAAGTCCTGAAATGGAAGCGGTGTTGACAATAGATCCCTTGCCTTGAAGCAGGTAGGGAAGCGCGGCACGACTGGCAAAAAAAACTGAATCAAGAGCGACTGAAAGCACCTTGCGCCAATCGGACGTCGCAAGGACCCCTGCTTTTCCGCGGATCGAGAACCCAGCGTTGTTGATCAAAACATCGATTTTACCGAAGCGGCTTGCTGCTTCCTCGATCATCATGGAAACGGCATATTCGTCTCCGGCGTCCGCCGCACAAGTTATCAGCCGATCTCCAGCCTTATGGAATTTGTTCGCGGCCGCTTCCAGGAGCGACGGGTTGATGTCGGAAATGCAAACCGATGCGCCTTCAGCGAGGAGCCTCTCAACGATTGCCGCGCCAATCCCGCTGGCACCGGCCGTAACGATGGCCACTTTTCCTGAAAATCTCACCGGCCGTCCTCTCTGTAGCGCCAGACTTTTTTGGCCGTACGGCATGCGCGACGGCTGACACGATCATTCTAACTCAGAATGAAATGCTATTTCAACAGAAATTAAGGGCGTTCAATCCCAGAGCTTGGTTTGGGACTGCAAGAATCGCGGTCGGCCATTTTTTGTTGAAATGGTATTTCATTTGAACTAGGAGAATGGCAGGCCTTGCGCTTCACGCCGGTGGTCAATTGATGAGTTCAGCTAATGCCGCTGCCCAACCTGGGCGAGTTGGCAAGTAAGGAATGAGGATGTCTCAAGCGGTGAGTCTCCAAACTGGTGGAGAGTTGCTGGCGGCGACCCTGAGGGCTGCCGGCGTCGGAAAAATATTTGCGGTTCACGGTGGGCATCTGGAGTCCTTCTACAAGGGCTGCGGCGATCATCAGGTCGAACTTGTGGATTTTCGGCATGAATCGTCCGCCGGTCACGCCGCGGAAGCCTATGCGCGCCTCACCGGCAAGATCGGGGTTTGTGTGGTCACTTCTGGGCCGGGCTTCACCAACGCCATTTCAGCGATGGCCAACGCGCATTTGGACTGCATCCCGACCCTTTTCATCGTCGGCGCTCCCCCGCTGCGCGAAATGGAGACAAATGTCCTCCAAGGCGGTTTGGACCAAGTCGCGATGGCGCTGCCGACTGTAAAATGGGCGCAGAGAGTGACGAACACCGAGCGCATTCCCGACCTGACGGCGATGGCGATCCGGCAGGCCATGTCCGGCCGCCGCGGCGCGACGCTGATCGAAGTGCCGATCGATATTCTTCATATGTCCGTGGCCGCCGATCGCGCCACGCCGGCAGCCGGCCTGCACCCGGCGCCCCGGCCGGCTGCGTCGGACGCGGACCTGCGGGTCGCGCTGGAGATGTTGCGCAGCGCCGCGCGGCCCGCAATAATCTGTGGTGTTGAGGCAGGTTTCGCCAGTTGCGGCGAGGAGTTGACCGCTTTCGTCGAAGCGGCGCGCATTCCGGTCTTTTCCACGGCGCGGGGCGCGGGAGTGCTGCGGTCCGACCATCCGCTCAACGGCCAGATGGCCGCCAATCTGGCGAGCCTGCAAGGGGAGGAGCGGCCCGATGTTATCATGCTCCTGGGTGCGCGGCTGGGCTTCCGCCTCGGCGGCCGCAGCGGCTCCATCGTACCGCACGACGCGAAGGTGATCCAGATTTTCAGCGATGCGGCGGAAATCGGCCGCATACGGGACATCGACTTGCCCGTCGTTGCCGACAGCGGGGTGTTTGTTCGCCAACTGCTGAGCGCCGCCAATTCGGTCAAATGGCCCGAGCGCGGAGAATGGAGCAGGCGGGTGGCTGACGCGCGCAAGGCGCTGGACCTGCGCTATGCTGATCGTGAAGGTCCTGGCGGCATCCATCCTTATCATGCGGCGAAGGCGGCAATAGCCGCCGCCGGGCGCGACCCCATATTGGTGCTGGACGGCGGCGAGTCGGCAAGCTGGGCGGCTTTCCACGCCCGCATCGACACGCCGGGCAGCCTGATGGGTCTTGGCTATCTGGGTTGCCTGGGAACCGGGCCGGGCCAGGCGATTGGGGCGCAGATGGTTTGCCCGGACAGGCGGGTGCTTCAGGTGACCGGCGATGGCGCGATGGGATTCCATCTTGCCGAGTTCGACATCATGGTCCGCAGGAAGCTGCCGATCATGACGGTGATCCTCAACAACCAGGTTTGGGGCATGTCCATCCACGGCCAGCAGATCATGTATGGGGCCGATTATCACGCGATCAGCAAGCTGGGTGGAACGGACTATGCCGCCATAGCCTCCGCCTTCGGCTGCCATGCCGAGCGCGTGACTGCCCATGACGAGATCGGACCCGCATGTGAACGGGCATGGCGCAGCGGTTTGCCTTCCTGCATCGAGATCATGATCGATCCCGACGTCGTGCATCCTGTGACGATCGCCGCGCTGGGGGCCGCTCCGGCTGGTGAGGGCGTCACCATGATCCCCTATTATGAAAATATCCCGTCCTGACAGGGGCCGGCCGGTCCGAAGGGACATTGTTGCCGGGGTTTCAACCAGCTTTTTCCAGCGGAGCGATGCGCATGGCATTTGACAGGGCAGCGGATAATGGTTCCTTTCCAGGCGCGCTCCACGGAGTCCGCGTGGTGGACCTGACCACCGTTGTTTTCGGCCCATACGCAACCCAGACGCTGGGCGATTATGGCGCGGACGTCATCAAGGTGGAGGCTCCGGACGGCGACAGCACGCGCATGACCGGAGCGTGCGTCGAAAAGGGCATGGCCCCGCTGTTCCTGGGATCGAACCGGAACAAGCGGAGCGTGGTCCTTGACCTCAAGACGGCAGAGGGTCGGGCGGCCTTGCAGGCCCTGATCGCCACCGCCGACATCTTCATCCACAATATCCGCCCGCAGAAGCTGGAAAATCTGGGGCTGGCGGCAGAAGAGCTTTGCGCGGCCAATCCCCGGCTCATCTATGTCAGCCTGCTGGGGTTCGGATCGGGCGGCCCCTATTCGGGCAAGCCGGCCTATGACGACATCATCCAGGCTCTCAGCGGCGCGGTCGACCTTAATCGACGTCATGCGGGTACGATGCGCTACCTTCCCACCATCGCCGCCGACAAGCTGGGCGCGCAGATGGCGATCCATGCTGTGCTGGCCGCGCTCTACCAGCGGGAAAGGTCGGGTCGGGGCCAGGTTGTCGAGGTCCCCATGTTCGAATGCATGGTCCAGTTCCTGATGACCGAGCATTATTTTTCGCGCCATTTCGATCCCTTGCCGCCCAGCAACGGGCAGGCCGATGAATATTGCTATCCGCGCACAATCGATCCGTGGCGCCGCCCTTATGTCACGAGCGACGGACATGTCTGCCTGATGCCCTATAATGATCGGCACTGGCAGGAGTTTTTCAGCGAGATCGGCAAGCCGGAGCTGGCGAATGACCCGCGCTTCCGGACGCTGGCGGACCGGACCAGCAATATCGGCACGCTGTTGCCGCTGGTGGAGGCTGAAACGGCGGGCCAGTCCACCGCACACTGGCTGGCCGTCTGTAACCGGCTGGGTATTCCGTGTGCGCCGGTGAACGGGGTTGCCGATCTTGAGCAGGACGAGCATCTGAGGGCCGTCCGCATGTTCGGCGAGATGGAAACGGGCGCGGACTGGCGTTTCCGCTACGTCCGGTTCCCGGTCGACATGGAATGCAGCCAAGTTTCGCCGCGCCTGCCCCCAAGGCTGGGCGAGCACACAGAGGAAGTGCTTGCCGAATTGTCTTCCTTGATGGCCAGGCCGTGAGCGCTTCCTACCTCGTCGGTGTCGGCAACACCGCCTTCGGGCGGAAGGAGGGCAGTTCGGCCCTGTCGCTGATGGAGGAAAGCAGCTTCGCGGCGATCGGCGATGCAGGGCTGGAACCCGGCGACATTGACGGGCTGCTCTGTGGATACGCCACGACGATGCCGCACCTGATGCTGTCGGACGTATTCGCCGAGCGGATGGGCCTTGAGCTGTCGCTGTCGCTCACGCTGCAACTGGGCGGCGCGACCGGCGCGGCGATGATCGCGCTGGCCGACGACTTGATCCGCAGCGGGAGGAGCCGCAACATCCTGGTCGTTGCCGGCGAAAACCGATTGACCGGCCAGAGTCGCGACCAGTCGATCCAGACACTGGCGCAGGTGGGCGATCCCGTGTTCGAGGTGCCGACCGGCGCGTCTGTCCCAGCCTATTACTCGCTGATGGCGTCGAGATACATGTATGAGACGGGGTTGCGGGAAGGAGATCTGGCTGCGCTCTGCGTGCTGATGCGGAACCATGCGGCCCGCCATCCCGACGCCCATCTGAAAGAGCCGATCGCGCTGGCCGACGTCCTCGATTCAAAGCCAATCGCCACGCCGCTGAAGCTGCTGGATTGCTGCCCGATTTCCGATGGGTCGGTCGCTTTCGTGGTATCCGGCGAGCCGGGAGGGAGGGGCGTCAGGATCGCGGGAAGCGGACAGGCGCATCGCCATCAGCATATCTCGGCGATGAAGGATGTGCGCGAAACGGGCGCGGGCCACGCCGCGAAGGCAGCCCTAAAAGCCGCCGGCCTTGATTTGAAGGCGATGGATTATCTTGGTATCTATGACTCCTTCTCGATCACCTTGGCGATGCTTCTGGAGGAGATTGGCGTCGCCCCGGTTGGGCAGTCGGGCGCGTTCGCGCGGGAGGGGCAGTTCGCCCAAGGCGGGCCGACCCCGGTCAACCTGCACGGCGGCCTGTTGTCGTTCGGCCATTCCGGCGTGGCGGGCGGCATGGCCCATGTGGCGGAGGCCGTGCGCCAGTTGCAGGGCAAGGCGCTCGACCGCCAATCGGGTCAGCCGCAAACGGCGCTGATCCACGGCGACGGTGGCGTGATGTCCGCCCATGTATCGCTGGTGCTGGTAAGGGATCGCTGACGATGGCTCAATTGACCGAGGCTTCTTTCAGCGCAGGTCTGGCGCGCGGGCTGCTGCTATTGCAGAAATGCGCGTCCTGCGGGAGCGTGCAGAAGGGCGTGCGGGCGCGTTGCGCCCAGTGCGGTAGCCGGACGATGGAGCCGTACGAGGCGTCGCGGAACGGAACCGTCTATGCGCGCACACGTATTTTTCGCGCGCCGTCAGCGGCTTTCCGATCGATTGTTCCCTATGATCTGTGCTTGGTCGACTTGGCGGAGGGCGCGCGCATTATGGGCCATTGCGCGCCGGAGGTGGAGGTTGGCGACAAGGTGACCGCGCGTATCGCGACGATCGCGGACGAAAACCTGCTCTTCTTCGAAAAAGCGATGGGACCCGGCGCAGTTGCACCAGGAGGCGAAGAGGCGTGATCGATCCGGACAAGCTGCTGGCATGGATGTTTGAAGATGTCGTGCAGGAATATGACGAAAATTTTTCCATGCTCTATGCCCTGTCGATCGGATTGGGCGGCGATCCGACCGATGCGTCCCAGTTGACCTATGTCCAGGAAAAGGGGGCCGTACCGCTCAAGGCCTTCCCGACCATGGCGGTGGTGCTGGGATTTCCCGGGTCCTGGATGGCCGATCCGCGCACGGGCATCGATTTCAGCCGTATCGTCCATGGCGAGGAAAGCGTCGAATGGAACCGACCGCTGCCCGCCGCAGGAAAGGTGATCGCCCGGCACAAAGTGATTTCGGTCGAGGACAAGGGCGCCGACAAGGGCGCCGTCATCGCCTATGACAAATATCTGTTCGATGCTGGTTCGAAGGAACTGATCGCGACCGTGCGCCACACGACCTTCGCGCGCGGCGACGGGGGCTTTTCCGGATCGAGCCTCGCTGCGTCGCGCCGGGCCGCCACTCCGGTCGAAGCGCCCATCCCGCAGCGGAGTTGGAAAACGACGACTCTGCCGCAGCAGGCTCTGCTTTACCGCCTGTGCGCGGACCGGAATCCGCTGCACAGCGACCCCGCCACCGCCCGCGACGCGGGCTTCGAAGCGCCGATCCTGCACGGGCTTTGCACCTATGGCGTCGCCGCGCATGGGATCGTCGCGCAATGGTGCGGCTATGACAGCGACAGGCTCAAACGGCTGCAAGCGCGCTTTTCGTCACCCGTCACACCCGGTGATCGCCTGACCGTGCGATCGTCGATGGACGGGGCGACCATCCGGTTCGACGTGTGGAACGAGACACGGGGCCGGATCGCCCTGAGCAACGGGACGGCCGTCGTCGCCGACTGAGGGTGGCACGCCCCGCCGTAAAAGTGGAGAGCAGTTCATGAAAATAAGGGCAGCCGTTTCCAACCGGGGCGATGACCGCTTCAGTATCGAGGAACTCGATCTGGACGAGCCGCGCCCGGACGAGATACTGGTCCGTATCGAAGGCGTTGGCCTGTGCCACACCGACCTGGTCTTTCGCGACGCCGGCGATCTGCTGATCGCGCAGCCGGCGCTCTATGGCCATGAAGGCGCGGGCATTGTCGAAGCTGTCGGGTCCGCCGTATCGAAGGTGCGTCCGGGTGACGCGGTGGCCATTAGCTTTCGTTCGTGCGGAACCTGCGACAGGTGCAGCCATCACGACGCATCCTATTGCCGGTCCGCCTATGAATTGAACTGGGTGGGTGCGCGTACGGACGGCAGCAAGGCGCTGCACCGGGGGGATGAGGAAGTCGCGAGCAACTTCTTCGGCCAGTCCTCCTTCGCCACCCATTGCCTGACCTACGAGCGCAACGTGGTCCGATTGCCCGACGACGTACCGGTCGCGCTGATGGGCCCACTCGGCTGCGGCGTCCAGACCGGCGTGGGCGCGGTCATGAATTCGCTCGCCGCGCCCAAGGGTTCGACGATCCTGATTGTCGGCGGGGGAACGGTGGGGCTGTGCGCCGTCATGGGCGCTCGGATCGTCGGCTGCTCCACGATCATCCTGGTCGAACCGAAACCGGCCCGCCGCGAACTGGGCCGGGAGTTCGGCGCGACGCACTGCATCGACCCGGCGCAGTTGAGCTCGCTGTCGGCGGCCGTGCGGGAAATCCTGCCGCAGGGCGTGGATTTCGCGCTGGACGTGACTGGCATTCCGGCGGTGCTCGAACAGATACCCGCATGTCTTGGATCGAAGGGCGTGCTGGGGCTGGTGGGGGTGGTTCCACCGGGAACCCCCATGCCCGGCGACGCGGGAACGGCAGTCACCTTTGGCCTTTCCATCAAGGGGATCATTGAGGGCGACAGCAATCCCGACGAGTTCATCCCGGTGCTGATCGACCATTACAAGGCCGGCCGCTTGCCGTTCGACCGGCTGATCACGACTTATCCCCTAAGCGACATCAACAAGGCCGTGAAGGATCAACATGACGGCAAGTGCATCAAGCCGGTGCTGATTCCAGAAGCCGCCGGGACCGCAAGCAGAGGTAAGTGACCATGGATTTCGACCGCGATTACAGCATGACGATCAACGGCGGGCCGGCAACAGCGGCTTCTTGGCTGGATGTCGTCAATCCCGCGACGGGCAAGGCGTTCGCGCAGGTGCCGGATTGCACGAGCGAGCAACTGGACGAGGCTGTTTCGTCCGCGCAGGCCGCGTTCCCGCAATGGCGCGCGCTCCCGCTGTCCGACCGTCAGGCGCTGTTGCTAAAGGCCGCCGACGCCATCGAGCCGCACGTCGAGGCGCTCGTGCGGCTTTTCACCCGCGAACAGGGTCGCTCGACCGCTGGCGCGCGGCTGGAGATCGAGGGGGCGGTGCAGTGGTTGCGCGCCGTGTCCCGCATGGCCCCGCCCGAACATGTGGTGGAGGACAGCACGGAACAGTTGATTCGCACCCGATACGTCCCGCTGGGGGTCATCTGCGCCATCGCGCCGTGGAACTTTCCGGTGACATTGTCCATCTGGAAGATCGCGCCGGCCTTGCTTGCCGGTAACACGATGGTGTTGAAACCATCCCCCTTCACACCGCTCTGCACATTGAAGATCGCCGAATTGCTTCGCGACGTGCTGCCGGCGGGCGTGTTGAACGTCGTGTGCGGCGGGGACAATCTGGGCGTCTGGATGACGAGCCACCCCGGCTTCGCGAAGATTTCCTTCACCGGATCGACCGCCACGGGTAAGCGGGTCATGGAAGCCGCTTCCAGGGATCTGAAGCGCGTTACGCTGGAACTAGGGGGCAATGACGCGGCGATCGTGATGCCTGACGTCGATGTCGACGCGGTTGCGGAAAAGATTTTCAACGGGGCGTTTTACAACAGCGCGCAGATTTGCGTGGCGACCAAGCGGCTCTACGTCCACGCCGACGTCTATGACCGGTTGCGCGACCGGCTGGTGGAGTTGGCGCAGGCCGCGAAGGTGGGCGACGGTTCGCAGCAGGGCGTAACGCTGGGCCCGATTCAGAACGCCCGGCAATGGGAGCGTGTGCGCGAACTGCTCGCCGATGCCCGCGAAAAGGGGCTGACGCTGCTGCAAGGGGGGGATGTGCCCGAAGAGGGATTTTTCATTCCCGTCACTATCGTCGACAATCCGCCCGAACATGAGCGGGTCGTGCAGGAGGAAGCGTTCGGCCCGATCCTGCCGATGCTGAAGTTCCAGTCGGTGGACGAGGTTATCGACCGGGCGAATGCCAGCGATTACGGCCTGGCGGGCGCGGTCTGGTCCGCGGACGAGGACGCTGCCATGTCGATCGCGGAGCGGATCGAGACGGGCACCGTCTGGATTAACCAGAATCTGGTGCTGCGGCCTGATACCCCCTTCGCAGGCAGGAAGCAGAGCGGGCTGGGTGTGGAGAATGGCATGGAGGGCTTGTTGGAGTTCATGGCTCCGCAAGCCATCTACCTGGCGCGTTCGTGACGGATTCAGTGGTCTTTGGCTGTGGTGCTGTGGGGACTGCGGCGAGTGCTTCGCCACGGCGCCGCTCCCGTGTCCTATATATTATCGAGATCGACGCGAGGAGCAGTGATGCGCGATGAACTTCTGAACATTCCGTCCGGCGACCTGGTCCTGTCGACCAGAGTGGTGGGCGAAGGGCCGCTCATCATCCTGATGCATGGCTGGCCTGAACTGGGCCTGTCATGGCGCAATCAGATGAAGCCGCTCGCGGACGCAGGCTACACCGTCGCCGCGCCGGACATGCGCGGCTATGGATTGTCGTCCAAGCCGGCCGACACAGCGCATTACAGTTTTTTCGCGGCGGCCGACGACATGGCGGCCGTCGCCGACCATCTTGGCCATCGCCGCTGGATCTCGGTGGGTCATGACCTGGGGTCGAACGTGGCATGGCGCACGGCGCTGAGCTATCCCGACAGGGTCGCCGGCGTCTTTTCGTTCAGCGTGCCTTATGTCGGATCGACGCCCGCGCCGCGAAACGATCTTTACGATGTCATGTTCCCCGACCGCTTCTTCTACATGCGCTATTTTGAAAGCGTGGGTCCGGCAGAAGCGGAGCTGGAGCGGGACGTCCGGGATTCCCTGCGCCGCATTTATTATTCGCTGTCGGGTGATGCGCCGCTGGCGGACTGGTTGCGCGAACGGCCGATCGACGATCCGCTGCTGAAAGGCCTGACGCCGCCGCCGCCGGGCGAGCTTTCCTTCATGGATGATGCGGTGCTCGACCGTTATGCCGTCGCCTATGAAGCCGGAGGCTTTTTCGCGCCGATTTCCTGGTATCGCAATTATCCCTACGACTTCCAGCGGCTAGCCCAAGTGGGCGACCTTCGAATTGCGCAGCCATCTGGATTTTTGTGCGGGGAAAAGGAAATCGTGCTGACGATGTATCATGGCGCGCTGGAACGGCAGCGCGAATTGCTGAAGGATCTGCGCATGGAGAGGATCCTGCCAGACGCCGGGCACTGGATACAGCAGGAGCGCCCGGCCGAATGCACAGATGCGCTGCTGCGCTTCGTCCGCGATCTGGATGTGTGAGGGCGAAGGCCATGAGCTTCGGCAATGACCCCGCGAATTTTCATCATTTGAGCGGCCTTCCGGCGAGCATCATGATGCCCCGCGCGGAATGTCTGTTTTCCTTGCCTTTGATGTTCCGACGTAAAGGATGACGATGTGACTGCCTTGGACAATGCGAACGCCGCGCAAGCGCGCGCCGAAGATTATCACTTGATCATCGACGGACAACGGGTGGAAGGCGCAATGAGCCTGGAGGTCGTCAATCCGGCGACTGGCAAGGTCTTCGCCACCTGCGCGCGCGCTGACAGCGAGCAGGCGAACAGCGCGGTGGCTGCGGCCAAGCGCGCTGTTCCTTCATGGTCATCGCTGGAGCAGTCGGAGCGTAATGCGTATCTCCACAAACTGGCGGCCGCGATCGAGGCGCGGTCAGAGGAAATCGTTCAGTTGCTTACGCGCGAACAGGGTAAGCCGCTAAGGCAGGCGCGCGGTGAGGTGGGCGGCGCCGTGGCGTGCCTGCGCTACTATGCCGATTTCAAGCTGCAGCCCGAAATTCTGCGCGACAACGACAATGAGCAGATCATCGAATATCGCGCACCGTTGGGTGTTCTAGCGGCGATCACCCCGTGGAACTTCCCGATCAGCCTGCTGGTCAACAAGCTCGCCCCGGCCCTGAGCGCGGGCAATACGATGGTTGCGAAGCCCGCGCCGACGACGCCGCTGACAACCTTGTTGATCGGCGGCATTGCGGCCGAACTGCTGCCGCCTGGCGTCTTCAACGTCATCGTGGACGACAATGACCTGGGGCCGTTGCTGACGGCGCATCCAGACATCGCGAAGATCGGCTTTACCGGATCGACAGCCACGGGCAAGCGAGTGATGGAAAGTGCCGCTGGAACGCTGAAGCGGCTTACGCTGGAGCTCGGCGGCAATGACGCTGCGATCATTCTTGACGACGTCGATGTTCCGGTGGTGGCGCGCAAGGTGTTCGACGCCGCTATGGTGAATGCGGGTCAGGTCTGCTTGGCGGCGAAGCGCATTTTCGTGCCGCGCGCGCTCTATCCCGCATTTTGCGACGCGTTCGCCAGATTGGCGGAGAGCGCGGTGGTGGGGGACGGATCTGAAGAGGGCGTGCAGATCGGCCCAGTCCAGAACCGGCAGCAATATGAAAAGCTGATCGGCCTGATTGATCAGGCGCGGACCGACGGGCGCATCATCGCGGGCGGCGACGCGGTGGACCGGCCGGGATATTTCATTGCGCCCACGGTTGTTTGCGATATCGCGGATGATGCGGCGCTGGTCCAGCAGGAACAATTCGGGCCGGTGATGCCGGTGCTGCCTTATGACGAGATCGATGAGGTCGTCTCGCGAGCGAACGACACGGAATATGGGCTGGGCGGCACAATCTGGACTTCGGACATCGTACGCGCCGAGCAACTGGCGAAAAGATTGGACACGGGCACGGTCTGGATCAACAAGCATCTGGAATTGCCTGCCGACGTCTCCTTTGGCGGGGCCAAGCAATCTGGGATCGGCCGTGAAAAGGGCCGAGCCGGCATATTCGAAGTCACGCAGGCAAAGGTCATCAACATCTCCAAGGTGTCCCTGGGAGCTTGAGCGAAGGGGATGGCGAGCGTCGGAAGCATGAAGGGACGGCGAAGCGGGCGATGAAATCCTATCAACTGACCGGCTTCAACCGCCCGCTGGAATGCGTGGAGCAGCCAGCACCGGAACCCAAGGGATCGGAAGTCGTCATCGAAGTCATGCAATGCGGCGTCTGTCACACCGACCTGCATCTTTGCCGGGGCTATTATGACGTGGGGGGTGACAAGAAGTTTACCCTGGCGGATCGGGGCGTCCATCCGCCGATCGTCCTGGGGCATGAAATATTGGGCAAGCTGATTGCCGCAGGGCCGGATGCGCCGGTTGATCCCGCGCAAATCGGGCGCGACTTCCTGGTCTATCCGTGGATCGGATGCGGAACTTGCGCCATTTGCCGCAGCGGCCAGGAAAATCTGTGCCCCGACGTCGCAGCGATCGGCATCCAGCGTCCGGGAGGGTATCAGGAACAACTGATCGTACCTCATCCGCGCTATCTGTTCGACGTGGAGGGCATAAATCCCGTCGTGGCGGCGACCTATGCCTGTTCTGGCCTGACCGCCTACGCCGCCATCCGCAAATGTTCGGGCGATCCCGCGACGGAGGCGTTGATGATCATGGGCTTTGGCGGATTGGGCCAGAGCGCACTGCTGATCGCCAAGGCGCTGGGTCATGCGCATATAGTGGTGGCGGACACGCTGGAG
Source organism: Sphingobium estronivorans (assembly GCF_008692605.1). Taxonomy (GTDB): domain Bacteria; phylum Pseudomonadota; class Alphaproteobacteria; order Sphingomonadales; family Sphingomonadaceae; genus Sphingobium; species Sphingobium estronivorans. Next base: position 21,862 of record NZ_LFCT01000023.1, read on the forward strand.
GAGCGCCGCACCATTGCGTTGGAAATGGGTGCTTCGGCGGTCTTCGACCCGGCCGATCCCGGCGCAGGGCAGGATTCCGCGTCGCCGGCCCGCCCCATCGCCGCGGCGCTGGACTTTGTCGGTTCCGAAGAGTCTGCGTTGAACGCGATCGCCATGTTGAGGCGCGGCGGGACCTATGTCGCTGTCGGCCTGTTTGGCGGGGAGATGAAGGTTTCGCTCGTCGGTCTGATCGTCAAGGCGCTGTCCATCGTCGGATCCTACGTCGGATCGCCGCAGGAACTGGGCGAGTTGCTTGATCTTGCGCGGGGGCGCGGGCTTGGCGTCCCGCCCGTCGAAACGATGCCGATGAGCGAGGTGAACCAGGCTTTGCAGAGGCTGGCGAAAGGAGAGAGCAGGGGACGGATCGTCCTTACAGCGGCAGTGCCAGATAAAGCAAAGCCATGAGATTTTGGGACGGGTGCGCGACCGCTGAACACGGGCGAAAAAAGAGGGCGCGTGCGTATCGCAGCGCGACTGACGCCGTCATCGAGTTGCGCGAGCAGCCAATTAATTTCGTTCATGCCCATAGCGAAAACATTCGTTTGCGAAGATGCGGCGTATATATTCTAGTCATTGACTGAAATAGACCGGGTCAAGAGACCGGGGAGTGAGAGGAGGCGGGCGATCTTTCTTGATTGGCGGATTACTGACCGAGCAGTTGTCCGCGAGCGAAGGCGGTTCACTTGCGCGGCCGGCGCTTCTTCGCCGGAATTGCCGGATTTCGGCAAATAGGAGGATGTCGATCGCTGGTCGGAATCCTCCTGGCGTGGATCATAAGGTAGACGTAAGGGGCTTACATACATGCCTTTGCGTTGGAATCATTTCACGACATCGATTGACGACTGAAAGGTTGGTCTCGATTTCGTACGTAATCGATGACTTCAGGTTAGTAAAATTACTGGGAGGGATAATGTCCAAGAAAAATTCATCAGCCAATCGGGTCAGTCCGCTTGAGGTCGGTCGTATCGCGCTGCTTGCTGGCGCGAGCATCTTTTCCTCTACTATACTGAGCCATTCGGCCCTCGCGCAGACCGACGCGACCGCGCAGGCCACCGGGGATGCCAGGGACGCCGACATCGTCATTACGGCGCAGCGTCGCGCGCAGAGGCTCCAGGATGTCGGCATTGCCGTCGCAGCGTTCGAAGGAGACGCCCTGAAGGAACTGGGCCTGTCGCGAAGCACCGACATCGCGCAGATCACGCCGGGCGTCTACGCATCGGGCAGCTATGGCGGCCAGACCCAGCAGTTCACCATTCGCGGCGTCACCCAGTCGGCCTATGCCGACTTCCTGGAAGTTCCGGTGGCGGTCTATATCGACGACGTCTATATTCCCACGCAACAGGGCCACATGTTGTCGTTGTTCGACATCGATCGCGTCGAAGTGCTGAAGGGGCCGCAGGGCACCTTGTTCGGTCGCAATGCGACGGGTGGCCTGGTCCACACAGTCATCGCGCAGCCGGATGCCTCGGCATTCAGCGGCTATGCTGACCTCACCTACGCCCGGTTCAACGAAGTCAAGGCGGAAGGCGCGATCAACGTGCCCCTGTCGAGCACGGCGGCGCTGCGTGTTTCGGGATATTATTCGCGGATCGACGATTATTGGAAGAATCGCTATCCTGAAGGTTTGTCCGCTGGCGCGCCCGGCAATTTCGGACCGGCGCTGTCCCCGTGCTGCGAAAATCTGGGCGGGAGCAGGACCTATGCTGGCCGGGCCCAGTTCAAATGGGAGCCGATTGACGACCTGAGCATCCGCCTCGGCCTGTCGGGCACGAAGTCGCGCGCATCGGTGGCGCCCTATACTTCCGTCGCGACGATCGGCACCTACAACACGGCCGGTGGCTATGTTCAGAATGATCGGGCCTCGTCCACGGAAACGCGGCTGGCGATCGGCCCCGACGGCAACAACCTGCCGACGGTCGGCATTCCCTTCTCACTCTTTTCCTTCCCCGGCAACGGCACCCGGGCGCCTGGAGCGGACTGGTTCGGCTATGTGCCGCTGGACGCGAAGGACCTGGAGCTGTCGTCCGACTATGCGATCCAGGACCGCAATCGGGCTTCGGTCTGGATGGCGACCGGCCATATCGACTACAAGTTGGGCGAGGTCGACCTGTCATCGATCACCGCATATCAGGAACATAAGAAGAGCTTCCTGCTCGACGCGGACGGCGGTCCGGTCAACTTCCTGGCCGTCGGCGCTGACGCCCAGACAAGCGCCTTTTCGCAGGAAGTCCGCCTGAGCGGCGGCGAGGACGCCTTCCGCTGGACGGGCGGCGCTTATTATCTTGACCTGCGCACCCATTTCCACAGTGGTCTGATGGGGGCGCGCGGATCGATCCTGGCGGCCGCCTTTGGCCGGGCAGCGGACGGCATTCAGCTATCGCCGGTCGGGGACCTGAAAACCCAGTCCATCTCCGCGTTCGGCCAAGTGGAAATCGGCCTTGCCGAACAATGGAAGGTCATTCTGGGCGGACGCATCATCCGGGAGCATCAGGAATTCGCCTCCACCGGCAACGCCTATGCCAGCACGGATGATTACGAACTCCAGGATGATGTCGTGCTCTTCCCCTTCACCACGCCCTATTCGAACGAGCGGACGAAAACGCTATGGGCAGGGAAGGCGCAGTTGGAGTTCCGTCCCAGCCACGACATGCTGATCTACGCCGGTGTGAACCGGGGCGTGAAGGGCGGCAATTACAATGCCAAGGGCTTTGGCGTCGCCATTTCCGACCCGGATATTCCCTACAAGGCAGAAACCCTGATCGCCTACGAAGCGGGCTTTAAATATGGTGACCGTGCGTTTTCGCTGAACGCTGCGGCATTCTATTATGACTATCAGGACTTCCAGGCATTCCTGTTCACGAACGGCGCGGGGCTGGTGAAGAACCAGGACAGCACCATTTACGGGTTTGACGCCGACCTGGGCGTTCAATTGACCAATGCGCTGCGCGCAACGGTGGGTGCATCCTATTCCCATGCCGAAATCGAGAACTACGAAGTGTCGCCGGGCGTTTTCAGAACTGTCCGACCGCCCTTCGCCCCGCGGGCGCAGGCCACCGCGACAGTTACCTACACGGTGCCCGCTCCGGTCGCTGGCGGTGAGCTGTCCTTCAACGCGCTGGGTAACTATGCGTCGGGCTTTTATCACAACCTCCGCAACTTCCGCGGAAACTGGTTCAAGGGGCGCACCATCTTCAACCTGAGTGCTGCCTGGAAGCAGGAGCCGACCGGGCTCAGCCTGACCGCATATGTCAACAACCTGTTCGACAAGCGCTACGGCCAGATCGGGTTCGACAATACGACGCTGTGCGGCTGTACGCTGGAGTCCTATGGGCCTCCGCGCACTTACGGGCTGACGATCGGCTATCGTTTCTAATCTTGTCACTGGGGGGGTGGCGGGGGAGGCGCGATTTTTCGCGCCTCCCCTTTACCTTTGTCTGAAGAAAATGGGCCTGAAGGAAAAGGGTTGCGTCGTACTGGCGGATAGGGGCGCAGCACCTGAGCGGCGGAAATCGAGCCCGGCAAATAGGGTCAGGCGTTAACCAAAGGGATCCCCCCGATTGTTCGTCTCAACGGGGCAGTGCGCCGTAGAGGAACAACGAGACCCTGTTGCGGAGCTGGCGCTGGAATTCCTCTTCCGTCATTTCGAACCAGGATTGCGCCTGGTAGGAACCATGAATGATAAGAAGATAGCAGGACAGCGCGACCTCGGCGGGCTGTCCGATCTTGTGCTGTTCGAAAAGCTCGGTGAGATGGCCCAGGGTCACTTGCACGGTCTGGCCCAGAAAATAGCTCCAGATTTCCGGCATCTGATAGAGCTCCGAGTGCGCGAGCTTGATGAGCCTGCGCCCTGATGTCGACCTCATGCTGGAAAGAATGAGTCCTGCAATCGCTACCAGGGTTTCGTGCAAATCCGGCTTTTCGATTTGTTGCAACCGTTCGGCGGGTATCACGAGATCGTTGATCGCACCCTGCAAGGCGGCCCTGAACAGGGTCAACTTGTCGCCGTAGCGCGTGTAGACGGTCTTGCGCGCCATTCCCAGGGAATCCACGATCGCTTCTATCGTCGTCCCTTCGAAACCCCGTTCGAGAAACAGATCGAGGGCGCGATTGAGCAGTTCGCGGTTGCGCAACTCGCTCTGTGCTCGGCTGGGCCTCCCTCGCGACCGGCGCGACTGCGGATTGGCGGCGGGGTCACCTCGCCGGTCGCCTTCCCGGAATATCGGGGAAGCGCCAATCGATGGTTTGTTCATTCTCATTCCGCTCCTGCGACAGCTTGTCCAACGGGCTAATCCAACCAGCGCATGGAGGCAAGTTTTAAGAGAATATCATCTTATATTCTCTTTTTTGTTGACGGCTCCCTCCTGCACGACATAAGAATGATTGCACTAAAAAAGGTCATGGCCGGAAAGCCGCTCGATGACGGCGGCGCGTTGCGTGGCGAATGATGTGGATGGAAGAGGTCGTTGACTGGCGTCCCGTTCATCATGTCCGCATGCGTCGGCTTCCGACTTGCCGGTAACGGTCCGTTGGCGATCACAAACGCCTGGCGGACCCCTTGGGTTGAGGATAGCGTCGATGAATATCATGCGGGATTTTCGGTCCGAAGTTGATTTGAAGCTGCGCATCGCCCGGAAATGGCGGGAGGCCGAAGGGGTCGAGGCGATTGAGCTTGAAGCGCCGCACGGTGAGGATTTGCCTGAATGGAGTCCGGGCGCGCATATTGACCTGTTCGTGCAGGATGGCAGCGCCCGGCAATATTCCCTGTGCGGCGATCCCGCGAACCGAAAGGTTTGGCGCATCGCGATCCTGCGTGAAGAGGATGGCCGGGGCGGATCGCGCTGGCTGTGCGACAAGGTGAAGGAAGGCGATGTGCTGAGGACGCGCGGCCCCCGCAATCACTTCCCCTTTGACAGGGCGTCATCCTACCTGTTCATCGCGGGCGGCATAGGGATAACGCCGCTGCTGCCTATGATTGCGGCGGCGAAGGCGGCCGGAGCGGACTATCGCATCGCCTATGGCGGCCGGAGCCGGGCGTCCATGGCTTTCCTCGACGCGATCGAGGCAGAGCGGGAACGCGCCGCCATTTGCCCGCTGTCAACGGGGCAGTTGGATCTTGACAGGCTTCTTGCCGATCCGGGGACGGACAGGCTCGTTTATTGTTGCGGCCCAGGTGGCTTGCTGGACGCCTTGCAGGAAAAGTCCCGACACTGGCCGTCGGGAAGCGTGCGGATCGAGCGTTTCAGCCCCAAGGCACAGGTCGATCAATCGCCGGACAGGGCGTTCGAAGTCGAGCTTGCGAAAAGCGGCCGCGTTTTCGCGGTTCCCACAAGCCGGAGCCTGCTCGAAGTGCTGGAGGAAGCCGGCGCGGACGTCGTTAGCTCCTGCGGCGAGGGCACGTGCGGCTCATGCCTGACGCCGGTCCTGTCAGGCGAACTGGAGCACAGGGATTCTGTCCTGACCGAAGAGGAGCGGGCGCGTGGCGACTGCCTGATGGTTTGTGTGTCGCGTTGCCACAGTTCCAGACTGGTCCTCGACATCGCGTGATCCGGGTCCGGGCGACAGCCGACGTCGGCGTTCGCGTTGCCCGCATCCAATAGCAGCAACAATGGCAAGGCGTAGGAGAAATAATGATGTCGGAATTTGATCCGCTGGCGGCCATGGCCGAAATGGAGACCAATCCAAGCATTGAGGCGGCGGACATATATGGCGATGTGCTTTCCCGATGCCCGGTGAGCCGCACGCACATCAACAATGCCCAGGTCGAGTGGTGGGGCGCCTACGGCTATGACGAGCTTTTGAGCGTTCTCAAGAATTTTCGCGCGATGAGCAGCACGGTCGGTGTGGACGAAAGAGGATTGCCGACGATCATTCCGCTGTTTGCCGATCCGCCGCTTCACACCGGCTTTCGCAAGCTGCTCAATCCGAGCTTCCCGCCCGCTGTCGTCGGCCGGATCGAAGGGGACATCCGGGTTTTTGCGAACGAGATGATCGATGACATGGTCGCCAAGCGCGACGTCGATTTCCATGAAGAATTCGGATCGAAATTCCCGACCCGTGTTCTGTGCCGCTTCCTGGGTGTGCCCGACGAAGACTGGCCCATTCACTACAAGTTCGTATCGGACAATGACCGGCTGAGCACGGCGTTCACCAATCCTGCCGCGGGGATGGCGAAGTCCATCCTGGCTGAGTTCGTGCCCTACGTCAGAAAGATCATCGCCTTTCGACGCGAAAATCCGGCGGACAATATCATCAACAGCTTCGTCACCGGAGACGTCGAGGGGCGCAAGCTCGAAGAGCATGAGATTATTCATCTCGTCATTGCAATGATGCTGGCTGGACATGCGACGACAACCGCGGCGATCAGCAACTTCACGCTGCGCCTGGCAAGCGACCAGGCGTTGCAGGCCACATTGCGCGCCAACCCGAACCGTATTCCAGACGCGCTTGAGGAATCGCTCCGCATGGACGCGCCGCAACAAGCCCTGCTGCGCAAATGCCTGGTCGATACGGACGTGGGCGGCCAGACGATCAAGGCGGGGCAGTTCGTTCTGACCAACTATGGTTCGGCGAACAATGATCCGCGGAAATTCGACCATCCAGAGACGTTCGACCTCGACCGGGCGGGCAAGGGCCATCTGTCCTTCGGCTTCGGAATGCATCAGTGCCTGGGTCAGCACCTCGCGCGTCTGGACATGCGGATCGCAATCGAAACGCTGCTGGACAAGACTTCGTCCATCACGGTGAACGGGCCCGTGAAGCGCCGCACCTATCCGGTGCTCGCTCCGCTTGAACTACCGCTGCGCCTCGAACCGGCCTGAGCTTTGAAGATGTCCGGCTGCGCAAGCCTTGTTTTGCGCGGCCGGGCCAATGTGCTATCATGCGGACCACCGCCGAGCGCTTGCCTTGATAGCCATATCGATGTGCCCCGCCTTCGGTCAGTTGGCGGGGATTTCTCGTTCAAATCCGGCTGCGGTCGAGAGCAGCCAGCCTGGCGTCAGGCTTTCGTACGTCAGGGTTGCCGCCGCAGTAGCGCGCCGACTGGACAGTCGCATTGCGATGCGAGGACCAGTGATGGGCGTGATCGTCCTTGCCGACGAAGACATAGACGAGGCCCGCCAGCATCGCGCAGGCCGCCGCCGCAATGCCGCAGGCTAACAGCCTGGGGCTCCTGATGAAGTGGATGACGGCAAGGAGTTGCGAGATCGCGATCGCGCCCAGGATGCAGCAGGCCATCCTATCCCCCAGCGCGGCTAATCAGCACAGGCGTCCGTCCGTCGAGCGGGATGGACAGCAGAAGGTGGCCGCTCTCATCGGCTCGATGAAGCTCTGCGCCGTCGTTGACGCGGTAGCTGGCGGACGGCACGAGATTTTCGATCGTGAGCCGCTGCGGCCCCGGGGCTGCGCCATTGTAGAGAACAAGGTTCAGCCCCTTCCCGTCGCTGACAGCCTTGCCGACCAGAACGTCCGGATAGCTGCAATTGGTCAGCTTGGGACCGGTCACGGCATGGGGCCGGGGGCCGTTCGCGATCACGTCGCGCCAATCGTTTCGGCGAGACCAGCGCGCGGCGGCGAGCTTCACATTGGCGGAGTTGGAAGCCTTCTGATAGGAAAGACGATCATCGGATGCTTCCCGCTCGAGCAGATCGTCGGCGGTCGCCAGCGCGGCTACCCGCATTTCTTCGTCCCCCTGCTCCGCCGCCGCCTGGGCGATGCCGGCGAGCGTGTAGGCAGGGGACTTGCGGTAGTTGCCGAGGTCGATCTCTTTTGCCCAAGGGGTCGATAGCTCGACGCGGCCGTCCTTCAAGCTGATCATTTCGTCGCGCAACAGTGCGTAGGAACGCCGGGCGACTGCGGGGTTGAAGGCGTTGGCTATATAGGAAATGACTGCGCGGGTGGGCTGTTGCAGAATGGGGTTCGTCCGGGAAAAGCGGTGCAGGCCCGTCAGCGACGAGGTGAGGGCGGAAATTTCCCAGTCCGCTGCGGTGAATTCCTCGTCGAGCCTTTGCATGAAGAGGGCGTAGCTGCTTTCGAAATGCTCTGTGCCGTTGAGGCGATCATAGGGCATGAGCCCGCACATGGCGAATATATTGCAGATCGGGAACGTCCAGAAGGGTTCGCATGGATAAAGACACAGGGCATTTGCATCGAAATTCCGGTTGATCACCCGGACGAAGCTGCCCGCATCATGGGCGAAGACCGCGTCCTTGTTCGCGAAGGGCCGGAACTTGAGCGCGCCATCCTGCTGATAGCGCAGGTCGCCCGTATTTGCCGCATAGACGGTAAGGGCAGGGAGCGACCATCCGGTCAGCATCACATTGTCGGTCGCGATCGGATCGGGTTCCCATTGGAACTTGCTGGCGGCATATTGCCATTTCCAATAGCTGCATACTTCGGGAGCGGTCAGGCTTTCGATCGCATATCGCTGCGCGACGTTTAGATAGCCGTGGAAATTGGGCGTATAGGCATGTTGCAATTGCGCCAGCCCGTAACTGATCCAGTTCAGCTGATAGCGAAGCGCAGCGCCCTGAATATTGTCGATCCGGGTAAAGCCGTCGAAGCTGCCGACCGGCTGAAGAGCCAGATCGAAAAGATAGCGCGCCGCCTGAAGGGATTCGGGATCGAGTTCACGATGCGCTGCGTCCGGACGAGGACTTTGGAGGCTCCAGGCGTCCAATTGCTGTGCCATCGCCGGAACGGACCGCTCGCGTTCCTTCTTGCGAAGGGCGATTTGCGTGACGTCGCGCCTGCGCTGCACTTCTTGAAGAGCCCAGAAGCCCAGGGCCGACAGGACAACGATCCCCTGGCCAAGGCCGTCAGGCGGCCCGTCAGCCAGACCGACGGCAAGGAGGGAAGGGGCGATCCAGACCAGCAGCGGCACGATCATAAAACCGCTCATCATCCAGATGAACACGGCGAGGCGGAAAAGGAGGAGATTGGCAATGAAAGCCGCTATTCCCCAGCCGCCAAGCATCGCGTAACCGGCGCCCGGCGCCCAAAGGCTCCAGCCCAGCACTTCGGCGGAGGGGCCCGCATCCGCCACGCCCGTTAGGCGAAGCACGGTCGGGAACAGGCCGATCGCGCAAAGCGCGGCGTGGAAGCGGATCGTCCGCTGGCGCAGTCCTCTGGTGACCGGACCGGTGGTGCCCGGTGATTTTTGGGGAAGATGCAATCCATTGCCCAGGGAAAGCTGGCCGGCCATTTGCATTATCCTCCGTGATCGAGCCTACGCACTGGCACCTTGCCCTAAAGAAGATGAAATGGCATTTCAATGCTGATGACGATCTATGTTCGCCCGGCCCCTTGGTTTCTCCCCGAACTCGCGATAGTCCATCGGCTGGGCAGGGCGGGATGTTCGACAGGTCTTGACAGTTTTCACAGGCTCGCAGGGGACCGAAAGGCCCCCTGACACTCGGCACAAGCGGCGGGAAATGGCGCAAAAGCGTGGCTTTGAGGTCATGAACGCCCTTTATGAAGGTGCGAAAATTCGTCGTTTGCGACTTGTGGCCCGGCTGCGCATAATCCGTGCCAAGATAGCGCGAGTTTTGCCGCCGCGATCATAATTAGAGGATGTTGGAGGACTGCATGATTTTTCATAACTCCATTCCGGCGACCGACCCGCAGAAGGTTGCCGAAGTGATCGCCGAAATTTGGGGCGGTAACGCCGAAGCTTTTCGCTTCCCCCCATGGCCTGGCGCTTATGTTGCGATCGCGGGGGATGAACGGGGAACCACGATGGAGGTTTATCCCCGCGAACAGACCATGGCGCCCGGGGAGGGGGAGGGAGCCGCCTGGGCGCGCCCTGACGAAAGCCCATCACAATATGTCGCGTTCCATGTCGCGACAATGTCCAACAAGACCGAAGACGAAATCCTGGCTATAGCAGAACGAGCAGGCTGGCGTGCGCTGCGTTGTTCGCGGGGCGACTTCTTCGATGTCATCGAGGTTTGGGTCGAAAACCGGATGTTGCTTGAAGTGCTTACGCCTGAAATGCAGGCCGATTACAAGAAGAACGTCAATCTTGAAATGTGGCGGTGGACCAAATCTGAAAGCTGAGATTCGGTCGATACCGTTCCATTTCAAAATTGCTCCGGGAATTTACAAGAACAGTAGTCCTTCCGGAGGGGAGACCCAAATGTATCCATTCTCCAAAGATGTGTATGCGGCAAAAAATTGCTGGTATGTCGCTTCTTTTTCCCGGGACGTTACCCGTTCCCCTCTTGAGCGCTGGTTGCTGGATCAGCCCGTCGTCCTGTATCGTCGGGAGAATGGTGAAGTCGTCGCGCTAGAGGGGCGTTGCGCCCACCGTCATTTCCCTCTTGCGGAAGGGAAGGTGATCGGCGACAATCTTCAGTGCCCCTACCACGGTTTCACTTACGCGCCGGACGGGCAGGCGGTGCGGATACCCTCGCAAGAACGCCCTTCAAGCCGGTGCGGTATCAAATCCTATCCGACGGTTGAAAAATGGCGCTGGATCTGGATCTGGATGGGAGACCCCGTCCTTGCCGACCCCGGCCTCATCCCAGATCATTATGCAATCGGCCTGGAAGGCGACGACCTGACCACCGACGATGCGTATCACGGAGAGATTGAGGCGCGTTACCAGTTGATCCATGACAATTTGATGGATCTGACCCATGTCGCTTTTCTGCACAGAAACACGTTGGGTGGCGGGGGCGACGATTCCGCGACGGCGAAAGTTTCGGAACGTGAGGGCGAGGGGTGGCTGGAAGCGGAACGGATCATCCGCGATGTTCCCACCGTGCCTCATTTCGCCGCGTATCTCGGATATGCGGGGAATTGCGACCGGCATATCGGTCAGCGTTTCTACCTTCCTGCGCTCCATCATGGATGGGACAAATATCTTTATCCAGAGGGCCATCCCGAGGCAGGCAAGATGTTCGGGATGCTTCAGGTCTATCACGCGATCACCCCGGCTCGGCGCAATTCGGCGCACTACTTCTTCGCCACCGCCAGGAATTTCGGCAGGGAGGCACATGAGGAGATGAGAGCTGCGACAATAGCTGTGATCCAGGAGGACGTGTGGGGGCTTTGCCACGTCGAACGGATGCTCCAGGCGTGCCACGGCAATGTGCCGCGCGAATACAGCGCGCGGACCGATACACAGCAGCTTTTGGCGAGGCGCAAGCTGGAACAGCTTATCCTCAGAGAGAATGAAGCCCTTTGCGAAGAAAGGATTATGGAATGACCGTCGAGGTCTTGAAGCGTTCGGATGTGGCGAAGCCGACTGTCGAAGAGCTTGTTCAGCGCGCGCGCGACTTGCGTCCGGAACTGTCTGCCCGCACGCAGCAGACGGAACGCGACGGGCGGGTTTCTGAAGAGCTGACCGGCCTCGTGAAGGGGGCCGGACTCAACAGGGTGAGCCAGCCGACGGCCTTTGGCGGTTTCGGCTACGGACCGAGCGCGGTGTTCAAAGTCACCTATGAGATGGCCCGCGCCTGCCCCAGCACTTCCTGGTGCACGATGGTAGCGAACAGCAACGCTTGGTTCGCTTCCTATTGGCCCGAAGAGGTGCAACGCGACATCTGGGGAGCCGACCCCACGACCATGGTTGTCATTTCGGGAATCCCGGTTGGCAAGGGCCGCAAGGTAGAGGGCGGCTATGAGATATGGGGTGCATGGCCTTGGGCCAGCAATAGCGACAATTGCGACTGGGCGATCATTTCATGCGCGATCGCGGACACGGAAGAGGATAAGCCCGAAACCCAATGGTTCATCGTTCCGATGACTGAACTGCTCATCGACCAGGATAGCTGGGACATGGCCGGGATGCAGGGGACGGGCAGCAAGACGATGCTGCGTAAGGAACCGCTGTTCGTGCCGGAAGTCCGGCGGGTGAAATTGGCCGAGGTAGTGGCGGAAGCTACGCCCGGAAGCACGATTTGCGGCAATGACCTGGCCCGCTACAATTTCGCGACGCTGAGCGGCGTGGTGTTGCTGGGCCCGGTGCTCGGCATGGCGCGCGGAGCTCTCGACGCCTTTGTGGAAGCGATGCGGTCGAAGGTGAAGACGTCGCTCGTCGCGGGTGCGTCCACCACGGCGGGCGCGACGCCGGCGGTGCAGATGCGGGTCGCGGACGCATCGGCGCGGATCGACGCCGCGATAGCGCTGCTGCTGTCAAGCGTCGAACCGTTCGAGGCGAAAGTCGTGTCGGGCGAGACCGTCAGCGTGGAGGAGCGCGTCCGCATTCGTCGCAACATCGGATTTGCAGCTCGGCAGGCGTTCGAAGCGATCAATATCCTGTCGGAAGGCGCGGGCTCGTCTTCCTTCGCAAGCAAAGCCATGTTCCAGCGCTTCTGGCGGGACTTGTCGGTCGGCGTGCGCCATGTGACGCTGGACACCGATTCGATCTACCTGATGTACGGACAGGAGCAATTCGGCCTGCCGCCGCAGGGAGCCTATTAAGGCCGTCGATCCAAGCGCCGCGCCGGGTTGCCCGGCCGGCGCCTGAATGAATTTTTTCAGATGTCGGGAGGCGGCGGAGAACGCAGTCATCCCTGCAGAGGCTAAGGCCTTGGAACCAAGTCTTTGCCGGTCGGATATCCACCCCGTGTTTCGCGGTCCGCCGCACGAATTTCCTTCATGGCGCTGCGAAATCAATTCGCTTCTTCGGTCGCGGTTGGGATGGCAAGAAAATGTTCAACTCATCTAATTCTATGAGAGGCTCTGTAGGAGCAATGACCACCGAGAGTTTTGCCGTCGCCGCGGATGGAACCAGATTGAAATACAAGGTGCGCGGTTCAGGGCCGATCCGTTTCGCGCTGACCCATTCGCTGGCGATGGATGGCAGGTTCTGGGATCGCCTGGTCGAGGCGCTGGGCAACGAGGTTGCCGTCCTGACATGGGACTGCCGGGGCCATGGTGGTTCGGACAAGCCGGCCGGCCCCTACCGGATCGCAACTTTCGGCGACGATCTGGCGGCGGTTTTCGACGCAGCGGGTTGGGACCGCGCGATCTGCGCCGGGGCTTCGATGGGAGGTACGGTGACGCTCGCCTTCGCCGCGCGGCATCCCGAGCGCGTGATCGGTCTGGGCCTCATCGACACCACGGCGTCCTACGGTGAGGGCGCTCCGCAAGCGTGGGAAGAACGGGCGCAAAAGGCGCGGGAGGCGGGCCTGGCATCGCTGACGGCCTTCCAAGTGACGCGCTGGTTCAGCGATGACTTCCGTGCCGCGAACCCGGAACTGGTCGAAACATGCGTCAGCATCTTCTGCGCGAACGACATTGACGCTTATGTCGAAACCTGCCGGATGCTGGGTTCGGCGGACCTGGTGGCCACTTTGCCGGCCATTTCCGTGCCTGCCATGATCCTGGTGGGCGACGAGGATTACGCGACGCCGCCAGTGATGGCGGAGCAGATGCACGGCCTCACCAAAGGTTCGTCGCTGGAGGTCATTCCGGGTGCGCGTCATCTGACGCCGCTTGAATGCCCCCACCTGATCGCCGACCGGCTGCTCACTCTCGCGCGGAAGGTGGAAGCGTGAAATTCGAAGGCCGCTTCCGTATCCCAGCGCCGCGCCAGGACGTGTTCGCACGACTGAACGATCCGCATTTTTTTGTCGCCTGCCTGGAAGGGGTGAGCGACCTTCAGGAAATTGACGAGGATCACTATACCGCGAAGCTGGAGACGCGGATCGCTTATATTAAGTTCCGCTTCGACGTTGAGGTGGCCCTGCTGGAAAGGATTGCGCCAAGTCGCGTGGTCGCGCAGCTTGAGGGCACGCCGCTGGGCACGGTGGGCCGGCTGACCTCGACAGCGGTGGCGGACCTGGTCGATGCGGAGGACGGCCGCGAGACGGACATCGTTTACGAGATGGAAGTCGCGATGACCGGCAAGCTGGGCAGCCTGGGCCAGCCGGTGATGAAGTCCAAGGCACGCGAGATGGAGCAGGGCTTCGTGCGCAAGGCGAGCGCAGCCTTCGTGGGCGATGGGACTTCGCCGAGCGCCCAGACCGCCGCAGTGGTCGCGCCCGCAGCGCGTCAGGATGGCGGGAGGGTTCGGCAAGGCGCGCTGCGCCTGTGGGCTGCGCGGGTCGCCAGGACTATCGCGGCCAAGCTTAACCCAGAGCCGGATGCGGCGCAGCGCGTGCCTGGCGAAGGGGCCTTAGCTGCGTCAGGAGACGCGCAACAGGCTTTGGCGACCGGGTCCGTGCATCGGGGCGGTGCCGCGACCACGTCCTTGTCCTTCGATCTCGTCCGGCCCGGATCGGTGGCCGAAGCTGTTCGAATGCTGAGCATCGACGATCAGAGCGTTCGACCTTTTTCCGGCGGCACGGCGCTGATGCTCATGATGAAAAGCGGGGTCTACAAACCCAGCCGGCTCGTGGACCTGTCGGCTCTGGAAGGAGAGTTGGGCCACATCAGTCGGGATTCGTCCGGAGCGCTCAGGATCGGCGGTCTGGTTCGCCTGGCCGAACTGGGCGAGAATGCGGATATAGGCGAAATTGCGCCCGTCATCACGCGGATCATCCCGCGCCTGTCCAACGTGCGCGTGCGCAACGCGGCCCGCGTCGGTGGTTGCCTGGCGCATGGCGATCCCCACATGGACCTGCCGCCGATCCTCGCGAGCCTTCGGGCGGAAGCGGAGATCGTCGGTCCCGCCGGCACGCGGCGGACGCCCATCGATCAGCTTTACGTCGGTTACTACCAGACGCAGTTGGCCCAGGGCGAGATCATCGTCCAGATCCACGTGCCTCCGCAGGATCGCTGGGCAAGCACCTACCGCAAGATGACCGTGCGAACCTATGACGACTGGCCCGCGCTCGGCGTCGCCGTTTCGCTGCAACTGGAAGACGGAGTGGTTCGTGACAGCCGCATCGTAGTGTCGGCGGCGACCGAGAAGGTCACTCGCCTGACGGACGTCGAGGCGCTGATTCAGGGCAAGCGATTATCCGCTGACCTTTGCCAGGAGGCCGGAGAACTGGCCGCCCGGTCCGTCGACACGGTCAGCGATGTCCAGGGGACAGCAGCGTACAAGAAGGTGCTGGTCGAGGTCGAGCTGTCCCGCGCGCTTGAAACATTCCTCCAAGAGGAAGTCGCCGCATGAACAAGATGGATTTCATAAAGGGTCAGGACGCGGGCTCGGCCCAGCAGGTGGGCGCCTCGCCGCCGCGGCTTGAGGCCCGGCGCAAGGTGACGGGCCGGGCGGCCTATGTCCACAACGCATCCGCGCCGCGGATGCTGCATGCCAAGGTTTTTCGCAGCACCGTCGCGCATGGACGGATCCGGTCAGTCGACGTATCCGAGGCGTTGGCGCTGCCGGGGGTGCATTGGGTGCTGACCGGCGAAGACATCCGCCAGATCGTGCCCAATCCCTATTATGGGCCTGCCTTCCACGACCAGCCCGTGCTGGCGCTGGACAAGGTGCGCTATGTCGGCGAGCCGGTGGCCGTTGTGCTGGCCGACGACCCTTATGTCGCGGCGGATGCAGTCAACCTGATCATCGCCGACTATGACCTGCTCGATTCCGTCGATGACGAGATCGAGGCCATGACGTCGAAGGCGGTCGTGCATGAAGAATTGAAGCCGGCAGGGACTTTCCCCGACCTCAAGCATCTGCACGGCAAGCGCAATACCAACATCGCGCTGGACTATCATCTGCGGCGGGGCGACGTCGCATCGGCGTTCGCCAGCGCCCACCGGGTGTTCGAAAATGAGTTCCGCACGCAGGCCACCATGCACGTGCCGCTGGAACCGATGGTGTCCATGGCGGTGCCGGACGATGATCGCCTGATCATCCATACCGCCTCGCAAAGCCCCTCTTTTGTCCGGCTGGAAATCGCGCGTCTGCTGGGCTGGCCGGAAAACCGGGTGCAAGTGAAGGTGCCCCATCTTGGCGGGGGGTTCGGTGCGAAGCTCTACATCAAGCTGGAAGCACTGGTCGCCTGCGCGGCGTTGATCGCTCGCGCGCCGGTCAAGCTGTCGCTGACGATGGAAGAGCAATTCTACACCATCACCAAGCATCCCACGACCTTCCGCATCAAGACGGCGGTGGACGCCGAAGGACGGATCACCGCGCGCAAGTGCGAGATTTTCTGGAATGGCGGCGCTTATGCCGACATCGGCCCGCGCGTGACGCAGAAGTCAGGCTTCACCGCGCCGGGCCCCTACGACATAGAGAATGTCGAGGTGTCCTCCTACGCGCTCTATACGAACCGGCCGCCGGCGGGAGCCTTGCGCGGCTTTGGCATCCCCCAGCTCGTCTGGGCGTATGAAAGCCAGGCGGACATCATGGCCCGCGCGCTGGGCCAGGACCCGCTCGAATTCCGCCGCCACAATCTGCTGCGCGACGGGCGGCCGCAGGCGACCGGAACGATCATGCAGGACAGCGCGATCCACGAAGCGCTGGAACTGGTCGCGGAACGGCTCGGCTGGAACGAACCTTTTGATCGCGGTTCCGGCGATATAAGGCGCGGGCGCGGCATCGCGGTTGGGTTCAAGGCGTCTATTTCGCCCACCACGTCGGTAGCGATGGTTACGATCGCCGCCGATGGCAGCGTGTCGCTATCCATTTCGACAGTGGACATGGGGCAGGGTTCGGACACGGCGATGGCGCAGATCGTCGCGCAAGTGCTGGGTATCCGGACCGAGCAGGTCAATGTCGTCCATCCCGACACGGATGCGACCCCTTATGACATGGCGACCCTGGGTTCGCGATCAACTTATCACACCGGCAACGCCGTCAAGCTGGCGGCGGAGGACGCCCGTACCAAGCTGTGGGCGATGGCGCGCGACGCGGGCATAGACACAGAGAGCGGCTTCTCCTGGCCCAGCGTGTTCAAGGCCCACTATGGGATGCAGGCCGGGACGATCATCGGAACGGGCACCTTCATTCCCGACTACGCGCCCGCGGATGAAAACGGACAATCGCCTCTCGTCACCCCTTATTGGATGATCGGGGCGACTGCGGTCGAAGTGGAAGTCGATGTCCGCACGGGTCATCTGAATATTGTCCGCATGATCAATGCGGTGGATTGTGGAAAGCCGCTCAACCCCCGGATCGTGGAGACGCAGATTTCGGGCGCGGCGACGATGCAGTTGGGCTTCACCCTGTCGGAAGAGATGAATTTCGAGGCGGGGCAGGTCACCAACGCGTCCTTCGCCGACTACAAGATCATGGGTATCCATGACATCCCCGGCATCATGGAAAACCATATCATCGAGGCCGAACAGAGCAAGGCACCCTTCGGCGCGAAGGGCGTCGGGGAAAGCTCGACCTTCGGCATTTCGCCCTCTATCGCCAATGCGATCGAGGACGCGGTAGGGGTGCGGCTTTACGAATTGCCGCTGACCCCGGAAAAAGTGTTGCGCGCCATCCGCAGCGCTGGCGGCAATCCCCTTGAGGACTGACATCATGAGTAAGGATATTGCATTCACTCTGAACTCGCGGCCCGTGCGCGTGACGGTCGGTTCGCACGAGAATGCCGTTGACGTTCTTCGTCGGTTCGACCTGTTCGGCGCGAGGGAGAGCTGCGGTCAGGGCTTGTGCGGATGCTGCACCGTCCGCGTGGACGGCAAGCCGCTGTCAGGGTGCCTGACGCTTGGCCTCAAGCTGGAAGGCGCGATGGTCGAAACGGTGGAGTCTTTGGACGCCGGCGGTGAGCTCGATCCCGTGCAGCAGGCCTTTATCGATCAGGGCGCGTTCCAGTGCGGCTTCTGCACCCCGGGCTTCGTCATGATGACCAAACAGTTGCTGCGGGAAAAGCCTCAGCCTGACGATGAGGAGATCCGCAGCTATCTGTCGGGTAACCTTTGCCGCTGCGCCGCCTATCCGGAAATCGTCAAGGCGGTGAAGGATGCAGCGGCCAGAATGGCCGCGGCCGCCGCTTGATCAGATATAGCCCACCCGTCTGGAAGTAGAGATGAACGGTTCCCTTTCCCATATTCGCGTCCTGGACCTGTCCCGCATTCTGGCGGGACCGTGGAGCGCGCAGCTTCTTGGCGACCTTGGCGCGGAGGTGATCAAGGTGGAGCGGCCGGGGGCCGGGGACGACACGCGCGGATGGGGGCCGCCATTTCTGGAGACGCAGGATGGCGGGGCGGGCGACGCCGCCTATTTCCTGTGCGCCAACCGCAACAAGGGTTCGGTGACGATCGATTTCACCCGTCCGGAAGGGCAGGAGCTGGTCAAGGAACTGGCGCGGCATTGCGACGTGGTGATCGAGAATTTCAAGGTCGGGGGCCTGAAGAAATACGGCCTCGACTATGAATCGCTCAAGGCGATCAATCCCCGGCTGATCTATTGTTCGATTACGGGTTTTGGCCAAACCGGCCCGTATGCGCCGCGCGCGGGCTATGATTTCCTCATCCAGGCCATGGGTGGGTTGATGAGTATCACCGGCCGGAAAGAAGGGGAAGAAGGCGCGGGGCCGCAAAAGGTGGGCGTGGCGCTGACGGACATATTGACGGGGCTTTACGGTACGGTCGGCATCCTGGCGGCGCTTGCCGACCGCGAACGGACGGGCGAAGGGCAGCATATCGACGTCGCCTTGCTCGACGTGCATGTCGCCTGCCTCGCCAATCAGGCCATGAATTATCTGGTGGGCGGGACGGCCCCGGCCGCGATGGGCAATTCCCACCCCAATATCGTCCCTTATCAGGACTTCCCCACCAGCGACGGCTTCATGGTCATAGCGGTCGGGAATGACGAGCAGTTCGCGCGGCTATGCGCCACATTGGGCGACGCATCGCTGGCGCAGGACGATCGTTATCGAACCAACCGGGGCCGAGTCGAACACCGCATCGCCCTTGTGCCCCAGCTTGAAGCCCTGACCAGGCGGCGGACGACGGCGAATTGGGTGGAGCTGTTGGAAGAGGTCGGGGTGCCGTGCGGCCCGATCAACAATCTAGAACAGGTGTTTGCAGATCCGCAAATCGTGGCGCGGGGATTGAAACTCGACCTTCCACGGGACGAGGCGGGGTCGGCGCCCAGTGTCGCCAATCCGCTGCGTTTGTCGCGAACCCCGGTCGAATACCGGTCCGCGCCGCCCACATTGGGCAACGACACGGGCAGAGTGCTGAAACAATGGCTGAGCATCCCCGACGATCGGATAGAGGATCTTCGCGAAGCGGGGATCGTGTAAGCTATCGATGAGATGGCCGAGGTAGAATGTCGCTGGCGAAGGCGGCAGGGAATCGAAGAGGATTTATGAGCTTCATCAAGACAGAGATTGCCGACGGCGTCATGATCGTGACCATGGATTCACCCGAGACGCGCAACGCGCTTGGGTCGGACGTGCAATATGGCGCGATCGAGGATGTGTGCCGGCGTATTTCAGCGGACCGTTCCATCCGCGCCGTCGTGTGGACAGGGGCGGGGCGCGCCTTTTGCGCGGGCGGCGACATCAAGCTGATGCGCGACCGCGTGCTGGACCCTGGCCTGGAGCCGATCGAGGACCGCTATCACTATAAGGAAGGCATCCACCGGATCCCGCTCGCGCTTTACAATCTGGAGGTCCCGGTCATCGCGGCGGTCAATGGGCCGGCGATCGGGGCGGGGCTGGACCTGGCCTGCATGTGTGACATCCGCATCGCGAGCGAGGCCGCGAAGTTCGCCGAGAGCTTCGTGACGCTGGGCATCATTCCGGGCGATGGCGGCGCATTTCTGCTGCAACGGCTGGTGGGCCCTTCGAAGGCGGCGGAGCTGACCTTCACGGGCGACGTCATCGATGCGCCGACCGCGCTCCAATGCGGGCTCGTGTCACAGGTGGTGGCTGCCGAGGAACTGCTGCCCCGTGCGGTCGACATGGCGCAGCGCATTGCAAGGAACCCACCGCACGTTCTGCGGATGGCGAAGCGCTTGCTGCGGGAAGCGCAACATTCCCGCCTGGAAACCGTGCTGGAGCTGTCGGCGTCCTTTCAGGCGCTGGCGCATGCGACGAAGGATCACAGGGACCGGATTGACGCGGCCGTGGGCCGTCTTGGCGGCAACAAGAAGTAAAAAGGAAAGAATGATGCGGACCGAATATGTCAAAGTGCCGATGCGCAACGGTGGGGAAATGGGCGCCTATGTCGCCTATCCCGACACCACGCCCGCCGGCTCGGTGATCGCGATCATGGAAATTTGGGGCGTCAACGACACGATGCGCCACCATGCCAAGGAATATGCCGAAGCAGGCTATATCTGCCTGGTCCCGGACCTGTTCTGGCGGCAGGAGCAAGGCGTTGAACTGTCCGACAGGAATCCCGCCGACGTCGAAAAGGCGTTCGACCTCTATTATGGCTTCGACTATGATCTGGGAGTCGAGGACATGGAGGATGTCGAAGCCTATTTGAGGACGCTGCCGGAATCGAACGGCAAGGTGGGGGCCGTGGGCTACTGTCTTGGCGGCAAGCTCTGCTACATGATGTGTTGCCGCACCGAAATCGACTGTGCGGTCGCCTATTATGGCACCTATATCGAACATAATATCCGCGAGGTGGGCAATTTGCACCGCCCCTTCATGCTGCACATGGCGATGAAGGACAGGTGGGTCCAGGCGGAAGTCAACGAATTGCTGCTGCGGAAATTGTCCCCTAATCCTTTGGTAGAAATCCATCAATATCCGGGCGCTGATCATGCCTTCGCCCGGCACGGCGGCTTGACCTACAGCAAGCCGGAAGCCGACAAGGCGCTTGACCTTTCGATCGAATTCTTCAACCGGCATCTGGCGCCCGAGCCGGCGAACGCCTGACAGCCCCTCGCCGCGCGAGAATGGATGGACCTGCCACCCGGCGCGCGCGGCCCCATTTTCGAACAAGCATTTTCGAGGCCATCATGACTGCGACATCCTTCGTTCCCAACCCGCCCGTTCTTACCAGCAAGGAAAGGGATCGCCGCTGGGGCTTGCTGCGCGAGATGATGCGCAAGAATGATGTCGAATGCCTGTTGGTGCCGCCTGCTTCGCACCGCTATCCCGCCGACCAGTATTTCACCAACTCCATCCCCGGATGCACTGTGGTGTTCCCGCTCAACAGCGATCCGGTGGCTTTTCATCGGGGCGCTTCTGTGGCCGGTTCTTGGTTGCAGGCGCGCGATTGGGGAGAGGGCGACTGGATCGAGGACATGCGGTTTGGCCCGCGCGGAGCGCTGATCGTCGAAGTGCTCAAGGAAAGGGGTCTGACCAACGCGCGGATCGGCACGATCGCCGCGCTGGGCGGTCCCAATCTCGCCCCGGTCGGCTGGACGCCCCATGGCCTGTGGACCAGCCTGACCGCCGCCCTACCCGACGCGACCTTCGTGGAGCTGTGGGACGATTTCGCCGCCATCTGGCTGACAAAGAGCGAGGAGGAGGTCGCTCTTTATCGCTATGTGTCGGACGTATGCGAGAAAGTGTGCGAGACGATGCTGGAGATGACGCGGCCCGGCGTCGCCGAGAGCGAAATCTACGCGGCAATGATGAGCGTCTATTACCGCCATTGCGCTACCCCGGCCCATGACCTGTTCATCCATTCGGGGACCGACAATCTTAGCTGGGACGCACCGCGCTGGCTCTACCGCGCGCAGAAGCCCCGCGTGATTCAGCGGGGCGACGTGGTGATGTCCGAAGTCATGGCCGTCGTCGGCGGCGTCGAGGGGCAGGCGCAGATGTGCATCGGGGTGGGCGAGGTGGCCGAACCATTCCATCGCGCCGCAGCAGTGGCGCGGGAATCCTACGAAGCCGCAGTTGCCACTATTCGCGCCGGCGTGACCTTCGGCGAAGTGGCCGAGGCGATGCAGGAGCCTTTGCGACGGGCCGGAGCCTGGCACTTGACGCCCCATGTGCATAGCTGCACGCCCCTGACTCTGGTCAGCCCTGTTACCGAAGATCTCGATCCGAGCGTCCTTCAGGCTTTCAAGCGGGTGGATCAGTTGGGGGCAAGCGGGCTGGACGTCGTTCTCGAAGCAGGCATGTCCATCCAACTCGAGCCCAATGCCGCCTTCGGACGCCAGCAGGTGAACATCGGCGGCAATGTCCTCGTCACGCCGACCGGCTGCGAGGAGTTGAACGATCTTCCCAACCATATGCGCTTCGTCGAGTAATCAGCGATGCAGCCAATGTTCGAAGCGGCCGATTTCCGCGACCCGAAGGAGTTTCGCCGGATATTGGGCCATGTCCCGACGGCGGTGAGCGTGATCACGGCCCTTTCGGAAAAGGGCGAACCGATCGGGATGGTGGTCGGCACCTTCACGTCGGTTTCGCTCGATCCGCCACTGGTGGGATTTTTTCCCGACAGGAAATCGCGAACCTGGTCGGCGATAAAAATGGCCGGGCATTTCTGCGCCAATATCCTGGCGGCGGACCAAGCCCGGCTTTGCCGCCAGATAGCCAGCGGAGAAGGCGACAGGTTCGCCGGCGTCGAATACAGCATATCGACTCACGGTTTGCCCGTCATCGCCAACGCGCTGGCCAGCATCGAATGCCGCATCCACTCCGTCAACGACGCAGGCGATCATTATTTCGTGCTGGGAGAGGTTTTGGGAATGGAGGCTGTTCACGCCACCGATCCCCTGCTCTTCTTCTGCGGCAGATATGGCGGCTTCTCCGGCCTGGTTTGATAGCGATGCGCGAGCCTAACCGGGCGGACGCCGTCGCCTGAAGCTATTTCAACAATTCCGAAAATTCATCCCTGGCCCAGGCGAGGAACCGCGATACCTTCGTATATTCCTCGCGCATCGAGGGATAAACGAGATGATAGCCGAAGGAGGTTTCGAGCCGGATCGAAAATGGCTCGATCAGCCGACCTGCGGCAATGTCGTCCCGCACGACGGCGCTGCGACCCAGCGCAACGCCTAATCCTTCGATTGCAAGTTGGTAGGAGGGGAAGAGCAGGTCGCAGGTGATGTCCTGCGACAGGCCGAGGTCGGACAATCCCGCCTTGCGGAACCAGAATGGCCAGTCGTCCCGCAGGATGAGGGGGGACACGGTCCTGATTATGACCTGGTCAGCCAGATCCTGGGGATCGTCAAGCGGGTTCGGCCCATCCAGCAGGCTGGGGCTGCATACGGGGAAGAGTTCTTCGGTCGTTATCCTGCTGACCTGATAGCCAGGCCAGTCGCTTTCCACTCCGTAGAGTATCGCGACGTCGCAGTCGCCATGAGTGGCGTCGGGCGAAGGGGGCAGGATCCGAAGCCGCACGTGAATGCCAGGATTGGCGCGGGTGAAACTTTTAAGATGCGGGATCAGGCACTTCATCCCGAAGGTGCCCAGAGTGCCGATGGTGAGGACGTCGTCGTTATTCTGGCGCGTCGCCCGATCCATGGCCAGGCGCAACTCGGCGATCGCCGCGCGCGCGACGGTATAGATTTCCGAACCTGACTCCGTAATCTGAATTTCATTGCCGACGCGGTCGAACAATTTGATGTTCAGCAGTTCTTCAAGCTTGCGAATCTGATGGCTGACAGCACTCTGCGTCAGGTTGAGTTCAATGGCAGCGCGCGTGAAGCTGCGATGGCGCGCGGCAGCTTCGAACGCGCGAAGTCCGGTCATGGAAGGGAAGATATTTCGCATTGCTCCACTCACGCATTCGAACCTTTCATCTTTCGCTCGATCTTGTCGTTGGCATGAATGCGGTCCAAGGGAAATATCGAAATCGCGAAGAAGTCGTTCGTCTGGCAAGCCACCTTCGCCTTCGCGCGTCCCGTTAATGGAGCGCTTGATACGGGGGCAGTTCCTGCGGCAGGCGGACGATCTTGGCGAGTTGCTTAGGTGGGATCGGCTTTTTGCCCGCGAGATCTGCCTCTTTAGGCTCTGCGTGGCGAGTGCGCTGAGTATGAGGCTGGGAGGTTTAGGCTGGGCTGCGGTGACGCTATTGTTGTCTATCTGATTGGCATTGAGGCCCTAGCCAGCATGATGTTTCCTCACATGTTCACGCTGGATGAAGCGCTGGGCGGGCGGCAAGGTAAAACCTGTTCATGGTGAAGGAACGCCGCAACATCGTTCATGACTCAGCCGTTTGATCCTTCGACAGGCGTCATGAAATCCAATCATGAGCAAATCAGCCCATTTCATTTGCTTCTGCGCAGGCGCATTTTATGGTTGAGCACTCTAACAACTTGGAAGTGCTGGACGGAAAGGTTGCACGGACTGGCCACATTCCAACGGGCTTTGGCGTCGGAAACAGGAACGGCTGCGCGCAGACGACTGCCAACCAGTTTTCGGCAACACGGGAGAGTCGAGCGATGGACGATCACGAGATTTTCGCTCGGCTGAAAAAGGCTGAAGGACGCTGGGCGCTGGTCACTCTGGTCACTGCCCTGGGATCGTCGGTCCGCGCGCCTGGTGCTCACATGGCCGTTTGCGAAGATGGCCGCTATGTTGGCTCCTTTTCGGGAGGCTGCATCGAACGAGCGGTCGCGGCCGAGGCGGTTGAGGCGATCCGTTTGGCAGAGCCGCGCCTGGTGCGCTTTGGACAGGGTTCCTCCTATATCGACATCAGGCTTCCCTGCGGTGGGGGCGTCGACCTTCATTTCCAGCCCTGGGATTTCCCTGAACTGGACGATCGCGTCGAAGCAGCGCTGACTCGTCGCGAGCCCTTTGGCCTTGACCTGTTTCTGGACGGGTCGGCTCCCGCATTCATTGCCGGCTATCAGCCGACGGTGTGGGACATGGAACGGCGCGTCGTTCATACGGGACACTGGCCTCGGCCTCGGTTGCTGATAGTGGGACATGGCGCGGCGGTTGCCCGCCTTGCGGATCAGGGGAGGGCATGGGGTGCCGAGATCGCCGTCCGTACCCCCGACGCGGACCTGGTCTGTTCACTAAGGCGCGACGGGCACAAGGCGGACAGGCTGGAAAAGACATCGGACGTGGACCTGATTCAATCCGACGCGTGGACAGCGATCATCTTTCTTTTTCACGATCACGACTGGGAACGTTTCCTCCTGGCCGATGCACTCAACAAGCCGCATTTCTTCGTCGGCGCGATGGGAAGCAGGCGGGCGCACAAGGTCCGTGTCGAGAGCCTATTGAACATAGGCGTGGACCAGGACAGGATCGATACGATCCAAGCCCCCATCGGGCTGTTTCACTCGGCCCGCGACCCATCGACGCTCGCGGTTTCCGTGCTGGCGCAAGTGGCCGACGCCTATCGCCGCGCTCACTTCGCGTTTAGCCTTGCTGATGTGGAAGGGACTCAACGGCCACAAGGCCGCAGCGGTTCAGGGCGACGGGCGAGCCGGTACGGGTTTTAGAGATAGCTGATCCCGCCGCAGTCGCGTCCGGGCCCAAACTTTGACATTCCGCATATTCACGCAAGAAGAGGAAGATGAGCATGTTCACGCATGTCATGGTCGGAACCAACGATATCGGTAAGGCCCGGCAATTTTATGATGCCGTGTTCGCCGCCCTCGGCGCCGGTCCTGGCGCGGAATTTCAGGGGCGGGCTTTCTACAGTCATGGCGGATTGGGCTTTGGCGTGGGTGCGCCACGGGACGGCGAGGCGGCATCTTCAGCCAATGGCGGAACGGTGGGGTTCGCCGCTCCTGATGTTGCGGCCGTGGATGCTTGGCATGCGGCCGGCCTGGCCAGTGGCGGAACCAGCGAAGGCGAGCCGGGCCATCGGCCGGAAGCGCCGGGTAATATCTATGCAGCCTATTTGCGCGATCCCGACGGGAACAAGCTTTGCGCATCCTGTCAGATGGGCTGATGCCGGTCCCTAGCTGACCCGGCGATCCTGGAAAATTCCCGGCCCCCGGCCGTCGCCCTTCGAAGGAAGTAAAAATCATGCCCTCCCTTTCCTCGACCGTCCGGGACCTGATCGACGACCGGCCCGCTGAAGGCAT
Organism: Sphingobium estronivorans; assembly: GCF_008692605.1. Taxonomy (GTDB): domain Bacteria; phylum Pseudomonadota; class Alphaproteobacteria; order Sphingomonadales; family Sphingomonadaceae; genus Sphingobium; species Sphingobium estronivorans. Next base: position 47,660 of record NZ_LFCT01000023.1, read on the forward strand.
TTTCCGGGTGCACAGCCGGCTTTTCACCGATCCGGCTCTGTTCGACCTGGAGATGAAGCTGATTTTCGCACGGACCTGGAACTTCCTGGGGTTCGAGGCAGACCTTTCGAAAGCGCATGATTTCGTGACTACCAGCATCGGCCGCACGCCCGTGCTGGTCACCCGCAGCAAGGATGGAGAGGTTGGGGCATTTCTCAACAGATGCCCGCATCGGGGAGCGACCGTATGTCAGCAGGAAATGGGCAGCGCGCGTGCCTTTGTCTGCCCCTATCACGCCTGGACATTCGATAGCGCTGGTCAGTTGATCGGCATGAAGGAAAAATCTGCGGGAGCCTATCCCTCGAACTTCGACGCCATGGCGCATGGATTGACGCCGCTTGCCAGGGTGGGGATCTATCGAGGGCTGATCTTCGGCAGCCTGAGCGAGGACGTCGCTTCGCTCGAGGACCATCTTGGGCCGATGAAATTCTTCATCGATCTTGCTATGGATCAGGGTTCCCACGGCATGGAGCCCATCCCCGGGCGTTCCGTCTACAGTTTCAGGGGGAACTGGAAGCTCCAGCTCGACAATGGGCTGGATGGCTATCACCTGACGACGGCTCATGCGAGCTTTCTGGAGGTGATGATGCGCCGCCGGACGGGTCAGGGCAATACATCCGCAAACTCGCTTGATTTCGCGAAGAACATGGATGCTCGCCAGAGCGCTTTCGCCTTTCCAAACGGCCATTGCGCGCTCGTGAACGAATTGCCCGAGGATGCGCGCCGACCTTTCATCGACATGGAGGAAGTCCGCTCCAGGATTCCGGAAGAAAGGGCGAGGTGGGTTGACTTGAATTACAACACGCTGATCTTTCCCAATCTTCAGCTCATTCAAAATACCGCGCTCGCGCTGCGGATCATTCGTCCGCTGTCGCCGGATCTTACCGAGATGCATTATTTCTGCCTAGGCGCCATTGGGGAGGATGACGATCGGCGCGCCATGCGGCTGCGGGCCTTCGAGGATTTCTACAATGCTGCCGGACTGGCCACACCGGATGACAGCGCCGTCTATGAAATGTGTCAACGCGGCTTGGCCGGCGGCGATGGGCAATGGCTGCAGGGTTATATGCGCGGCGTCAAAAGCCTTGAACCGGGCGACAGCGAACGAGCGCGGGCCTTCGGCGTACGGGCTGACCAGTCGGCGACCGGTTCGATCAGGAGCGGTTTTGAAACGCAGCTGCACGCCGCCTACCGGCAATGGGCGGCGATGATGGGCGACGCGCGCATGGAGGCGGCGTGATGGAACGGGTGCAAGCGACTGCGATCGTCCGCGACATATTGGAGCAGGAGGCGATCTTCCTGGAGGAAAAGCGCTGGGACGACTGGCTCAGCCTCTACACGCCCGATTGTCTATATTGGGTGCCCGCATGGCGACGGGACGGTACGCTATGTTCCGACCCCCGCAGAGAGCTTTCGCTCATCTATTATGCAAGCCGCGGCGGATTGGAGGATCGAGTGATCCGGATCAGGTCAGGGCAGTCGCCAGCGGGAGAGCAACTGGCGCGTACAACCCATCTGGTGAGCAATGTTCGTTTGGAGGATGCGGAACAAAGCGGCGGGATGTTGAAGGCTCGAGCATCCTTCGCCACGCATTTTTATGCTCCCAAGGATAGGAAACCAAGCATTTGCTTCGGGAACCTCCGCGTCAAGATCGTCCAGGCGGACGCGCAATGGCGGATCAAGGAGAAGATCGTGCAGCTCCAGAATGATTATATCGAAACCTTCTTGGATGTTTATTGCCTTTGATCTTCCCAAATCGGGGAGTTTCGGATCATTGCGTCTAGAGTATTTTCGAAGCAGGGGGCACCACCTGCTGGCCAAGAAAATGCGAAAAATAAAAGACAAATGGAGCGTGATCCGATCCAGTCTGATCGGATTACACCATAGTCGCGAGGACGTGGTGTTTGTCATTTGGAAATGAACGGAAAGCAGCCTGATCGACATGACGAACGCCAGCGATCCTCGCACAATCATAGACCATTCCCCCATGAGCTGGCTCCAGGTCCGGGGGATTGCGGTCATATTCAGCCTGAACGCTCTCGACGGTTTCGACCTCCTGTCGATAACCTTCGCCGCGCCGAATATCGCGAGGCTATGGTCGCTGGATGCCCACGCCGTGGGATTGCTCATTTCCGCCGGGCTGGCGGGCATGGCCATCGGATCGCTGCTGTTCGCGCCAATGGCCGATCGAGTGGGCCGGCGGCCGGTTGCGCTTGTGTTCCTCTCCTTCATCGCGATCGGCATGTTGTTGGCGTCGGCCGCCAGTTCCTGGACTGCGCTGCTCGCTCTCCGACTGTTCACCGGGCTGGGCATCGGCGCCATCATTCCAAGCATCACCTCACTGACAGCGGAATATTCCAATGCCAGGCGGCGACATTTGGCGGTCACGTTCATCGCGATCGGATTCCCGATCGGCGCTCTTGTCGGGGGTGCGGTCGCGGCTTGGCTCTTGATCCACTATGAATGGCGAAGCATTTTCCTGTTCGGTGGCGTGATGACCGCCTTGTCCGTGCCGGTTGTCTGGCGTTCCATGCCGGAATCCATCGGCTTCCTCCTGACGCGGCGGCCGCCCGGCGCACTGGAGAGAGTCAACAGGGCGCTGGCGATGATGGGACATGCCCCTGTCCCCGTCCTGCCGGAGGCAGTTGCGCAGCGCGCCGTTTGGTTCGATGTCGTCAAGAGCAATCTGCTTGCGCGCACGCTGGTTCTCCTGGCGACTTATTTTCTACACTCGGCGACCTATTATTACGCGATAACATGGATCCCGTCCGTGGTCGCCGAATTGGGCTATTCAGCATCGCAAGCGACCCAAGTTTCAGTCTGGGCGAACATGGGTGGCGCTATCGGCGGGATGGTCGTGGGCCTGCTGGCTTCCCATTTTCCCATTCGGACGGTGATGGCGGTCATGCTCGCCTGTTCCGCCGTGCTGGTCGCCGTCTTTGGCGGAGCGCCTGGGGAACTCACCTTGCTGAAGCTGGCGGCGGCTGTCATGGGCCTGTTCTTGACGGGCTCCGTGATCGGCTTCTACGCGCTCATGACGGCGAGCTTTCCCACCGCCGTGCGGGCGTCTGGAATCGGATTGGTGATCGGCATCGGCCGGTTCGGCAGCGTGCTAGGACCAGCGGCGGCGGGCGTGCTTTTCTCCGTGGGTCTGGATCGCTGGCAGACCGCGCTGATCATGGCGACAGGATCGCTTGCGGCTGCGGCGATCCTGGCGGCGCGACCGCTCGGCCGCGCAAATGATTACGGGCATTGATCTTGGGGAAAGTAAGTGTCGATGGTATCCGGCTCGATGAGGGCTGGATTTTTGGGTCGCTTAGGCCCAAAGATCGCCCATGTCTAAAAACGAGCTTGAACTAAGCGGACACGCAAAGGCTGGAGAAGATCGGCGGGCGCGTACGCGATCATCTATTCTTCGCGCTTCCTTCGAATTACTCGGCAGGCCCGAGGGGAGATCGAGCCGAATAGACGAAATTTGTCAGGCGGCCGGGGTATCCCGTGCTACCTTTTACAACCATTTCACAAGCGTTGATGAACTTTTCCGATTGACTGCTTTCGCGATCAGTCACGACTTCAACGACGCCGTCAGGGCCGTCCTGATCCGGCTGCCCAGCGGCGCGATCGGCTTGGCTTTCGCCCTGCGCTATTATCTGCACCGCACCCGGGAGGATCCCGCTTGGGGCTGGGCGATGGTAAATTTGAGCGCCGGAGGTCCAATCTTCGGCGAGGAGACGGCCCGTTACGCTATGTCGGGCGTAGAGGTGGGAATTATCAATGAGCATTTTTCCGCGCCCAACGCGTCGGTCGGCTTCGATCTCGTGATGGGCACGTCGCTGGCTGCCATGATCACCCTGCTCAACAGTGAAAGGCAAAGCGATTATCCTGAACAAATCGTCGCCCAAATATATAGAGGCTTGCGGGTCAGTGACACGCTGATCGAAAAATGTATCAGGCCGTCGCTCCCAGACCCATTCGTGTTTCTCAAGGAGCATGGCCTAGAACTGGGCCATGATCTTACGGAAACAGAGCCGTTCATTGCTTATCCCCACAGAAAGTAAGAGATAGCTGCGGAGATGAGCGGTCCGACCTGGCTGATCTCATCAGGGTGTCTATCATTCGCGCATTGTGCGGGAGAAAGCAGGGCATTTTGGGAAAGCGGACCCAATCCTAACATCGCCCGCACCTTGAGATTAGAGCAGATTCCCACCCGATTGTATCGGACCGGTTGCTCTAGCTCCTTGTTTTGCCGTGTTTTCCAAGCAGATGATTCCATTTGCTTGGAAAACGCTTTAATCGATCAGAGATCGGTTGACAGCGATATGTTGGGCGGATGAATCCTGTCCTTCTTGGCAATCGCGGTGCTGCCTTGGCGGGTGAACAAATTGCCGATGGCAAAGAAGCTTGTCACTTCCCGAGACGTTAGGTCAGCCCGAAAATGGACCAGAACCCCGACCCGGAGAGGAGATGATTCCTCAAGTTGGCAAGTCTGAATCATATTTCAATGGCCATGAAAAAATTTCATAGCAAATTAATTTGACTAAATGTCCATCAGACGCCATCTTAACAAGACTAAAAATATAAATGGAGGTGGACTGCAAAAGGCCTGCAAGTTGGCTTGATTTGGAGTGAAGCTTTGCTTCCCGCGTGAGTGCATGTGATAATATGTCCTCGATGCGGTCTTGAATCGGGCTTAACAGTTCCCCCTCGCGCCGTCAGGCTAACGCTGCCAGGCGCCACTAGCGTCAGGCTCTCTGCTGGGCGGTCCGGGTAGGTCCAACTATTCGGCACCGCGGGCAACTATCGCATTTTTTTAGGATGGTGCGATCTGTGTCGCGCCTTCGGGACACATCAGTTGGCCCAATGGAGAGATGATCATGGCTTCAGCCGCAACGGAACGCGCTTCAACCACCTTTCGCTCAAGCATAGATCACGAGAACGGCCTCGTAGACCGCGCCATTTTTTCAGATCAAGCGATCTACAAAGCCGAATTAGAGCAGATTTTTTCCAGGGCATGGCTTTTCATGTGCCATGAGAGCCAAATACCGAACGCTGGCGATTTCTTCCAAACCTATATGGGGGAAGAAAAGGTCATCGTTGTGCGATCTCGCGACAGAAGCGTCGAGGTTATGCTCAACGCATGCAGGCACAGGGGTGCCACAGTTTGCCGAGCACACAGCGGCAATACGCCTAACTTCATCTGCGCCTACCATGGATGGACTTATGACTTGAGCGGCAACCTCATCGGGGTGCCCGGGATGAATGAACTCTATGAGCGCAAGCTTGATCGGTCCGAATGGGGATTGAAGAAGGCTGCGAAAGTTTCATCTTATCGCGGCTTCATCTTCGCGACTCTGGACGAAAGTGCTCCCTCGCTTGAGGTGTTCCTCGGCAATGCGGGGCGTTACATGATCGACAATCTGGCCAATTACGGAGAGATCGAGGTGATTCCCGGAATTATCAGGCATCGTCTTCGCGCGAATTGGAAATTGGCAATGGAAAATGATCAGGACTATTATCACGTCGGGATCACACATGCCTCCGCACTCGACGCTTGGGGCGTGGCGCGGACAACGGTCAACAAGAATTACTGGGACGACAATGTCGGCGATCTCGTCCTGGGTGAATTTGGGCATGTCCAGGATACCATTCCCGGTCATTTTCACGCGAATATCTTCCCGCACATGTGCATCTTCACCGATCTTCTCCAGGCGGTTGTCGTGCGTCATCCCAAAGGTCCGGCAGAAGTCGAGCAATGGTATTTCTCCTTCGTAGACAAAAATGCATCTGAAGTACAGAAGCGGGAAGTCATCCGGCGGAACATCAGCAGGCTTGGTCCGACGGGAATGATTGAACAGGACGACGGAGAAAACTGGGAATTTTGCACGGAAGGCGCGGCATCTTCCGCCATGCGCGATGTTCCATTTAATTACCAGATGGGGATCGGCAAAGGGGAAATGGATGATGGTTCTGCCGTGGGCTTTCCGCTTTTGCGCGGCGGGCCGCGCACCACTGAGGAATATGCTCGCTGGCAGCTCCGTTGCTGGGCGGAGTGGATGGATGCGGAATCCTGGCCGGCTTTGCTGGAGAAGCATAGCAATCCGGCGGTGATCTGAAATTCACTCGAATACTTTTGACAAATCGAGGCTGATCGATGTTCCTGAATGCAGAGCTATGTCATGAAGTAGAGCAATTTTTATACATGGAAGCGGCGTTGTTGGACGAGCATCGCTATACTGAGTGGTTTGAACTGTTTACTGAGGACTGCCATTACTGGATGCCCGTTAGACAAACGAGGCTTGCAAGGCAGGAGGACGCGGAGTTTTCCCAGCAAGGGGAAATCGCTTTCTTTGACGAAGGCCGCGCGGAACTCGAGAAGAGGGTAAGGAAGCTGGAGAGCCCCTATGCATGGGGCCAGAGTCCGGCGCCCCGCACAAGGCACATGTGCACGAATGTCAGGATTGCCGAGGTACATGACGACGAGATAACGGTCAATTGCAACTTCCTTTTCTATCGCTGCTCGCTTGAAGTCGAGGAGGATTATTTTGTCGGTCGCAGGGAGGATGTTCTGCGCAAGGTTGATCAAGGGTTCAGAATTGCGCGAAGGACGATCCTTTTGGACCAGACCGTCATAACTGCGAAGAACATGAATCATTTCTTCTAAGTATTATCTCGCCCGGCGATGTAGATGCCGGGTTGATGGGAGCGGGCCAGATCGCGTCTTGCCTGACATGCGAACAGAGGTCGCTTTTCTTGGATATAGGTGACCTGCGGAAGACATGATTAGAAACGATGTATTGATCGTCCCGGAAGGAGGCCTTGACCGTAAATTCCGGATCCACGTTCGGCATTCGAATTGGGAAAGGCGGATGGACAGCCGTCAGAAAGCAATGCCGCGATCGATACATGAATGGCCAAATTAAAATTCAATAAGTGGGGAGTGATGATGAGAATCTTTTCAATCAAGGGTGCCGCGCTTGCCGGGACTATCATTTGCGGGAGCGTTTCGTTGCCCGCGCTGGCGCAAGCAACGGCGGTCGAGCAGGAACGTAGCGGCGGGATCGGAGACATTATCGTGACGGCTCAGAGGCGCGATGAGCGGCTTCAGGATGTTCCGGTTGCGGTCACGGTTGCGTCCAACGAACAGCTTCAGGCGGCAGGCGTGGACAGCGTCGTCGACTTGCGCGTGGCTGCGCCGGCGCTGAATTCGACCGCGTCCAGCGGCATCTTTTCGAGCAGCATTCGCGGCGTCGGCTCGCTCGGTTTTTCGCCGGGTCTTGAATCGCCCGTGGCCCTTTATGTCGATGGCGTCTACATCGCTACACCGCTCGCCAGCGAACTCGCGCTCAATAATATCGGCGGCGTGGAAGTGTTGAAGGGTCCGCAGGGAACCCTGTTTGGACGAAATGCGACGGGCGGCCTTATTCAGGTGAGCACGGCTGAACCGAAATCAACGCCGTCGGGCAAGTTTTCGGCTGAATATGGAAGCTACAACAATCTCGTGGGGACGGGATATGTTTCCAGTGGAATCGCGGATGGCCTAGCGATGGACCTCGCCGTACGAGCGCAAACGCGCAACGGCTATGGCGAGAACATCACTACTGGAGAGGATGTAGGCGACATCCATCACGACATTCTAGTCCGCTCGAAAATCTTGTGGAAGCCAGGGCCAGACACCCGAATAACGGCGATCGGCAATTATTGGGACGGGCGTAACCGCGCCGGCTACAGCGTCGGAGCCCCGGGCACTGTCAATGGCTGGACGGGTCGGGTGAACCCTGATCTTGGCTATGATACGGATACGGATCTCAACTTCGAGCTGGATGGCTGGACGGCGGGCGGTTCGTTGAAGATCGAACATGATATGGGCGACATCCGCTTCATGAGCCTGACCGCATATCGCAAGGCCAATCTGCGCATCGACCGCGATCTCGACTTCACGCCATCGAATGTCGCTATCCTCGACCTGCTTCAGACCGACAAGCAGTTCAGCCAGGAACTGCAGCTTAGCTCGATTGGCTCGTCGCGACTGAAATGGACCGCCGGCGTTTTCTATTTCAATCTGACCAGCGCCTATCCTCGCATTCTAGTCGACCTTTCCAACAGTGTGAACGCTGCGGCCATCACGATCGATGCGACACAGCAGGGGAAGTCGGGCGCCGTCTACGGTCAGGCGACGTACGAGATTACGGATGGTACGAACCTGACGCTCGGCGGACGGTATACGTCCGAACGGCGCGAGGAGAAAAATTCATCCCAGTTCATCGATCCGGTCGGTATCTCCGGCTTCCTGATACCGGTCGCCGACCGCCGCCGGACAGACAGCAAGTTCACTTACCGCGTGAGCCTGGACCATCGCTTCTCCGACGAGCTGTTGGCCTATGCTTCCGTCAATACCGGGTTCAAGAGCGGCGGTTACAACACCAACTCGCCTGGCGAGCCCGCCTTCAAGCCCGAAAGTCTCACGGCCTATGAAGTCGGCCTTAAGTCGGATCTGTTCGACAGGCGGCTTCGCATTAATCTGGCGGGTTTCTATTATGATTACAAGGATTTGCAAGTACAGCGGACCGGCACCTTCGCGCTGATCGTCTTCAATGGCGCAAAGGCCCGGATCTATGGGGTCGATGCTGATGTCACGGCGTCGCTGACCGACAATCTGACGCTTACCAGCGGTTTCGCGCTGATCGACACGAAGTTCAAGAGCTTTGAGGGCTGTCCCATCGCCCAACCCATGGGCGGTATTCCTCAAGTCACCGGGTCATGCACGGGCAACGACGTGCCTTTCGCGGCGAAGTTCACAGCCAGTGGAGCGCTGAACTACACAAGGGAAGTCGCATCAGGAGAGTTGCAGGCCTCAGGGAACATCTATTACAATAGCGGATATTTCTTTGAATCTGACAATGTCCTGCGTCAGGCGCGTTATGCAAAGTTGGGGGCTTCCTTGAAATGGACGTCGAAGGACGGCTATTCGATCTCGATCGTGGGCCGCAATCTGACGGATCGCCGGACGTTGGCGTCTGCGGGCTCCCAATCCAACGGCAATTTGACTAGCACGTGGGCGGACCCCAGGACCTTCAGCGTCATTCTGGGCATGCAGTTCTAGGTACGCGAGCTAAAGGAAAGCGGCGGCGTGCATGATGTATGATGGACTTCATCGTAAACGCCGCCTGTCTTTCTGACGGATGCTCGTCGATACGGGCGAAGGAATGGCCGTGGAAAACGGCCTCATATCCTTGAGCACGCAACCCGTGAGCGTGGCGCCGCGCCGCGCAGTCGGTTTGTGTTCAATCATTCTAGCGGTTGAAGGTTTTGACGTCATATCGGTCGGCCTCGCAGCGACGGGATTTGCGCGTGAAGCAAACATCGGAGGCGGCGCGCTTGGCGCATTGCTGGCAGTCAAAGTCGCAGAGCGGAGGGCTGCGCGACATTTTTCGGGCGCGCCGCCGACAGGTTCGGCCACCTCACCATCGCGCCCGGATGCTTGGCGCTGGTGGCGCTGGGGGATTCCCGCAGTGCAGGCTCAATCCTTCTCCGGCCGCTCTGGCTTCCGGGACGGCCAACGAGGAAGGACGCGACCGAGCCGCGGCGTTGCTTGGCGTCGGCGACACGATCGGTGCGGCGATGGGAGGTCTGGCGTAAGCTTTTCTTCTGTCGTTCCTTTCTTGGCGTTGGATTTTCCTGACGGGTGGATTGCTGACGATGCTGACCTTGGCGCCTCGAACGCACCATTTATGAATTTACGCCCTAATCGCTAAGCGATCCAAGGTGTCGCTGAACCGGATCAATGCGCTTCTGTTGCGATATGAACTCAACATTGTCGTGCCCATGCCGCTCAGGACTGATGAAGCCCCATCGCCGGGGATCGCCGGATTGTTCGGCAACGGGCTTTGGCGAACGACCGCCATGCTCAGGTTGGCTGGCCTCAGCAGCTTGCAGCTTGATGGGACTCAACGAGATACAGCGCGGACCCTATGGGTTGCTCTCCTGCGAGCCAAAACTCGGTTTGCTGTTGATAGGGATAGGCGATCTTGTCGTGAAGATTCATGACTCTCCCTCGGGCATCTGCGTCTGCAAGAGGCTCAGCACATCGGATCCGTCCACGCGCCGATTGCGCTCATGGTGATCGCGCCGGTATGATCGATAGCCGCGAAAGCTCCTTTTTCACCCTCCATGTCGCCTTGCACGTGAAAGGAACGACCCAGAAACAAGGGACGCGCAGCCCGATAGTCGAAGATGGAGGGGTATCGTCCGTTTGCCATGCCGCAGGCCAAGGATAAAAGGCAGGTGGCCTGAAGCGGACCATGCACGACAAGATCTGGATAATTTTCTACCCCTCTGCAATATTCTCGATCATAATGGATCTTGTGCGAGTTAAAAGTGACGGCGCTATAGCGTTGTAACAGAGTAGAGGAGGAAATGACCTCGCGCTTTTCCTGCGCCTCGACAGTCGCTGAAGGCCCGGAGGCGGCCGTTGCCAGAGGGAGAATTGATCCGTTCATTTCTCGATACACGATATCTTGTCGTTCGTTGAGGATCATGTCACCGTCGCAGAAATAGTCATGCTCCACGGTGACGAAGCAGAGGATCCCGCCTTTCCCCTGCTTCATGTAAACATCTTCAATGCGGGAGCGGCAGAGGATGCTTTGCCCTACCAAGAACTCGCCCCGAAACCGGAGCTGTCCGCCTGCCCACATGCGCCTTGGCAAGGGCACCGGCGGCAGGAAATCGCCGCGCGGGGGATGGCCGTCGCTCCCCAGCAAGTGCATGGGCGCAATGTCCGGCGCCAGGCACCAGTGGATGCCGGCCGGAGCGGGGTCGCCATGCTTGAGGTCCACCGCCCCGTCCAGAATCGCGGATAGCGAGTTGGCTAGACGTGGTGTGATGATGTCGTGATATTCACGCTCTGATCCGATCCACAGCCGCAAATGGTCGATGTCAAGGTTCATGGACATGCTCAAAAGGAACGCGGCAGACCAAGCACATGCTCGGCTACATATGACAGGATCAGGTTGGTCGAAATCGGCGCGACCTGATAGAGGCGAGTTTCCCGGAACTTGCGTTCCACATCGTATTCGCAGGCGAAACCGAATCCGCCGTGGAATTGAATGCAAGCGTTGGCCGCCTCCCAACTGGCCTTGGCCGCCAGATATTTCGCCATGTTTGCTTCCGCACCGCAGGGCAGACCTGCATCGAATTTGCGGCAGGCCTCATATCGCATCAGGTTGGCCGCCGCGATTTCGATGTAGGACTCCGCGATCGGGAATTGCACACCCTGATTCTGGCCGATCGGCCTGCCAAAGACGACGCGATTCCTGGCATAGTCCGTCACGCGATCAGTGAACCAATAGCCATCCCCGACGCACTCCGCCGCGATGAGCGCGCGTTCCGCATTGAGTCCGGTCAGGATATATTTGAAGCCGTGACCCTCGCTGCCGATCAGATTGTCCGCTGGAATTTCCAGGTCGTCGAAGAAGATTTCGTTGGTTTCATGGTTCACCATATTTTCGATCGGTCGAACCGTCATTCCCTTGGTCATCGCCTCCTTGATGTCGACGATGAAGATCGACAGCCCTTCCGACTTCTTGCTGACCTGGTCCAGCGGCGTCGTCCGGGCGAGCAGGATCATCAGGTCGGAATGCTGGACCCTGCTGATCCACGTCTTTTGCCCGTTGATCACATAACGGTCGCCGACACGCACTGCCGCCGTCTTGATCTTCGTCGTATCCGTTCCGGTGGTGGGTTCGGTGACGCCCATCGACTGGAGCCGTAATTCGCCCGTGGCGATCTTGGGAAGGTAAGTCCGGCGCTGCTCTTCCGACCCGTGCCTGATCAGGGTGTTCATATTGTACATCTGGCCGTGACATGCGCCTGAATTGCCGCCCGACCGGTTGATTTCCTCCATGATCACCGATGCTTCGGTGAGACCGAGGCCCGCCCCACCATATTCCTGTGGGATGAGCGCGGCCATCCACCCTGCGCGGGTCAGCGCATCGACGAATTTCTCGGGATAAGCCCGTTGCCGGTCGACATCGCGATGATATTCAGCCGGAAATTCCGCACAAAGCGATCGGACGCCTTCGCGAATATCCCTGTAACTTTCCTGAAACGGATCAATGTCGGTCATCTGATCTGAACCTCTGTCAGCGTGTTATTTGAACCAGTTGCGCATGTTGTCGGCCTCGGGCAGGCTCCTGATTTTCAAGAGAAGCGCTCCTTCTTCGCCGTTCATCACAGGGCTCGCCAGGATGTGGAATTTGGTCGCGATGGCGTCATCGTCTGGGAAACTTGCTGGCTCGCCCGAGGGGTCGGCGATGAGCATCCGGTGAAGCTCGCCCCGCGCGCGCAGCTTCACGATTGCGCCAAAGGGATGGCTGTGGCCTTCGAGCAGTTCGTCCCGTACGACGGTGACCCGGTCCGAGAGGTCATCGGCCACTTCCGCGCCGATCAGATCATAATCGTCCCAGCCGAACCGTCCGCGTATGATGGCAACGGCCGCAGCGAAGGGCATGGAGAACTGGCCATCCACGATCGCCCTGACGCGGCGTTTCTCCCCCATGGGGTCGCCGACCAGCACGATGCCGTTCCGGTGCAGTCCGATGGTGATGGATTCTATGTCGGCTGGCGTCAGGTCCAACTGTCGCCGCAGGGCGAGCAGGCCGTCGACCGCCGCGTGGGTGTAGCGGCAGGCCGGGTAGGGTTTGACTCCGATGCGCATCGTTTCCCAGATCTGGCCCAGCCCTGCTGCGGCTCGATGCGGATCGGCGCCATCGCTGTATGCGGAAAGGAAGCCATGCTTGCCGTCAATCGCGTCGATCGCGCCTTCGAACCCCTCTGCGGCCAAGGTCGCCGCGATCAAGCCCTTCATCGACGCTTCGCCGACCTGATACCGTTTGTTCCAGGCCCCGTTGACGAGAAATTGTAATGAGCCTGCGGCTTGGCTGGCCGCCGTCCCGAAGGCGGAGATCATCTGGTGCGTCTCGAGCTTCAACAACCGGCCTGCGGCGACCGCGGCGCCAAAGACCCCTGCGGTCGCCGTGGGGTGAAAACCCCGGGCATAGTGCGCGGCGGGATCGAGCGCGACGCCGAGCCGGCAAGTGATCTCCAGACCGAGGACGATCGCGCCAAGCAATTCCTTGCCCGTTGCGCCGGTGATTTCGGCCGCCGCCAGCGCGGCCGGAACAACCGGCGCGCTGGGATGGAGCGAACTTTCCGCATGTGTGTCGTCAAAGTCGAGCGAATGCCCCAGCGCGCCATTGAGCAGCGCAGCCGCCGCAGGGCCATAGCGGCGGTCCATGCCGAACACCGTGCAATCGGCGCCCCCGGTCAGACCCAGGCGCTGGATCATGGCCAATACCGCTGGGGTGGATTCGGATTCTTTTGCGGCTCGGATCGCCGAACCGATCAGGTCCGTCGCCAGCGCGAGCGCGCGTCCGCTCACATGATCCGGAATATCGCTTAGGTCGAACGTCGCCGCAAAGCTGGCTATGTCATTGGTATAGCTCATTGGTTTTCTTTCGGAGAGTAAATTTGCACCTGCGTCTTGATCTGCCGGGCGCGGGCCAGCACAGGAGCGTCGATCATCATGCCGTCGATCTGAACGACCCCCTGCGCTGCCGACGCGGAAAGGACGCGATCCGCCCACTCAACTTGCGATCGGGAGGGCGCGAAAGCCTGACGCGCAGGCTCCAGTTGGGCAGGATGGATTAGCATCTTGCCGCCGAAGCCAAGCTCTCTGGCATGGCGGCAATCGTCTTGCAGCACGGCGTTATCGTTAATCGCCGTCGTCACCCCATCGAGAGGCGCGAGCAATCCTGCAGCCCTCGACGCCAGCGCAATGTGGAACCTGGCCGTCAGGAGCGATTGGCGCGTGTGCTCCATCCCCATGTCTGCCGCGAAGTCGAAAGAGCCGAATGCGAGCCGAGCGGCCCTGGTAGCTATGGAGTTGACTGCGGCGAGGCCTTGGGCCGTTTCGATCAGCGCGACGACAGGGTGCGACGTGGCCTCCGCAATCTGCTCCATTTCATCTTGCGATTGGGCTTTGGGGACCATGACGGCCGATAGAGGAAGGGTGCGAGCGAGGGCCAGGTCTGCGGCGTGCCAGTCAGTTCCCGCCGCATTGACGCGCAGGATGATGGGCGCCTGGACTTGAGCGGCCAACAGTTTGTCCTTCAGGGCTTCCCTCGCCCTTTCCTTCGCCTGGGGCGCGACGGCGTCTTCCAGATCGATGATCAGCGCGTCGGGCCGCGCCGCGTCGGCCTTACCGAAACGTTCCGGCCGGTCCGCAGGCACGAAGAGCGGCAGCGCAAGATCAGTCAGCGTAGCTTTCATGAAACCTCCATCTCGCAGCCATGAGCCAAGGCAAGATAGAGATAAAATATATATTTGTTCGCGCGGCGATATCTTCTTTTTATGTCCACAAAAACGGGGCTAAGCTTGGCATTGCCATTTGAGTCGGCCGTTCCCAAGCGGCGAAGCGATGACTTCGGGATAATGACGTGTCGATAGATTTGCGACAACTGCGCTATTTCATCACCATATTGGAGCGGGGCTCCCTTGCGCGGGCCGCCACAAGCCTCAACGTCGCCCAACCCGCCCTTTCGCACCATGTGCGGAATATGGAAGCGTATCTGGGCACGCGCCTTCTGCTGCGCGGCCCCAAGGGGGTTCGAGCAACGGAGGCGGGCGAAACCCTGGCGCGGCACGCGCGGACGATTTTGGGGCAATTGGCCGCTGCGGAAGAGGAAATACGGGGTCATGAACGAGAGCCTGCGGGCGACGTCAGGCTGGCTCTTCCTGGCACGATTTCCGAAATTCTTGCCGTTCCTCTCCTGTCTGCGGTCAGAGAAAATTATCCCAAGGTCAAATTGAGGATCGCCGAGGCGATGAGCGGGTTCGTCCTGGAATGGATGCGACAAGGGCGAGCCGATCTGGGCGTGATTTACAGCCATGTCGCCGAAGAAGGACTGTCAACTAGTCGCCTTCTGGATGAAGAACTGGTTTTTTTCGGCCGCACCGCAAATGATCCCGCCGGGATTGCTGCCTCGGGCGATGCGATGTCTTTTGCGCAACTGTGTGACTTTCCCTTGATCGTTCCAGGGGAAGCCCACGGTCTTCGTCATCTTCTGGATGCGAAGGCCGAGGCGGCCGGCATTAGCTGCAACATCGCGATGGAAGTGGACGCCTATTCCAACATCAAGTCGCTTGTGGAGGCTGGATTTGGCTATTCAGTCCTGCCCCTGAACGCGATCAAGCAGGAAGTCGCGTCGGGGTCACTGACATATTGGCGGGTCGAAAATCCTGCCCTGCAACGTAGCGTTAATCTCCTATTCTCGGTCGATCGCCCGGCGACCAACGCCGTCGCCGCAGTGGTGCGGTGCATCTATGAATGCCTGAGGGACTTGCCCGGCAATGGCGGGTGGATGGGCGTTGCGAATGTGGCTCAGCCATCTGCCTTCGATCTGCTGGACCGACGATCTCTGACTGGCGCGGAAGCACGGCCAACAGAATAGCTCCCTCGGGAATGACCATGGTTACTATCTGTCGAAATAGGAGAGGACATGAAAACGCGCGCGGCTATACTCGAACGATCTCCGATCGACGCTCCCTTCGCTGAAACCCGGCCCTTGCGGATTGAGGAAGTTGAACTCGATCCTCCCGGTCAGGACGAGGTGCTTGTCCGCATAGGGGCAGCGGGGCTGTGCCATTCCGATCTGTCTGTGATCAACGGCGACCGTCCGCGCCCCATCCCGATGGCTCTGGGACATGAAGCAGCCGGCACGGTGGTCTCGATAGGAGCCGGGGTTCACGATCTCACTGCGGGCGACCGCGTGGTCATGACCTTTCAGCCATCCTGCGGGCAGTGCCTTCCCTGCGCACAGGGTCGCGCCGCTCTTTGCATTCCCGGCGCCGAAGCCAATGGCAAAGGCGTTTTGCTGTCGGGCGGCATTCGGCTGCACGACACCAGCCAGGATCCCATATTTCATCATTGCGGCGTGTCCGCGTTTGCCGATTATGCCGTCGTGTCTCGCAATTCACTGGTCAAGGTCGACGCTCCCGATATTCCCTTTGCCCATTTGGCGCTTTTCGGCTGCGCCGTTCAAACCGGCGTCGGTACGGTTCTGAACACATGTCGCGTTCAGCCCGGCGAGAGCGTGGCGGTCGTGGGCTTGGGCGGGGTCGGTTTGGCGGCGTTGTTGGGCGCATTGGCGGCAGGCGCGACGGACATCATCGCAATCGACCTTTCGGATGAAAAGTTGAAGCTTGCGCGCGAACTGGGGGCGAGCCGCTGCTACAATGCGTCGGAAGCCGGCGTGGCGGATCGCATCAGGGCGGACAGCGGGGGAGGGGTGGATCATGCGGTTGAACTGGCCGGCGCCGTTCCTGCGTTCGAACTCGCTTACAAGATCACGAAGCGTGGAGGAACGACGGTGACCGGCGGTCTGGCCCGGCCGACTTCGCAATTCAGCATCCCGGCGGTGAACCTGGTCGCCGAGGAACGGACGGTGAAGGGCAGCTATATGGGATCGTGCATCCCCAAGCGCGACATACCGCGCTTCATCAACCTGTTCCGAGCGGGCAAGTTGCCGGTGGACAAATTGCTCACCGGCATCCTCCGATTGGAAGAGATCAACGAAGGGTTCGACCGGCTCCATCGGGGTGAAGCCGTGCGACAGGTGATTGTTTTCGAAGAGGAACAGTCGCCAAGCGACAGCGCGATTTAGCGCTTGGCGGGGCGGCCCCTATCCAAAATTTTGATAGGGGCCGCCACATCTCTATATTGGGCCGGTTCGAAGCAAAATGCTATCACGCTCCAACACTGCCTTCCGCCTGCGATGAACAGAGCCGCCCTTACCCTGCGTAACCAGGAGGGGCGTCTTCTTTCGAGGAATCATATGATCACTACGCAACCGCTCAATTTTATCGATGGCGAGTGGGTCCAGCCCGTCGAAGGCGCCGTTATGCCCATCCGGGAACCTGCGACGGGGGACATTTTCGGGGAGGTCGCGGACAGCACGGCAGCCGACATTGATCTGGCGGTGCAGGCGGCCCGCCATGCGTTTGATAATGGCGAGTGGGGCCGCCTTACCGCCACCCGGCGCGGGCGGCTGCTCAGCCGTTTTGCGGAAGTCATTCTGGCCAAGGCCGATGAGCTGGCAGAGATCGAAGCAAAGGACACGGGCAAGCCGCAAGGCGTGGCGCGGGCCGACATTGTCGCTCTCGCCCGCTATTTCGAATTTTATGGCGGCGGCGCGGACAAGCTGCATGGGGAGATCATTCCCTATGTCGAGGGCTATCACGTCGGCGTCACGCGGGAGCCCCACGGTGTGACAGGCCATATACTACCCTGGAATTATCCGGCGCAGATGTTCGGGCGGACATTGGCACCGGCGCTCGCCGCCGGGAACGCCACTGTTCTGAAGCCTGCTGAAGATGCCTGCGCGACATCGCTCCGCCTCGCGGAGCTGTCCATGGAGGCGGGCTTTCCGAAGGGAGCGATTAATATCGTCACTGGCCAGGGAGCGGTGGCGGGGGCAGCACTTGCCAGTCACCCCGGGATAGACTTTATGTCCTTCACCGGCTCACCGGAAGTTGGCCAGATCATCCAAAAACTGTGCGCTGATCATTTCATCAACTGCACGCTGGAACTGGGCGGGAAATCGCCGCAGATCGTGTTCGCCGATGCGGATTTTAATTCTGCGATCCCCGTGATCGTGAAGGCGTTAATCCAGAATAGCGGTCAGACATGTTCGGCGGGCAGCCGTGTTCTGATCGAACGGTCCGCTTATGACGACTTCGTTCCGCGCCTGGTGGAAGCTTTCGGCAAAGTTCGGGTCGGTGTGCCCGAAATGAATCTTGACTGTGGCCCGATCATAACTGCCAAGCAGAAGAGGCGCGTCGAAGGCTTTATCGACAAGGCGAGGGCGCAGGGTATCCCGGTGCTCGCGCAAGGAACGATTGCGGATGGTGCGCCCGCTGGCGGTTTCTTCGTCGCGCCGACGCTATTCGGCCCGGTCCCGCGCGAGAGCGAGATCGCCAGGGAAGAGGTCTTCGGACCGGTCCTGGTCGTCCTTCCCTTTGATGATGAAGCGGACGCCATAAAGCTGGCCAATGCTACGGACTATGCCCTGGTGGCGGCGGTCTGGACGCGCGACGGCGCGCGGCAAATGCGCGTCGCCAACCGGGTCCGATCGGGCCAGGTCTTCGTCAACTGCTACGGCGCGGGCGCGGGCATCGAGCTTCCCTTTGGTGGTTCAGGCAAGAGCGGGCATGGCCGCGAAAAGGGTTTCGCGGCGCTGCACGAGTTCACGAAGACCAAGACCACCGTGTTCAATCACGGCTAACGCTGCGCGCAATACATTTTTTGGAAATGGTAGCGCGGGATAACGCTGCTGTGCAGCATGGATGGAACGAATGAAACCTCTTGAGGAGATTACCGTCGTTAGCCTCGAACATGCGATTGCGGCTCCGTTCGCGACGCGTCAGTTGGCTGACCTCGGCGCCCGAGTGATCAAGGTTGAGCGGCCCGGCTCCGGGGATTTTGCGCGTAACTATGACGAACGGGTGCGCGGACTCTCCTCCCATTTCGTGTGGTGCAACCGCTCCAAGGAGAGCATCGAACTCGACCTTAAGTCCGATTTCGGGCTGGAAGCGCTGCGCGCGCTGATCCGCAAAGCGGACGTCGTCGTCCAGAATCTTGCCCCCGGTTCCATGCAGCGTCTCGGTTTGGACTATCAGGCGTTGAAGGCCATCAATCCTGGCATCATAATGTGCGAGATTTCAGGTTACGGCCAGGACGGACCGCACAGAGATCGCAAGGCGTATGACCTGTTGATCCAGGCTGAAAGCGGCTTCCTGTCGGTGACCGGCGATGCCGCCGACGTCGCGAAGGCGGGATGCTCCATCGCCGACATAGCCGCCGGCATGTACGCCTATTCGAACATCCTGTCGGCGCTCCTCTTGCGTCGGGAAACGGGTGAGGGGCGACATATCGACATATCCATGCTCGAAGCGATGGCGGAATGGATGTCTTTTCCCATGTATTACGGATTTGAAGGCGCTGCCCCGCCGCCCCGTGCGGGCGCAAGCCACGCCACAATCTATCCCTATGGGCCGTTTCAGGCCAATGACGGTAGCGTCATGCTGGGCGTCCAGAACGAACGGGAATGGGCGTCCTTCTGCGACGTCGTCCTGCTGGATCGGGACATCGCCCATGATGAGCGTTTCCGGACCAATTCCCTCCGCTCGGCGAACCGCGGCGCCTTGAAAGCCATCATCGAAAAGGCGTTCGCCGAACTGCTTCGCGAGGAAGTTCTTCGAAGGCTCGATGCGGCGAAGATCGCCAACGCCAGCGTCAGTCAGGTATCGGACCTGTGGACGCACCCCCAACTGGCGGCGCGGGGTCGATGGACACAGGTTGGAAGCGGCGTAGGTTCCATACCCGCCCTATTGCCGCCTGGACAAACCGCTGCCCGTATGGACCCCGTGCCAAAGCTGGGTGAACATACGACGAAGATACTGGCAGATTTGGGTTTGAGCGAATGTCACGCCCGCCAGGGCTGAGTGGAAGATTGCCGGGCCTCGCCAACCTTCCGTCTCAGGTCAGACTTAAGAGCGGAAAATGACGATGGCGGATATTTCCATCCTGTCGCCAGCCCTTTGTATGCGCGGACACAATCGGGATCTATCATGCGCTCGGTCGGGAGCGAGGTCCGGATGCCATAGACACCGCCGAGTCCGGCTCGGATACGCCCACCGTTCGTACCGCTCTTCGTTCGCGCCAAGTGCGATGTTGGTGTCTGGGAAGGCGCTAAACCGAACCCGTGGGACTGAAATACGGAAGCAGCTCTTGCTTTGAATCCAACGAATCCGCCTTCCAGCGTACCGAGCCATAGGGGCGCTCCAGGCGCCGAGTGGCTTTCCGCGTTCCCCCGCGATGAAAGGCATTGGCCTGCAACTGCAACTCGATCTCCGCTCCGGAATAGCGATCGCGCATGTGCAGATAGTCCCCCCATGTCGGGCACTGATAACGCTCGGTCCATATGGCAGGATTGGCAATGTCCCGTGCGACCGACCAGTTGAAGGCGCCGATTTGCTGCCGCGCGCGTCGCAGCTTCATCATGATTTCATAAAAGGCGCGGGCCTGTTCCGGATCGACGTCATATTCGGCCTCAATCACAATTGGCCCCGAGCGCATGGTCAGCGGCATCCCGACGTCGGGTTCGTGCGTGAGCTTAGCTGGCGCCTGCACTTCTTCCATGTTGCCGGGGAGAGCTAGAAAGTATCCGGCGCCGCAAGTGAGGATTGAGAAGACGCCTGACAAGATGATGGCGATACCCACGCCATGCGCGGCCGCAATCATACCCCAAACTGTGGCACCGGCGGCGATGCCCGCAGTCATCGCGCATGTGAACAGCGATAATGTGCGTGCGACCACCCATCTGGGCACGGAGAGTTGGAGGCTCACATTCAGCAGAGCCGCCGTGATGATATACACGATGCCGAAAATGAAGAACGCCGCAACAGTAAGGGCTGTCGAGTGGCTGAACCCAATCACCATCAGCGATAACCCGGCGACCACGGCCGCGATTCGAATCGCGGCCTCCGTTTCAAACCGCGTGCGGATGCGGCTCACCATTGTCGCGCCCGCGATTGCGCCCGCTCCCTGCGAGCCTAGCAGGACACCAAGCGTGATCGCGTTTCCTGAAAGCAGGTCTTTGACGATGAGGGGGGCCATCGCCAATATTGTAGCATTGGCCCCAAAGCCAAACAGCAGCGTGCAGACGAGAACAGCGCGGATGCCCGGAGAGTGGAGGGCGTATCGCATGCCCGATTGAATGGCGCGGTCAATCCGTTCCGGTGGCAGGCGGGAAGGAATCTGGTTTCGCTTCCAGCAGAAGAAGGCTGCAAGCAGGGGAAGATAGCACCCTGCGGTAAGCACGAAGACCGCCTTCGCTCCCGATAGAACGATGACAATGCCGCCCAGCGCCGGGCCAAAGCTGCGGGCAATATTATAGCTGATCGATGACAGGGCAATGGCGGCAGTGAGATTGGGCCGCGAAACCTGTTCCGGGATCGATGCTTGCCATGATGGCGAGAAGAGGGCCGTACCAATGCCAACCATTGCGCAGAAAGCCAGGAGAAGCCAGGATGTGGTGGCGCCCAGAATGGCAATGGCGGCCAGAACGCTGACTGCCAGCGCCGAAAAGCCAAGCCCTGCCATTGCCACCTTACGGCGGTCCAGCATATCGGCAAGCGCGCCAGCGGGGAGAGTGACTGCGACTATGGGCAGCATCATTGCGGTCTGGATCATAGCCACCATCGTGGGCGAATGGCTGAGCCGGGTCATTTCCCAGGCTGCGGCAACACCGAACATCAACTGACCTAGATTGCTGAAGATGCTGGCCGACCAGATGTTACGGAAGGTCCGCTCTCGCAGCGGACCAAGGGGGGCTCCGCTGTCAGAATCTTCACGATTTGACCGAGTTTGCACGATTCCCCCCCCTTAAAGCGGTTGGATGGACCAAAGGCTTGGCTTGCCCTGACGGTCAAACTCCCAATATGACAGCAGGGGGAGAGGCCACTATCACACGATAGGTTGGAATAAGTTCTCAGTCCATATCATGGCATCTTTCGATGGGGCTGCGTGGTATGGACGCACGAGTGGCGAAAGCGCGGAAATCGGCCAGGCGACAAAGCAGCAGTTTGAGTAAGGGTCAGATGATGAAATTTTCCCGATCCGCAGCCGGGTGCTTTTCCAGATTGTTGTTGGTTTTGGCGCTGCCGTTTGAGATCGCCGCCGCTGAAGCCCCTGCCGCGCTGCCTCAGCCGCCGGCGCAGTACAGCTACGATCGGGCGCTGCCTCTGGACGGTGGGCAGAATTTCAGAGACCTGGGCGGCTATCCGACCGAAGACCATCGCCATGTTCGCTGGGGCCTGCTGTTCCGTTCGGGGTCCTTGCATGCGCTGACCCCGGCGGATTTCAGCTACCTCAAAATGCTCGGCCTGCGGACGGAGGTCGATTTCCGGTCGACGCAGGAACGTGCGGCGGAACCGACAGACTGGCCGACGGGTCAGGCGCCGCAAATCCTGGCCGATGATTATGATTTCGCCATTCTGGGCCGGCACATGACCAACCTCCAGGACATGACGCCCGACGAAGTCCAGGCCAAGATGGTAGAGATGTATCCGGTTATCCTCGACCAGTTCAATGGTCAGTATCGACGGCTGTTCGACCAGTTGCTGGCAGGGAAGGTGCCGCTCGCCTTCCATTGTTCTGCCGGGCGGGACCGCACGGGCATTGCCGCCGCCCTCGTGCTGACGGCGCTCGGCGTTCCGCGCGAAACCGTGATCCAGGATTATCTTTTGACGAATCGCTATTTTCAGATGGCTCAAGTCGGCCCTGCTGCGCAGACCTGGGGGAAGCTTCCCCCCGCCATGACGAAGGTGATGGTCAGTTCGGCACGGCCATCGATCGAGGCGGTGTTCAAGCTCATCGACGGCTATCCCGGCGGCGCGAAAGCCTATCTGCGGGACCGTCTGGGACTCGACCAGCTCAAGATCGCGCGTCTTCGCGCTCTATACACCGAATAGGGGAAACCGCTGCGCGAGCAGCTCTCGACCCGCCCTTCGATAGGTGGCGAGAGCGTCGGTCGATTCAATGTGAGCGTATGGCCTGGCTCAACAAGGCCCAGCGTTTAGCAGGATAGATCGATGGAAGCCTATATTTACGATCATGTACGCACCCCCCGTGGCAAGGGTCGCCCGGACGGAGCGCTGCATGAAATTCCGTCCGTGCAGATGGCGACGCAACTGCTGCAGGCGGTGCGGGAGCGCAATGCGCTCGACACTGCACTGCTGGACGATGTGATCATCGGCATGGCCCAGCCGGTCGGCGAACAGGGGGGCGTGCTTGCCCGCGCGGCGGTGCTGCAGGCTGGCTATGCCCAAACGGTCGGCGGCCAGCAGATCCACCGCTTCTGCGCCACGGGCCTTGACGCGGTCAACCTGATCTCGGCGCAGATCCATTCGGGCATGATCCAAGCGGGCATCGGCGGCGGCGTTGAATCGATGAGCCGCACCGTCATGGGTTATGACAGCGGCGCCTGGACCGCCGACCCGACGATCGCCTACACCAACCATTATGCGCCGCAGGGCATCGGCGCGGACCTGATCGCGACGCTGGACGGCTTCAGCCGCGAAGATGTGGACGCATTCGCGGTCGAAAGCCAGAACCGGGCGGCGCAGGCCTGGGCCGAGGGACGCTTCAAGGGCGCGATCGTGCCGGTGAAGGATGTACTGGGCGACGTGATCCTCGACCATGACGAGCATATGCGCCCCGGCACGACGCTGGACAATCTGGCGAAGCTCAAGCCCTCTTTCGAAGGGTTCGGCAAGGCGGGCTTCGAGGCGGTGGTCAAGGACCGTTATCCGCAGATCGAGGAACTGAACTATGTCCATCATGGCGGCAATAGCTCCGGCATCGTTGATGGCGCGGGCCTCGTCCTCATCGGATCGAAGGAGTTCGGGGAGAAGGCGGGCTTGAAGCCGCGTGGCCGCGTGCGCGCCTATGCCAATATCGGATCGGAACCGACCATCATGCTCTCCGCCCCGACGGCGGTCTGCCAGAAGGCGCTGAGGTCCGCGGGCATGAGCAAGGACGACATTGACCTCTGGGAGCTGAACGAGGCTTTCGCCAGCGTCGTCATGCGCTTCATGAAAGAGATGGATGTGCCGCATGACCGGATGAACGTGAATGGCGGCGCCATCGCCATGGGCCATCCGTTAGGCGCGACTGGCGCGATGCTGGTGGGCACCGTCCTCGACGAACTGGAACGGCGTGACCTCAACACCGGAGCCATTTCCCTGTGCGCGGCCAACGGCCTGGGCACAGCCTGCATCATCGAGCGCGTCTGAGCGCGAAGCGGAAAGCCAAGAACATGCGACACATGAAGATCGAAAAGGCCGCCGACGGCTTCGCTACCCTCATCCTCGACAATGCCGATGAGTCGATGAACATCGTCAACGACGCCTTCATCGCCGACATGGCGGAGGCGACCGCCGCGATTGCCGCCGACGACAGCATCAAGGGCGTGATCCTGACCAGCGCGAAGAAGGCGTTCATGGCGGGTGCGGATCTGAAGCAGCTTGTACGCGGTTATAGCAAGCAGGAAGCCTATGCCTTTTCGCAGAAGGCGACGCAGATGCACCGCGCGATGGAAATGTCCGGCAAGCCCTGGGTTGCGGCTATCAACGGCCTCGCGCTGGGCGGCGGTTTCGAACTGGCGCTGGCTTGCCATTACCGTATCCTGGTTGACGATGCCAAGGCAGTGGTCGGCCTGCCTGAAGTCAATGTTGGGCTGCTGCCCGGATCGGGCGGCACGGTGCGCTTGGGCATCATCGCGGGCATGAAGACCGCGCTCGACCTGCTGCTGTCGGGCCGCACCGTCGCGCCCGCAGAGGCGCTGAAGCTCAAGATCGTGGACGAAGTCGCGCCGGGGGACGCGCTGATCGATCATGCCCGCGCCTGGCTGGCGACTGGTCCTGCTCCGGTCAAGCCCTGGGACGTCAAGGGCTGGGTGCCGCCGCAGAAGAAGGGCATGACCGTGCCCGAGGACGCGCTGGCCTATACGCTCGCGGCGGCGAACATCGCCAAGAAGGGCTACAACACGCCTGCGCCGCTCGCCATCCTGTCCTGCGTATTCGAAGGACTCCAGCTACCGTTCGACAAGGCGCTGACCGTCGAGGGCAAGTATTTCGCCAAGCTGCTGAGCGATCCGGTCGCGACCAACATCATCCGCACCAGTTTCATTTCGAAGCAAGCCGCCGAAAAGGGCGCCCGCCGCCCCGCAGGTGTGGCAAAGAGCGAGGTGAAGAAGGTCGGCGTGCTCGGCGCGGGCATGATGGGCGCGGGCATCGCCTATGTTTCGGCCAGTGCGGGGATTGAGGTCGTGCTGCTCGACCGCGACGTACCGACCGCGCAGAAGGGCAAGGATTATTCGGTCAAGGTGCAGGGCAAGCTGGTCGAAAAAGGCAAGCTGACCCAGGCCAGGGCGGACGAGGTGCTGGGACGGATCACTCCGACCGACGATTATGCGCTGCTCGACGGCTGCGACATGATTGTCGAGGCCGTGTTCGAGGATATCGGCATCAAGGCCGACACGACCCGCAAGGCCGAGACGGTGATCCCGCCGAGCGCCATATTCGGATCGAACACGTCGACGCTGCCGATTTCCCAGTTGGCGCAGGCATCGAGCCGGCCCGACAAATATATCGGCACCCACTTCTTCTCGCCGGTCGACCGGATGGGCCTGGTCGAGGTGATCCGCGGCAAGCAGACCTCGGACGAGACGCTGGCGCGCACGCTGGACTTCATTGCTCAACTGCGCAAGACGCCGATCGTGGTGAACGACAGCCGGGGCTTCTACACCAGCCGCGTGTTCCGCATGTTCATCTTCGAAGGCGTGGCGATGGTGGAGGAGGGCATCGATCCGGCGCGTATCGAAAATGCCGCGAAGGCTGCCGGCTTCCCAACCGGGCCGCTGGCGCTGCTTGATGAGGTGACGATGGAACTGCCGGTCAAGATCGTCGACGACGCGGCCGGCACGGAAGGCAACACTTACACGATCGAGAGCGGCCTGCCGGTGTTGAGGAAGATGATCGGCATGGGGCGCGGCAGCCGGAAGGCCGGCGGCGGCTTCTATGATTATCCCCAAGGCGGGTCGAAGCGTATCTGGAAGGGCCTTGCCGAGCATTTCCCGGTCGCGGCGCAACAGCCCGATCAAGACGAGCTGAAGCAGCGTTTCCTCTACGCTCAGGCGATGGAAACCGCGCGCTGCCTGGAGGAAGGCGTGCTCGAAACGCCGCAGGACGCGGATCTGGGCGCGGTCTATGGCTGGGGCTTCCCGCTTTGGACCGGCGGCACGATCAGCTATATCGACACCGTTGGCATCGAGAATTTCGTGGCGCGGGCGGACCAACTGGCCATGAAGTTCGGGGACCGCTTTCTGCCTTCCGCCTGGCTGCGGAATAAGGCGCAGCGGCGCGAGCCCTTCTATGGAGAGGCTGCGCCGATCAAGGAGCGGGAAATGGCATGAAAAGGCTGATCTTTGAAGCGGAGCATGAGCAGTTCCGGGAAAGCGTCATCAAATTCATGCAGGCCGAAGTGGCGCCGCATGTCGATCGGTTCCGCGAAGAGGGCATCGTTGACCGCGAACTGTTTCTGAAGGCCGGGGCGCAGGGGCTGATCTGCACCTGGGCCGATGAGAAATATGGCGGCGCGGGCATCGATGACTTCCGCTTCGAGCAGATCATCATCGAAGAAAATATGCGCCATGGCGACATCGGCTTTTACATCAACCTGCATAATGATCTTGTCGCGCCTTATATAGCCAAGCTCGGGACCGACGAGCAGAAGGACCGCTGGATGCCCGGCATCGTCAGCGGCGAGAAGATCCTGGCCGTGGCGATGACCGAGCCGTCGACCGGATCGGACCTGGCGGGCATCCGCACGCGGGCCGAAGACAAGGGCGATCACTGGCTGCTCAATGGGGCGAAGACCTATATCTCCAACGGCATATTGTCGGATCTGGTGGTCGTCGCCGCGCGCACCGATCCCGATGTGAAGCACAGCCTGGGCCTGTTCGTCGTCGAACGGGGGATGGAAGGTTTCGAGCGTGGGCGCAAGCTCGACAAGATGGGCCTGAAATCACAGGACACCGCCGAGCTGTTTTTCAACGATGTGAAGGTGCCCAAGGCCAATGTGCTGGGTGATCCGGGTCAGGGCTTCGGCTATCTCGCTCGCTTTCTTGCGCAGGAAAGGCTGGTCGCGGCGATTGGCTTTCTGGCGACAGCGCAGACGGCGTTCGACATCACGCTGGACTTCGTCAAGGAACGCCGTGCCTTCGGCAAACCCATTGGAGCGTTCCAGAATACGCGCTTCAAGATGGCGACGATCCGCGCCGAGCTGGACATGGCGCAGACCTATGTCGACCAGTGCGTCTTGCTGCTCAACGCAGGCGAACTGAAGGCCGAGGATGCCTCGGCGGCGAAGCTGCTGACCAGCGAACTGGAAGGCCGGGTTATGGACGAATGTGTCCAGTTGCACGGCGGCGCGGGCTATATGAACGAATATCGCATTTGCCGCATGTATGCCGATGCCCGGATCAGCCGTATTTTCGCGGGCACATCGGAAATCATGCGCGAGATCATCGGCCGGTCGCTGGGGCTGGATGAGCGCAAGCTCAGTTGATAGGGGCCCGAGAGCGGGCGAGGGAGAAGTTTGGTTGAAGGTTCTACAGAATAAGGTCGCACTGGTTTCGGGTTCGGGTCGGGGGATCGGCAAGGCGATCGCGCTTAAATTGGCGGGCGCCGGCGCCAGCGTCGTGGTGAATGATCTGGACGCGACGTTCGCGGATGAGACGGTCGGCGAGATCGAGGCAGCGGGTGGACGCGCGGTCGCCTGTATCGGTGACGTAACCGCGCCCGATTTCGCGCAGAAATTCGTCAAAGCGGCCATAGACGCCTTCGGCACGATCGACATCATCATCAACAATGCGGGCTATGCCTGGGATGCGGTGATCCAGAAGACGAGCGATGAACAATGGGCGGCGATGATCGACGTCCACCTGAACGCGCCCTTCCGCATCCTGCGCGCCGCACAGCCCGTCATTGCGGAAGCAGCCAAGGCGGAAATCGCCGCCACCGGCCGGGCGAAGCGCCGTACCGTCGTCAACATCTCGTCCGTGGCCGGTCTTGGCGGCAATGCGGGGCAGGTCGCCTATGCGGCGGGCAAGATGGGCGTCGTGGGCGTCACCAACACGCTGATGAAGGAATGGGGCCGTTATAATGTGACAGTGAACGCGGTTGCCTTCGGTGTCATCATGACGCGCATGACGGCGGGCGAGGCGGGCAAATCCTCCATCACCATGAAAGGCAAGGAGATCAAGGCTGGGGTCAGCCAGGAGATTCTCGACGCGATGGAAAGCGGCATCCCGCTGGGCCGCGCGGGCACGCCGGAGGAAGCGGCAGGCGCGGTCTACCTGCTGTGCCTGCCCGAGGCGGATTATATCACCGGCCAGACCATCGTCGCCGGCGGCGGATGGTCGCTTTGAAGAACCTGCCCTGACCCTCAGCCTCCATTCGGGCTGAGCCTGTCGAAGGGCTCAGCCCGAACGGGATAGTTTCCGACGGGGTCGGGCGATTACTTTATCCGCAACCCACCAGGCCACCATCCACCGGCAGCAGAGTCCCCGTCACATAGCCTCCGCCGCGCGAGCAAAGGAAGATGACGGTGCCTGCGATGTCTTCCGGCCTGCCGAGCCGCTTCACCGGGATATGCGACAGCAATGTGGGATCGACGGCGTCCTCTTCACGCATATGGGCAGTCATCTTAGTCGGGAAATAGCCGGGGATGACGGCATTGACCGTGATGTTGCGTGCCGCTAGGTCGCCGGCGAGATCGCGGGTTAGCATGTGGATCGCGGCCTTGGATGCCGCATAGCTATAGGCTTGCAGCTTCTCTGTCTTCACGCCCGCCACTGACCCAATATTGATGATCCGCGCCGGATCGTCGGGGGTGCCCGCTGCGCTGAGTTCGGGCAGCAGTTCGCGCACCAGCGTGAAGGGCGTCTGCACATTGACGCTCATGACGCTGGGCCATGCCTTGTCGGGGAAGCTGTCGATCGCGCCGCCCCAGGTCTTGCCGGCATTGTTGACGAGGATATGGCAGGCGCCCAGCGTTTCGCGGAAGCGCGCAGCCAGCTCGACGGCGGCTTCCGGCGTGGACAGGTCGGCGGGTAGCGGCACGCAGCGGCCCAGTGCCGTCATTTCCTCCGCCGCCTTTTCACAAATGTCGGCTTTGCGCGAGGTGATGGCCACGGTGGCACCGACGCGCAGCAGCCCTTCGGCGATCATACGGCCGAGCCCCTGAGCGCCGCCCGTGACCAAGGCGACCTTATTGTCTAGACGGAACAGATCCTGGCTCATTCCTTGTCGGCCTTTCGGCATGAGATGGTCATCGCGGTTCTCCCTGAATGTCAGCTTCCCTTGATGCCGGGATGTTAAAAAAGCGGACCTGTCGGCGGATAGGCTTGCACGCGTCGTCCCATATTTTGCTGCGGGCGAGGCAAAGCTTTCCCTTGCCGAACAGCCTCACCTGTATTTATCATATCTAAAGATAGGAGTAGAAAGCGGTTGAAGGTGCTTGATTGATGCTCAAATACGGGAAACCCGGCGAAAGATAGGAGAGGTCAAAATGGCGCTGGTGCCCACGGCGATCGTTGCCCCGCAGCCCAGGACGGTTCTGGTAACCCGTACCGCCTTGAAAGGACTGACCCGCAAAGTCGCGGAGTCTCGCCTCACCACGATCATCGGGCACGCGGGCAGCGGCAAGACCACGGCGGCTCTCCAATGGTTCGAAAGCCTGAGAAACGAGGGCCGGCCTGCGCTTTGGTTGGCGGTGAGGGCAGGCATCCGCGATTTTCCCTCCTTCCTTCTTGCGCTGAAGGAAGCGGGCAGGGCAGCCGGTCTGGACTGGCCCGCGTTTGACGCGAGCGACGATATCGACATCTGGCTTGCACGGCTCGCGGTTCAATATACCGACAAGCTGATTCTCATCATCGATGACGCGCAATTGCTGCCGCCCGATGTCTGGGATTTTCTCAGCGCGCTTATCGCCGGCGCGCGTGATGCCATCACGACCATTTTGATTTCGCGCGCGGCCATCGCTATCCCGATTTCCCGTATCCGCGCGCTGGGCTTTCTGGTGGAAGTGGGCCCCGCCGATCTACGTTTCAAACCTGATGAAGCGACCGAGCTGGTATCGCGCGTCGCCGGCATTCCGATCGATGCGGAAGCGATGCACAAGATCATCGAGGAAATGGACGGCTGGGCTTCAGGGCTAGTGATGGCCGGGGAAAATTATCTCTGGCAAAAGGCACGCGGGGGGAACTGGAAGCGGCCTTCGGAAAGCCTGCATGCGGAGCTGACGAGCTATTTTCAGGAGGAGGTCGTCGCCGACCTGCCCGACCAAATCCGCCGCTTCCTGCTCGAAACTTCGGTGCTGACGGAACTCACGCCTTCGACTTGCGCGGCGGTCATGGCGGACGAAAGCGCGCGCGAGACGCTAGACATGGTGTACCGTGGCGGCCTGTTTCTGACCAATGTAGAAGACAAGCGGCACAGCTATGTTTATCATCCGCTGTTTCGCAAGATGACGGCGGATTTCATGGCGGAGCGCATGCCCGAACTGGCGGCCGAGCTCCATCGACGCGCCAGTCTTTGTTATGCGGAAAACGGAGAAGGCTTCCTAGCGCTGCAGCATGCCCAGCTGACCAGGGACCGCGAATTCATCGCCGACCGGCTCGATGTCTTGGCGAACAAGATGATCAATGCGGGCTATCTCTATTATATCGATGAAC
The DNA here is from genome assembly GCF_008692605.1 of Sphingobium estronivorans. GTDB lineage: Bacteria > Pseudomonadota > Alphaproteobacteria > Sphingomonadales > Sphingomonadaceae > Sphingobium > Sphingobium estronivorans. The sequence goes on from NZ_LFCT01000023.1 coordinate 78,112, forward strand.
TGGCGACGGACCTACCCTGGTCGGTGCTGAGCACGCGGCCGATGTTGCTACTCGCGCTGGCATGGCGGCGTACCCGTTCGCTTGCCTATGCGACGGCGGAGCGCTTCATCAACGCGGCCGCTGAAATCGCCGAGCGCGAGCCCGACAATGTCCTGCTTGGGCATCTGGTTCGGCATCGCCGCTTGGTGCTGGAATCGGCGCGCGACAATCTGCATCTGGTCGAGGCCGATGCGGGGAAATTGCTGCTCGAACTGGGCGATGATCAACCCTATCTCAGCTGCACGCTGGTAGCCCAGCTCATGTCGGCCCGGCGCGAACTTTATCATTTCAACGACATATTGAAGCTTGAAGCTGAAACGAAGCGCGCGCTGGCGCGTCCGGGATCGGAATTTGCCTCGATTGCGCTCAAGGCCACGGTGGCGCCGACGCTGGTTGAACAAGGCAAGACGGCCGTGGCGCGCCAATTCCTGGAAGAAGCGCTGTCCTACGCTGAGGAGCATGTCGGTCGCGGATCGAGCGTTGCCGCAGTCCCTGCGCTTCCGTTGGCGGAACTGCTCTACGATGCGGGAGACCTGGACCGATCGGCTCAACTGATCGACCAGTATCAGCCGGTCATCCGCCAGTGGGGCCTGGTCGACGAAGTCGCGGCGGGATATATCGTCCGGGCTCGCCTCGCCTGCGCACGGAGCGATGTGGCAGGAGCGCTGGCGGGTCTGGAAGAAGCGCATCTCGTTGCCATCGAATGTGGTCTCGACAGGCTGCGGGCGCTGGTCGTTGCCGAACAGGTGCGGGTGCTGGTCAAGACCGGGCAGGTCGCCGCAGCCGAGGCGGCGCTGCTGGCCGGCGATATCCGGGTGGATGAGGAACCAGTGCCCACGCTGACGCCGACAAAGAAGAACGAGGCGATAGCGATCGCTTGGATCAGGATAGAGATCCAGCGTCACCATCTGGCGCGCGCGCAGAAGGTAGCGACGCGCTGGTTCGAACTGGCGAAGCGCAACGGCGCGAAACGCTCCATGGTCATATTCTATCTGCTGCTGGCGGAAATTGCGGTTCAGCAGGGCGACCGTTTCAAGGCACGGCGAGCGGTTCGCGGCGCGATCGAGCTTGCCGAACCCTGTGGCTGGATCCGCATCTTCCTGGACGAAGGAGAGGTGATCTGCTCGCTCCTAAGCGAAACCTATGGATGCAAGGCGGATATCGAAACTCCGGCGGATGTCTTCGCATCGCGCATTGTGTCGTTCATCCATGGCGAACCGGCCCTGGAAACCGAGGATGATGATGACGATGCATCCGACTCTTGCCTGATGTCCGGCATGGCGGACAGGGAAAAGGAGATATTGACGATGGTCGCCGGCGGTTTGCGCAACCGGGAAATCGGTGAACGGCTGGGCCTGACCGAGGGAACGGTCAAATGGTATCTGCAACAGGTCTACGACAAGCTGGGCGTCCGGCGCAGGTCGCAGGCCGCACTGCGGGCCAAGCGGATGGGCCTGTTCGTGTGAGGGAAGGGGCGCCTATCGAAAAGCAGGTTCTAGTCCGCGCCCTCTCGCCCATGCAGCATCGCTATCTGCCATAAAGCGAGGATAGCCCGTGATACACTGCGCCCAAGGACCGCTGGCGGGCATCCGCATCATAGAGATTGACGCGATCGGTCCGGTGCCGCTGGCGGCAATGATCTTGGCGGACATGGGAGCGGACATCATCCGTGTCGCGCGTGCCGCCGGCGCTGGTGTGGGCGCATGGGAGGATGTGGGCGGCGACATTCTTCACCGCAGCCGTAACGTCGTGCACATGAACCTTAAGGATGAGCGTGATGTTGAAAGCCTTCTCCAGCTGATCGAACAGGCTGACGCGCTGATCGAGGGGTTCCGGCCCGGCGTGATGGAGCGGCTGGGCGTGGGGCCGGACGTATGTCTGGCGCGCAATCCGCGGCTGGTCTATGGCCGCATGACCGGATGGGGCCAGTCAGGTCCGCTCGCCCTGCGCGCCGGGCACGACCTCAACTATCTGTCGATCACGGGCGCGCTGCACGCCATGGGCACGCCGGATGCCCCGCCGCCGGTGCCGCTCAATCTGGTCGGTGACTATGGCGGGGGCGCGATGTTCCTGATCGCGGGCGTGCTGGGCGCGATCCTCTCGGCGCGGCGGACGGGCATGGGGCAGATCGTCGATGCCTGCATCAGCGATGGCGCTACTTCGCTGTTGAGTCTCTTCTACGCTTGGGCGCCCAAGGGCCTGTGGCAGGACGCGCCCGCTTCGAACCTGCTGGACGGCGCCGCACCCTTTTACCGCTGCTATCGCTGCGCGGATGGGCGGGACGTGGCCGTGGCCTGTCTGGAACCGCAATTCTTCGCGCAGATGGTGCGAGGACTGGGACTGGAGGATCGTGGCTATGACCAGAATGCCCGCTCCGGTTGGCCCGCCATGGAGGCCGAACTCGCAGCCGTTTTCGCCACCCGGACGCGCGACGAATGGGCGGATATTTTCGCGGAGAGCGATGCCTGCGTGACGCCGGTTCTGTCTATGGCGGAAGCGCCGCTGCATCCCCATAACCGTGCGCGGGAAACCTTTGTCCAGCGCGGCGGCATAGCGCAACCCGCGCCCGCGCCCCGCACTCTGGGCACGCCGCCGTCCATCAGTGAGCCGGGGCTGCTGTCCATGGCGGAGGCGGCTGCGCGCTGGGGCGCGTAAGGCGCCCGGCCCCGGCATCTGCCCACGCAACGGAACGTCATGCCGAGGAAATCGCAGTGCAAAGGCCGTTCCCTCCTTAGGATAGGCGCACTGCCCGTGCGCGCGCCGTAACAGGGGCCGAAAAAGCGACGTATTTGATAGGAGCAGCAGGATGTCTGTCGATTTCTATTCCGATTATTCGATGACGATCGATGGCAAGGCCGTGGGCGCTTCGGCCAGCTTCGAAGCCTATAATCCCGCGACCGAGGCCGTCATCGCCACCGTGCCCGACGCGTCGAAAGCGCAACTGGACGAAGCGGTGGCGTCCGCCAAGGCCGCTTTTCCCGCTTGGAGCGCGCGTCCGATCGAGGAACGGCAGGCGCTGGTGACAAAGATCGGCGACGTGCTGACCGCCCATGCGGAGGAATTTTCCCGCCTGCTGACACTGGAACAGGGCAAGGCAAAGGCCGGTGCCGATTGGGAAGTCGGTGGTTCGGCCGCCTGGTGCGGCGGCATCGCGACCCAGTCGCTTGCCACGACGGTGCTCGAAAAGGATGACGAGCGCACGGTCGAGATGCGGCATGTGCCGCTGGGTGTCATCGGTGCGATCACGCCGTGGAACTTCCCGATCCTGCTGGCGATCTGGAAGATCGCGCCGGCGCTGGTGGCGGGTAACACGATGGTGCTGAAGCCCTCGCCCTACACGCCGCTCTGTACGCTGAAGCTCGGCGAACTGCTGCGCGACGTGCTGCCGGTGGGCGTGCTGAACGTCATATCGGGCGGCAATGACCTTGGCGCCTGGATGACCGAGCATTCCGGTATCGCCAAGATCGCCTTCACCGGCTCCACCGCCACGGGCAAGAAGGTGATGGCGTCCGCCGCCTCGAACCTCAAGCGAGTGACGCTGGAACTGGGCGGCAACGATCCCGCTATCGTCCTGCCCGACGTCGATCCCAAGCAGATGGCGAAGGAATTGTTCTGGGCCGCGTTTCAGAACAGTGCGCAATTCTGCTGCGCGGCCAAGCGGCTCTACATCCATGACGACATCTATGATGCGCTGCGCGACGAACTGGTTGCCTATGCGCGCACGGTGAAGGTCGGCGACGGCCTGCAGCAGGGCACCGATCTGGGACCGATCCAGAACAAGATGCAGTTCGAAAAGGTGAAGGACCTGCTGGCCGACGCCAAGGCGAACGGCCTCAACGCCGTGCTGGGCGGCGATGTGCCCGAAGGGCAGGGCTATTTCGTGCCGGTCACCATTTACGACAACCCGCCCGAAGACTCGCGCGTCGTTAAGGAAGAGGCGTTCGGTCCGGTGCTGCCGCTGCTACGCTTTAACGATATCGACGATGTCGTCGCCCGCGCCAACGACACCGACATGGGCCTGGCCGCGTCGGTCTGGTCGGCGGACGCTGATCTTGCCCGCTCCATCGGCGAGCGAATCGAGGCGGGCGTGATCTGGATCAACGAGATCCACACCTTCTCCCCGCACGCGGCCTTCGGCGGTCATAAACAGTCGGGCATAGGCGTGGAAAACTCGCTGGAGGGGCTTGCCGAATATACCAATACGCAGACCGTGGTAACGCGACGGTCGCCTGCCGTGACGATCGCCTGAGGCGGCCGATGCGGCAGCAGGCCCGGCACGCAAGGGGGGTGCCGGGCCATTTTCGTCACAGGACTTCGCGCGTCAATCAGATAGGGCAGAGCGCGGCCGGTCAGCTCGCCGGCACTTTCACCGCCCCTTCGGGCGGGGGGTGGCCGGCCAAGCGTACATCGCGCCGGGCAAAGCGCCAGCGATCCCTGTCCCGCACGAATTGGTCATAGTAGCGGAGCGGGAAGAAAGCGTAGTTTCGGGCATCGCCATCACCTGGCCCTGCATCGACCAGGCCAAAACCATCAGTCCAGGCCAGCGCCCTGTCGCCTGATAGATTGATGAGGCTGGAACAGGCGATATGCTTGTTGCCGGTGGAGGTCTGCATGTGCGCTATCGCCTCGACGATGGCCTGGCGACCCGCATGGCCCATGCAGGTCGCATCCGGCGTGAACAGATCCGCCCACTCATCGAACCGGCGATCGTCCAGCAGAAAGCCGTAGAGGATTATCAGGCGGCGGATATCCGCTTCGTCCGAATGCAGCGTACGGATCTGCTGATCCCGCACTATTCGACCTTGAGTCCGGAAATGATCTCCAGGAAGCTTCCGTCCGGATCCTTGAAGCAGACCATGGCTAGCGGATCGCCAGTTGGCGTCGTCAGCCGGTGGAGCGGTGTCACGAATTCGACATCCATCGCCTTCAGCCGCTCATAAACCGGATCGATATCGTCGACCGCGAAGGCGACACGGCAAATCCCGACATTGTTCAGCGTCGGATAGGGTTCGCCAAACGTCGGAGGATCAACGAACTGAACAATGTCCAGAAACGGTTCATGGGGGTCGGCGCCCAGCCGCATGAAGGCCATCCGCACCTTTCGCGTTTCGACTCCGACGACCGCACCAGCGATCGGATCATCATGCGTGAATTCGAAAAATTTGTGCAGGCCAAGCTTTTCATAGAAGGCCACCGACACATCCAGATCGCGAACGCAGATGACGGTATGGGATAGTCGTCCCAGCATATGTCATTCCTCTCCCGTCGCGCATCGCGCGTTATTTTTCGGTCCCGCACCGCGGCGGTTCGGCTTCGGTCAGGAAACCAGTTCTCTCAGCTTGTAGCGAATGATCTTGCCCGATCCGGTGCGGGGAATTTCCGTAACGATATGGATCACCTGCGGCACCTTGTAGGACGACAGGTGCGCCCGGCAATGGTCGATAACCACTGCCTCGTCGAATTCCTTGTCTCGCGGGATGATGAACAGGCCGGGCACTTCACCCAGATGCGCGTGGGGCAGGCCGACCACGGCGCAGTCCAGTACGATGTCGAGCGTCTGCACGACTTCCTCAATCTCGGCCGGCGCGATATTCTGGCCGCCCCGGATGATGAGCTCCTTGATCCGCCCTGTGATCGTCAGGAAGCCGTTGGCGTCCACGCGGGCAAGGTCGCCCGAATGATACCAGCCGTCTCGCAGGGCCTTGGCGGTTTCCTCCGGCTTGTTCAAATAGCCCGCCATGACATTGGGTCCGCGAACGATCAGTTCGCCTTCCTCGCCCGGCGCGCTGTCCTTCAGGCTCACGGGGTCGACGACCCGCACCGCCAGCCCGTGAATGGGCAGGCCGCACGACCCCATGATCCGTCCGCCCGAGGCGCTGTTCATCGTCACCATCGTCGCGGTTTCGGTGATGCCGTATCCGTCCAGGAGCGGCACGCCGAAGATCGCCTCGAACTCCGCATTGGCGGTTCCGGCCATGATCGCCCCCGCCGTCACGCAAGCGCGGATGCCCGGCAGCGCGACCGGGTTCTTCTTCGCTGTATCGAGCAGATAGTGGAAAATCGTCGGCACGGCGGGAAAGACGGTGAATTCACCGCTCGCAAGCAGGTCTACCGCTTCCCGGGTCGAATATTTTTCCATCAGATGGATGGACGCGCCCGTTGCCAGGATGGAGATGACGGTCAGGTTCAGCGCATAACTATGATAGAGCGGCAGCGGCGAGAGCAGCTTGTCCTGGTCATTGAGCCCCAGGATCGGCGACCAGCAGGCAGCAGTGACCCACAGCATGTTGCGCAGGGACAACTGCACGCCCTTGGGCTGACCGGTGGTGCCGGAGGTGTAGATGATGAACGTCGTCGCGTCGATGTCTGCAGGGTCGCGCGCGGGAGCGGGTGCAGGGCTTTGGCTCCAGCTGTCAAAGGACGCGTCGCCTGCTTCCGTCGAGCCTGTCGGAACGACGAGCAGGTCGATCTTCGCGGTTGCGGCGATCGCTCTGACGGTTGAGGCGACCGTCGCCGTCGTGATGACGGCGCGGCACTTCGCGTCAGTCAGCCGGTACAGGATTTCGCTCTGGCTGGCCTCGACGCTGATCGGCACGACGATGCCCCCCGCGCGCACGATGGCGAAACAGGATTCAACCCAGCTGACCGAGTTGGGCAGCAGGATTGCCACGCAATCGCCCATCTCGACGCCGTTGTCGGCGAGATGTCCGGCCAGATTGCCGGTCCGGTGTTGCAGGTCGCCATAGGTCACGCCGCGCGTCGCATCCTGATAGGCGATTTTGGTCGCGGCCTTGGCCGCCTGCCGACCGAGCAGATCGCCGATCGGCGCGATCAGGTCCAGCTGGAACATAGTCACTCTCCCCGACGGTCGTCGCCATTTGCGCAGCGACGGCCCCATTTTTCCCGTTTTCAGCCTTTGGCCACCGCCAGCACCCGGCGTTCCATCGTATAGCGGTCGGTCACGGCGCGGATCTTGGTGATCGCGCCATTTTCGACATAGGCGATGCCGGTGGCATAGAGCGACGCGCGGGTGCCTTCATGGCCGGCCAGCGCCGGGAGGCCGCCAGCATAGGCACCGTCGATCGCGACCTGGAAGGCGACCCGCTTGCCCGCCGAGAGAATGTCGACGACCCTGGCGCTTTCGTCACTGAACAGCACGCGGTCGATGGACGGCGCGACGCTCTCATCGTCCAGACTGCCGATCGCGCTGCGCAGCAGGCCGCCCTTTTCGATCCATTCGGTGACGATCCGCTCATTTTCTGCGCTCGGTTTTTCGACCGGCACGGTCCAGGGCGCGTAGGCGGCCTGGCCGATCGGGTCGGGCAGCTTGCTGGTCAACTGACGGCGGCGGCCATAGTAATCCTGCTCGATCCGGCATTCCGTCAGCCGCTCGCCATTCCAGCGATACAGGCTGACGCCGTGCCACGCGGTCGGCGTGTCATATTGCAGCGAATGACCATGTTCGCTGAAGAACATGGCGCAGCGATCACCATTCGAAAAGAAATCATGCACTGTGAAGCCAAGGCCCGGATAGGCTTTGAACTGGCGGTCGGCGGCGGGCTTGTAGGCTTCCTCACGACCGGTGAAGACGTGCTCGCCCATATAGAATGTGTAGTCGTCGGCCATGATCTTGTCGGCGACGCTGAAGTCATGGGTGGCCGTATAGGCGAAGCAGTATCTCTGCATCAATTTGCTTAAGGGGTCCAATTTACATTCCCTTCGTGATCAGAAAAATCTCGGGTAATTTTCTTGCTGCCGTCGCCAGTGAAGCGAAGGGCATTTCAACATCGGATGGCATGGCGCCGGGCAGGGCGCGCGCGCACCTTTCCGACGATAGGCGAAGAGAATCGTCAGCCACCAGCCATTCCCCGTAACCGCTCCAGCAGCGTCTCGGCAAAGGCATCATTCTGGTCGCCGGTGAACATATGGCCGACACCATGGGCGACCACGACCTCGAGCTGCGGCGTTAGTTCGCGGAACAGGGCGACGCTTCCATCGGTGACGATGCTGGAAAGCTCCGCCCGTACCAGCACGACCGGATCGCGCAGCCGGCCGGCGGCGGCCAGCAGAGCCTCCCCCTCCGATGGCGGATGGAGGAATTCGGGCCGCACCGTCGCGGGGTCCCAGCGCCAGTAGAGCAGCCCATCCTCGCCCCGGCGCATCGCCGCCAGCAGGCCCGATGTATCGGCGGTCCGTTCGCGGCCCAGATGAAGAGAGAGTGCGTCCGCCGCTGCATCGGCATTGCGAAATCCTTTCATGCTCGCGGCAAAAAAGGCGCGGATCTCGTCAATCCCTTCGTCGCGCATCGCTGGGGCGACATCCGCCAGCATGATCAGCGCAACGCGGCCCGGCCTGCGGGACCCGCCGACCAGCGCCGACTGCCCGCCGCGCGAAGCGCCAACAAGCACGACCGGCGCTTCCAGCCTATCGATCAACGCCTCCACGTCGCGCGCATAGGCGTCTAGCAGATAGTCGCCGTCCGTCGCCCAATCGCTCTCGCCGTGCCCGCGCAGGTCGACCGTGATCGCTTGGTATCCTGCCGCGCCCAGGCGGCGCGCCGGGCCGCGCCAGGACCGGCGGCTCTGCCCGCCGCCGTGAAAGAACATCACCGGCTGCCCCGATGTCGGGCCATATATGTCGGCCGCCAGCGACAGACCGTCGCCGCGCAGGCGCACTTGCTGGTGAGGGGGCATAGTCGTTTTCATCCGCTCATAATGGCGATGGTTTCCCTGGCGCGACCTTCCCAAAGAAAGGTCATCATTCACCCCGGCCCGTGAAACGAAGGAATTGCGGGCGCCGGATTCGCCGTCCCCCGCCGATACTCGTCGCAAGATAGGTTTTGGACGCGGCGATCGCGATAGATTGGCGTCAAAGGTTTGGAAGGGGGGGCGGCCCACGCCCTCGGGAAGGTAAGTGAGGGGTGAGCAAAGAGGAAGGCGGCGCTCTGGTTCTGGGCGGCACGGGGGGGCTGGGAAGCGCAATCGTGCGGCGTCTGGCCCAGGACTGGGATCATGTCGACTTCACCTATCGCTCCAACGAGGCGAAGGCGAAGGCGCTGCGCGAGGAGCTTGGTGGGATCGCCGATGTTGCGTCTCACCGGCTCGATGTCGCCGATGAGCAGGCGTTGGCCGAGATCGTCCGGGCCGCCCATGCGCGCAGCGGGGCGCTGCGAGCTGTGATCTTCTCATCCGGCGTTCACATCCCTCAGATCCATGTATCGAAATTGCAGCCTGACCAGTGGCATGAGGCCGTGCAGGCGGAACTGATGGGTTTCATTGCCCTCGTCCGGCAAGTCCTTCCCGTGCTGCGCGAGACGCACGGGAGCATCGTCAATATCGGATCGGTCGCGCCGCACTGGTTCGTCGTTGGCGACGCCCTGTCCGCCGTACCCAAGGCGGGATCGGAAACGCTCTGCCGCGCCGTCGCCAAGGAGGAAGGGCGGTTCGGCGTACGCGCCAACACGGTCGCGCCCGGCATTATGGAGGTCGGCATCGGCGGTGCGCTGATGGACTCGATCTACAGCGACGAAATCTGGGAACAGTCCAGGAAAAATACGCCGCTGCGCCGTTTCGGCACCGGTGACGATGTCGCCGGCATCACCGCCTTCCTGTGTTCGAGCGAGGCAAGTTTTATCACGGGGCAGACAATCATCGCCGACGGTGGTTTATCTCTGTGACCTCATTCGGGGTGAGCTCTTGCAACTTGGGAGACAGATAATGACTGATCTGAACATACTTCTGGCCGAACGCGCGTGCCAAAGGCTGATGCTGGAATATTGCGAATGTGTCGACACGCGCCAGTTCGAACGGTTGGTGTCGCTGTTCGCGCGGGACGGGGTACTCAACCGCACCGACACGGGCGAGATCAAGGGCCATGCCGCGATCGGCGCCTTCTTCGACAAGCTCACGACCGATCCGCTGATCCATGCGGCGACCAATCTGCTGGTAACCGTGTCCGGCGCCGAAACGGCCGAAGCGGTGTCCTATGTGACGGTCTATCGTAGCTATCGCGAAAATGCGACCGGCCTGCCGAAGCTGGAAGCACCCTATGTCGTCGCGAAATATGTCGACAAGTTCGTGGTCGAGCATGGCGAATGGAAGATCGGCTATCGCGACACAATATTTGCAGCCAAGGAATAAAATATGTCTTCTGCGCTGGATCTCCATGCGGGACCCAATACTATCGGCCATTCCATCTTGCAGGCCGCGCAAAAATGGCCTGATCGGACCGCGTTCATCCTGGGCGACCGGCAGGCCAGCCATGCCGAATTCGCGCGCCAGACGATCGCCTGCGCACGAAACCTGCTTGCACTGGGGATCCAGCCGGGAGAACATATCGGCATACTGATGCCCAACAGTTGGGAATATGCCGTCCTTGTCGGCGCCATCAACATGATCGGCGCGTGCGCGGTCGTTCTCAATGCGCGCTATCGCGGCGAAGACCTGCAATATGTCCTGCGCCACGCAGAAATCACGGAACTGTTCATCACCGGCGCCGCGCGCCCGCATCTCGACCTGCGTGCGCTGCTGTGCAGTCAGTTCCCGGAACTTGGCAAATGGCGCGCAGGCGAAGAATTGCGTGTGGAGGGTGCGCCGCGGCTTCTCAGCGTCTTTCACTTTAACGCGCATGATGAAGACAGGTGGCCGACCGAAGCCGAATTCGAAAAGGGTGGCCTCAACATTTCGGACGAGATGCTGGCCGAGCGTGTCGCAGCGGTTCAGCCCGATGACACCGCGATGATCATCTTCTCATCGGGCACCACGGCCCAACCCAAGGCGTGCATGATCAGCCATCGCGTCGTTGTGGAGGTGGCGGGGGCGATTGCAGAACGTCTGGAACTGGCAGAGGAGGACGTTTTCTGGGATCCGCTTCCGCTTTATCACCTGTCGTCGCATCTGCCGCTCAACGCCTGCCGCCAGGTGGGCGCGACCTTCGTGTGCCAGACCCATTTCCAGGCCGGTCCCGCACTGGAGGAAATGGAACGAACCGGGGCGACCATTTGCTATTCGGCTTTCCCGGCGCTGACTGCGGCCATGACGGACCATCGTGACTTCAAGCGTCGTGACCTTTCGCGCCTGCGCCTGATGATCAACATCGGCGCGCCCGACCTGCTCCGCAAATTCGCCGCGGACATTCCGCAGGCGACGCAGATTGCCTGCTATGGCCTCACCGAAAGCGGGGGCATCAGCACCATGGCAAGTCCGCACGATACGCTGGACCAGCGGGTCGAGCGTGTCGGCAAGCCGCTGCGCACGCATCGAATCCGCATCGTCGACCCGGAAACGCTCGAAGAATTGCCCACCGGGGTAAAGGGCGAAATCCAGATCGCGGGACCTCTCTTTTCCGGCTATTTCAAGGATGAGGAGCAGACGGCCAAGACGATGCTGCCCGGCGGGTGGCTCCGTAGCGGCGACACCGGCTGGATCGATGAGGACGGCCAGCTTGCCTATGGCGGCCGCATCAAGGACATGCTGAAGATCGGCGGCGAAAATGTTGCGGCAGTTGAGGTGGAGGGCTTCCTGTCCCGCCATCCCAAGATCAAGATGGCCCAGATCATTGGCGCACCGGATGACCGGTTGGTCGAAGTTGTAGCCGCCTATATCGAGCTCAAATTCGGCGAAACCATGTCGGAGGCCGAAGTCATCGAATATTGTGCGGGCAATATCGCGAGCTACAAAGTCCCCCGCTATGTCCGTTTCGTCAACGAATGGCCGATGAGCGCGACCAAAATCCAGAAGTTCAAACTGGCCGAGAGCTTCATACCAGAAGGAAAGATCGATATCCTGGCTTATATGGGAAGGAAGTAACTACGCGCTCGACAATATGATTTTCCGGGAAGGTCCATGGAAAATCAAATGACAGAAAAGGAGCAGGATTATCATGGAAAAGAGCATCTTTTTTTTCAAGAGACATCCCGATAGGACGACTGAAAACTTTGCCCATCACTATATCACCAATCATGCGCCACTGGGGAAAAAGCTGACGCAAGGGCTGCGCGGTTACACCGTCAACATCGTCGACGGTGACGGGTTTCCCGCTGCCGTCACGGAACATTGGGTCGTGCCCGATGTCATGCATCTATTGACGCCCGCTCAAGCCTATAAGTCGATGGAGGATTTCCAGCAGGTTCTGGTGGACGACCAGTCGCTGTTCAGCGGTTTCGAACTTTATGTCGTCACCGCGGAGAAAATCATTGTTGCCGGACCGCCGATCGATTCCGCGCTGGAGCAGCGGACGCCCGGCATCAAGCTGATCCAGACCTTTGCCGACGCGGGCAATGTGCCGCCGCCGCTTCCCCCCGCACGCAGGGTCGTGGACAATATGGTCGCCCACCAGCTTGTCATGACCGAAAGCTATGACTGGGAAAAGGTGGAATCGGCTGCCCGGATCATCCGCATGTCCTGGTTCGCCGACATGGAGAGCGTGGGTGCGGATGCTGGCGACGCATTGTACGCCCGCGAATATCGTTTCATCGGCGCACCTTCCTCTTGGGATGCCTGATGACTATGCGGCGTCGCGAATGAAAGGCGAGGGACGCTGCGCCCTCGCGGTCATATCGCGCTCGGCACGCTGCGCTCGGGACTGTCTGCGAGGTCAGGCAGAATCCTGACCGGGCTGACCCCATATTGCGCCCGCATCGCCACATTCCCACAGCGTCGTCTCGCGATGCTCATAGATGCGCCATCCGCTTTTCGTCCGTCGGGCGCGGCTGTCATAGCGTCCTCCGACAGTGAAAAGAGGCACCTTGCGGCCGGCAAAATCCGCACCGCGTGGCCAGTGCTGCGCCAGCAGCAGGCAGGAATAGGCCGCGTCATCGCCCTGTATGTCGAAGGTGAAATTGGTAAACTGATGCGTGCATTGCATCGGTTCCTGCATCTGGGCCCAGAAGATCGAAAACTCGTCCCAGCCCCGCATGAGCTGGCCCTCGCCGCCGATCGGATCATAGCGCCAGGTGGCATCTTCGGTGAAGCAGGAACGCATCAGGTCCGTGTCGTAAGTATCGACGGCGCGACCATAGCGGACTTTAAGGTCGTATATCTGTTCTCGATCGGTCAGTCCTGAAACAGTCATGGAAGCACCCTTCCTTCTTCATAACATGATGTGGCGGCCCCCAAACCGTCTGGCGACAGTTTGACGACCGCTCCTCTGGTGATCCGGACATTTCCACACAACCGGCGAGACCGAGAGGTTCAGGCGTCTCGGAGGGTATTTGCTCGGGAATATTTGCCTCGACCAAACATGCGATCCCACTGATCCTCGGTCAAAGGATAGCTGCTCATGGGAGCCTCCAGGTCTATATCGCCCATCGCCTTGAATGAGCGATCCACGGCCGGCCGAGCGGCGATCTCTTCCATCCAACGGCCGATATTGGGATAATCGGCGCGATTCATGCCCGTTACCTTGACATAGTGAAGCGTCGGGAAAGTCGCCATGTCCGCGATCGTATATTCGTCGCATGCCAGGAAGCGGCTTTCGCCGAGACGCTTTTCCACAACGTCATAAAGGCGAAGCACTTCTGTTGCATAGCGATCGTGGCCGTGCTGCTGGTTCTGAACACGACGGCTGAAATAGACATACTGACCGAACATCGGGCCGATACCCGACATCTGAAACATCAGCCACTGCATGGTGGCATAGCGTTTCTTGAGATCGGTAGGGTAGAATGCTCCGTGCTTTTCTGCCAAATAATAAAGAATTGCACCAGACTCGGCCAATGGTAGCGGGGTGCCGTCAATACCTTCGCTATCGATAATCGCTGGAATCCGGCCGTTCGGGTTTACCGCACGAAATTTCGGATCGTCCTTGTCGTTGACGATATCGAAATAATTGTGTTTATACTCTAGACCTAGTTCCTCCAGAGCAATGACAACCTTCATAACATTGGGCGTATCGCCACCAAATAGTTCAATCATCATCTGCTCCTTTTATGGCCTGCTTATCGCCGCTTTCGGCTTGACTACCGCTTGACGGTATTGCGCATGCCAAATAGCTGAACCTATCTTTCAGCCAGTATTCAGTCGACGCTAATCGCGCACCGTTGTTTGCCGCGCATGACAGCACGGCCATTTCCGATATGCAGGATTCACAAAAATATTATGCCAGATCCGGGCCTGACCACATCTGCGCCGCATAAGCGGGGGAGGGCCATCCGTCCCTCCCCACCTGTCATTTACGCGGCCAGGGCGATCGGCACGCGTCGCAGTGCGCGGCGTTCCCCGGCAGGGAAGTCGTTGCGTGCATGCTGGAGATGCAGATTGTCCCAGATGATGAGGTCGCCTGCTTCCCATTTGTGCACATAGTCGTCGCCGCGGCTATCGACATAGTCCAGCAACTGGTCCAGCAGTTCGTCGCTTTCCTGCTTGTCCAGGCCGATGATGTCGGTTGTGAACAGGCGGCTCAGGAACAGCAGCGGCGTGCCGCTTTCGGGGTGATGCCAGACAAGCGGGTGAATGAAGGTGTCGGCATTGTCGCTCAGATGCTCGGCATCTGGCCGCTTGTCACCGCGGTTTACGCTGTAGTCGTAGACGTGCCGGGCCGACAGAACCTTGATCCGTTCCTTGAGATCGGCCGGCAGGCCCTGATAAGCGGCCGCCGCGTTGAAGAAGCGGGTTTCACCGCCCTGCCTGGGTGCTTCGATCGAATAGAGCGAGATGCCCTTGAGCGGCTTTTCCAGGAACATGTGGTCCGAATGATAGAAAAGCTCGCCATTGGGCAGGCGGCCGTCGGTATGGACGTTGGAAATGTAAGTGAACTGTTTGCCGTCCTTCATCAGCGCGTCGCCGCCGGAAATCGGGCCGATCGCCTTGACGATGTTGAGATGCTGGTCCTCGTCCACGCCGGCATTGCGGAAGAGAATGAAATGATGATTGTCGAACAGCAGCTTGACGGCCTCCTTGCCTTCGTCGTCCAGATTGCGCGGGTCGAGTCCAATGATCTCGACGCCGAACGATGATGAAAGCGGCTTTGCATGAATACTCATCGTCGATCTCCCAAAACTAAGTTGTTCAGATATTCGCCGCGTCGGAAAGCAACTGGCGCAGTTCACGCTTCAAGATCTTCCCCGACGGATTTTTTGGCAGGCTTGCGACAAAGGCGATGTCCTTCGGGCGCTTGAACGGGGCCATGTTCTCGCAGGCACGCAATATGTCGTCGCTGGTCGCGGAACTGCCAGCCTTCAATACGATGGCTGCGCAGACCCGCTCTACCCATTTGGGATCGGGCAGGCCGACAACTGCGACTTCATCCACAGCGGGATGCTTGTAGATGGCTTCTTCCACCTCGCGTGATGCGACATTCTCGCCGCCCGAATTGATCATGTCCTTCTTACGATCGACGATCGTGATATAGCCCTTGTCATCCATCACTCCCAGATCGCCGCTGTGGAACCAGCCCCCTTCGAAGGCCGCCGTGGTCTTTTCCGGGTCGCGATAATAGCGCATCAGCAGTTGCGGGGAGCGATGGACGATCTCGCCCACCGCGCCCGGTGCCACGTCGCGCATATCGTCGTCGACCACGCGGGTTTCGACGAACAGCACCGGCCGGCCGGCGGAAGCGGGCCGCTCTTCATGCTCTTCGGGTCGAAGCGCGGTCGCCAACGGGCCGATCTCGGTCTGGCCATAATAGTTCCAGAAGCGCAGCCAGGGCAGTTGCTCCCGCATCCGATGGATGACCTCCGTCGGCATGATCGAGGCGCCATAATAGCCCTTGCGCAGCGTGGACAATTTCTGCGGATCGAAACCGGGATGACCCAATATGCCGATCCAGACCGTCGGCGGCGCGAAGAAGGAAGTGGCGCCTGTCGACCGGATGGTTTCGATGACTTCGCCAATGTCGACGCGATCGAGAATGATGCTTTCGTTGCCCAGGAACAGCGACGGTATCAGGAAACAATGAAGCTGGGCGCAATGGTAGAGTGGCAGCGCGTGGACGACGACATCGCTCTCCAGATATTCACCCACGGCGATGCAGCTCAGATATTGATGGACCAGCCCCTGGTCCGAGAGCAACGCGCCCTTGGGTGCGGATTCTGTGCCGCTGGTATAGGCGATCTGCGCCGGTTGCGGTAGTTCTGGCGGTTCGCGCTGATCTTCGGCAAAGTCGAAGGGCTCGAATGACTGTGGCGCCTGCAGCGGCAGGCAATCGATGTGCGGGCCGGTGGCCGTGACGGCGGCCCGCGCGACGGCTGAAAATTCATCGTCCGTGAACAACAGCCGCGGCGCGCTGTGATTGAGGATATAGGCGACCTCATGTTCCCGCAGCATGAAGTTTATCGGTACGTGGATCGCACCCAGATATTGGACGGCGAGATAGCCGATTGCATAGGCGTCGCTGTTGCGCCCCAGAAATGCGACGCGGTCGCCTGCATGAACGCCCTGGCGGGTCAGTTCATCGGCAAAGGCGACCGCGGCCGCAATCAGCTGCGCATATGTCCAGCTGCGATCAACAAAACGAATAGCCACTGCGCCGGGTGTGCGTCGCGCGCTGCGCACGACGCCCCTGAAAATCGCGTTCGGTTCCCCGGCCATATCCACTCCTGCGTCGTTATTTTTCAGTGGCTTTTCGATTTGTTTATGGTTGGAGGGGGGTCCGCTTATGGAACGGGCAGGCCATTCTCGCGGCGGACCGCCATGATGCGCTCATATTCTTCCATATAGCCCGGACGCGCTTCGGAACATTCCATCTGATAGGTATCAACCCGCAGCGGATGGCCGCCGCGCGACGACAGTGTGGCATACCAGAGCGGTTCGTCCGAATTGTTGCGCATCTGGTGCGAAGCGTGCGGTGGAATGAAGGCAGCATCGAACTTTTCGACATTATAGTCGGCAAATTCCGTCCGCACCTGGCCCTTGCCCTGATAGACCAAGTACCAGCACTCATACGGGCCCTCATTCTCGGGCAGGTGGCTGTGGAAGCCTTCCGACTGGCCCGGCTGGAGGCAGGAAATGCAGAAAATGTTGAACCAGTCCGATGAGTCGCGAACGTCGTAGAACCACCAGGGGCGGTGCGTCGCACCGATCTTGTTTTCGTGCCACTGCACGGGGAAGGTGTCCGCGAAGCGGAAAAGCTTGATTTTGGGGCGCTCGCCTGCCGGCGCGGCCGCGGGATTCTTGGGGGTGATCAGTTCAGGCAAGATTTCTCTCCTATCATCGGTAGCACATATCAAATATTACATGTAATCGGAGGTGAGTCAATCGGGGATCGTTGGCTGCGAGCGTTTCGGCCAGATGCTTCATTCATCACCGGACCAAGCGAGGGTTCCAAAGTGCTGATCGAGAGCAACAGCAGTTGTGCGAGCGATGTCGACAGTCGATAAGTGCGGTGCGGCCGTCGGCAATTTGGATTGAACAGGGAGACGATGTCGACTGTTATCTATCACAACTTTTAAGATGGGAGCTGATTCGTGAGTGAACGTAGTATCATGGTAACGGGTGGTTTTGGGGTTTTGGGCCGCGTCGTGGCAGCAGCCTTCGCCGATCAGGGCGACAGGGTTGCGCGAGTCGATTTCGCGCCTGTTGCCCCGGACAGCATTGCGCGGGGGATGGATTTTGCAGGGATCGACCTGACCGACACCGCTATGGCTGAGCGCGCAGTGGCTGACGCGGCGAATGCGCACGGCGGCGTTGACGTCCTCGTGAATGTTGCTGGAGGTTTCACATGGCAGACGGTTGAAGATGGTGGGGTTGACGCCTGGGAGAAGATGTTCGCCATGAACCTTCTCTCCAACATGACGATCACCAGGGCGGCGCTTCCTGCGCTAAAACGCTCGCCCGCAGGTCGGATCGTAAATATCGGCGCTCAGGCAGCCGTTCAGGCGGGGGCCGGCATGGGCGCCTACGCCGCGTCCAAGGCTGGCGTACATCGGTTGACCGAAGCGCTGGCGGCTGAACTGGCGGGCAGCAACATCACGGCCAATGCGATACTGCCCAGCATCATCGATACACCAGTCAATCGGGCCGACATGCCAGATGCGGATACCGCACAATAGGTGCAGCCACAGGCGATAGCGGATGTGATCCTGTTCCTTGCCTCGCCTGCGGCCCGTTCGATCAGTGGAGCGTTGCTCCCCGTGACGCGCGGCCAGTCCACCTGATCTGAACGCGGGCCTGGCTGGAATAATGCCCTCCTGGTGTTGGAGATTCTGGCGAGATATTGACATAAAATTACATGTAATATATGAAATTTGAGTGCTATCAGATGTTTTGGCAATCATAAGCTGGGCATCTGTTCTGTCGCATCGCCGTGCGCGTGTAATCTGAACAAGGATGAGGATATTTTCGATATGGCAGAGTTGATGGTGGAGGATCGGACGATCGTGGCGCGCGATGTCACGGAGGCAGAGCGCGAATTTTTTTACGAGCATGGCTGGGTCAAGCTGCCGCAGCTCATCAGCGCGGAAGATGCTGAGTTGTTGCGGTCGGAAGCGCAGCGGCTGATGATGGGTGATGCCGACGGCGAACTGCAATCAAATGTCAGTCGCGTGGGCAACGCCGCCGATAAGGGGCTACGCGGTCACCAGATGGCGCAGTTCCACATTTATAACGAACCGTCGAAGGCCAGCGAGGCGTTCCAGCGCCTTTACGATTCCCGCAGCCTGGGTCATGTGGCGGCGCGTTTGATGAGTAATCCGTTCACGGGTCCGCGCAAGGCGCGGCGCATCGGCAACACGCTGTTCGTGAAAGGGCGTCAGGCGTCGGCCGGATCAGGTTCGACGGGCTGGCATCAGGACCGCCCCTATTTTCCGTTCGATCGTGAATCGATGGTGATGCTCTGGCTCGCGCTCGCACCGGTCAGCCCGGAAATGGGTTCGCTGCGTTTCATCGATCGCGGGCACCGGCTAGGCATGATGGGCCGTTACTCACATATCGAGGATCAGGACATGGTGGAAGCCTATCCGGGGATAGAGGAGCAGTGCGGGGTCAGCCCGCCGCTGCACCTGAATGCGGGTGACGCGACCATTCACGATGCGCTGACACCGCATTCAGCCGGTCCGAACCTTACTGATAATGTTCGCTGGGGCCTTGCCATGACCTATTTCCCGTCGGATGCGCTTTATACCGGCGCGCCGCACCGCTCCTTCGATGGATTGGGTATTGGCGTCAACGAACCGTTCGATCACCCGAACTTCCCAATCATCGGTGAACCCTAAGATACAATAATGTAATGTAAGGACGCGTTCGCTGCATGGCTGGCGAGCGCTTCCTGTATAAATATAAGATTTTCAGGATGCATTATTCGAAAATATGGGAGAGGGGTGGATGCGATTATATTATGGCTGGCGTATCGTGATATTGGCTGCGGTCATATATATTCTTGTATTTGGCTCCACAGTTTCTTCTTTTTCTCTTTATGTCGTGCCCGTGTCCGCCGAATTCGGTCTGTCCCGCGCAGAAATGAACAGCGCGTTCGTCCTGATAAATGTGGGCAGCGCCATATGGGCGCCCTTTATCGGTCGGGCGCTCGATCGCTTTCCCCTGAAACTGATACTGGGCGTGTCCGCCCTTCTGATCGGCGCGGGTTTCATCACCCTGTCCTTGTCGCACTGGATCTGGCTCAGCATGATGGCGCTGGCGATCGGCATTGCCATCGGTCTGGACGGTGCGGCCATGTTGACGATGACCGTGCTGGTTGCGCGATGGTTTAAGGTTCATCGGGCGCGCGCCATGACGCTCGCCGTCACCGGACAGGCGATGGGCAAGGTCATCGTGCCAGTGCCCACGGTGCTGCTCATGGAAGCGTTCGGATGGCGGACCGCGCTGTTCGTGACCGGCCTTGTCCTCATCATCTTCCTGATGCTGGTAGCGATCCTCGTGCGCGAACGTCCGCGCCCTGGTGAACTGGAACCGGGAGCGACGGATCAGGCCGCGGCCGTTGCGGAGCGACCCGCGAGCGTCGGATACTTCCTGAAGATGCCGCAGTTTTGGCTGATCGCCGTTAGCATCGCCCTGACCTTCGGCATTTCGGCGACCTTTGCCATTTCCGTGGTGCCGCTGGGCCTGGACTATGGGCTGACGATGACGCAGGGCGCGTTCATGGCGTCCGCTTACGCCGGAGCGGCCGTCGCGGCCAAGCTGCTGCTGGCGGTCTTTGCCGATCGCATCGACCGCTTCAACCTCATAATCGGATTGCTGGTGGTGGGTATTCCTCTGTCGGCGACGTTCCTCCTGATCCACAGTCCGGTGCAGCTATTCATTTTCGTCACCCTGCTCGGCCTTTCAGTCGGGGGATTTGCGGCACTATTTCCGGTGTTGCAAGCGGACGTCTTCGGCCTCGCTTCCTACGGTACATTGCGCGGGCTGATGATCCCGATCCAGTCGGCATTCGTCGCCCTTGGCGCGGTTGGAGCGGGTGAAATTCACGACATCTGGGGCAGTTACGACATGATGTTCGTCGCCTTCGCAGTGGTGCAGGCGGTGGTCGTGGTCATGCTTTCTGCGGCGCGACCCGCCATGCCGCCGTTGCCAAATGCAGGGCAACAGGTCGCCTGAGCGGGCGCCGGGGAGGCGACGGCAGAGCCGACTGCCCGGCGCCGGTTTGTCAGGACAGAGGAATATTATAGACGCGTGCGGCATTCAGGCTGAGCACTTTGGCGCGTTCTTCCGCCGTTAGTTCCGAAACCCGGCCTTCGACGTCTCCCACCGGATACAGGCATGTGGGATGCGGAAAGTCGGTCTGGAACATGACGCTGTCGACGCCTACCGCCCTGATGTCGTTGGCAAGATTGCGGTTCTCCAACCAGAATGAGCCCAAGAAATTGCGCCTGAAATACTCGGCGGGCGTCAGGTCGAATTTGAACTCGCTCGCTGTTTCGTGGAACTGGAATTCCATGCATTCCAGCAGGAACGGAATCCATCCAATCCCGCTTTCAACGGATACGAACGTCAGTTTCGTGTAGCGGTCCAGTAGGCCGGAGCATATGATGTTTCCGACAACGCGCCCGTTCTGCATGCTGAGCATAGGCTGTTGCAGGGCGGCCTTCAGATTGTCAGCCATAGACGGCCAGCCTAGATCACCAATCCAGAGCATGGAGGAGTCGTTGGCGCCGACGTGAAAGTTGATCGGAAAATTGAGCGACTCGCATATCTCCCACAGCGGATTCCAGTGCGGATCACCCAGGTCGGGAAGCTGGTCGCCGTTGCTGGCCCTCTGCTCGTGCGGGTCCGAACCCATCGCGATGCCGCGCAGGCCAAGCTCCGCCGCCCGCTCGATCTCAGCCAGTGCAGCTTTCATGTCCCACCAGGGTATGATGCACATCGGGAAGAACCTGTCCCCTGACTCGGCCTGCGCTTCGGCGACCGCGTCATTATACATCTGGATCGTTGCAAGGCGGAGCTGCGGATCGATGTCGGACGCCCGGCTGCCGCCAAAACCCATGATGTTGGGATAGGCCACCTGCGCATAGATGCCCTGACTGTCCATCATCGCGACCCGCGCCTTCATGTCGTAGGAACTGGGGTGCACGTCCTCGATCTGGGTGGCGAGGAAGCTGTGCATGGAATTCAGCTTGCTGCCGTCCTTCATGATGACGCTGGCGGGATTGGCGCCAAAACCGATCAGCTTGTCGCCATCGATCACCCATGCCTTTTCGCCATTATGTACTTTCACCTGCGGCACACGGGCTCGCAACGATGCGGGCGCGCGGCTGGTCCACAGATCATGGGGTTCAGTATAATGGGTATCCGCATCGATGATCCTGAGCGTGGAACGGGCTTCCAAAGTCATTGTGGACATGTTGGCTCTCCTTCATCGTCTGGTTTTTACGTCTAGAATCGCTGCACGCCGGGCAGATCGAAAAACGTCCCATCCGCTTCCAGCGCGCTGACGAAGAAATTGCTGAGCTTCTGGTCTTTCCAGACCCGCTCACCGACCATCTTGCCATCCTGGAAGGGAATTACCGCATTAAAGAAGCAGCGCTGATAGTCGCCGTCGCCAAGCCTGAACAAACCGCTGACCTCGGTACCATAGCTGTTTTCACCAAAGGTTCGCGTATATGTCACGCTTTCTTCGGCGGGTGTCACGCGGCGCTTCGGATCGACCTGCGCGATCACGATGTTGTAGTTCAGTTCGTGATAGCGATGAACAGCCTCCTTGCCGCTCACGCGGATACGGCTGGGATAGAACTCATAGACCGGCTCATCGATCAGCGAATGATTCATGATGCCTTCGAAATCACCGGCCATGAAGCGTTTGGCATGTTCGCAATTAAATTCGATCATCTCCAGCGGGGTCATTCGTGCCCCAGGGCGGTTTGCCAGGGACCGGACGACATTGCGGAGATCGGGCCGCATGGCCGCGAGGAGTTCATCATCGTTCAAGCCAATCATTCATCCTCCTGATTTTATGACGGGATTGCAACGGCACTTGTCCGACCTTCCCTTCAACTATTGGGGAGCAAAGCTTCGACCCCGTTGAAGCTACGGCACCTGTCTTTCGATAATCGGCATCGGGTGCAGTGGAGGCTTTTGTCGGCTCGACCGTGTGCCGGGCGGCGAGCATCACCAGGCACCCGTTGCGGCCGATGCGCCTGTATGCCGAAGAAGAGGAGGAGAAAATGATTACCGCCAATATGTTGTCAGACGCTTGCCGGCTTGTCCTGCCCGTGGTCGCCATCGCGGGCCTTGGCGGCGTGTCCGCTCAGGCCGAGGATGGGGGACGGAATACAGCGCCACCCGATCGGCAAGGCCATCTGGCAGGCAAGCACGCCGCAACCGCGGAGAGCCTGCCGCCCGGGACCTTCCAGGCCAAGCAGATTGTGCGCGACCTCGACCGTAGTGCCGCCTTCTATCAGCATGTGTTCGGAATTGTTCCGGCGATGCGCTTCAAGTCCGTCATGAATCACCGGCCGATGGAGGAAATACTTTTCAAATTCCCCGATGGCGGCCATGTCCCTCTCGTTCTGATAAAGTTCCTGGATGATGGGGCGGTTTCGCATGACCAGACTGTGCATGTGTTCTTCACCGACGACATTGATGGCCTGATCGAACGCGTGGTGCAGAATGGAGGGCAGATCGCCGAACAGCGGAATGACAGGCAGCATCGCGCCCTGATTGCGTTCTGGCACGACTTGGAAGGTAATCTACTGGAAACGGTGCAAATGTATTGACGGCGTTGGGGCAGCATCCCTTCGCAAGATAGGTTTCATGCTTTCCTCCTTCGTGAAGGCTTCGGGCGCAGTGCTGTGAGCACAATGGAGCATCCGTACTGTCGCGGTTGACCTTTCTGGATGCGGTGCGAACGAGGATCATGCGATGCTAACCCTGCCCACAATGTCGTGGAATGGCCGACCCAGCCATTTTCCCTGGCGGTCGCGGCCGCAGTTGTGTCTCGACTTACCGGTCCGGACTGCGGCAGAGCGACGGTCCGGTAGGCCAAACTGACAATAATAACGGAAAGGAAGAAGATGTTCGAGACAATGGAGCCGATCGAACTGGAACATGCTGGAACGCTGCTTCGCGGCTATATTGCGCGCCCCGATGGCGATCAACCCCGCCCGACTGTTCTGGTCATGCACAGCGGCATGGGGATCGCGCACAAGGAAGTCGTGGAGCCTGCCGCGAAGAAGCTGGCAGCTCTGGGCTATGTTGCGATCTGCACCGACATGTATGGCGCGCATCTGGAAGGCGCAGGCCCGGAAGGCTTTGGACCTGCCTATCAGGAGTTCCTGGACAACCCGTCGAAGCAACGCGCGCGCACTGTCGCATGGTTCGATGCCGCGAAGGGTCTGCCCTATGTCGATGAAAGGCGCATCGCGGCTCTTGGTTTCTGCTATGGCGGCACCACGTCGCTGGAACTGGCGCGCAGCGGCGCGGATTTGCGCGCCGCGATCAGCTACCATGGTATTCTGACGACCTATCAGAAGGCCCAACCCGGCAGCATCAAAGGCCAGATCGTCATCTACACCGGCGGGGGCGACCCCTGGGCGCCGGATGCGGATGTCGCGGCGCTTCGGCAGGAAATGATCGATGCGCGGCATCGTGACTATCAGATCACGCTGTTCGGGGCTGCGGATCATGGCTTCACGGATAAATATGCCCATGAACAACAGCTGGAGGGGTTGAGTTATCATGAATTGTCGAGCGACATTTCATGGGCGGGCACACTGCCGCTGCTGGAACATGTGTTCCGCTGAATGAGGCGCTGGCCGGGGTCCGTGACGCGGGCTGTGCGATGAAAGCGGGGGAAGGCGAAAGCTCCAGCGGCCGCATTCCCCCCACCCCACGGCGTCAGTTATCCATCACCATCAGAAGCGGGCCGGTGCGGGATGTCCGCCGTCAGCGCCCATGGCAC